>NZ_FORP01000051.1 GCF_900114035.1 Amycolatopsis sacchari | reverse complement strand
CACATGGTAGAGAGAAAACCCCGCCACCACAGGAGCCCCGCCACGCGTGTCAGACCCCAACCCCCGCCTAACTTAGCGGTATTGGCCGGCGGGCAATACCGCTAAGTTAGTACGTTTTACCTGGTCAGGGCGTTACCGGAGGCTCTGTTCAGTCGTTCCCGCCGGTTAGGCGGTTCTCCACTTGAGACAGTCGCCGTTGCGGTTGAGGGGAATCTTCAATTGAGGCAACTGTTCTGTCGGGGTGTGACCGCTCTGTGGGCGACGCCTCCAAACGCCTCTGAGCTGCGGAAACTCGCCTAAACTTAGCGGTATTGGGCCGGCGGGCAGGCTCCAGGATGATGGACCCCAAAGGGATCTCACCTTCTCGAGGTGGTCGAGTTGAGTGATCATCCCGTCGCCTGCGGTTTGTGCATATCACTTTGAGGACCAGCCGCAAGCCTGGCAAGGCAAGCGCAAGCGAGCAGAAAGGTTGCGGCTGCCCCTCAAAGTGATCCACCGGTATCAGGCGACGGGATGATCACCCAACTCTTAGGCTTGCGTCAGAGTCGCAACTCCCGCGCGATGACCATCCGCTGGATCTGGTTCGTCCCCTCGAAGATCTGGGGGACCTTGGCCTCGCGCATGTACCGCTCGACCGGGAAGTCACGCGTGTACCCCGCACCGCCCAGCACCTGCACGGCGTCCGTGGTCACCTTCATCGCGGTGTCGGTCGCCACGAGCTTCGCGATCGAGGCCTGGCGGCGGAACGACATGCCCCGGTCGCGGCGGCGGGCGGCGTCCAGATACGTGGCGCGGGCCGAGTCGACCGCTGCCGCCATGTCGGCCAGCAGGAACTCCAGCCCCTGGAACTCGATGATCAGCTTGCCGAACTGGCTGCGGCCCTTCGCGTACGCCACCGCCTCGTCGAGGGCCGCCTGTGCCAGACCCACCGCGCACGCGGCGATACCGAGGCGTCCTGAGTCCAAAGAGGACAGAGCGATCCGCAGACCCGCGCCTTCCTGGCCGATCAACCGGTCCGCGTCAACCCGGGCGTCGGAGAAGATCATCTGTGCGGTGGTGGACCCGGTGAGGCCCATTTTCCGCTCGGGAGGCGCCGCGGTGAGTCCCGGCGTCGAGGAGTCCACCAGCAGGCACGAGATCGCGTCGTCCCCGGTGCGGACCATCGTCGTGTAGAAGTCCGCCTCGCCGCCGTGCGTGATCCACGCCTTGGTGCCGTTGACGACGTAAACGTCGCCGTCCAGCCGCGCCCGCGTCGACAGCGCCCCGGCGTCGGAACCGGCGTGCGACTCCGACAGCGCGTACGCCCCCAGCAGCTCGCCCTCCAGCATCGACGGCAGCCACCGGTCCCGCTGCTCATCCGTGCCGTGGTGCGCGAGCGCGAAGCACGACATCGTGTGCACCGACAGCCCCACGCCGACCGACATCCACGCGGCCGCGATCTCTTCGAGCACCTGCAGGTACACCTCGTACGGCACCTCGCCGCCGCACCAGCGCTCGGAGTACGGCAGCCCCAGCAGGCCCGCCTTGCCGAGCGTGCGGAACTGCTCCCGCGGGAACCGCGCCGCCTCCTCGTACTCCGCGGCCCGCGGCTTCAGCTCCTCACGCGCCAGCTCGGTGGCCAGCGCGAGCAGGTCCCGCGACTCCTGATCCGGCAACAGCCGCTCGACGGGCATGACGGCCTCCACGACGTGTACGCAAAGCAGTACTCTATAACCAAGTACAGTACAGCACATACGGTGTCCGAATGGCAGACCGCGTTCCGCTGCGTCCTCCGGGGAGCCGTCAGCTGACGGCCCGGCAGCGTGCCCTGCTCGCCGAGCTGGAGGAGTTGTTCCTGGCCGAGGGGTTCGTCCAGTTCACGCTCGACGACCTCGCGGCGAAGATGCACTGCTCGAAGTCCACCCTCTACGCGCTCGCGCCCAGCAAGGAGCAGCTCGCCGTCCGCGTCGTGGCCCACTTCTTCAAGGGCGCGGCGGACGTGCTGGAGACCCGGATCGCGGACCTGACCGACGCGCGCGAGATCATCGGCAGCTACCTCGCCGGCATCTCCGAGTACCTGCACCGCGCGTCGCCCGCCTTCATGCGGGACATCAACGACTTCGCGCCCGCGCGGGCGGCCTACGAGATGAACAGCCGCGCCGCCGCCGCGCGGATCCGCAGCTTCATCGCCCGCGGCGTCGAGGACGGGGTGTTCCGCGACGTGCACGCCACGCTCATCGCGGAGATGGCGGCCGTGCTCGTCGAGGCCATCCAGACGGGCGTCGTCGGCTCGCGCACGGGCGTCTCCGACGCCGAGGCCTTCACGGCGCTGTCCGAGCTGCTGCTCGGGGGCCTGGCGTCCCGGGGATGACAGGAAGGGACAGATCCGGCTCGGCCTGCCGGTTCCCGGGTTAGCATGCCCGTGTGATCGTGGTGGGTGGCGAGGCGCTGGTCGACCTGGTGCCGGGGAATTCCGAAGTGGACGGTGGGCTGACCGCGCTGGAGCCGAGGCTCGGCGGCGGCCCGTACAACGTGGCGCTCGCCGCCGCGCGGCTGGGGGCGCCGACAGCCTTCCTGTCCCGCATCTCGGCCGACCGGTTCGGCCAGGCGCTCCGGCAGCGCCTCACCGACTCGTATGTCGATATATCGATGGTGCAGGACGGGCCGGAGCCCACCACGCTGGCGGTCGTCGCGCTCGACGAGCACGGCTCCGCCAGCTACACCTTCTACACCGAGGGCACCGCCGACCGGCTCGTGGCCGACCCCGGACCGCTGTCCGCCGAGGTCCGCATCCTGTGCGTGGGCACCCTCGGCATGGTGCTGGAGCCCGGCGCGACGACGTACGAAACGCTCCTGCGCCGCGAGTCGGCGCGGGGCGTGCTCACCGCGCTCGACCCGAACATCCGCGCGGCGCTCATCCCCGACGCCGACGCGTACCGCGAGCGGTTCCTCTCGTGGCTGCCCGACGTGCGGCTGCTGAAGCTCTCCGTGGAGGACGCCGCGTGGCTCGCCGGGGGTGCCGACCCGATCACCGCCGCGAAGGGCTGGCTCGACGCCGGCGTGGACGCGGTCGTGCTCACGCAGGGTGCCGACGGAATCGCGGTGCACACCGCCGCGCACGAGGTTTTCGTGCCCTCCGCGCCCGCCCGGCTGGTCGACACGATCGGTGCCGGCGACACCGTGCAGGGCGCGCTGCTGGCGTGGCTGCACGAGCGGGGTGTGGGCGCGGTCACGCAGCTCGACGCCGCCGACTGGGAGGCCGCGCTGGGCTACGCGGCCCGCGCCGCGGCGATCACCGTGTCCCGGAGCGGGGCGGAACCCCCGACGGCCGCGGAAATGGTGTGAATCTGATCCCAACGGTTTGCTCTGGGTAACACAATGGCTGCGCGAAACCCCGTGATTCGACTAGCGTAAGAGGTGAATTCATACCCCAGCGGGGCGGTGTGCGGCGAGACCCCCAAGCGGTCACGCACGAACAAATGGCCGCCTGTGCGACCTGCAGGCGCCGCCGACCCGTGTGACCGTGAGAGGGACTTGCATGTCCGACGCGACTGCGGCGTCCGGCGGCAGCACGGTATCGCTGCGCCTGCCGACCGGCGAGCACGAACTCAAGGTAGTCAACGCCGTCGAGGGCGCTCCCGGTATCGAACTGGGGAAGCTGCTGGCGCAGACGGGGTACATCACCTACGACCCCGGCTTCGTCAACACCGGGTCCACCTCCTCGGCCATCACCTACATCGACGGTGACGCGGGCATCCTGCGCTACCGCGGCTACCCGATCGAGCAGCTGGCCGAGAACTCGACCTTCATCGAGGTCTCGTACCTGCTGATCTACGGCGAGCTGCCCACCCAGGCCCAGCTCGAGGACTTCACGCAGAAGATCAACCGGCACACCCTGCTGCACGAGGACCTGAAGCGGTTCTTCGACGGCTTCCCGCGTGACGCGCACCCGATGCCGGTGCTCTCCAGCGCGGTGTCCGCGCTGTCCACCTTCTACCAGGACTCGCTCAACCCGTTCGACGAACCGAACGTCGAGCTGTCCACCGTGCGCCTGCTCGCCAAGGTGCCGACGCTGGCCGCCTACGCGTACAAGAAGTCGATCGGCCAGCCGTTCCTGTACCCGGACAACTCGCTCGGCCTGGTGGAGAACTTCCTCCGGATGACCTTCGGGCTGCCGGCCGAGCCGTACGAGGTCGACCCCGACGTCGCCAAGGCGCTCGACCTGCTGTTCATCCTGCACGCCGACCACGAGCAGAACTGCTCGACCTCGACGGTCCGCCTGGTCGGCTCGTCCGAGGCGAACCTGTTCGCGAGCATCTCGGCCGGTATCAACGCCCTGTTCGGCCCGCTGCACGGCGGCGCGAACAGCGCGGTGCTGGAGATGCTGGAGGGCATCAAGGCCGACGGTGGCGACGTGTCGAACTTCGTCAACCGCGTGAAGAACAAGGAGAAGGGTGTCCGCCTGATGGGCTTCGGGCACCGGGTCTACAAGAACTACGACCCGCGCGCGAAGATCATCAAGGCGACGGCGGACCAGATCCTGAACAAGCTGGGCGTCAACGACCAGCTGCTGGACATCGCGAAGACGCTCGAAGAGACCGCGCTGTCGGACGACTACTTCGTCGAGCGGAAGCTGTACCCGAACGTCGACTTCTACACCGGTCTGATCTACCGGGCGCTCGGCTTCCCGACGAAGTTCTTCACCGTCCTGTTCGCGCTCGGCCGGCTGCCCGGCTGGATCGCGCACTGGCGCGAGATGATCAACGACCCGGCCACCAAGATCGGCCGGCCGCGCCAGATCTACACCGGCGAGAAGGAGCGGGACTACGTCCGCATCTCCGAGCGCTGAGTAGAGCCGAAATCGGGCGCCTTCCCCACCGGGGAGGCGCCTTTTTTCGTCGCCGGGCTTGCCGACCGAAGTGGACGGACGAGTGCGTGCGGGACGGTTGAGCGGGGTGGCCGGGTCGTCGACCACCCCGCCGGAGTCGATCAGCCGCCAGGCCAAGTGCGGGGACCTTGCGGCGCCCGATGAGCCGAGCACCATCGCCGCGAGCCGGGCTGACCAGCGGCACGACCTCGACGCTCGTGTCGGCGGGCGGGTTCAGCCCGACGGCGTAGGCCGCACCGGCAGTGGCCTCGCTCGCCGGACCGGGCGTGGCGAGCCCGGCAGCCGGAACAGGCACCGGAGCCCGAGGTGTCAGCCGCGCAGCGCGGTCATCAGCTTGAGCCTGCTGCCCGTGTGCAGCACGGCGTTGCGGTAGACGCGGCTGCCCAGCCAGGTCAGCAGCGCGCCCAGCGCGACCGTGAGCACGAGCGACAGCCCGACCTCCCAGCCCGGCGCGGAACCGGCCGCCATCCGGCCCGGCATCAGGATCGGCGAGAACAGCGGGACCAGCGACAGCACCCGCCCCAGCGCGCCGTCCGGGCTCTGCAGCAGCACGTTGAACCCGACGACGAACCCGAGCGTGAGCACCATCGTCACCGGCGTGATCACCGAAGCCGCGTCCTCCTGGCGCGACACGAGCGAGCCCGCCGCCGCGTACACCGTGGCGTAGAGGAAGAACCCGACGACGTACCAGACCACGCCCCACGCCGCGGTACCGGTCGCCACGCCGGACAGCGTCAGCACGCCCGTGCCGCCCGCCATCGCGAGCCCGACCGCCGCGAGTATCACGATCTGCACCAGCCCGACGAGCCCCAGGCCGAGCACCTTGCCGAGCATCAGCTGCCACGGCCGCACGGTCGACAGCAGGATCTCCACGACCCTGCTGGCCTTCTCCTCGATCACGCCCTGCGCCACGAACGCCCCGTAGGTCTGGATGCCGAAGAACAACAGGAACACCGTGATCAGGCCGATCGCCAGCCGCTGCCCGCGCTCGGGGTCCGGCGGTTCGAGCGGGTTGAGCGTCACCTTCGCCGAGTCGACCTCACGCATCACCTGCGCCGGGTCCAGGTCGGCCTCCACGAGCTTCGCGTCGAGCACCTGCTGCCGCGCGATCCCGTTCAGCACCGCCTGCAGCTGTGAGTCCAAATCGGACTTGACGAACACCTGCAGCGCGGCGGCGTTCCCGGAGACGAGCACGTCGAGGTCCCCGTTGCGGACCTCCGCCTTGCCCTGCTCGAGATCCGGCACCGTCCTGGTCTGGACCTCCTGGCCGGTCTGCGCCGCGGCCGCCGTCAGCTGCTGCGCTATCCCGGTCGCCTGGCCGGTGAGGCCCACGGTCGACTTGCTCGCGTTGCCGATCAGCGTCGCCTGCAGCAGCAGGTAGCCGCCGAGGACGAGCAGGATGACGAGCGTCCCGACGTAGAACGACCGGGCGCGGAGCCGGGTGTTCAGCTCGCGCCGGGCGACCAGTCCCACGGCCTTCAACGGTGGCAACGCGCTGGGCGCGGTCATCGGTCTCCCCCCGAAACGGTGGTCCGGAACAACTCGGTCAGCGACGGGCGCTCGTGGTGGAACTCGTGCACCGGGCCGGTCGCGAGCGCGGCGTTGAGCACGGGCTGGTCGTCGGTGCCCGGCTCCAGTTCCAGCACGGTCTTCCCCGGCTCGTCGGACAGCACCCGCACACCGTCGAGGTCCACGGCCCAGCCCGGCTCCGCCCCGGGAGCCCGCACGACGAGCCGCGAAGCCGCGTTCGCGGTCAGCTCGTCCACGCTGCCGGTCGCCACCATCCGTCCACTTCGGATGATCCCGATGCGGTCGCAGAGCCGCTCGACGAGATCGAGCTGGTGGCTGGAGAACACGACCGGCACGCCGCTCGCGGCCTTTTCCTTGAGCACCGCGCTCATCACGTCCACCGCGATCGGGTCCAGGCCCGAGAACGGCTCGTCGAGCACGAGCACCGCGGGGTCGTGCACCAGGGCGGCCGCCAGCTGGACGCGTTGCTGGTTGCCGAGGCTGAGCTTCTGCACCTCGTCGAGACGCCGTTCGCCGAGGCCGAGCCTGCTGATCCAGTTTTCCGCGCTGCGGTGGGCTTCGCTCGTGCTGAGCCCGTGCAGTTCGGCGAGGTACACGAGCTGGTCGAGCACCTTCATCTTCGGGTACAGCCCGCGTTCCTCCGGCATGTAGCCGATCCTGGTGCGCATCCGCGCGGTGATCGGCTCGCCGCCGAAGCGGACCTCGCCGGAGTCGGCGGCGAGCACGCCGAGCGCGATGCGCATCGCCGTGGTCTTCCCGGCGCCGTTGCTGCCGACGAAGCCGAACAGCTCGCCGGCGCGCACGTCGAACGAGACGCCGGCGAGCGCGACCGTGTCGCCGTAGCGTTTGGCCACCTGGTCGAGTTCCAGGTCGGGCAAGGGAATCAATCCTCCGTGACGTCGTCGGGGAGCGTCCAGCCGAGCAGGACGGTGGGCACGGACGTGCCGAGCAGCAGCAGTGCCGCCAGCATGAAGCCGCCGCGCGAGGCGGCGTCGGGCCGGCCGGTGATCGCGATGAGGTAGCACACCGCCGCGATCATCAACACGACCAGCACCTGGTAGCCGACGTAAGTGACGCGGTGGCGCCATTCCCGCTCGCGCTCGTCGAGCAGGGCCGAAAACGAGCTGGACATCTTGCCGGTCAGGATGCGCAGCAACACGAACGCGACCAGCCACACCAGGTAACCAAGGCACCACAAGCCGGTGAAAACGAGGTCGCGCCGCCAGAGCGCCGCGATCGCGACCATCGCCGAACCGCTGACGACGAGCATCACCGCCAGCGCTCGCCGGTGCTTCCTCGTGCGCCAGCCCGGTAATCGCCGTGCGCGTCGGCGTTCGCGTTCTTCGAGGTGCGCGTAGAACGCCTCCCTGCTCCTGGCGAACACCACGGTCATCCCTCCCCCTTGCGGTAGACCTGTGTGGACAGTGGCGGGAACGGCTGCCGGTTGAACACCGCTTCGACCGGCAGGCCGAACACGTCGCAGATGCGCAGCGCGAGGTCGAGGCTCGGGTAGTGGTCCCCCCGTTCCAGCGCGCCGATCGTCTGCGGGTTCACCTCGACGGCCTCCGCGAGCGCGGCGCGGCTCATCCCGCGCTCCGCCCGCAGCACCTGGAGCCGGTTGTAGATCGGCAGCTCTTTGCCCCGTCTCACCGGACTCATGCAACATACTGTTGCAAAAACCCAACGGGACGGCAAGCAGTTTTTCCGGATCGCCGTCCCGTGCTTCAGGGGCGCAGCGCGGCGTCCAGGTGGTTCGCCATCTCGTTCAGCACCGCCTTCGGGTCCAGGTCCCGCGTCGCCGCCCGCAATGACAGGACAAAGGTCTGGACCACTAGCATCACGACCCGTGCCTGCGCAGGCAGGTCGCCGTCCCGGATGGACCCGTCCGCCCGGCCGGCTTCGAGGTGCTCGCGCACGACCTGCTCGCCGACGCGCTGCGTGCCGCCGAGCCGGTCCACCATGTACGGCAGCAGCAGTTCCGTGTCGACGTCGATGACCGTGCGCATCAGGTCGTCGGCGTTGAGCAGGCGCACTGCCGCGACCGCGCTGCGCACGAGCCGTTGCCGCGCGGTCTGCGCGCCCGCGCCCTCGGCGCTCGCGCGGTGCAGCAACGCACCGAACTCCCGGGTCATCAGGGCGGACAGCACGCTGCGCACGTCCGGGAACCGCCGGTACAGCGTCATCCGGCTGACCTTCGCCGTGCGCGCGATTTCCGCGAGCGTCGCCCGTTTCAGCCCGACGGCGAGCACGCACTGCCTCGCCGCGTCGAGCAGCACGTCGTCCGAGACACGGGTCGTGGTCTGCCGGGAACGCGCGTGCGCGAGGCTGGATGCGCGTGCAGATGAACGTGCATTCCCCCCGGAGGACTCGGAAGACAGTGGGCGGTACCGTCCGAACGCAGTGTGACCGTCATCGTCCATGTGTCACCGTGCCCTCTTCACGTTTCAGGCGCGCGATATTAGACGATCACGGTGTCTGTCGCCCGTGAGGGTGGTCAGCCGAACTCGACGACGCTCCGCAGGACCTCTCCCTTGTGCATCCGCTCGAAGGCGTGCTCCACACCGTCCACCGCGATCCGCTCGGTCACGAACTTGTCCAGCGGCAGCCTGCCCTGCAGGTACAGGTCCACCAGCATCGGGAAATCACGCGAGGGCAGGCAGTCGCCGTACCACGAGGACTTCAGCGAGCCACCACGCGAGAAGAAGTCGATGAGCGGCACGTCGTCCAGCCGCATGTCGGGCGTGGGCACCCCGACCAGCACGACGGTGCCCGCCAGGTCGCGCCCGTAGAACGCCTGCTTCCACGTCTCCGGCCTGCCCACGGCGTCGATCACGACGTCCGCGCCGAACGACTCGGTGAGGTCCTGGATCGCCTCGACCACTTCGTCCTGCGACTTCCCGCGCGAGTTGAGCGTGTGCGTCGCGCCGAAGCCCTTGGCCCACTCCAGTTTCCGGTCGTCGGTGTCGATCGCGATGACCTTCCGCGCGCCCGCGAGGTGCGCACCGGCGATGGCCGCGTCCCCGACACCACCGCACCCGATCACCGCGACGGTGTCCCCGCGCCCGACCGCGCCGGTGTTGATCGCCGCGCCGATCCCGGCCATCACGCCGCAGCCCAGCAGCCCCGCGACCGCGGGTTCGGCGGCCGGGTCGACCTTCGTGCACTGCCCGGCGTGCACGAGCGTCTTCTCCAGGAAGGCCCCGATGCCCAGCGCCGGGGTGAGCTTCGTGCCGTCGGTCAGCGTCATCGCCTGCGCGGCGTTGTGGGTGTTGAAGCAGTACCACGGCTTGCCGCGGCGGCACGCGCGGCAGACACCGCACACCGCACGCCAGTTCAGGATCACGTAGTCACCGGGCGCGAGGTCCGTGACGCCCTCGCCGACCTGCTCGACGAACCCCGCGGCCTCGTGGCCCAGCAGGAAGGGGAACTCGTCGTTGATCCCGCCCTCGCGGTAGTGCAGGTCCGTGTGGCACACCCCGCACGCCTTGACGGACACCACCGCCTCGCCCGGACCGGGGTCGGGTACGACGACCGTCTCCAGCGAGACCGGCTCACCCTTCGCGCGGGACACGACTCCCTGGACCTCGTGCGGCATCTGCGACCACCTTCCTCGCTGTTCGCTCCTCCCGCAGCTTGCCAGAAAATATGCGCATGTGGCGACGTGTCACGGTGTGATGAGGTAGGCGATGCCACCGGAACCGCTCGCCACGGAACCGTCCGCCGTGTAGCGCTTCGTCCGCTGCCACACGGTCTCGAACTGCGCGCGCTTGTACACCGTGCGCACGTTGGCGTTGCTGTTCGCGGCCGGGTCGTTGGTGATCACGTCGCCGTTCTCCGTGAACCCGATGACGACCATGATGTGCCCCGACGTGCCGTAGCCGGCGTTGTCGAGCTCGTCCGCGCGGAACGACAGGGACGTGATCACCGGGATGCCGCGGGCGATGTAGCCCTCCAGCTCGGCGAGCGAGTGCAGGCGCGTGATGTGCCCGCGCAGCCCGAACTCGGCGGCGTAGGCGGTGTTGAACGGCCAGTTGCCGGTGCCCTCGTAGGAGTAGTCGTAGGTCTGGCGGGCCGCGTAGTCGACCGTGCGGTCCACGTAGTCGGCGGGGATCCAGGACAGCTGTTCCTCGCTGGGGCGGCGGCCCCAGTACTCGACGACCATCTCCGTCGCGGTGGGGCTGCACCAGTTCTCGCCGCCGCCACCGTACTCCGGGAAGTGTCCTTTGTGGAGGTTCTGCGCATACGGCGGGACGGGTAGTTCGACACCCCGCGCGCGGCCCGGCGGTGACACGGGCACCTCGAACCGGTCGGGCACGTACGACGTCATCGCGCCCAGCGAGCGCACCGTCGGCGCCTGGGCGCCGGGTTCGCGGTAGAGCGTGAGCCGCAGGCGGTAGGACCGCAGCGTCACGCCGGGTTTGGTGACCAGCGTGTCGACGTCCACCTTCGCGTTCGCGTCGTCCTGCCCGTCGACGCTGGTGCGCTTGAACTCCGTGTCGTCGCTCGCCCAGCGGCCCAGCACGTACCACGCCGTCTCGGCGCCGGCGTTCGTCTCGCCCTGCGCCTCGACCTGCAGCCACGTGTGCGGCGGGGTCTGCGCGTTCCAGGACGCGATGAGCTGCGTCGCGCCGAAGCCGGGCCGGTGGACGGGGGAGGTCCACCGCTCGTACTCGTACGTGCGGCCGTCGAAGCTGGCCGTGCCCGCGGGACGCGCCCGCGGGTGGTGCCATTCCCGGTAGTCGACGGCCTCGTCGGCGCGGCCGGGCACCGCGCCGGCTGGAACTGCGGTCACCGTGGTCATAATCGCGATCGCGAGCACGATGAGCAAGCGACTGGCGCGGGTGCGGGTCATCGGGAAATTGTCCCGCCGGACGGCTTTCCGGTGAAGCTTTTCCTTACGAAAGTACTGCCTGCGTCTGCGTCACCTTCGCCACGAGCTTGCCCGCGTCGTCCCGGATCTCCGTTTCCACGACGACCACCGTGCGGCCGGTGTGCAACGGGCGGGCGGTCGCGGTCGCGTACCCCTCCCGCACGGCGCGCAGGAAGTTCGTCTTCGACTCGATGGTCGTCGTGCCCTTCGCGCCGTCCGGCAGGTTCAGGAACGCGCACACCGCGGCCGTCGCGTCCGCGAGCGACATCAGCACGCCGCCGTGCAGGACACCGCCCAGCGTGCAGAGGGACTCCTCCCACGCCAGGCGGGCCCGCACGACCTCACGGCCGTGCTCCAGCACCTCGACACCCAGCCGCTCGGTGAACGGCATGGTCTTGTGGAACAGCGCCGTACCCTCGTCGTCCATTCCCGTCAGGGTACGACAGCTCGCACTGTCGAGGCTGATGTCCGGCACGACGCCGCACGTGTCGCAGACGTCCCGGGCTCGCGGATGCCGGGCGGGTGCGAGGGGACTACGCCACCTCGGCCCAGGCGGCCACGAGGTCGGCCGTCCAGGCCGTCGCCTCAGCCGCCCTGAACTCTTCGGCCAGGCGGCCTTCCAGGTCGTCGATGGCGGCTTCGGCCTCGCTGACCAGACCGTGTGCGACCGCCAGCGGCAGGACGCTGCGCGCCGTGGCCGCGAAGTACCCGGGCATCGCCGAATCGGCCAGGCCGCCCGCGCCGGCGGCGGCGATGCCGCGCACCGGCAGGCCGGCTGCCGTGAGGATGGAGGAGACCCGATCGCCCGTGTCCGGGTCGGCGCCCCCGCTGCGGACCGCCTCGAAAACCCACTGCGCGGTCTTGGTGAGCAACGGGGTCGGTGGCACCGACCGGCACCGGGAAAGGACGCACTCCTGGAAGGTCACCATGCCTCCGGGACGGACATGGTGGCTGAGCGCGCGCACGGTCTCGGCAGGCTCCGGCAGGTGCATCAGGATCAGCCGGCCCGCCAGCGCGTCGACGCGCTCGTCCAGCCGCAACTCCCGCAAGTCCGCCTGCATGAACGACACGTTGCTCAGTCCGGCTTCGTCCGCGCGGGTCGCGGCCACGTCGAGCACGGCCGCGTCGACATCGACGCCGAGCACCGATCCGGCCGGGCCCACGATCCCGGAGAGCAACCGGCTCACGTCCCCCGCGCCGCAGCCGACGTCGAGCACTCGCATTCCCGGCGCGATGCCGGCGAGCCGGAACAGGTGCGCACTGTGCTCGGCGAAGATAGCCCCCTGCACCCGCAGCCGTTCGGTCTCCGCTGTGTTGCGGCCCATCACGTACTCGTCGGTCATGCGGCCAGTCTCACCTGCCGCGGGCCCACCGGACAGGGCAGGCAAACGAAAAGGTATTGAGACCGGTCCCTTTGGGTAGCGGCCTTACGAGGAGGTCCTCCCGGTCGGGCAGCCTGGAGGCCTGCCCCGACCAGGAGGCGATGTGGGAATCACGAAAACGCGAAAGTCGTCGGATCGTGGTCCATCAGAAGTGCTTCACGTCCAGCTTGCCCTCGGAGTTCAGCGCCCGCAGGCGCTTCTTGTCGAACTTGCCGACGCTCGTCTTCGGGACCTCCTCGATGAAGGTCCAGTGCTCGGGCAGCTGCCACTTCGCGACCTTGTCCGCGAGGAAGTCCCGCAGCTCCTCCGCCGTCACCTCCTGGCCCTGGCGCACGACGACCGCGACCAGCGGGCGCTCGTCCCACTTCTCGTCGGGCACGCCGATCACCGCGGCCTCGGCCACCGCCGGGTGGCCCATCACGGCGTTCTCCAGGTCCACCGAGGAGATCCACTCACCGCCGGACTTGATGACGTCCTTCGAGCGGTCGGTGAGCGTGAGGTAGCCGTCCGGGCTGATCTTGCCGACGTCGCCGGTGCGCAGCCAGCCGTCGTGGAACTTGCCCGGGTCCACCGACTCGCCGCCGTAGTAGGACGCCGCGACCCACGGCCCCCGCACCTCCAGCTCGCCGACGGACTCGTTGTCCCACGGCAGTTCCTGGCCGTCGTCGCCGATGAGCCGGGCCGTGACGCCGGCCGGGAAGCGGCCCTGGGTGTAGCGGTAGGCCCAGGCCTGCTCGCCCGTCGCCGACTTCGGCGGCCGGGCCACGCTGCCCAGCGGGGACGTCTCCGTCATGCCCCACGCGTGCAGGATGGGGACGTCGTAGCGCTCCTGGAAGGCGTGCATGAGCGACGGCGGGGCGGCCGACCCACCGACGACGACCTCGCGCAGGTGCGAGATGTCCTGCGGGTTCGCGTCGAGGTGCTGCAGCAGGCCCTGCCAGATCGTCGGCACGGCACCGGCGAAGGTCGGCTTCTCGGCGGCGAGCAGCTGGGCGATCGGGGCGGGCTGGAGGAACCGGTCCGGCAGCACGAGCGACGCGCCGATCATCAGCGCCGCGTACGGCAGGCCCCACGCCATCGCGTGGAACATCGGCACGATCGCGAGCGCCTTGTCGTCCTCGGCCAGCCGCATGCTGTCGGTCATGCAGACCTGCATCGAGTGCAGCCAGATCGACCGGTGCGAGTACGCGACACCCTTCGGGTCACCGGTCGTGCCCGACGTGTAACACATCGCGGCCGTCGACCGCTCGTCCACCTCGGGCCAGTCGAAGGTGTCCGGCTGGGCGGCGAGCAGTTCGTCGTAGGAGTGCACCTCGACGCCGTCCGGCGCCTGGAGCGTCGACGCGTCACCGTTCGCGACGATGACGTGACGGACGGTCTTCAACTGGGGGAGCTGCTTGGCCAGCAGCGGGACCAGGGTGCCGTCGACGAGCACGACCTGGTCCTCGGCGTGGTTGGCGACGAACGCCAGCTGCTCCGGGAACAACCGGATGTTGAGGGTGTGCAGCACCGCGCCCATGGCCGGGATCGCGCAGTAGGCGGCCATGTGCTCCGCGTTGTTCCACATGAAGGTGCCGACGCGCTGGTCCCCCGTGATACCGAGGCCGCGCAGCGCGTTGGCCAGCCGGGCGGACCGTTTGCCCAGGTCGGCGAAGGTCTGCCGGCGGGCGCCGGATTCGGTCCAGGTCACGATTTCGCTCGCGGCGTGCACTGTGCTGGCGTGGCGCAGCAGGGTGCCGATGGAGAGGTGTCCGTCCTGCATCGTGCTGAGCATGGGGCTACTCCCGGGCGGCTCGGTTCGACGGTGAACAGCGGTTGCTCGAACTGTATGTGGTAGATCGTGCTGCCCGCCACAACCGCGTGACCCCTCCCCGACCGGGCGAGACCGCGCGTGTCGATTTCGCGGCATCGGCCCAGGTGGCGTTTACTGAGGCCGTGGACCAGACGGCCTGGCCAGCGCTTGCTCGTGCAAGCACAAAGCTGGGTGCCCGGTCGTCGCCGCGAGAGCGGACATCCGATACAGGAAGGACAAGTACGTTGGCTCTGCCTACGTTGACCCCGGAGCAGCGTGCGGAAGCTCTGGCCAAGGCGGCTGAGGCTCGCAAGGCGCGTTCCGAGCTGCTCGCCTCCATCAAGTCCGGCCAGCAGAGCATCGACAAGGTGCTGCTGAAGGCCAAGGAGGACAAGACCATCGGCAAGACGAAGGTCACGCAGCTGCTGAAGGCCGTCCCCGGGCTCGGCGCCGTCAAGGTCGCGGCGCTGCTGGAGCAGGCCGGCATCGACCCGGACCGCCGCGCGGCCGGGCTCGGCGAGCGCCAGCGCGAAGCGCTCATCGACGCGCTGAAGTAAGGCCGTGCCGGTGGGCACGTGACGCGAGGCACTCCGCGCCACGTGCCCACCGAAGTGCGCCCACAATGGGGGTGTGGACACGCTCGCGGACTACCGGCCCGGCGATTTCTACTTCGGCACCTCGCGGCGCACCATCCTGGGCCGCGGGGCGAAGCGGACCTTCACCGACTCCGATGTGACGGCTCTGAGTGAGGCCGTCCCGGCCGCGCTGGAGCCGGGCTCCCTGGCTGTCGGCGTGCTGCCGTTCGACACGGCGGTCGCGCCCGGCCACCTCGTTCTTCCGGAGACCGTGCGGATCGCCGGTCCCGTCCAGCCCGCGCACCGGCTGCCCGTGGGGGCGCCGAGCGCCGTGCGGGCCGTGCCCGAGCCGGTCCGGCACGCCGAGGCCGTGGCGAGCGCCATCAAGATCCTCAAGGACGGCGGGTTGCGCAAGGTCGTCCTGGCCCGCGCGCTCGACGTGGACTTCGACGGCGGTGTGTCGGTCGAGGCGATCCTGCACAACCTGGCCGCGGACAAGGCCGGTTCCTACACGTACGCGGCGGGCCTGCCGAGCGGCCGCAACCTCGTCGGTGCGACGCCCGAGCTGCTGTTGTCGCGGGTCGGGGGGCAGGTGGTCTCCCACCCGCACGCCGGTTCCGCACCCCGGTCGGCGGACCCGGTGACGGACCGCGAGAACGCCGAGACGCTGGCGTCGTCGCGGAAGGACCACATCGAGCACGCGGTCCTGACCGAGGCGATCGTCGAGACGCTGCGGCCGTTCTGCCGTTCCCTGGACGTGCCCCGCGAGCCGTCCCTCGTGTCGACGCCCACGATGTGGCACCTCGGCACGGTCGTGACCGGCGAGCTCGTGGACAGGGACGTGACGGCCCTGCACCTCGCGGCCGCCCTGCACCCGACCCCGGCGATCTGCGGCACCCCGACCGAAGCCGCCCGGCAGCTGGTGGGCGAACTGGAGCCGTTCGACCGCGGGTACTACGCCGGGGCGGTCGGCTGGATGAACTCCGAGGGCGATGGGGAGTGGGCGGTGTCGATCCGGTGCGCGGAGGTGGCGGAGCGGTCCCTGCGGCTGTACGCCGGGGGCGGGATCGTCCCGGCTTCGGATCCGAAGGCGGAGCTGGACGAGACCTCGGCGAAGTTTCAGACCTTGTTGCGGGCCATGGGGTTGGAGTTGTAGGAGCCACCAAGAGTTGGGTGATCATCCCGTCGCCTGACACCGGTGGATCACTTTGAGGGGCAGCCGCAACCTTTCTCGAGACCGGCGGTTGCCTTGCCAGGCTTGCGGCTGGTCCTCAAAGTGATATGCACAAACCGCAGGCGACGGGATGATCACTCAACTCGACCACCTCGAGAAGGTGAGATCCCTTTGGGGTCCATCATCCTGGAGCCTGCCCGCCGGCCAATACCGCTAAGTTAGGCGGTTTGGGTGAGGAGTCGGATGCGTGGTGGCTGGGGGTATGTGGTGGTGTGGTGGTGGGGTTTTTTGGTTTTGTAGTGGAGTACTCTGGCGCGTTTGACTACGCGGGGGTGGCTGCGTTGTCGCCGGGTGGGTGGGTAGGTCTTTTCGAGTATTTCTGTCAGGGTTTCATGAAGTGCGGCGCGGCGGCGTTGAGGGGGAAAAATCCGCCTGGTTGGTGACCTGGCGGCGGATGATGCGGAGTGAGCGGGTGAAGGAGAGTTGATCGGGGTCGAGGTCAGCCTGGTCGGCGGCGCGGGTCATCAGGTGCCGGATGCTGTAGTGGGTGAGCAGGAGTGCCCAGATTTC
>NZ_FORP01000008.1 GCF_900114035.1 Amycolatopsis sacchari | reverse complement strand
GTCGAGTCGGCGCTGGTCTCGCACCCGACCGTCGCCGAGGCCGCCGTGGTCGGCGCGACCGACCCCACCACCGGGCAGGGCATCGTCGCGTTCGTGATCCTGCGCGGCAACGCGGTCGACGGCGGCGAGGAAGCCGTGCAGGAACTGCGCAACCACGTCGCGAAGGAGATCGGACCGATCGCCAAACCGCGGCAGATCATGGTCGTGCCCGAGCTGCCCAAGACCCGCTCCGGCAAGATCATGCGCCGCCTGCTGCGCGACGTCGCCGAAAACCGCCAGATCGGCGACGTCACCACGCTGGCCGACAGCTCGGTCATGGACCTCATCTCCGCCGGGCTGAAGTCCGGCAAGAGCGAGGACTGACCCCGGCACGACGAAGGCCCCCTTCCCCGCGCGGGGAAGGGGGCCTCGCTGTTTCCTCGGACCGCTCAGCCCGTCACGTCGAGGTGTGCCTTGACCGGGGTCGGCGTCGGCGCCTTGCCGTTGGCGGTCGGCTTGTCACCCGCCGGCGCGGAGCCGCCGTTGGACGGCGAAGCGCTCGGCTTGGACGACGGCTTCGTCGTCTTGGACGTGGTCTCGGTGGGCTTGGTGGTGGGGGTGTCGCCGTCCCCGCCGCCGTTGTCGTCGTCACCCGGGTAGCAGGTGGCGGAGGCCAGCTCGATCTTCTGGACGCCGTCGACGTTGATCGACAGGGCGGTCACCGTGACCGAACCGTCCTTGTGCGTGACCTGCTTGTTGACCTCGACCGACAGCAGGCCGGGGACCTTGATCGCGGTGTTCGGCGGCACCGCGACACCGAGGTTGATGTCGCCGATCTTCGCCTTCGCCAGCGACGAGGTGGCCTTGCCGTTCTCGCACTCGGCCTCGATCGCCGACGCGCTCAGCAGCGGCTTGCCGACACCGAGCCCGACGCTGACGTCGAGGATGCTGGCCTTCGCGGTGCCCGCGCCGGCCTGCGCGTTGAGCGCCCGCAGGTCCACGAGCGACGCCGGCAGGCGCAGCCGCGCGACGGACTCCTGCGAGAAGCCGTCCTCGTCGTTGACCGACGGGGTGGGCTTGATCGTGAGCAGGCCGGTCGCCGAGATGGCGAAGGCGGAGTTCACGCCGTCCGTGGTCCGCGTCGTCGCACCGGCGGCGGGAGCGAGCACGGTCCCCGCGACGAGCAGGGCCGACAGCGCGCCGATGCCCCCGGCAACGGCCTTCTTCCTGGACAAGTGTTGGGTCACCTTTCTGTGGGGAGTGGTTTCCGGGGAGCGCGCGGCGCTACGTGATGTTCACGATCGTGCCGAGCGGCAGTTTGACGAGCTGTTCGAGCGCGTCCTGCGGCACACGGATGCAGCCGTCGCTGTTCGCCTTGCCGACGAAACTGTCGTTGGGCCACGTGTGCAGGCCGACGGTGCCCGGGCCACCGCCGAACGTTTCGAGGGAATCCGAGTGGTAGGAGAGCGGCAGCACGATGGGGCTGTAGGTGTTCTTCGTCTCCTCGATCGAGGCGATGATGTACGCGCGGCCGGCGGGCGTCGGGTGTTCCGGCTTGCCCGTGCCGATCGTCCACGAGCCGGTGGTCTTGCCGTTCTCCAGGATCTGCAGGCGGAACGAGGCGCGATCGACCTGGACGGCGTAGTCGTTCTGCGCGGTTTCGGCGGCACCCTCCGGCACGTGCACCCAGCCGGCGGAGGCGTTGGGGCGGGTCGGCAGCAGCACCTCGGCCCACTCACCCTGCTCGGCGACCACGGGTACCCACGTCGGCGAGCCCATCTGGATGCTGGGCAGCTTCGCGATCGGCTTGCCGCCGACGCCCGCGTAGACCACGAGATCGCTCTTCGGGTGCAGCACCTTGCCGGCGGCCGCACCCGCGGCGGCCTGGGGGTCGGTGGGCGCGCCGGTGACGGTGCCGAAGGTGTTCGCCTCCGGCAGCTGGGTCAGGTCCTCCTGGGTCACCGCGACCGGCGCGACCTGGGTGGAGTCGTTCCCGGAACACGCGCCGGCCAGCAGGGCCAGCACTGCGACCCCAGCGACGGCGAACGTTTTCCGGGCGCGCGAAACCGCACTTCTCTGCATCTACCAATCCTCGGGACGACGACTGCGCACAGGAATTCCGCGGGCGGCGTCTCCCCCGGGGGACGCGGCGCACCGCCAGTGCGTCTTGCAACGGAAGTGTTATCAGCCGCCCGATCCGGTGATCAACTATCGGGTGTTTCATGTGGAATCTCCTGACCTGCGGAAACGTCGCATTTCCCGAGTTCGGCGAAAAAGTCCGGATACACCCGATCGGGTAAAAATCTGTAACGTCGAAGTCTCCGGTCAGCCCCCGGATGGGGGACGTGGGGGTGGCCCGAGGTGGGTGCCACGAGGGTCGGTGGGCACAATCGGCGGACGGAACCCGCTGTTCCCTTTGTCGAACACGTGTTCTAGACTTCGGCCGTCGTACCCCACGAAGAGGGAGACCTCACCCGCATGAGCTTGGACACCACGACCGCCCCGCAGGAGCAGGCGATCGACGAGGAGAGCGTCAAGACGTCCGCCCCTGCCGCGGAGAAGGCCGCCGAGCCCGCCGCCCCGGCTCCCGCCGAGGAGGAGAAGCCCAAGCGTGGCCGCCCGAAGGGCGCAGCCGCCCGCAAGACCCGCACGGTCGAGCTGACGCTCACCGTCACCGGCACCGCGGACGGCGACTGGCAGGCGGAACTCAAGCACGGCAGCACCTGGGTCGCCCGCGGGCTGGCCATTTCGGCCGCGGCCGTGTCGCGCGCGGCCAAGGAGCTGCACGAGGACCTGTCGACGCCGATCGACGAGGTGATCAACGAGGCCCGCGAACAGCAGCGTGCCAAGGTCGCGCAGCTGGAGGCGGAGCTGGAGCAGGCGAAGCAGGCTCTCGCCGAGCTCGACGCCTGACACCCCTGCCGCGGTAGCTGCTCGCCGAACCACGGCGAGCGGCTACCTGGCCGCCGGTGCCGGACTCGACACAGCGGCGGTCACCCGGCAGGATCCGGCGAGTGCGGAGGCGTCTGACGCCCGGCGCTCGCCCTGACCGCACCACCCCCGACTCGCCGGGGCGGATGTCCACTCGATCAGGCATCCGCCCCGGCGTTCTCGTCTCTGCCGGTCCATACGTGCCGTACGATCCGTATACAACGTGTATGGAGGGGGATCCGGTATGCAGGCGACCGCGAGAGGGACGTCAGGCCGCGACAAGGCCTACGAGTTCCTGAGGCGCACCGTGCTGACCGACCCCGCGATGGAGGGCGCCTTCATCAGCGAACAGGACGTCGCCGAGCAGGTCGGCGTCTCGCGCACGCCGGTCCGTGAGGCGCTGTTGCAGCTCGCCGCCGAGGACCTCGTCCAGCTCGTGCCCAACCGCGGAGCTTACGTGGCCCCGCTGAGCGGCCGTGACCTCCGCGAGCTGTTCGAGTTGCGCGGCATGATGGAGCGGTTCGCCGCACACAAGATCATCACGTTCCGCCGCCCCGCGCCCGTGGACGAGATGCGCGAGGTCATCAAGCAGCAGCGCGCCACCACGGCGGACCACGAGTTCATCACGCTCGACCACCACTTCCACAGCCTCATGGTCGACGCGGCGGGCAACGCGATGCTGTCCAAGGCGTACGCGAACCTGCGGGCCCGCCAGATCCGCGCGGGGCTCATCGCGCTGTCCCGCTCAGCCGACCGCCAGCACAAGGTGCTCAGCGAGCACGACGCGATCGTGCGGGCGCTCGCCGGCTACGACCTCGACTCGGCACTGGTGGCGATCGACTACCACCACCAGAAGACGCTGGAGCTTCAGCTCACGGCCACCTGAGGCCGCGCCTCCCGGGCGAGCACGACGCCGATCACGCTCACCACGCCCGCGACGAGCACGTACAGCGCGAGCGCGAGCCACGTGCCGAACCCGGCCAGCAGGCTCGTGAACAGCAGTGGGGCCAGCGCACCACCGATGATGCCCGCCAGGGTGTACGCCAGTGAGCTGCCCGTGTACCGCAGGCGTTCCGAGAACTGCTCCGTCACCAGCGCCGCCTGCGGCCCGTACAACGCGGCGTGGATCACCAGCGCCACCACCACACCCAGCAGCACCGCGGGGAACGACCGCGTGGACACCAGCGGGAAGAACACGAACGGCCACGCAGCGGCGGCAACCGTCGCGACGAGGTAGAGCCGCCGCCGGTCGACGCGGTCGGACAGGGCGCCGAACGCGGGCATCAGCACGAGCTGACCCGCCGAGCCGATCATCACCGCGGTGAGGCCCTGACCTCGCGACATGTGCAGTTCCTGCGTCATGTACGTCAGTACGAACACTGTGAACAACGCGTATAACACGTCAGGGCACACGCGGACGAAGATCGCGGCCAGCAGACCGCGCCGCTCGTACTTGAAGACCTCGGAGATCGGCGCGCGTGGCCGCTCACCGCTTTCGGCGATGCGCCGGAAGACCGGGGTCTCCTCGAGCTTCATCCGGATCCACAACCCGAATGCGACCAGTGCACCGGAGAGCAGGAACGCGACCCGCCACCCCCACGATTCGAACTGCGCTTCGGTCAGCACCGCGGACAGCAGGGCGAGCACACCGTTGGCGAGCAGGTTGCCCGCCGGCGGTCCGACCTGGGCCGCGGAGGACCAGAAACCGCGTTTCGCCGGGTCACCGAACTCGCTGGAGAGCAGCACCGCACCACCCCACTCCCCGCCGATGCCCACACCCTGCGCGAAACGCAGCAGCACGAGCAGGACGGCCGCGAGCGCCCCGACGTTCTGGTACGTCGGCAGCACCCCGATGAGGAACGTCGCGACACCGGTCAGCAGCAGGGTCGACACGAGGACGCGCTTCCGGCCGAGCACGTCACCGAGCCGCCCGAAGACGAAGCCGCCGAGCGGGCGGGACAGATAGCCGACCGCATACGTCGAGAATGCGGCCATCGTGCCGACGAGCGGGTCGCCCGCGGGGAAGAACTGGTGCCCGAACACCGTCGCGGCGGCCACGGAGTAGGCCGCGAAGTCGTACCACTCCAGCGAGGTACCGGACAGGCTCGCGACGAAGGCGCGGCGCAGCGACGCCGCGTCCACCGCAGGTGGGGCAGAGGTCATTGCTCACATCCTGGGTTCCGGGGTTGACTCGGTTGCGGTAATACTCGTTGTATACAACCTGCATGCGCAAGCCCTGGCGGGTAAGAACTGCGTTACCGGAACGGAGAGGGCCATGACCGAACTGCGCTTCGAGCTACCTGACGGCACCACCGAGGGCATCCATGTGCACACGTTGCTCAACGGCGGATACGCGGGCCGCAACCAGGAGGACGTGGCCGCACACGTGGCGGAGCTGGCCGAACTCGGCGTGCCGGCGCCGGCGAGCACACCCGCGCTCTACGCGATCGCGCCCTACCTGGCCCAGCAGACCGACGAGGTGCCGGTGCAGCACGGCCGCACCTCCGGCGAGGCCGAATGGGCGCTCGTCATCACGGGTCCCGAGCCGGGTGACGTGCTACTCACCGCCGCCTGCGACCACACCGACCGCGAGCTGGAGGTGCACGGGGTCGCGTGGAGCAAGAACGCCGGGCTCGACGTGCTGGCCCGGCAGGCCTGGCGGCTGACCGACGTGGCCGACCGGATCGACTCGCTCACCCTGCGGGCGTGGGTCGACGACGACGTCCTCATCCAGGACGGGAAGCTCGCCGAACTGCTGCCGCCGGAGTACTGGCTGAACTTCCTCGCCGACCGGGGCCTGCGGGAACCGGGGGTCGCGGTCCTGTCCGGCACCATCCCGATGCTGCCCGGCGTCGACCAGTTCGCCGGCCGGTGGCGGGTGGAACTGGGCGACCCGGCGACGGGCCGCGCGATCGAGCTGTCCTACCGGGTGCGGCGACTGCCGGAGTTCGGCGAGAAATAGCCGGGAATTGGGATTTAGGTTAGCCGAAACTAACTGAGGATTCCCTTTTCCGGGCAGTCGGACTATAGCAGCGTGCCTGTGTTTCAATAATGCGGTGACGGAAACACGGGACCCCGCGTCCACCCACTCGCGCGAACCGCACCACGACAGTCTCGGCAGCAGGCTGAACTGGCTGCGTGCGGGCGTTCTCGGGGCCAATGACGGCATCGTGTCGGTGGCCGGGATCGTGGTCGGGGTGGCCGGTGCGACCACGGACCACACGGCGGTGTTGATGGCCGGAATTGCCGGGCTCGTCGCCGGTGCGCTTTCCATGGCGGGCGGGGAATACGTCTCGGTGAGCACCCAGCGCGATACCGAGCGGGCGATGCTCCAGCTGGAAAAAGAAGAACTGAAAACGATGCCGGAAGCCGAGGAACGCGAACTCGCCGGGATCTACGAGGACAAGGGCCTGTCGCCGGAGCTGGCGGCGCAGGTGGCCAGGGAGCTGACCGAAAAGGACGCTCTGCAGGCGCACGCCGAGGCCGAGCTCCACATCGACCCCGACGAGCTGACCAGCCCGTGGCAGGCCGCGGGAGCGTCGTTCCTGTCGTTCTCCGTCGGCGCGCTGCTGCCGCTGCTCGCGATCGCGTTGCCGCCGTTGTCGTGGCGCGTGTGGACCTGCGTCCTCGCCGTGGTCGCCGGGCTGTTCCTCACCGGTTACGTCAGCGCCCGGCTCGGCAACGCGCGGGCCCGCAGGGCGGTGCTGCGCAACGTCGGGGTCGGCCTGCTGACGATGCTGGTGACGTACTACGTCGGGGCGTTGTTCGACGTGGCGGTCAGTTAGCGGTCCGGGTGGCGGACAGGAGCAGGCACAAAACCGGGAAGACCTAGCTCCCGCCGCCTGGCCCCTCGTAGGAGACGATCGCTTCCCGCAGCTCCTCCCGCACCTCCGCGTTGTCGTTCAGCACGGGAAACATGCCGGGACTGGCCGCGAGCCCCCAGGCCGCTTCGAAGGACGGCAGCGGGAGCGGGAAGTCGAACCACCGGGTGCGCACTGACGTGAACCCGGCCTCGTGCAGCAGCCGTTCCCTGGCGTCGGGGCCTGCCAGGGACGGCTGGACGACCGGGTTCGGCAGGGAGTCCGGCGGCAGGTGCCGGGCGAGGACGGTCTCTGTCGCGGACCACAACGGGTTGGCCCGCATGTCCACGTACGCGGCGAGGCCAAGAACGCCGCCGGGCCTGAGGATGCGGGCGGTCTCCCTGACCGTCTTGCCGGGCTCGCCCACCTGCAGCACCCCGAACAGCGACACCGCCACGTCGGCGGAGGCGTCCTCCAGAGCGAGGTCCTCGATCGACATGACCTCGAACCGGGCGTTGTCAGGAGCGTTCGCCCGTGCCCGTTCGACGAGGCCGGGCGCGTGGTCCACGCCGAGCACGGAGACGTCCGGGCGGCGTGCGGCGAGGGCGAGGCCCAGCTGCCCGGCGCCACAGGCGAAGTCCACGACGAACGCGCCCGGCGGGACCGTGATGGAGTCGAGCACGGCTTCGACCACAGGGTTGCCCGGCATGGCCGCATCCTGCCACCCGCCGGCCCCGCGAACGCCGGATCAGCGCACGCCCGACATCAGCTTCCGCACGAACGGGCTGATCAGCGCGAGCAGCACACCGACGACGACGGCGATCCCGCCGATGATCCCGAAGTACGGGGTCTCGTCGTCGGCGCTGTAGTACTGCGCGAGCGAACCCGACAGCGCCGTGCCGAGCGACACCGACAGGAAGAACAACGCGACCATCTG
This sequence comes from Amycolatopsis sacchari, assembly GCF_900114035.1. Classification (GTDB taxonomy): domain Bacteria; phylum Actinomycetota; class Actinomycetes; order Mycobacteriales; family Pseudonocardiaceae; genus Amycolatopsis_E; species Amycolatopsis_E sacchari. The sequence goes on along the minus strand of NZ_FORP01000008.1, from coordinate 254,149 downwards.
CGTCCGGAACGCCTCGGGCGCGAGCTTCGTCGCCAGCGAGAGCCCGACCGGCGAGAGCAACAGCTCGGCGATCGTGAACACGAGCAGGATGCCGACGAGCGCGAGGAGCGGCGCGCTGTTCGGCCCGCCGCCCGCCAGCGGCAGGAACAGCAGGAACGCCACGCCCATGATCCCGGTGCCGAGCGCGAACTTGATCGGCGTCGACGGCTGGCGCCGCGCCAGCTTCGTCCACAGCAGGGCGAACACCGGCGCCAGCACGATGATGAAGACCGGGTTGATCGACTGCACCCACGAGACCGGCATCTCCCAGCCGAACAGGTTCCGGTCCAGCCGCTTGTCCGAGTAGACCTCGACGACGGTGAACTGCTGCTGGTAGAGCGACCAGAACACGACGCTCGCGATGAACATCGGGATGAACGACAGCACCCGCTTGCGCTCGACCGCCGTGATCTTGCGGCTGGTCAGGATGACGGCGAAGTAGATCACCGCCGCGACGGCGACGACCCACACCACGACGTCCGACAGGTTGGCCGCCGTGACGACGCCGGTGAGCAGCGCGACGACGATCACCGCCACCACGAGGACGAGCACACCGATCGCATGCGGGCGGTTCTTCCGCGGGAGCGGGTTGGGCACGGCGCGCGCCGAGTCCGGCAGGTTGCGCCGGCCCAGCGTGTACTGCACGAGCCCGAGCGCCATACCGATCGCGGCCAGCCCGAACCCGAGGTGGAAACCGACGTTGCTCTGCGCGAGGCCGGTGAGCAGCGGCCCGACGAAGCTGCCGAGGTTGATGCCCATGTAGAACAGGCTGAAACCGCCGTCACGACGCTCGTCGTGCTCGGTATACAACGTGCCCACGACCGACGTCGCGTTGCCCTTGAGCCCGCCACTGCCGAGCGCCACGCACACGAGCCCGACACCCACGCCGAGGTAGCCCGGCAGCACCGCGAGCGCGATGTGCCCGACCATGATCAGCACGGCGCTGTAGAACAACGTGCGTTCGGCGCCGAGCAGCCGGTCGGCGACCCAGGCCCCCGCGATCGTCGACAGGTACACCAGCCCGCCGTACGCGCCGACGATGCTGGTGGCGGTGGTCTCCGCCATCGCCAGCCCGCCCTCGGCGACGGAGTAGTACAGGTAGATGGGCAGGATGCCCAGCATCCCGTAGTAGGAGAAGCGCTCCCACGCCTCGACCCCGAAGAGGTTCGCCAGTCCGAGCGGGTGGCCGAAGAACCTGGTGTCCCGTTTCGCCTCGGTGGAGGTGGCCATTCGCCGACCCGTCCAATCCACTTGACAACGTTGGCAATTCACATACTAGGACGCTCGTACTGTTACCTGTAGAGTGGGTGGAGGTGCGCCGGGAAGTCTGGTCGGCAAGACTCCGTCCAACCGACCCCGAAAGAGCGCCCGTGCAGAAGCCCCGTGCCATCGCCGGAGAATTCGCCCGCTACCTGCGCACTGAGACCACCGGCGGGCTGATCCTGCTCGTCGCCACCGCGGTGGCCCTGCTCTGGGCGAACTCGCCGTGGGGCGACGCCTATCGCGGACTGCGGGATTTCACGATCGGACCACATTTCCTGCACCTCGACCTGTCCGTCGGCGACTGGGCGAAGGACGGCCTGCTCGCCCTGTTCTTCTTCGTCGCCGGGCTCGAGCTCAAGCGCGAACTCGTCATCGGGGAGCTGTCCCGGTTCAAGCAGGCGGTGCTGCCGGTGGTGGCGGCGCTGGGCGGGATGGTCGTGCCGGTGTTGCTCGCACTGGGCGTGGCCTGGGGCTCGGCCGGCATCGACCGCGGCTGGGCGATCCCCGTGGCCACCGACATCGCGTTCGCGCTCGGCGTCCTCGCGCTGACCGGTTCGAACCTCCCGGGCAGCGCACGGGTGTTCCTGCTGTCGCTGGCCGTCGTGGACGACCTCGGCGCGATCCTCGTCATCGCCGTGCTGTTCACCAGCCACTTCAACCTGGTCGCGGCCGCCGTCGCACTGGCTGCATGCGCGTTGTATGCACTGCTCCAGCGCCGCCGGGTGCGCACGCCGTGGCTTTACGTGCCCCTCGCCGTCATCACCTGGGTAGCCGTGCATACAACCGGTATTCACGCGACGATCGCCGGCGTCGTGCTGGGCCTGCTGACCCGCGTCCGCCCGGACCCCGGCGAGGACGAGGCGCCCGCGCTCCGCCTGGAGCACCGGCTGCAGCCGTGGTCGGCCGCCGTCGCGGTGCCGGTATTCGCATTGTTCGCCGCCGGGATCGAGGTCGACGCGAACTCGCTGTCGGAGGTGTTCACCACAGCCCTCCCGCTCGCGGTGCTGCTCGGGCTCGTCGTCGGCAAGGCCGTCGGCATCCTCGGGGCCTCCGCGCTCGCCGTCTCACTCGGGTTCGCCGAGCGGCCGCGCGGCACCGGCTGGCGGGACATCGGCGCGTTGTCGCTGCTCGGCGGGGTCGGGTTCACGGTGAGCCTGCTGATCGCGGAGCTGGCGCTGACCGGTGCGGCGAGCGAGCGCGCCAAGACCGCCGTCCTCCTGGCGTCCGCGATCGCCTCGCTCGCCGGGGCGGCCGTGCTCCTCCGGCGCAACAAAGTGCACGGCGCGCGGGAGGACTGACCGAGCCGGGCGGGGCGGCACATGGCACGATGACCCCCGTGAGCAGCCAGGAGCACGAACGCAACGGCCCAGACGGCCTCGGGGCCGTGCCCTACATCCCCCTGTCCAAGGACGACGGCACCGCCGACGGCGAGCAGTCGATCGGCAGCCTCGTCAGCCAGGCGACCCAGCACCTGTCCACGCTGGTGCGCGCCGAGGTCGAGCTGGCCAAGTCCGAGGTCGCGGGCGAGGTCAAGAAGGGGATCAAGGGCAGCGTCTTCTTCGTCATCGCGGGCGTGGTCGGGCTCTACAGCTCGTTCTTCTTCTTTTTCTTCCTCGGCGAGCTGCTGTCCGAGTGGCTGAAGCGCTGGGCCGCGTTCCTCATCGTGTTCGGCCTGATGCTCCTGGTCACCGTGCTGTTCGCGCTGCTGGGCTGGCGCAAGCTGAAGAAGATCAGGGCGCCCGAGCGCACGATCACGAGCGTCAAGGACACCGCCGCGGCGCTCAAGCCCCGGCGTGAGGCCGCCGTCGCCGAGCGCGGCTGACCCACCCCCTCCCCGTGCAGCCGCCCGATCCGTCCAGCGTCCGGGTTGACGGCCCCTGGACGCACCGCGACGTGTCCGCCAACGGCATCCGGCTGCACGTCGCCGAGGCGGGCACGGGCCCGCTGGTGTTGCTGCTGCACGGCTTCGCCGAGTTCTGGTGGGCCTGGCGGCACCAGCTGGTGTCGCTGTCCGACGCCGGTTTCCGCGTCGTGGCCGCGGACCTGCGCGGGTACGGGGACTCCGACAAGCCGCCACGCGGTTACGACGCCTGGACCCTCGCCGGGGACGTCGCCGGCCTCGTCCGCGCGCTCGGGGAACGACGCGCGCACCTCGTCGGGCACGCGTGGGGCGGCATGCTCGCCTGGACCGCCGCCGCGTTGCACCCCCGGCTCGTCGCCTCGGTGAGCGTCCTGGGGGGCGCGCACCCGCTGGCGTTCCGCTCGGCCGTGGGCCGCACCGCGCTGCGGCGCGGCCGGAGCCAGACCCGCGCGATGGGCCACCTCTTCCGCTTCCAGCTGCCGATGCTCCCCGAGCGCCGCCTGGTCGCCGACGACGCCGCGCTCGTCGAGACCCTCCTGCGCGCCTGGTCCGGGCCGGAGTGGCCGCGGGCCGACGACTTCGCCGAGACCGCGCGGCGCTTCCGGCACGCGATGCTCGTGCCCGGGGTCGCGCACAGCGCGCTCGAGTACTACCGCTGGGCCTTCCGGGCCCAGTTCCGCGGCGAGGGCCGCCGGTTCGCCGACGCCGTCGGTACCCGCGTCGCGGCTCCGGTGCTGCAGATCCACGGCGAGGCCGATACGTGCGTGCTGCCCGAGACCGCCCGTGAGTCGGCGCCGTGGCACGGTCCGTACTCGCGCTTCGAGACGCTTTCCGGCGTCGGGCACTTCCCGCACCTGGAGGACCCGGCGCGGACCGACAAAGTCCTTCTCGAATTTCTAGGCGGCGCAGGAACCGGTGCTGACGCGCGCGCTTAGCGTCGGCGCGGCCTCGATCACCGGGGCGACCTGCTGGGCGGTCAGGGTGAAGCCCGTGTCGGCGTCCTCGACGGACGCGCCGAACACGACGCCGACCACCTCGCCCTGCGGGTTCACCAGCGGACCACCCGAGTTGCCGCTGCGCACCTGCGCGCGCACGGTGAACACGTCCCGGCGCACGGTGCGCGAGTCGTAGATGTCGGGGCCCTGCAAGGTGATCTCGTTGCGGATGCGGCCCGCGGTCGCCGTGTACGGGCCGTCCAGCGGGTAGCCGAGCACGATCGCGTCGTCGCCCGCCTTGCCCCGGGAGGACGCGATCCGCAGCGGCGGGGCCTGCAGCCGGGGCACGGCGAGCACCGCGACGTCGACCTCGGGATCGAAGTAGATCACCCGGGCGGGCAGCCTGCCCTGCGAGGTCTCGACCGCCGTCTCGTCCGTGCCCGCCACCACGTGCGCGTTGGTCATCACGCGCTGGGGCGCCACGACGAACCCGCTGCCCTCCAGCGCGCGGGAGCACGACGACGCCGTGCCGCGGATCTTGAGCACGCTGCCCCGCAGCTGCTGCGCGACCGTGCTGTTCTGCAGGCTCGTGTCCGGCGGGGCGACCTCGTTGATCTGCGTCTTCTGGAACGGGTCCACAATGGACGGGAAGCCGGAGACGTCGAGCAGCTTGCGCAGGTCGGCGGGCAGCCCCTCGGCCGCGGGCGGCATCGCCTTGTCCACCGCGCCCAGCACGGCCGAGTTGTTGATCGCCTTCGCCAGGCCCGGCAGGCCCGCGACGCCGGTGAGCGGCACCGCGATCAGCCACGCCACGACGAACACCACGACGGCCTGCACGATCGCGCCGAGCGTCTGGTCGATCCCGCTGAGCTTGTCGGTGTTGATCCGGCTCTTCACGGCGTGCTTGACGCGCCTGCCGAGCCACACGCCCAGCGTTTCGCCCAGCGCCACCAGGAACACGACGGTCGCCACCGCGAACGCGACCTTCGCCGCCGGGTTGTCGAACAGCTGCACGACCAGCGGCGCGATGCGGATGCCGAGCACCGCGCCACCGATGACGCCCACCAGCGCGGGCAGCGCGATCACGACGCCCTGGCGCGCGCCGGAGATGGCGGCGAGCAGTGCCAGGACGATCACCAGGACGTCGACCCAGTTCATCGAGTCTCCCAATCGTGCTCGCGCAGTGCGGCTTCGAGGTCGCGGACGTCGCCGCGGTTCCACTCGCGCTCCCACCCGCCGAGGGAGAGCAGTACCGACAACAGACCCGCCGTGAACCCCCACACGAACAGCCCGTCCACGGCGAACGCGGGCCCGACGTAACCCTGCCGCCGGACCTGGAAGCGGTTCGCCGGGTCGGCGAGGTCGCGCACCGCGACCCTGGCCACCGCGGCCGTCTCGCCGGGGTCGACGGCGTGCACCGGCGAGGGGGTCTGCCAGTGCGCGAGCACCGGCGTCACGGCGAAGCGCGAAACCGGGACGAACAGCTCGGGCAGCACGGCGACGGGCCGGACGCCGGCGGGGTCGACCCCCGTCTCCTCCTCCGCCTCGCGCAGGGCGGTGGCGACCGGGTCCTCGCCGTCCTCGGCCCCTCCGCCGGGGAAGGCGACCTGACCGGCGTGGGAACCGAGCGTGTCGGCCCGCCGCAGGAGCAGGACGTCGGGGCCGCGGGGGCCTTCGCCGAAGAGGATCAGCACGGAGGCCGAGCGGGTGTACTCGCCGTTCGGCGGCGAGAAGCGGGTGAACGTGCGCGAGTCGACCTCGCCGCTGATCTCGACCAGCGGGCGCAGCCAGGCGGGGACCGAGCCCGCATCGACGAGCGGACCGGTCACGAAGGACTCTCCACGGCCTGGCGCACCGCGTCAGGGTTGCCGAAGGTCGGTGGGTTCCGGATGAAATGCACCTGCCCGTCGGGCGTGACCAGGTAGGACACGGGCAGCCACGACGGCACGCGCAGCGCCTCGCGGACGGGCCCGGTCGTCCCCTCGCCGTCGAAGACGCTGGGCAGGTGCACGTTCAGGTCCTTGAGCAGCGCGAGGCCGTCGGCCTGCGAGCTGGCGGCCTGCACGAGCAGCACCTGCGCTGCCCCGGGCTGCGCGGCGTACTCGGCCAGCACCGGCAGTTCGGTTTTGCACGGGACGCACCACGTCGCCCACACGTTGACGAGCGTGGTCTTCCCCGCCAGCGCGCTGCCCACGTCGACCGGCGAGCCGTCGCCGAGGCACTGCGCGGACACCCCCTTGAACTGCGCGACCTCGCCGTTGCCGGCGGGGCACGGCGGGAGCGCGGCGGCGGCGCGGGCGGCGGTCAGGTCGGGACCGGCGGCGTTGCGGGTGCCATCGGTGCGCGGCAGCACGGCGATGATCACGCCGAGCACCAGCACGCCGACCACGAGCGCCCACTTGGTCGCCCTGGTCACGACGGCCGCACCATCGCGAGGATGTGGTCCCGCTCAGGGCCCTTGACCAGCTTCGCCGCTTCCTCGAACCCGGTGGGCCCGGTGCCGTAGGACGGGCAGTCGCGCGCGAGGGGACACGCACCGCACGCCGGTTTCCGCGCGTGGCAAACCCGGCGGCCGTGGAAGATCACGCGGTGGGACAGCATCGTCCACTCCTTGCGGGGGATGAGCTCACCGACCGCGTGCTCGACCTTCACCGGGTCCTCTTCGGACGTCCAGCCCCAGCGCCGCACCAGCCTGCCGAAGTGGGTGTCGACGGTGATGCCGGGTATGTCGAAGGCGTTGCCGAGCACGACGTTCGCGGTCTTGCGGCCGACGCCGGGCAGCGTGACGAGGTCTTCGAGCTTGTCCGGCACCTCACCGCCGTACCGCTCGACGAGCGCGGCGCCCAGCCCCATCAGCGAATTGGCCTTCGCGCGGAAGAAACCGGTGGGGCGCAGCAGTTCTTCGAGCTCGGCGCGGTCCGCGGCGGCGTAGTCGGCCGCGGTCTTGTACCGCGCGAAGACGGCGGGCGTGACCTCGTTGACCCGCACGTCCGTGGTCTGCGCGGACAGCACGACGGCGACGAGGAGTTCCAGCGGGTTGGTGAAGTCCAGTTCCGCGTGCGCGTCCGGAAATTCCTCGGTGAGACGACGCAGCATGCGCCGAGCGCGTCTCACGAGAGCGAGCCTGCTCTCCCCGGCACCCTTCCGGGGTACGTAACGAACGGCGGGTGGCACCCCGATAGCCTACGGAAGGCACCTGGAGTGCTTCCCGGTGGCCGACTGCCACAACCGAACGCACTGGCGCGAGAACCGAGCCCACTCAAGCGAGGATCTGAAGTCGATGACCGTCTGGTTCGTAGTAGCCGTGCCCCTCGTGATGATGTTCTTCGCGCTGGCGATGGAGCGCGTCGAGAGCCGCCTCAAGCACGTGGCCGTGCAGGAGGAGGAGGTCGAGGAGTTCCTGGAGCAGGCCCGGCCCAACGAGGTCAGGGCGCTCTACGGGCACGGCATCGGGCGGGCGCTGGAGCTGTTCCGGCTGCGCCGGCTCGGGGGGCGCGCGGCGAAGCTCCGGTCACGCCGCGCACAGGACTGACCCTTGTGAGTTAGGGGAGCCTCGCCTCTTACATACCCTCGGTCAACTCGCCGTGTGCAGCGGTTAAGCTGGCTGATCGGACGAGATCGTCACCACCCTCCTGGGCGTTCGCACGCCGCCACCCGGCGAGCCGTGCGGCGATCTCGCCCGAACGGCCTAGACTGCACGCAAGTGATCGGTGACACGCTCCTGCACCGGGGGCGCTGCCGCCACCAATGAGGAGGCACGAGGTGGACGAGACCCTGGCCCGGGCGGGCATCTTCCAGGGGGTCGAACCGGCCGCGGCCGAGGCGCTCGCGCAGACCTTGGAGACCGTGGAGTTCCCCCGGGGTCACGTGATCTTCACCGAGGGCGAACCGGGCGACAAGCTGTACATCATCCTGTCCGGCAAGGTCAAGATCGGCCGGAAGTCGCCGGACGGGCGCGAGAACCTGCTGTGGATCGCGGGCCCGTCCGACATGTTCGGCGAGCTGTCGATCTTCGACCCGGGTCCGCGCACGTCGAGCGCGACGACCGTGACCGAGGTGCGTGCGGTGACGATGGACCGCCCCTCGCTGCGGAAGTGGATCTCGACGCGGCCGGAGATCGCCGAGCAGCTGCTGCGCGTGATCGCGCGGAGGCTGCGCCGGACGAACAACATGGTCGCCGAGCTGATCTTCACCGACGTGCCGGGCCGCGTGGCGCGGGCGCTGCTGCAGCTGGCGCAGCGCTTCGGCAGCCAGGAGGCGGGCATCCTCCGGGTCACCCACGACCTGACGCAGGAGGAGATCGCCCAGTACGTCGGCGCGAGCCGCGAGACGGTCAACAAGGCCCTCGCCGACTTCGCCCACCGAGGCTGGCTCCGCCTGGAAGGCAAGTCCGTCCTGATCCTCGACCCAGAACGCCTAGCCCGCCGCGCAAGGTAAGCGAGCCCCGCGAGCGATACCGAAAGCAACGATTCCCCACAACCCGCACCGCGCCGGGGGGTCCAGGGGGGCGGAGCCCCTCCTGGCGGGGGTTTGGGGGTCCGACCCCCAATGCGATGACCGGAGTGCCCCGGCGAAGCGAGCGCAGCGAGCAAGCAGGGGCACCCCGAAACGAAGGGCCGGGCGCCACCCCCGACGTGGCGCACCGGCCCTTCGCTGTGCGCGAGCCATCCCCCGACGGATCGCGCTCCCCGCCCTCCGGAATTTAGGCCCCGACCCGATGCCCGGAGGGAGTTTTCTGTTATGTCAACCATGCCACGGCCCCTACCCCGAAGTTCAAGGCCGTTCACCCCGAAGGACGCCGCCGTGGCCTGTTCGTTGCGCGGCTTCCGGAAAAATCCCGGCTCCGTTATCCAACCGAGACCTCCGTCGCTGAACCGGTGACGGCACCCCGACTGGTACAGGCGTACCAGAGTGAGGCATACTGGTACACATGTCCCAGTCCGTCTCCCTCGCCGACTACCGTGCCGCCCTCACCACTCCCGGCTCGCGCCGTCCGCTGATCGCCTCGCTGCTGGCGCGCCTGCCCATCGCGATGATCGGCCTGTCGGCGCTGCTCTACGTCCAGCGGGAGACGGGCTCGTTCGCCGCGGCCGGGCTCGTTTCCGCGGGCTCGCTCGTGGGCGTCGCCGTGGGTTCGGTGGTGCAGGGGCGGTTGATCGACCGCTTCGGCCCGACGCGTCCCCTGCTCGTCACGATCACGTTGTTCGCGCTCGCCATGGCGGCGCTGACGCTCGCGATCGAGGCGCACGCCGCCACCCCGCTGCTCGTCCTGCTCAGCGGCGGGATCGGCATCACCGAGCCGATGGTCGGGTCCGCCTCGCGGGCGCTGTGGGGGCGGCTCGTCGCCGCCGAGCAGGCGCGCAACGCCGCGTACTCCTACGAGGCCATCAGCATGGAGGTCTTCTTCATCCTCGGTCCAGGGCTGGCCGGGTTGCTCGTCGCCGCGCCCTGGCCCGGCACGGGGATGATCGCGGGCGCACTGTGCATGATCTTCGGCGGCACGCTGTTCGCGCTGAGCCCGGCCGTCCGGGCGTGGGGCCCCGCGCCCGCCACCGGGCGGCGGCCGCTGCTGGGTGCGCTCGCCGGCCCCGGCATGCGCACGCTCGCGCTCGCCGCGCTCGGCTTCGGCGTCGTGATCGGGTTCGTCGAGGTGGCCGTGCCCGCGGCCGCGACCGAGGCGGGACAACCCGCGCTCGGCGGCGTGCTGCTGTCGGTGTGGTCGGTCAGCTCGGTGGCGTTCGGCATCGCGTTCAGCCTGCGGCCGTGGCCGCGGCCGATGTCGCTGCGGCTGCCGGTGCTGCTCGCCGCGTTCGCGCTCCTCGTGGCGCTGCTCGCGCTGCCGTCCAGCCTGTGGGGGCTGGCGCTCGCGATGCTCGCCGCGGGCGCCATGATCACCCCGCAGTCGGCGACGCACTCCGCGGCGATCGAGCTGGTCGCACCGGAGGGCACGGCGGCCGAGGCGTTCGGCTGGGTGCTCACGGCCGTCACCCTCGGGCTGGCGTTCGGCCAGTCCGTGAGCGGTTACCTCGTGGAGCACTCGGGCCCGTCGGCGTCGTTCCTCGCGGCCGGCGCGGCCGGGCTGGTGATCGCGGCACTCGTGTGGCTGCTGCGCTCGACCGTCCGGAAGCCCGCCCCGGCGCGCGAAGAAGTCCTGGTCTAACCGGCGGAGCGCAGGTAGTCGAGCTGGGCGCGGACGCTGTGCTCTGCGGGGGCCCACAGCGCCGGGTCGACGTCGGCGTAGACGTGCTCGACGATCTGCCTCGGGGTGGCGTCCTCGCCGAGCACGCGCAGCGCGGAACGCACCTGGTCGAGCCGCTGCTCGCGGTGGTCCAGGTACTCCTGCGCGGTCGTCTTCAGCTCGGCCAGCTCGGGGCCGTGGCCCGGCAAGCCACGCAACCCGGCGGGCAGGTCCAGCAGGCGGCGCAGCGAGCCGAGGTAGGCGCCGAGGTCGGACAGCACCGTCGTGCCGCGGCCGAGGACCGTGTCGCCGGTGAGCACGTGGCCGTCGTACCGCAGGCACACGGAATCGTCGGTGTGCCCGGGCGTGTGCACGACCTCCAGCTCCAGCCCGGCCGCCCGGACCACCTCGCCGTCGGTGAACGCCTCACCGCCACGGCACAGCGACGGGTCGAAGGCCCGCACCGGCGCCCCGACCCGCTCGGCGAGCCACGGGGCGCCCTCGCTGTGGTCCGGGTGGTGGTGGGTCAGCAGGATCAACGCGACCGGCCCCAGCTCGGCGAGCTTCGGCAGGTGGTCGAGGTCGTGGTAGCCGGGGTCGACGAGCACGCATTCGCGGGCACCGGGCGCACGCAGCACCCACGTGTTCGTGCCCTCCAGCGTCATCGTGGACGGGTTGTTCTCCAGCAGTACGGAAGCGCTTTCGGACACGCGCCGGAGTTCGCCGTAGGCGGGGTGGCTCATGCGTCCTCCACGATCACTCTCACCCGGTCGCCGTCGCGGACGAGCGTCGGGATGATGGCCTGGATCCGGCGTTCCGCGGCGAGCGCGTCCGCCGCCGTGTCGAACTCGGTCAGCTCGCGCAACGTGTACCAGGTCGGCGGCATCAGCATGCTGCGCCCCGCGTCGGCGTCCGCCAGCGCGTCCTGCGGTCGCTGCCAGCCCGACGACTCCGCCTCGGTGGTCTCCCCGTCGGCGCGCTGGCCTTCGGGCAGGACAGCGACGAAGAACCGGGTGTCGTACCGGCGCGTCTCCTGGGGTGGGGTGATCCAGTGGGCCCACGGGCGGAGCAGGTCCGCGCGCAGGGTCAGCCCCGCGCCGTCGAGGAACGCGGCCAGCGAGAGCTCACGGGACACCAATTGCCGCCGGGCGTCCGCGTACCGGTTCGCGTCGGCGACCACACCGTCCTCGGTGCCGGCCAGCAGCACACCGGACTCCTCGAACGTCTCCCGCACCGCGGCGCACACGAGCGCGCGGGCCACCGGTTCCGTACCGCCGAACCACCGCGCCCACTCGGCCGCGGGCGGACCGGCCCAGCGGACCGAGGCGTCCGCGTCCCGCGCGTCCACCCCGCCGCCGGGGAACACCGTCATGCCGGCGGCGAACGCCATCGCCGCCACCCGCCGCTGCAGGAACACCTCGAGGCCGTTCGCGGTGTCGCGCAACAGGATCACGGTCGCCGCGTCACGCGGCACCGGCGGGTTCGGCAACGGCTCGTCGGAGAACTGCACCCCGGCGGGCAGCTCGAAATTCAGTTGAGGCACGCCAAGCAACTTACGCGGCCGTCAGGCTCCCGAGAACCCGTCCACCCAGCGCTGGTCGTCACCGGAACCGTTGGTGCGGACCTTCGACGCCTCGGCGCGCTCACGCTCGGCCAGCTCGGCGTGCAGCTCACGCAGCAGCTGGCGGTCGCGTTCGGACAGCTGCGGGTCGTTGAGGTCCAGCTCCGGGATCTCGACGACCTCGCCGGGCCCGATCACCGCGGACGCGATGGCCTTGCCCTTCTCCGGGTCCTCGGCGAGCGCGGCCCGCAGCTGGGCCACCTCGGCCGAGCTGAGGTCCGTCGTGGCCTCGGCCCGCGTCTCCGGCGGCTCCTCGCGCGGCCCGAACTTGTGCCCAGGGCCCTTCTGCGACTGCTCGGCCGGGACAGGCTCCTCGTCCTTGGCGTCCGCCGCGACGTGCCTGCCCGACTTCTCCTTCGCCGTGGCAGCGGCCTTCGCGGGCGCCGGGCGGCTCGGCGCCGGAGCACCGTTGGACGCACCGGCCAGCCACACCGCGACGGCCGAGTTCAGCGCCTGGTCGTGGTAGCGGGTGCGCTCGGCGCCGGGACCGGTGACCTCGACGACCGCGCGGATCCCGTTGCGGCGCAACGCCGCGTCGATCCGGTACGCCGCCGCGGGCGGGTTGCCCTCCGGGCCGATCTCGACGAGCACGACCCGCTGCGGCAGCGGGCCGGGCACGCTGCCGGCCGGGGTGTTGCGCCACACGGCGTGCACCGACCGCAGGTCCGGCAGGACCTGCAGGGTGCGGTCCAGCGCGTCGGCGATCCCGCGCTCGGGCTGGTTGTCGCCGGTGAAGTGGTGCAACACACCGTTGTCGGCTTCGGCGTCGTCGACCGTGAGGTGCTCGGCGAGCGTGGCGTCGGAACGGCTCAGCTCCAGCACGAGGCCGAGTTCGTGCTGCTCCGACTCGCGCACCGGCAGCCTGCCCGCGATGAGCGCACCCGTCGTCAGCTCGGCTGCCTCGTCGAGGCGGGCCCGCGCCGTCAGCTCGCGCGCTTCGGACAGTGCGCTGTCGTCCAGCCGTCCGGCCAGCGCGAGCAGCAGGTTGTGCAGCCGCAGCGGGACCGCGAACCCGTCGGTTCCCAGACCCGCGGCGTCACTGTGGACCTCCACGATTCTCCTCCCAGCAGCCCGCCCGTGGCGAGCGAGCCGTTACGCAGCGGCGAGGCGGTGCCCGGTGTCCACTGCTCCCGTGCAGACCAGCTCCGAACTGGCCAGCGCGGCTCGGTGGTACGCGGGGAGGTCGAACTTCGGCGGCATCACCTCGACGCTGGGCTCCTCGTCGCCCAGCACCCGAAGGACCCGCTGCAGCTCACCGGTCAGCCTCGGCAGGCCGGCCAGCGCGGTGATCAGCAGCACGCGCTTCAGCTCCTCGCCTTCGCCGTGCCGCCAGCTCTGCCGCACCTCGCCCACGTCCGGCCGGCCACGCAACGTTGCGTGCACCAACGCGGACACTGAGTCCACGGAGTTCACCCGATCGGGCGCACTCCCCGTGAATGTGTACCGGTTCTCCGGGGCCTCGTCCACCCCAAGAGTGGAACTCACCTGGTGCCAATCGGCCCCGTGCGGCACCAGCCCCGCGACCAGCAGGCGATACTCCGGTTGGTCGAGGTCAATATTGTGCTTTAGCAAAGTGCGGGGCAGGGTCCGCGCGAGCGTCGTCATCGCGCCCTCGCCGAGCCAGTCCCGGTAGCGCCACAGCAGCTGGTCCGGCATCCGGCCGGCCAGGCGCAGGAGCAGCTCGTGACAAGCGGCTTCGATGTCCGGATCCATGTCAGACCTCCACGATCAGTTCGACCTCGACCGGCGACCCCAGCGGCAGCTCGGCCACCCCCACCGCCGAACGCGCGTGCGCGCCCGCTTCCCCGAAGATCTCGCCGAGCACCTCGGACGCCCCGTTGACCACCGCGGGCTGCCCGGTGAACCCCTCGGCGGACGCCACGAACCCGACGACCTTGACGACCCGGACCACCGAGTCGATCCCGACGAGCGCGTCCACGGCCGCGAGCGCGTTCAGCACGCACGTGCGCGCGTGGCGCTTCGCCTCCTCCGGGCTCACCTCGCCGCCGACCTTGCCCGTCGCGGCGAGCTCACCCTCGACGAACGGCAGCTGGCCCGACGTGAAGACCTGCGCACCGCTGCGGACCGCCGGGACGTACGCCGCCACCGGCGCGGCGACCTCCGGCAGCGTGATGCCGAGCTCGGCCAGCCGCTGCGACCAGCTCACGACTTGGCCCGCTTGAGGTAGGCCACGTGCTGCTCCCCACTCGGGTTCGGCAGCACCGTGACCAGCTCCCAGCCGTCCTCGCCCCACTGGTCGAGGATCTGCTTGGTCGCGTGGATCAGCAGCGGAACCGTGGCGTACTCCCACTTTGTGGCGCTCATGGTGGGGAGACTAGCCACCGGATCAAGCCCGGGCTGATCCGCCTGACCTGTCTCACAGTGCGTCACCGGAGCCCGACACGACGGTGCGAGTTGATTTACGCTGCGGTGGTGAGCACACCCCTGCCCGGCTGGACCGACGAACTCGTCCGCGCCCGGCTGCACTTCGTGACCGGCAAGGGCGGCACCGGCAAGACCACGCTCGCCGCGGCACTGGGGCTCGCGCTGGCCCGCGACGGGCGGCGGGTGCTGTTGATCGAGGTCGAGGGCAGGCAGGGTTTCGCCCAGCTCTTCGACACCGAACCGCTGCCCTACGCCGAACAGCGCGTCGCCTCCGCGCCCGGCGGCGGGGAGCTGCGCGCGCTGCACATCGACGTCGAGGCGGCGCTGCTCGAGTACTTCGAGATGTTCTACAACCTGGGCTTCGCCGGCCGGACCCTGCGCCGGATGGGCGCGATCGAGTTCGCCACGACGCTCGCGCCGGGACTGCGGGACGTCCTGCTCACCGGGAAGATCAAGGAGTGCGTCGGGCGGACGGAGTCCGACGGCAGGCACACCTACGACGCGGTGGTCGTCGACGCGCCGCCCACCGGCAGGGTCGTCAAGTTCCTCGACGTCACCAAGGCCCTCACCGACCTCGCCCGCACCGGCCCGATCCGCGGCCAGGCCGACGGGGTCGTGCGGCTGCTGCACTCGGGTGAGACCGCGGTGCACCTGGTGACGCTGCTGGAGGAGATGCCGGTGCGGGAGACGGTGGAGGCCGTCGCCGAACTGGACGGCGCCGACCTGCGGCCCGGCGCGGTGTTCGTCAACCGGGTGCGCCCGCCGCGGCTGACCGCGCGCTCGCTCACCGCCGCCGCGGACGGCCGGGTGGACGCCGAGCGCGTGCGGACCGGGCTCGCGTCGGCCGGGCTCGAACTGCCGACGGCCACGCTGGAGGCCCTGGTGGAGGAGACGGTGGAGCACGCGATCGGGATCGCCGCCGAGCAGCGGGCCCGCGAGCAGCTGGCGGAGGCCGACCTGCCGACGCTGGAGGTGCCCGACCTGACCCACGGCGTGGACGTCGCGGCGTTGTACGACATCGCCGAGACCCTGGTGCAGCAGGGAGTGCGCTGATGCTCGACGTGGACAAGCTGATCGACGCCCCGGAGACCCGGGTGATCGTCTGCTGCGGTTCGGGCGGGGTCGGCAAGACCACCACCGCCGCGGCGCTCGCGCTGCGGGCGGCCGAGCGGGGCCGCCAGACCGTCGTCCTCACCATCGACCCGGCGCGCCGCCTCGCGCAGGCGCTCGGGTTGCGCGAACTGGGCAACCATCCACGTCAGGTGCAGGTCGAGGGTTTCGAGCCCAAGGGTGAGCTGTGGGCGATGATGCTGGACATGCGCCGCACCTTCGACGACATGGTGCGTGCGCACGCCGGGCCGGACCGCGCCGAGCAGCTGCTCGCGAACCCCTTCTACCAGACCATTTCCACGTCGTTCTCCGGCACGCAGGAGTACATGGCGATGGAGAAGCTCGGCCAGCTCGCGGCGACGGGTGACTGGGACCTCATAGTCGTGGACACCCCGCCGAGCCGGTCGGCGCTGGACTTCCTCGACGCGCCGACCCGGCTGTCCAGCGCGCTGGACGGGCGGATGATCCGCCTGCTCACCGCGCCGGCGAAGGCCGGCGGGTGGGGCCTGCGCAAGGTCGTCACCGCCGGGTTCTCGATGTTCGCGAAGGCCGTTTCGACGATCATCGGCGGCCAGCTGCTGGCCGACGCGTCGGCGTTCATGCAGGCTTTCGACACGATGTTCGGCGGCTTCCGCGAGCGTGCGCGCAAGACGCAGGAACTGCTGCGCTCGCAGGGCACGTCGTTCCTCGTCGTCGCCGCGCCCGAGCCCGACGCGCTGCGCGAGGCCAGCTACTTCGTGGACCGGCTGTCGAGCGAGCACATGCCGCTGTCGGGACTGGTCGCGAACCGGACCCACCCCGTGCTCGCGGACCTGTCGGCCACCGCGGCGATCTCCGCGGCGGAGCGCCTGGAGTCGAGCGCGCCGCTGGCGACCGCGGTGCTGCGGCTGCACGCCGACCGGGTGGCGCTGGCGGAACGCGAGGAGCGGTTGCTCGCGCGCTTCACCAGGGCGCACCCGGAGGTGCCGATCGTGCGGGTGCCCGCGCTGCCGAGCGACGTGCACGACGTGGCCGGCCTCCGCGACATCGGAGACCGGCTCGCGGCAGGATCGGCCTAGCCCGCTTTCACATATTCGCGCTTGGCCGATTCCAGCAGTTCCGACCACGACGTGACGTCCGGCCGGCGCCGCAGCAGGGCGCGGCGCTCGCGTTCGGTCATGCCACCCCAGATACCGAAGTCGATCCTGCTGTCCAGCGCCTCCGCGAGGCATTCCGTGCGGACCGGGCAGCCCATGCACACGACTTTGGCCCGGTTCTGCTCGGCGCCCCGGACGAACAGCTCGTCGGGATCGGTGTCCCGGCAGAGCGCGTCGGCCCGCCAGCTCCGTTCGATGGATTCCATTGCCCCCAGCTCCTCACCCTCGGCTCACGTCGGTCGTTCCCCCGGCGCCTCCCCGGCACCGGGTACGTGAGACGTTGACGGACTGTAGGACCATCCGGTTCCACTCGCCAAGATCCCGCGGGCAATTCGTTACCGGAACACGTCGCGCGAGGGCAGTTCTCGTGGTATCGGGTGCGGCGGCGCGGCGGGGTTCGCCCGGTTCCCACTACTCTTGGCTGCGTGCGGAAGACGGATGGTCTGTTCAAGCTGCTCGGTCTGTGCCTGCTCGCCGGGATCCTCGTCGCGGGGGTGCTGTTCCCGATCGTCGGGGCGGCGGGCGTCGCGTCGAACAGGGCGAGCGAGACGGTGGACAGCATGTCCGCCGAGCTCGCGAACGTGCCGCCGCCGCTGGTCACCACCATCACCGACTCGGCGGGCAACCCGATCGCGACGCTGTACGACCAGTACCGCATCCCGACCGCGGCCGACCAGATCAACGACGCGATGAAGTGGGCGCTGGTGTCCGTCGAGGACCGCCGGTTCTACGAGCACCACGGCGTGGACTGGAAGGGCACCATCCGCGCGGCGCTGAGCAACAGCGCCGGCGGGGAGACGCAGGGCGCTTCGACGCTGACGCAGCAGTACGTGAAGAACTACCTGATCAACGTCATCTACCGCGACGACGAGGTGGGGCAGAAGAAGGCGCAGGAGCAGTCGCTCGCCCGCAAGCTCAAGGAAGCGCGGATCGCGATCCAGCTCGAGTCCAAAATGGACAAGCAGCAGATCCTCACGAGCTACCTGAACGTCGTCGAGTTCTCACGCAAGATCTACGGCGTCGGCGCGGCCGCGCAGGCCTACTTCGGCACCACCGCGGAAAAACTGACCGTGCCGCAGGCCGCGTTGCTGGCCGGCATGGTGAACAACCCGCCGTTCTACGACCCGTGGAGCCACCCGGAGCGCGCGACCGAGCGGCGCAACCTGGTGCTGGACCGCATGGTGGAGAACCGGAAACTCGCGCCCGCAGACGCGGAGCGCTTCAAGGCGGAGCCGCTGGGCGTGGTGCCGGACGGGCCGTCGAAGCCCGCCGCGAACTGCACCGGCGCCGGGCCGGAGAACGGGTTCTTCTGCCAGTACGTGCAGGACTACCTGCTCACGAACGGGATGAGCAAGGAGGACCTGTACACGGGCGGATACACCATCCGCACGACCATGGACCAGAACGCCCAGCACCAGGCGAAGCTCTCCGCCGAGGCGCAGGTGCGCAAGACGCAGAAGAACGTGGCGAACACGCTTTCCCTGGTGCGGCCGGGGAAGGACCGGCACGAGGTGGTCGCGCTCGCCGCGAACCGCGACTACGGCACGGACGCGAGCAAGGGCCAGACGACGTACGCGCTGCCCTCAGACGTCTCGAACGTGACCGGTGCGGGGTCGAGCTACAAGATCTTCACCGCGGCGGCCGCGCTGGAACAGCACAAGGTGGGGATCTACAGCACGATCCAGACCCCGCAGTCGTACGCGTCGAGGGTGTTCGTCAGCGGCCAGAAACCCGGTTGTCCCCAGATCGGCCGGGGCACGTGGGCCTACTGCCTGCAAAACTACGGCGAGTCCAACTACGGGCCGTCGATGAGCCTGCAGCAGGCGCTCGCGACGTCGCCGAACACCGGGTTCGTCATCCTCGAGGAGCAGGCGGGGCTGGGCGCGGTGCTCGACATGGCCCGCAGGCTGGGCATGCGCAACACCATGGCGTCCAACGCCGCCAACGGCGGAGCGGTCGACCCGGGCAACAAGAACCCCGCGTACAGCATGCCGCAGCAGAAGTACTACGGGCCGGGCGGCATTTCCCAGAACGGCCTCGGCGCGTTCACGCTCGGGGTGAGCCCGACGAGCGGCCTCGAGCTGGCCAACGTGGCGGCGACGATCATGAGCGGCGGCGTGTGGTGCCCGCCGACGCCGATCATGGGGGTCAGCGACCGCGACGGCAAACCGGTCCAGGTCAAGGAAGCGGCCTGTGAGCAGGCGGTGCCGGAAGGGCTCGCGAACAGCCTCGCCGTCGGCATGAGCAGGGACGACACCGACGGCACGTCGCGTGGCGCCGCCCAGGCGGCGGGCTGGACCCGGCCGATGATCGGCAAGACCGGGACCACGCAGGAGAGCGGTTCGGCGGCGTTCGTCGGGGCCACCCCGCAGCTCGCCGGAGCCGCGATGGTGTTCCGGCCGGACAGCCCGGTCGGCGGCCTGTGCGACGGCCAGGGCAACGTGACCCCCTGCTCGAACGGGAACATGTTCGGTGGGAAGGCCCCGGCGAGGACGTGGTTCGGCGCGATGAAGGCCATCCTCGGCGACCAGCCCGCCCTGCCGCTGCCGGCGTCGGACCCGGCGTACGAGCACTAGCGGCCAGTATCCTCGGCTTCGTGAGTACGGACGGTGACTACAGGAGCGCGGCCCGTCTGGCCGTGGGGACCGTGGCGCTCGGCGCGGCCACGCTCGGCTACGCGGTCGGCATCGAGCGGCGGCACTGGACGCTGCGGCAGGCGGAGCTGCCCGTCCTCGCCCCGGGGGCGCGGCCGCTGAGGGTCCTGCACATCTCCGACCTGCACATGATGCCGAGCCAGAAGTCCAAGCAACGCTGGGTCGCCGCGCTCGGGGAGCTCGAACCGGACCTCGTGGTGAACACCGGGGACAACCTCGCCCACCCGCAGGCCGTGCCGTACGTGCTGCGCGCGCTGGGCTCCCTGCTCGAGCGGCCCGGCGTGTTCGTCTTCGGCAGCAACGACTACTACGCCCCCAAGCCCAAGAACCCCGCCCGCTACCTCATGCCGCGCGGCAAGAAGAAGCGGATCCACGGCAACCACCTGCCCTGGCGCGACCTGCGGGCGGCGTTCGTCGAACACGGCTGGCTCGACCTCACCCACGTCCGCCGCACCTTCGACATCGACGGCCAGCGGATCTTCGCCGCCGGCCTCGACGACCCCCACCTGCGCCGCGACCGGTACAACCAGATCGCCGGCCCCGCCGACCCCGCCGTCCTGCGCATCGGCGTCACCCACTCGCCCGAACCCCGCGTGCTGGACCCCTTCGCCGCCGACGGGTACGACCTCGTCCTCGCGGGCCACACCCACGGCGGACAACTCCGCATCCCCGGCATCGGCGCACTGGTCACCAACTGCGAACTCGACCGGTCCCGCGCCCGCGGCGCCTCCCGCTGGGGAGCCCACATGTGGCTCCACGTCTCCGCCGGGCTCGGCACGTCCCCCTACGCCCCGGCCCGCTTCGCCTGCCCGCCCGAAGCCACCCTCCTGACCCTCGTCCCCCGCCCCACCCCGGGCGAACGCCACCAGGAGGACACCCCCCGAAAAGCCCGCAGCGACATCCGCTAGACTTCTACCCGGCCCGGCAAGCAGTACATCGGGGTGTGGCGCAGCTTGGTAGCGTGCCTCGTTCGGGTCGAGGAGGTCGTGGGTTCAAATCCCGCCACCCCGACGGAAGATCTGGGAGATCCCTGTCTGCGGAAAGCGCAGACGGGGATCTTCCTTTTTGTCTCCTGGGGGTCGAACCCCCAGACCCCCGCCAGGGAGGGCTTCGCCCCCCTGGACCCCCCGCTCACGGTGCCGGTCTCGAAGGAAGCCTCACCGTGGGGAGCGCGGTGCTGGGAGGGGTGGGGTGCTTGCCCTCCGTGAAGGTGAGACGGCAACGGTGGGTCTGGTGTGGTTGGGGCAGTCCCCGGCTTGCCCCTTCCTCCCTGCGGATCCTTGCGGTGGGGCGGGTGGGTCAAGGGTGGCGCAGCCATCGCGAAGCGACGCCGTCAGGCGCCCTTGACGCGCCCGCCCCACCGTAAGACCCTCGCGCAGGAAGGGGCCCCAACCGCACCCGAAGGCCCGAACCCCCGAATCACTTCACCGCCAGTAGCTCCTCCCAGCACTGCAGGAAATCGCCATCCCCGGCGTGCGACCAAGCCCAGGCCGAACGGGCCGCGCTGGCCAGCTGGTCCCGGTCCTCCGAAGACGCCGACAGCGCCGCGTCCAGGCGGGACTCGACGTACCGGGCCAGCTCCCGGTACCCCATGTCCGGACGAAAGCGCGCATGGGTGTGGATCTCGCGGAACCCGGCCTGCTCGGCGTACGACGCGATGTGCTTGCCCGCGAACGGATCGCCGCCCGCGCGGCGGCGCAACAGGTAGTGCCCGCGCAGCGCGGCCACCACGTTCACGGTCTTCGGGCGCAGGCGTGCCCGACTCCAGTCCGAAGTGGACAGAGCGAGCGTGCCCCCGGGCCTGAGCACGCGGCGGATCTCCCGCAGCGCCTCGACCGGTCTGCCCAGGTGCTCGAACAACGCGTGCGCGAAAACCACGTCCACGCTCTCCGACGGCACGGGCAGCGCGTACACCGAGCCCGCGACGAAGTCCACAGTGGACTCTCGGAGGAACTGCCGCGGTTCCACGTCGACGCCGAGCACCCTGCCCTCACCGACGAGCGGCACGAAGCCCCTCGTGATGCTGCCCGGACCGCACCCGACGTCGAGCACCAGCATCCCCGGCCGCAGCGACCGCAGCAAGAAAGCGGCCCGGTCGCTCGCGCTGCGTGCCGACATCATCGACAGCACGTCATCGGAGAACCCGGGCGCGTATCCCTCCAGCACACGCCCACCGTACGGGCAGCACCTGGCAGGATCGAGGGGTGACCACTCAGCACCCGCCCGCCGTCATCCCCGACCGCCTCTTCGCCGATCCCGAGGCCGAGGCCCGCTGGCGCGCCCGCTTCCACGCCCCGCGCGTGTCCGTGCCGGACTGGGCCCTCGACGCGCCCGACGCGAACATCTACGTGTCGAACGCGAGCGGCGTCTGGGAGGTCTACGCCTGGAACCGCGCGACCGGCGAGCACCGCCAGGTCACGAACCGCCCCAACGGCACGCTCAGCGCCACCACCTCGCCGGACGGCGAGTCGATCTGGTGGTTCGACGACACCGACGGCGACGAGTTCGGCTCGTGGGTGCGGGAGCCCTTCGCCGGTGGCCCGGCGGAACGCGCGCTGCCGGACGTGCACGACGGGTACCCGGCCGGGCTGGAGATCGGGCACCGGCTCATCGCCGTGGGTGTCTCGACCGACGACGGCAGCGAGCTGTTCGTGCACGTCGACGGCAAGACGGAACGCTTCTACGCCAGCAAGGACGACGCCGGCATCGCCGCGCTGTCCCGCGACGAGCGGCTGCTCGCGATCTCCCACTCCGAACACGGCGACTCCCGGCACCCGGCGGTCCGCGTGTACGCGACCGACGGCCTCACCACCGTCGCCGAGAAGTGGGACGGCGAGGGCAAGGGCCTGACCCCGCTGGAGTTCTCCCCGGTGTCCGGTGACGCGCGGCTGCTCGTGCTGCACGAACGCCGTGGCCGCGAGGAGCTGCTGATCTGGGACGTCGCGGCCGACACCGAGGAAGAGCTGTCGCTCGACCTGCCCGGCGAGGTCTCCGCCACCTGGTACCCGGCGGCGGACGCGCTGCTCGTCGTCCACTTCCACCAGGGCCGCAGCTCGCTGTACCGCTACGACCTCGGCACGGCCGAGCTGACCTCTTTGGACACCCCGAAGGGCCGGATCGGCGGGGCGAGCGTCCGCCCGGACGGCACGGTCGAGTACTCGTGGTCCAACGCCGCGCACCCGCCGGTGATCAGGGCACGCGCCGAGGACGGGACGGACACGGTGCTGCTGGCGCCGCCCGGTGAGCCGGCGCCGCCGTCCGCGCCGGTCGTGGACGCGTTCGTCGAGGGGCCGGGCGGCCGCGTGCACGCGCTCGTCGCGCGGCCGGTCAACGCGCCCGAGGGGCCGCTGCCGACCGTGTTCACCCTGCACGGCGGGCCGCACTCGGCGGACGAGGACCGCTTCTCGGCGTACCGGGCGGTGTGGCTGGACGCCGGGTTCGCCGTCGTCGAGGTCAACTACCGCGGGTCCACGGGCTACGGCTCGGCCTGGCGGGACGCGATCGAAGGACGCCCAGGGCTGACCGAGCTGGAGGACGTCGCCGCGGTGCACGACTGGGCCGTCGACAGCGGACTGGCCGACCCGGCGAAGTGCGTGGTCTCCGGCGGCTCGTGGGGCGGGTACCTGACGCTGCTCGCGATCGGCACGCAGCCGGAGCGCTGGGCGGCCGGGGTGGCCGCGGTGCCGGTCGCGGACTACGTCGCCGCGTACGAGGACGAGATGGAGCAGCTGCGGTCCTTCGACCGCGCGTTGTTCGGCGGCTCGCCGGAAACCGTGCCCGACGTGTACCGCGAGTGCTCGCCCCTCACGTACGTCGAAGCGGTCCGGGCGCCCGTGCTGGTGCTCGCGGGCGACAACGACCCGCGCTGCCCGATCCGGCAGATCGAGAACTACCTCGACCGGCTCGCCGAGCTTCAGCGGCCGTACGAGTTCTACCGGTACGACGCCGGGCACGGCTCGCTCGTCACCGCGGAGACCGTCAAGCAGACCGCGACCGAGGTGTACTTCGCGTTGCGGGCGCTGGAGAAGTGACGAAAAAGCCCCGCCGGGCGACCGGCGGGGCTTGCTCGTGACGCGGGGTCAGGCCTGCTGGGCCTGCCACATCCAGTGCGCCTCTTCGAGCGCACGGGTGATCTCGATCAGGAGGTCCTGGGTGACCAGGTCGCTCTTGTCGGTCTCGTCGATGCGCTTGCGCAGGCGCGCGATCTCCTCGGCGAGGATGTCGACGATCGCGGCGATGGTCGACTCGACGCTCTGCCAGTTGTCCGGGTAGTCGGGCAGACCCGAGCTCTCGACGACCGTCTTCGCCTTGCCGTTGGGCGAAACGCCGATCGCGTTGGCGCGCTCGGCCACCTCGTCCACGTAGTTGCGGGCGGTGGACACCAGCTCGTCGAGCTGCAGGTGCACGCTGCGGAAGTTCGAGCCCACCACGTTCCAGTGGGCCTGCTTCGCGATCAGCGAGAGGTCGATGAGGTCGACCAGCGTCGCCTGCAGGACGTTGCCGGTGACTTCCTTGTCGCTCTCCGGGAGCGGGCTCTTGATCGGAGAGTTCATGGCGGGACTTCCTCTCTGTCAGGAGGTCTTGGCGGTGACCTCGACCTCGATGTTGCCGCGGGTGGCTCGGGAGTACGGGCACACCTGGTGCGCCTGCGCGACCAGCTCGTTCGCCTGCCCCTGCTCCAGCCCGGGCAGGTACGCCTCCAGTTTCACGGCGAGCCCGAAGGCGTCGCCGTCCTTGCCGATCGAAACCTCGGCGGTCACCGTGGAGTCGGTCAGCTTCACCTTCGCGCCGCGGGCGACCGCCTGCAACGCACCGTGGAAGCACGCCGAGTACCCCGCGGCGAACAGCTGCTCCGGGTTGGTGCGCTCGCCGCCGGGTCCACCCATCTCCTTCGGCACCGCGAGCTGCTCGTCGATCACGCCGTCGGACGAGGTGACCTCGCCGTTGCGGCCGTCACCGCGCGCCGTCGCGACCGCCGTGTACACCACGTCGACCATCGTCGTCCGCACCTCCTGTCCCTGGGGGAGTTCCAGCTTCCCACTGGGGACAACGATCCGCACGGGCGTCACCGTGCCGGGGCATGGCTGTTCTCACCACCGGGAATACCCGCACGCGCCCGTGGCGAACCCTTCAGCGGCGGCGGTCGCGAGCGAACTCGGTCACGTGCCGCCCGATGAGGCGGAGGGTGTTGACGACCTTCTCCTCCGACGCGCCGCCCGCCTCGTCGAACTTGACCTCCGCGGAGTTGATCGCGCCGCCGAGCGGCGTCGGCCAGCCGCGGAGGGCGTGCGTGATGGTGCGGAGCTGGTCGAGCGTCGTGACCGCGGCCTGCCAGCCGAAGGCGACGGCGATCAGGCCGACGCCCCGGCCGTCGAGGTACGGGCGGGTGTCGGGGCGCAGGTCCTCGAGGTAGTCCAGTGCGTTCTTGACCAGCCCGGACAGGGCGCCGTGGTACCCGGGCGAGACGATGATCAGCCCGTCCGCGCCGCGCACGGCTTCGACGAGCCGTTCCGCCTCGGGCGTCCGTTCGGGGATCCCGGAGTCGTAGAACGGCAGCACGAGTTCGCTGCCGGTGATCGCCTGCGTGCGCGCGCCCGCTTCCTCCGCTCCCGCCAGCGCGATGCGCAGTGCGCGTTCGGACTGCGAGCCCGCGCGCAGGGAACCACCGATGCCGACGACGTTGATCACCGAGGAGGAAGTCACGCCTTCGAGGCTAACTCCTCTACTTAAGTGGAGGACCAGGATTTGGGACGGAGGCCCCGATCACAGCTGGCCCCGCTGCCTACTCGCCGGTAACCTCTCCAGTCATGGCGAACGTCCTCAGGTCCCGCATCGAAGCGGCCGGAGCCCAGCTGGTCTTCTCCCTGCCCCGTCCGCTGCGGCGGCTCATCGCGGGCCGCCCCATCCGCGTCGACGGGCAGGAGCTCGCGCTCGACGCCCAGCTGCTGCTGCGGCTGCAGCAGCTGGCGGGGGCCACGATGGCGAAGGAGACACCCGAGCTGGCGCGGCAGATGCTCGCCGAGTCGGCCCACCTCGTCAGCGGTCCGCCCATCGAGCCGATCGCGACGCGTGAACTGGTCATCCCCGACGAGCACGGTGGCGTGCCGGCGACCCTCTACACACCGGAAGGCCTGCCCGAGAACTCCGGGCTGCTGGTGTTCTTCCACGGTGGCGGCTGGGTGATCGGCACCCGGGCCAGCCACGACAACGCCGCCCGCTTCCTCGCCAAGCACGCGGGGGTGCGCGTGCTGTCGGTGGAGTACCGCCTCGCCCCCGAGCACCCGTTCCCGGCCGCGACGGAGGACGCGATCGCGGCCTTCGACTACGCCTACGCCAAGGCGAAGGACCTGGGCGCCGACCCGGAGCGCATCGCCGTCGGCGGAGACAGCGCGGGCGGCAACCTCGCGGCCGTCGTCTCGCAGGTGACCACGGGCCGCGGCGGCCCGTCGCCCGCCTTCCAGCTGCTGTTCTACCCCGGCGTCGACGCCTCCGTCCGGCGCCGGTCCCGTGAACTGTTCGGCAACGGCTTCTTCCTCACCGACACGGACATGACGTGGTTTCTGAACCACTACGCGCCGGAAGGTGTCGACCGGACCGACCCGCGCCTGTCCCCGTTGCTGGCGAAGGACTTCTCCGGCCAGCCGCCCGCGTACATCGCGACCGCGGGGTTCGACCCGCTGCGCGACGAGGGCGAGGCGTACGGCGAGAAGCTGCGCGAAGCCGGCGTGCCGGTGACCGTGAGCAGGCAGGCCGACCTGTTCCACGGCTACATCAACTTCCTCGGCATCGGCACCCGCTTCCGCGAGGCGACCGCGGAGGCCGCGGGTGCGCTGCGGGTCGGGCTTTCCGGGGTGAAGTGAAAAAACGGGGCCCGGCGTGTGCCGGGCCCCGTCCCCCCTCTTTTCGTTTGGTCTAGACCCCGGGCAGCGTGGGCGCTCCGGGCAGCGCGGGAGCCGACGGGACCGGCAGCGCGGGTACACCGCCCGGCAGCAGCGACATCGCCAGGCTCGTGACGGTCAGCAGCAGCGTCTTGACGAGGTTGTTGACCATGTCCAGCGGGGCGGGCAGGTCGGGCAGCGTCGGCACGGCGGGCAGCTGGCGGGCGGTGTCGGCCTGTGCCGGGTCGGCGAGGATCCGGCTGGTCTCCGTCGCCTGGTCGTTCGCGGTCGCGGCCGTCTGCCGGGCGTCCGACTGGATGGAGTACTTCTCGCTGGTCGCGAGGTCACCCAGGAGCGGGGTGAGCTGGTCGAGCGAGCGCTGCGTGCCCGTGACGTCCCCGGCGTAGGCGGCCTTGGTCAGCTCGTCGCGCAGCTGCACGACCTGGTGGCCCGCGGCTTCCGTGCTGGAGGTGCCCTTGCCGTCCGCCGAGGCGACACCGGCACCGCTCACCGCGAGCACGCTTCCCGCCACCGCGACCGCGATGATCCGGGCGAACTTGCCTTTCATTCCCTACCTCCTGGCCTCTTCCGGACCTGACAGCGGTAAGGAAACCCGGGGTGTCGATCTTGCACCAGCCGACCACCCGTCCGTGGAAACCGGTCACCCTTACGTGCCGGATCTGAATCACGACGGTTCGGCGGACCGGATGACGGGCGCCCTTCGCCCGTTGATCATGGAACCCGAGAGGCGGCGTCGCGCTCCGTGCTCGCCTCACCCCGGAAAACACCACGCTCACCCGATCCGCTGCATTCGGCGCGGGAGACGTTTGACCACCCCGCAGCCGGGCGGAAAACGACTTGGACGGCCGTGCCACTATGAGGTACGTGCTCGCGTATCGCCAGGTCCTCGCCGTTCCCCGTGTCCCGGCGACCATGCTCCTGATGTTCTTCGCCCGGCTGCCGATGACCGCGATGGGCATCACGCTGACGCTCCACGTGGTCACCGATCTCGGGCGCGGCTACGGCGCGGCGGGCCTCGTCGGCACCGCCACCACCCTGGGCAGCGCGCTCGGCGCACCACTCGTCGGGCGGATGATCGACCGCTACGGGCTGCGACCCGTCGTCGCCGTCTGCGGGAGCGCCTCGGCGGTGTACTGGG
Source organism: Amycolatopsis sacchari (assembly GCF_900114035.1). Classification (GTDB taxonomy): domain Bacteria; phylum Actinomycetota; class Actinomycetes; order Mycobacteriales; family Pseudonocardiaceae; genus Amycolatopsis_E; species Amycolatopsis_E sacchari. The sequence goes on along the minus strand of NZ_FORP01000008.1, from coordinate 226,930 downwards.
TCAGCGCGCCGCACCTGCCGTACCCGGTGCTGGTCGCGGTCACCCTGCCGGCGGGCATGCTCGCACTGCCCGCGACGTCGATCGCCCGCCAGGCGCTGACCGCGCTGGTGCCGCCAACGCGCCGCCGGTCCGCCTACTCACTGGACTCGATCTCGCTGGAATCGTCGTTCATGATCGGCCCCGCGGCCGGGATCGCGGTCGCGACGCAGTTCTCCGCAGGTGTGGCGCTGACGGGCATCGGGCTGTTCTTCGCCCTGACCACGGTGGCGCTGTGCTGGTACAACCCGCCCGTCCGGCACGAGGACGAGGTGGTCACCGGCAGCAGGCCGCGGGTGCGCGAGTGGCTCGGCCGCCGCCTCAGCGCGACGCTGCTCTTCGGTTCCGGCGCGTTGTTCTGCCTCATCGGCACCGAACTCGCGACGCTCGCCGCGCTGCGGTCGACCGGCGAGATCGGCTGGACGGGCCTGGTGATCGTGGTGATGTGCGTGGCGTCGGCGACGGGCGGGATCGTCTACGGCGCGCTGCACCGCTCGCTGTCCCAGTCCGGGCTGATGCTGGCGCTGACCGTGCTCGTGCTGCCGGTCGGCCTGTTCGGGCACCCGTGGTGGTTGCTGGCGCTCGCGCTCGTGCCGACGAACCTGCTGTGCGCGCCGACGCTGACCGCGACGACGGAGGAGGTCGCGGCGCTGGCGCCAGCGAGGGTGCGGGCCGAGGCGATGGGCCTGCTCGACTCCGCGACCAGGCTCGGCATGGCGCTCGGCAGCCCGGTGGTGGGTTTCGTGATCGACCACTCGTCGGCGGCGGCCGGGTTCGCCGCGGCGGGGCTGGGCGGGCTCGTGCTGGCCGCCGCCGGGTACGCGCTCCGGCTGCGGGTCGGCTGGACGCGCGCGGTCAATGCCTGATTCGCCCGGAAAGTGAGGAACGCCGGAGTCGGGGCCGTCCGTTGACCGGGCATGCGGATGACGATCGAACGGCGGTCGCTGGTGGTGGTCGCGGGCCTGCCGGGGTCGGGCAAGAGCACGCTGCTGCGCCGCACCGCGGCCCACGCCCCGGTGACCGTGCTCGACTCCGACCAGGTGCGTGACCGGATCGCGGCACTCGTCCGGCCGGGCACGCCATACCGCCGGTACCGCCCGCTGGTGCACGTGCTGCACCGCCTGCGGGTCACGGTAAGCGCTTTCTCACGCGCGGGCCCACTGGTGGTGCACGACCCGGCGACCGGGGCCGGCACCCGGACCTGGCTGCTCCTGGTGGGCCTGCTCTCCTTGCGCAGCAGGCATTTCGTGTGGGTGGAGTGCAGCCCCGACGACGCGCTCGCCGGTCAGCGGGCACGCGGGAGGGTGCTGCGGCCGGCGTCGTTCCAGCGGCACGTCGACCGGCTGCCGCGCGTGCACGCGGCGCTCCGGAACGGCCCGCGCGGCTGGACGCACACCCACGTGATCGACCGTGCCGTCGCCGGACTGCGGCTGGAAGCGGCTTGAGCTACAGGCAGGCCGCGCGCAAGGCCGAGAGGTTGTCCGCGTTGCGCTGCACCCAGTCGTTGAGGTCACCGAGACCGCGGGCCTTGCGCTCCTCCAGCGCGACGTAGGAATCCGCGAGCGTGAACAGGTTCTGCTTCAGGTCCTGGTCCGACACCTGCCCGGCCAGCTCCCGCAGCCGCGTGGCCTTCTGCCGCGCCTGGTCGGCGAGCTGCTCCGGGTCGAGGTTCGGGTTCAGGTTCGACAGGCCGAGCGCCTCCGCGCACACCCCCGCCTTGTCCACCGTCTCCCCCACCCCGGCACAGGCGGCCAGCACCAGACCGAGCGCGGCCACGCCGAACGCGTGCACGAGTCGCATACGGCCAAGCTACCCGAGCCGGCCGGTCACGTACCGCCCGTTCGCCCCGAACATCGACGGTCCGTCCTCCTGGATCACGCGTCCGTAGCGCTCGGCCAGCTCCTCGCTGCCGATCACGCTCACCGTCCAGCCCGCGGCCGACAGCCGCTCACCGGGATCGGCGAGCGTCCGCTCGGGCAGCAGCGCGGCGTAGTCGAACCCGCTGTCCCGCAACAGGGCGCCCACTGCGGGATCGGTGAAGGCGGCTCCCGGGTCATGGAGGTACTCGACCCCGACGGTGCTTCCGGGCGCGGAGAGCGCGCACAGCGTGTCCAGCAGCGCCGCAGCTGCCTCTTCGGGCAGGTACGGCAGCAGCCCCTCGACGAGCCACGCCGTCGGCTGCTCGACGTCGAAACCGGCCTCTGCCAAGGCTTTCGGCCAGTCTTCGCGCAGGTCCACCCCGACCGCGTGCCGCTCGCACCGGGCCGCCGCACCCCGCTCCGCCAGCACCCGGTCCTTGAACTCGAGCACGCGCGGCTGGTCGACCTCGTACACCTTCGTCTCGGGCGGCCAGTCGAGCCGGAACGCGCGGCTGTCCAGCCCGGCGGCGACCAGCACCACCTGCCGGACACCCGCCGTCGCCGCCTCCACGAGGTACTCGTCGAAGAACCGCGACCGCAGGCCCATGAACAGCGACATCCGCTCCCACACCGGGTCCGCGCCCGGGAGCTGGTCCGCCGTCGTCGGCATCGGGATGGGCGGGTTGGCCGCCGCCACGAACGCCGCCGCGTACGGGTCGTCCACCAACGGCTCCGCACGGCTGCTTTCCACGGCCCTGGCCGCGGCGACCGCCAGCGCGGTCAACCCGGTCCCCGACAACACGTCCCAGTCCGCCATGCCGCCAGGTTACTGGTCCACGACCTTCCACCACCGGACGGTGAACACCACACCGGCCAGCACGATCCCGGCGGTGAGCAACACCCAGCCGACCGGGAACCCGCCGCCGCCCCCGGAGCCGGACTCCTGTGCGGCGGGCGCGACGGCCGGTGCCGCCACCAGGCCCACCTTCACCGACAGGTCCTCCCGCGGTTTCGGCCCGACGGCCAGCGGCGGCAGGCAGCCGTCGGCCGCGCCCGGCACCCGGAACGCGGCGAACTCCGGGGACAGCGTGGCGAGGTCCAGGCAGACCCGGAACGTGCCGTCCGGCAGGTCGTCGAGGAGGTACCGGCCGTCGGCCCCCGCGCGGGTGGCCGCGACCACCCGGCCGTCGGCGTCCTTCAGCGTCACCGCGACTCCCGCCGCGCCGGGCTCACCGGGGTCGGGCGCCCCGTTGGCGTTGAGGTCGTACCAGATCCGGTCGCCGACGCGGTTGCGCGCGGCCACCACCCCGGCGTCCACAGTGGACTCCTGCCGGTGCCCGACGCCCACCGTGACGTCCTGGGTGCAGGAAGTCGAGAGGTCGACGTCGGAGTCCTTGCCCGCGTCGCCGACGTGGGGCTTCGACCACTGGCCCCCGGCGTACGCGGGCGGGAAAGTCTTGGGGTCGAAGCAAACCCGGTACGCACCGTCCGGGATCCCGGTGAACGAGTATGCGCCGTCCGCGCCCGTCGTGGTGGCGCCGGCGTCGGCACCGTCGGCCCGCACCAGCTTCACCGGCACGCCCGCGATGCCGGGCTCCACCTCGTCCTGCAGGCCGTTGCGGTTGCTGTCGAACCACACGCGGTCGCCCAGGCTGTTCGCGGGCGCGCCGAGCCCCGCGTTCAGCGTGGTGTCCTCCCGCTTGCCCAGGCCGATGGTCACGGTGCGGGTGCAGCCGGTCGCGGGGTTGGCCGCGGAATCCCCGCCGGAGCGGGTCGGGGTGAAATCGGCGATGGCGGGCGGCAGGTTGCCCAGGTCCAGACAAACCTGGTACGAGCCGTTCGCGACGTTCTCGAACGCGTACCCCCCGTCCGGACCGGTCGTCGTCAGTGCCAGCTGACCACCGTCGTCGCCACGCAACTTCACCGGCACCCCGGCGAGGCCGGGTTCACCGGGATCCTGCACGCCGTTGCCGTTGAGATCGGACCAGACGCGGGCGGCGATGCGGTTGACCGGCGGCGCGAGCCCGGCGTCGAGTGTGCGGTCCTCGGTGTGCCCGGCGTTCAACTCGACCGGTCCCGTGCAGCCGCCCGCCGGATCAGCGGCCGAGTCCTGCCCCGGCGGGCCGGCGCGCAGCCGGGTCAGCCGGTAGTCGGCGTACTGGGCGGGCAGTTTCGCGACGTCGAAGCAGACCTTGTACGTGCCGTCGGGCAGGTGCGAGAACGCGTACTGCCCGTGTGGCCCCGTGGTCGTGGCGACGACGAGCGCGCCGTCGGAGTCCTGCAGCGACACCGGCACGCCGGCGACCCCCGGCTCGCCGGGATCCTGCACGCCGTTGCGGTTCTCGTCGGCCCACACCAGGTCGCCGACCTCGTCGAGCCCGCCGATCAACCCGGCGTCGACCCCGTCGTCGACGGAACCGGGCACGCCGACGGCCACCCTGGCCGTGCCGGTCGAAGGGTCCACATTGGAATCGATGTCGGGGGTGACGCTCGCCAGCGGGGTGGTCCACCTCAGGCCGGCGACCGCCGGTGAGCCGGGAAGTCCCGCGGTGTCCACACCGGAGTAGTCGAAGCGGAGCGTGTAGCAGGTGTTGGGCTGCACGCCGTCCGCCGAACCGAAGACGTAGTGCCCCGCGGCGTCCGTCGTCTTCTCCGCCAGCGGGTTCCCGCCGCCGTCACAGGGCAGGAGCTGCACCCGGACGCCGGGCAACGGCGGTTCGTCACCGTCCTGCACGCCGTCGCCGTCGGTGTCGAACCACACCCGGTCGCCCAGTTCCACGTCGCCCGTCCCACCGCCGACGGCCATCGTCAGTGTCACCGCCCTGCCGCCGGAGACGTCGACGAACTCGGTCAGCGCGGCGAAACCGGCGGACCGCGCGACCGGGTGCACCCCGGTCAGCGTGGGCGGGATCGAGGCGTCGACGCGGTAACGGCCGCCGCTCAGCGCCGCGGTCGGGATCGTCACCGTGCCGTCGGGTGCGGTCGTCCCGCTCGCGCTCGCGCCCGAGGGGTCGGTCGCGACCACGAGGATCCCGCCGACCCCGGCGCCGCCCTGGTCCGGCCGCACCACGCGCACGGTCAGTGGCCCGTCGGTGGTGTCGGCGGTCGCCAGCGTGGGCGCGACGCTCACCACGAGCAGCGCCACCACGGCGACGATCACTTGCCTCACGACCAGCTCCCCGGCATCCACCTTGGAAAGACTGGCCACACCCTAAAAGCGGGCGAAGTCGATCACCGGTAGCTGCCGGGGTCACGAAAGGGTGAAAAGCTGATCTTTCCTCAGCCGCGTGCGATCAGTTCCGCGATTTGTACTGCGTTCAACGCGGCCCCCTTGCGGAGGTTGTCGTTGGAAATGAACAACGCGAGACCACGTCCGTCGGGCACGCCGGGGTCCTGCCGGATCCGGCCGACGTAGCTCGGGTCCTTGCCCGCCGCGCCGAGCGGGGTCGGCACGTCGGCCAGCTCGACACCCGGCGCGTTCGCCAGCAGTTCCGCGGCACGGGCCGGCGACAGCGGTTCGCTGAACTCGGCGTTGATCGACAGCGAATGCCCCGTGAACACCGGCACCCGCACGCACGTCCCGGACACCGCGAGCCCCGGGATGTCGAGGATCTTGCGGCTTTCGTTGCGCAGCTTCTGTTCCTCGTCCGTCTCGAACGAGCCGTCGTCCACAATGGACCCGGCCATGGGCAGCACGTTGAACGCGATCGGCGCGACGTACTTCGCCGGCGCGGGGAACGTGACCGCTTCGCCATCGTGCGTCAGGTCCGCCGCGCGCGAGGCCACCGCGTTGGTCTGCGCGGCCAGCTCGTCGACACCGGCCAGTCCGCTGCCCGACACCGCCTGGTAGGTGCTGGCGATCAGCCGGACGAGGCCCGCCTCGTCGTGCAGCGGCTTGAGCACCGGCATCGCCGCCATCGTCGTGCAGTTCGGGTTGGCGATGATGCCCTTGCGCGCGTCCTTGACCGCGTGCGGGTTCACCTCGCTGACCACGAGCGGCACGTCGGGGTCGAGGCGCCACGCCGAGGAGTTGTCGATGACTGTGACGCCCGCCTCGGCGAACCGCGGCGCCTGCGCCTTCGAGGTCGAACCACCGGCGGAGAACAACGCGATGTCCAAACCGGACGGATCGGCGGTCGTGGCGTCCTCGACCTCGATCTCCGTGTCACGCCAGGGAAGCTTCGTGCCCGCCGACCGGGACGAGGCGAAGAACCGGATCCCGGCGACCGGGAAGTCCCGCTCCGCCAGCAGCTTCCGCATCACGCCACCGACCTGACCGGTGGCGCCGACCACGCCGACCCGCAAACCGTCTGCCATCACCGACCACTCCCTGCGTAGACCACGGCCTCTTCGTCGCCGCCGAGTTCGAATGCGTCGTGGATCGCGCGCACGGCCTCGTCGACCTGCGCGTCGCGGATGAGCACCGAGATCCGGATCTCCGAGGTGTTGATGATCTCGATGTTCACGCCGACCTTCGCCAGCGCCTCGCAGAACGTCGCGGTGACACCGGGGTGCGAGCGCATGCCCGCGCCGACGAGCGAGACCTTGCCGACCTGGTCGTCGTAGAGCACGGAGTTGAACTCCAGCTCCGGCTTGAGCTTCTCCAGCGAGGCGACCGCCTTCGGACCGTTCGCCTTGGACAGCGTGAACGTGATGTCCGTGCGCCCCGCGGTATTCGAGACGTTCTGCAGCACCATGTCGATGTCGATCTCGGCGTCGGCGATGGTGCGGAAGATCCGCGCCGCGGCACCGGCGTGGTCCGGCACCCCGGTCACCGTGATCTTGGCCTCCGAGCGGTCGTGGGCCACACCGGTGATCAACGCTTGTTCCACGGGGATCTCCTCAATCGAACCGGCCACCGTCGTGCCCGGCTTGTCACTGTAGGAAGAGCGGACGCGGATCGGGACGCCGTAACGCCGCGCGTACTCGACCGAACGCAGGTGCAGGATCTTCGACCCGCTCGCCGCGAGTTCGAGCATTTCCTCGTACGGCACCGTGTCCAGCTTCTTCGCGTCCGGCACGATGCGCGGGTCCGCGGTGTAGACACCGTCCACATCGGAGTAGATCTCGCACGCGTCGGCGTTGAGGGCGGCGGCGAGCGCCACCGCGGTGGTGTCCGACCCGCCGCGGCCGAGCGTGGTGATGTCCTTCGTGTCCTGCGAAACGCCCTGGAACCCGGCCACCAGCGCGACGTAACCCTGTTCGAGCGCCTCGGTGACGCGGCTCGGCGTGACGTCGATGATCCGCGCGTTGCCGTGCACGGACGTCGTGACCACCCCGGCCTGCGAGCCGGTGAACGACCACGCCTCGGCGCCGAGCGCGGAGATCGCCATGGCCACCAGCGCGTTCGAGATGCGCTCACCCGCGGTGAGCAGCATGTCCATCTCACGCTCCGGCGGCACCGGGTTCACCTGCTGGGCGAGGTCGAGCAGTTCGTCGGTGGTGTCGCCCATCGCGGAACACACCACGACGACGTCGTTGCCCGCCTTTTTCGTGGCCACGATCCGCTCGGCCACGCGCTTGATCCGATCAGCGCTCTCCAACGACGAACCGCCGTACTTCTGGACCACGAGCGCCACTGTTCTCGGACCTCCTAGGTGCGCTTTTCGTAGCAGCCTACCGGGAGCGGCCCGGTCGGCCACCCTGTTGTGTGGCCCCGGCCACTCCCGGCACGGAGCGTGACAAGCGGCGGCCTGAGCATTTCCGCTGGTCCGGCCCGGGAGGAGGAATACCCTCATTCCACGGGAACGAAATCTGTGGTTTCGCGCACTTTGTCGCGTGAACCGCGGATGCTTTCCCGCCGTGTCCGTGAGACGGGAATTCATACTGCCGGTCCCGCCGTTTGCGGGCACAATCTCCGGCGGGGAGGGGTCGATGAACTTCGCGACCCGCCGGGTCTTCCGGCGAGTGAGGTGCCCGGTGTGCGGGGAACGCCGGACGGAGATGCGGGTGTTCGGCACGCCACGGGAGGACGAGCAGGGGGTGCCCAAGCCGCGCCGACGGCTGCGGGAGGAGCTGCGGGCGCAGGCACGCGCCTGGCACCCCGAGGCGGTGTGCGACCGCTGCGGTCGGCGCCCCCGGTGATCATGTGGCAGCATCGGGCGCTGATGCGAAAGCCAGCCGAGACCAGTGCCCCGCTCGCCGAGGCGATCCACCACCGGTGGAGCCCGCGAGCCTTCGACGAGGCCGCGGAGGTGAGCTGGGACCAGCTGCGGGCCCTGCTCGAAGCCGCCCGATGGGCGCCGTCCTTCGGGAACACCCAGCCGGCCCGCTTCCTCGTCGGCCGTCGCGGGGACGAGACGTTCCGCCGGATCCTCGCCACGCTGACGCCCCGCAACCAGTCCTGGGCACACCGCGCCGGCGCCCTCCTCGTCGCGGTCATGGTCACGCGGAACGAGAAGGGCGAGATCCCGTACGCCGAGTTCGGGCTGGGCCTCGCGGCGCAGAACCTGGTGCTGCAGGCCGTGCACGAAGGGCTCGCCGCGCACCAGATGGCGGGCTTCGACGCCGAGGCGGTGCGCCGGGAGTTCGGCGTGCCCGCCGAAGCGGTGCCGCGCGTCGCGATCGCCGTCGGGCACCAGGCCGCCCCCGAGGTGCTGGGCGAGGAGCGTGACGTCGAGCGCGAGCGCGCGGCCCGAAAGCGGCTGCCGCTGGCCGAGTTCGCCTACACGGGCACGTGGGGCGAAGCCGCCTTCTGAACCGTGCCCTCCCGCACGTGCAGGGTGACGTCGGCGCCGAAGACGTCGGCGAAGATCCGCCGCAGGTAGGGCACCGCGTGGTTCCAGCCCGCGAGCGGGCCGTCCGGCTCGTAGGTCCAGCCGCTGACCACGGCCAGCGCCACGGGTTTCCCGGCGAGCGCGGTGCCCAGCCCGCCGCTGGGGTTCAGGCGCGGGTCGACGATCAGCAACCCCAGCCATGCCTTGAGCGCGACCGGGATGCCGAAGTCGTACACCGGAGCGCCCACCACCAGCTCGTCCGCGGCGAACACCTCGTCGGCGAGTTCCGTGCTCAGCGCCTTCGAGCCGCCGGAAACCGCGTCCTGCCAGGCGTCCGCGAGCCCCCGCATGGTGGCGAGGTCGCGGTGCACGACCTGCTTCCCCCTGGTCAGCTCCGCGGTCAGCGCGCGGCTGACCGAGCCCTCGTGCCGGACACTCGAGTCCACACGCAACACAGTCATCCGATGTCCCTTCAGGTCGGGTGGCATCCGTCAACCCACTGACGGAGCACGACGAGCGGAGGGGACACATGGACGACGGGTTCGAGGAGCACCGCGAGCGGCTGCGAGGCGTCGCGTACCGGATGCTGGGGTCGCTCGCCGAGGCGGACGACGCCGTGCAGGAGGCGTGGCTGCGGTACTCCCGCGCGGACACCTCCGATGTGGCGAACCTCGGCGGCTGGTTGAACACCGTGGTCGCGCGGATCTGCCTGGACCTGCTGCGGTCGCGCAGCAGCCGCCGCGAAGAGCCGCTGAACGACGAGGCCGGGACGAGCCCGGACCCGGTCGCGGAGGTGGAGCTGGCCGACGCGGTCGGCCGCGCGCTGCTCGTGGTCCTCGACGCGCTGACCCCGGCGGAACGCGTCGCGTTCGTGCTGCACGACGCGCTCGGCGTGCCGTTCGCGGAGATCGCGCCCATCCTGGGCCGCTCGGCGGAGGCGACGAAGAAGCTCGGCAGCCGCGCCCGGCGCAAGGTGCGCGGTGAGGCACCACCGGCGGGGTCGGTCGGGCAACACCGGGTGATCGAGCGGTTCCTCGCGGCCATCCGTGCGGGTGACGTCCCGGCGTTGCTGGCGGTGCTCGCCCCGGACGTCGTGCGCCGGGCCGATCCCGCGTTGCTGGCGCCGGGATCGCCGGTCGAGTTGCGTGGCGCGCGCGAGGTCGCCGAGGAGGCGAAGCTGCTGTCGCGCGAGCGCGCCCGCTACGCCGAACCGGCCCTGCTCGACGGGGTACCGGGGATCGTCGTGGCGCCCCGCGGGCGGCTGGAGATCGCCCTCGTGTGCACGATCGAGGACGGGCGGATCGCGGCGTACGAGGTCGTCGCCGATCCCGCCCGCTTGCGCGAGTTGAGCGTGGCCCTGCTCTAGCTCGTGGCGCCGAAGATCCGGCGGATCAGCTTCGCCACGATGGCCGAGACGATCAGCCAGAACAACGCGGCGATGCCGTAGTTGACCAGCACGCGGAGCTTCGCGTCGTTCGGCTCGAACAGGTCCTTGAAGCCGATCGAGAGGGTGTCGGCCCAGCCGCGGACCCACGAGACGATGCCGTTGTCCGGGTTCGCCGAGCCGACGGTGAAGATCACGTGCAGCACGAGGATCGCCGCGAAGACCAGCCCCGCCCAGCGGACCACCCCGGCCACGAGCCCGACGGTGGAGTCCTTGACGCGGCGCCAGTCGACGTCGGACGCACGCCGCGTCTTCGTCTCCTCGCCGGTGAGGTCGTTCTCACCACGTTCGGCGTGTTCGGCCATGCCGGAAGTGTGGCACGTCGGCGACCCGATGGCTACTCACCGGTAATGCCGGAGCGGGGGCGGCTGCCTGCCCGGCCGACTCGATCTGCCCGCGGGGGTCGGCGATCACCTGTTCCGGTTACCGCGGGCTCACGCTGGAGCCCGCCGCGGCCCGCCCCTGTTTTCATCATCAACTTCACGGGGTTATGGTGACTCCGTGGCGCGTGCTCTCCTGCTTCGCTGCCGCGACGGGGCCTGATCCAGACCGGCCCCCCGTCGCGGGGCTTCGTGACGCCGCCGGTCGCCCGACCCGAATCCGGCAGGAGACCCCTTCCAGCATGACCACCTCCGAACCCAGCGTGAGCCGCATCCGCAAGCCCGCCCGTCCGGCACCCGCCGACCAGCCCGCCTGGAACGCGCAACGCGGCAGCTCGATGCCCTACCACCGCTACCAGCCCTGGTACCGGCTGGTGGAGGACATCCAGCTGCCCGACCGCACGTGGCCCGAGAAGCGCATCGAGCGCGCGCCCCTGTGGTGCGCCGTCGACCTGCGTGACGGCAACCAGGCCCTCATCGACCCGATGTCGCCCGCCCGCAAGCGCAAGTTCTTCGACCTGCTGGTCCGCATGGGCTACAAGGAGATCGAGGTCGGCTTCCCGGCGGCGAGCCAGACCGACTTCGACTTCGTCCGCGAGATCATCGAGGACGGCGCGATCCCCGAGGACGTCCGCATCCAGGTGCTGACGCAGTGCCGTCCCGAGCTGATCGAGCGCACCTTCCGGGCGCTCGAAGGCGCGCCGCGGGCCATCGTGCACATCTACAACTCGACCTCGATCCTGCAGCGCCGCGTCGTGTTCCGCGAGGAGCGCGAGGGCATCAAGAAGATCGCGCTGCAGGCCGCCGACCTGGTGGTGGAGTACGCGCAGAAGTACTCCGACACCGACTTCCGCTTCCAGTACTCGCCGGAGTCCTACACCGGCACCGAGCTGTCGTACGCGGCCGAGGTGTGCAACGCCGTCACCGACATCTGGCAGCCGACGCCGGAGCGGCCGGTGATCCTCAACCTGCCCGCGACCGTCGAGATGGCCACGCCGAACGTCTACGCCGACTCGATCGAGTGGATGGGCCGCAACCTGGACCGCCGCGACTCGGTGATCCTGTCCCTGCACCCGCACAACGACCGCGGCACCGGCATCGCCGCCGCCGAACTGGGGTACCAGGCGGGCGCGGACCGGATCGAGGGCTGCCTGTTCGGCAACGGCGAGCGCACCGGCAACGTCGACCTCGTCGCGCTGGGCATGAACCTGTTCAGCCAGGGCATCGACCCGCAGATCGACTTCTCCGACATCGACGAGATCAAGCGGACCGTCGAGTACTGCAACCAGCTGCCCGTGCACGAGCGCACGCCGTGGGGCGGTGACCTGGTGTTCACCGCGTTCTCCGGCAGCCACCAGGACGCGATCAACAAGGGCTTCGACGCGCTGCACCGCGCCGCCGAGAAGGCGGGTGTACCGGTGGACGAGTTCCCGTGGGAGGTGCCGTACCTGCCGATCGACCCGAAGGACGTCGGCCGCAGCTACGAGGCCGTCATCCGGGTGAACTCGCAGTCCGGCAAGGGCGGCGTCGCCTACATCATGAAGACCGAGCACCAGCTCGACCTGCCGCGCCGGCTGCAGATCGAGTTCTCGCAGGTCATCCAGCGCTACACGGACAGCGAGGGCGGCGAGGTCGACCCGCGCACGATGTGGGACGCGTTCGCGAAGGAGTACCTGGAGACCGAGTCGCCGCTGCAGCTGGTCAGCCAGCACGTCACGGCGAACGGCGACTACCGGCTGCGGGCGACGGTCCGCGTGGACGGCGAGGAGCAGGAGATCACGGGCACCGGGAACGGCCCGATCGCCGCGTTCTTCGACGCGCTGTCCACCATCGGGTACGACGTGCGGCTCATGGACTACAGCGAGCACACCCTGACCCCGGGCGACGACTCCCGCGCGGCTTCGTACATCGAGTGCGCCATCGGCGACAAGGTGTACTGGGGCGTGGGCATCGACCCGTCCATCGTCACGGCTTCGCTGCGCGCGGTCGTCTCGGCGGTGAACCGCTCGCACCGCTGATTCCGGCGCCCGGCCTCTCCGCGGGGAGGCCGGGTTTTCGGCTCAGGCCGGGTTTTCCCGGCTCAGGCCACGTGTCCGAGACCGTCGCCGGACGGGACGAACCGCGGTAGCCGGGCCGGGTTGAGGTTGGCGAGTTCGTCGAAAGTCGCCCGCTCGTAGGACTTCGCCCATGCCAAGTCCACATCGGACAGTTCGCCGCCGACGAGCCCGGCGATCAGCCGCGTGCCGTACTCGGTGTGGTCGTGCGCGGTGAGGATGACCAGCTCGGGGAGTTCGCGGCGGAGCCACTGGATCCGCCGCACCGAGTCGACGTACTGCGCCTCGCCGCCGGTCTGGAACGCTCGCACCTGGTCCACGGCGAGGTGCCGGATGGTGTACATCGCGTCCCCGGTCAGCAGGTACCGGTGGTCCACGAGCACGCTGGTGCTGCCGGGGCTGTGGCCGGGTGTGGGCAACGCGAGCACGCTCCCGTCGCCGAACAGGTCGGCCGAGCCTTCGAAGCCGCCGATGGCCGGGCCGGTGAACTCGATCGGCCGCCAGTCGGTGATCGCCGCGATCGACGGCGGGTAGGCCAGCGGCACCAGGCCCAGCACCTTGTCGTTCCGCGCGGCGTACTCGGCCGCGCCCAGGTACACCGGGGCGTGCGCGAACAGGTTCAGCGGGCCGACGTGGTCCTCGTGGAAGTGCGTGATGATCACGGCGCGGATGTCCTCCGGCCGGTAGCCCCGGCGCGCGAGCTGGGCCGGCATGGTCTGGTCGGCGGGCAGCTCGTACTCGTCGACGTCCATCGCGTGCTCCATGATCGAACCGCGGTAGTAGTCGACGTGCGCGGCCTGCTCCGGGCTGATCCCGGTGTCGACCAGCACGGGCCCGGCCTTCGGGTGGTCGAGCAGGTAGGCGTGGATCGGCACCCAGAGGAAGTGGTCCTTGTCCGCGGCGAACTCGCCGAGCGAAAACCCCTGCAGGCCCCCGTAGAACTGGCCGAACGGCACCTTGGTGCGGCCGATGCGGAGCGGGTGGATCTTCATGGCTGCTCCTTCGTTCACGTCGGAACGGAACTGTTCCGACGTCCACTGCCGAAGTTAGCCGTGGCGACGATGGAACGCAACCGTTCCGTCGTGTGTATACTTCGTGCATGACGAGCTCGCGGGAACCGGCGGGGGCGGCGGTCCTCCAGGAATCCGTCACGGCCGCCATCACCCGCGCGATGTTCGACCAGCTCGCCGAGATCGGCTACGCGCGCATGACGATGGATGCGGTCGCGCGCCGGGCCGGGGTCGGCAAGGCGGCGGTATACCGCCGATGGCCGTCCAAACAGGCGATGCTGATCGACCTGGTCGGGGCCGCGGTACTGCGGAACCTGCCGGAGGTGCCGGACACCGGTTCACTGGCAGGCGACGTGCGCGCGTTCCTCGACGTGATCGTCGAACAGGCCGATCCGCGGACGCGGCGGATCGCGTTGGACGTCCTGGTCGAGACCACCCGCACCCCCGAGCTGGCCGCCGCACTGCACGACGTGGTCGACAGGCCGCGCCGCACCGCCGCCGCCACGGTGCTGACCCGCGCGATCGACCGCGGCGAGCTTCCCGCCGACCTCGACCTCGAACTCGGCCTCGACGTGCTGATCTCGCCGCTGCTGCTACGCCTGCTCCGCAGTACGGAGCAGGTGGACAACGTGTATCTCACCCGCCTGACGAAGGTGATCGTGACGGGCCTCAACGCGCTCTGAGGGAGGCGGCCATGCGCTGGTTCCGCCGTGACCGGCCCAGGCGCAGCCGCGTCCACGGGGTGCCGTTCGCCGCCCCGTCGGCCGACTGGCCCCGGCTGTTCGCGGCCGAGGCCGCCCGGCTGACGCAGGCGGGCGTGCCCGGCGAGCTCCAGCACATCGGCTCCACCGCCGTGCCGGGGCTGGCGGCCAAGCCGATCATCGACATCCAGCTCGTCATCCCGGACGGCCAGTGGAATCCCGGCCCTCTGCTCGACGCCGGCTACCGGCACATCCACGGTTTCACCAGCGAGAGTCGGTACTACGAGTTGTATACAGGCCGTATTACGTACCTGATCCGCCGCCGCGACCCCAGCGACCCGAACGTCCGCCGATGCCTCCTGCTGCGCGACTACCTCCTCGCCCATCCCGATGAGGCGGCGGCGTACGGGGAGCTGAAAGCAGGGCTCGCCCGCCGCTCCCGGCACCGTCCTGGCCGTTACCGCGAGGGGAAGGCGCCGTGGCTCGTCGCCGCGAACGCTCGTGCCGAGGAATGGGCGCGGGAGACGGGCTGGCCGGGTTGAGCGGTTGCTGCGGGGGGTGACGATCGGCTGACTGGGCTGAGCCGTTGCGGCGCGGGGGTGACGACGGGCTGGCTGGGCTGAGCGGTTGCGGCGCGGCGGGCACCGCGCTGCCCGGCGTAGAGGGGCGGGCAGCGCGGTGCCTCGACATGGGGCAGCCGGGCGCGATGGCTGCGGTGAGAAGCGCGCGGCTGAGCAACCGCGGCCGGACCTGCCCCTCACGAGGGGGCAGTCACTGCAGCCGCTGCATACAACCTGCATAACGCGACCGCACCGAGCCGGGAGCGCGCGGCTGCGCACCAAGAGGTAAGTCCTGGCCGAGCCCTCACGACGCGACGGTCACCGTCGCCGTATACAACGCGCATAACGGTCCCGGGCGGGAGCGGCCACGCGAGACAGCGGCCAGCCCGCCCCCCTCACGACGCGACCGGTCATCGCCGCCGTATACAACGCGCATAACACCAGCCCGGGGCCGGGTGCCGCCACGCGAGACAGCAGCCAGCCCGCCCACCCACGACACAGCAGCCACGGCAGCCACCGCAGCCCCCGCTGCATACAACGTGCACAACGTGCACGGCGTCAGGCCCCGCCCCCGGCTCGGGCAGCGGCAACCCCACCTCGACCTGCGGAGCCCGGAGCCGTGTCAGGGCCCATGCGGCGGACGTCACTCTGCCCCGGCCCGCGAACTCCCGCAGCACCCGCGACCTGGCGATATGCACGTCCGTGAAGGCCTACTGAAGGGTCGCTGGAATTTATCTCGATTGTGCTACACAGTTGTCCACCGCAAGCTTGAGACCGTGGGTGCTCGTGACCGTCTCCTCGCCGTGTTCGTCGCCGTGCTCTGGGGCTGCAACTTCCTCGCCGTGCACTACGCACTCGGCCACTTCCCGCCGTTGTTCACCGGGGCGCTGCGCTTCCTCGTCATCGCCATCCCCACCGTGCTGTTCGTGCCTCGGCCGAAGGTGAAGCTGCGCTGGCTCATCGGGTTCGGCCTCGGCTTCGGCACCGGGCAGTTCGCGTTGCTGTTCATCGCGATGAACATCGGCATGCCGACCGGCCTGGCGTCGCTCGTGCTGCAGGCCTCGGCGCCGTTCACCGTGCTGCTCGGCAGCGTCCTCCTGCGCGAACGCCTCTCGCCCCGGCAGCTGGCCGGCATCGTCCTCGCCGTCGGCGGGATGGCCGTGATCGCCTGGCACCAGGCCGAGCACGCCGTGCTGCTGCCCGTCGTGCTCACCCTGCTCGCCGCACTGAGCTGGGCCGTCGGCAACATCTGCGCCCGGCAGGCCCGCGCCGAGAACGGCCTGCACTTCACGCTGTGGATGTCGGTCGTGCCACCGCTGCCGATGTTCCTGCTGTCACTGGTCTTCGAGGGCCCGGCCGCCGACTGGCACGCGCTCGCCACCCTGAACACGACCGGCGGCTGGATCGGGATCGCCGGCTTCGCCTACATCGTGGTGTTCGGCACGCTCGTCGGCTCCGGCATCTGGACCACGCTGATGCGACGGCACCCCGCGGGCGTCGTCGCGCCGTTCTCGCTGCTCGTGCCCGTCGTCGGGATGAGCGCGTCGTTCCTGCTGCTGGCCGAGCGCCCCGCGCTCGTCGAGGTGCTGGCGGGGCTGGTGGTCGTCGGCGGCGTGCTGCTGGGCTCGCTGCCGAAGCGTCAGCGCTCGGCCGACGTGGCGCTCGCCGCCTCGTCCTCGTGATGCCTGCGGCCCATCCGCTTCTTGAGCACCAGGCTGATGACCACGCCGGCGAGCACCGCGATGCCCAGCGCCACGTAGGAGAACCGCGACAGCCACTGCTCCGCGACGACACCGAGCGAGTACACCAGCGCCGTCGTACCGCCGGCCCAGGCGATGCCGCCCAGCGCGTTCGCCGCCAGGAACTTGCCGTAGTTCATGTGCAGCGAACCCGCGAGCGGCCCGCACAGGATCCGCAGCAGTGCGACGAACCGGCCGAAGAACACCGCCCACACGCCGCGCCGGGCGAAGATCCGTTCGGCGTTGCGGACGTGGTCGGGCCCGAAGTGCTTCGGGAACTTCCGGCCCGCCCAGTCGAACAGCCTGCGCCCGCCCTTGCGGCCGATGAGGTAGCCGATGCTGTCGCCGACGATCGCGCCGGCGCTGCCGACGATCCCGACGAGCCACGGGTTCAGCCCGGCGTGCGTCGACGACAGCAACGCGGCGCTCACCAGCACGATTTCACCGGGAAGGGGGATGCCGAGGCTCTCGAAGCCGATCACGGCACCGACCGTGATGTACACCAGGAGTGGCGGGATCGTCTCCAGCCACTGGTCGATGTGCACGTCTCAGTCCCCCTGTCGTTCCGGGCCTCCGGGCCGCCAGGGTACCGAAATCACGGCTCCAGCATCTCCGCCACGGACGACGCGTGCGGCACCGACGGCCCGGCCGCGGACTCCACCTCGACCAGCTCCGCCTCCACCTCGTGCGGCGTGATCCGGCCCGCCTGGATGTCCTCCGCCCAGTGGCACGCCACCCGGTGCCCCGCGCCGATCTCCCGCAGCTGCGGCCGTTCGGTGTCGCACTTCGTCTCCTGCCGCCACGGGCAGCGGGTGTGGAACCGGCAGCCGGACGGCGGCGCGGCGGGCGAGGGCAGGTCACCGGCGAGCAGGATCTGCTCCCGGCTGTCCTCGACCTCCGGATCGGGCACGGGGATCGCCGACAGCAGCGCCTTCGTGTACGGGTGCAGCGGCTGCGCGTAGAGCGTCTCCGAGTCGGTCTCCTCGACCAGCGAACCCAGGTACATCACGCCGATCCGGTCGGAGATGTGCCGCACCACGGCCAGGTCGTGCGCAATGACCAGGTACGTCAGGCCGAGCCGCTCCTGCAGCTCCTCCAGCAGGTTGATGACCTGCGCCTGCACGGACACGTCGAGCGCCGACACCGGCTCGTCGGCGACGATCAGGTCCGGCTCGACGGCCAGCGCCCGCGCGATGCCGATGCGCTGCCGCTGCCCGCCCGAGAACTCGTGCGGGTACTTCCGCAGCGCGCTCTCCGGCAGCCCGACCGCGGACAGCAGCTCGCGCAAGCGTTTGCGCGTCGCCTCCCTGTCCTTCGCCAGGCCGTGCGCCCGCATGCCCTCGACCAGGATCGACTCGACCGACTGGCGCGGGTCGAGGCTGGACAGCGGGTCCTGGAACACCATCTGCATGCGGCGCCGCATCTTCCGCAGCGACTCGCCCTTCAGCTCCGACAGGTCGGTCCCGTCGAACACCACGCGCCCACCGGTCGGCTCCACCAGCCGCAGCAGGCCGCGGCCCAGCGTCGTCTTGCCGCAGCCCGACTCGCCGACGAGCCCGTACGTCTCGCCGCGCCGGATCTCCAGGTTCACCCCGTCGACGGCGTAGACGTGCCCCACCGTCCGGTCCAGCACCACTCCCCGCTTGATCGGGAAGTGCACTTCGAGGCCTTCGACCTGCACCAAAGCGTCACTCACGCCCGCACCCCCTGCTTGACCGCGTGTCCGACCGGGTTGTGGCAGCGCAGCATGCCGCCGTGGTCGGGTAGCAGCTCGGGCCGGACCTGGCGGCACCGGTCCAGCGCGTTGGGGCACCGCGGCGCGAACGCGCACGCCGAGTCCCACGGGATGTTGTCGGCCACGGAACCCTTGATGGGCACCAGTTTCTCGCCACGCGGGGCGTCCAGCCGCGGGATCGACTCCAGCAGCCCGTGCGTGTACGGGTGCCGGGCCGCCGCGAACAACGCGTGCCGCTCGGCCCGTTCCACGATCCGCCCGCCGTACATGACGTTGACCTCGTCGCACAGACCCGCGACGACACCGAGGTCGTGCGTGATCATGATCAACGCGGTGCCCGTGTCCCGCACCAGCTCCGAGAGCAGCGCGAGGATCTGCGCCTGGATCGTGACGTCGAGCGCGGTCGTCGGCTCGTCCGCGATGAGCAGCCTCGGCTTGCACGCCAGCGCGATCGCGATCAGCGCGCGCTGCCGCATCCCGCCCGAAAGCTGGTGCGGGTACTCGGAAAGCCGTCGCGTCGGGTCGGGGATGCCGACCCGGCCGAGCAGCTGCTCCGCCTCGCCGCTCGCCTGCTTGCGGCTCATCCCGCGGTGCCGCTCCAGCACCTCGGTGATCTGCAGGCCGATCGGGATGACCGGGTTCAGCGAGGACAGCGGGTCCTGGAACACCATGCCGAGGTCGCGGCCGCGCTTGTCGCGCAGCTGCCGGTCGGACAGCGTCAGCAGGTCGGTGTCCTCGAACCGGACCGAGCCGCCGACCTCCGCGCCCCGCTTGGGCAGCAGGCCCATGATCGCCAGCGCGGTCACGGACTTGCCGCTGCCCGACTCGCCGACGAGGCCGACGGTGCGGCCGGGTTCGACGTCGAAGCTGACGCCGTCCACGGCCGTGAAGGGGCGGACCCCCTTGCGTTTGAAGGTGACCGAGAGGTCCCTGACTTCCAGCAGTGCCATGAAGCTCTTACCGCCTGTTTTTCGGGTCGAGCGCTTCGCGCAGCGATTCGCCGAGCAGCGTGAAGCCCAGCGCCACGATGATGATCGCGATGGCCGGGTAGAAAGCGAGTTCCGGTTTGACGTCGAGGTAGTCCTGCGCCTTGCCCAGCATCAGGCCCCACTCCGCCCGCGTCCAGTCGGCGTCACCGAGGCCGAGGAACGACAGCGCGGCCGCGTCGATGATCGAGGTGGCCAGCGTCAGCGTGGCCTGCACGATCACCGGGCCCACCGAGTTCGGCAGCATGTGCCGGAACACGATGGTGCTGCGCCGCACGCCGAGCGCGGTCGCGGCGAGCACGTGGTCGCTGGAGCGCTGCGCGAGCATCGCGCCCCGCAGCAGCCGGGCGAAGACCGGGACACTCACCACCGCGACCGCGATGATGACCGTCCACTGTGTACCGGGGAACAGCGCCGCGATCGAGATCGCCAGCAGCAGCGACGGGATCGCGAGCAGGATGTCGGTGAACCGCATGAGCACCGTGTCCACCCAGCCGCCGAGCGCGCCGGCGAGCCCGCCGATCACCATGCCGATCGCGACGCCGATCAGCGTCGCGACGACACCCACGATGAGCGTCTGCTGCGAACCGACCAGCAGCCGCGAGAAGAAGTCGTAGCCGTTCTGGTCGCTGCCGAGCAGGAAACCCGGCATGGCACCGGGGATCGAGTCCGGCCGCAGCGTCGCCTTCAGCTCGTCGTAGGGCCGGTGGGGGTCCTTCGGCGCCAGGAACGGCGACAGGACCGCCAGCAGCACGAACAGGATCGTGATGACGGCGCCGGTGATCGCGATCGGGCTGCGCGACATGCGCTTGAACGCGTCCGCCGCGAGGCTCGTGCCGCCCGAGGTCTCCGCCAGGTCGTCGATGCGGTCGCGCTTGCGCCGCAACAGGTTCGTGGTCATCGCACCCGCACCCTCGGATCGATGATCGCGTACGAGACGTCGACGAGGAGGTTGACGATGACGTACACGAACGCGGCGAGCAGCAGCAGCGCCTGCAGCCTCGGGAAGTCACGGCGCTCGATGCCCTGCGCCAGCAGGTAACCGACGCCCGGGATGTTGAACACCTTCTCCGTCAGCACCGCGCCCGCCAGCAGGAGCCCGGTCTGCAGGCCGATGGTCGTCGACACCGGCAGCAGCGCGTTGCGCAGGATGTGCCGGCGCCGGATCACCGGCGTGGTCAGGCCCTTCGACTCCGCCGTGCGCACGAAGTCCTCCTGCTGCACGTCGAGCACCGAAGCACGGGTGATGCGCACGATGACGGCGAACGGGATGCTCGCCAGCGCGATCGCGGGCAGGATCAGGTGCTTGATCGCGTCCCACGCCGCGTCGAGCTCACCCGTCAGGATCCCGTCGAGGACGAAGAACCCGGTGACGTGCGTGGCGTCGATGGTCACGTCCTGGCGCCCCGAAGGCGGCAGGATGCCCAGCTTCTGCGCGAACACGTACTTGAGCAGCACGCCGAAGAAGAACACCGGCACCGCGACACCGACCAGCGTGGTGAGCACGGTGGCGTTGTCCAGCAGCCTGCCGCGGTAGCGGGCGGCGACGTAGCCGAGCGGGATGCCGAAGGCGACCGCGAGCACGAGTGCGAACACCGAGAGCTCGACGGTCGCCGGGAACGCCCGGCCGACCTCCGCGATCACGGAGTCGCCGCTGATCAGCGAACTGCCGAAGTCGCCGGTGATGACGCGGCCGAGGAACTTGAAGTACTGGATGGGGATCGGCTGGTCCAGACCCAGCAGGTGGTTGAGGTCGGCCAGCTTCTGGGGAGTGGCCTTGTCCCCGAGCAGTGCGCCCGCCGGGCCGCCGGGCAGCAGGCGCAGCCAGGCGAACACCAGTATCGAGAGCACGAGCAGAGTCGGTACGGCTTGCAGCAGCCGCCTGAGGATGAATCGCAGCATGTGGTGGAAGCCCTCACAGGGGTCTCTTCTGCGCGAGTACCGCGCCCCGGGATCGCCGGGACGCGGTACTCAGGCGCCGAAGCCCGGCCGTCAGCCCTTGGTGACCGTGTAGAACCGCTCGTCGGTCAGCGGGGTCGGGATCAGGTTGTGGATGTTGTTCTTGACGACGATCGCCGGCGGCGACGAGGTCAGCGGCACCGCCGGGACGTACTGCGAGATCAGCACGCTGGCCTGCTCGTACGCGCTCTTCTTCGCGTCCGGCGTCACCTGCGCGTCGGCGTTGGACAGCGCCGAGAAAATCTGCGCGTTGTCGAAGCCGAACTCCGCCTTCTGCCGTCCGAAGAACGTGCCGACGAAGTTGCCGGCGTCGGCGTAGTCACCGGTCCAGCCCAGCAGGTGCAGGTCCTGCTTGCCCGCCTTCTGCACGTCATCCTTGTAGCCACCGTTCCACGGCTCCTGGACGATGTTGACCTTGATGCCGACGGCCTTGAGGTCGTCCGCGATCGCGCCGCCGATGTCCACCGGGTTCGGCATGTAGGGCCGGGTGACCTCGGTGGGCACGTAGAAGTTCACCGTCAGGTCGCTCGCCCCGGCCTGCTGCAGCAGCTGCTTCGCCTGGTTCGGGTCGTAGCTGTGCTTCTCCACCGAGTCGGTGTAGCCGGGCACGTTGTTCGGCAGGAACTGCGTCTGCGCGTAGGCCCCGCTGGGCAGCTTGTTCTTGGCCAGCTGGTCCTTGTTGATCGCGTACTCGATCGCCTTGCGGACGCGGACGTCCTGCAGCTTCGGGTTGTTCTTCTGGTTGATGCCCAGGTAGAGGATGTTGAAGGCCGGGCGGATCAGTACCTGGTTGCCCGCGTCCTTCAGCGAGTTGTAGTCCGCCGGGCTCGGGAAGTCGTAGCCGTCGATGGTGCCGGCGGCGAGCTCCTGCTTGCGAGCGTTCTCGTCCTCGATGATCTTGAAGATCAGCTTGGCCGTCTTGGCCTTCTCACCCCAGTAGTCGTCGTTGCGGACCAGGGTGATCGTCTTGTTCGTCTTGTCGTAGCTCTCGAACTTGTACGGGCCCGTGCCGGTGGGGTGCTCGTTGGCGTACGCGGGGTACGTGAACGAGTCGCCGCTCTGGGTGACGTTGTCGGCGTCGTACTTCTTCAGCGCGTCGGGGCTGGAGATCGACAGCGACGTGAGGCCGAAGGCGTCTGGGAAGGCGCCCTTCGCCTTGTTGAGGTTGATGACGGCGGTGAAGTCGTCCTTCGCCTCGCACGACTTGTACACCGGGGAGCCGGTCGCGTCGCCCTCGTTCTTGGCGAAGCCCTCGAAGACGTCGCCGTAGTAGATCATCTGGCTCTGCGCCGCCGCGCCCTTCATGTTGTACCAGCGGTCGAAGTTGAAGCAGACCGCCGCGGCGTTGAAGGGGGTGCCGTCGTGGAACTTGACGCCCTGACGCAGGGTGAAGGTCCAGGCCTTGCCGTCGGCGCTCGGGGTCCACGCGGTCGCCAGGTCGCCCACCAGCTCCGTGGTACCGGGCTTGTACGTGACGAGCGTGTCGAACATCTGCCGGGCAGGACGGAAGCTCTCACCGTCGTCGTTGAAGATCGGGTCGAAGTTCTTCGGCGCGCCCGCGGCACCGAAGACGAACGTCTGGTCGGCACCACCACCCGAACCGCGTTCGGAAGCGCAGGCCGACATGGCCACGGCGAGCGCGCCGGTCAACCCGATCAGGGCGAGCCGGCGCAGACGAGCCACCCGCTGAGGGAGCATGGGAACTCCTAGTAGAAGTTGCAGTTTGATCGACGACCCTAGCCCCCAATGGGCGTTTTGCTTAACCACGCCAGGTTACGATCGCGCTACGTAAAAGGCCGTTCCATCACACCGCGGGCGGTTGTCGTTGCGCTCCGTAGAGAATTTGCCCGAAAAGACCTGCAAGTGTGCCTCCGAACGGGTGAACGGGCGGTCGACGGCGCACCACCCCCGCTCGAACGCCTGCCACCGCACGAGGTGCTCGCGGGACGCCTCGCCGTCCCGCTGAACGGCACGCTCCAGCCGCGTCCGGGGGTCTGGACCACCGAGCCAGCACAGCGCGGACAACAACGGCCGCACCGATTTCCGGGCGGCGGACACCCCTTCGACGACGAGCACATCCGGTGGGGGCACGACGACCCGCTCCCCGGGCCGCGGCCGGCCACTGGTCCAGTCCAGCTTCACGTAGCTGCCCGGCTCGCCGTGCGCGAGCGGTTCGAGGACGCCGGAGACCAGGCGCGGCCACCACGCGACGGGGTCGTCCCAGGTGGCGAAGGAGTCGGTGCTGACGAGCGCCGAGTCCGGCAGTTCGGCGCACAGCCGCGCGGCGAAGGTGGATTTTCCCGCGCCGGAGGGCCCGTCGACGGCGACGAGGCGGACGCGGCCCAGCCGCGGCGGTGCGGCGAGCACCGCGGCGGCGAGGTCAGAGAGTGCGGCGTCCGGACAGCGCACGGCCCAGCGTCAGCTCGTCGGCGAACTCCAGGTCCCCGCCCATCGGCAGCCCGGAGGCGAGGCGGGTGACCGTGAGCCCGGGGAAGTCGCGCAGCATCCGCACCAGGTACGTCGCCGTCGCCTCGCCCTCCGTGTTCGGGTCGGTCGCGATGATCACCTCGGTGACCTCCTCGCCGCCGATCCGGGTGAGCAGCTCACGGATGCGCAACTGGTCAGGACCGATGCCGGACAACGGGTCCAGCGCGCCGCCCAGCACGTGGTAGCGGCCCTTGAACTCGCGCGTGCGCTCCACGGCGAGCACGTCCTTGGGCTCCTCGACGACGCAGATCAGCGACGTGTCGCGGCGCGTGTCCCGGCAGATGCGGCACTGCTGTTGTTCGGAGACGTTGCCGCAGATCTCGCAGAACTGGACGCCCTCGCGGACCTTGCCGAGCACGTCCTGCAGCCGCGCGATGTCCGCCGGGTCGGCGGCGAGCAGGTGGAACGCGATCCGCTGCGCGCTCTTCGGGCCGATGCCCGGCAGGTGACCGAGCTCGTCGATCAGGTCCTGGACTACCCCTTCGTACAACCCGGTCGCCTTCTACTGGCCGAGCCCGGGCAGGCCGAACCCGCCGAGGTCGGGCATGCCGCCGCCGAGCGCGCCGGTCACCGGGCCGAGCTTCTCCTCGGTGAGCTTCTGCGCGTTCTTGCTGGCGTCCCGCACCGCGGCGACGACCAGGTCGGCCAGCGTCTCGGTGTCCTCGGGGTCGACGACCTTCGGGTCGATCTTGAGGCTCTTCAGTTCCATGCCGCCGGTGACCGTCGCGGTGACCAGTCCACCGCCGGCGCTGCCGGTGACCTCGGTGCGGGCGAGCTCCTCCTGCGCCGCGACGAGCTGCTGCTGCATCTGCTGCGCCTGCTGGAGGATCGCCTGCATGTCGGGCATTCCGCCGCCGGGGTTGACCATTTGCCGTTTCCCATCCGTGAAGGGACCTGCACGTACTGCCCAGACTAACGTCCGGTGGGCGTGGCAGGCGCTCCGGCGCCCCGGGGGTGTGCGACGGTGGGCGCATGAGGTGGCGGATGGTGCTGGCGGGGACGCTGCTGCTCGCGGGGTGCACGAGTGGTGGCGGGAGTCCGGTGCCGGGTTCGCCGGGGGTTTCTGTTGTTCCGTCCAGTGTTTCCGGGGCTCCGTCTGTGCCGTCTTCTGCTGCGCCGTCGTCGTCCCGGCCGCAGCGGGTCGTGGTGCTCGATCCCGGGCACAACGGTGGTAACGCGAGCCACCCGGGCGTGATCAACAAGCCCGTCCCGGCGGGGCGTGGCGAGACGAAACCGTGCAACACCACGGGAACCGCGACGAGACAGGGGTACCCGGAGCACGCGTTCACGTGGGACGTCGCGCAGCGAGTGGGGGCGCTGCTCAGGGCGGCCGGACTGCGGGTCGAGTACACGCGGAACGACGACAACGGCGTCGGACCTTGTGTGGACAGGCGAGCGGCCATCGGCAACGAGGCGAACGCGGACGCGGTGGTCTCGATCCACGCCGACGGGTCGACTTCGCCCGTTGCGCACGGGTTCCACGTGTCGTACTCGGCGCCGCCGCTGAACCCCGCGCAAGGCGAGCCGTCGATCTCGCTGGCCCACGCCCTGCGGGACTCGCTGCAGCAGGCGGGCTACCCGACGTCGACGTACCTCGGGTCCGCGGGCATCTACCCCAGGGACGACCTCGCCGGTCTCAACCTCTCGACCCGCCCGGCCGCCCTGGTGGAATGCGGCAACATGCGCAACGCGACCGAGGCGGCGGCGATGGCCAGCCCGGAGGGGCGGGCGCGGTACGCGCAGGCGATTGCCGCGGGGGTTGAGGCTTTTTTGGGTTGAGGCGGGGTGGGGGTGGGGGCGCGGAGTGGTGGGGCGCGGAGCGGTGGGCGGAGCCGCGGGGCCGGGCGGAGCGGCGGAACGGCGGAACGGCGGAGCGGCGGGCGGAGCCGGGGGACGGAGCCGCGCAGCCGCGAAGCGGCGGGGCGCGCGGCGCAGCCGGGCGCGCGGAGCGGCGTGCGGGCGAGCGGCGCGGCGTGCGGGCGAGCGGCGCGGAGCCGCAGCGGCGGGCGGAGCGGCGAGGCCGAGAGGCCAAGCCGCACAGCGGCCAGCGGGACTCCGCCACCCCGGCTCGCCGCGCTCGGGCCCGGCGGCCCGCTGCCCCAACAGCTCAGCCAGCCACCCTGCCCCGGCAGCGATATCCCGGCAGCCTCGTTCGCAGGCATCCCCAGCCTCGACAGTCCACCACCCGAAACCTCAGCCCACCGGGGCCCGGCAACCCGCCCAGGACTCAATCCAGGGGGCGGGCGCCGAGGTGTTCGGCGAGGAGGCGGTGTGCCTCTTCCTCCGGGTCGATCGCCGGGGCGGCTGCCAGGGGGGCGGGCTCGTCGAAGGCGGATTCCTCCGCCAGGATCGCGACCTCGTCCTCGTCCGGTTCCGGCGGGAGCGGGATGTCCGGCTCGGTGGTGGTGACCTTTGGCTTCGGCGCGGGCTGCTGCTGCGCGGGAGCCGGTGCCGGGCGCTGGAACGTGCGCTGCTGTTGCTGCGGCGCCTCGCGCTGCGGCGGTCCCTGTTGCGGCCGCGGACCACCGCTCGGGCGGGCCGAACCGCCACCTCCACCACCGCCGCCGTGCACGCACCGCACCTGCCACGAACCGCCCAGCACCTCGTGCAGTGCCGCCGCGATGAAGTCCGCGTTGCGTGCCTCCGACAGCCGTCGCGCCAGCGGCTCCGCCGTGTGCGACAGCACGACCAGCGAACCCTCCACGCTCTGCACCGTCGCGTGCGTGAGCATCGCCTCCGTGCTGCGGCTCGTCTTCCGGATCGCCGCGAGCAGGTCCGGCCAGATCCGCCGGATGGCCGCCGCGTCCACGCCACCCGGTGCCGCCGGCGCTGGGGCCTGCACAGGTTCCTCTTGCGCCACAACGGGTTCCGGCTCCGACCGCGGTGCTTCGGGAGCCGGGCGCGGCGGTTCAGGGGCCGGGCGCGCCGGTGCGGGACGGGGTTCGGGTGCCGGTTCGGCGGCCGGGCGCTGCGACGGCCGCTGGAACGTCCGCTCGGGGACAGCGGCAGGCGCGACGGCCGCAGGAGCGGCAGCAGGTGCGGGGGCCCCCGGAGTGGCAACAGGAGCCGCCGCCACGGGACCACCCGCCGCGGCACGCCGTTCGAGCCGTTCCAGGCGCTGCAACACCGCTGCCTCGCTCTCGGACGCGGCGGGCAGCAGCATCCGGGCGCACAGCAGCTCCAGCAGCAGTCGCGGCGCGGTGGCGCCCCGCATCTCCAAGAGTCCGTTGTGGACGATCTCCGCGTACCGGGTCAGCGTCGCGGGGCCGACGCGCTCGGCCTGCGCCGCCATCCTCGCCAGCTCGTCCTCCGGCGCGGACACGAGTCCACGCGCGGCGGCGTCGGGCACGGAGCGCACCAGCACCAGGTCCCGCAGCCGGTCCAGCAGGTCCGACGCGAAGCGTCGCGGGTCGTGCCCGGCCTCGGTGAGCCGCTCGATCGTGCCGTACACCGCGGCCGAGTCCTCCGCCGCGAGCCCGTCGATCATGTCGTCGATGAGCGCGACATCCGTGACGCCGAGCAGCGACACCGCGCGCTGGTAGGTCACGCCCTCCGGCCCGGCACCGGCGAGCAACTGGTCGAGCACCGACTGCGTGTCCCGCGCGGAACCACCGCCGGCGCGGATCACCAGCGGGTACACGGCCGGGTCGACGTGCATGCCCTCGGCCGCGACGTTGCGCTCCAGCAGGTCCCGCATCGCGCTCGGCGGGATGAGCCGGAACGGGTAGTGGTGCGTGCGCGAGCGGATCGTCGGCAGCACCTTGTCCGGCTCGGTGGTGGCGAAGATGAAGATCAGGTGTTCCGGCGGCTCCTCGACGATCTTGAGCAGGGCGTTGAAACCCTGCGTCGTGACCATGTGGGCCTCGTCGATGATGAACACCCGGTAGCGCGACTCGGCCGGCGCGTAGAAGGCGCGGTCACGCAGCTCGCGGGCGTCGTCGACGCCACCGTGGCTGGCGGCGTCGAGCTCGGTGACGTCGATGCTGCCGGGGCCTTCGGGGGCGAGCGCACGGCACGAGTCGCACTTGCCGCACGGGTCGGGGGTGGGGCCCTCGGCGCAGTTGAGTGAGCGCGCCATGATGCGCGCGCTGGACGTCTTCCCGCAGCCCCGGGGCCCGGAGAACAGGTACGCGTGGTTGATGCGCCCGGCCGCGAGCGCGGTGCGGAGCGGTTCGGTGACGTGCTCCTGCCCGACGACCTCGGCGAAGGTCGCCGGACGGTACTTCCGGTAAAGAGCCAAAGCCACGCAGCGAGACTACCGCCCCGACCCCACCCCCCGACGCCGGAGCCACCGCCCGCACGCCGCTCACCGGCCCCCGCCGCACCAGGCCCACCCGACCGCTCTCCGGGACCACCGGATGCGAAGCGACGCTGGTCCACCCGACACGTGCCCAGCGCCCGCCAAGGTGAGGAGCTCGCACCGTGGGGGTCTGGGGGCTCGGCCCCCAGAAGCAATCGGGTTCGGGCCCGAGGGAAGTCGGCCAACGGCCGACGAACAAGGGGACCCCCGCACCCGTCAGAGCCTGCTTATCCTTGCTGCCTTCCGGCCCTGGGGAGGTTCACAGGATGGACGCCGCGGGGGTCCGCCACACAGTGTAGGTCAGGACTGGGCGAGGGGTTTCGTCAGGTCGTAAACAGTGGAGCCGCCGACGGTCGTGGCGGTGAAGTTCTGCTCCACCCATTCGGCGATGGACCCGCTGCCCTCACGGCCGCCGAAGCCGCCCATGCCGCCGGAGACGTAGTACGTGATCTGGCCGTCTGCGACGTACTGCTTGAACTGCTCCAGGGTCGGCGCCGGGTCGCCGCCGTTGAACCCGCCGATGGCGATGACCGCCTTGTCCGAGTTCAGCGCGAGGCCGGCGGCGGACTGGGAGCCGTTGGTCGCGGCCGCCCACTTGGTGGTGGTGCCCTTCAGCAGGTCGATCACCGCGCTGTCGGACTCACCACGGCCACCGAAACCGCCGCCCATACCGCCGCCGAACCCGCCCATCGCCGCGCTCGACGGCCCGGACGTCGGTATGGAACCTGTATGCGGGGTGAATGCAGTGACCACCGCGTATGCCGTCGTGCCGAGCATCCCGGTGAGCAGTGCCCCGACACCGAGCACGACGGCCAGTTCCCGGATGCGATCCGCGCCGAACAGCAGCCCCGCCACGAAGATGGCGGTGAGCAGCAGGAGCACCCAGCGCAGCCACGGCTGCCAGGACGACACCCGGTCGAGGAGGATGAAGTCCCACACGCCGGTCGCGGCGAGCATCACCGCGAGCCACACCCGGGCCGGGAAGTTGTGCCTGCCCCGCCACAGTTCGAGCGCGCCGATGCCGATCAGGCCGCCGATGCCCGGCGCGAGCGCCACCGTGTAGTACGGGTGGATGGTGCCGCTCATGTAGCTGAACACCAGTGCCGTCACCACGGTCCAGCCGCCCCACAGCAGCAGGCCGGCCCTGGTGCGGTCCGTGCGCGGCAAGAACCGCGTGAACCACAGCCCGGCGACGAGCGCGATGAGCGCCGCTGGTAGCAACCACGAGATCTCCGACCCGAACGACGAGCCGAACATCCGGGTGATGCCGGTTTCGCCGCCGAACATGCCGTTCCCGCCGCCACCACCGCCGCCGTTGCCGTCACCGCCGAAGATGCGGCCGAGGCCGTTGTAGCCGAAGGCGAGTTCGAGCGCGCTGTTGTCGGTCGAGCCGCCGATGTACGGCCTGCTCGACGCCGGCCACAACGCCACCACCGCGACGTACCAGCCCGCGGACACCAGCACCGCGACCCCGGCGGCGAGCACCTGCAGCACCCGCCTGCCGAGCCCGGTGGGCGCCGCGACGAGGTACACCAGTGCGAACGCGGGCAGCACCAGGAACGCCTGCAGCATCTTGGTGATGAACCCGAACCCGATCGCGACCCCGGCGAGGACGAGCCACCCCGTGCTCGCCTTCTCCAGCGCGCGGACCGTGCACCAGGCGCCGAGCGTCATGAGCAGGACGAGCAGGGCGTCCGGGTTGTTGAACTTGAACATCATCGCGGCGACCGGCGTCAGCGCGAGCACCGCGCCGGCCAGCAGTCCCGCGGCGGGACCGTTCGTGCGCCGCACGGCGAGGTACAGCAAACCCACCGAGCCGACGCCGCACAACGCGTTGGGCGCCAGCATGCTCCAGCTGGAGAAGCCGAAGATCCGGCCGGAAAGCGCCATCAGCCACATCGCGGCGGGCGGCTTGTCGACGGTGATCACGTTGCCGGGGTCGAGCGAGCCGAAGAACAGGGCCTCCCAGTTCTTCGTGCCCGCCTGGACGGCCATCGCGTAGAAGTCGTTGCCGTAGCCGGACGCACCGAGGTTCCACAGGTACAGCGCCGCGGTCGCGAGCAGCAGGACGGCCACGGCGGGGCGGACCCACCGCGGCCTGCCCGCCTGGCGAGTGGCTGCGACGGGGCCGGCCCCGGCGTACGCGGGTGGCGCGGCGGACGCAGTCGTCATCTGAACGGTTCTCCTATCGGTTCTTGCGGAAGACCCAGTTGCGGAACAGCAGGAAGCGGAGCACGGTCGCGGCGAGGTTCGCGAGCACCAGGACCACGAGCTCGACGAACCGGTTCGGCTCGCCCCCGGAGTGCAGCAGCGCCAGCGAACCGCTGGTGAGCGCCAGCCCGAGGCCGAACACGATCAGGCCCTCGAACTGGTGCCGCCCGGCGCCGGCGGAGCCACGCACACCGAACGTGAACCGGCGGTTGGCGGCGGTGTTGGCGATCGCGGTGACCAGCAGCGACACGAGGTTCGCCCACTGGGCGCCCACCGCGCCCCGCAGCAGCACGTACAGGACGAGGTACGCGAGCGTGCTGCCGACGCCGATCGCGGCGAAGCGCACCAGCTGCGTGGCCAGCCGCGGCGGCACGCCCGGGGTCGACACGCCGATCGGCGCGCGCCCCAGCTGGGCGCGGATCTCGCTGAGCGGCAGTGAGCCCTTGGCGAAGGCGCGGATCATGCGCGCGACCCCCTTCAGGTCGGCGGTTGCGGTCGCGACGATGTTCACCGAGGAGTCCGGGTCGTCGATCCAGTCGACCGGCACCTCGTGGGTGCGCAGGCCCGCGCGTTGCGCGAGCACGAGCAGTTCGGTGTCGAAGAACCAGCCGGTGTCCTCGACCAGCGGCAGCAGCTGCCTGGCGACGTCGGCGCGGATCGCCTTGAACCCGCACTGCGCGTCGGAGAACTTCGCGGCGAGCGTGCCGCGCAGGATCAGGTTGTAGCAGCGCGAGATGATCTCCCGCTTCGGCCTGCGGACGACCCGGGCACCCCGCGCGAGCCGCGAGCCGATCGCAAGGTCCGAGTGCCCGGAGATCAGCGGGGCGACGAGCGGCAACAGCGCCGCCAGGTCGGTCGACAAATCGACGTCCATGTACACCAGCACCTGCGCGTCGGACGCCGACCACACCGCGTTCAGCGCCCGGCCGCGCCCCTTCTCGTCCAGGTGGACGACCTCGACCTCGGGGATCTCCTCGGCGAGCCCCCGGGCGATGGCCAGTGTGCTGTCGGTGCTCGCGTTGTCCGCGATCGTGATGCGGTACGCATACGGCACGTGGTCCCGAAGATGCGTATGCAATCTGTATACACATTGTGCGAGGTCTGTCTCCTCGTTGTATACCGGGATGACCACGTCCAGTACGGGGTTCGGAGTGCCTGCCGGGGAGGAGGCCCGCGGCGCTGCGGGGGAAGCGTCTGCGGAGGTCGTCATGCGAACCACGGTGGCCGTCAGGATTGTGCCGACCATGTGGTGCGGCTGTGCGGGAGCTGTGAGCGCGTCACCAACGGGCGATGAACGACCGCCAGTACGTCACTTCTCCACCGGAGGGAAATCGTCGGCGGGAAAACGGACGCGGAACCGCGTCCGCCCCGGTTCGCTCGACACGTCCACTTCGCCCTTGTGCGCCGCCACGACGGCGGCCACGATCGCCAGCCCCAGCCCGGTGCTGCCGGCCGCGCGGGAGCGCGACGTATCTCCCCGGGCGAACCTCTCGAACACCTCCGGCAGCATCTTCTCCGGAATACCGGGGCCATCGTCGGTGACCGTGAGCGTCACCTGACCGTCCGCAGTGGACAGCGCGGTGGTGACCAGCGTGCCCGGTGGGGTGTGCGTACGGGCGTTGTTCAGCAGGTTCAGCACCACCTGGTGCAGCTGATCGGCGTCACCGACCACGACGAGCGGCTCCGGCGGCACGTCGAGCACCCAGCGATGGCCAGGGCCGGCGGCCTGGGCGTCGGCGACGGCATCCATGACCAGGCGCGTCAGGTCCACCGGCTCGTGCACGCGGTTGCGCCCGGAATCGAGCCGGGCGAGCAGCAGCAGGTCCTCGACGAGCGTCGTCATGCGGGCCGACTCGGACTCCACGCGGCTCATCGCGAACGCGATCTCCGGGGGCACCTCGTCCGAGCTGCGCCGGGTCAGCTCGGCGTAACCCCGGATCGCCGCGAGCGGGGTGCGCAGCTCGTGGCTGGCGTCGGCGACGAACTGCCGGACCCGGCTCTCGCTCTCCTGCCGGGCGGACAGCGCCCCCGCGACGTGCCCGAGCATCCGGTTGAACGCCGCACCCACCTTGCCGACCTCGGTCCGCGGGTCGGTGTCGGCCTCGGGCACCCGCACCGACAGCACCACCTCGCCCCGGTCGAGCGGCAGCTCGGAGACCTGGGCGGCGGTGTGCGCGAGCCGGTCGAGCGGACGCATCGTCCGGCGGATCGTCACGGCACCGATCCCGCCCGCCAGCAGCAGTCCGCCGAGCGCGACGCCGCCGAAGATGAAGCCCAGCTGCCACAGCGTCGCCGTCACATCGCTCAACGGCAGACCGGTGATCAGCACCGCTCCATACGCGTTGTGCACGGACACGACTCGGTATTCGCCCAGCTCACCGAGGTCCACGCTGTGCCGCTGACCGTCCGGCGGCAGGGCGAGCAGCACCCGCAGCCCGTCCTCGGGGACCGGGTCACTGGGGAACGGGTTCTCCGGCGTCGGCGCGACACCCCGCAGCACCCCCGAACGGATCACGCCGTCGAGACCGACGAGCACGCTCAGCGTGCCGATGCCCTGTCCCGGCACGCGCAACGCGTCCGGCGGGTGCTGCCCGACGGGGAACGACGGCGTGCCGGCGGGCGGCGGGCGCGAGCCGCGTTCGCTCGCGGCCGCGAGGCGGTCGTCGAGCTGGGAGATGAGGAAACCACGCAGCGCGAGCTCGGTGACCAGGCCGACGACGAGGCACACCACCGCGAGCAGGGCGATGAGCTGCGCGATCAGCTTTCCGCGCAGCGAGGAGGGCAGGAGACGTCGGCTACTTGGCCGGCTTGAGGACATACCCCGCGCCACGCATGGTGTGGATCATCGGCTCCCTGCCCACGTCGATCTTCTTCCGCAGGTACGAAATATAGAGTTCCACGATGTTGGCCTGGCCGCCGAAGTCGTAGCTCCACACCCGGTCGAGGATCTGCGCCTTGGACAGCACGCGCTTGGGGTTGCGCATGAGGAAGCGCAGCAGCTCGAACTCGGTGGCGGTGAGCGAGATGGGCTCGCCCCCGCGGTGCACCTCGCGGCTGTCCTCGTCGAGGGTCAGATCGCCGACGACGAGCGTGGAACCCGCGCCGGCCGACACGGCGTGCGAACGGCGCAGCAGCGCCCGCAGCCGCAGCACGACCTCCTCCAGGCTGAACGGCTTGGTCACGTAGTCG
The DNA here is from genome assembly GCF_900114035.1 of Amycolatopsis sacchari. Lineage (GTDB taxonomy): Bacteria > Actinomycetota > Actinomycetes > Mycobacteriales > Pseudonocardiaceae > Amycolatopsis_E > Amycolatopsis_E sacchari. Next base: position 193,564 of record NZ_FORP01000008.1, on the reverse strand, counting down.
TCCCCGCCCGCGGTCAGCCCCGCGATGCGGTCCTCCACCGCGTCCCGGGCGGTCAGGAACAGCACCGGCAGGTGCGCGACCTCGGCACGCAGCTTGGTGATGACCTCCAGGCCGCTGAAGTCCGGCAGCATCACGTCGAGCACGACGACGTCGGGGCGGAAGTCCCTCGCGATGCGCACCGCGTCGGTGCCGTTGCCCGCGCTGCGGATCTCCCAGCCCTCCATGCGCAACGCCATCGACACGAGCTCGGCCAGCGTCTCCTCGTCGTCCACGACGAGTACGCGCACCGGCGAACCGTCGGGACGGTGCAGGTCGGCCTTGCCGGAACCGGACGCGGCCGCGTTCGTGCTGGTCATGACCCTGATCGTGCGCGCCGCTGGTGAGGCGTGCCTGTGGACGCGCTGTGCGTTTCCTGTGAACAAGGCGTGCACAGGGCGTGCCCATGTCGTACACAGCCTCCACACAGGCTGTATGCCGACGCTGGGACCCGTCAGCGCCCACGGGCGAACACCGGGAGAGGACACGATGACTACCGAGCCGACGACCACCCCGCCGCAGGCTCCTCCGCCGGCCTGGGGTGCCCCCCAGCCTCCCGCGCCGAAGTGGTCGGGCAGGAAGACCGCGATCGCCGCGGTCGTCGCCGTCGTGATCGCCGCGATCGGCGGGGTCGCGATCTACCTCGGCACGCAGAGCAGCGGCAGCGCGCAGCAGGGCTTCGGCGGTCCCGGCGGCATGGGCGGGTTCAACGGCCGCGCCGGCGGGATGGGTGGCGGCATGTCGCTGCTCACCGAGGCCCTGCACGGCGACTTCACGGTGTCGGAGAACGGCACGTACGTCACCGAGCGGATGCAGACCGGCGACGTGACCGCGCTGGACGCCACCTCGATCACGGTCAAGAGCAAGGACGGCTACACGCAGACCTACGCGCTCGACTCGTCCACGCAGAAGGCGAACAACGTGGCGACCGGCTCGTCGGTGCTGGTCCTGGCGAAGGTCTCGGGGAACGAGGCGACGGCGACCACCGTCACCGACGCGAACCAGAGCGGCCGGACCGGGCGGCAGGGCGGCTTCCCCGGCGGCGGTCAGGGCGGGTTCCCCGGCGGCTTCCCCGGCGGTCAGGGCGGTTCGACCAACTGAACCAGCCCATTACGACGAACGGCCGCCTCCCGCTGGTGCGGAAGGCGGCCTCGTCGTTGGTTCACCCGTGCGATTCCCCCAGGCGGACGTCCACTGTGGTCAATAACACACGAAAGTGGATAATCGCGTTCAGGCCAGGTCGAACTGACCCGCCTTCACCCCGGTGAGGAAAGCCTCCCACTCGCCCGCGTCGAACACGAACACGGGGCTCTCCGGCAGCTTCGTGTCCCGCACTCCGACCAGGCCCGCGCTGCCCAGGTTGACCTCCACGCAGTTCCCGCCGTTGGGCTCGCTGGCGAAGGACTTCTCCCAGTGTCTCTCGTCGAACAGGGCCGCTGCCGTGAGCGGGTCGTAAGCCACCGGTCGCGGGTGTTCCGCCATGGGTCGTACCTCCGTGCAAGTCCGGCGCTGCCGTCGAAGTGCGCGAACGGCCACCGCGCCTGGTGTTTCTGGACCACGGGCGGGTCCAGTCGAGTGATCGAAGGGTTGACCGCTCGACACCAAGATTATTCCAGGAGTAGGATTAATCCCATCGTTCGGGGTATGCCCGGAAGTGACCGCGACGCCGCACCTGGCCGCCGTCTTCTGACTGGGGGAGGTTCTCGTGTTCCCAGCCGCCACCGCGACCGCCCCGGCCCCGTTCATGGTCGTCGGCCGCGTCAACGGGCACGAGGAGACGGCGTGCGTCGCCGGCCCCGCGGAGGCCCTGGCCCGGATGCTCGAGTGGCTCCGCGCTGACGAGCACGCCGCCGCCGTCTGGTACCTGCGCGAGGACTGGCCCGAGGTGCTCACGCTCGTGGGCAGGCCCGTGCGGGGCGTGGTCGGCGAGGCGAGCCGGTCCGCCCACCTGTTCCGGATCCGGCCGGGCGCCGCTCTCCACGGCTCGGTCGTCGCCTGCTGCGGGGCGGAGCTCCCGCTGCCCGAAATCGAATGGCTGCGTCCCGGAGCCGGCATGCCGTGCGAATGCTGCCTCGTGCTCGGCGCCAGGACCCGGCCGGAACTGGAGGGGTACCCGGTATGACCGTCCGAATCGGTGATGTCCCGTCCGCCGACCGCCACCGCACCTGCGACGAAGCGGCCAGCCCCGCGGTGACCGACGACCGCCGCCGCACGGCCGTCGTCGAGCCGTCCCGCCACCACCGGCACGCGTGGTGGTACCACCTCGAATTCGCGCTGCAGAAGTCGAGAGCCTGACCGGGCGTTAGATGCTGTCGCCCATCTGGCGGCGGTACATGTCGGCGAAGTCCTTGAGGAACTCGCGCGTCTCCTGGCGTTCCAGCGCCGCTCCGCGCAGCCTGTCCCAGCTGTCGACGAACAGCTGGAAGTCCTTCTGGTCGTCGAGGTAGATGCCGCCCGCCGAGTGCTCGATGTAGGCGAAATCCCTTGTGCGGTCGGCGAAGCGCATGATCGTGAAGTCGTTCGGCACGGCCGCCAGCCTGGCGTCGAACGTCAGGACGTGGATGTACACGCGCTGGCGGCGGTCCAGTTCCAGCAGGTGCTCGATCTGGTCCAGCATCACCGCGGGCGCCCGGCCACCCGGCGCCCGCCGCAACGCGGCCTCGCTGAGGATGAACCGGTAGTACGGCGGCTGCGGCTGGTCGAAGACGGCCTTGCGGTCGAGCCGGTTGCGCACGAGCGACGTGACGTCGGTGGCGCCGAACTCGGTGAACTGCTTGAGCATGTAGTGCTCGGACTGCAGCGGGCCGGGGATGCGCTCGCCGTGCCACGTCATGATCTCGACGGCCGCGGGTTCGAGGTCGGTGAACGTCCGGAACCAGTGCGGCACCACCGCGCGGTAGCCGGACCAGTGCCCGCGCTGCCCCGCCGCCGCCCGCGCGAGGTTCATCAGGGCCTCCGACTCCTCGCCGTTGATCCCGAACGCGTCCAGCATCGTCCGCACGTCACCGAGCTTGACGCCCACGGCGCCCGACTCGATCTTGTTGACCTTGCCCTGCGTGCAGCCGAGCACATCGGCGACCTGCTGCTGGGTCATCTTCGCCGCCGTGCGGGCGTGGCGAAGCTCGTTGCCGAGCTGCTTGCGCCGCGACGTGACGGTGCTAGCCATCGCTCACTTCCCCAGGGCCTCGACCTTCCACTGCTCGCCGATGATCGTAGCCGACAAGCATGACAGGGAAATTCGAGCTTGACCAGTCGCCCACACGTTCACCAGGCAGAACCCGGAACCGCGCTAGGGTTTCGGGTAGACCAAGACGGAAGGACGTCCATGAGCAAGAAGGCGAGTATCGGTGTCACCGGGCTGGCGGTCATGGGCCGCAACCTCGCCCGCAACCTCGCGCGTCACGGCCACACCGTCGCCCTGCACAACCGTTCCGAGCAGCGCACGCGGGACCTGGTCGAGCAGTTCGGCGACGAGGGTGACTTCATCCCCACCTACTCCGCGCAGGAGTTCGTCGACGCGCTCGAACGGCCGCGCCAGATCGTGATCATGGTGAAGGCCGGTGCGCCGACCGACGCCGTGATCGACGAGTTCGCCCCGCTGCTGGAGGAGGGCGACGTCATCGTCGACGCGGGCAACGCGCACTTCGCCGACACGCGCCGGCGCGAGGCCGCGCTGCGGAAGCAGGGGCTGCACTTCGTCGGCACCGGCGTGTCCGGCGGCGAGGAGGGCGCGCTGCACGGGCCGAGCATCATGCCCGGCGGTTCGAAGCAGTCCTACGAGTCGCTCGGACCGCTGTTCGAGGACATTTCGGCCAAAGTGGACGGTGTGCCCTGCTGCACGCACATCGGTCCCGACGGCGCCGGGCACTTCGTGAAGATGGTGCACAACGGCATCGAGTACGCCGACATGCAGCTGATCGCGGAGTCGTTCGACCTGCTGCGCGGCGCGCTCGGCCACGAGCCGGCCCAGATCGCCGACGTGTTCCGCACCTGGAACACCGGGCGGCTGGACTCGTACCTGATCGAGATCACCGCGGAGGTGCTGGCGCACACCGACGCCGCGACGGGCAAGCCGTTCGTGGACGTCGTGGCCGACCAGGCCGAACAGAAGGGCACCGGGCGCTGGACCGTGCAGATCGGTCTGGACCTCGGGGTGCCGATCAGCGGCATCGCCGAGGCGGTGTTCGCGCGTTCGCTGTCGGGCAGCGCCGGCCTGCGTGCAGCGAGCCGCGGCCTGCCGGGGCCGTCGCGGACCCCGTTGACGGGTGCGGCGGCGGAGACCTTCGCCGACGACGTGGAGCGGGCGCTGTACGCGTCGAAGATCGTCGCGTACGCGCAGGGCTTCAACCAGATCCAGGCCGGTGGCGCCGAGTACGGCTGGGACATCGACCTCGGTGCGGTGGCGAGGATCTGGCGTGGCGGCTGCATCATCCGGGCGAAGTTCCTCGACGACGTGACCGCGGCGTACACCGCCGAGCCGGGCCTGCCGACCCTGCTCACCTCCGGGGACTTCCGCAAGGCGGTCGAGGAGGCGCAGGACTCGTGGCGTTCGGTCGTGGCGACCGCGACGCGCCTGGGCATCCCGACGCCCGGGTTCTCGACCGCGCTGGCGTACTACGACGCGCTGCGGGCGGAGCGGCTCCCGGCCGCGCTCGTGCAGGGGCAGCGCGACTTCTTCGGCGCGCACACCTACCGCCGCGTCGACCGGGAGGGCTCCTTCCACACCGAGTGGGCCACCGAGGAGCGGGCCGAGCACTCGGCCTGAGTTCCCGTGACGGGCGCTCCTGGCGGGGCGCCCGTCACTGGCCGGGGAACATCGTGCGCAGCATCGCGCGGATTTCGCCGTCGACGGCGTCCTTGATAACGCCGAGTTCGGTGAGCAGGTCGAAGGCGGGGCCTTCGCCCTGTTCCAGCAGTCCCAGCAGGATGTGCTCGGTGCCGACGTAGTTGTGCCCGAGGCGCAGGGCCTCGCGCACGGTGAGTTCGAGGGCCTTGCGGCTGGCCCCGCTGAACGGGATGTGGACCGGCAGGTCGTCGACGCCCGGTGGCAGGAGGGCGTTGACCCGCTCGCCGATGTCGGCCGGCCGCACGCCCAGCGTTTCGACCGCCTTGGCCGCGAGGCCCTCCCGCTCGCCGATCACGCCGAGCAGGAGGTGCAGCGGGCTGATCTCCTCGTTGCCGACGCCGCGGGCGGCCTTTTCGGCGTTCACGACGGCGCGGCGGGCGCGCTCGGTGAAGCGGCTGAACTGGCTTTCCGCGCTGGCGGCCGTGAACTCCTTGGGAACGAAGCGTTTCTGGGCCGCCTGCTTCGTGACGCCCATGCTGGTGCCGATCTCGGCCCAGGAGGCGCCGGACCTCCGCGCCTGGTCGACGAAGTGGCCGATGAGGTGGTCAGCCACTTCGCCGACCTGCTCGGCGAGGAGGACGGCGTCGGACAGCTGCTGCAGGGCGTCGGCCCCGGGGTGCTGGTTCTTGACGGAGTCGATGAGGTCATCGAGACGGACTGGGTTGCTCATGCCGTCAACTCTAGGTTGACGACAACCCGGCCGTCAACCGTAGGTTGACGATGCCTATTCGAACGGCAGGCCTACGTAGTTCTCCGCCAGGCTGGTCGCCGCCGCGGTGGACGACGCCGTGTACCGCAGCTGCGACAGCTGCAGCCGGCGCTGGAAGTCGTCCGAGGAGGGGTCCACGTGGAGCATCGACGTCATGTACCACGAGAAGTGCTCGGCACGCCACACGCGCCGCAGGCAGGTGTCCGAATAGGACTCAGCCAGCTCGGACCGCTTGTGCTGCAACAACTCCACCAGCGCACGCGACAGCACCCGGACATCCGCGATCGCCAGGTTCATGCCCTTCGCCCCGGTCGGCGGGACGATGTGCGCCGCGTCGCCCGCGAGGAACAGGCGGCCGTACTGCATGGGCTCCGTGACGAAGCTGCGCATCGGCGTGATGCCCTTGTCCAGGATCGGCCCTTCGCGCAACGAGAACTCGCCGTCGACCTCCAGCCGCAGCGACAGCTCCGACCAGATCCGGTCGTCCGACCACTCCGCGATCTTCTCGTCGAACGGGACCTGCAGGTACAGCCGCGTGATCTCCGGGGACCGCATGCTGTGCAGTGCGAACCCGCGCTCGTGGTGCGTGTAGATCAGCTCCTCGTGCGACGGCGGCGTCTGCGCCAGCACCCCGAGCCACGCGAACGGGTACTCGCGGTTGAAGAAGCGCACGCGGTCGGCCGGGATCGCCGGGCGGCTCACGCCGTGGAAACCGTCGCAGCCCGCGATCACGTCGCAGTCCAGCCGCCGCGAAACCCCGTCCGCGTCGCGGTAGGTCACGAACGGCTGGTCGCCCGAAAGCTCGTGAAGCTCCACATCGGACACTTCGAACTCCACCGGGTACCCCTTCGCCTCGTGCGCGGCGATGAGGTCCTTCACGATCTCCTGCTGCCCGTAGACGGTGATCGTCTTCCCGGTCAGCTCCGACAGCGCGATCCGGTGGTCCTCGCGGTCGAAACGCAGCGAAAACCCGTGGTGCGGCAGGCCTTCCGCGTCCATCCGGGTGCCGACGCCGATCTCGCGCAGCAGCTCGACCGTCGGGTGCTCGCACACCCCCGCCCGCACCCGCTTCTCCACGTACTCCCGGCTGCGCGCCTCCAGCACGACCGCGTCGATGCCCTCGGCGTGCAGCAGGTAGGACAGCAACAGCCCCGCGGGCCCCGCGCCGATGATGCCGACCTGAGTGCGAGCCACCTGAAAACCTCCAAACCTCGTCGTCAGGCCCTCAGCATGCGGTGCTCAGGGGCGTGAGCACACACACCCTTCCACTGGCTAGAAGACCGGCTGCCGGAGCGCCCGTGGCGCGCCGAGGGTGCGCGAGATGCCGCGGGCCGCGGCCCGGACGGCCGGCACCAGCGTGCGCGGATCGGCGCCACGCGCCGGCACGACGATCGAGATGGCGGCCACGACGTCGTCGTCCGGGCCGTACACGGGGGCGGCGACCGACAGCGACACCATCTCCACCTGCCGGTCGCTGATCACGAACCCGTCGCGCCGCACGTCGGCCAGCACGCGCCGCAGCTCCTCCGGCGCGCAGATCGTCTTCGGCGTGTACGCCTTGAGCGGCCCCGCCAGTACCTGTTCCTGCACCTCGGCGGGCGCGTGGGCGAGCAGCACCAGCCCGACACCCGTCGCGTGCGCGGCGAGCCGCCCGCCGACGCGCGACACGACGCTCACCGCGTTGCGGCCCGAGATGCGCTCGACGTAGACCACCTCGGGCGCGTCGAGCACCGCCAGCTGCACGTTCTCGTGCGTGGCCTCGTACAGGTCCTCCAGGAACGGCATGGCCGCCTCGCGCAGCCCCATCCCGCGGGGCGAGAGCGAGGCGACCTCCCACAGCCACAACCCGACCCGGTACCGCCCGTCCTCCTGCCGCTCCAGCGCGCCGCGCCGGGCCAGCTCGCCGACGATCCGGTGGGTCGTGGACAGCGGCAGGCCGGCCCGGCGGCTGAGGTCGGACAGCGTGAGGGCCGGCCGTTCCGGGGTGAACGCGCCGAGGACGGCCAGCACCCGGTCGACGACGGAAGGCGTCTGCGCCGAGGTGTGCCGCATCGGAAAAGGCTAACCCCAGACCTGCGCCGCGGTCTCTACGATGCGCTCCAGCTTGGCCTTCTGCTGGTCCTGCGTCAGGTCGTTGCCCTCCTCCGTGGAGGAGAACCCGCACTGCGGCGACAGGCACAGCTGGTCGAGGTCCACGTACTTCGCGGCTTCGTCGATGCGGCGCCGCAGCGAGTCCACGCTCTCCAGCTCGCCCCGCTTCGTCGTGACGAGCCCGAGCACGACGTACTTGCCCTTCGGCACGAACCGCAGCGGCTCGAACCCGCCGGAGCGCTCGTCGTCGAACTCCAGGAAGTAGCCGTCGACGTTCAGCTCGTTGAACAACGCGTCCGCCACGAAGTCGTACCCGCCCTGCGCGACCCACGAGGACCGGAAGTTCCCGCGGCACAGGTGGGTCGTGACGGTGAGCCCCGCGGGCCGGTCGGCCAGCGCGGCGTTCATCGTCCTGATGTTGCGCACGTGCTGCTTGTCCGGGTCCCCGCCCATCCGCGCGACGAGCGCGCGCTGCTCGGGGTCGTTGAGGTAGGCCAGGCTGGTGTCGTCGAGCTGGAGGTACGTGCAGCCCAGCGAGGCCAGTCCGGCGATCTCCTTCGCGTACGCCTTGGCGAGGTCGTCGTAGAACTCTTCGAGGTCCGGGTACACCGACTCGCTCACCGCGGCCCGGCCGCCGCGGTAGTACACCATGCTCGGCGACGGGATGGTCTGCTTCGGCGTGATCCGGGCGTCCACAATGGACTTCAGGTACTCGAAGTGCTGCCCGAAGATGACGCCGTCGACGTCCACCTTGTCGTGCACCCTCAGCCCGGCCGGGCTGAACTCGATGTCCCCGGCGGCGTTGTGGAACTTGACGTGCAGCTTCTCGTCGCTCTTGCCGATGCCGCGCAGCTGGTAGATGAAGTCCATGTGCCACGAGGCGCGGCGGAACTCCCCGTCGGTGGCCGACTGGAGCCCGGCGGAACGCTGCAGCTCGACGGCACCGCGGATGGCCTCGTCCTCGACGGCACGCAGCTCGTCGGCGCCGATGGTCCCCTTCGCGAAGTCCTCGCGGGCTTGGTGCAGTTCGGCGGGACGCAGCAGGCTGCCGACGTGGTCGGCGCGGAACGGCGGTGTTGTGCGCGGAGTCATGCCCCCGATCCTCTTCCTCGGCCGGTGCCGAGGCAACCCTCAGCCGACGTGCACGAGCGGCCGCCGCGCGGGATCGGGCTCGGCGCGCCGCAGCACCTCGCGGGTGACGGGCGGCACGTCGCCGTCACCGGAGAACAGGTACCGCACGAGGAACTTGAACGGGTTGCCCTCGGTCCAGCTGAAGTAGATGTGCGGCCGGATGCCCGTCTCGTCGCGCAGGTGCAGCAGGATCGCGGCGATGGCGTTGGCGATCGACGGGCTCTTCACGCGCAGGATCCGGAAGTCCTGCCGCTTCTCGCCGCGCACGTGGAGGGTCGACTGGAAGTCCGAGGCGTCGGAGATCGTGACCTCCAGGAAGATCGGCACGCAGTCGTGGGGGATGTGCAGGTTCTCCTCGGCCTCACGCAGCTTGTCGCGGTACTCGGCCTCGTCACGCGCGTCCGGTTCGTTGGCGATGAGGCGGATGTGCCCGCCCCGCACGGCCTTGTCGACGATGCGGCGGGCGGCCGCGTCGAGTTCCACGCGCTCCACCCGCAGCTCCAGTGAGCGCGTCGCCCGGGAAACCAGCGAGGTCAGGATGATCGCGGCGATGAAGAACGCGGCGATCTTCACGCCGTCCGGCCGTTCCACGATGTTCGCACACGTTGTATACACGAAGACCACCGTGATCACGGCGTACGCGGCGAAGGCCCCGCGCCGTCCGCGCTGCCACGCCGACAGCGTCACGGCGAGCGCCGCCGACGAGATCAGCACCAGCACACCGGTCGCATACGCGCCGCCCTGCGCGTCGACGCTCGCGTCGAAGATCCACGTGATGACGAACGCGATCACCGAGATCACGATCACCAGCGGCCGCGTCGCCGCGGCCCAGCTCGGCGCCATCCCGTACCGCGGCAGGTAGCGGGGGACGAGGTTGAGCAGGCCCGCCATCGCCGACGCGCCCGCGAACCACAGGATCGCGATGGTGCTGACGTCGTAGACGGTGCCGAAGGCGTTGCCGAGGTAGCCGTGCGCCAGGTACGCCAGCGCCCGGCCGCTCGCGCTGCCACCCTCTTCGAACTCCGCCTGCGGGATCAGCACGGTGGTGGCGAAGCTGCTGGTGATCAGGAAGCAGCTCATGACCAGTGCGGCGGTGGTGAGCAGCTTGCGGGTGTTTCCGATGCGCCCCCGCAGCGGGTCGCTCCCGCCGCCCCGCACGAGCGGCATCACCGACACGCCGGTCTCGAACCCGGACAGGCCGAGCGCCAGCTTCGGGAACACGACCAGCGAGACGCCGACCATCGCCCACACGCTGCCGTGCTGGGTGACCAGCAGGTTCTTCCAGTCCACGATCACGTGCGGGCTGCGGAACACGTGGACCAGCGCGTCCACCACGACGACCAGGTTCAGCGCGAGGTAGAGCCCGACGAGCACGACCGCGACCCCGATGGCCTCGGCGAACCCCCGGAGGAACACCAGCCCCAGCAACGCGATGAGCACGAGCGTGAGCAGCATGTTCTGGCCGTGCAGGAAGCCCGGCACGAAGGGGTTCTCCACCGCGTGCTCGGCCGCGTCGGCGGCGGAGAGGGTGATCGTGATGACGAAGTCGGTCGCGGCGAACCCGAGCAGCGCCAGCACCAGCAGCTTGCCCTTCCAGCGGGACAGCAGCTTCGCGAGCATCGCGAGCGAACCCTGCCCGTGCGGGCTTTCGGCCGCCACCCTGCGGTAGATCGGCAGCGCGCCCGCGAGCGTCAGCACGACGAGCACGATGGTCGCCAGCGGCGAGAGCACGCCGGCCGCGACGGCGGCGATGCCCGGCTGGTAGCCCAGCGTGGAGAAGTAGTCCACGCCGGTGAGGCACATCACCTTCCACCACGGGTGGTCGCGCTCGCGGGCCTGTTCCCGCCCGTCGCCGGACAGCTGGCTGGCGCGTTTGTGCTCGCCCTCCAGCAGCCACTCCTTGATCCCGGTCGTCACCTGGTCCCCTCTCGCTGACGTGCCGGGCACCATGATTCCCCCAGCCGCACCAGGACGCCGTGAAGGGCGCCCTCGGCGGGCACCCTTCACGGCCCCACTCACGCGGGCGGCGCAAGGACGACGACCGAGTTGTGCCCGCCCATGCCGAGGGAGGACTTCACGGTCAGGCCGTCCTGGACCGGGGTCCGGCCGTTGAGCAGCTGCGGGTGCCCCGGCGCGACGGTCGGCGGTGCCGGGATGTACCCGCGGTCGTAGCCGAGCGCCGCGACCGCCATCTCCACCGCCGAAGCCGCGCCCTGGCAGTGCCCGACCAGCGGTTTGACGGAGTAGAGCCCGGTGTCCGGACCGAAGAACTCCTCCAGCATCGCGGCCTCCGCGCGGTCGCACTGCGCCGTGCCCGGGCCGTGCGCGTTGAGGTAGCGGACGGCCGAGGCGGGCACCCCGGCGTTGGCCAGGGCGTCCCGGAAGCAGCCCCGCACCTGCTCCAGCCCCGGATCCACCGACGTCACGTGGTGGGCGTCGTGCGACATCGCCCCGCCGAGCGCCAGCGCGTACGGCCGCTCCGCGTGGTTGGACAGCACGAAGGCGACCGCGGCCTCACCGGCCGGGAAGCCCCGGCTGCCCTCCTGGAACGGACGGCACGCGTCCAGCGGGTCGGTGTCCACGACGGCCACCCCCAATCGGGTGAAATGCAGGACGTTCTCCGGAGTCGCCGAGAGGTCCGTCGCGACGAACACGACGTCGTCGACGATCCCGGCGTCCAGCCACGCCTTGGCCGTGAGCATCCCGGCGTTGCCGGAGGCGCACATCGCCGAGACGTTCATCGCGGGACCGTGGAAACCGTGCTCCTGCATGAACGTCGACATCGGCGTCGACGGCATCAGCGCGAGGTACTCGCGCGGCTTCAGGTCGGCGTTGCGGGTCAGGTAGAACTCGCGCCAGAGATCCACTTCCCCCAGCACCACGGCGTGCAGCAGGCCGACGCGCTTGCCGGGCCGCCAGCCCCGGTCACCCGCATCGGTGATCGCCTCCCGCGCAGCCGCGCGCATGGCCCGCGAGAACCGGCTCGCGCCGTCCGCGGGGTCACCGCCGTCCGCGACCTTCGCGACCCACGCGGTCTCGTCGTGGTTCAGCCCGTAGCCACCCTCCAGGGTGGCCGCGTGCTTACCCTCCGTGAGGCCGTCCCAGAACACTTCACGTCCCCAGCCGTAGCCGGTCACCGTGCCGATGCCGCAGATTCCTATTCCTCGCGAGTCCATTGCACTCGCCCCTCCTTGCTCGTTGCCTCTACGATCCGTTCGGAACCGAACGAATCCCCAGTGCCAACGACCAGCGGCTTCGTACTTTTTCCGTGGCAAGCTGGTATCGGGAGGAAGGGTGCTTTCGACCCATCGGCCTACTCCGGACGGAGTAAGCACAAGCCACGGAGTCATCGGCGGATCGGACGGACAATGGAGGCAAACGCCAACGACCGGAAGGGCACGGCTTTGTCCGTCGATCACGAACAGCTGATCGACCTGGCCCTGTCCGCGGACCGCGCCGTCCTCTGGTCGCTGGACCTGGCGACCGAGCGGTTGTCCTGGCGGCCGGGCCTCGACGACCTGCTCGGCGTCCCCGGCGCCGACGAGGCGGAGATCCGCTCCCGGCTGGCCGAGCTGGTGCAGCCGATCGTCGTCGCCGCCCGCACCACCGAGGCCTGGCAGGACCTCGAACTCGAGCAGCCGTACCAGACACCGGCCGGTGAGCTGCTGTGGATCCGGTTCCGGGCCCGCAACTTCGACGGGCACCTGCTCGGCATCGCCAACAACGTGACCGACCGCCACGAGGACCGGCGGGAGCTGGCCGACCTCGCCGACCGCTACCGCCTGCTCATCGAGCTGAGCCCGGACGCGATCGCCGTGCACCAGAACGGCCACGTCACCTACGCCAACCCCGCCGCGGCCCGGTTCGCCGGGCTGGACTCACCCGCCGAACTGGTGGGCAGGCCGCTGACCGACTTCGTCGCCGCCGAGTCCGTGCCGGAGATGGCCGCCCGGCTGGCCCACCTGACCGAGCCGGGGGCGACGTCCGAGCCGTCCGAGGCGTTCTTCGTCCGCACCGACGGCATCCGGTTCCCGATGGAGGTCGTCTCGGTCCGCACCACGTGGATGGGGCGGCCGGCGTTCCAGGTGATCATGCGCGACGTGAGCGCGCAGAAGGCCGCCGAGGCCGCGCTGCGGTACCAGGCGGCGCTCGTGGAGCACGTCAGCGACGCGATCATCGCCACCGACGCCAAGGGCAGGGTGACCAGCTGGAACCCCGCGGCGGAGGCGATATACGGGCTGTCGGCGGCCGAAGCGCTGGGCCGCCGGGTCAGTGAGCTGGTCGGCGCGCAGCTGGACCCCGCGGCGGTGCTCCGCGGCGGCGGGGTCAGCCAGCAGACCCACCGGGCGCTGGACGGCGCCGCGCTCACGATCCGGGTCTCGGCCGCGGAGATGGACGACGGTTTCGTGCTGGTGTGCGCCGACGAGACCGCGCGCCGCCGCGCGGAGCGGCAGTACAGCACGGTCGTCGCGGCGCTCGACGAAGGCGTGCTGGTGATCAGCTCCGAGGGCAAGGTGCTGTCGGCCAACCCGGCCGCGGAACGGATCCTCGGTGTGCCCGAGGCCGCCATGGTCGGGTCGTCCCCGCACGAATGGCCGATCTACGACGAGTCCGGCAAGCGGATGGCGCCCAGCGAGTACCCGTCGGCCCAGGTGCGGCGCACCGGGATCGCGCAGCAGGGCCGGGTGATGCGGGTGCTGCGCCGCGACGGGCGCAATGTGTGGCTTTCCGCGTCGTGCCGCGCCATGAACCCCGAGGACACCGAGCTCAGCGCGTTCGTGCTCTCGTTCACCGACATCACCGAGCGCCGCGCCATCGGCGAGCGCCTGGAGCACGACGCGACGCACGACCCGCTGACCGGGCTCGCCAACCGGACGCTGGTGCTGGACGAGCTGAGCGCGCGGCTGCACGGGCCGCAGCGCACGTCGACGGCGGTGCTGTTCATCGACCTCGACAAGTTCAAGGTCATCAACGACTCGCTGGGCCACTCGGTCGGTGACCGCGTGCTCCGGATCGCCGGGGAGCGGCTGCGGCGCACGGTGCGGCGCGACGACGTCGTCGGCAGGCTCGGCGGCGACGAGTTCGTGGTGATCGCGTCCGAGGTGCGCAGCGAACCCGAGGTGCGGGCGCTGACCGAGCACCTGCGGGACTCGCTCAGCAGGCCCATTTCCGTCGACGGCCGGAAGTTGCATGTGGACGCGAGCATCGGCATCGTGCTCGCGGCGTGCGGCGACCCGCGTGCGGCCGACGAGCTGCTGCGGGACGCGGATGTGGCCATGTACCAGGCGAAAACGCTGGGGCGCGGCCGGTACGAGTTCTTCGACGTCGAGCTGCGCCGCCGGATGCAGCGGCGGCTGCGGCTGGAGCAGGACCTGCGTGACGCGGTCCGGCTCGGCAAGTTGTGGGCGGCCTACCAGCCCGTGGTGGACCTGCGCAGCGGGCAGACGGTGGCCGTCGAGGGCCTCCTGCGGTGGACGCACCCCGTGCACGGCGCGGTGCCGCCGACGGAGTTCATCCCGCTCGCCGAGGAGAGCGACCTCATCAGGCAGCTGGGCTCCCACGTGCTGCGCATGACGACGCGGGAGCTGGCGGCCCGGCGGGCGAGCGGGGTCGACGTCGACCTGAAGATCAACCTGTCCACCCGGCAGCTCGACGACCCCGGTCTCGTGCCGGAGGTCGAGGCCGCGCTGGAGAGCACCGGCCTGCCCGCGAAGGCGCTGTGCCTGGAGATCACCGAAAGCGCGCTGATGCGGGATTCGGTGCTGGCCGGGGAAACCCTGACCGCGCTGCGGGAACTCGGCGTCCGGCTGGCCATCGACGACTTCGGCACCGGCTACTCCTCGCTCGCCCAGCTGCAACGGCTCACTTTGGACACTCTGAAGATCGACCGCTCGTTCGTCACGCGGCTCGGCGAGTCCGACGACGCCGAGGTGATCGTGAAGAGCATCATCGCGATGGCGCACGCGGTGAAGCTGACGGTGGTCGCCGAGGGTGTCGAGAACGAGCGCCAGCTCGAACTCCTCCGTGAGCTGGACTGCGACCAGGCGCAGGGCTACCTCCTCGGCAGGCCCGCGCCCGCGGCGGAACTCTGGGACTGACGTCCGCGTGACCGGAGCGCCCCCTGCGCGCGCCGGTCACGCGAAACCCCGTGAAATATACCGGCACGCACGTATGTTCTGTCCACTGCGGAGGGTCAGGACCCGCCGATCGCGTCGAGGACGAGCTGCTCCAGCTCGCCCCGCGTGACCGTCCACAAAGTTCCCGTCGTCCGCTCGCTCGACACGAAACCCGTCAGCAGCACACCGCGGATCGCCGCGAGTGCGGTGAGGAGCACCGCGGTGCCCCGCGGCCTGCCGAGGAAGTCGGGCACGACCTCGTTGAGCGTTTCGCCCAGTCCCGCGGTGAGCCTGCGGTTGTACCGGGCGACGTGGCGGCGCAGCTCGGCATCCGTGCGGCCGGCGAGCCACAGCTCGGTGAGCGCCGTGAACGACGGGCTGTCGTGCAGCGCCCACAGCCGGTCCACCAGCGCCATCACGGTTTCCGCCTCGGTCGGCCGGTGCGGCGGGTCACCGCGGAGCTGGTCGAGGATGGTGCCGGTGGCGTACTCCAGCCCGGCCACCACGAGGTCGGCCTTCGTGGCGAAGTAGTGCGCCTGCGCGCCCCGGGTCACCCCGGCGCGCTCGGCGATCTGCGCCGCCGTCACGTTGGCGTAGCCGTACTCGACCAGGCACTCGACGGTCGCCGCCAGCAACGCCGTCCGGGTGGCCGCTCGCCGCTCCGCCTGGGTGCGCCGCTTCCCGCCAGCCATTCGGACACTTTATCGGTACCACGCAACTCGAAGGGGGCCGCGCGCCGGGAAGATCGGTAACCCCGCGCGCTACGATCGTTCCGAGTTCCCTTGAGCGCCAAGGATCTTCGTTCTCTGAAAGCGCTTTCACATTTTTGTCCACTGCCGACTTCAGCCGACGAGTGACGCATCACCCCGGAACGTCGCGCGGTAGGCGCTAGGGGACACGCCCAGCGCCGCCTGCAGGTGCTGGCGCAGCGACGCGGCCGTGCCGAACCCGGACTCGGCGGCGACGCGGTCCACCGGCAGGTCCGTCTCCTCCAGCAGCCGCCGCGCCCGCTCGACGCGCTGCTGCGTGAGCCACTGCAACGGCGAGATGCCGACCTCCTGCCGGAAGCGCCGGGTGAAGGTGCGCACACTCATCGAGTCCTGCGCGGCGAGTTCGCGCAGGGTCAGCGGCCGGTCGAGGTGCCGCAACGCCCACGCCCTGGCGTTGCGGGTCGAGGGCGACCGCGGCTCGGGCACCGGGCGCGCGATGAACTGCGCCTGGCCCCCGTCGCGGTGCGGCGCGACGACGGTGCCGCGGGCGACCTCGTTCGCGACCGCCACGCCGTGGTCACGGCGGATGAGGTGCAGGCACAGATCGATCCCGGCGGCGACCCCGGCGGAGGTCAGCACGTCGCCGGAGTCGGTGTAGAGCACGTTCTCCTCGACCTGGACGGCCGGGTACAACGCGGCGAGGTCGGGCGCCGAGTGCCAGTGCGTCGTCGCGCGCTTCCCGTCGAGCAACCCGGCCGCCGCGAGCACGAAGGCGCCCGTGCAGATCGACGCGATGCGGGTGCCGGGCCGGATGAGCGCGAACGCATCGGCCATGGGACCACGCAGCCGGCCGCCCCGCTGGGGCTCGTAGTCCTCGTCGGACGACAGCACGACGACGGTGTCCGCCTCCGCCAGCGCGTCCGGCCCGCGTTCGACGGTGATCGTGAAGTCGGCGTCGGTGCGGACCTGGCCAGAGGTCAGCGCGCAGGTGACGACGTCGTACAGCGGCTTCCCGTCGGCCGAGCGGGCCTGCCCGAACAGCCGGTGCACGATGCCCAGCTCGATCGGCAGCACGCCGGTCCGCACGAGTACGGCGATCCGGTGCATGGCCCGATCCTTCCACATCCTGGCCTTCGGGCCACTCGTCGTGAACTCCCGGCGGCCGCACGATCGGGACCATGAACGTCTTGTGGATCTCCGCTCACCCCGAACCCCGCTCGCTCAACGGTTCGCTGCGCGAGGAGGGACTACGTGCGCTCACCGAGCTCGGCCACGAATACCGGCTGTCCGACCTGTACGCGATGGGCTGGAACCCCGTGGTGGGTCCCGAGGACTACGGCCACGACCCGGCGGAGCGGCTGCACGTCGCCGACGCGTCGGCCGAGGCGTACGAATCGGGACGGCTGAGCGACGACATCCTGGCCGAGCAGGAGAAGGTCGAGTGGGCGGACGCGCTCGTCGTGCAGTTCCCGGTGTGGTGGTACGGGCTGCCGGCGATCCTGAAGGGCTGGTTCGACCGCGTGTTCGTGAAGGGCTTCGGCTACGGCATCACGCGTGAAGACGGCGTCGCGCTGCGGTACGGCGAGGGGAAGCTCGCGGGCAAACGAGCGCTCGCGGTGGCCACCATCGGTGCCCGCGCCTCCGCGCTCGGCCCGCGCGGGGTGCACGGCGACCTGACGGAGCTGCTGTTCCCGTTGCTGCACGGCACGTTCTGGTACACGGGCATGGCGCCGCTGCCACCGTTCGTCGTGTACGCCGCGGACTGCCTCGATGACGTGGAGTGCACGGCGAAGGAGCTGCGGTCGCGGTTGGAGACACTCGGAACCGCGGAGCCGCTGCCGTTCCGCACGCAGAACGGCGGCGACTACGACGAGGACCTCGTGCTCCGGCCGCACCTCGCTCGCGGCCGCACGGGGCTGGGTGTCCACTGGGTTTCCTGATCGGCCGATCAGCGCAACCACGTCGTCCGGAAAGCGCTTACTGCATCGATTCACCGTCGCGACCGGGTTTCCCGGACGACGGCCGCGCGCACCCGACGAGGGTTCGGGGGGACCGATGTTTCGCAGCCACAGAGGAGATTTGCGATGTCCCCAACGATGATCGTCATCATCGTGGTCGCCGTCGTCGTGGTGCTCGGTCTGGTCGCGGTACTGGTGCGGTCGCAGCGGCGGCGGCACCTGCGTGAGCGGTTCGGGCCGGAGTACGACCGGACGGTGCAGGACAGTTCGAGCCGTCGTGCGGCCGAACGCGAGCTGGCGGAGCGGGAGCGGCGGCACGAGCAGCTCGACATCAGGCCGCTTCCCGACGAGGCGAGGGAGCAGTACCGGCAGCAGTGGTCGGCGATCCAGGAGCGGTTCGTCGACGAGCCCGGCGAGGCGATCGCCGAGGCGGACCGGCTGCTGACGCAGGTGATGACCGACCGCGGTTACCCGACGGACGGCGGGCACGAGCAGCAGGTGCGTGACCTGTCCGTGGAGCACGCGCGGACGCTGGAGCACTACCGCACGGCACGGGAGACGTTGCACGGGCACGAGCAGGACGGTGCGGACACGGAGGACCTGCGGCGCGCGATGGTGCACTACCGCACGGTTTTCGCCGATCTGCTGGGCACGCCGGAACACGTCACGCGCACGGAAGGGGAAGCCCGATGACGACGGAGGAACGCCTGAGCACGGAGGACCTGGTCGCTTCGCGGCCCGCGGAGGAGGAACGGCCCGCGGAGGCTTCGCGTCCCGGCGAGGACGACCGCGTGCAGCTGTTCAGCGAGGAGGAGGTCGAGCGCTTCCGCGGCCGGTGGCAGTCGCTGCAGACCGCGTTCGTGGACGATCCACAGGAGACGGTGCAGGAGGCGGACCAGCTGGTCGCCGAGGTGATGCAGGCACTGGCGTCGACGTTCGCCGAGCACAAGCGTGAGCTGGAAACCCAGTGGCAGCAAGGAGAACAGGTCGCCACGGAGGACCTGCGGCTGGCACTGCGGCGGTACCGCACGTTCTTCAACGAGCTGCTGCGGGACTGACTGTCGCTTGTGGACCCCCGGCCTCCTCGGCCGGGGGTCCCTTTGTGCAGGCCTTACTCCTGCCACCCGCCGCGGCCGAGGATCTCCAAGATCACCGGCCGTTTCGCCTCGGCGTAGTAGTTCACGTCCCGCCACTCACGCCGGGCCAGCTCCCGCTTCGTGGCCTCGTACAACTCGCGGTCGGCGACGCTCGCGCGCAACCGGTCGCGGAAGACGAGGTACCGCCGCACTTCCACGTCGTGCGGCGCGTAGCAGTGCAGGTTCACCGGCTCGTGCGGGTCCCCGGCCCGCAGGCAGCGGTGCCCGGGCTCCCGCACCCGCACGTCGTACCCCACCGCTTCGAGATCGGGCAGGTAGGCCGGCTCGTCGTCCGGGTCGTCGATCCCGGCGACGATGTCGATGATTGGCTTCGCGGCGAGCCCCGGCACCGACGTGGACCCGATGTGTTCGACCAGCCGGAGCCGATCGCCCAGCACGTCCCGCAGCTCGGCGGCGCGCCGCTCGTACCGCTCCGGCCACGCCGGGTCGTACTCCGCGAGGGTGATCTTCCCGGGCACCAGCCCGCGGACCAGCTTCGCGGCCAACTGCTCGTCATCGAGCGGCATCGTGGATTCCTTTCCCCAGAACGGCGATCGCACGGTCAGAAGCCCACCACAGTAGCCCGTTCCGCGACTTCCGGTGGCCAGGTCCGGAGGGCACGACGTCCGCGCGATACGAGGTTCGCGGGTGGTTCACGGGACGGCCGACCGGCGGTCAAGGTCCACCGCACGTCCAGGGCGGAAGCGCGGTGACCACCGTGCCCGCCCCCGTGACAGCCGGAGCGTCTCGCGCCGCCACCGGGGAATTCCACCGTCCGGCCACCGCAGGCGGCACCGGAGCTTGATTTCGCCGCCGGAATCGAAGGCCTCGCCGCGCCTCCGCCACCTCCGTTCGCGCCGGTAGGCGGGGTCTCGCTCCGCTGACGGTGCTCCCACCAATGCGGCCACCAGGTCACATCAGCGGAGCGTTCTCGTCATGAAGACGCTGTTGGGGTCGGGCCGGTAGTCGGCGAAGGGTTCGCAGTAGGCGAAGCCGAACTTCTCGTAGAGCCTCCTGGCGGGCAGGAAGAACTCGCCGGAACCGGTTTCCAGGCTCAGCCGGGAGAACCCCCTGCGCCGCGCCTCGGCGATGATGTGTTCCAGCAGCAGGGAGGCGATCCCGCTCCGCTTGCGCCGGGCGTCGGTGCGCATGGACTTGAGCTCGGCGTGCTCCGGGTCGAGCCGCTTGATCGCACCGCAGCCCACGACGTGCTCGCCGTCCATCGCCGACCAGAAGGTGACCTCCGGTTTGCGGAGCCCGTCGAGGTCGAGGGCGTGCACGCTCTCCAACGGCGTGAGCGACCGCATCTGCCGCACGTGCTCGCCGAGGAACGCGGCGATCCGCGCCCCCGACAAGTCATCCACGACGATGCGCAACTCCGGGGACTCACCGCCGCCACTCATGATCAGAGGCTATCCCGCAGGGCTAGTGCTTTTGGCGCAGCGCTCGGGCGCGGACACGAAAAAACCGCCCTGACCTGGATCAGAGCGGCTTCGTGAAGGGTGGCCAGGGCCGGGGTCGAACCGGCGACCTTCCGCTTTTCAGGTCTCGGGTTGATCGTTCAGCCGCATCCGATACCCGTCTCGACCTGCGAAGAACGCTGCCACCGATGCGATTGGGACAGTCTGAACGGGCGCGAACTGCAACGCGGACTGCAACGCGATCACGCCTGCCAAACCCTCAAAGCGTCTAGGGCACCGGAGCTGGCGACCCGGGTCATCCAGTCCGGCCACTCACACCGGTTCGCCCGCGGCGAGCCGCATGTGACTGCACCGGAAGGGCTCGCCGATGGCGGCAGGCGGCGCGACGGCGGCTAGAAACGCCCGCGCCGGGCCGTCCGGTACGGCGGCCGTTGACCAGTGGTACAGCGGTGCTCGGGCGACGGCAGCGGCGATGAGTAGCCGACCGAAGCCGTGCCGCCGATACGGCTCACCGACCTCGACCTCCTCGATGACAGCCCGGCGTTCGACGGAGCACAGGGCCAGGCCCACGTAACCCAGGCGTTCGCGGTCCAGTCGAACCTCGATCCGGCCGATGCCAGCGCGCCGGGATGGTGGGACCGCGATCAATGCGAGCCCCTGCTGGGGGGCCGTCTGGTTAGTGGTTTGCTCCGCCGGGTCCAGCTCTGCCCAGGCACCCCGTCGACGCGCCGTGCGGCAGGCTGCGCAGTACGTGACGGGGAGGTCGTACAGGTGGGAGTAGCTGCTGGTGCAGCCGCCGATTGCCAGGTCATGCCCCCACGGGCAGCGCCCGTCGTCGTCCATCCGAGGCCGCACGGGAACGATCGAGCCGAACTCCTTCTGCGAACCTGACCGTGCCACGCGACCCTCGCCCGTCCCCGCGTCACCTCTGCTGGTGTGTGCTGGCCGGGTGCTTCCCCCACCCGGCCAGCACACACCACCACGTTAGAACATGTGTTCGACATGTGCACAAGGTGGGCATACATCCGCCACCGTCCCACGCTCGACAGCCGGAAGTGTGGCCAAACCGTCGAACGAGTGTGAGCACCGCAGCAGAGCCGTGGCTTACTGCAATGCAGACGAGTGCTGCCCTACCTCGATCTCGGAACGCGTGGCCCCCGCCGCTGACGCGGCTTGGGAGGCGGCGGCTCTGGGAGACCGTCCATGAGGGCTTGAAATCCGACCCCGAGCCCGTTCACGAGCCGCGCGATGGTCGTGATGCCGGTGTTTTGTTGGCCACGCTCGATCGCGCCGATCATCGACCAAGGGACCTGCGTCAGCTCCTCCAGCTCTTGCAAGGTCAAGTCCCGCTCCTGGCGGAACTCGCGCAGCCGTGTGCCCAGGGCGCCCAGGAACTCGTTGACGGGCGGTTTCTCGGCTGCTGGCGGCACGGCGGTTAGGTCTAGCTGCTCTAGCGTCGAAGAGACAGACAAGATCATTATTGTCACTATCTGACTAGTGAAATTACTATCAACAAGGCATGATGCCGGGAGAAAACCCGCAGGTGAGGAGAGGTGAGCCCCCGTGGAACGACTCCCGGTGAACCCACTGGCGATCAAGGCTCGACTGGAGCAGGACCGGTCGTTGGACTCCTTCGGAGCCGACGAGCCCTATCGGCCCTGCAAGGTGTCCGTGTTCGTCGACGATGAGCTCGGAGACTGCCCACCGTGGTGGCGCCGAGTCGGTGAGGTCAACCTCGTGCTGGTCGACCTGCGCCAGGAACACGACCTCCTGGCGCGCTGGCAGCTGGGCAACGTGGTCGAACTGCTCGCCGACGTGGTCGCCGACCGCCCACAGGCGCGACTGGTCGATGAGCTGGAGACGACGCTGCTGCCAGGCCCGCCGGCCGCGATCGTGGTGCGCGAGATCGAGATAGGAGCGCCCTGGCAGCAGCACTGCGACATGACAATTCCGCTGCTCGCGACGGCACTGGACACAGCACGACCGCTAGGCAGGTTCGCGGTCGTGGACACCGATCCGCACTCAGAGCTGCGGAGGCGGCGCTTTGAGGACCCCGCCGACCGTGAACGACTGTCGGCCGTGCTCGCGGCACTGCTGGAGAACGCAGGGTTCGGCACCTACCGCGGCTTCCACCTCGCCTCGCTACACGATCCGGCCTGGCAAGCCCACAACGCCAAACTGGTCATCGGATGGCTGACCGACCTGATGACTCGACACTGAGCCATGAGGCGGCAGAAAGGTTCGGACTAGGTCAGAAGTTGTTCGCGGAAACGCCAGGATCGGGCGAGGATGCACGCACCAGGCGAAGCCATCGGCTCCTTCGTGAGCAGCCGCGTCACGCACTCCTCATCGAACGGCACGCCTTCCGACACCGAGGTCGAGTCAGCAGCCGTAACCAGCACACCCTCGGCATTGACCTGTACCGACTCGCCGAATAGGGCGTCGAATACGTCGTCGTCGATCACGGTAACGGTGAGGATCGTGGCCGTGAGGGTGAGCGTGTCGAGCCCGACGCCAAGGCAGTAGGCCGACACCTTGCCCGCGTCCCGCGCCTGTTGCAGCTGCCGATAGAGGGGCCAGTTGTCGTAGTCGAGCGGTTGGCCCGATGTGCCGTCGCGCTCCGGTTCGCCCAGCATCTCCTCGGAGTACTCGCGGACCATGTTCCGCCACAGGTCGAAGTCGTTCTCCTTGTCCCATCCGGCGACTGTCGAGGGCTGGAACTCCCCCGCCGGGATAAGCCCGTAGATGCCCGCTGCGGTCGCGACCTTGGCCGGATCGCGCCAGTGCAGCAAGAACGTCGCCTTGCCGGTCTCGCGGGAGCGGCGGAGGGTCAGGGTCTCGATCGCGGGCATGACCGCGCGCCGTTCAAGGTCGAACGGGTCGCCGATGAGGTGCCTTAGCGGAAGGTCGCTCCAGGTCGGCCGCTCCCCCTTCTTCGCGTCCTCTTGTGCAGCCGCCAGCTCGTGCGCGATGGCCTCGGAGACGTCCAGCTTGTCGAAGTAGGTGCCCAGGCAGAACTTCATCCGCGGCACGTCTGCCGCGAGGTCTACACCGAGCAGGCGGTAGCTGGTGCGGTTCTCGAACAGGGCTGGCTTGTCGAGGTAGCGGATCGCGGAGGTGTAGCGCTCGAACCGCCGCCCAGGTGCCCGGAGCGGCAGCATGGCGCACGCTTCCGGCTCCGTGCCAGTCACCGCGATCGGCCCCGGATGGTCGAGCCACTCAAGCTGGATGTCTTCGAGCGGGACTGGCGCGGACGGCATCCACTCACGGCGGGCGATGAACGGTGCGTCGCTGATGCGTGCTTCCGGGCGGTAGAGGTCGGCCGCCAGCTTGGCCAACTCGCCGCGGTTTCGGTTGAGATGGCGCCGCACGCGCCGCCATTCCGCCTGGTTCACCTCGACCGTGTCAACCTCGCCGACCAGGATGGACGTCGAGGGCGAGGACACCGGCTGGAGCAGCTCGCTCGAAACACCCAGCTCGTTCGGCGAGATGTTGAGCTGTTGCGCGATCCGGACCAGCGTCTCCAGGTCGCGCACCTGGCGCTGCCCGTTCTCGATCTTGGATACGTAGGATTGATCGAGGTTGAGAATCTGCGCCAGGTCCGCCTGACTGAGTCCCTTGGCCTTCCGGTATTCGCGCAAGACCTCCGCGAGCAAGCCGGTATTGATCTCCAGGTCCACCGTCCGCGAGGACAGCCACGATCCGTCAGCCTGCATCAGGGCCTTCCCTTCCTGGGGCAGAAATTTTGCCGGTCCGATCAGAGGTTGAAGCGCTGTCCCATCACCGCTGACCTGGGCGTATGCCACCTCGTCATGATGCCGGTCCGGATAGGACAGCAGGACCTTGGACGTTCAGCTGTCGAGCGGCGATCGTTGTTCTCATGAGCACAGCAGCGACAAAGACGCGAGGGGCCGTCGCGGCGCCCGGCAGGCGCGACGGGTCAACCTCGCCGGCCCGCGAGTTGGCGTTCGATCTCGTCAACGCGGGCTGTCAAGCTCTCCAGATTCTGACGCAATGTGGCGATCTCGCCGTTGTCAGCAGTTCGGGTCGTTCGATCGCCTTCGGCCGACCGCTCCGGCCTGGCGTCAAAGGACTGCCCGTCCGCGACTTGTTCCAGGTATTCCGAGCGCCATTTCAGCGCCTCGGACAGAGCCGCCAGGGTGCGCGGGCTCCGCCGCTTGGCAACCCCGTGCTGGATCTCGCGGACGGTGGCGACGCTCACCCGTGACTTGCTCGCAAGCTCAGCCTGGGTCATCCCGAGCTGCTCCAAACGGGTGTTTATCGCGTCGGCTACGGCGTCCCAGCGCTTCGCCATCGAGCCTCCTCTAGGGCACTTCTACCAGCGCAAATAGTAGCGCTATCTCCACAACGACGCCATGACCGCGGGCGTTCCACGCCCGTAAGCCGCTTTTATTAGCGCTAGTAGTTGCGCTAACGTCAGCGGTGCGCCAGTCGCCGAGGCGACAAGCGAGGCGGTCCGATCCCGCCGACGACAACAGCACCACGGGGTGGCCGTGCACCGGGCCTGCTCTCCACCGAGCCGCTACCGGACCCCGCCGCCCGAGACCTCCCGGAATCACCCGAGAGGGACTTGGAAAACCGGGCTGTTGGTCGGAGAAATTCAGAGTGATTGATAGAAATTTCGGCCGTCTTTTCTGGTCCGCTGCCCGCACCGCAAGGTGCGGGGAATGACTGGTGGACGGCGCGCGTGAACACCCTTTTGTGGTGTTTGCCGGTGGCCCTCACCACCCTCGACGAAATCGTTGCCCCGCCGTATCCGCCCTGCTCGCGAATAGCGCGTGGCCACGATTTGAGGGCGATGAGGGCACGCCGGGGGCTACCACTGATGACGGTTTCCCCATTCTTCAGCGAAAGGGACTCTTATGGATACGAGCGTGACGGAAGGCCCTGTTTTGGCGGCTTTCCGTTTGTCGGAGGAGCAGGCGGCCGGGGGTTATCTCGCGGCCCGGAAGGAGATGGTGCGGCTGGCGACGCGGGTGGCGTCGTTGCGGCAGCTGGTGCGTGAGCAGCCGGGCCGGGCGGGCTACCGGGTCGCGCTGGCGGCGGCGGAGGACGCGCACCGGGCCGCGGTGACGCGGACGGGGTTGGCGTTCGAGCGGTGGCAGGCCGCGCAGCTGCGGTCGGACGCGGTGTGGAGCGAGACGTTCGGGAGGGCCGCGTGATGCGGAACGTGCGGATCACCAGCGAGGCGGCGAGCGAGGTGCTGTTCGCGCAGCTGGACGAGGACATTGCCGAGGTTGTGAGGGAGGACGAGGTGGCGGCGGAGGTCGCGGAGATCGACGCGCTGGTGGAGCAGGCGGAGCGGGAGTGGGCCGCGGCGGACCGGGCGCGGGAGCGGGACGCGCGGGTGCGGCGCCGCTCGGACCGGGAGGTGCTGCGGGGCCTGCACGAGGCCGTCGCGTTCAGCACTGCCCCGGTGATGCTGGGCGGATACGAGGGGCAGGCGGCGTGAGGGCCGCGAAGACGGCCCGCCGGTCCCGGCCGGTGTCGGAGGAGGAGTACCTGCAGCTGTGCGACTGCCGGTGCACGCGGGTGCGGGGCACGCATCCGGCGGGGGTGTGTGGCAGCGCGGAGGAGTGGGCCGCACAGGCCCGCAACCGGAAGGAGTCTCGCTCGCGATGACCGAAAAGAAGACCACGTGGGGTGTCGTCTGGTCGCCCGATTTCGGCCGCTACGCCTCCGGTCAGCTCGACGCCTCGCAGGTGCGGTGCGTGTTGTGCGAGCAGGCGCCGTGCGCGTGCCCGCCCATCGGCAGCCCGGAGTACTGGGCGCTGACCCAGGCGCGGCACCGGAAGGGGCGCGCATGACTCGCTACCTGATCACGAAGGACCCCGGCGCGGCGGCCCGAACCGCCAAGAACGAGAACGCCGCGCCGGGTCTTCCCAGCCAGCCACGACAGGACCCGAAGGGAAGGACGCCCATGGTGTCACAACAGCTGCTGCACCGGGCATCGCAGCGGACCGGTTTCCAGATTGACCTTGTCGCCGGTGCGGTCGAGGTCATCGCCTGGCGTCATCGCGACGGTCACTCCGTCGCGGAGATCACCCGTTACCTGTACACCCAGCTCGGACCGGACTGTGCCGCGGCGTCGCGGTCGTTCGTGGAGTGGGTCATCGACTCGGTGCGGGCGGGTGAGGGCTGATGGGGGCGCTGAAGAAGGTGTGGGACGCCTCGGTGGAGTGGGGCGCGTCCCGCGGCGAGGGCCGCGTCATCGCCGCCACCTCCCGGCAGGCGGTGAAAAACCACTGTGCGGTGTGCGGGCGGAAGGCCACCCGCACCACGGGGACGGTCCGGCACTGCTCGCGCGCCGCGTGCTTGCGGCAGCTGGCCGCCCTGTTCTGACTCGGACATTCCCGTCTGGTCCCGGTGCGGTGCGCCCGAACCGCCATGCCTGAGACACCGCGCCGGGACCCCTTTTTCGCCCTGCCAGTCATGATTTCCCGGAAGGGACCCTCCATCATGGACAGCCCTGTTTTCCGTTGCCTGCTGTGCGAGCAGGCCCGCCCGGACCCCGATGTCACCTGCGAGTGCGGCGCCGCCGCCGACCTGCACGTGGTCGAGGGGGACGGCCTGGTCTGCTACACCCCCGAGCGGCTCAACACCCTGATCACCACCGCCGCGGCCCAGTTGGTCGCCGACCGGTTGCGGCAGCTGGCGGCCTGGCACCGCGCCCGTGCGGTGTTCTGGGGCCAGAGCGAAGGCGGCACCCGCCACGCCCTGCGGCACCGGGCTGAGGCCCGGCTGCTGGACCGCCTCGCCGACCGGGAAACGGCCACCCGCGCCGGTGAACCGGCATGAGTGGCATCCCGTCCGGCGCCAGCCCCGCGCGCCTGAAGACCCTGGCCATCCGCCGCTACGAGGCGACCACCGGGCGCCGCTGGCGGGAGGCCCCCGAGGCCGACCGCGCCGCCTGGCTGGCCGACACCGAGCCGGAGATCCGCGCCGAAGAGGGCATCGCGGCCGACGCGGTGTGGCACGCCGGCACGTGGATTCCCGCCGGGCAGACCGACCTGTTCACCTCCCTCCCTGATCACTCCGGAACGGAGACCTCGGCATGAGCAAGAAGAACCTGCTGGCCCTGCCCAAGAAGAACACCCTGCGCAAGACGCTCGCGCTGGCCGCCCTGGTGGTCGGGCTGGTGTGGGTGGTGCACCAACCGCACCAAACCCGACACGCCTTGGACCAGATCGGCTATGCCGCCCACGTCGTGTTCCACCACGGGAGTGATCAGCGATGAGCAAGGCCCACAAGCACGCGCTCACCCAGCTAAGGCAGGCGGAACAGGCCGTGGGTGAGTGGATCGACGTCATCCGGGAGACCGCCGAGGCCCGGACCGGCTCCACTGCACCGGAGGTGCTCATCACCGACGCCCTCTACGGGCAAGCCCTGGAGCTGTTCGACGCGCTCTGGGATGCCGTCCAGGCGTTCTCCGCCCAGGCTTGGCTGATCGACCGCCAGGCGGGGGTGCGGCCATGAGCGTGTTCGAGGTTCTGGAGCGGCGCGGCACGTGGGTGCTGCTGAAGTTCACCGGTGCGGTGGCGCTGTTTTTGTTGCTGCACCTGGTCCGGATCCCGCTGGTGCTCATCGCGCGGGTGCTGGAGATCGTGCTGCACCGCGTCAACGGGTTCGCCACCAGGGTGTCCACCCAGGCCCCGGCGGGGCCGGTCAACCAGTTCTTTCATTCCACGCAGGCCCGTCGAGGGGAGGCCACCAATGTCCACGCCTGACCACCACACCACCCCCGCCACTGACCACAGTGGACCCGACGACACCGCCGCGGAGGTTGAGGTGCGGCGGGCCCGGGACGCGGCCCTGTATGCGCGGGTGGCGCACCCGACCCGCACCACCACGGTCATCTCGTGGCTGGGCTGGCACGCGGGGGAGCTGACCGGGATCGGTCTCCCGGCCGCGCTCGCCGCGACCACCTGGCCCGGGTTCTCGGTGCTGTCGGTGCTGACCGCGCTGGCGTGGGCCGGGCACGAGGCACGCCAGCGCCTCCGCGCCCGCAGCGACACCGCCCGTCCCGGGCCGGGGGAGTCCGATGTGGAGGGTGAGGGCCGGTGAAACAGCGACGGATCGCCGACATCGCCTCCTCCTGGACTGTCGTGCTGACCACCCCGGGCGGGGAGACCGTCGCCGCCGGGAACTGGCCGCACGGCGACGAGGCCCACGACTGGGCGCGCGACATCAACATCCGCCGGTTGGCGCGGGTGCGGGCGGTGCTGCCGCTCGTACCCGCGACCGACCTGATCACCGACCTGGTGAGGGGTGAGTGGACATGACGAACTGGCAGGAACAGCGCCGCGCCGACCGCCTCGTGGCTGCTCAGGTCCGGCGGGAAGAGGCCGCCGCGGCGGCCCAGGTGCGTATAGCCGAACGCGCCGCCGAAGCCCAGTTGCGGCGGGCGGACGCCGACGCCCGCGCCGCCCGCCGCCAGCAGGCGAAGGAGCAGCGGTCCGCCCGGCTGCGGGCGGTGGCCGGGGCGGTGCGGGGCTGGCTGGGCACGCACGTGGTGGAGCTGCTGATCTACCCCATCGCGCTGCTCAGCTTCGTGCTGGCCGCCCCGGCGATGGCCGCCTACGGACAAGCGGTGTTCGGCACCGGCGCCGGGATGGCGCTGCCCGGGTTGACCGAGCTGGGCATGTGGGCCTTCGCGGTCGCGGTGGTGATCTCCCGCCGCCGCGAACCGCACCGCCCCACCGGCGGATTGCAGACGGGGGTGTGGGTGTTCGCCGCGGTGGCGTTCGCCCTGAACTTCGTCCACGGCCTCGCCGCGGCGTGGGATCACGGGGTGGTGATGGGCATCGCCTCGATCGCCGGGGTGGTCGCCCACCAGCTCACGTTGGCCGCGCCGCGCCGCTCCCGGATCGAGCGGCAGACCGCCCGGATCGAGCGGGCCGCCGCCCGCAAGATCACCCGGGTGCGGCGGGCCGCGGTGCGGCAGGCCGTGGCGGAGATCGACCGCGACGGCGCCGCCCGCCTCGTGTACGCCCCGGGCCGCTACGTCCTCGCCCGGCGCGGACGCCTGGAGCAGGCGATCGTGCCCGGACTGCCCGTGAGCGAGTCGGCCGACTGGGACCGCGAACTGGCCGACCTGCTCACCATCCACGGCACCGGATCGAGCACCAGCACCCGGGGCGGGATCGAGCCCGACCCTGCCCCGGGTGACTCGGTCGAGGGCGGCACCGTCGCCACCCTCGACCGGGAGCCTGAGCAGCACAAATCGACCCCCGATCGACCCCGCCGCACCACGTCGGGCGGGCGGAAGGTGCGGTCGATCGAGCAGTTGCGCGCCGAACTCGCGCGGGCGATCCGGACCAACCCGGATCGGGTCGACCCGACATCGGCCGAGTCGATCCGCAAGGCGCTGCGCTGCTCCCCGAAAAACGCCCGCCAGCTGCGGGACGAACACCGCCAGGGAGGCGACACCCGATGACCGACCATGAGGAGAACCGCGAGCTGGCGCGGGTGCACTACCTGCCCACCACCCGCCCCGACCCGGACGAGGGGGAGGTGTTGGAGGGGGAGGTGCTGACCGCCGCCCAGTACAACGCGTTGCAGCGGCAGAAAGCGATCGAGCGCTACCGCGCCTACCGGCGGGACGCGGTCACGGTGGTGCGGGGTGTGAAGACGGTCGTGGGACACGACGTCACCAAGACCCTGGCCCGGCACGGGCTGGCGTATCCGGTGGCGGGGGTGCGGGTGGTCGTGAAGCGGTGGCGCGATGCCCACGGCGCCTCCCGCTACGAGCGGATGATGCGCGCCGCGGAGCTGGAGGGCAACCACGAGGCGCTGCTGGAGTGGGAGGCCCGCGACGTGGCGGAGAAGCAGCGCCGCCACGAGCGCACGATGGACTGGGTGCGCGCCCCCGGCCAGTGGATCAAGGCCGGGGCGATCGGCACCGCCGGGGTGACCGGGCTGCTGCTGGCCTGCGGAGTGGTGCTGGCGATCCACAACGGCGACATCGGCGACGTGCTGGGCCCGATCACGGCGGTGCTCAACGCGGTGGCGTTCGTGGTGTGGTTCGTCACCGCCTACGGGGTGTTCCTGGTCGCCGGGGGCACCGCCGCCGGGCTGGCCTACCTCTACCAGCAGGGCAAACGCTACGGCGACACCCCCGCCTGGCTGGCCGCCACCCCCGCCGGCGCAGTCTCCCTGGACGCGGCGGTGGACGAGTCCATGATCATGAACGCGCTGCGCAACCTGGGGCACCCCGCGCTGAACAAGAAGTTCAAGGAAGGCTGGGGCACCGCGGTGCAGCCGACGTGGGTGCAGCCGCCGCTGCCGGTCGGGCACGGCTGGGAATTCTCCCTTCGCCTGCCCGGTGGGGTGCCCGCGACCAGCATCAACGCCCGCAAGAGCGTGCTGGCGCACAACCTCGGGCGCCGCCCGGAGGAGGTGTGGGTCGAGGTCGCCGACACCGACCCGATGGCGATGAAGTGCCTGGTCCTCGACCCGGGGTCGCTGCGGGAACCGGTGCCGGACTATCCGCTGCTCGACGGCGGGCGGACCGACTTCTGGACCGGGTTCCCGGTCGGCATCGACGCCCGCTGGAACCCGGTGGACACGCCGGTGTTCGAACGCAACTTCGTGCTCGCCGGGATCATGGGCTCCGGCAAGTCGACCCTGTTGCAGGACCTGCTCGCCGGGGCCGTGCTCGATCCGGTGGTGGACATCGACGTGTTCTGCTTCGCCGACAACAACGACTACGAGTGGTTGCGGCCGGTCGCCTCGCTCATCTCGATGGGCGACACCGCCGCCAACGTCGACGCGTGCCGCACCCACATCGAGGAGTTGCACGCCAGCCTCGCCGAACGCGGGAAACTGTTGCGGGAGTACGGCATCGACGCCGTCACCCGTGACGCGGCGGAGAAGGACGCGCGGTTGCGGCCGCGGATCGTCGTGGTGGACGAGTGCCAGAGCTTTTTCCGGCAGGACAAGCCCGAAGACCGCCGCGAGCTGGTCAACCAGATGGTGCGGTTCTACTCCGCCGCCCGCAAATACGGGATCGTGCTGGCGTTCGCCACCCCGACCCCGTCGGACCAGTCACTGCCGCGGGACCTGGTCGCGGTCACCACGAACAAGGCGTGTTTCGCCATCGGTGACAAGGCCCGCAACAACATCGTGCTCGGTGAGAAGGCCTACGAGAACGGGCTCTCGGCCCTGGAACTCAAACCCGCGGTGAAGAAGGCGGGCAAGGTCGTGGCCCTCAACGACGTCGGCACCGCCGTGACGGTCGGCTACATGGAGCACAACGGGCTGCTGCGCTCCTACAACCTCACCCACCAGCAGAAAACCGCGCTCGTCGAGCGCGGGATCGAGCTGCGGGGCGGGCAGGTGCGCCGCCGCGAGCTGACCGAGCCCGAACACCGGGACCTGCTCGCCGACGTCGCCGCCGTCCTCAAGCCGGGTGAGGAGAAGGTCAAGGCCACCGACGTGTGCGCCCGCCTGCGGGACCTCGCCCCCGGCCACCGCGACTACAAAAGCCTCACCGCCGATGAGCTGCGGGAGCGGCTGGAGGCCCAGGGCTGCAAGGTGACCAAGGTCGGCGTCCTCACCGTCTTCACCGAGCGTGTTCACGCGGCGCTCGCCGCCCGCGAGGGAGGGAACGCCTGACCCGACCGGAAAACCCGCCCCACACGGCCCGTCCGGGGCGGGTTTTCCCTCCGCCAGCACGTTCCCTTCCACCGCATCGCCGCTGATCAACCCTAGGGAACGCGGCAAGGGAGCGGGTGAGGGAATTTTCCCTTCCCGCCCACCGATTCCCTCGCCCGTTCCCTCCCGATTCCCTCGCTGCCCGACCCCTGTTTCAGTCACGGACAGCGATCACGCCAGCGCCCCGGCCCGTCGCCGTGGCGCTGTCCCGTGCTGCTGCCGGGCCGCCCGTGCCCTGTCTCCGGGCGGCCCGGCAGCCCGCCACTGTCGTCCATGTCAGGAGGCATCACGATGGCCACTGATCCCGAGATCGCGTTCAACCGGCTCATCACCGCCCACCACGAGGCGGGGCACGCCATCGCCCATCTCGTCGCCGGAGGCCGCGTCCAGTCGGTGAAGATCATCAGCACCTACCACGGGGTGATGACCCCGCGCGAACACGAGCCCGCCCCGGACAACGTGCTGGGCTGGCTGGTGATGATCCTCGCCGGGCACGAGGCCGCCGCCCGCTACGTCGCCAAGAACGGCTACGGCCTCGGCACCGCCCGCCGCCTCACCCGCGACGGCGCCGCCAGCGACCTCGCCGGGTTCCGCCGCTTCGCCCGCGGCACCGGCATCAGCGAGGCTCACGCCCGCCGCGAGGCCGCACGCCTGGTCTCCCGGCACTGGGGCCGCGTCCACCGCGCCGCCCTCCGGCTCGACAAGGCCGGGCGGCTGTCCGGATCCCAGCTGTGATCCACCGTCGCGAAAGGACACACCGACCGGAAGGAGACCTTGTGAGCATCCGCGACTCGCTGGCCGACTGGGCGCTCTACCTCGCCGCGATGGGCTGGCCCGTGTTCCCGCTGCGGCCGGGCACCAAGCGGCAGCCCGCCGTGCGGGACTGGGAGAACCGCGCCACCACCGACCCCGCCCGTATCCGCCGCGCCTGGGCCGCCGACGCCTGGAACATCGGCCTCGCCACCGGCCCCGCCAGGCTGGTCGTCGTCGACCTCGACACGGCCAAAGGCGGCGAGACCGGCCCCGACGGCGCCACCGCGCTCGCTGCGCTGGCGGCGGAGCGGGGCGGGCCGCTGCCCGACACCTACACCGTGGCCACACCCTCCGGTGGTCAGCACCGGTACTACCGCTGCCCACCCGGAGTGCGGCTGCGCAACACCCAAAGCGTCATCGCGCCCCGCGTGGACACCCGCGCCGGAGGCGGATACGTGGTGGCCCCCGGCTCCATCACCAAGCACGGCGCCTATGAGCTACTCGACGACACCGACCCGGTCGAGCTGCCCGCCTGGCTCGTGCAAGCCGCCGCCCCACGCCCCGTCGAGACCGTGGCCACCCCGATACGCATCCGCGGCGGTGACCCCGGCGCCTACGGCACCGCCGCCCTCCGAGGCGAGTGCGAGCGGGTACGCGGGGCAAAACCCGGACAGCACAACGAAGTCCTCGCCTCCGCTGCCTACACCATCGGCCGCAAAATCGGCGCCGGACTCATCGACCCGCGCCTGGCGCGAGCCGAACTGATCGCCGCCGGAAACACCCTCATCGGCCCCGGCCACTGGCCACCCCACGCCCGCGAAGTCGCCCGCGTCGTCGACGCCGGACTCACCAAAGGCGCCTCGAATCCCGTTGCCCGCAAGGAGGTCGCGTGACAGGCCACGCACTCCACACCCTCACCTGCACACCCACCCGGAGGGGCTCATGACCAAACGCCGTTTCGACCCGACCGCCGTCGCGGCGCAGCTGCGAGCAACGCCCACCGAGACCGAAGGCGCCGCCCACCTGCGGGCCCTCAACCTCGACCACGACGACCTGCTCGCTCTCGCCACCGCACTCGGTCTGTCCCGCCTGGGCCGCGCGAGCAAGAAGGAACTGGAGCGGCGCGTGCTCCGCCAAGCCATCGGCGCCCGCCGCAAGTACGAAGGACTCCGCGCATGGTGACCCGCCCTCTGTCCGCGCGCGGCCTGACCGCCGCCCGCCCGTTCCCCGCGCTCGATCCCGCCGGGATCGGGCGGGACGGGGAAGACCTGACCTGGCAACGCGACGCGGCCTGCCGCGACGCCGACCCCGCACTGTTCTTCCCCGAACGCGGCACCGCCATCCACCGCACCATCGCCGCCGCGCGGCAGGTGTGCGCGGCCTGCCCCGTCGCGGCGGACTGCCGCGCCTTCGCCCGCCGCCATCACGAACGGTTCGGGATCTGGGGTGGGGAAACCGAACAAGCCCGGCCCCGCCCACCCCGCTCCCGCGGAACCCGGCCCCGCCGCGACCGGGACGCCCGCATCGCGCGCCTGACCCGCGAGGGACTGACCGCGGAGGAGATCGCCGCCCGGCTCGACATCAACCCGCGCACCGTCCACCGCGCCCGCGCCCGCCAGCGTTCGGAACCGGGCGCCACTGCGGCGTGACCCGCCGTATCCGCGTCCCTGAACGACCTCTGAGGTGATGCTCGATGACCCACCCCCGCCCGCTACGGATGGTCCATCCGGCCCCGGTGCCGCCCGGGGCGGACGAGTTCGAGGCCCGCGCCGCCGCCGCGGTGGCACGCGCCCGCGCCTGGCTGCCCACGCTGGACGAGGCGGTGTTCGACTGCTACCTCGGACACCTCGTGCGGCAGCTCGAACCCACCAGCGAAGCCGACCCGGTGGCGATCCTCGCCTCCCTGATCTGCTTCGCCGGCGTCCACCTCGGACAGGGACCGCACGTGCGGGCGGGGGACGACAAACACCCCCTGCTCGTGTGGCCGCTGATCATCGGCCACACCAACACCGGCAAGAAAGGCTCCTCCTGGTCCGCCGCCCGCCGCCTCATCGCGGATACGGACGGAGAGTTCGTGACCGTCAACATCAAATCCGGCCTCACCTCCGGAGAGGGCCTGGCCCAGCGGTTCGCGCTCGACGACGAGGCCGAACCCGACCCCGATGCCGAACCGCGGGACCTGCGGCTGCTGGCGTTCGAGAACGAGTGGGGCGGAGTCATGGCCCGCATGAAACGCGAGGGCAACAGCCTCTCCCACATCCTGCGGGCCGCGTGGGAAGGCGGGGACCTCTCGACTCTGACCGTCAACGCCCGCATCGCGCCGGAGTCGCACATCGGCATCCTCGCCCACATCACCCCCGACGAGTTCCGCGCCAAGCTGTCGGACGCCGACATGGCCGGAGGCACCTACAACCGGTTCCTACCGCTCGCCGTCGCCTGGTCCAAAGCACTCCCGGACAGCGTCGGCGCCGACCCCGGCCTGGTGTGCTCGCTCGCGGTCGGCCTGGCGGAACGGCTGGACGCGGGCGGGCGGCTCGGGGTGCTCGACCTCGCCGGGGACGCGACCGGGCTGTGGCGGGAGCTGTACCTGGAGTTCAACGCCGACACCCACCACCCCAAGGTCGCCCAGTTCGTCTCCCGCGCCCTGCCCTACTGCAAACGCATCGCCGGAATCCACGCCGCCCTCGACGGCACCCCGGCCATCCACGCCGCGCACCTGCACGCCGCCGCCGCGCTCGTGCGCTACGCCATCGACTCCGCCCGCGCCCTGTTCGTCGACACCGCCACCCCCGCCCGCCTGGTGGCCTGGATCGCCGAAGCCGGACCCACCGGCCGCACGAAGAAGGACATCACCGTCGGGTTCTTCGGCGGCAACAAGAAAGCCCAGGAGATCAACACACTGCTCGAACCCCTGCTCGCCGCCGGAACCCTCACCCGCACCACCGTCCCCCGCGCCGACGGCAAAGGCGGACGCGGCACCGAGGTCTACACCGCCCGCGCACCCGACCCCACGAACTCTACGAACTAACGAACTTTGCCCCTGACCAGGGAAAACACCGAGCCCAAAGTTCGTAGCTACGAACTTTGGGGCCAGCAAAACCGCAGGTCAGGGCCAAAGTTCGTAAGTTCGTCAACTTCGTAGCCCGTCAAGAACCGAGACGGGTTCGCCCTGCACGACGAGAGGAGAACACCGTGCCATCTGCCATCGCCAGCGCCGCCACGACCTCGGGGAGCACCACCAGATGGACACCACCACCCACACCAACTCCCGCCGCGTTCTGCTGAAGGTCGAAGACGCCGCCCGCGCGCTCTCGATCGGCCGCACCACCATGTACGCCCTGATCAAGGCCGGGCACATCGCCACCGTGCAAATCGGCCACCTCCGCCGCGTACCTCTCGCCGCACTGGAGGCATACGTCCAGCAACTCGCCAACGACCAGCCCGAAGCAGCCTGACCAACACAGGGGGAACACGACAAGTGCCACGCAAGAAACGACCTGAAGGCACCCGCCGGCCCAACGGCGCCAGCTCCATCTACCAAGGCAGCGACGGGAAATGGCACGGCTGGGTCACCATGGGCGTCCGCGACAACGGCAAGCCCGACCGGCGCCACGTCCAGCGCAAGACCGAAGCCGAAGCGATCGAGGCCGTGCGCGAGCTGGAAAAGCAGCGCGACAGCGGGAAGGTGAAGAAGCCGGGTCGCGCCTGGACCGTCGAGAAGTGGCTTACGCACTGGTTCGAGAACATCGCCGCACCTTCCGTCCGCCACAAGGCGGCGAACGCCTACCGCACCGCGGTGTACCGGCACCTGATCCCGAACCTCGGGGCACACCGGATCGACAAGATCGAGCCGGAGCACTTCGAGAAGCTGTACGCGAAGATGCTGGCCTCCGGTCTCAAGGCCGGAACTGCGCACCAGGTGCATCGCACGGCGCGCACGGCGTTCGGCGAGGCGATGCGGCGCGGGCGAATTGTGCGAAATCCGGTCGAGTTGGCAAAGGCGCCTCGCCTGGAAGAGACGGAGATTGAGCCGTTCGAGGCCGACGAGATCGGGCAGTTGCTCGCGACCGCGCTTTCCCGTCGAAACGGGGTGCGCTTCGTTCTCGCCTTGGCACTCGGGACGCGGCAGGGCGAGACCATCGGCCTGAAGTGGGCGCGCCTCGACAAGAAGAACAAGGCACTCCGCATCGCCAAGCAGTTGCAGCGGCAGACGTGGAAGCACGGGTGCGACAACCCTCACCAGTGCGGAGCGAAGTACCACAAGACGAAGCCCTGCAAGGAGGACTGCAAACGCCATCAGCGGAAGCCCTGCCCACCCCCATGTCCGCCGGACTGCACGAGCCATGCGCGCTGGTGCCCGAAGCGGCACGGGGGCGGCCTGGTCGAAGTGGAGGTGAAGTCGCGAGCAGGCAAACGCGGGATCGTGCTGCCGGACCGGCTCTACGAACTCCTCATCGCTCACGAGGAGCAGCAGGCGAAGGAACGCGAACTCGCCGGGTCGGAGTGGCACGAGGGTGGGTGGATGTTCGCCCAGCCGAACGGAAAGCCGCTGGACCCGCGCCGGGACCTTGACGAGTGGAAGGCGCTGCTGGAAGAAGCCGGGGTGCGGGAGGCTCGCCTGCATGACGCGCGCCATACGGCCGCGACGGTGCTGCTCGTGCTCGGTGTGCCGGAGCGGGCGGTCATGGAGTTCATGGGCTGGTCGAACACCGCGATGGCAAAGCGGTACCAGCACATCACCGGCGGACTCCGGCGCGACATCGCGGACCGGCTGAACGGGTACCTCTGGAAGCCCTGACAAGGGGCAACTGCAACCAGAACTGCAACGCGCCCGGATGCGAAACAGGCCCCGCCGTGATCGGCGGGGCCTGTTTGCGCTGGTAGTTGACGTGGCCAGGGCCGGGGTCGAACCGGCGACCTTCCGCTTTTCAGGCGGACGCTCGTACCAACTGAGCTACCTGGCCGGAAACGCCGGCGACGTGCCAGACGCTGTTGCGACCCTGACGGGACTCGAACCCGCGACCTTCGCCGTGACAGGGCGACGCGCTAACCAACTGCGCCACAGGGCCTTGCTTGTACTGCGTACTCCCAACGGGATTCGAACCCGCGTTGCCGCCTTGAAAGGGCGGAGTCCTAGGCCGCTGGACGATGGGAGCTCGATCGGTTTCGGCTAACCGACCGACCGTGCTCTCAGGTCCCCCCGGGAGCGATTACAAGCATAGGGCACGTCCGAACCGGGCTCCAACCCGGTATCCCCTAACGCCTGAAACCCCAGTCTACCTGCAGAAACAGCCCTCGACACCCGCCTTGGCGACCGGAATCGGGCGTCTCGGTGGAGCAGTGGCCCTGATCACTCTTCCGCCCGGAAAACCGGTTGCCGGGCGGCCGGGCACATCGATAGCTTCCGCGCGGAGGCTGACCAGGGGTACGACCAGGGGGTGTGCCCCTGGTCGGCCTTCCTGCAAAAGACACCCGGGGATCAGCGCTGAGCGGGGATCGTGCCGTCCTCGTCGGGGATGAGGCCCAGCATGTCCAGCAGCTGAGCACAGTCCTCGGCGTCGAGGGCGCCTGCCGCCACCGCCAGGCGCGCCCTCCGGACCTGGTCGTCGGACACGCGGGGCGCCTCGGTCTGGCCACCGCGTTGCGAAGGCACGCCGCCCATGCCGCCGCCGGCGTCACCGCCTTCGTACCGAAGGAGGAACTGTCGCACTTCCACAGACCCGCTCATCGCTCCTCCAAACGCTTAGTACAAGCAACTTGGCGCGAGGCTAACCAGAGAAAACAGGGCACCACAGCCCCCCGCAGAGTGAACCTCGCTCGCGGAAACGCCCACGCAGAGCCACAAAGCCAGGTGAACGCCCGGCGACCGGAACATGACGCTCCGCCTGACTTTTTCCCGTTCACCACTCGCGAACACGGCCCCTTCCATGTAACAATCGACGTGCTGACACACCCCCGGTCAGCGCCTGTGGAGATCCCCTCCGGCCCCCGCGTTCCTCCCCCTGGCGCGGGGGCCACTCCATTTCCGCTCCCGCTTTCGCAGCGTCGTGGAACTTGGACCAACATCCCCGCGTGATGGTTGATCCTCAACGTGCTGATCAGGGGCGATCACCCGAAGCGAACCGCGGCTTGCTGCATGTGAGTGGAATCCGCGCTCGGATGGAGTAGCGACCTGTGGTTTGGGTCACACTTAGCAGACTGCCGAGATCCAAACGTTATCGTGGCCGGGTGCCTCTTCCATCATTAGGACGCCGCGGCAACACGCGGACCGACCTCAAGGCCGTCAACCCCGGTCGCCACCGGAACACACCGGCCAAGGAGACCGAAGGTGCGGTCGAGGACCACGAGCTGACCAGCTACCTCGCCGCGCTCGCGCCCGAGACCACCGGACCCGAAAGCACGGGCACCGGCAAGCGCTTCGGCGAAGCGCAGGTCTACCAGCTCCGCATGAACCTCGTCGCCAGCTCCCAGCTGCGCGACCTCGCCGAGGA
This sequence comes from Amycolatopsis sacchari, assembly GCF_900114035.1. Taxonomy (GTDB): domain Bacteria; phylum Actinomycetota; class Actinomycetes; order Mycobacteriales; family Pseudonocardiaceae; genus Amycolatopsis_E; species Amycolatopsis_E sacchari. The sequence goes on along the minus strand of NZ_FORP01000008.1, from coordinate 154,490 downwards.
GCGCGGCACCTCGCCGCAGGCGCTGGCCCGTGAATGGGTCCTCGAGCGCCTGTCCTGGGAAGCCCAGGCCGCGTCGAGCCAGCGGCGCCAGTTCGCCGACCACGCCGGAACCGCCGACACCGACCAGCACTTCTTCGAGAAGTCCAGCTGGTCCTGACCCCCGCCCTCCGCGCCGGAGCACCCCCGAGCCCTGCGCGAACCCCACCCCGACAACGAACAAGCCCCCGGCGGAAACCGCCGGGGGCTCGTCACGTTCATGCAGGGAGCGTCAGATGACGCGCACCTTCTGGGCCTGCGGGCCCTTCTGGCCCTGCCCGACCTCGAACTCAACCCGCTGGTTCTCTTCGAGGGTGCGGAAGCCGCGACCATCGATCTCCGAGTAGTGCACGAAAACGTCGCCCTCGCCGCCGTCCTGGGCGATGAAGCCGAAGCCCTTCTCGGCGTTGAACCACTTCACAGTGCCTTGCGCCACCGCTTTACTCCTTGTTACTTCGCATCGAGCGCCACCGCAGCGACACCCGGGCCGCCCCGGGCGGTTCCAACGAGACGAGCGAAGAGCGTGTCCGGCTCATGGCTCGCGTCAGAAGTTCCGCGAGTGTGAAGCCACGAACACGCAAAACGACGGCCTAGGGGGAAGCGTACCGAGATCTGACGAAAGCGAAAGCCCCTTCCGCGTCGTTCCTCGATGTCACCGGAACGTCGCAATCCGGTGACACAGCGACGGCTACTCCACCCGTTAGGCTGATCATCTGCCCGAGCAGTCCAGGCGACGTGACGTCGATCACCCGAACGGACGTCAACGATGACCACCCGTTCGACGTCTGTTCAGGCAAAAGGGGAGAAGGGGCATCACTGGTGAGATCACTCAGGACCGCACGTCGCCTGCCTGCCGCGCTCGTCGCGCTGGGACTGGCCGCCGCACTCGGGCTCGGCGCCTGCTCGGGCGATCCGGCGCCTACGCCGACCAGCCAGCCCCCGGCGGGAGGCAGTGGCAGCGCAGCGGAGGCCCTCCCCGCCAAGCTCACCACCCAGCCGGCGGCCGGGGCTCACGACGTCGCGCCGGGTGATCCGGTCAAGGTGACCGTCGCCGACGGGCAGCTCGAGTCCGTCACCCTCACCAACTCCGAGGGCAAGCAGGTCGCCGGCCAGCTCGCGGCGGACAAGCGCAGCTGGGCGACCACCGAGGTGCTCGGCTACGGCAAGAGCTACACCTGGGCAGGCACCGCGACCGGTGCCGACGGCAAGCCCGTCCAGCTGTCCGGCCAGTTCACGACCGTGAGCCCGAAGCGCCAGGTCTCCGGCAGCCTGAACGTCGGCGACGACAAGACCTACGGCATCGCGATGCCCATCGCGCTGACCTTCAGCAGCAAGGTGACCGACAAGGCCGCTGCGGAGAAAGCGCTTTCCGTCGAGACCACGCCGAAGACCGAGGGCTCCTGGGCCTGGCTGTCCGACACGCAGGTGCACTGGCGCCCCAAGGAGTACTACCAGCCGGGCACCAAGGTGACCGTGACCGCGAAGATCTACGGCGTCAAGATCGGTGACGGCGTCTACGGCAAGCAGGACGTCTCGGCGTCCTTCACCATCGGCCGCTCGCAGATCGTCAAGGGCGACACCCGCACCCACCGCATGCAGGTCATCCGCGACGGGCAGCAGATCGCCGACTACCCGGTGAGCTACGGCCTCGACTCCGACCCCGGCCGCGTCACGCACAGCGGCACGCACGTGGTGATGGAGAAGTACCCGACGTACTCGATGAGCAACCCGCGCTACGGCTACACCGACGTCAACGTGCCGTGGGCCGTGCGGATCTCCAACAACGGCGAGTTCATCCACGGGCTCCAGGCCTCGGTGTGGGCGCAGGGCAAGCAGAACGTCTCGCACGGCTGCCTGAACCTGTCGCCCGCCCGCGCCAAGGAGTACTACGACGGCGTGCTCACCGGCGACCCGGTCGAGATCACCGGCAGCACCCAGCAGTTGTCGCCGCGGGACGGCGACTACTCGGACTGGACCTACTCCTGGGACGACTGGACCAAGCTTTCGGCCCTGAGCGCCTGATCCCCCGCTAGAACACGTGGCCGTCGAGGTTCTCCTCGGCGGCCTTCGTGCGTTCGATCCGCTCGGTGATCGTCTCCTCGTCGAGGAACGCGGGCACCGGGGTCAGTTGCTGGGTCATGTCGTCGAGCAGCCGCGCGGCCTCGGCGATCCCGGGGCTGTCGTTGCGGTCGGTCATCTGCCGCCCTTCCTCCTCAGCGGTGCCCCTATCTTGCCGTGGCCGAGATCACGGCTCAACGTCAGGTTCTCCTGAAATACCGGGCAGTCGGTGAACGATGAACGTCCTCGGGTGCGGCTTCGCCCGGAGGAGGAGAAAACCATGGTGTTCACGGCGCTGCTCGTCGAAGGTGGCGTGGCGTTCGGTATCGCGGCGGCGTTGGCGGCCTGGTCCCGGCGTCACTTCGCGCGCCGGACCGAGACCGACTGACGCGAAAGGGCCGCGCCCTCCTGGGAGAGCGCGGCCCTGGCAGTACCGGCGTCAGGCCGTGCGCAGCCCTTCGGCCGGCGCGGTCTGGACGTCGATGCGGGCCATCGGCACCCGCGCGGTCTCCGGGATGCGGAGGATCGGCACGAGCGCGATCGCCGCGGCGATCATCAGGTAGAACGCCGGCCAGTCCTCGTTGCCGGTGCCGTGGATCAACGCCGTCACGATCACCCCGCACGTGCCACCGAAGATCGAAGTGGACACGTTGTAACCGATCGCGAACGAACCGTAGCGGACGCGGGTGGGGAACATCGCCGGGAACGTCGACCCGATCACCGCGAGCATCAGCACCAGCAGCAGCGCGACGATGCCGAAACCCACCACCAGCAGCGCGGTGTTGCCGCTCTGCATCAGCTTGATCGACGGGTAGCTCAGCACGATGTAGCCGATCGCGGCCGTCAGCAGCAGCGGTTTCCGGCCGATCCGGTCGGACAGTGCGCCCAGCGGGGCGATCAACGCCATCTGCACCAGCTCCACGCAGATGATGATCACGGTGGACGTGTTGTCGTTGATCTTCAACGTGTCCGTGAAGTACGTCGGCATCGTGGTGAGCAGCATGTAGTCCGCGATGTTGAGCAGCAGCACGATACCGATCAGGTTGAGGATCATCCGCCAGTTGCGGGAGAGCGTCTCCTTCAGCGGCGCCTTCTCCGCCTTCTCGCCCGCCTTCTCCAGCCGGCGGAACTCCGGCGTGTCCTCCAGCTTGTTCCTCAGGTACAGGCCGATGAGGCCGAGCGGCAGCGCGATGAAGAACGGGATCCGCCACGCCCAGCTCGACACCTGCTCCGAGGTGAACGACAGCGTCACCGCGAGCACGACGATGTTGCCCAGCACGTAACCGGACAGCGTGCCGAACTCCAGGAAGCTGCCGAAGAACCCGCGGCGCCTCGTCGGCGCGTACTCGGCGATGAACGTCGCCGCGCCGCCGTACTCGCCGCCCGTCGAGAAGCCCTGGATCAGGCGGAGCAACAGCACCAGGACCGGCGCGCCGATCCCGATCGCGTAACCACCCGCGTAGGTCGGCAGGCAGCCGACGAGGAAGGTGCACCCCGACATCAGCAGGATCGTGATGGCCAGCACCTTCTGACGGCCGATCTTGTCCCCGAGCGGGCCGAAGAACGCGCCGCCGAAGGGCCGCACCACGAACCCGATGGCGACCAGCGCGAGTGACTTGAGCACCGCGTTGCCCTCACCGGGGAAGAACACGGTGCCGATGGCCGTGGCGATCGCCCCGGACGTGAACACACCGTAGTCGTACCATTCTGTGGCGTTACCCATCGCGGACGCGATGACCGCCCGCTTGACCGTTCTCTGGTCGATTTCCGGTTCCTGAGCCGCCGTTTCCGCCATGCGCCCCGACCTCCTCTTTCAGTTCCGTACCAGCGGTCAAGGTTGCGACCTTAGTGGCATCCTGAGTTCAGGTAGTGATTTTCCCGCTTCTCGTGGTCCTTGTCTCTTCGAGCGCGGGACGGGCGGGATTTTCGGGGCGTGAAGAGTTACTTTGGGCGGATGAAGTCCACTCCCTGGCCGCCCGTCGAGACCGAGACGCCGGCTCCGCACCCCGACGCGCCGCAGGCGGGCACGAAGCTCGCGATGCACTACGAGCAGTGCTTCGGCTGCGGTGAGGTGGACGGCGGCCTGCACATGCGGTCGGCGATGGGCGAGCACGCGCTGGTGCACTCGCAGTTCACCGTCACCGAGGCGCACCAGGGCGCGCCCGGGCTGGCGCACGGCGGGCTGCTGGCCTGCGCGTTCGACGAGGCGCTCGGCTCGACGGTCGGCAACCTGCTGCGCCGTCCCGCCGTGACGGGGAAGCTGGAGACGGACTTCGTGCGGCCCGTGTCGGTCGGCTCGACGCTGTTCATCACGGCGAAGGTCGACGGCGTGGCGGGGCGCAAGCTCTACGCGAGCGCCGAAGGCCGCCTGGACGCCGAGGACGGGCCGGTCGCCGTGCGGGCGCGGGCGCTGTTCGTCGAGGTGAGCTTCGAGCACTTCACCACGCACGGTGACCCGGACGCCATGTCCAAGTTCCAGCAGGCCCAGGACCGCATCAACCCGTGATGCGCTACGTCAGCGTCCTGGGGCGGATGGCGTTGGCGCGGTCGACGAGGGCTATGCGGTCCTCCGTGGTGTGGGCGACGCGGGCCAGGGTGCGGTAGCAGCGCTCCAGGCCGAACCGGACGTCGCGTTCGGACAGGCGGCAGCCCAGCACCCGCGTGTTCGTCGTGTGGTTCGGCGGGGCCGCGCGGACCCACTCGAACGCCGCTTCCAGCACCTCCGCCGTCAGGCGCGTGCGGCTTTCCGCGTCCAGGGTGAGCCTCTCCAAGCGAGCGCCCGCGTCCGCGAGATCGCCTTCGGTCACCTGGCCGTTGCCCGTCGCGCGCGTCTTGATCTTGATCGCCGCGACCTGCGCCGCCACGTAGTGCGTCGACGACGACGGGACCGACTCCAGCACCTCGATCGCGCTCGCCCGCGCGCCCTGCGCCAGGTACACGCGGGCCAGGCCGAACGCCGCGCTCACGTAACTGCGGTCCGTCCGCCACACCAGCTCGTACAGCCGCGACGCCGCGAAGTAGTCCCCGACGCCTTCCGCGCTCACGGCCAGCGCGAGCTTCGGCGCGATCTCACCCGGCAGGTCGTCGTACACCGCCTCGAACGCCACCTGCGCGACGCGCTGCCGCCCGCCGGCCAGCTCGATCAGCCCGCGATGCCAGTCGATCCGCCAGTCATGCGGGTAGCCCGCGCGGATCGCCAGGTACTGCGCGGCCTGCAGCTGCCGGTTCGCCTCCGCGAGCTCGCCGAGCTCGATGCGGGCGCGGACGATGCGCAGCCGCACCTCGATCGACTGCCGCGGCGCACCGATCAACGCGTCGATCGCGCCCTGCGGGTCCAGCGCCGTCGTCGTCGCCAGCACACCGGCCGCCGGGTCGCTCGTGTCCACCTGCGGGATCGGCAGGCCACCCACGACGTCCTCACCCTTGGGCAGCTCCACCGGCTTCCCCGGCTCGGGCACCACGATGTCCACGCCGAACGTGTTGGTCTCCGGACCGAACACAGTGGACACACCCGGCCGCGCTTTTCCGGTGCCCAGCGCCATGATCTCGCGCAGCACCCCGGCGAGCTGGTCCGCCATGTCCTCGGCCGTGATGAACCGGCGGTCCGGGTCGCGGTGCGTCGCGCGCTTGAGGAACCGGTAGTACGACCCGAACAGCTTGAACAGCGGCACCTCGTCCGGGCTGGGCAGCGAGTCCTTGTACTTCGTGGTGTAGCCGTTGAACTCGAAGCTCAGCACCGCGAGCGTGCGGCCCACCGTGTACAGGTCGGACGCCACCGACGCACCCTGCGAGGCCAGCTCCGGTGCGCTGTAGCCGGTGGTGAAGAACAGCGGGCTGGAGTAGTCGTCGATGCGCCGCACCGCACCCAGGTCGATCAGCTTCAGCTGCTCGTGCGTCTGGATGACGTTGTCCGGCTTGAGGTCGCAGTACAGCAGGTTCTGGCTGTGCAGGTAACCGAGCGCGGGCAGGATCTCCAGCCCGTACGCGATGACCTGCGCGATCGGCAGCGGTTCCGGCCTGCCCGCCTTGCGGTAGTGCGCGAGCGCGAGCTGCCGCAGCGACTGCCCGCCGACGTACTCCATCACGATGTAGCCGACGGAGTGCCCGGTCTGCGGGTCCGGGTGCTGCACGAAGTTGTAGATCTTGACGATGTTCGGGTGCTCGACCTCCGCCAGGAAGCGGGTCTCGTTCACCGCCGCGGCCGTCGCCGTCGCGTCGCCCGCGTCGATCAGTCCTTTGAGGACGACCCAGCGGTCGTTGACGTTGTGGTCCTGCGCGAGGTAGATCCAGCCCAGCCCGCCGTACGCGAGCGCGCCCAGCACCTCGTACTGCCCGCCGACGAGGTCACCGGGCCGCAGCTTCGGCACGAACGAATACGGCGTGCCGCAGTTCTCGCACACGCCCTCGGGACCGGCGTCACCGCGCCCGACCTTCGCCGAGCAGTTGCCGCAGTAGCGCTTCTCCTCCGACACCACCGGGTTCGTCAGCACCGCCGACGCCGGGTCGCGGTAGGGCACGGGCGGCACGTCGACCAGCCCCAGCCCCAGCCTGCCGCGCCGGGAGGTGCGCCTGCCGGTGCGCCGCGACGTGCCGGGGAACGGGCCGGAACCCGTGCCGCCGGTGCCCGGACCCGTACCGCTGCCGGTGTGCCGTCCGCTGGACGTCTCGGGCAGCACGCTTTCCGTGCCCGGGTCGGGCAGTTGCGGGCCGGTGCCGCGCGCCTCGTCGACGTGCGCGGGCGGCCGGATGCTCGTCGTCGGCGACGGCGAGGCGAGCACGCTGGTCAGCTGCGGTTGCTGCGCCTGCTGGGGCGGCGCGACGGGACGGATGAACTGCGTGGACTCGGCCGGGGATTCGTCGAGCCGGCCGGAGATGGGCTCGTGGTCGGGCATGGTCCCCTCATCGGTACGAAACGGGCGGCGGGCCTGCGGGCCCGAGCACGGGCGCGATCCAGGTGTTGTAGGTCTGCTGCCAGACGCCGCTGCCGCGGACGTTCTCCAGCACGGAGTTGACGAACCGGACCATGTCGTCCTGGCCCTTCGGGATGCCGACGCCGTAGTTCTCCTGCGTGAACCGGTCGCCGACGACCTCCAGGTTCGGGTCCTGCTTCGCCATCCCGGCGAGGATCACGTCGTCGGTGGAGATCGCGTCGACCTGCCCCTGCTGCAGCATCACCAGGCAGTCCGACCAGTTGTTCACCGAGACCGGCACGGGCCGCGCGGGCGCGTTCTGGATCGCCGAAAGCGACGTGGACGTCTTGGTGGCGCACACCTTCTTGCCGCCCAGGTCGGACAGGCCGGTGATGCCGGAGTTGCGCGTGGCGAGCACGCGCTGCCCCGCCTGGTAGTACGGAGCCGAGAAGTTCACGTCCTTCAGCCGCGCGCACGTGATGCTGTACGTGCGGACCACGACGTCCACGCTGTGGTCGCGCAGCACGTTCTCCCGCTGGGACGACGGGATCGCCTTCCACTGCACGTGCCCCTCCCACGACCCGAAGATCGCGGCCGCGAGCTGCTTGACGATGTCGATGTCGAAGCCCTCGAGGTTGCCGTTGGCGGGGTTGAGGAAGCCGAACAGGTACGTGGTCTGGTCCACCCCGGCGATCAGCCGTCCCCGCGAGCGGATCTGCGCCATCGTCGAGCCGGACGGGATGCCGGGGCTCGGCGAGAGGCTGCGCGTGTCGCAGGTGGCCGCGGTCGAGCCGCCCGCGGACGGGTCCGCCCCGCCGACGTTCGCGGGCTGCGGTGCCTGCACCGCGCCGACGGGGGCGGGGTCGACGGGCGTGCCCGCGCTGCCGCAGCCGACGAGCAACGCGGCCGCCGCACACAGCGCGGCGAGCCTGTAGAGCTTCTTCACCGGTACTCCCTCAGCCGGTCGCGGATCCCCATCGTCACCCCCGCCGCGGCGACCAGCGACAGCACCGCGACACCGGGCGCCAGCAGGGTCAGCGCGCGGTCGGCGTTGCGCGTCTCGTCGAGGAAGTTCTGGCGGGCGGCGTCGATCGCCGTCACCAGCGCCTGGTCGAGCTTGCCGAAGGCGCTCGCCGCGCTGTCCGGTGCGGTGGTGTCGACGGCCTTCTTCACGGCTTCGGCGTAGTTGCCGCCGTCGTCCTGCGCGCGGACGTCCTTGTGGGCCTCGAGCCACGCGTTCGCGCTCGCCCCCGCCTCGGTGATCTGCTGCGCCGCCGGACCGTCCAGCAGCCCCCGCGCCTCCGTCAGCAACCCGCTGAACTGCGGGGAGAGCCGCTGGTAGTCCTGCTCGTAGCTGCTGCCGTCACCACGGGCGACGAGCGTCATCATCTCGTCGGCGCGGGCCTGCACGGCGGCGATGCGGGCGCGGACCAGCACGTCGGCGGGGTGGCTGCCGTCGTCCCGGCCGCCGCCGACCAGCGTGCCCTGCACGATCAACGCGACCACACCCCACAGCAGGACCAGCACCATCGCGCCGCTCGCGACGACCAGCCCGATGTTGAGCAGCCGGTTGGTGCGCCTCGTCAGGTAGACCTGCGTGGCGACGAGCGCGCCGAGCACGGCGACCAGCAGGATCACACCCGCCCACGGGAAGCCGGCCGCGTCGTCCTGTTCGGCGGTGAGCCGTTCGGTGTCGATGCGGTACAGCTCCTCGGCCGCGGGCAGGATCGTGGCGCGCATGAGGTGCGACGCCTCGCGCAGGTACGACGCGCCGACCGGGAAGCCCTGGCGGTTGTTCGCCTTGGCGCGCTCGATGATGCCGGTGTAGACGGGCAGGTTGCGGCTGATGATGTCCACCTGCGCCGCCGCGGCCGCGACCCCCTCGGAGTCCGAAGCGGCCTTCGCGAGCGCTGCACCGGCGCGCGCGATGTCCTGGTCGTACCGCTCCCGCATCTCGGGCGGTTCGGCGCCGATCACCAGGAACGCGTCGGCCGACGTGGCGTCCGCGTCGGACAGCGAGCGGTACACCTCCTGCGACGCGGCGGTCAGCGGCTCGCGGTGGTCGATCAGGTCGTTGATCGTGTCCTTCTTGCCCTGCACGGCGATCGTGCCGACGACGCCGAAGACCAGTGCCAGCACGACGAGCCCGACCCCGATCACGGTGAGCCGCCCCGGGCTCGTGCGCACCGACCGCGTCAGCCCGCGCGCGGCGGCGACCGGCAGGTCGAGCAGCCCGGCGAACCCGCTGCGCCCGGCGCCGCCGGGTGCGGGTGGCTCGGGTACGGGTCCGCTCGGCGCCCCAGGCCGCACCGCGGTACTCGTCATGAAACTCCACCCCTCGCCCGCCGACTACCGCAATGAAGGTAGCCGAGTGGCCGGAGCGTCCGCCATCGAGTCCGGGCGGTTCGGAAAATTCCGCACGACGTTATTGGACCGTGTCTGCCCGGTTGCCTTTCCGAGTCAGGACGACCTCGATCCCGTCGGCGAACCGGTACGGCGCACGGGCGAGCACGGACCCGAAATTCCGGCGCAGGCGCGACATTTCCGCGCGGACGGTGACGGTGCGCGCACGATCACCGAACAACTCCTCCGCGAGGTCGGCGGCGGAGCGGCCTTCGCGGTGGACCGCGAGCGAGTGCAGGATTTCGGCGTGCCGCGGGCTGAGCGAATGCGTCCAGGAACCGGTGGTTCCGGTGACCGTGAGCGTCGAATCGTCGAGAACCACCCGGATGGGCGCATCGGCTTCGCGGGCGAGCCGCACGAGCCAGCCACCCGGGAGCGGTTCGAGCACGCAACTGCCCAAGGCGGGCAACCAGGTCTGCCCCGGCGCGCACCCCGACGGCAGTGAGACGCGCTCGACCGGGGCGAGCCCCGCGGTGGCGGCGACCCAGCCGTGCCGGTCAACGACGACGGCGCGGCCGGGCACCTTGGACAGCACCGGCAGCGCGACGCCCCGCAGCCGGTCGAGTTCGGCGAGGTGGGCGGTGCGCAGGGTCGATTCGGCGAGCCGGGCGACGGCGTCGACGAGCGCCAGCGTGCTCGGGTGCACGGTCGCGGCGGGCCCGGACAGGTCCACCACGCCGAGCAGCCGCCCGTCCCGCGGGTCGCGCAGCGGGGCGGCGGAGCAGGTCCACGCGTGGTGCGTGCGCACGTAGTGCTCGGCGGAGTAGACCTGGATCGGGCGGCGGGCCACCAGTGACGTGCCGATCGCGTTCGTGCCGACGACGTTTTCGTGCCAGCACACGCCTTCCACGAACCCGAGCCCGTCCGCGCGGCGGCGCACCGCCTTGCTGCCCTCGCGCCACAGCACGGCGCCGCCCTGGTCCACCACGACCATGATGTGCGCGGCCTGCTCCGCCACGCCCACGAGCCCGGCCCGCAGCACCGGCAGGACACCGGCCAGCCCGCTCGCCTCGCGGCGGGCCGCGACGTCGGCCGGGGTGAGCGGCTCGGGCTCGTTCCCGTGGTCGGGATCGACCCCGAGCCGCCGCATCCGTTGCCAGGACTCGCCGATCACCGGGCGCGGCCGCTTCGGCAGCGCCTCGCCGGACAGGGCGGCCTCCCACACCTTCGCGAGGGCGCGCGCGTACCGCCGGGGGTCCTCCCCGACCGGCAGCGCTGCCTCGAGGTGTTCGGCCATCCTGTCGAGGGTGACACTCAGGGGACCACTTCCACAACGGCCGAAGGGGCTTCCATGTGCACCATGTGCCCCGCGTCGTCGACGAACCGCACGTTTTCCAGTGACGCGGCGTTGGAGACCGGCACCACGGCGTCCCGGCGGCCCCACACGACGGTCACCGGAATGTCCACTTCGGACAGCAGCGGGCGCACGTCCAGCGGCCGCAGCAGCGTGTCGACGAGCGTGTGCAGCGCCTTGTCCACCCCGTCGATCCGCTTGTACTTCATCAGGTCGTCGGCGAGCTGCCTGGTCACCCGCGCCGGGTCGCCGAACAACGCCCCCAGGTGCGGTTTCAGCTCGCGGCGCGAGGTGGCGTCGGCGAATCCGCGCAGGTAGTCCGCGTTGATGTCGTCACCGAACCCGGCGGGCGCGACGAGCGTCAGCGAGGCCACCCGTGACGGCTCGCGGGCCGCCGCGGCGACCACGACCGCCCCGCCGAGCGAGTGCCCGACGAGGTGCGCCCGCGGGATCTCCTTGGCGGCCAGGAAACCGAGCACCGCGTCGGCGAGGGTCTCCAGCGAGCCGTCGCCGACGTCCTTCGCCGACTCCCCGTGGCCCGGCAGGTCGAGCGCGTGCACGGTGTGCCGTTCGGCGAGCGGTTCCTGCACGAACAGCCAGGAGTTCTTGTCGCCGCCGTAGCCGTGCACCAGCACGACGTGCTCCTCGCCCTCACCGAGCGTGGCGTACGCGAGCGTCCGGCCGCCGACCTCGACGGTGCCGGTGACCGGGCCCCCGACCTCCGGGACCACTCCGGAGTCCAGCTCCTCGCGGGCCTGCCGGGCGGCGGCCTCGATCTCCTCCTCGGGCACGTCGGCCGGGGCGATCAACGCGATGGTCGCGCCGACCGGGACGTCCTCGCCGACACGGGCGATCACGCGGCGCAGCACGCCCTCGTCCGAGGCTTCGAGCGAACCGGCGATCTTGTCGGTGTCGATGTCGGCCAGCTCGTCACCGTCGGTGATCTCGTCGCCCTCGCTCGCGATCCACTCGGTGATCTTGCCGCTGGTCATCGACAGGCCCCACTTGGGCATGACGACCCTGGCGATCATCGGGTCCATCCGGCCACCGCCTTGACCGCGTTGACGACGCGCTGCGCGTCGGGGATGTACAGGTCCTCCAGCGCGTCCGAGAACGGGACGGGGGTGTGCGGGGCGGTCACCATCTCGATCGGCGCCCGCAGCGCCCCGAACGCCTCCTTCGCGACCAGCGCGGAGATGTCGGTCGCCATGTTGCAGCGCGGGGTCGCCTCGTCCACGACGACCAGCCGTCCGGTGTTCTCGACGCTCTCCAGGATCGTCTCGGTGTCGAGCGGGCTCGTCGTGCGCGGGTCGATGATCTCGGCCTCGATGCCGGAAGCCGCCAGCTCGGTCGCGGCCGCTTCGGCGACCGACACCATGCGCCCGATCGCCACGATCGTCACGTCGTCGCCGTCGCGGACGACGTTCGCTTCGCCGAAGGGGATCGTGTAGCTGTCCTCGGGCACTTCGCCCGTCGAGTCGTACAACGCCTTGTGCTCGCAGAAGATCACCGGGTCGTTGTCGCGGATCGACTGGATCAGCAGGCCCTTCGCCTCGTACGGGCTCGACGGCACGACGACCTTCAGCCCGGGGATGTGCGTGAAAACCGGGTACAGGGCCTGCGAATGCTGTGCCGCGGCCCGGAGACCGGCGCCGTACATCGTGCGGATCACCACCGGCGTCTCCGCCTTGCCGCCGAACATGTACCGGAACTTGGCCGCCTGGTTGAAGATCTGGTCGAAGCAGACGCCCATGAAGTCGATGAACATCAGCTCGGCGACGGGCCGCAGGCCTCGCGTGGCGGCCCCGATCGCGGCCCCGATGAACGCCGACTCCGTGATCGGCGTGTCCAGCACCCGCCCGGGGAAGGCGTGGTAAAGCCCTTTGGTGACACCGAGGACGCCGCCCCAAGCGTCGTCCTCGCCGGGGCTGCCCGCGCCGCCCGCGTTGTCCTCGCCCATGACGACGACGGTGTTGTCACGGGCCATCTCCTGCGCGAGGGCCTCGTTGATCGCCTCGCGGTAGCTGATCGTGCGTGCCATGTCGCGCTCCTTCAGTACGAGACGTAGACGTCGGTTTCGAGGTCCTCACGGGTGGGTTTGGGCGCGGCCTTCGCCTCGGTGACGGCGGCTTCGATCAGGTCCGCCACCTGCTGGTCGATGGCATCCAAAGTGGACTCTTCGAGCTGCCCCGTCTCCGTGACCCGCGCGCGGAAACGCTTCAGGCAGTCCAGGTTCTCGCGCGCGTTGACGACCTCGCCCGCGCGGTAGGTCTGCTGGTCGCCCTCGAAGTGCCCGAAGTAGCGGGTGAACTTGACCTCGATCAACGTCGGGCCGCCACCCTCGCGGGCCCGCCGGATCGCCTCCCCCGCGGCCTCGTGCACCGCGAAGAAGTCGAACCCGTCCACGATCACGCCCGGCATGCCGAACCCGGCCGCGCGGTCGGCGATGTTGTCCGCCGCCACCGACCACGTGCTCGCCGTCGCCTCGGCGTACCCGTTGTTCTCGGCCACGAAGACCGCCGGGAGGTTCCACACGGACGCCAGGTTCAGCGCCTCGCACGTGGTGCCCTGGTTGCTCGCGCCGTCCCCGAAGAACGCCACGCCGACACCGCCGGTGCGCAGCTGCTTCGCGGCGAGCGCGGTACCGCAGATCAGCGGCGGCCCGCCGCCGACGATGCCGTTCGCGCCGAGCATGCCCTTCGACAGGTCCGCGATGTGCATCGAGCCGCCCTTGCCGTGGCACGAGCCGGTGCGGCGGCCGTAGATCTCGGCCATCATCGCCTTGACGTCGACGCCCTTCGCGATGCAGTGCCCGTGCCCGCGGTGGGTGCTGGCGATCGAGTCGCGCTCGTCCAGGTGCGCGCACACGCCGGCCGCGGACGCCTCCTCGCCCGCGTACAGGTGCACGAACCCGGGGATCTCGCCGGTCGCGAACTCGTCGTGCACGCGCTCCTCGAACGCGCGGATGGTGCGCATCGTGCGGTACGCCTCCAGCAGGGCGTTCGCGTCAAGGCCGGGTGCGGCCGGGGTGGGCAAGGTGTCCGTCATCGGTGACGTTCCTTTCTGTGAGCAGTGCGCGGGAAGCTGCTTCGGTGAGGGCGGCGGTGACATCGACGCAGCGCGGTCCGTCGGCTCGCAGGCGGACGGACGCGGGGGTGTCCCGTAGCTCGAGTTCGCGCTCCCCGTCCACGGCGACGACGCCACACGGGGCGAGTTCGACGGGTTCGCCGACGGGCAGCACGCGCCAGTCGCGGACGCCGACGGGCACGACGAGCCCCGGCGCGATCGGCGCCCGCACGATCCAGCGGGCTTCGGGGAGCGGCGCGAACCGCAGCGCGACGCCGCCCGGTTCGTCACGGGGGCTCGGGCACAGCTGCCCTGCGACGCTGGACAGGCCGATCGCGTCGGGTTCGGCGAAGGTGCAGTACAGCTCGGTGAGCTGGGCGGGCTCCCACAGCGCGCGGGAGCCGACGTACGGGGAGCTGGCCCCGCAGACGTCGACGAGGGCGAGTTCGGTGCGCTGCCCCGCGGTGACTTCGAGAACGGACGCGCGGCGGGTGGCGTCCACCGCGCCGGTGGCCACCAGCCCGGCGGCGAGTCCGGCCACCGTGGCCTCGCGGAGCTGCGGGAACGCGTTGTTCGTGCCGGTGGACAGCGGCAGCAGCGGCACGTCCCCGCAGGCCGCGGCCGCGACGCGGGCGGTGCCGTCACCCCCTAGGCAGACGACCACCCCGGCGCCCTCGGCGACCATCCGGCGGACGGCGTTGGTGGTGTCCTGCGCGCTGTCGGTGAGCGGGTCCTCGCAGAACTCGACGGCGGGCCAGGCGTTGCGCCCGGTGCGCAGGGCCCGCAGGACGGCGGCGGAGATGCCGCCGAGGTCGGTCGAGAGCAGCGCGCGGGTGACCCCGACCGAGGCGAGCGCGGTGAGCAGCCGCTGCACCATGTTCGCCTTCTCGGCGGTCGGGAACACCGAGGCCTTCGCGACCAGCCGCCGGATGTCGCGGCCGGACGCGGGGTTCACCACGATCCCGACTGTGGGTTCCGTCACAGTTGTCCATGGGACACCCGCGAGGCCCCCGCCGGGAAGGGTTGCACCCCGTTGCAAACGAAGGAGCCCCCCGCCTCACGGGGAGGCGGGGGGCTCGTTTCGAAGCCTGTGTCAGATGACGCTGACCGAGGTGGCCTGCGGACCCTTCTGGCCCTGGCCGATCTCGAACTCGACGCGGGCGTTCTCCTCGAGGCTACGGAAGCCGTTGCCCTGGATCTCCGAGTAGTGCACGAACACGTCGCCGCCACCGTTGTCGGGGGTGATGAAGCCGAACCCCTTCTCGGAGTTGAACCACTTCACAGTGCCCTGAACCATGTAAACAATCTCCATATACTGCAAAACAAGCAGAGCACCTTTTCGATGCTCCGGGTCAACGCGAGGCGGTTTGCTCTCCCGAATGGGAAACCACTACGCCCGCTAAGTTCTGCGAGCGTGGGTTAGCACGAACACAAAAGCTTGAGACCTCTTACAGTTAATCACAGATCGGGCTGGAGCGCCAGCCGGTTCAGCCGCTGGGGTGTCGGCCAGCGCACCTGCGAGGCCCAGCCGAGCTTCTCGAAGATCCAGATCAGCCGTGCCGTGATGTCGATCTGCCCACGTCGGACGCCGTGGCGGGCGCACGTCGGGTCGGCGTGGTGCAGGTTGTGCCACGACTCACCGAAGGAGAAGATCGCCAGCGGCCAGAAGTTCGCCGCCTTGTCCCTGCTGGCGAACGGGCGCTCGCCGATCATGTGGCAGATCGAGTTCACCGACCAGGTGACGTGGTGCAGCAGCGCCACCCTGACGAGGCCGGCCCAGAAGAAGGCGGTCACCCCGCCCCACACCGACCAGGTGATCAGGCCGCCCGCGATCGCCGGGAGCAGGAACGTCGCGGCTACCCAGACGGGGAACAGGCCGTCCACCCTGCGGATGTCGCGGTCGGCGAGCAGGTCGGGCGCGAACCGCTCGGCGTTGGTCACCTCGCGCTCGAACAGCCAGCCCATGTGGGCGTGCCAGAAGCCCTTGGCCAGGGCTTTCGGCCCGGTGCCGAACAGCCACGGCGAGTGCGGGTCACCCGCCCGGTCGGAGTACGCGTGGTGCCGCCGGTGGTCGGCCACCCACGTGGTCGCGGGCCCCTGCGCGGACAGGTTGCCCGCGATGGCCAGCGCGACGCGCAGCGGCCGCCGCGCCTTGAACGAGCCGTGGGTGAAGTGCCGGTGGTAGCCGGCGGTCACGCCGAGGCCGGACACGACGAAGAAGAACGCGCCGAGGCCGACGTCGAGCCAGCTCAGCCCCCAGCCCCAGGCGAACGGCACCGCCGCCGCCAGCGCGACCAGCGGCAGCAACACGAACACCTTGACCAGTACGTGTTCGGGTAGCGAACGCATACCCGAGAGCATCGGTTTCGGTTTGCGGACGGGGGTTTCAGTGACCATGCAGAAGTACCAATTTCAGAATTCGGGAAATAGTAAGGAATTCCGACCCTACGCGAGTCCCGCGGAAAATGCGAGGCGAGCTCGCCTCAGCGGGTGCGCTGCGCCGGGAAAAGGGCGCTGAGCCGCACGTCGGGGTCGATCACGTCCGGGTCGGTGCGCACGTCGATGACGCTGGGCCGCTGGTGCCGCAGCGCCCGCGCGATCGTCGGCTCCAGCTGCTCGGGCGACTGGACGGTGTAGCCGACCGCGCCGAGCGAACGCGCCCACGCGGCGAAGTCCACCGGCTCCAGCGCGACCCCGGACAGCCTGCCGTGCGTGCGGGCCTGGTGCATCGCCATGTCGCCGTACAGCCCGTTCTGGCTGACCACGACGATCACCTGCGCGCGGTAGCGGACCGCGGTCTCCAGCTCCTGCCCGCTGGACAGCAGGCCGCCGTCGCCCGTCATCGCGACCACCGTGCGCTTCGGCGCGGCGAGCTTGGCCGCCACCGCCGCGGGCACCGCGTACCCCACCGTCCGGTCCGCCGGCCCGAGCTGCGTGTGCGGGGCCGTGAAGCACCAGTAGCGGTGCACGAATCCAGCGAAGTTGCTGGAGTCGCTCGCGACGATCGTGTTCTCGGGGGCCGTCCGGCGCACCGCCCGCACCACGTCGGCGGGGTGCACGAGCACGCTGCCCCGCGTGTCCGGAGGGGTCATGTAGGTGTGCGTGGAGGCGTTCGCGGCCGAGCTGCGCCGCGTGCGCGGGATCGCGACGCCCGCCAGCTCCCGCAGGAACGGCGCGATCTCGCACTCGATGCGGAACGTGAGGCCCCGGCGGCGCGTGGGGGTCAGCCCGGTGCCGATCACCACCAGCGTCTGGCTCGGTGACGGGTAGCGGTGGTTCTGCGTGGTCACCTCGTCCAGCCTGGTCCCGATGGCGAGCACCAGGTCGGCGCGGTCGAGCGCGTCGAGCTGGCGGGCCGGGATGCCGAGCCCGAGGTGACCGGCGTAGCGGGCGTGGTTCTCGGGGAAGGCGTCCTGCCTGCGGAACGCGTTGTACACCGACAGCCCCAGTTTCTCGGCCACTTCGACCAGTTCGTCCCGTGCCGCGCGCACCCCGGCGCCGGCGATGACGACCGGGTAGCGGGCGTCCGCGAGCAGCGACGCAACCTCGTCGGCCGACCGCAGCAACGCGCCGCTGCGGTCGGGCGGCGGTTCGGGCTGGGGAACGCCGCCTTCGTACGGCGCGATCCAGAAGTCGTCCGGCACCGCGAGCACCGCGGGCCCGCGACGGCCGCGCCGCACCTCGCCCAGCGCCTCGGCGAGCAACGCGGGCACCTCGGAGGCGACCTCAGCGCGGGCGCTCCACTTGGCGTACGGGCGGAACGGCTCGACCGGGTCGGGATCGTCGGCGTCGTCACCGAGGAGGCCCACCGACGGGCGGTCGGCCAGCAGCACGATCATCGGCGTCTCGTCGCGCTGCGCCGTCTGGACGCCGGGGAGCAGGTTCAACGTGTTCGGGCCGCGGGCTCCCAGCAGCAACGCGGGGACCTCCCGCAGCTTGCCCTCCGCCTCGGCCATGAACGCCGCGCCCGTTTCGTGCCGGGCGTGCACGACGGTGAGCGGGGAGTCGAACTGCAGTACGTCGAGGAGGTCGAGGAACGAGTCCGCGGGCACGGTGTACGCGCGCCGCACGCCCGCGTCACCCAATACCCGGACCGCCGTCCGCCCGACCGTCCACCCTTGCTGATACGTGATGGCACCTAGGTAATCAGCGTTGCCGACCTTGGTCAAGTAGCCCCCTATGCTCAGGACGTGGCCAACGAGACCGTGTTCACCTACGGGGCGCCCGCGCTGAAGTACGGCGCAGGCGCCTGCGAAGAGATCGGGTACGACCTGGTTCAGACCGGTGCGCGGAGCGTACTCGTGCTCACCGATCCCGGCGTAGCCGCGACCGGCTGGCCGCGGCGCATCGCCGAAGGGCTGGCGGGGTACGGCCTGCGGGCCGAGATCTTCGACGGGGTGCACGTCGAACCGACGGACGTGAGCATGGCCAAGGCGGTCGAGCACGCGCGCGGAACCGGCCCGTGGGACGCGTTCGTCGCGGTCGGCGGCGGCTCCACCATCGACACCGCGAAGGCGGTGAACCTGTTGACCAGCAACGAAGGCGAGTTGATGGACTACGTCAACCCGCCCGTCGGCGGCGGCCGCGCGCCCAGTGCGCCGCTCAAGCCGCTGGTCGCGGTCCCGACCACCACCGGAACCGGCGCGGAGAGCACCACGGTGTGCGTGCTCGACGTGCTGTCGTTGCAGGTCAAGACCGGCATCAGCCACCTGCGGCTGCGCCCGACGCTCGCCGTCGTGGACCCGCGGCTGACGGTCACCCAGCCGCCCTCGGTCACCGCCGCCAGCGGGATGGACATCCTGTGCCACGCGGCGGAGAGCTACACGGCCAAGGCGTACACTGAGTTCGAGCGCAAGAAGCCCGAGGAGCGCGTACCCTACTGCGGCGCGAACCCGATGGCGGACATGTTCGCCGAGCGCGCGCTCGTGCTGCTGCGCGACGCGCTGCCCGCCGCCGTCGAGAACGGGGACGACCTGCACGCGCGGGAGAACCTGGCGCTCGCGGCGACCTTCGCCGGGCTCGGTTTCGGCAACGCCGGCGTGCACATCCCGCACGCCAACGCCTACCCCATCGCGGGGCGCGTTCGTGAGTTCGTGCCGGAGGGCTACCCGCCGGAGGAACCGCTCGTGCCACACGGTATGGCGGTGTCACTCACCGCGCCGGAGGCGTTCCGGTTCACCTTCCAAGCCGCGCCGGAGCGGCACCTGCGGGTCGCGCAGCTGCTCGGCCCCGAGGTCGACCGGCCGAACGACGACGCCGACTACCTGCCCACCGTGCTGCGGCGGCTGATGGAGCGCATCGGCATCCCCAACGGGATCGGTGCCGTGGGGTACACCGAGTCCGATGTGGACTCACTCGTCGAGGGCACGCTCAAGCAGCAGCGGCTGCTCGCCATCGCGCCCCGCACGCCCACGGAGGACGACCTCGCGAGCATCCTGCGCCGGTCGGTGTCGCTGTGGTGAACGAGTACCCGCACTGGCGGACGGTGCCGACGCGCTGGAAGGACAACGACGTCTACGGGCACGTCAACAACGTCGTGCACTACTCGCTGATGGATACGGTGATCAACACCTGGCTGATCGAGCGTGGTGGTCTGGACCTGGAGAAGAGCCAGGTGATCGGCCTGTGCGTCGAGTCCCACTGCAACTACCACGCCTCGGTCTCGTTCCCCGACGTGCTGTCGGTGGGCCTGCGCGTCGGGCACCTCGGCAAGTCGAGCGTCCGCTACGAGATCGCCATCCGGCACGGGGAAATCCTGGTCGCGGAGGGGCACTTCGTGCACGTGTTCGTCGACCGCGAGACCCGTCGGCCGGTGCCGGTCGAGGGCAGGCTGCGGGACTGCCTGGAGGAGCTCAGGCCGCGACCGGATCGGTCCACGCCCGCATGAGCGCGGCGTAGCGGGGCGAGGCGGCCAGCAGGTCGTCGTGGCTGCCCAGCAGGGTCGACCGGCCGTCCATGACGAGCACGCGGTCCGCGCGCAGCGCCGACGAGAGCCGGTGGGCGATCACCACCAGCACCCCGCCACGCTGCGAGAAAGCGCTTTCCGCACGGACCTCCGCGGCGGGGTCGAGGCCGGAGGTGGCCTCGTCGAGGATGACCACCCGCGCCGGGCTCGCGTACACGCGAGCGAGCGCGAGGAGCTGCGCTTCTCCCGCCGAGGTGCGCCCCAGCTCGGCGTCGAGCCCGCCGAGGCGGGACACCACGCCGTCCGCGCCGACCGCCCGCACCGCCGCGACCAGCTGCTCGTCGGTGGCGCCCGGCGCGAACAACGCGAGGTTCTCCCGCACCGTGCCGTCGAACAGGTAGGTCTCCTGCGGCACGAGCGCGACCAGCCGGTGCAGCGCGGCGGCACGCAGCTCGCGCACGGGCACCCCGCCGACGAGCACCTCACCCGCCTGCGGCCGGACCATCCCCGTCAACAACGACGCGAGTGTCGACTTGCCGATACCGCTGGGGCCGACGACGGCGAGGTGGTCACCCGGCGCGAGCCGCAGATCGAGGTCGCGCACGATCGGTTCGGCGTGCTCGCCCCAGCCGAACGTCAGCCCACGGGCTTCGACGGTCGCGTCGGCCGGTTCACGGTCGCCCGAGGGCTGCGGGGGCAGCACGGTGGTCTCCCCGACCCGCCGCAGGGCCACCAGCAGCCGGAGCACGACGCTGCTCGACGTGGCACCCAGGTTGTGGACGGCGGGCTGGAGGCTGGTCGCGAGGTAGACCAGCGAGCCGAGCGCGGCCCCCGCGCTCAGCGCGCCGGACCCGACGAGCCCCGGTGCGACGAGGAGCGCGAGCAGCAGCGGCAGGAAACCGCCGGTCGCGATGACCGCGGTGCGGGCGGCCGCCATCCGGGCGAGCCGCATCGCCGACCGCGCCTGGTGCTCCACTGCGGCGTGCAGCGACAGCGCGACCTCCGGTTCGGCGCCGCACGCCACCACGTCCCGCATCCCGGCCAGCACCGTGCCCGCGCGCTCCGCGGTGGTCTCGTCGGCGAGCGTCACCTCGCGCTGGCGCCGCGCGAGCCCGGGCAGCAGGCAGGCGAACAGGACCAGCGACGCGCCGACGGGCGCCGCCACCAGCCACGCCAGTGGGCCGGCGACGGTGAACAGGCCCAGCAGCGCGCCCCCGGTGGTCACCAGCATCGCACGCGCCTGCACCAGCAACCCCGCCGTCGCGTCGCGGATGACCTCGATGTGCTGCGTGATCCGCGCGACCGCGGCGGCGTCGACCCCGTTGCGGCGCGGCGGGTTGTGCAGCACCCCGCGGACGACGGCGGTGACCAGCGCGTCCCGCACCGGTTCGACCAGCGTGCCCAGCTGCCGCCACACCAGGCGCGACGCGCCCGCTCCGGCCAGCGCCACCGCCCCGAACACGAGCAGCCACGCCACGCCGCGCCCCGGGTTTCCCGCGGCGAACCCGTCGTCCACCGCTAGCTGCACCAGCCGTCCGGAGGTGAACGCGGGCAGCCCTTCGGCGACCGAGCACGCGGCCAGGACCAGCCCGCCGCGCCACTGCGCGCCCAGCGCGCGCCAGTACAGCCTCACGTCCCCTCCGTGAAGATCGCGCGGTAGTCCGGCTCCCGCCACAGCACGTCGTGCGGTGCGGCCGCCCGGACCACGCCGTTTTCCAGCCACAGCACCAGATCCGCGCGTGCGGCGGTGGTCGGCCTGCGCGTCACCACCACACGGGTGCTGCCGGACTCCCGGATCGCACTGTCCACAAGGGACTCGGTCACGGTGTCGAGGCTGGCCGTCGCGTCGTCGAGCACCAGCACCCGCGGACGGCGGACGAACGCGCGCGCGAGCCCCAGCCGCTGCGCCTCCCCACCGGACAGCGGCGCTTCGGCGAGCGGGGTGTCGTACCCCTCGGGCAGCCGGACGACCAGGTCGTGCACCTGCGCCTGGCGGCAGGCCGCGCGGATCGCGTCGCGCCCCGCCCCGGCGCCGAACGCGACCGCGTCCGCAACGGTGTCCCCGATCAGGGCGGGCCGCTCGAAGGCGTAACCGACGAGGGCACGTGGAACCTCGGCGACCGGCGTGCCGTCGAGGCGCACCCCGTCCGGCGTCAGGCCCCCGAGTCGCGCCGCCAGTGTGGACTTCCCGGAACCCGAACGGCCCACGACCGCCACCAGGCTGCCGCCGGGGATCCGGATCCCGTCGAACTCCAGCACCCCGTCCCCCTCGGGCACGGTCGTCCCGCCGCGCTCCGGCACCGGTTCCGACAGCACCTCGTCGATGCGGTGGGCGCTCGACCGAGCACGGGAAAGCGTGGTGAGCAACGGGATCTGGCGGACCAGGCTCATCCCCAGCGTCACGTACCCGAGCGCGGCGAGCACCTGCCCGATGCTCAACCGCCCCGCGAGCACCCCGAACCCGGCCGCGGTGAGCACCGCGAGTTCGACGGCGGGCAGCAGCAACGCGGCACGCCACACCATGCGCGCCTGCGTCCGCCACATGCCCCGTCCCGCCGCGTGCAGCCGGGGCAGCGGCCGGAGCACGCGCCCGGCCTCACGCTCGGCGGTGCCCGACGCGGCGATCGTGCGCAGTCCGCGCACCGCGTCCAGCAGCCGCGCCGACAACTCGCCGGAAACCCGCTGGTAGGTCAGCACGTCATCGGCCGTGCGCCGCAGGTGCGCGCGGGCGGTGAGCAGCGCGAGCGGCACGCTGCCGAGGAAGACCAGCGCGAGCCGCCAGTCCATGAGCGCGAGCAGCACCACCGCCCCGGTGCTGATCACCACCGACGAACCCAGCTGCACGACGATCGACACGATGGCCCCGGCGGCCGTGCAGTCCCCGGTCAGCCTGCTCAGCACGTCCCCCTCGGCGAACCGCGAGCGCAGCCCCAGCGCGAGCACCCGGTCGACCAGCAGCCGCCGCAGCCACGCCGTCGACGTGCTGGTCACGCTCGTGGTCAGGATCCCGCCGGCCACCTCCGCGAGGATCTCCGCGGCCCCCAGTACCAGCACGAACGCGACCAGCGCCAGGTTCGTCCGCCCGGCGATCGCGGAGTCCACCGCGCCCGCCAGCGCCGACGGCAGCGGGAGGCTCGCCGCGGCCGCACCCGCGGTCACGAGCACGACCAGCAGCGCGCGCCCCCGCACGCGCCGCGTCGCCGCGCGCAGCAGCTCCTCGCCCGTCATGTGGAACCTCCTTGCCCCGACGGGGCCGGACGCGGTAGGCACGAATGGGAGCGGCGCACTTGGCCTGCGCCGCTCCCACCCGCTCCGATCAGATGGTGCTGCAGCCCAGGAGGCTCAGCGTGCTGTTCGCGCAGCCGGCGAGCAGGCTCAGGTTGCTGATCGGGTGGCCGCCACCGTCGCCGCCGCCGCCGTGCTCGGGGGCTTCCATGGCCTGCAGGTCGAGAACCAGATCCATCGTTTCGCCTTTCTCCTGTCACTTTCCCCGGTCCGGTCGGACCGAAGCCTGTGGGCCGCCGAGGAACGGCAGCACCGGTGTGCCGTCGAGGACGACGCCGAGCCCGAGCAGGATCCCGGCGCCACCCGTGGCGACGTCCATGGACAGCCGCAGCAGCTGGTTGCCGGGGAACGCGATGCCGCCGCGGAAGGGGATCGCGTACCAGGCCAGCCGCGCCAGGTGCACCTCGATCGCCCGTTCGGCGACCGGGTCCGCCCCGCGGTGCCTGCCCGCCGCGAGCGTGGCCATCAGCCCGGTCCGCCCGTACAGCAGACCGGGGTGGATCACGAACTCGCCGCGGCACGCTTCGCGCAGCCCCCGCAGCCGCGCGACGCTCTCGGCGTCCGGGTGGTGCGCGGCGAGGTGTTCGGCGACGAGCGCCACCCCCGCGCTGCCCACCGCGAGGTAGGGCAGGGTGCGGGCCCGCCCGTCCTTGGCCTGGAGCGAGCCGTCGTCGGTCTCGACGAACTCCTCGAGCTCCCGGTTGAGCGCCCGGTCGGCCGCGTCGAGCCACGCCCGGTCGTGGGTCTCCTCGAACAACCGCACGAACAGCAGCGCGGGCCCCGACCAGCCGCTGACCAGCCCGGCCTTGGCGAACTTCCCCGGTGGGGCCGGGGTGTACCCGGTCAGCTCGGCGCCGATGCGGACGGCCTGCTCGCGGTACTCGCGGTCGTCGCGCGTGTCCGCGAAGTGCAGCAGGTTGAGCGCGATGCCGGAGAGCCCGGACCACAGGCCCGGCTCGGTGGTCTGCTCGACCAGCGCGGCGGACTCGTCGAGCACGAGGGTCGCCTCGTCCCGGTAGCCGAAGTTCTCCAGCACGTACGCGATCCCGTGGGCGCCGTCGAAGAAACCGGGACGGGCGGGCGGGTCACGCCGCACGGACTCGATCAGCCACCGCTCGTGCTCGGGGTGCCGTCCGCCGCCGGTCAGGTCGAGCGCGTGCAGCACACCCGCGGCCCCGACGGCGAAGCAGGCGCCGCCGACCTGGAACTGGTCGATGTCGCCGGGGAAGAGCCGGTCGGTGCGGTCGGGGGTGGCGCTGGCGAGGACGGCCGTGGCGATGGCCTTGCGGACGAGCGGCCAGTCCGGTTCCGGGTCGTCGAGGTCGGTGTGGATCGGTTCGAGGCCGGGCCGCACCAGCTCGGCCCCGTGGTCCGGCGGCAGGCCGAACCGGTCCCGCACGAAGTCCAGCAGCGAGGGCAGCTTGCCGGGAGCGAGTTCGAGCAACGCGTTGAGCGGCAGGAAGAGCCACAGCCGCAGGGCGGCGAGCGCGTGGTCGTCGATGGCGACGCCGGTCAGCCCCGGCGGGGCCTTGAACCCGGGCGCACCGAGCGCCGGGCGGCCGGGCGCGTCGGCGGGGAAGGCGAGTTCGAAGTCGACGAGCGCTACCTGGTCGTCGTCGTCCACCAGCACGTTGTTGGGGTGCAGGTCGCCGAAGACGATGCCGCGCTCGTGGATCGCGTCGAGGAGCTTCGCGAGCCTGCCGAGCAGAGCGTTCGCCCGCTCCGCGTACGCGGGCAGGTCACGCTCGGCGGCGTCGCGGCGCGTCAGCGGGTAGTGGTGGGCGAGCCAGGAGGCGAGGGAAATGCCGGGCACGCGGTCCATGGCGAGGAAGTGGTGCTCCCAGACCGTGAACAGGCGGTGCGCGGCGGGCACGCCGGGGATGCCGGCGAGGCGGCGCAGCACGTCGTGCTCGCGGTGGAGGCGGGCCACGGCGTCCACGTGGTCGCGGTCCAGTCCGGCGTGGGGGCGGGCCTCCTTGAGCACGACCTCGCGGCCGTCGGCCTTGTCCTCGGCCAGGTAGACCCCGCCGCCGTTGGAGAAGTGCAGGGAGGAGGTCACCCGGTAGGGGAACTGCGCCGGGTCGCCGCCGCGGCGGGCCGCCAGGTCCGGGGCGAGGCACTCGGGCAGCTCGACCCAGTCCGGCAGCTGGAAGGTGGGGGTCCGCTCGTCGGGGACGAGTGTCCCGTCGGGCTTGCACACGGCGAGCACTCTGCGGCCGTCGGCCTCCACCCAGCGCTCGGAGAAACCACCGTAACGGACGTGGAGTGGACCTCCACCGTAGCGCAGATCGCTGAGAATGTAGGGCCCGGACTCCCCGGAAAGAACTCCCGACAGATCATGAAGTACGCGTTTCAGCTCATTGTTGTCACTCGGATAAATAGTGGCGAGCTTGCCGCTGCCCTCCCGCGCCGCGTACTTTGAATTGTTCGCCAGCACCATCTCGACCGTGCGCAGGTGCTTGAAGGAAATCGATCTTTCCAGGCAGTACCGCCACACCTCGACGAGTACCCGGCGGGCGTTCGACGGCGTGCCCGAGACGTGGATTTTCCAGCCCTGCGAAGGAAGATCGCGGTCGACAGGGCGGAAGTAGCGCCACACCCCCCGCTCGGCGCACAGCCACCCGCCGTCAGGTTCGGGCAGCGATTTCGAGAATTCTTCACCGCTTTCGGCGGTGTTCCGCTGCTCGTCGAAAAAGAGCGGATCGGCGAAGCAGAACGCCTCGTACCTGAGATCCATTTCGGGGGCTCCTCCGCGGCAATTTTTGCGGTGCCGCCATCTTGCACCCCCGACCCCGGTGAATACCAATAGGCCGTTTCGGCGTTGTTGGGACCACGCACGCCCGCGTTACCACCAGGTAACGAAGACCCGGCGTAACGACTACACCACCCAAATGGAGGCATAACTTCCAGGCCGCCGGTTCTTTTGCCGCCCCTGCTTCACCCGCGAGTAGGGGTGACGGGGCCCGGGTTAAGCTCGGCAGGTGATCTCGGGCTTCGCGGTAGCGGTGGCGGTGACCTCGCTTTTCGTCGCCGCCTGGGCCTTCGTGGCCGCCGCGCGGAACCGGGAACCGCAGCGGCCGTTGCTCGTGGCACTGGCTGTGGTCGAGGTGTTGCTGGTGGTGCAGCTGGTCATCGGGATCGTGGGGCTCGTGCGGGGCGGTCACCCGGGCAGCCTCGCGACGTTCCTGGCGTACCTGGTGGGTTCGCTGGTGATCATCCCGGCCGGCACGGCGTGGGCGCTGGCGGAGCGGAGCCGGTCGAGCACGGTGATCCTGGGCGTGGTGTGCCTGGCGATCCCGGTCATGGTGCTGCGGCTGCACGAGATCTGGGGAGGCGCGAGTGCCTGAGCAGCGGAAGACGGCGACGGGTCCCGGCCGGATCCTGGTCGCGGTGTACGCGATCTTCGCACTGGCCGCGACGTCACGGGCGGCGGTCCAGATCGCGACGAAATTTTCGGAGGCGCCGGTCGCGTACGTCCTGTCGGCGGTGGCCGCGGTGATCTACATCGTGGCGACGGTCGCACTGGCCCGCTCGGGCTCGATGTCGTTCCGGGTGGCGCTGGCGTCGTGCACGGTGGAGCTGCTGGGCGTGCTGACGGTCGGGACGCTGAGCATCTTCGACAAAGCGGCCTTCCCGGACGCGACGGTGTGGTCGGGCTACGGCGAGGGGTACCTGTTCATCCCGCTGGTCCTGCCGGTGATCGGCCTGCTGTGGCTCCGCCGGACGGCCCGCGTACCGCAAGGGTGAGAGGAACGACTAGGCTACGTGGCGGTGCCCCGCTCCGGCAGGGGCCACCGGGGGCGTTAGCTCAATTGGTAGAGCTGCGGACTTTTAATCCGTAGGTTCTGGGTTCGAGCCCCAGGCGCCCCACTCTCCCCTTCGAGACAGCTGACTGCGACGGTGGTCGCATGGGCATCTCTGGAGCGCACGTCATCATCTACAGCCATGACGCGGAAGCTGACCGATCGTTTTTCCGTGAGGTCCTCGACTACCCGCATGTCGACGCCGGCGGCGGTTGGCTGATCTTCAAGCTTCCGCCCGCTGAGGTCGCCGTGCACCCCGCCGAGGCCGACGCTTCTCACGAGCTGTACCTGATGTGCGACGATCTGGACGTGACGATCAGCGAACTGGCCGCCAAGGGCGTCACGTGCGCGGAGGTCACCGAAGCCCGATGGGGGCGCCTGAGCCGGATCCCGCTACCCGGTGGCAGTCAAGTGGGCCTCTACGGACCCCGGCATCCCCGCGCCACCGACCTGTGATTGCGGGTTCGCGGGGCCGAGATCGTCACCCGTGCCGCCAGGTGCTTGTCCGGCGGGAGCGTGATCACGTCAGCCCGGCGAGCGCGTTTCGGGCTTCGGCCAGGGCAAAGCCCAGCAGGTTCAGGCCTTGCCACTGTTCGGGGTCGTTGGCTCGCGGGTCGTCCTGGGTCAGTCCGATGCCCCAGACGGAATCGCGCGGACTGGCCTCCACCAGCACCCGCTCGCCGGTTCCGACCAGGAAACGGCGCAGTTCGGGGTACCGGCTGAACTTGGCGATGGAGCCCTCGACCACGATGTCGTAGCGGCAGGCCTCCCACTCGTGCTCGTCGAAACCGCGCACACCTCGGCCCAACTGCTTGGCCCGGTGAGGATGAGGCGCCTGCAAGATCTGCTCCGCACTGGCTGAGGCATCCCCGCCCGACGCTGCCGTCGAGACAGTCTTGCAGCGTGAGCGGTCGCCGCGCGAACGACTTATCGGTTCGTCATCCACGGGCATCGGTCGGCACGCTTCCTCTTCCCTTACCCAGCCCCAACTTCACGCGGCATGCGCAGTCGGGCCAACGGCTGCGGCGCCACCAGAGGCGACTGCCACACCGCCTCGAACGTGGCATCCCCCGGATCCAACGTCAGACGTAGCCGGTGCGGGGTGTCGAGGAAGATCACGTCCACCTGGAGCAACCCGCCGGACCACGCGTACGCCGTGGCGTGGGTACCGCTCGTCGTCCAACTGCGCGGCGGGCCGAGCGCTGCCGTGACGGGTGGGCCGTCGTCGAGCAGGGTGATCGCGTCCTCGCTCAGGTCGACCGCTCGCAGGAAATCCTTGCCGCGCTTGGGCAAATACCTTCCGGCGGGGATCGGGCCGGCCGTGCCCGCCGGGACCGGCAGGGACGGAGACAGCGTCGGCCACGGCCCTGCCGGGCCGCGCTCCGCCATCAACGCCGGGAGCAGGTGCGTCCACACCTCGTCCAGCACTGCCTGCATGTTCGGACTCTGGGCGGTCATCGCCACCACCGCGTCGGCCTCGGGGAGCACCAGCGCGAACTGCCCGTGTGCGCCCGCGGCGCGGTAGCCGTGCCTGCTGACCCAGAACTGGAAGCCGTAACCCTGCCGCCAGTCCGGGTCGGTACCGTCGGTTTTCACCTGTGCCCGCGTGGCTTCCGCGATCCACTCGTCCGGCAGCAACCGCTTTCCCCACCAGACGCCGTCGTCCAGGTACAGCTGGCCGAGCTTGGCGATGGCCTCGGTCGTGGTGTGCAGTCCAAAATGCGCGGCTTCGACACCGTTCTCGTCACGCGCCCAGCCGTGGACGTCGATCGCCAGCGGCTCGTACAGCCGCGGCGTCAGGAACTCCGTCAACGAGCTGCCACTGACCTTGCGCACGACCGCGGCGAGGGCACTCGTGCAGGGCTGGTTGTAGGCGAAGAACGTGCCCGGCTCGAACTCGGGCGGCAACCGGAGCAGGCCGAGCACCGGATCACCGTTGCCGGCCCGAAGCGCCTGCGCCTCCCGCTCGTCCGCGTGCCCGCTGGCCATCGCCGCCACGTGCCGGACCAATGTGGACCGCGACCGCGAGTCGGTCACCAGGCTGTCCCAGCCGGGGAAGTAGGACAGCACGGTGGCGTCCAGGTCCACCAGGCCCTCCGCCACCGCGAAGCCGAGGGCCGTCGAGACGAAGCTCTTGCTCAGCGAATACAGCAAGCGCGGCGAATTCCGGTGGTACGGCTGCCACCAGCGTTCGGCCACGACGTGACCGTGCCGCACCACCATCAGGCTGTGCAGCTCGACATCCGGCAGCGGCGCCAGAGCGTCGAGGAACGCGTCGATCCCGCTCATGTCCACGCCCTGCTCGGCCGGGGTGCTTCGCGGAAGGCTCCCCGCCGACGTCACGGGAGGTCCACCAGGACTTTGCCGACGGCACCGCTTTCGACGGCCCGGTACGCGTCCGCCGCGCGGTCGAGCGGGAAGCGCAGCAGGGGCAGACCGTGGTCCTCGCCGACGGGCAGGGCACCGTCGGCGACGGCCGCGGTGACGTCCTCGATGGCGGCGTTGAGCACCTCCGGTCCGGCCGTGTAGAGCACCAGGAACTGGAAGCGGGTGTTCAGCACCATCGTGCGGCGTACGTCGAGCTCGACCGGGACACCGCCTTGGTTGGCGTAGACGGAAAGCGTGCCACGGAAGCGGAGCACCGACAGGTCGAGTTCGAGGTTCGCGCCGAGCGCGACCTCGGCGATGACGTCCACCCCGTCGGGCGCGATCTCGCGGATCGCGGCGGCGGCGTCGCCTTCGCGGTAGTTGACGACGTGGTGGGCGCCCGCGGCGGCGGCCAAGCGGGCCTTCCCGGGGCTGCTGACGGTGCTGATCACGGTCGCGCCCGCCCAGCGCGCGAGCTGGATCACGGCGTGCCCGACCGCACCGGCCCCGCCCGCGGCGAGCACGACCTTGTCCTTGAGCGCACCGGGCGCCAGCCGGCGCGGCCCGTCCTCGGCGACGGTGAGCGCGCGGTGCGCGGTGAGGGCGGGGACCCCGAGCGCGGCGCCGACGTCGAACCCGGCGTCGTCGGGCAGCGGCACGGCCCGCTCGGCGGGCACGACGGTGTACTCGGCAGCGGTGCCCGCAGGCCGTCCGGCAGCGGCCATGAACAGCCACACCCGCTGGCCCACCCGCCCCGGATCGACGCCCTCGCCGACGGCGTCGATCGTGCCCGCACCGTCGTGGTGCGGGGTGATCTCCGGGAAGTTCTTGGCGTGCCCCATTCCCGCGCGGGCCTGCACATCGGTCGGGTTCACGCCGGACACGGCGACCCGGACGCGGACCTCCCCGGCGCCGGGTGCGGGCACATCGCGCTCGACGAGTTCGAGGACTTCGGGGCCGCCGTTGTCGCGGTAGACGATGGTCTTCACAGTTCTCCTTCACCTGGCAGGGCAATGCGGAGCAGTTCAGCGAGGTAGAGCGCCAGCACCCGGTGCGCGATGGGCGCGGCCTTTTCCCGCGCCTCGGCAGGCTCGTGGCCTTCGGCTTTGACCAGCCACGACGCCACGCAGTCACGCACCATCGCCCGCAGCCGGTCGATCATGTCCACGACGATGGCGCCGATGGCGGGGTTGGTCGTCGCCTCGCCCCAGATCTGCACCCCGAACCTGGCCTCGACCGGATCGATGACCGAGGTCATGCGGGCGAGGAGTTCGTCGGGGTCTGGCGGGTTGTCGTCCCGGGCGTACTCGCCGAGCACCTCCGCGCGCTGGGCCAGCGTCGCGCGGGCCGTGGCCTGCACGATTTCGGCCTTGTTGCGGAAGTGCGCGTAGATCGACCCGGTGGACAGCCCGGACTCGGCCGTGATGTCCGTGATCGACGTCCGCTCCAAACCGTTGCGACCGAAGCACCGCACCGCCGCCTCGGTGATCTGCGCACGTCGGAGCTCCTTGCGCGCATCGGTGAGCCGGGGCATCACACCTCCCACAAAAAGAACCGCTGTTCTGCTTGTCTCGATACTAGCAGAACAGTGGTTCTTTTTGTGGGGCTTACCGCGGGTCGGACACCAGTTCCACGACGCCACCGCGGGTCTGCGCGACCAGCACGCACAACAGGCTGTGGGAGGCGAGATCCGCGTTCAGGGCGAGCGTGGGCGTCAGGGGAGCGCCCTTGATCGGCACGTAGGTGACGAAGCCGGTGGAGTCGACCAGCCCCTCATCCCAGGTGTACGTCACCGAGTCGGGGGCGCGGCCGGCCCACCCGGCCGCTTGGCAGGTCAGCGTGGAGCCGGGCGCCTTCGTGCCGGTGATGGCGGGTTCGCCGGTCGGCCTCGGCGCGAGCACCGGATGCCGCTGGGTGAGGAACGAACGCAGTTTGGCGGCCTCGGCGAAGCCACCGGGAGCGTCCTGCCCGCACTGCTTGCTCCGCACTTCGCCACCGAAGCTGGTCAGCCCGACCAGTGCCGGGCCTTCGTCCCCGTATTCGACCAGGGGACCGCCGCTGTCGCCCGCACAGATGGTCGTCCCCGCGGCCTGCGCACACACCACCGAGGCGGCGTCGACCACCCCGGCGAGTTGCTCGTCGCAGCTCGCGTGGTCCAGGACGCTCATCCTGCCGACGTTGAGCGCATCACCGTAGGAACTCGACGGGTTCTGCGGGTCGTAGGGCCCGGTCTGACCGTGGCCGAAGACGGCGACCGGCGTGCCTGGCGCGGGGGTGTGCCGGGCGACCGGCAGTACCGGCACGCCCCGGACCGGCCGCGCCAGCTCGATGATGGCGGCGTCATCGGCCGCTGCCGAGCCGGCGAAGTCGCCCGGGCTGCCGGGCGGGGAGATCAACCGGTAGCCGGGGTGCGTGGTGAACCCCTTCATGGGCACGATGCGCCCGGGGTCGGTGGACAGCGTGCCGCCGCCGACGTGCACCTCCAGGTTGGTCGGATCGGTGTGGTCGAGGCAGTGCGCCGCCGTGGCGATCCGGTCGGGCGCGATCAGCACACCGCCGCACAATTCCCGCTGGACCAGCGGCGCGGTGCCCTTCCTGGCGATCGTCGCCATCCAGGGCGCGGTCGCCGGATCGGACACCGGCTGTCCACCGGACACCGCGAACGCCGGTGTCACGGCCGACATGGCCAGGGCGAGTGCGGTCGCGCAGACCGCCAAAGTTCTTGCTGGCAAGGGAAACCTCCTGTGAGGGGAACGTTTCCCGAAGCTAGGGGCCCGGCCACGGCGACCGCGACAACCGACGGGATGATCAACCCCTGTACGAAAGTGGTAGGACGCATCGGAGGTCGGGTGTTGCCGGGCACCGGAAAATCCGGTTGAACCGCCGCGGGTGGTTTCTCTACATTGGTCCAGCCGCGGCCCGCTGAACCGGTGCGCAGGTGAGGGTTACTTCTGGCGCCTGGCCGGTGAAGACGCCTTCTACGAGTCCGCTCGAGAACGCGACAACCGGTTCACCGCTCTGGTCCGGGAAACGACCCTCGACGATCCAGAGTGGACAGTTCGGTTCCTGCGCTGGCTGCGGTCCGAGGCGAACTTCCGCACCGCCGCACTCGTCGGTGCGGCAGAGTTCGCCCACGCGCGACTGTCCGTGGGTGCGCACGTGCTCTCCCGTTCCGTCGTGTCGTCGGTGCTGCAGCGCGCGGACGAACCCGGTGAGCTGCTCGGCTACTGGTTCGCCGCACACGGTCGCGCGATCCCGAAGCCCGTCAAGCGGGGGATCGCGGACGCCGTGAGCGTTTGTACACCGAGCGCGCCTACCTGAAGTGGGACTCCGCGGCGCGGGCGATCCGGTTCGCGGACGTCCTGGAACTGGTGCACCCCAAGGCAGGCACCGCTTGGCAGGCCGACCTGTTTCCAGCACATCCTCGACGCCCGCCGCGACCGCGGGAGCGACCTCCCCACGTCGCTGGGCACGCTCACCGCTCGCCGGCGCCTCACGTCACTGCCCGCCGGGCAGCGGCGGGTGGCCCCGGTGGCGCTGGCGGAGGCGGGCATGACGTGGGAGTCGGTCGCGGGCTGGCTGCAGGGGCCGATCACGGCTGCCGCGTGGGAGGCGCTCGTCCCGTCCATGGGCTACATGGCGAAGCTGCGGAACCTGCGCAACTTCGACGAGGCCGGGATCAGCGACGAGGTCGCCACCCGGGTGGCGGCCGAGCTGTCGGACCCCGAAGCCGTGCGGACGAGCCGCCAGCTGCCGTTGCGGTTCCTGTCGGCCTACCGCACCGCCGCGCACGACCGCTGGAAGGGCCCGCTCGAGCAGGCGTTGCAGCACTCCCTGCGCGGCGTGCCACGGCTCTCGGGGCGGACGCTGATCCTGATCGACACGAGCGGCAGCATGACGAGCCGGTTCTCCCGGGACGGCACGCTCCGCCGGTGGAACGCGGCGAGGATGTTCGGTCTCGCGCTGGCACAGGCGTGCGACCGGGCCGACGTCGTCTCCTACTCGCACGACAGCAAGGTCTTTTCCCTGCGGCGCGGGGAAAACCTGCTGCGGGCGGTGGACCGGTGGCAGTCGTCGGGGTACTTCCTCAACGGCGGCACGTACACCACTGCCGCCGTGGAACGGCACTACCGGCGGCACGACCGGATCGTCGTCCTGACCGACGAGCAGGCGGCCGACGGCCCGGTCCAGGCGGGAGTTCCGATGTACACGTGGAACCTGGCCGGGTACCGCTACGGGCACGCGCCCAGCGGCACCGGGCGGAGCCACACGTTCGCCGGGCTCAACGACGCGTCCTTCGGGATGATCGCGTTGCTCGAGGCCGGTCGGAACGCGAACTGGCCCTTCTGACGGCCGGTGCCGCCCCTCACCCCGGGGGCGGCACCGGCGTCGTCGTGTCGACGATCAGGTCCGCCCGTGCCCGGGTGCCGTCCGTGGCGAAGAAGGAGTCCTCATGCCGCTGCCACCGCAACCACAGGTCACGGTGGTCCTCGCCGTCGCGGGCGATTCCCCTCGCCAGCCCTTGGGCGCGCGGCGCTTCGACCCACACCCGGTAGGCCGCCTCGATCACCGGTGCGCCCGCCGCCTCCGCCTGCGCCCGGCCGAACGTGCTCCTGCCCGCGCCGCGCCGTGCCGGGTCATGGCATCAGTGAAACTCATTCGCCCCACTACCGCCGCTCGGTCATGATCTGTGCATGGAAACGACAGGGCCCCGCTGCTCCTTCTGCGAGCGGGTCCAGGACGACGAGGAGGGCTGGTTCGACGTCGACGTGCGCGTCGACGAAGGGGAGTACTACCTCTGGTTCTGCTCGCAGGAACACGCGGGCGAGTGGTTCCGGCGGCCGCTGCCCGAGCCGGACGAGGGCACGGTGATCCAGGCCAAACCCGGCGAGGAGGTGGTCGGCTGGCTCATCTTCGCCACGATCGTCCTGCTCGTGCTCGGGTTGCTCGGCATCGGGCTGTGGACCGTGATCAGGTGGTTGTTCTTCGACAGCTGATGTTCCGGCCCCGGGAGCCCTACACTCGACCCATGCGGGGACAGCGCCCGGTGACCGAGGTACCCGACGTGGTGGGGTTGGGCGCCCAGGACGCCTGTGACATCGTGCGCCGCGCGGGGCTCGTCCCGCGCGGGCCCGAGGGCGAGCCCGAGCCCGCCTCCGGGATCGTCGTCGCGCAGGCGCCGATCGCCACCGCGGGCGCCCAGGAGGGCGACGAGGTCGTGCTCTGGACGCAGCTCGGGCCCGGCAAGGGCACCGAGTCCGCCCCGACGCCCCCGACCGAGTCCGCGCTGCTACCCGCTTGACCACTGTGGACAGTCCACAGTGGTCACTGATTCACGGACGCCAGGCCCTTCGGCGCCGAAGCGATCGCACGCTGGATCGCGTCCACGAGTGCCAGTGCGGCTTCCTCCGTCAGCTCCACCGGAACGCGTGCCGACGGGCCCTCGCCCGGGTTGATGAAGTCGATGTTCACCGTGTGCCCGAACGGCGCGTGCACCGGGTGGTCCACGTAAACCGTCGCGTGCGACAGGGAAAACCAGCCGCCCGCGGCCTTCCCGCTGCCGGTGACCTCGATCTTTTCCGTCTGGTACGTGCACATGGGAGATCCCCTCACGCCGAAAGGTGCTTGCCGAAGAAGTCGAAGACGCGCCGCCAGCCCGCCGTCGCCGCTTCAGGGCGGTAGCTGGGCCGGTCCACGGCGAAGAACGCGTGCCCCGCGCCCTCGTACGTGTGGAACTCGTGCTCCTTGCCCAGCCGTTCGAGCTCGGCCGACAGCTTCGCGACCTCCTCGGGGCCGGGGAACTTGTCCTCCGCGCCGAACAGGCCCAGCAGCGGGCACGACAGCTGCGGCGCGAGACCGAGCAGGGGCTTCATGTTCGCCAGCTCGGGGGGCGGCTCGTTGACGACGAAGGCGCCGTAGCAGTCGACGGCCGCGTCGATCTCCAGGCTGCACGCCGACAGGAACGTCTGCCGCCCACCGGAGCAGTACCCGATCACGCCGATCTTCCCGTTCGCGCCGTCCAGCGCCTTCAGGTACCGGGCGGCGCCGTCGACGTCGCCGACGAGGCGGTCGTCGGGCACCCCGCCCGCGGCGCGCACGGCCGCCGCGGCGTCGTCGGGATCCGCGCCCGGTGCCTCACGCGAGTACAGGTTCGGGCACAGCGCGTTGTACCCGTGCGCGGCGAACTTGCGCACGATTTCCTTGGTGGCCGCGTCGTACCCGGGCATGTGGTGGATCACCACCACGCCGCCACGCGGCTTTTCGTCGAGAGGCCTGGCCAGGTAGGCCTCGATCTCGTCACCGCCGTCCCCGGTGATCGTGATCGTCTCGGCCCGCATCGCATCGGTCATGCGATCAGCCTGGCACGATCACCGCCCCGGCGACGCCGGGTCTGGGGTCATTCGCCCTGCTCGGCACCTTTTTCCGGTTCGCCGGCCTCGCCGAGGAGCTTCTCGAGGTCGAACTCCGCGGTCAGTTCCGCGAAGATCGGCGTGGTCTCTTCCTGGCGCACGCTCATGTCGCTTACCTCCCTCTCCTGCCCGCGGGCGCAGTCCCCCACTGCGAACTCCCACGAGTGTTAACGGCAGGTTATGTTACCTACTCACCGTGAGCAACAGGACGACAGCTGAAAAAAGTTCACTCCGAACGTCGCGCTGACAAAGCACCGTGAGCGGGATCATAATGGGGGTGAAGGCGGTGCGGCATGGCACTTCACGGCGAAGAGCAACGGCGGCTGACGGAGATCGAGCGGCAGCTGGCCGAGGAGAACCCGCGCCTCGCGCAGCGGCTGGCCGAACTGCGGCCGATGCGGGTGCCGAGCGTGGTACTCGCGGCGCTGGGCGCCCTCTGCTCGATGGTGGCGGGCTTGTTCATCCTGGTCGCGGGCGCGCAGGCGCAGTCGGGCTTCCTGCTCGTCCTCGGCACCGTCCTCACCAGCGGGGTGCCCACCGCCGTCCTCTGGCGGATGTGGCTGCACCGGCTCCGCTGAGCCGCACCTACCGCCGCTCGATGCGGTAGCCGGCGTCGGCCAGGATCTCCGGCAGCGCCAGCACGACGTTGCGGTCCTTCTGCCGCTCCGCCTCGCCGAGCTCCTCCCACGGCCGCAGGTCCGGGTGCAGTTTCCGCTGGTTGTCGCGCTCCGCGCCGTACCGCCAGCCGTCCGCGCGGCGCTCGGCGACCCACCGCTCGTGCTCGGCGACCGCGAGCCGCTCGACCTCGTCCGGGGTGAAGGCGAAGGGCACCGCCTCCAGGCTCGGCACGAGCCGGCAGCCCACGAGTTCCAGCTTGCGCTCGATGTCACCCGCTGAGGCGCGGTTGGCGTCACGGAGCGTGTCCGGCAGGTCGTCCCAGTCGACGAGCGACGGGTTGACGCGCTCGTCCTGCCCCAGCGCCCGCTGGTCCCGCACGTAGCGCCGGTGCACGGCCCGCGCCAGCGAATCGGTGATCCGCTCGGATAGGTACACGCTCGCCATGTCCAGCACTCCCACGAATCGCAGCCGGTCCTCCTGACCGTGCTGCACCATCATCTCACCGACGCCGGCCAGTTCCGCCATCCGGACGATCACGGTGCCCCGCGTCGCGTCGACGGTGGCCGCGGCGTTGAGGCCGTCCCGAAGCGCACGTTCCTCGTCA
Organism: Amycolatopsis sacchari; assembly: GCF_900114035.1. GTDB lineage: Bacteria > Actinomycetota > Actinomycetes > Mycobacteriales > Pseudonocardiaceae > Amycolatopsis_E > Amycolatopsis_E sacchari. The sequence continues at coordinate 117,731 of NZ_FORP01000008.1, read as the reverse complement.
TCGTGGCAGACGAAGACCAGATGCACACCTGGTTCCGGCTGGTAGACGGGTACCACGGTGACGCGGCAGTGCACTGCGAAGAACGGGTGACGTGCGCGCAGCTCGGCGACGACGGCCTCGCCATCGGGATCGACGACCGTCACCTCCACCGGACGCTGCCGGGCGCGCCGCGCCAGCTCCAGCAGCAGCGCGCGGCCGAAGGCGCTCAGGCCGCTCACCACGAGCCGTTCCCCGTCCGGCTGCTCGGCCGCGATCACCTGCTTGGCGGCCACCCCGTCGAGGGAGAAGAAGTCCACCGACAGGCCTTCGCGCCAGCCGCGGTCGCGCAGCGCTTCGCCGAGTTCGGGATCCGACACGTGCGCGTAGATCTCCAGCGACGCCCGCGTCCGGCGCTCGACCTGGCTGGCCGCGAGCACGGTCGCGATGTTCGCGGCGGTCTCGTCGGCGCAGGCGTACAGCCGCGACGCACGCGGAAGGCCCGCGGCGACGAGCGGGGCCGGGCTGCGTGCGCTCTCCACGCGGATGACCCGGTGCTCGGCGGAAAGGTGCGTGGCGAGCGTCCTCGCCGCCGGTGAGTTCCCGCACACAATGATGTGCCGCGCCCGCCGCCGGGCCCGCAACCGCGCGATCTCCGAGGCGAACAGCAGCCGCGCGGCCTCGACCACGGCGTAGCCGGTGACCGCCGGGGTCAGGAACCGGCTCACCTCCAGCGGCCACGGGTACGGCCCGCCGTTGGACACCGGCGCCGAGTTGATGACGAACAGCTGCAGGTCGTAGTACAGGAGGTCCAGCGGGCGGTGCGCGTACTGGGTGCTGTGCGCGAGGTGCTCGGCGAGCCCGAGGTAGCCCAGCACCAGCGAAACCACGGCGAGCACGGCGAACGACACGCGGACGAGCACCGCGGGGCGCGAGGTCAGTGCGGTAACGGCGGCCTCCGGCGGTCGATCAGGGCTCGGGCCATTCTGGACGACCGGTGCCGCTCCAGTCGATACCCGGACACGAAAACGGCCGCCTCCGGAAGAACTCCGGAGGCGGCCGTGAACAGGCGCCTTTACGCCTTCGTCACCGTCAGCGCGTCACCGGCTTCCAGGTCCGGGATGTCGACCCGGACCCTGTCGCCGTCGCGGATCTCGCCCGCCAGCAGCTTCTTCGCCAGCTGGTCGCCGATCGCCGACTGGACGAGCCGCCGCAGCGGCCGCGCGCCGTAGATCGGGTCGAACCCGTTGAGCGCCAGCCACTCCTTCGCGCCCGGCGTCACGTCCAGCGTCAGCCGCCGCTGCGCGAGGCGCTGCGCCAGCCGCTCGATCTGGATGTCCACAATGGACGTCAGCTGCTCGGTGTCGAGCGAGTGGAACACCACGATGTCGTCCAGCCGGTTGAGGAACTCCGGCTTGAAGTGCCGCTGCACCACCGCGAGCACCGCGTCCCGGCGCTGCCGCTCGTCCATGGCCGCGTCGGCGATCGCCTGCGAGCCGAGGTTCGACGTCAGCACCAGGATGGTGTTGCGGAAGTCGACCGTGCGGCCCTGGCCGTCGGTCAGCCTGCCGTCGTCGAGGACCTGCAGCAGCACGTCGAACACGTCCGGGTGCGCCTTCTCGACCTCGTCCAGCAGCACCACCGAGTACGGCCGCCGCCGGACGGCCTCGGTCAGCTGGCCGCCCTGGTCGTAGCCGACGTAGCCGGGAGGCGCACCGACGAGGCGGGCCACCGAGTGCTTCTCGGAGTACTCACTCATGTCGATCCGCGTCATCGCGCGCTCGTCGTCGAACAGGAACTCCGCCAGCGCCTTGGCCAGCTCGGTCTTGCCGACACCGGTCGGGCCGAGGAACAGGAAGGACCCGGTGGGCCGGTCGGGGTCGGCGACCCCGGCCCGCGTGCGGCGGACGGCGTCGGCGACCGCGGTGACGGCCTCGCGCTGCCCGACGACGCGCCTGCCCAGCTCCTCCTCCATCCGCAGCAGCTTGCCGGTCTCACCCTCCAGCAGCCGCCCGGCGGGGATGCCGGTCCAGGCGGAGACCACGTCGGCGACGTCGTCCGCGCCGACCTCCTCCTTGAGCATCACGTCCGCGCCCGAGGAGCTCGACGCCGTGCTCTGCTGCGCGGCCTCCAGCTCCTTCTCCAGTGACGGGATGCGGCCGTAGCGCAGCTCGGCGGCACGGCCGAGGTCGGCGTCGCGCTCGGCGCGGTCCGCCTCGCCCCGCAGCTGCTCCAGCTGCTCCTTCAGCTCGCGGACCTTCTCGATCGAGCCCTTTTCGTTCTGCCAGCGCGCGGTCAACGCTGACAGCTCCTCGCGCTTCTCGGCCAGCTCGGCACGCAGCGCCTCCAGCCGCTCCTTCGAGGCGATGTCCTCTTCCTTGGCCAGCGCCATCTCCTCGATCTCCAGGCGGCGCACCGCCCGCTCGACCTCGTCGATCTCGACGGGCCGGGAGTCGATCTCCATGCGCAGCCGGGACGCGGCCTCGTCGACGAGGTCGATCGCCTTGTCCGGCAGGAAACGCGCGGTGATGTAGCGGTCGGACAGCGTCGCGGCCGACACCAGCGCGGCGTCGGTGATGCGGACACCGTGGTGCACCTCGTAGCGCTCCTTGAGGCCACGCAGGATGCCGATGGTGTCCTCCACGGACGGCTCGCCGACCAGCACCTGCTGGAAACGCCGCTCCAGCGCCGCGTCCTTCTCGATGTGCTGCCGGTACTCGTCGAGCGTGGTGGCACCGACCATGCGCAGCTCACCGCGGGCCAGCATCGGCTTGATCATGTTGCCCGCGTCCATCGCGCCCTCGCCGGTCGCGCCCGCGCCGACGATCGTGTGCAGCTCGTCGATGAACGTGATGACCTGGCCCGCCGAGTCGGTGATCTCCTTGAGGACGGCCTTCAACCGCTCCTCGAACTCACCGCGGTACTTCGCGCCGGCGACCATCGAACCGAGGTCCAGCGCGACGACCCGCTTGCCCCGCAAGGACTCCGGCACGTCGCCCGCGACGATCCGCTGGGCGAGCCCCTCGACGATCGCCGTCTTGCCGACGCCCGGCTCACCGATCAGGACCGGGTTGTTCTTCGTGCGCCGAGACAGCACCTGCACGACGCGGCGGATTTCGGTGTCACGCCCGATCACCGGGTCCAGCTCGCCCTTGCGGGCGCGCTCGGTCAGGTCGACGCCGTACTTCTCCAGCGCCTTGAACGTGCCCTCCGGGTCGGGGCTCGTGATGCGCGCGGAGCCGCGGACCTTGGTGAAGGCCTCACGCAGCGCCTCCGGGGTCGCGCCGTGGCGCTTCAGCAGGTCGGCGACCTGGCCCCCTTCGGCGGCGAGGCCGACCAGCAGGTGCTCGGTCGAGACGTACTCGTCACCCAGCTCGGTGGCGAGCTTCTGCGCGTGCGTCAGCGACTTCAGCGCGGGGGTGTCGAACTGCGGGGTGGACACCGTCGCACCGGTCGCCGAAGGCAGTGCGCCGGTGATCGGCTCCAGGTCGTTGCGGACCTGCGCCAGGTCGGCGCCCACCGCGGTCAGCAGCGGGCCCGCGATGCCGTCGCTCTGGGCCAGCAGCGCGCCCAGCAGGTGCGCCGGGGCGATGCTCGGGTTGCCCGCCACGGTCGCCGCCTGCGCCGCCGACGAGATCGCCTGCTGGGTCTTCGTCGTCGGGTTGAAAGCGTCCATCCCCACACTCCATGTCGAAAGCCTGTGTTCTCGCCAGGTACAACGTCAGAAAAGTTGAGCGTGTTCCGCTCAAGTCTGACGAGTTCGGTAGCAGAGGTAGACGACCCCGTTCGCGAAGCGCCGCTCGTCGGCCAGCTCGAGGTCCAGGCGCGTCCCGGCGGGCAGGTACGGCTTGCCGCCGCCCACGACCACGGGGTTGAGGAACAGGTGGTACTCGTCGACCAGCCCGGCCCGGATGGCGGGCGCGGCGAGCTCCGGGCCGCCGATCGAGAGGTCGCGGTCCGAGCGCTCCTTCAGCTCGCGGACCGCGCCGGGGTCGAACTCCCGCTCGACGCGGGTCCGCGCCGTGCGGGGCCGCTCCAGCGTGCGCGAGTAGACGATCTTGTCCGCCGCCTGCCAGATCTCCGCGTAGTCGCGCAGGGACGGAGACTGCCCGGGGATCGACGGGTCCGTCTCCCACGGCGACATGGTCTCGTACATCCGCCTGCCGTAGAGGTACGTGCCGATGGACCGTTCGAGGTCGTTGACGAACGCGTGCACCTCGTCGTCGGGCACGCTCCAGTCGAACTTCCCGTCGGCGTCGGCGGTGTACAGGTCGAGCGAAGCCAGTCCGCCGTAGACCAGTTTTGCCATGCTCCCGATCCTGCCCGCCGCACGCACCGGGCGGTACGGGGAAAAACCCTGATCAGCGTTCCCCGACGGCCTTGCGCAGCGCGTCGTTCATCGCGGCGAGGCGCTCGCTCAGCGCGACGACCTCCTCCTCGCTCCAGTCCGCGAGCGCGGTGCGGAAGAACTCCAGGTGCTTCTCCCGCCAGCGCTTCAGCTCCGTCATGCCCTGCTCGGACAGGCTCACCAGCGCCGCGCGGCCGTCCTCGGGCGCCGGGCGGCGCTCGACCAGTCCGGCGGCGACCAGCTGCGCGATCTGCCTGCTGATCACCGAGACGTCGACCATCTTGCGCTTGGCCAGCTCCGAGGGCCGCGATTCGCCGTGCAGCGCGAGGTCGCCGAGCAGCATCGCCGCCGCGGGGTGCAGTCCCGGCTGGTCGCGCTGCCACGAGGCGGTCCCCCACGCGTGCTGCAGCTGCCCCGCCATCCGCAGCTGCTGCAGCAGTTCGATCCCGGCCTGCTCGCTCAGGCTCATGCCGCCTCCTGATTGGTTGTCACATACAACTATACGAGGCGTAGTCGGTCGCGGACACCACCGGGAACGTGAGCCGGACCACTTCTGGCTGACGGCTTTTACCACCCAGACGGAGCAACAACGGGAGCATTCAGCCCAGAAGCGGTTACTCTACGACTTAATCGTGTCCCACTTTCCAGATTACCCCTGACCGAATGGGGTGGAATATTCGTGAGCAGTTCACGCAGTGACGCCCCCGGTAACCTGGACCTGCGCTGCACACCCCTGCTATTGCGCGTTCGTGAATAATCGAGTCCGATCACCAGCGCGCCCCCCCGGAGCACTTCGAAACCGATGACCGCCGAGCCCGTGAGTCCCGTCCCCCGGTCCGTGTACCGGGAGGCGCCCCCAGCCGTCACCGCGATGGTGCGGCTCATCCAGGATTCCTGGGCGAAGGCGGAGCCGTACTTACCCGAAGTGACGCAGTTCTTCTACGGGATGCTCTTCACCATCGCGCCGGCGACCCGGGACTTCTTCCCCATCAACATGGAGGTCCAGCGCAACCGCATGGTGCGGGCGCTCGTGCACGTCGTGCAGATGGTGGACCAGCCCGACGACCTCGTGCCGTTCCTGCGCCAGCTGGGCCGCGACCACCGCAAGTTCGGCGTGATCCCCCGCCACTACGAGGCCATCGGCACGGCGCTGCTCGCCGCGATGCGCGCGCAGCTGGGCCCCGACTGGACGCCGGAGGTCGAGCGGGCGTGGGCCGAGGCGTTCACGATCATCGCCCGGCAGATGCAGGAGGCCGCGGCCGCCGACACCAACCCGCCGAGCTGGTCCGCCACCGTCGCCGAGCACCGGCGGCTCAGCTGGGACCTCGCGATGGTGCGGGTCGAGCCGGAGGAGCCCATCCCGTACCGGCCAGGGCAGTACCTGAGCGTCGAGGTGCCGCAGCGGCCGCGCCTGTGGCGGTACCTGTCCCCGGCGAACGCGCCCCGCGAGGACGGCTCGCTGGAGTTCCACGTCCGCGCCGTGGACGGCGGCTGGGTCTCGCGGGCGATCGTCAGCCACACGCAGAAGGGCGACGTCTGGCGGTTCGGGCCGCCGCTGGGGCGGCTCTACGTCGACCGCGAGTCCGGCCGCGACGTACTGATGATCGCGGGCGGCACCGGGGTCGCGCCGCTGCAGGCGATGCTCGACGACCTCCAGCAGTGGGGCGACAACCCGCGGGTCCGGCTGTTCTACGGCGGCCGCACGCGGGACGACCTGTACGCGCTGGAGGGGCTGCGGATGCTGGCCTCGTGCAACCCCTGGCTCACGGTCACGCCCGTGATCGAGCGCGGGCCGGGGCTCTCGGGCTGCGAGCAGGGCACGCTCGCGGACGTCGTGACGCGCCACGGCGCCTGGCCGGGGCACGACGTGCTCGTGTCGGGTTCCCCGGGGATGATCAGGGCCACCGTGTCGCGGATGCTCGTCGCGGGCACGGCGCTCGACCAGATCAGGTACGACCCGTTCACGATCGATTGAGGTGCACATGATCCCCGTTGCGGACGGCACGATCGACGGTTATCTCGCGCTCCCGCAACGAGAGGTGTCGGGCGAACCGCCGTGGCCGGGGGTGGTGGTGATCCACGACGTGGCCGGGCTGACCGAGGACGCCCGCAACATCACCGACCGGTTCGCCACCGCGGGTTACGTCGCCCTGAGCGTGGACCTGTACTCGCGCGGCGGGTTCTTCCGTTGCGTCAAAACGGTTTTCAAGGATCTGACCGCCGGGCGCGGACGTGCCTTCGACGACATCTCCGCCGCCCGCGAGCTGCTCGCCGGCCGCGAGGACTGCAGCGGGAAGGTCGGCGTCGTCGGGTTCTGCATGGGCGGCGGGTTCGCGCTCGTCGCCGCGACGCAGGGGTTCGACGCCTCGGCGCCGTACTACGGGCAGCTGCCCAAGGATCTGTCCATTCTGGACGAAGCGTGCCCCGTCGTCGCGAGCTTCGGCAAGCGGGACCCGGGGCTCAAGGGTGCCGCGGCGAAGCTCGAGAACGAACTGACCGAGCGCGGGATCCCGCACGACGTCAAGGAATACCCCGAAGCCGGGCACAGCTTCGCCAACCAGGCCCACCTCGGCCCGCTCAACGTGCTGATGCGGATCGCGGGGGTGGGCTACCACCGGGAGTCCAGCGAGGACGCCTGGCGGCGCGTGCTCGCGTTCTTCGCCCAGCACCTGCGATGAACGAAGGGGGCGGAGAAAACCCCGCCCCCTTCCGGGAAAACCTCAGCGGCGCCGGGGTTTCCACACCACCAGCGCCGTCTCCTGCCGCACCGGCACGAGGTCCTTTCGGTAGGAGGCGTGCACCGCCGCCGCGGCCTGTTCCGCCGCGGCGTAGGCGGCGGCGAGCTCTTCGGTGAGTTCCTGCACGCGGGAGCGCAGCGCGTCGACCTGGTTCTCCAGCTCGATGATGCGCTTGATCCCGGCCAGGTTGACGCCGTGCTCCTGGGACAGCCGCTGCACCTCACGCAGCAGCGCGATGTCCCGCATCGAGTACCGGCGCCCGCCGCCCGGCGTGCGGCCGGGCGACACCAGACCCTGCCGGTCGTAGGCGCGCAACGTCTGGGCGTGCAGCCCGGACAGCTGTGCCGCCACCGAAATGACGAAGACCGGGGTGTCCTCGTCCGCCCCCGCGGGCAACCCACCGAAAGCCATCACCGCTCCTTGAGCATCTCCGTGATCTCCGGCCTGGGATCGTGCTTCTCCGACGCCGCCGCGAACGCCTCCAGCGCCTGCTTCTCCGCCCCGTCCAGCCGGGACGGGACCGCCACCTGCAGGGTGACCAGCAGGTCGCCCTGCGCACCGTCACGCCGCTGGATGCCCTTGCCGCGCACCCGCAGCACCCGGCCGCTCGCCGTGCCCGCTGGCACCTTCACCGACACCTTGCCCTCCAGCGTGGGCACGGCCAGCGTGGCGCCCAGCGCAAGCTCGGTGAAGCTGACGGGCACGGTGATCGTCAGGTCGTTGCCCGACCGGCCGAACACCGGGTGCGGGTTGACGTGCACGCGCACGTACAGGTCACCGGCCGTGGCGCCGCCACGGCCCGGTTCGCCCTGCCCGGCCAGCCGGATCCGCTGGTTGTCGTCGACCCCGGCGGGCACCCGGACCGTCAGCGTCCTGGTCTGGGTGCTGACGCCCTCACCGGCGCACTCGGGGCACGGGTCGTCGATGATCTTGCCGCGGCCACGGCACTCCCGGCACGGCTCGGAGAACGCGAACGCGCCCTGGCTCCGGCTCACCAGACCCGACCCGGCGCACACCGGGCAGGTCCGCGGGCTCGTACCGGGCCGTGCGCCGTTGCCGCCACACGTCCGGCACGTCGCCGGGCTCGACAGCCGCAGCGGCAGGGTCGCGCCCTTGACCGCCTCGGCGAAGTCGATCCGCACGTCCGTCTCGACGTCCGCACCCCGCTGGGCCCGCGCGTTCGCCGCGCCCGCCGAACCCCGGCGGCCGAACAGGCCACCGAGGATGTCGCCGAGCCCGCCGAACCCGCCGGCACCGCCGCCGGCGGCCTGGCCGAACAGGTCGCTCATGTCGAACGTGCCCGAACCGCCGGCACCGGGGAAGCCGAAGCCACCGGCACCGCCCGAGCCGAACAGCCGCCGCGCCTCGTCGTACTCCTTGCGCTTCGCCGGATCCGACAGCACGCCGTACGCCTCGGACACCGCCTTGAACTTCTGTTCGGCGTCGGCGTTGCCCGGGTTGGCGTCCGGGTGGTTCTCGCGCGCCAGCTTGCGGTAGGCCTTCTTGATCTCGTCCTGCGACGCGTCAGAGGAGACGCCCAGTTCGCGGTAGAAGTCCTTGCCGATCCACTCCCGTGCACTCACCGGACGTCTCCTCCTTCCTCGCTCGAACTACTTCTGCTGCTCATCCGAAAGTTGCTCCACCGGCAGCTCCCCCTCGACCGGGGTGTCGGCCGGCGGTGCGGCCGCGGCCGGCTCGTGGTCGGTCACGCCGACCAGCGCGGGCCGCAGGGTGCGCTCGCCGAAGCGGTAACCACGGCGCAGGACCGTGGTGACCGTCGGGCCGCTCACGTCCGGGGAGGTGCTGTGCTGCACCGCCTCGTGCACGCTCGGGTCGAAGGCGTCGCCCTCGGCGCCGAACGGCTCGAGCCCGGCCCGCTGCAGGCTCGCGACGAGCTTGTCCGCCACCGCCTTGAAGGCACCGGTGAGGTCACCGTGCTGCTCGGCCCGCTCGAGGTCGTCCAGCAGCGGCAGCATGTCGCTGACCACGGCCGCCTTCGCCGCGAGCACCACGGCCTCGCGGTCGCGGTCGACCCGCTTGCGGTAGTTGGCGTACTCCGCCTGGAGCCGCTGCAGGTCGGCGGTGCGCTCGGCGAGCTGCTTCTCGACGTCCGACTGGACGCCGACCGCGTCGTCGACGATCGTCTCGCCGAGGCTCGGGCCGGAGGGGGCCTCGGGGGCCTCCGCCGTCGCAGCCTCGGGCTGGCGCACCTGACCGGTCTGCGGGTCGATCTTGCGGCGGTCCCGCACCACGACGGGCTCGACGACCTCGCGGTCCACCTCGTCCGTTTCCCGGGAGTGCTTGCCGGTCACTTCTTCTCGTCCTCGTCCACGATCTCGGCGTCCACCACGTCGTCGGCCTTGGCGTCGCCACCGGCGGCACCGGTGGCACCGGCCGCACCGGCGTCACCACCGGCCTGCTGCGCGTTGGCGTACAGCGCCGTGCCCAGCTCCTGCGAAGCGGTGTTCAGCTTCTCGATCGCTTCCTTGATCTTGGCGGAGTCGGTACCCTTGAGCGCCTCGTTCGCCTCGTCGATCGCGGTCTTGACCTTGCCCTTGATGTCCTCGGGCAGCTTGTCGTCGTTGTCCTTGACGAACTTCTCGGTCTGGTAGACCAGCGACTCGGCCTGGTTGCGGGTCTCGGCCTCCTCGCGGCGCTTGCGGTCCTCCTCCGCGTGCGCCTCGGCGTCCTTGACCATGCGCTCGATGTCGTCCTTCGGCAGCGCGGAGCCACCGGTGATCGTCATCGACTGCTCCTTGTTGGTGCCCAGGTCCTTCGCCGTGACGTGCACGATGCCGTTGGCGTCGATGTCGAAGGTGACCTCGATCTGCGGCACGCCGCGCGGGGCCGGCGGCAGCCCGGTCAGCTCGAACATGCCGAGCTTCTTGTTGTGGGCCGCGATCTCGCGCTCGCCCTGGAACACCTGGATCTGCACCGACGGCTGGTTGTCGTCCGCCGTGGAGAAGATCTCGGACCGCTTCGTCGGGATGGTCGTGTTGCGCTCGATGAGCTTGGTGAACACGCCGCCCTTGGTCTCGATGCCCAGCGACAGCGGGGTCACGTCGAGCAGCAGGACGTCCTTGACCTCACCCTTGAGCACACCGGCCTGCAGCGCCGCGCCGACGGCGACGACCTCGTCCGGGTTCACGCCCTTGTTCGGCTCGCGGCCGCCGGTCAGCTCCTTGACCAGGTCGGACACGGCCGGCATGCGGGTCGAGCCACCGACGAGCACCACGTGGTCGATCTGGCCGACCGAGATGCCCGCGTCGCGGATGACGTTGTTGAACGGCTGGCGGGTGCGCTCCAGCAGGTCGTTGGTGATGCGCTGGAACTCGGCCCGCGACAGGGTCTCGTCGAGGAACAGCGGGTTCTTGTCCGCGTCGACCGTGATGTAGGGCAGGTTGATGTTGGCGCTCGACGAGCTGGACAGCTCGATCTTCGCCTTCTCCGCCGCCTCCTTGATGCGCTGCAGCGCCATCCGGTCCTTGGTCAGGTCGATGCCGTGCGAGGCCTTGAACTTGTCGACCAGCCACTGCACGATCCGCTCGTCCCAGTCGTCACCACCGAGGTGGTTGTCACCGCTGGTGGCGCGGACCTCGACCACACCCTCGCCGATCTCCAGCAGCGAGACGTCGAACGTGCCGCCACCGAGGTCGAAGACCAGGATGGTCTGCTCCTTCTCGCCCTTGTCCAGCCCGTAGGCCAGCGCGGCGGCGGTGGGCTCGTTGACGATGCGCAGGACGTTGAGGCCCGCGATCTGCCCGGCCTCCTTGGTGGCCTGCCGCTGGGCGTCCGAGAAGTACGCCGGGACGGTGATCACGGCGTCGGTGATGTCCTCGCCCAGGTACGCCTCGGCGTCGCGCTTGAGCTTCATCAGCACGCGCGCGCTGATCTCCTGCGGCGTGTACGCCTTGCCGTCGATCTCGGTCTTCCAGTCGGTGCCCATGTGCCGCTTGACCGACCGGATGGTGCGGTCCACGTTGGTGACCGCCTGGTTCTTCGCGGGCTGACCGACGAGCACCTCGCCGTTCTTCGCGAAGGCGACGATGGACGGGGTGGTCCGGGAACCCTCGGAGTTGGCGATGACCGTCGGCTCGCCGCCCTCCAGGACGGCGACGACCGAGTTCGTCGTGCCGAGGTCGATGCCGACCGCTCGCGCCATGGTGGTTCTCCTCCTGATATACGCTGCTTGAGCTGCGGTGTCGCGCCCGTCTTGAGCGGGTGTCGCTCAAGTTCTATCTCCTGCCCGACAGTTCCGTCAACCAGAACTTGAGCCGGGGGCGCTCAACCTTTCTGACACTGCCAACGACCGGCGCCGGCGAGTTGTTCCCGGGCCGTCAGGCCGATTTGACGAGCACGTCGCCGCTGTTGGCGCGGACGTCGATGACGTGGGTACCCGCCGGGTCGTCGGCCACCCGGACCTGCTCCTCCCCGGAGCGGGCCTCGGCCTGGACGCGGTACCGGTCCGGCGGCACGGTGACGTCGATGTCGCCGCTGTTGCTCTCCGCCCGCACGTCCTGCGGGGCGGTGAGCTCGACGGTGATCGCGCCGGAGTTGACGTTCGCCTTGACCGGCCCGGCGGGGCCGACCACCCGGATGTCACCGGAGTTGGCGCCCACGTCGGTGGCCCCGACGCCGTCCAGCAGCACGTCGCCCGAGTTCGCCCGGCCGGTGACCGCCGTCCCCCGCGGCACCACGACCTCGTAGTCGACGCTGCAGTTGTGCCCGCAGCCGCTCAGCACCAGCCGCGTGCCCTCCACCCGGAACGCGTCGTCCGGCCGGGAGCGGTGGTAGCGCAACCGCTCGTGCACCGACGCCGTGGCCACGTCCCTGCTGGTCACGCGGACGCTGCCCGACTCCGTGGCGATCACCACGCTGTCGACGCGGCCGGGGACGACGTGGTCCCGCGTGTCATCGGAGTGCCACCACCAGCCGCTCGCGACCGCCACCCCCGCGACGATCAGCGCCGCCCCACCGACCGCGAGTGCCGCCCTGCCCATTGAGTCCTCCCCAGTCAGGTTTCCCGTCTGCGACAGACGCTAGAACCGGGTAGGACTGGGAGGCATCAGGGAACGCCCCCGGTTCGACCCTGGGGTGTCCCCGACCTAACCTCGCAGTGATCGAGTTCAGGTTCAGGGAGGATCGATGGCTCAGCCACCCAACCCGTACGACTTCCTGCCCCCGGTGCCGGGCTTCACGCTGCGCAGCGACGACGTCGCCGACGGGCAGACGCTGGCCGCGCCGCACCTGTCGGGCATCTTCGGCGTGCCGGGCGGCGAGGACCGCTCCCCGCACCTGGCGTGGGAGGGCTTCCCCGCGGAGACGAAGAGCTTCGCCGTCACGGTGTACGACCCGGACGCCCCCACCGCGAGCGGTTTCTGGCACTGGGCGGTGTTCAACATCCCCGCGTCGGTGACCGAGCTGCCCTCCGGCGCGGGCGACGGCTCGGGGCTGCCCCCGGAGGCGGTGACCCTGAAGAACGACGCCGGCGTGAAGCGCTTCCTGGGCGCGGCCCCGCCGCCCGGGCACGGCCCGCACCGCTACTTCGTGACGGTGCACGCCGTGGACGTCGAGAAGCTGGAGGTCCCGGAGGACGCGACCCCGGCGTTCCTCGGCTTCAACCTGTTCAGCCACACCCTCGCCCGCGCGGCCGTCGTCCCGGTGTACGAGAACAAGGGCTAGCGGGGGCGCAGCAGGTATTCGACGACGGGCCGCAGCTCCTCGGCGGTGGGCGGCTCGTCGTCGATCAGGCCCTGGATCAGCAGGCCGTCGATACCCGCGAGGAACGCCCGCAGCGCCACCAGGTCATCGGGCCGGACCATCGACGTGAGCACGTCCAGCCACCGCCGCGCGGCGGGGCGCAGTTCGGGACGGCGGGCGGCGAGCAGGTACAGCTCGTACTCCGCCATCGTCCGCCCGCGCCGCGGGCCCAGCGCCTCCGCCAGCAGGTTCGCGACCTCGTCCGCGCCTAGGCTGCCGCGCGAGCGGGCGCGGTCAATCATCCAGTAGACCTCGGTCGCCATGTCCTTCGCGCACGAAATGAGCGTGGCGACGAGCAGGTCGTTCAGCGTCGCGAAGTGGTAGGTCGTGGACGTCGTCGGCACCCCGGCCTCCGCCGCGACCGTCCGGTGCGTCACCCCCGCCACTCCGTCGCGCTCGATGACGCGCAGCGTCGCGTCGATGATCTCCTGGCGCCGCCGGTCGCCCCGCGCCTTGCGGCCGTCCCGCTGCGCCTTCACTTCGCCGCTCCCAGCTCCAGCAGCACCACCCCGGCGATGATGAGCGCCAGCCCCGCGATCATCGCCGGGTTGAGGCTCTCGTGCAGGAACAGCACCCCGATGACCGCCACGAGCGCGACCCCGGCCGCCGACCAGATCGCGTACACGACCGCGACCGGCAGCCCCAGCTTGAGCACGAAGGACAACGCCGTGAACGCCACCCCGTAGCCCGCCACGACGACGATTGACGGCCCGAGTTTCGAGAACCCCTCGGACAACCGGAGCGAGACGGTCCCGGCGACCTCGGCGACGATCGCGAGCGCGAGCAGGAGATAGGCCATGTTCACCAAACTACCTGTACGATCGTCCCGCTTCCGAGGGAGTCGTGCGCCACACCGATTGGTTACCCACGGGTAAGAACAGTTAGTCTCCCGACAACCACCACACACGGACGAAAGGCCCCGATCATGGGTGCTCTGCAGATCACGCTCGGTGTGATCGGCGTCGCCATAAGCATCGTCGCTTGGATCATGTTCGTCGCCGGCGTCTGGCGCATGGTGCGCATCATTCGCCTCGGACAGCCGGACTCGACGCGCAACGGCCCCTTCTGGCCGCGGCTTGGCACACTCGTCAAGGAGTTCGCCGCACACACCCGGATGAACAAGTTCCGGCACGTCGGCCCGTGGCACTGGCTGGTGATGTGGGGCTTCCTGATCGGCTCGCTGTCCTGGTTCGAGGCCTACGGCGAGACGTTCGACCCGCACTTCCACTGGCCGGTCTTCGGCGCCTGGAGCGTCTGGCTGTTCATCACCGAACTGCTCGGCCTCGGCACGGTCGTCGGCGGGATCGCGCTGGCGATCATCCGCCAGGCCAACCACCCGCGCCGCGCCGACCGCCAGTCCCGCTTCGCCGGCTCGAACTTCAAGCAGGCCTACTTCGTCGAGAGCGTCGTGGTCATCGAGGGCCTCGGCATCCTCGGCGTGAAGGCGTTCAAGATCTCCAGCGGCATCGAGGACCCGGCGCTGTGGACGAGCTTCGTCACCAAGCCGCTCGGCGAGATCCTGCCCGCGAGCACCGCGGCGGTGACGATCACCGCGCTGGTCAAGCTGCTGTCGGGGATGATCTGGCTCTACGTCGTCGGCCGCACGCTCACGATGGGTGTCGCGTGGCACCGGTTCAGCGCGTTCTTCAACATCTACTTCAAGCGCGAGGCCGACGGCGGCGTCGCGCTGGGCGCGCTCAAACCGATGATGAGCGGCGGCAAGCCGCTGGACTTCGAGGAGGCCGACCCGGAGAAGGACGTCTTCGGGGCAGGGAAGATCGAGGACTTCAGCTGGAAGGGCTGGCTGGACTTCACCACCTGCACCGAGTGCGGCCGCTGCCAGTCGCAGTGCCCCGCCTGGAACACCGGCAAGCCGCTGTCGCCGAAGCTGGTCATCACGCAGCTGCGTGACCACGCGTACGCGAAGGCCCCGTACCTGCTCGCCGGCGGCAAGAAGGACGTCACGGGCGAAGAGGTCGGCCTGACCGGCGACAACCCGTACGCGGGCATCGACGTGCTGGCGCTGGCCGAGGCCGAGCGTCCGCTGGTCGGCGACGACGGTGGCGTCATCGACCCCGACGTCCTGTGGTCCTGCACCACCTGCGGCGCCTGCGTCGAGCAGTGCCCGGTGGACATCGAGCACGTCGACCACATCGTCGACATGCGCCGCTACCAGGTCATGATCGAGTCGAACTTCCCGTCCGAGCTGAACGGGATGTTCAAGAACCTGGAGAACAAGGGCAACCCGTGGGGCCAGAACGCCAAGGACCGGATGGCCTGGGCGGAGGACCTCGACTTCGAGGTGCCGGTGTTCGACGGCGAGCTGGGCGACGCCGAGTACCTGTTCTGGGTCGGCTGCGCCGGTGCGTTCGAGGACCGCGCGAAGAAGACGACGCGTGCGGTGGCGGAGCTGCTGCACATCGCGGGCGTGAAGTACACGGTGCTCGGCCCGGAGGAGTCCTGCTCCGGTGACCCGGCCCGCCGCGCGGGCAACGAGTTCCTGTTCCAGATGCTCGCGCAGCAGAACGTCGAGGTGCTGAACTCGGTGTTCGAGGACCGCGCGCCGCTGGACCGGAAGATCGTCGTCACGTGTGCGCACTGCTTCAACACGATCGCGAACGAGTACCCGCAGCTGGGCGGGCAGTACGAGGTCGTGCACCACACGCAGCTGCTGAACCGGCTGGTGCGGGAGAAGCGGCTGGTGCCCGTCGCCCCGATCGCGGACGACGTCACCTACCACGACCCGTGCTACCTCGGCCGCCACAACAAGGTGTACGAGGCGCCGCGTGAGCTGGTCGGCGCGTCGGGCGCGCAGTTCCGCGAGATGCCGCGGCACGGCGACCGGTCCATGTGCTGCGGCGCCGGCGGCGCCCGCATGTGGATGGAGGAGAAGATCGGCAAGCGGATCAACCTCGACCGCGTCGACGAGGCGCTGGGCACGGCGCCGACGAAGATCGCGACGGGCTGCCCGTTCTGCCGCGTCATGCTCACCGACGGCGTGACCGCGCGCCAGAACGACGGGCAGGCGAGCGAGAAGGTCGAGGTCGTGGACGTCTCGCAGCTGCTGCTGCAGGCCGTCAAGCGGCGCCCGCAGCCGGTGCCGGAGCCCGCGGCGGCCGGTCTGCCCGCCGTCGACTCCGACCCGTTGTCCGCGGATGTGCCCACCGACAAGGTGCCCTCGGGCACGCCTTTGCCGGACGAGGACAAGTAGTCCACACCGTCGGGGGGTTCGCCCGCGAACCCCCCGACGGGCTCGACAGCCGCGTTATCCTTGTTCTCTCGCAGCCGCAGGTGTCCGCGAGGCAGTTCGACCTGCGCGAATTGGGGCGAGAGATGGGTGTACCCGCTGGCGGTGGACCGGCTGACAAGCCGGCGATCGCCCGTGCCGGTGCCCGTTTCGCCGGGGAGTTCGACGAGCCCGTCGCCGAGGCGCCCCGGCTGCCGCGGTTCGACGACCAGGTGGCGTCCGAGGACGCGTCCGGCCCCCGCGTCCGCCCGTACGTGCTGACCGGCGGCCGCACGCAGTCCACCTACGAGCTGGCGCTCGAAACGCTGGTGAACGTGCGGGCCGACGCCCGCTGGACCGGTACGGCGCTGAACAGCGAGTACCAGCCGGTGCGGGCGGTGTGCCAGCGGACGGTGTCGGTCGCCGAGGTCGCGGCGACGCTGTCGATCCCGCTCGGCGTGGCCCGCGTACTGCTGTCCGATATGGCCGAACTGGGGTTGCTCCACATCCACGGCACCGAGCGCACGGCGGAGGGCAGGCCCCCGATGGCGCTCATGCGTCGCGTGCTGGATGGTCTGCAACGGCTTTAAGATCGGCCGGTGAGCGAGCAGGGCGAGTCCCCCAAGGGCGAGAGCACGGTCACCGTCGTACTGGCGGGTTCGGTCAACCTGGCCATCGCGATCCTCAAGGCCATCGCGGGCGTGCTCACCGGTTCCGGGGCACTGCTGTCCGAGGCGGCGCATTCCGTCGCGGACACGATGACGGAGATCCTGCTGCTGACGGCGCTGCGGCGGTCGAGCAAACCGGCCGATCTCGTACACCCGTTCGGGTACGGCAAGGAGCGGTACTTCTGGTCGCTGCTGGCCGCTGTGTCGATCTTCGCGTCGGGCGCGATGTTCTCGTTCTACGAGGGTTTCTCGACGGTCTTCGGCGAGCCCGAGGAGCAGGAGAACCCGATCGTCGGCTACGTCGTGCTGGCGATCGCGTTCGTGCTGGAGAGCATCTCGTGGCTGCAGGCGATGCGGCAGGTGCGGCGCGAGTCCGGGGAGCAGGAGCGGTCGATCGCCCAGTACCTGCGGCTCGTCGACGACCCCGCGCCGAAGTCGGTGTTCTTCGAGGACTCGGCCGCGTTGATCGGGCTCGTGCTGGCGTTCCTGGGGCTGCTGCTGCACCAGCTCACCGGCTCGTCGCTGTACGACGGGCTCGCGTCGATCCTGATCGGGCTGCTGCTGGCGGTGGTGGCGTGGAGCCTGGGGCTGACCAACCTGCGGCTGCTCATCGGCAGGCAGGCCGACCCGGTGGTGGTGCGCGGCATCCGTGAGCTGCTGCGGGACGCCCCGGAGATCGAGGCGGTCGTCGACCTGCAGACGATGCTGCTGGGGACCGACCTGATCCTGGTGTGCGCCCGCGTGGACTTCGACGATTCGCTGCACGTGGCCGACGTCGAGCGCGCGTGCGTCCGACTGGCCGGTGAGCTGCGGGAGCGGTACCCGGACGTGAGCGAGGTCTTCATCGAGCCGGTGCCGCGGACGGACCCGGACCTGCGCGCGGCGGTCCTGGCCCGCTACGGCGAGGCCGCGACGCGGTATGGCGGGCAGCAGTAGGAGCGTCAGGAGGCGCTGAGCACCAGGTAGCGCTCGTCCTCGATCGGGCCGCCCCAGAGGGCCGGGTCCGGCAGCGGCCGCACGGCAGCGTGCCGCCGATGGCCGAGGACGAGTGACTGGCACTCGGCGGCCGTCAAGCCGCCTCCCGTCTTCCACCGGCCCTCGACGAGCACCAGCAGGCCGCCGGGACGCAGCAGCCGAACCCACCGGCCGACGGTCGCTGCGGGGTCCGGCAGCGCCCACACCACGTGCCGCGCCAGGACCACGTCGCACGACGCGGGTGGTACCGGCGGATGGGAGGCGTCGCCCCGGCGGAACTCCGCCGGCACGCCCGCGCTCCGGGCCTTCGCCTCAGCGGCCGCCACCATTCCGGCGGACAGGTCCACACCGAGGACCCCGTGCCCCGCCCCGGCGAGCAACACGGCAAGGCTTCCCGTACCGCACCCGAGGTCGACGACCGACGACGGCGCCACCGGCAGCAGCGGCAACAGCACACCGGCCCAGGCCGCCCGCACCGCCGGGTCACGCAACCCGTGGTCGGGCTGCTCGTCGAACGTGGCGGCCTGCGCGTCCCAGAACTCCGGCGTCCGCTCCAGCACGCCCCGATTCTCCTCCAGGCACCTTGCCTGAAGGCGTGAATCAGTGGTTCACTTCTTGCGTGCCCTACCGACGCACGCCCCAGGTCCAGGCGCGGCTGGACGCCCAGCGCGCCGCGATCCTCCACGCCGCCGACGAGCTGCTCGCCGAGCGCGGGTACGCCGCGTGCTCCGTCTCGGCCGTCGCGGAACGGGCCGGGGTCGCGACCGGCAGCGTGTACAAACACTTCCCCGGCAAGGCCGAGCTGGTCGTCGAACTGTTCCGCAACGTCGTGAACCACGAGGTCGACGCCGTCAAGGCCGCCGCCGCGGAGCCCGGCACCCCGGCGGAACGCGTCGTCGCCCTCTTCGAGACCTTCGCCGTACGCGCGCTGAAGGCGCCGCGCCGCGCGTACGCGCTGCTGGCCGAGCCCGTCGACCCACCGGTCGAGGCGGAGCGCATCGTCTTCCGTCGCGTGTTCCGCGACGTCGCCGCGGAGCACATCCGCGAGGGGGTCCGCGCGGGGCTGCTGCCGCCGCAGGACTCCGTGCTCACCGCGGCCGCGCTCGTCGGCGCCGCCACCGAGGTCCTGATCGGCCCGCTCACCACCGACCACACCGGCGCAGTCGCCGAGCTGCGCACGTTCGTCCTGCGCGCACTAGGAGGTTCCGATGCCCGACACGCATGAGGTGCTCAACCAGGTCCCCCCGCTGGTGGACTACGACGTCGCCGACGACGCGGCCCTGCTGGACGGGTTGCGCCGTGAGGGCGGCGGCTGGGCCGAGGACGAGGTGCACGAGCTGGGCCGCCTCGCCGGCAGCGCGCAGGGGCAGGAATGGGGCCGCCAGGCCAACGAGAACCCACCCAAGCTGCACACCCACGACCGGTACGGCCACCGGATCGACGAGGTCGAGTTCCACCCGGCGTGGCACGAGCTGATGCAGGTCGCCGTGGGGCACGGGCTGCACGCCGCCCCCTGGCGCGACGACCGGCCCGGCGCGCACGTCGCCCGCGCCGCGAAGCTGCTCGTGTGGAACCAGGCCGAGGCCGGGCACATCTGCCCGATCTCGATGACCTACTCCGCCGTTCCCGCCCTGCGCTACAACCCCGAACTCGCCGCCGTGTACGAGCCGCTGCTCGCCTCGCGCGAGTACGACTTCGGCCTGCGCGTGCCGAGCACGAAGCGCGGCCTCATCGCGGGCATGTCGATGACCGAGAAGCAGGGCGGTTCCGACGTCCGCGCCAACACCACCACGGCGACGCCGAACGGCGACGGCAGCTACGTGCTCACCGGGCACAAGTGGTTCACCTCGGCGCCCATGTCCGACGTGTTCCTCACGCTCGCGCAGGCGCCGGGCGGCCTGTCGTGCTTCCTGCTGCCCCGCGTGCTGCCCGACGGCACCCGCAACCGGATCTTCCTGCAGCGCCTGAAGGACAAGCTGGGCAACAAGTCCAACGCCTCGTCCGAGATCGAGTACGACGGCGCGGTCGGCTGGCTCGTCGGTGAGGAGGGCCGCGGCGTGCCGACCATCATCGAGATGGTCAACAACACCCGGCTCGACTGCGTGCTCGGCAGCACTTCCCTGATGCGCCAGGCGGTCGTGCAGGCCACCCACCACGCCGCGCACCGCCGGGCGTTCGGCGCGAACCTCGTCGACCAGCCCGCGATGGCGAACGTGCTGGCCGACCTGGTCGTCGAGTCCGAGGCCGCGACCGTCGTCGCGTTGCGGCTCGCGGGCGCGACCGCGGATCCCGAGCAGGCCGCGTTCCGGCGGCTGGCGCTCGCCGTGACGAAGTACTGGGTGTGCAAGCGCGGCGCCGCACACACGGCGGAGGCGCTGGAATGCCTGGGCGGCAACGGTTACGTCGAGGACTCCGGCATGCCGCGGCTGTACCGGGAGGCACCGCTGCTGTCCATTTGGGAGGGTTCGGGCAACGTCGCCGCGCTGGACGCGTTGCGCGCCATGGCGAAGCAGCCGGAAACCGTGGACGCCTTCTTCGGCGAGGTCGAACTGGCCGCCGGCGCGAACGCCCGGCTCGACGACGCGGCCGCCCGGCTGCGCAAGGAGCTGTCCGACCCGGAGGAGCTCCAGTTCCGCGCCCGCCGCCTGGTCGAGATGATGGCGCTGGTGCTGCAGGGTTCACTCCTGGTGCGGCACGCCCCGGCCGCGGTGTCCGACGCGTTCTGCGCCTCACGCCTCGGCGGGGACTGGGGCATCGCCTTCGGCACCCTGCCGTCCACTGTGGACACCAAGGCGATCGTCGAGCGGGCGCGTCAGAACCCGAAGTCCTGAACCCAGTACCAGCCGTCCTTGTCGAGCCCGACGCCCAGCTTCTGGTAGGAGCAGTTGAGGATGTTCCGGCGGTGCCCGTCGGAGTTCATCCACATCTGCATCGTCTGGGCCGCGGTGGTCGACCCCTTCGCGATGTTCTCGGCGGCCGGGCTGGGATAGCCGGCCGCCTTGATCCGCTGGTCGAACGTGACGCCTTCGGGCGTGCTGTGGGCGAAGTAGTCGCGCGCGGACATGTCCTCGCTGAACTTCTGCGCGGCGGTGTCGAGGCGGCTGTCCTCGGCGAGCGCACCGCAGCCGGCCTTCGCGCGTTCCTGGTTCACCAGCGCGAGGACCTGCCCGGCGACCGAGGTGTCGGGGGCCACCTTGGACGTCGGAGCCTTGCTGCTCGTCGAGGGTTTCGGGCTGGACGAGGACTTCGGGGAGGGCGGGGAGCTGGTCGTGCTCGGCGCGGGGGACGCCGAAGTGCTGGACGGCGCGGGAGAACTCGTCGTCGGCGCCGACGTGGTCGGGCTGGTCGGCGACGGGTGGTGGACCGTGCTGGTCGGGCGCGCGGTCGCGTCGGTGAGCGCCACCTGCAGCGTGGATTCCTGGTGCTCGCGGGTGACGAGCAGGCTGCCTGCCGCGAGGGCGACGCCGGTGAGCACGCCGAACGCGACGAGCACGGGTCTGAGCCGGGGATGGGGGACGGGCACGAGGCCAGAAATTATCACCGAACGGTAACGGTCCCGACCCCTCGAACGGCCCAATCTGCTTGCTCCGTTTGCCCGCATCCTCCAGCAGGAGGAGGCGC
The DNA here is from genome assembly GCF_900114035.1 of Amycolatopsis sacchari. Taxonomy (GTDB): domain Bacteria; phylum Actinomycetota; class Actinomycetes; order Mycobacteriales; family Pseudonocardiaceae; genus Amycolatopsis_E; species Amycolatopsis_E sacchari. The sequence continues at coordinate 96,419 of NZ_FORP01000008.1, read as the reverse complement.
GTCACCGGCCTCGGCCGCGGACGCCCCGGTCGGCTGCGGTTACGGCACCGGCGGGCCCAGCGCCTCCACGCTGTGCTGGCTGGACATGAGCGCCTACAACGACACCCAGGCGCACACGGCCGCTGGCCAGGACATGAGCGTGACGCTGCCAGGCGGCTACACGATGACGTTCAACATCGTGAACCGGCCCGCGACCAGCACGAACATTCCGGTGGCGGCCTTCGCCGTGCCGACCAACGGAACTGCGTCGGCGATGGGCAACAGCGTCTACACGGCGGCGCGCGCGTGAGCGGCTACGCGCTGGTGGGTGCCGATGCCGAGAACACTTCGTCCGCCGAAGGCATCACGTGGACGTCGAACCAGCCGATCAACCAGGTGGCCTCGGTTTCCGGGGCGCAGGGCTGTCAGGCGAGCACCGCCACCGTTCTCCCAGACCCTGCGGTCGACCGCGGGCATCGAAGCAGTCGCGTTCGCGGTGCAGACCTCGAAGCTGACGCTGAACAAGCAGATCACGGACCGCCGCCAGGCGAACGACTCGTTCGACATCTCGGTGACCTCGCCGGAGGGCACGACCGTGGGCACGGCCAGCACCGGCCTGTCGAACACCGCCACCACCGGCGCGCTGACCGTCCTGCCGCGTGCGGCCGGGCAGGGCTACACGCTTGGCGAGACCGGCCTGACCGGTAACTACGACCAGTCCTGGTCCTGCACCAACGCCACCACGGGCAGCATCACGCCCCTGCCTTCGGGCACCGGCACCAGCGTGCAGGTCTCCCCGCAGCCGGGTGACGACATCTCCTGCACCCTGACCAACACAGGGCAGAAGACGGACCTGAGCCTCGCCAAGGAGGGTCCGGCATCCGCCGCGCCCGGCGACCTCGTGACGTACCGGCTGATCGTCACCAACCACGGCCCCGGCAACTCGACCGGCTACACCGTGAACGACCGGCTGCCCGCCGGCCTGACCAACATCACCACGACGACCCCGGGCTGCACTGTCACTGGTCTGGACCTCGCCTGCACCGGCGGCGAACTCGCCGCGGGTGACAGCGCGGTGATCGAGGTTTCGGGTATCGCCGACGGCAGCGTGAAGACGCTCTACAACTCGGCGGTCGTGAAGTCCAACGAGATCGACACCGACCCGACCAACGACACCTCCAACCAGGTCACGACCGAGATCGTGCCGATGGTGTCGCTGGCTGTCGCCGGTGGTCTGCTCGTCCTCGGCGGCGGCTACGCGCTCAAGCGTCGTCGCACCAACGCCTGATGCGGAAAGGGCGGGCACCCTCGGGCGCCCGCCCTTTTCTCAGGCCACGTCCTCCAACGCGGTGCCCTTGGTCTCCCGCACGAACTTCAGCGCGAACGGGATGGACAGGAGCGCGAAGGCGGCGTAGATCCAGTACGTCGTCGCCAGGTTCCACGCGGCCATGCTCGGGAAGCTGACCGTGACGGCCCAGTTGGCGACCCAGTTCGCGGCGGTGCCGACGGCGAGCGCGGCGCTGCGGATGCGCAGCGGGAACATCTCGCCGAGCATGACCCACAGGATCACGCCCCACGACAGGGCGAACGAGATCACGAAGACGTTCGCGAACACCAGCGCGACCGGTCCCCACGCCCCCGGCAGGCTCAGCTCCCCGTCGACGGTCTCGGCGTTGCCGAACGCGATGGCGGCGACGCCGAGGCCGATCGCCATCCCGACCGAACCGATGAGCAGCAGCGGCTTGCGGCCGACGCGGTCGATGAAGGCGATCGCGATGAAGGTGCCGATGATGTTGATGACCGGGCTGACCATCGAGATCAGCAGCGAGTCGGTGTTCTGGCCGACCGAGTGCCACAGCGTGTCGGAGTAGTAGAAGATCACGTTGATGCCGACGAACTGCTGGAACACCGCGAGCGCGATGCCCACCCACACGATCGGCAGCAGCCCGAACCTCCCGCCGACCAGGTCGCGGACCTTCGAGCGCTTCTCGACCCGCAGGCCGCGCCGGATGTCCTCCAGCTTCGCGTCGACGTCACCGCCCTCGACCTGCGCGAGCACCTTGCGCGCCTTGGCCGTCTTGCCGATGGACAGCAGGTAGTGCGGCGATTCGGGGATCACCGAAGCGAGCACGAAGTACACGATGGCGGGCACGGCCGCGGCGCCGAGCATCCACTGCCACGGTTCGATGCCGCCCAGCGAGCCGTTGAGGTCGTGCGAACCGTCGGCCCCGACCGGCGCCAGGTCCTTGATGACCCAGTTGACCAGCGCGGAAACGCCGATCCCCAGCACGATCGCCAGTTGCTGCAGTGACGCGAGCCGTCCGCGGTAGGCGGGTGGCGCGACCTCCGCGATGTAGGCGGGCCCGATGACCGACGCGACGCCGATCGCGATCCCGCCGACAACGCGCCAGATCGCGAGGTCCCACACGCTGAACGGGAACATCGCGCCTAGTGCGCTGACCAGGAACAGCACCGCGGCGAGCTGCATCGTGCGGATGCGCCCGATGCGGTCGGACAGCAGCCCGCCGAACCACGCGCCGACCGCGGACCCGATCAGCGCGCTGGAGACCGTGAGGCCGGTGACGCCGTCGCCCACCTCGAAGTGGTGCTGGATGCCGAGCACGGCACCGTTGATGTTGGAACTGTCGTAGCCGAACAGGAAGCCGCCGACCGCGGCCGCCCCGGCGATGAACACCACGTGGGCGAGATGTTGCTGACCGGCTCGCTCCCCGGTCGTGGGCACGCTCATGTCCCCTGCCTCCTTGGTTGTGCCTCCGAAAGGGGCCAACCAGGAGAGTGGTCCAGTCCATACCGGACCACCGGGTGAGATGGTTCACCCAGGTCAGCGATCTGTCAGGCGTGCGGCGGCTTCGTGGGTGATTCGTGCCGCCTCGACCGTGAAGTCCGCTACCAGCGCGAGCTGCTCGTCGCTGTAGGTGGCGCAGAGTTCCCGCACCTGCTGGATCAGGTGGTCCCACAGCGGCGCGATGGAGCGCGCGTACTCCGGGTTCAGCTCCACCAGCAGCCGGCGGCGGTCCCGCGGATGGGGCGTCCGTTTCACGGTGCCCTTGCGCTCGAGCCGGTCGATGAGCGCGGTGACCGACGCGGGCGCGAGCCCGGACCGCTCGCTGAGCTGCTTCGGGGTCAGCGGACCGAACCGGGCGAGGTAGTCCATCGCCTTCGTCTCGACCGCCGACAACCCCTGCCGCTCGGCGATGGCGGTGTGGAACATGACCGTCTCCGTCGACAGCGCCCGCGAGGCGTCGATCAGCCTGGCCACCAGTTCTTCCCGCTCGCTTGACACGCAGCAGAGCCTAACGCATCCTTTCTTTCGATCGAACTAATGACTTTGCAACTTTTCGATGGAAGGAAAGACATGGTGCGAGCACTCGTGATCGGCGGTGGCATCGCGGGCACGGTCACCGCGATCGCCCTGGACAAGGCCGGTTTCACACCGGTTGTATACGAGGCGTATGACAGAACGGCCGAGGGAGTGGGCGCCTTCCTGAGCCTCGCCGCCAACGGGATGAACGGGCTCGAAGCGCTGGGCATCCGGGACGTGGTGCACGGTTTCGCCACCCCCCGCATGGTGGTGCAGAACGGCAACTCCCGGCTGCTGGGCGAGTTCGAGTCGCCGGGCATGCGGACGGTGCCGCGCTCGGACCTGTACGTGACGCTGCGGGACGAAGCGGCGCGCCGGGGCATCCGGATCGAGTACGGCAAGCGGCTGGTGGACGCGGAAGGCCCGCGAGCCCGGTTCGCCGACGGCACCGAGGCCGAGGGTGACCTGCTGATCGGCGCCGACGGCCTGCGCTCACGCGTGCGGCGGCTGATCGACCCGCGGGCGCCGGAGGCCCGCTACGTCGGCCTGTTGAACACCGGCGGCATCGCGCGGGGCGTCCCCGTGGACACCGAACCCGGCGTCATGCACATGGTGTTCGGCAGGCGGTGCTTCCTCGGGTACGTGCTGAACCCCGACGGCGACGTCTGGTGGTTCGCGAACCCGGCGGCGGACGAGGTCCCCGACGCGACGCCGGAGCAGTGGCGCGCGGAACTGCTGCGGTTGTTCGCCCGCGACCGCACCCCGGCACGCAGCCTCATCGAGGCGACACCCGAGATCTACGCCCCGTGGGCCACGTACGACTTCCCTCGGGTACCGACGTGGCACCGCAACCGGATGATCATCATCGGGGACGCCGCACACGCCGCGTCCCCCGCCTCCGGTCAGGGTGCCTCGATGGCGATCGAGGACGCGGTCACCCTCGGGCGCTGTCTCCGCGACGCGGCGGACGTGGAGCGGGCGTTCGCGGAGTACGAGTCGCTGCGCCGGGAACGCGTGGAAGCCGTGGTGGCGCAGGGGAAGCGCAACGGTGACCAGAAGGCGCCAGGACCGGTGGGCCGGTTACTGCGGGACTTCTTCATCGCGCGGGCGCTCAAGGACCCGAACCGGGACGAGCAGCGCTGGCTGTGGGACCACCGCGTCGAGTGGGTGTCCTAGCGCCAGGTGTCGACGCGGTGGAAGTTGAGGTACGCGCGGCTGGGCGTCGGGCCGCGCTGGCCCTGGTAGCGGGAGCCGACCTCGGTGGAGCCGTACGGGAACTCGGCCGCGCTGGTCAGGCGGAACAGGCACAGCTGGCCGATCTTCATGCCGGGCCACAGCGTGATCGGCAGGTTCGCGACGTTGGACAGCTCCAGCGTGATGTGGCCGGAGAAGCCGGGGTCGATGAACCCGGCGGTGGAGTGCGTGAGCAGCCCGAGCCTGCCGAGGGAGGACTTGCCCTCCAGGCGGCCCGCGAGGTCGTCCGGCAGCGTGACCAGCTCGAACGTCGAGGCGAGCACGAACTCGCCGGGGTGCAGCACGAACGGGTCGTCTCCGGTCTTCTCGACCATCGAGGTCAGCTCGTCCTGCTGCTTCGACGGGTCGATGTGGGTGTACTGGCTGTTGTTGAAGACCCGGAAGAAGCGGTCGAGCCGCACGTCGATGCTGGACGGCTGCACCATGGCGGGGTCGAAGGGGTCGATCCCGAGGCGTCCGGCTTCGACTTCTTTGCGGAGGTCACGGTCACTCAGCAGCACGGGTTCACACTATGCGGCCCGCATGTGGCGGGAGTAGGTCGGGTCGAGGTGGACGATTTTCGCCAGCCGGCCGACGTAGTGGCGGCGTTCGAGGCCGCCGAGGAGCTCCTGCAGGAGCGTCGCGCCGGGGATGTGGCGGCGGGCGGTCTCGGCGGCGAAGTTCGCGGCGGCCGCGGCGAGGACGGCGGCCTGGGCGACGGGGTCGTCGGGCAGGCCGAGGAAATCGGCGTTGTCGCGGCCCAGCACCAGGCGGCTGATCGCGGAGTGGACGCGGGAGAGGACCTTGCCGACGGGGCTGGCCTCGTGGGTTTCGAGGAGGGCTTTCGCGAGCCGCCGCGAATCGTCGTCGGGGATGAACTCGGTGGCGGCGAGCAGCCACAGCAGGCGCCAGGCGTCGTCCTCGCCGGCGGGCAGCAGCTCGTCGTCGACGCCCATGAGCCAGCCCACGTAGCGCCAGAGGTGCAGGATGTCGGCGCGTTCGCGGTCGGTGTAGCGGATGCCGAGGAACTGGGTGCCGACGACGAAGACGAGCGAGAACAGGAGGAGCGTGCCCGCGGTCTGCACCTGGTTGACGGGGCGGTCCCACGCTTCGTAGTCCCAGTCGGGGCGCCGGTTCATGGCGGCGCGGACGTGGGCGTGGACGAGGCGGACGCGGAGGGCGGCGGCGTAGCCGGGGCGGTGGGGCCGGAGGTTGCCGGGCGTGGTGACGTCGATCCACCACGCGGCGGTCTCGATGAGCCGCCGCCCGGCGAGGTGCTCGATTTCGCCGGTGCCGACGAGGGATTTGGTGGCGCGGGAGGCGAGGTAGCCGCCCATCAGCGCCATGTCGCCGAGGGGGAAGAGCCCGAGCAGCCCGGTGCGGGTGATGGCGCGGGCGCCCCGCTCGACGCGCTCGTGGTCGAGCCAGTACGGCACGGCCTCGACGGCCTCGAAGAACGCGCGCACGGCCTCCGGCGGGTCCTGCACGTGTGCGATGCCGTGGGCGAGGGCCTCCTCGAAGGCCTGTTTCGCGCCGGGCGCCGCGACGAGCGCGTCGGCCAGCGGGTCCTCGGCCTGCGCGAAGGCCCGGAAGCGGCGGACCTGCGCCTCGTCGCCGCGGAAGCTGTTGCCAGGCCCGAACAACCTCGCGGCGAGCGCGAACCCGCCCTGCCGGAAGAGCTCGGGATCGTCCATGACAACAAGTGTTGTCAGTTCAGGGCGGCCACGTCAAGGAGAAGGGAGGGCTGGGTGCGGGGGGTGCGTTGCGCTGTGTATGATCTGTGGCGCTGCGGATGTAGTTCAATGGTAGAACATCAGCTTCCCAAGCTGAGAACGCGGGTTCGATTCCCGTCATCCGCTCTTGTGGTGAAGGCCCAGGTCAGAAGGTGTCTACTTCGGACCTGGGCCTTCGTCGTGTGCGGGGTCAGGTGGGGCGGCGGGCCATTAGCGGGCCATTAGGGCACCGGAGCCAGCGCGCCGGGCTGGTCGTCGTCCGGATCGTCGTCCTCGGTCGTCTTGCCCTTTCGGTGCTCGTCGACGAGCTTGGAGAGCCGGTCCGCGATCCGCTCATCGGCGTCGCTGGTCGCCCGCTGGTAGATCAGGGCCGCCCGCATGTCGTCGTGCCCCATCCGGGCCATCAGGTCCTTGGTCGAGGTACCCGCCTTGGACGCCCAAATGTTGCCCGCGTGCCGCAGGTCGTGGAAATGCAATCCCTTGAGCCCCATCTTCGCCACGACCGCCGTCCACTGGGAACGCTGGTTGAAGTTGGGCCGCCGAAGCGCCGCCCCGGACCGCTCGCCGGTGAACAACAGGTCGAGCTGATCAGGGCCGACATAGGTGTCCAGGTGCTTGATCACGTCTGGCCGGACGGCGGCCGGGATGATCACTGTCCGTACCCCGGCGCGCGACTTCGGCGGACCGGCCACAAGCCCCTTTCCCGAAATCTCGACGAACGACCGAGACACCCGCACCCAACTCGCATCCTCGGCAATGTCGCAGCGGCGCAGCGCCGTCACCTCACCCCACCGGAGAGACCCGAAGGCCGCGAGCAGGACGAGCGCCCGGAACCGCTCCGGCATGCGGCTAGCCAGGTCGAACACCTGGGCAACCGACAGGACCGGACGTTCCTCGGGCTCCTCGCGGTCGGCACCGCGGACCCGGCACGGGTTCCGTTGCAGGATCTTGTCCTCCTCGACGGCCGTGTTCAGCACCGCCCGCAACAGCCGGTATGCCTTGGCCGTCACCGATTCGGACACGCCTGCCGCCAACCGGTCAGCCCGCCACTGACGGATGAGGGCTGTGGAGAGCTTGCCCATCTCGATGCCGCCGAGGTAGGGCGCGATGTGCTTCCGCAGGAGCCACCGGTACAGCTCGACCGTCCGTGGCCGCAGACTCGGACGCTGCGTGATCCATTGATCCGCATAGTGCCCGAGCGGCACCTTCGCCTGCTCCGGATTGAGCCAGTCACCCTGGCTGATCTGCGTCTCGATCAGTGACAGCCAGCGCTCAGCGTCCCTCTTCGTGCTGAACGTGTTCGGCGCGGTGTGGATTCGGCCGTCCGGACCGGGGTAGCGAGCCTGCCACCGCCCCGACTCACGTTGCCGAACGCTTCCGAAGCTCCGACGCCCCTTCCTGTTCCCCATGTCAGGCCGCCCTTCCGAAGCCGCGCATCAACGATGCCGTGATCGGCTCGACCCGACCTGCCTGCACGAATGCCTCCAGGTCCTCGACGGCCAGCCGGACGTGAGCGCCGACCTTGTGGAAGGCGATCCGGCGTTCGGCGATCAGCCGACGGACGAAGCGCACCGAGGTGTTCAGGTACTCGGCCGCCTGCTCGACGTTCAGGTAGTGCGTGTTCAAGGTGTCTTCCTCCCCCAGGTGATCAGGCAGCTTGTGGAATTGCCGAAGTTTCCGGACCCGGTGGATGGGCCGCGAGGAGTGCCCGGTCGTACTCGGCTTTCCAGGTGACCCGTTCGGCGATGGCGTGCATGAGCAGGTGCGCGCGGGGTGGTGCGTCGCGGTCGCTGGGGTCGACCTTGCGCCAGATCAGCCGGGAGGTGTCCGGCTCCGGCTTAACGATGCCGACGCGTGCGAGCATGTCCCGCACAAAGGCTTTGCGGTCGGCCTTGTGGTCGACGAGCGTCTTGCCGGACCACTTGCGAGAGACCAGGACCCGGCGGCCGGGGAGCCCGAGCGTGGTCCGCCGGTGTGCCCGGCCTGTGCAGTGCCCAGGGGTGGTCCGGCTGGTGGCTCCGAGGGGCTGGATGCCGTAGAGCAGCCACACCGCACACCTCGGGCTGCACGGGGTGATGGACAGTTCAGCGTGAAGCCGGTCGTGGTGTTCCCGCTGCCTCGCGCTCGTGGCTTCGACGACTTCGCCGGTGGATTTGGTGAGGTACTTGGTCAGGTAGCCGATGTGCCGCCCGGCTTCCTCCGTGCCGCCGAGGATGCCCTTGGAGTGCACCTGCCGACCGAAGGTCACCACATGCGCGGGTTCCTCCACGTCCTCTACCGCGTCCTCCCACTGCCGCAACGGCTCCCGCGTCTGCGGATCCACAAAGGACTTGGCTGGCATGTCCCACACCGGCAGGTGGTCCCCGCCGTAGACCGGTTCGCCGTGCCGGGGCCACCACACCTGGTGGTAGGTGGCTTCGGTGACCTGGCGGATGACCTCGTGCGGGATCGACCCTCGCAACGCGGCGTGCAGGTGTGGTGCGGTGCGTTTCTGGGGTTCGACGGTGGCGAAGTACTGCACGTCCCAGCCGACGACGCGGCGGAGGTTCTGCCACCACCGGTCCACCAGGGAGGAGAAATGCACCGCGTCCCGTGCCGCTCGCCGGTAGTCGTACTCGGCCGGGTTCACGGGTGTGCCGTCCTCGCGGACCCGGCCGTAGGTGTCGCAGGTGAGCGTGACGAACATCGACGGCCGGAACTTCCCGGCGTACTCCCGCCCGAGCGTCGTCTTGGTGACCTTGCGCCGGGGCAGGTTCGGCGCATCCTGCCGCCGCTTCGTCGACCGCTTCGCAGGCTTCCTGCCCGGCAGGTCCGGCGACGGGAGACGACCCCGTATCCCGAGTTGCCTAAGTTCTTCGTCGACTCCCCGGATCTCGTCGCGTAGTTCGTCCGCCTGGCCCTGTTCTCCGGCCTGGACCGCCTCCCGATACCGCGCTACGAGGTCAGCCCGGAAGGCCATCAGCTCCTTCTGATCCTCGGTCGGCGGAGTGGGAGTGAAGTCGGGTTCTTCGGTCAGGTGCCAGCCCTCCCGGCACTGGGCCATCCGCAACGCCTTGGCTTTCTTCGCACACGGCGCACACACGCTCTCGACTGTCGAGCCGCAGGGCACGGCGACGTAGCGGAGTTCGCCGGTGTCGGGGTCGCCGACCTCCATGGTGAACGGCCGGACACACACGCCGTACTTCTCGGCGGTGGCCTTCATGACCTCGGTGGACAGCGGGAGCCGCATCCGTTCGGCCCGGGTGCTCATGACTGCACCTCGTGTTCTGTGAGGAGGTCGTGGAAGATGTGCAGCTCCTCCACCGAGACGACTTCGGTCTCCCCGGGCGCCAGGGGCACCAAGCCACGGGTGACGGTGAAGTCGATACCGCCGAACACCCGGAACCACACCCCCGCCCGTGTCCGTCCATGGACGGTGGTGTGCAGGGAGCGGAGGTCGAGGCGCCGCCACCGCACCGTGGCCTCCTCCAACGAGTAGGCCCACACCAGCAAGTCCGCCAACCGTGCCACCGGTGATCCCGGCCCGATCTGCACCTGCACTTCGGAGCGGTACACCTCGCAGGTGACCGACCAGGGCTCCGGCAGCCGGTGCTCCTCCAGGTGCCCCCACACCGCGCCCAACAGCCGGTGCAGCTCGGAACGGCCGTTCACGCCGCCACCCCCAGCAGGCCACCGCCGGTCACGAACGCTTCCAGTGCCTTGACGGTCTTGTCCGGCACCCAGCCGGCCCGTACCCGCAGGGGTTCGCGCAGCCCTTCGCCCCAGACGTAGCCGACACCAGCCGCGGACTCCTCGATGCGGTTGGCCCATGCCCCGCGCTCGTACGCCTGGTCCCCGAGCACCATCCCGACATGCGACTTCGCGGTCACCCGCAGGCAGATACGGCGTGGGAACAGCTCCCGCACCGGCACGGTCTCCTTCGTCGGCTCCTGCACATACCCGCGCACGGTGAAGCCGAGCGCCCGGCCCTGCGTGGTCAGCAGCGCCACCTTTTCCACGATGGCGTCGCGGGTTTTGCGGTCGGTATAGCGCGTGAGTGCCCCGATCTCGTCGAACTCCAGCAGTTCCAGTGGGTGTTCCTGCGACACCGGCACGGTCCGGACCCGGCCGGCGAATGCGGCCTTGCGCTGATCCATCGCGGCCACCAGGTCATCCAGCAGCGCGAGCGCGTCCCGCGCGGTCACGGCATACCGATGGAAGATCCCCCGCCCGTAGGCCAGCTCCATCCCCTTCGGGTCGATCCCGGACACCCGCACCAGCCCGTCCCGGATGGCCGGGGCGATCGACACCAGGGGGCACCACATGATCGAGTTCTTCCCCGCACCCGACGCACCCGCTGTCAGGGTGTGGCTGCCCGAGCCGTGCAGCGGCACGTGCCAATCCTGCCCGTACTCCGTGCGCCCGGCCCACACGTGCCGCACATCGAACGACTCACCCAGGGCAGGCACGGGCACCGGAGCGGCCAGCAGGTCGCGGCGCTGGAAGTCGATGGACACGACGTTCGGGGCGATCTCCCGCACCTGACAGCGGGACACCTTCCGGGCCGAGGCGAGCGCGCGAGTTGCTTCGTCGAAGTCCTCGGGCTTCAGGCCGGGCACGAGTTCCACCCGCACCTCGTCCCACGACGGCCCCGACTTCACCCCACGCACGCGAGGAAGACGCACGGTGGGGTTGCGCCGGTCGCGGATGATCTTCTTCCGCCCGACCAAGCTCACCGTCACGTCGACGGGGATCGTGTCGTCACGCACGCTTAGGCCGCACGCGTGGAGCCAGCCGGGCAGCTTCGGGACATAGACCATCCACCGCTGCCACCACGACCGCAACAAGTGCCCGGCCCACTGGTCGAAGGACACGAGATGACACCGCCGCCACGCCAGCAAAGCGGCTGTCGTGGCCACCGTGGCGATCACGAGCGATGGCCACCCCACCCAGTGCACCCACGCGGCCAGGGCGAGCACTCCGATGCTGGTGCGCGGGTGCGTCACGATCTCCCTGACCACCCAGCCCAGGCCCTTGACCAGCCACCACAGCGCCAGAAACACCACCGCAGCCGCCGCCAGCGCTTCCGCCACCGACGCGAGGACGTGGCCGATCTTGTGCAGCACCCACACCACGACCGCCAGTCCCACCGCGCCGAGGAACAGAACTCCGACCAGGTGCGCGTTCATCGGGCATCACCGCCCTGGGCCGGAATCGGCAGTGGAAGACGGCCCGCGCAGGCGGCACATTCCGTGTCGCCCGGGGCCAGCCGAGTGAATTTCTTGCATGCGGCGCACCGCTGCGGGACGCGGTCCGTTGACACACGGCGGTGCGCATCGTCTATCGTTCCCACTTGTCTACTCCCATGAGGGTGAACAGCGCAGAAGCGGAAACAGGTTGGTAGCCAGGGATTCCGCTTCTGCGCCTAATAACTTCGTGCAGTTCTGTTCTACGAATGCGCACAGCGAGCGCACACGCGCGGCCGGTTCGCCAATACGAAACCTTCCCGGCCGCACCGAGTGCAGCGGCGCCACGTGAACGCACGCCGCCGCTTCCGCATCCGCCGCAACTCGGCGCGCGGGCTAGACCAGCAGACGCGCCAACGACGAGCCATCCCCCTCACCCCGCTCGTCCCGACGAAGCCCGTGTCACGTCGAGGCCGAGGTTTTCGAGATAGCCGCTCAGATCTCGGAGATACGAATTGTTGATCTGTTCAGCCATCCGTACATGGAAAGCCGCGTTGGCGACGCACCGACGGAGGTCTTCCAGACTGGTCTCGCTCATCTCGGCCTCGTCGCCGATATCACCCTTTCCGATCTCCTCCACATCGATGTGCGTCACCGCCAGGGCAACCACAGCGTCATCAAGCGACTGCGCCAGTTTGGCCGCCCGGTCACGGAGCTTCGTGTAGTACTCCGCCGTATCGCTCATTGTCAGCTTGCCTTTCTCGCGTCCTGGTACCAATGGCGCCATCGATCAGACACCGTCCTTTGTGGTCTGACGGGGAGCCACATAGGTGCCCTTCGACCGCAGCGTGATCACCAGACCGCGAAAACGCAGCAGACGCGTTGCGTGCCGCACACTGCCCAGCGACACGCCATATTCCTGTGCGAGGTCTCGTTCACTGGGCAACGCCTCTGTCGGCGCCAGCTCACCCGACTCGATCCGGGCTGCCAGATCCTCGGCCACCCACTCATAGACGTAACCCGGCGCGCCGCCCCGCTGCCCCTTCACCGGCTCCACCGAAGGGCGGGCACCCACTTCACGCGTCATCATCACCGGATCCCTCACGCCGCCTTGGCCGACTGCTCACCCGACGGCTTCGCCGACCGACCGCCACCAGCCGTCTTGAACCCGGTCGCGCGGAAAACGTAGGACTGGTACTTGAACTCCCCGTTGCCCGCCACGCGCGGTTCCGCCGTCAGCCCCTCCAGCTCGATCGGGCGCATCCCCGGCAGCACCTCGGTCGTCGTCGGGACCGGCTGTACGTCGGCAAGGAACGTGATCTCGAACGAGGCCCGCTTCGCGTTGGGCTCCGACGGATCGGTCACCGCGACCTTCCACTGCCGCTTCCCCGTCAGCTCATCCACCCGCTGACGAGCCGGACGCCCCACCGACCGGTCCTCACGAGACTGATACTCGTTGTCCGGCGACACCTCGCCCACCATCACCAAACCCTGCGGAAACGCCTCATCAAAATCGATCGGGAACCTGTGCCCCTTAGAAATAGCCATGTCTATAACCCCTCGGTTGTGCCTTGCTTCGACAGAAAGGCCACGCCAGGTGGGGCGAGCATCATGCGGAGGGATCGCATCGACGGCCGCCCAACCCCCTGTCGGTCCTTGCTGCTCCCTCGTCCGGTCGGACGCGGTACAACCCAGGAGACACCCGAACAGCAAGAAGACCCCGGAAGAAATTTCCGGGGTCTTCGAGTTGATGAGCCGAACAGGTCAGGGACTGACTACCGGCTCCCCGTTCTCCAGGTACGCGCTACCGCTGGTCAGAGCCGACCGGAGACGGCGTGCCAGCCGGTCGATCGTGTACTGCGGCAGCTCATCGACGGCGACGTAACGCGCTTCGTCGATCTCTCCGTCGACGAAGCGGAACGTCACATCGTCGGGCAGCTCGGGTCCTGCGAATAGAAACAGGAGCTTGTCACCTTCGGAGTCGGACGGCGCCCAGTCCACAGCCACCAGTTCGCCCACGGGGACCGAGAGGCCGAGTTCTTCGCGGACTTCACGCACTGCCGCCTGATGGGGTGACTCGCCTGGTTCGATGTAGCCGCCGGGGATGTCCCAGTAGTCCTTGTACGTGGTGTGCACCATCAGGACCCGCGCTTGCCTGTCGGTGAAGAGGACGCCCGCTGCGGTCCGCGGTGTGGCCATCGGAGGTTCCGTGCTGCTCACGGCCACAGCGTACGGCACCGGCAGCTACGCCACGTTGAGCCGCTGCGCGAGCCCAGCAAGCTGTTCGTTCTGTGGCCCGTGGCTCCGACGTATCCAAGTCAGCACCAGGTCCCGGCTCAACGAGTGGTGCCGAACCTGCTCGGGAGCGAGCTGCTCCGCATCGAGAACCAGCCGCAGAGCCTCGTCACGCTGGTTCCTGGCGCTGTGCGCCCGCGCCACCTCCAGGCGGTGCCTTACCTGCCGCTCAGTGGGCAACGGACTCGGGTCCACCCGCGGGCCGAGATCCAGCGCAAGCGGCACGTTGCCGAGTTCCATCGCAGTGGACACACGATGGATAGCGACGTTGGTCGGTCCGAACGCAGTCCACAAGAGGTTGTCGTCCCGTCCGAGTCTTCTAGCGGCCACGTCAGCCTGTGCGAGGAAGTCGTTCGTCGTCGCAGCATCATCTGCTCTGGCAGCGGCGATGGCGCCGGTCAGGTACATCGTGCCGTAGACGGAGGTGAAGGCCCGGCTGGATGTCGAATCGAGCGTTCCGACGGTCGATGGCGCATTGTCGATCAGATCGACCGCGTCCGAGTAGCGACCAGCGGACAGCAAGGCATGTGACACAGACCGAGTCAGCGAGGTGAGAACCACGGGCTCGTCTGCCTGCTCAGCCAGGTCATAGCCACGCTGCGCCGCGACGCAGGCCAAGTCAGCTTCACCGATCTTCGTCAACACGCCCGTGCTTGCCTGGTAGGTCAAGGCAAGAAGCCGCTGGCACCGCCGCTTCTCGTCCCCGTCGTACTGGTCGACGGCATAGGCAAGATCCTCGATCAGACCGGGGAGGGCGCCCGTCATGTACCCGAATCGCGCAGACTGGTAGGCGTCCCAAACCGCCGTGACCCGCTCCAGCAGTGCCTCTGGTGGGTGAAGGTCGCGTACCTTCTTGCGAGCAGGAACGAGCTGACGATAGGTCAGCAGCGTGGCCCGCAATGACGGCGTGGTCCTCTGGCCGGTATCAGGACCCCAGTCAACGAACGACGGTTCCGCCAGGAGATCGTTCAGCGTGACGTCAAGCTCTTGGGCGACCGCGGCGATGACGGACAACCGGTCGAGCTGAATCCGATTGTTCTCAACCTTGTTCAGCCAGTCCTCGGAGCGGCCGACGAGCTCAGCCAACACGCGCTGCGAGAGCCCACGCCGACGCCGGTACCAGGAGATTCGCTCTCCGATGGTCAGCCGTACCGTCTCACCTCGCATGACCACAAGGATAGCAGCGGCGTACCGCGCTGGTCAGCTGTTCGGCCCATCGTGCGAGTAAAAAGTCTTACTCCGCCAAATCCCTTTGGTGTCGATAAAGCGCGAGACTCGCTGGCAAATTTTATTTGCCGAAGATATTAACTAAGCCAGTTACTATCGCTGCCACTATGGGGGCAGCCACGCTGGCACTGCCGCGACACTTTTGATTCGTGACTCGCCTCGTGTACCCTTTTCCACGTCGATATCAACTTTATTAAGATCCCGTTCGAGTACCCTAGAGCAACAAATTAGCAACTTTCGGACCGACATCTTGTCGGGCGTAAATTTCCGATGATCGGCTAACACTAACGATGCAATTTTCTTCGGGTAAGAATTCTCGATTGTGCTGCCGAACTTGCCTCTATGGGATCAAGGCGCGCCGCCAGCGGCGGCGCGCGGTCCGCCCCGTCACCTTGGCGGCCGTACCCGACTTGGGCGACGCGACCCATCCGGGCCTGCCGCTCCGCTCCGGCCCGGCGTGCCGCGCGGCAAGGCCACCGGAGGTGGCAGGCAGCACGCCGCCGCTGGCAGCGCGCCGACCAGACACGCGACAAGCAGCGATACCGCGTGGCAGAGGCGCGTCACGAGGTACCCCTTCCTCCGCGATCGTCTTACGCCGGGCCGCCCGCATCAAGGGCGGCTACGCCGTCGCTGCGCGATGAGCTGCGCTCACCCTTGACGCAGCCGACCCGGCGCAAAGCTGCGGCAAGGACGAAGGGGACGGGGAGGTGTGGCCGGGACGGTGCGATGCAACATTTTCCCGTGTTGTCGCGACTTGCTTAGAAACACCTTCTCAAAGGAGACCCCATGACGGCACCGTTGGAGATGCGCCTCTATGGGATGATGCAGCGTCTACTTGTTGCTGTTGCCCACGCAGAAGATCTTGAGCAGGTCTCACCACGAGGAGTGGTCGGCACGCAGGACGCGCTCGACGCCGTGATTCAGATTGCCGCAGCCATCGATGAGCTTGCCCAAGGCGGACAGATGTCAGCCGAGCGAGCCGCCTGGGTCGTCGCCTTGCTAATGGTGATACGTGATTACATCGAACCACTACCGCAGGGGCTCGGGTTGGACGGCGAAGATCATCTGACGCCCGATCTGGATCAGATGGTTCAGTCCTTGCGTACCGCGAGGAGAAATGCCGGGAACGGCAGCGCGGGCCATTAGTGGGCCATTAGGGGCGGTCAACCACGGTCAACAGTGGCACCCCGAGGACACATCGCACCGCAGGTCAGAGCCGCTTTCCCTCTATGATCCACTTGATTCCCAAGCTGAGAACGCGGGTTCGATTCCCGTCATCCGCTCTTGCGGCGAAGGCCCAGGTCAGAAGGTGTCTACTTCGGACCTGGGCCTTCGTCGTCCTCGGTCGTGGGCCATCAGGGCGCGCCACTGGGTCGCGCTCCTACGACGTCCGGCCAGCGATGGTCGATGTCGGGGCATCGCCGGTACCACCAAGCCAGACCGAGGGGCGCGAGCGGATACGGCAGGGTGCGCTTCGCATATTCACGGTCCAGCGGGTCGATGAGGCGTCTCAAGCGGTCGGCGGCGAACGCAGGTAGGTGCCGCATGACCTCGTCCAGCTCCGATCGGCAGTACGGCATCCCACAGCAGTCGGAATGGTCGGTCCCCGGCCGGCCGTGTCGAGCGGCCTCGCGCCAGTCGTCGAGCATCCGAACTGTCCAGCCCGGCGAAGGCTCAACCCGTGCGATGCAATCGCGCACCGCTGGAGACAGCCCCCGGATCTGCGACGGCCGGTAACGGCGTGGGCGGCTGGGGGCGCGGCTCGTACCGCGCCTGCGGACCTACGCGGCATCGTCCTTTCGGAAGATCGTCATGTGCCCATCTTGGCACTCCTCGGACCTGCGGCACCTCCTCAGCAGGAGCCTGTGCGGGGCAGCCCGCAGCAATTGCCCCGGTCAACCAGGGTCAACAGGGGTAGCCCGCGCGGATCAAGAACCGCAGGTCAGACCCGTTTTCCTGCGCTCCGGCTACGGTTCCCAAGCTGAGAACGCGGGTTCGATTCCCGTCATCCGCTCTTCGCAGGTCAGAAGGGGCGCCGCCCGGGGTTCGGGAGGCGCCCCTTCTGCTGTGTGGGGCGTCAGAGGTGTTGCATGACCTGGCGGACTCGATGGCCCAGTGCATCGCCGATCGTTGCCAGTTCGTCGTCGGTGAGCCAGCTGCGGCCGGGATTCCGGGCGGCGATGTCGATGCAGCCGAAGGCGCATGGCCAGTCGAAGCGGAGGGTGTCCAGCGAGGTGTCGGCGCCGCAGCACGGGAGGCGCACGGCCAGGTCGTCGAAGCCGTCGTCGTAGTCGTCCGGCATGAGGTCTGCCCACCGTTCGAGATTTGCGCCGCAGTGGGGGCATTCGACTCGTTCGAGGTTCGAGCCGCTGTGGATGAAGGCGGCCGCTCGGTGAAATTCGACGGTCACCACACTGTCCGCAGCGACGAGCCGGGCGACGACCGCCGCGGCGCGATCGGCGACGTCAGCGCTGGGTCGCCAGAACGGATCGGTGGGGACGACGTGAAGCAGGTTTTCGCTCATTCGCTTCGGTCCGGTCTGTTCACGCCTACTAGCATGGCGAGATCCTGCCGATAGGCTCAGTCGAACGTCAACGCCGCCGGGAACCGTTGAGAACTCGTGTACGGGTCGGGCAGCGTGCGGCGCAAAGCCGAGGCTCTCAAAAACATCACTCGCCCGGAATCTGTGGATCCGCCATCAGCACCACGCGGTCCGTGGAAGCGCCGTGATGACCTCGCCCACTCGGTACTCCCAGCTCCACCCGCTGGTCCGCACGAGGTCGAACACTGCCTGCCAATCCCGGCGGGACGCGCCCTCCACCCACACGTCCGGGAGGCTGCCCATCAAATCGGCGTCGAAGAAGTTCTTCGCTTCTTCCCACCGCAAATCCGGCATGGAACCATCGAAGCATGGCGTTCCGCGAGCTGATCGACGACCTGCTGGCCATCCTGCGGGCCGGCGAGCACGACGTCAGCTGGACCCGGTACCGCTCCACGGCCGAAGTGGTCAGCGAGCTGGAGCAGTTGCGTGAGCGCATCGACGAGGACGAGGCGCGTGAACGCCTGAAGCTCCTCTGCCTGCCGACCGGCGCGCTCGAGGAAATCGCCGTTTCCAATGGTTGGGCCCCGGCCTGGGTCCACCTCGTCAACGGCAAGTACCGGGCCGACTTCGCCTGATCACTCCGGCGGATCGCCCGGGGACGGGGCCGGGGCGCGCCGTTCCGCCTGGACCTCGATCTCGAAGCGCGCCCGGTGGGCCTCCGGATAACCCCAGACCTCCTCGAACGGGCCCATCAAGCCCGCGCCCACGCCCGTGCGGCGGACCCGCCACGCCAGCCACGGCAGACCGCCGAGGATCACGGCGAAGAATGCCGCCGTCACGAGGAAAACGGTCATGGCCCCGAGGGTACGCACCGAGGCGGGTTCAGTGCTCCCTCTGGCTCAGCAGGTACGCCTGCGGGGTCTTCTCGAAACCTTCCGGCTTCCGCAGCAACCGAGCCGTTTCCTCGAAACCGGCCGCCGACAACAACTCCGCGGTGCGGTCCGGCGACAGGCGGTACGCGTCCAGCGAAACGTCGTGGTTGTAGGCGTGCTCGATGTGGTGGCGGTGATCGTCACCGGCCTGGAAGGCGAGCAGCAGGTACCCACCGGGCTTGAGCACCCTCGCGAACTCGGCGAAGACCTCCGGCAGGCGCCCCGGCGGCGTGTGGATGATCGAGTACCACGCCACGAGCCCGTCGAGACTCGCGTCCGGGAGGTCGAGCGCGAGCATCGTGCCCACCTCGAACCGCAGGCCGGGATACCTCTGCCGCGCGACTTCGACCATCCGCGGGGACAGGTCGACGCCGAACACGTCGAGCCCCAGCGACGCCAGGTGCGCGGCGATGCGCCCCGGACCGCACCCGATCTCGGCGACGCGTCCTTCCGGTACGAGCTCGGCGAAAGCGCCGAGCATCGCGCGGTCGAAGGTGCTGTCGGCGAGGAGGTCGCGCAGCACCTCGGCGTAGTCGACGGCGACGGTGTCGTACGCGGCGCGGGTCTCGGTCACGAAGGCGGGCTCGGTCACGGCGAGGACCGTAGCGTGGTCGCACTGGGCCGGACGCAGCGTTGGGCGTCGATGTCCCACGTACCGCCGCTGTCGAGGCAGTTCGTGTACTCCAGCTGACCTTCCACCCACTGCTTGTGGCCCGCGCACACCGAGTACAGCTTCTCGTCACCGTCGCGGCACTGGTAGCCGTACTGTGGCGCCGGCCGGGTGGACCTCCTCGGCGTGGACGTCTTCTGCTTGCTGCTACTCGGCTTCGGCTTGCTCGTGGTCGCTGAAGCGGACGAGGGCGACGGCGTGGGTTCGCCGGTCGTGGCGACGGTCGTCGTCACCGCCGGCGGAGGAGCGGTCGGGGCTGACGGAACCACCTGTGTACAGCCGGCAAGCCCGCCCAGCATCACTGCCGCGACAACGATCCTCATGCGCATCACCGGCTCCAAGCTCCCCTCGCCAGAGGGTCGCCCGGAGCCGGTCGGTCGTTACTCCACCGTCACGCTCTTCGCCAGGTTCCTCGGCTTGTCGATGTCCCTGCCGAGGTGGTGCGCCAGGTGGTAGGCGAACACCTGCAGCGGGATCGTGAACAGGATCGGGTCCAGTTCCGGCTCACCGCGCGGCACGCGGATCACCGAATCCGCCAGGCCCTCGGGCAGCGATGCGTTCGTCACCGCGATCACCGGGCCGCCGCGGGCCTTGATCTGCTCGATCGTGCCGATGTTCTTCGTCAGCAACTCGTCGTCCGGGACGATGACCACCGACGGCATCGCCGGCTCGATCAGCGCCAGCGGGCCGTGCTTCAGCTCGCCCGCCTGGTACGCCTCGGCGTGCACGTACGAGATCTCCTTCAGCTTCTGCGCGCCCTCCCGCGCCACCGGCCAGCCCCGCACCCGGCCGATGAAGAACATCCGCTCCGCACCGCTGTGTTCCTTGGCCACAGCCGAAATCTCGTCCTCCGCCGCCAGCACCTCCGTGATCAACGACGGCAGCGCGTCCAGCCCGGCAACGATCCTCGAACCGTCCGAAACGGACAGATCGCGGATCCGCGCGAGTGCCAGCGCCAGCATCGCGAAGCAGACGCCCATGTTCGTGTACGCCTTGGTCGACGCGACCGAGACCTCCGGGCCCGCGTGCAGGAACACGCCCTTGCCGCACTCCCTGGCGATCGCGCTGCCGACCGTGTTGACCATGCCGATCACCTGGCCGCCCTTGCGCCGCAGCTCCTGCACCGCCGCCAGCGTGTCCGCCGTTTCACCGGACTGGCTGATCGCCACGTACAGCGTGTCGTCCTCGACGACGGGGTTGCGGTACCGCAGTTCCGACGCCGGCTCGGCGTCCGCGGGCAGCCGCGCCCACTCCTCCACCAGGTTCGCGCCCAGCTGCCCCGCGTAGTACGCCGAACCGCAGCCGAAGAACTTCACCCGCCGGATTCCGCGCAGCGCACGGGGATCCTGGTTGATGCCACCCAGCCGCGCCGTGCCGAACCGCTCGTCGAGCCTGCCCAGCAGCGCCCGCCGCACCGACTCCGGCTGCTCCCAGATCTCCTTGTGCATGAAGTTCGCGTAGTTGCCGAGCTGGTAGTCCTCGTCGTCGAGGTCCACCGTCATCGGCGTCTTCGCCGTGCGGTGCGCCTGCAGCGTGCTGGTCACGAAATCGTCCGGCGTGAGCGTCGCCAGCTCGCCGTCGTCGAGGTACACGACGCGCTGCGTGTACCGCACCAGCGCCGCCACGTCCGAGGCGACGAACATCTCCCCGTCGCCGATGCCCAGCACGATCGGGCTGCCGTTGCGCGCCACCACGAGCTGGCCCGGGTTCTGCGCGTCCAGCACGACGATCCCGTACGCCCCGTTGACCTCCCGCAACGTCGCGCGCACGGCGTCTTCGAGAGACTCCGCGCCGTCCGCCAGCGCCGCCGCGATCAGGTGCGCCAGCGCCTCGGTGTCGGTCTCCGACGTGAACTCCACGCCCTGCTCGGTCAGCCGGTCCCGCAGCCGCCCCGCGTTCTCGATGATCCCGTTGTGCACCACGGCGATCCGCTTCGCGCCGTCCACGTGCGGGTGCGCGTTGGCGTCCGTGGGCTCACCGTGCGTGGCCCACCGCGTGTGCGCGATGCCGACCGTCGCCGGCTGCTGCTCCTCGACCAGCTCACGCAGCTCGTCCACGCGCACCGCGGCCTTCGTGATCTTCAGGCGGTTCCTGGCCGCGACCGCGAGGCCCGCTGAGTCGTACCCGCGGTACTCCAGCCGGTGCAGGCCCTCCAGGAGGACCGGTGTCGCCGCCCGCGCCCCGACGTACCCCACGATTCCGCACATACTCCGCCTTCCTCACCCGTAGACGATGCGCCGCAGCTGGCGCTCGGTCAGCTCGCCGGCCCCCACGGGCCGCTGCGCGAGCTCCTCCGAGATGACCTGCCAGATCTCCGCGTTCTTACGCCCGCGCCGCTGCAACTCCGCGTGCCGCCGGCGCACGAACTCCTCCGTCGTCTCGCTGAAGTACGCGACGACGTCGGCGATCACGCGCTCGGCGACCGGTACGGGCAGCCCCGTGGAGCCCGCGACGTGGTGCACCAGCTGCTGGTCCATGCTTCGACATTCCCAGCGGCGGCGGTAGGGGGCAAGTTTTCTGCCCGATATCGGGCAGAACTCACGGGGTTAGCCCCCGGAGTGCATGTCCTCGGTCTCGGGGACCAGGTCGTCGTCCGGGTCGTCGAGCCAGCCGTGCGGCAGCGTCACCTTGCCGGGGGAGCCCTGGCGGCCACGCGGGCCGAGCGCGTCGGCGGGGAACGGGGCCTCGGGGTCGAGCTGGCCGATGAGGTCGTCCAGCTCGGTCAGCGAGGAGACCATCGCGAACCGGCGGCGCAGCTCGGAGCCGACGGGGAAGCCCATGAAGTACCAGGCCATGTGTTTGCGCAGGTCACGCATGGCCTTGTCGTGCCCGTCGTGCTGGACGAGCAGCTCCGCGTGCCGGCGCAGGACGCGCGCGACCTCACCGAGGTTCGGGCCCTGCGGGATCTCGCGGCCCGCGAACGCGGCCTCCAGCTCACCGAACAGCCACGGCCGCCCGAGGCAGCCGCGCCCGACGACGACGCCGTCGCAGCCGGTCTGCTCGACCATGCGCAGCGCGTCGTCCGCGGTGAAGATGTCGCCGTTGCCCAGCACCGGGATGCTGGTCACGGCCTCCTTCAGCCGGGCGATCGCGCTCCAGTCGGCCTTGCCCGAGTACCGCTGCGCGGCCGTGCGGGCGTGCAGGGACACCGCGGCGGCGCCCTCCGCCTCGGCGATGCGGCCCGCGTCGAGGAACGTGTGGTGGTCGTCGTCGATGCCGATGCGGAACTTGACCGTGAACGGCACCCCCGCCGACTCCGCGGCCTTCACCGACTCGGCGACGATCCGGCCGAACAGGCGCCGCTTGAACGGCAGCGCCGCGCCGCCACCCTTGCGGGTGACCTTCGCGACGGGGCAGCCGAAGTTCGAGTCGATGTGGTCGGCCAGCCCCTCCCCGACGATGATCCGGACGGCCTCGGCCATCGTCTTCGGGTCCACCCCGTACAACTGCATCGACCTGGGCTTTTCGTTCGCCGCGAAGGTCATCATGTGCATCGTGCCGGGGTGCCGCTCGACGACGGCGCGGGCGGTGATCATCTCGCACACGTAGATGCCGGCGCCGTACTCGGCGCACAGCTGCCGGAACGCCACGTTCGTGATCCCGGCCATCGGCGCGAGCACGACCGGCGGATCGACCTCGCAGGGGCCGATCTTCAGTGCGGGCTTCGTCAGGGTCTGGGTCACGGGCTCCATTGTCCCCCGTGATCCCGGGCACCCGCAGTTAGGCCTGCTCGACCGCGGGGATCTCGGCCGCCCGGCGGGAGCGGGGCCGCGGCGCCGAGACCGTCCAGAGGACCTTGCCGTCGGGGGAGGTGCCGCCGACGCACGTCAGCCGGCGGCACACGACCCGCCCGCTGTGGCCCGCGGTGCCGAGTTCGATCGTCAGGTACGGGATGCGCACGGTCGGGCTCTTGAGGACGACGTCCTCGGCCCTGCCGACCACCAGGCCGGTGAAGGACAGCTGGTCGAAGTGCAGGGACAGGACGGACTCGAAGAGCAGCTCGACCGGTTCGTCGGGGTTGTCGTCCGCGCGGAGGGTGAGCTCCGAGTGCTCGACGTCGTAACGCCACACGCGGAAGGCCCTGGACGAGCTGAACAACGGCTCCGGCTGGTTCATGGCCCCAGTATCGGGGCTCACCCCGCCTCGCGCGGCTCGATCATCACCCGGACTGCGGACGCGGCGGCCGGCGGCCGGGCCATTCGACCGTCACCGGAAGACCTGGCGCTGCCGGCCGAGGCCGTCGATCTCCAGCTCCACCACGTCGCCCGGGCGCAGGTACGGGAACTTGCCCGACAGCGCCACGCCCTCCGGCGTACCGGTGTTCACCACGTCGCCCGGGTCGAGGACCAGGTACTGCGACAGGTCGAAGACCAGCTGCGCCACCGTGAAGATCATGTCCGCCGTCGTCGAGTCCTGGCGGGGCTCGCCGTTGACCCACGACCGCAGGCCCAGCTTCTGCGGGTCCTCGACGTCCGTGGCCAGCCACGGGCCCAGCGGGTTGAACGTCTCCGCGGACTTGCCCTTCGACCACTGCCCGCCGGACTGCTCGATCTGCAGCGAGCGCTCCGACACGTCGTTGCCGATCGTGTAGCCCGCGACGCACGCGAGCGCCTCCTCCGGCGACGACAGGTACCGCGCCTGCCTGCCGATCACCACCGCCAGCTCCACCTCCCAGTCAACCTTCGCGGCGCCGGGCGGGATGAGCACGTCGTCGTTCGGGCCGACGACCGTGTTCGGGTGCTTGAAGAAGATGATCGGCCGCTCCGGCGGCGTCGACCCGGACTCGGCGGCGTGCGCGGCGTAGTTCTGCCCGATGCACACCACCGCGCCCGGTTTCGCCACCGGCGCGCCGATCCGCTGCCCCTCGACGTCCACAGTAGACAGTGAACCGGCGGCGAGTGCGTCGGCGACGCGGGCGAGCCCACCGTCGGCGAGGAAGTCCCCCGTCACGTCGGCGGTGAGCCCGCCCAGGTCGAACACCGCGCCCTCGTGCCGCACCGCCGGCCGTTCGCTGCCGAACTCGCCCAGCCGCATCAGTTCCACGTGTTGCCTCCTCGATCTTGAGGAGGCCCACGTTAGCCCGGCCGGTACTCCCGCAGCGGTTGCGTCCTGGCCAGCAGCTCCCGCATGTCCCCGAGCCCGCCGCCGAAGGCGCCGGCCGCCCGCGCCTGCACCAGGACGTTGCCTAGCGCCGTCGCCTCGACCGGGCCCGCGACGACCGGCAGCCCGCACGCGTTCGCCGTCAACCGGCACAGCAGCTCGTTGCGCGCCCCGCCGCCGACGATGTGCACGCAGTCCACCCGCCTGCCGGACAGGCGGACCGCGTCGTCGATCGCCTTCCGGTACGCCTCCGCGAGGCTGTCCAGCACACACCGCGTGAACTCCGCTGGCGTCTCCGGCACGGGCTGCCCGGTTGCCGCGCACACCGCGGCGATCCGCGACGGCATGTCGCCGGGCGGCAGGAACCGCGGGTCGTCGACGTCCACCACCGACCGCCGCGGCAGTTTCGCAGCCGCCGCGAGCAGCGGTGACAGGCTCTCGACCTCCCATTCCCGCAGGCATTCCTGCAACAACCACAGCCCGCTCACGTTGCGCAGGTACCGGACCTTGCCGTCGACACCCAGCTCGTTGGTGAAGTTCGCGGCCCGGCTTTCCTCCGTCAGCACCGGTTCGTCCAGTTCCAGCCCGACCAGCGACCACGTGCCCGACGAGATGTACGCGAAGTTCGGGCTCGTCGCCGGTACGGCCGCCACCGCGGACGCCGTGTCGTGCGAGCCCACGGCGTACACCGGTGTCCCGTCGTACATCCCCGCGAAGTCACCGGGACCGCGCAGCGGCGGGAACAGTCCCGTGTCGAGCCCCAGCCGCTTCGCCACCTCCGCCGACCACTGCCCGGTGCGCGGGTCGAGCAGTCCCGTCGTGGACGCGTTCGTCAGCTCCGTGCCCGCGACCCCGGTCAGCCAGTACGACAGCAGGTCCGGCACCAGCAGCACGTGCTCGGCCCAGCGCAGCCGCGAGTCGGCGGCCAGCTGGAACACCGTGTTGAACGGCAGGAACTGGATCCCGGTCTCCGCGTACAGCTGCTCGCGCGGGACCTTCGCCAGCACGTCGTCCAGCACCGCCTCGGTGCGCCCGTCGCGGTAGTGCACGGGATTGCCCAGCAGCTCACCTTCGTCGTCGAGGACGCCGTAGTCGACCGCCCACGAGTCGATGCCGATCGCCGCCACCGGCCCCGCCGCACGCAGACCCGTCAGCACTTCCCGGTACAGCGCCAGCATGTCCCAGTACAGGCGGTTTCCGGCGCGCACGGGCTGGTTCGGGAACCGGTGGACCTCGGTGAGGTCGAGCCCGCGGGACAGGTCGCCGACCATCACCCGCCCGCTGGACGCACCGAGGTCCACCGCAGCGAACGCGGTCACCGCAGGAACGCCGCGGCCACCCCGGCGTCCACCGGCACGTGCAGGCCGGTGGTGTGGGACAGCTCGCCGCCGGTCAGCGCGAACACCGCGTTCGCCACGTGCTCGGGCAGCACCTCGCGTTTGAGGAGCGTTCGCTTCGCGTAGAACGCGCCCAGTTCCTCCTCCGGCACGCCGTAGACCGCGGCGCGCTGCGCACCCCAGCCGCCCGCGAAGATGCCGGAACCCTGCACGACGCCGTCGGGGTTGACGCCGTTGACGCGAATGCCGTGCTCGCCGAGTTCTGCCGCGAGCAGCCGGACCTGGTGCGCCTGGTCGGCTTTCGCCGCGCCGTACGCGATGTTGTTCGGGCCCGCGAAGACGCCGTTCTTGCTCGCGATGTACACGATGTCCCCGCCGATGCCCTGCGCGATCATCAACCGCGCCGCCTCCCGCGACACCAGGAACGAGCCGCGTGCCATCACGTCGTGCTGCAGCTCCCAGTCGCGGACCGAGGTTTCCAGCAGTGGCTTGGAGATCGAGAGCCCCGCGTTGTTCACCACGAGGTCCAGACCACCGAACGCGAGTGCCGCGGCGCGGACCGCGGCGGCGATCTGCTCCTCGTCGGTCACGTCGGCGACCACCGACACCGCCTTGTCCGGACCGCCCAGTTCCCCGGCGAGTTCGCTCGCGTCCTGGAGGTCCGCGACCACCACGCACGCCCCCTCGGCGACGAGCCGCCGCGCGATGGCCTTGCCGATGCCGGAACCACCACCGGTCACGAGCGCCACGCGCGTCGCGAGCGGTTTCGGTTTCGGCCTGCGCTGGAGCTTGGCCTCTTCGAGCGACCAGTACTCGATGCGGAACTTCTCGCTCTCGTCGATCGGCGCGTAGCTGGACACCGCTTCCGCGCCCCGCATCACGTTGATCGCGTTGACGTAGAACTCACCCGCCACGCGTGCGGTCTGCGCGTCCGCGCCGAAGGAGAACATGCCGACACCCGGCACGAGCACGATCGCCGGGTCCGCGCCCCGCATCGGCGGTGAGTCCACTGTGGAATGACGCTCGTAGTACGCGCGGTACTCCTCGCGGTATTCGGCGTGCAGTTCCCGCACCCGCTCGATGACGGCGTCGAGCGGCGCGGTCGGCGGCAGGTCGACGACGAGCGGGCGGACCTTGGTGCGCAGGAAGTGGTCCGGGCACGACGTGCCGAGCGCGGCGAGACGCGGGTGTTCCTTGCGGGACAGGAAGTCCAGCACCACGTCGCTGTCGGTGAAGTGCCCGATCTGCCGCCGGTCGGTCGAGGCGAGCCCCCGCAGCACCGGCGCCAGCACCGCCGCACGCGCCCGGCGTTCGGCCTCCGGGAGCGGTTCGTGCACGACGGGACCGAACGGCTCCGGACGGCCGTGTTCGGCCAGGAACCGTTCCGCGGTGCGGATGATCTCCAGCGAGTGCGCCTCCGCCTCGTCGGAGGTGTCACCCCACGCCGTGATGCCGTGCCCGCCGAGGATGCAGCCGATCGCCCTCGGGTTCTCGGCCTTGATGGCCGCGATGTCCAGTCCCAGCTGGAAACCCGGCCGCCGCCACGGCACCCACACCACGCGGTCGCCGAAGCACTGCTCGGTGAGCTTCTGCCCGTCCGCCGCGGTCGCCAGCGCGATGCCGGAATCCGGGTGCAGGTGGTCGACGTGCGCGGCGTCCACCAGCCCGTGCATCGCGGTGTCGATGGACGGCGCGGCACCGCCACGCCCGTGCAGGCAGTAGTCGAACGCGGCGACCATCTCGTCCTCGCGCTCGACACCGGGGTAGACGTCCACGAGCGCGCGCAGCCGGTCCAGCCTCAGCACGGCGAGCCCGGCTTCGGTCAGCGTGCCGAGGTCACCGCCGGATCCCTTGACCCACAACAACTCCACGGGCTGCCCGGTCACCGGGTCCAGCTCGCTGCCCTTGGCGGAGGTGTTGCCGCCGGCGTAGTTGGTGTTGCGCGGATCGGAGCCCAGCCGGTTGGCGCGGGCGATCAGCTCCTCGATCACGCGCCCCACCCCGCCTGCTCGCCGCCGACGCGCTCGGCGACGATGCGCTCCCCGTAGCCGGACCGCCGGTACGCGCCGAGCGGATCCGGGTCGAGCCCCTGTTCCGCGCGGAGTTCGGCGAGCAGCGGGCGGACGTCCGTGTGGTAGGCGTCCATCAGCACCTCGTTGGCGCCCAGCACGTCACCGGAGTCCTGCGCCTTCGCCAGCTCGTCCCGGTCCACCAGCAGCGCCTTCGCCGTCGCCTCCTGCACGTTGAGGACGGAGCGGATGATCGCGGGGATCTTCGCCTCGATGTTGTGGCACTGGTCGAGCATGAACGCGACCCCGGATTCGGGCTCGAACCCGCCGCCGCGCACCACCTCGTACATGATCCGGAACAGCCCGAACGGGTCCGCCGCGCCGGCCATCAGGTCGTCGTCGGCGTAGAAGCGCGAGTTGAAGTCGAACGCGCCGAGCTTCCCCTCACGCAGCAGGAAGGCGACGATGAACTCGATGTTCGTGCCGTGCGCGTGGTGCCCGGTGTCGACGCAGACCGTCGCCTTTTCGCCCAGCCGCACGCAGTGCGCGTAGGAGGTGCCCCAGTCCGGCACGTCCATCGTGTAGAACGCGGGCTCGAACAGCTTGTACTCCAGCACCATCCGCTGGTGCGCGCCGATCCGCTCGTACACCGCGGCGAGCGCTTCGGCGAGCCTGTCCTGGCGGGCGCGGATGTCGTCCTGGCCCGGGTAGTTCGTGCCGTCGGAGAACCACAGCTTCAGGTCGCGCGAGCCGGTCTCGTCCATGATGTCGACGCACTCGAGCAGGTGGGCAAGCGCTTTCCGGCGGATGCGCGGATCGGGGTTGGTGACGCTGCCCAGCTTGTAGTCGTCGTCCTGGAACACGTTGGAGTTGATCGTGCCCAGCCGCACGCCCGCCGCCTCGGCGTACTTGGCGAGCGCGGCGTAGTCGTCCACCCGGTCCCACGGGATGTGCAGCGCGACCGACGGCGCGATCCCGGTGACGGCGTGGACCTGTGCGGCGTCGTCGATCTTCTCCTCGGGGGTCCGCGGCACGCCCGGCTGGGCGAAGACCTTGAACCGGGTACCGGAGTTCCCGTAGGCCCACGAAGGGGTTTCGATCTGCTGGGTGCGCAGGCGGGATTTGACCGCGGAAGGCGTGACCATGGGGTCTCCTCGAAGGGGAGAGAACCGCCACTGTTAGGTCTGAAACGTTTCACGAGCATGATAAAGTGTGCCCGGTCGCGGAGCAAGGGGACACATGGTCGGCATCAAGGACGTGGCGAGGGAAGCCGGGGTTTCCATCGGCACCGTGTCCAATGTGGTCAACCGCCCGCACGTGGTCTCACCGGAGACGCGCACCCGCGTGCTTTCGGTGATCGAGCGGCTCGGGTACGTCCGCGACGAGTCGGCGCGGCAGCTGCGGGCCGGCCGCAGCCGGATCATGGCGCTGCTCGTGCTCGACCTCGGCAACCCGTTCTTCGTGGACCTCGCGCGCGGCGCGGAGGAGGCGGCGCACGACGAGGGCCTCAACGTGATCACGTGCAACAGTGGGCAGAGCCGCGACCTGGAGGCGTCGTACCTGTCGATGCTCGCTGAGCAGCGCGTCCGAGGTGTGCTGCTCAGCCCCGTGGACGGCACGGACGAGACCTTCCGCCGCCGCAACATCCCGTACGTGCTGGTCGACCGCAAGGTGCCGCCCGAGGAGGCCAGCTCGGTGTCGGTGGACGACGTGGCGGGCGGCGCGCTGGCCGCGGGGCACCTGCTCGAGTCGGGGCACCGGCGCATCGCGTTCGTCAACGGGCCGCCCGTGCTGGAGCAGTGCCGCGACCGCGAGCAGGGCGTGCGCTCGGCGCTGGAGGGGTCGGGCGCGAAGCTGTCGGTGCTGGAAACGAGCGCGCTCGACGTGGCGTCCGGCCGGGACGCCGGCGCGCGGCTGCTGGGGATGAGCCCGCGACCGACTGCGGTGTTCTGCGCCAACGACCTGCTGGCGCTGGGCGTGCTGCAGGCGATGGTCGCCGCCGGGGTGCGCGTGCCCGCGGAGATGGCGATCGTCGGCTACGACGACATCGAGTTCGCCGCGGCCGCCGCCGTACCGCTGACGTCGGTGCGCCAGCCCGCGAAGCGGCTCGGCCGCACGGCGGCGGAGTTGCTCATCGCCGAAACGCGCGGCGACGACGAGCCCGTGGAGCACCGGCAGGTGGTGTTCAAGCCCGAGCTCGTGGTCCGCGATTCGACGCGGCACCACGTACGCTGAGCGCCGTGACCAGCGGTGAAGACACCGGGGAGACCCCGAACCAACGGCTCAGCCGCAACGTCAGCGATCTGCTGAGCGAGCTGCGCGTGGCGCAGGCCGGGGTGCAGATCCTGTTCGGTTTCCTGCTGTCCGTGGTGTTCACGTCCCCGTTCCGGGAGGCCAGCGGCTTCGAGAAGTCCATGCACCTGGTGGCGGTGGTGCTCGCCGCGCTGGCGACGGCGCTGCTCGCGTCGCCGGCGGCGTGGCACCGGATCCTGTTCCGCGAGGGCCGCCGCGACGACATCCTGCGGGTGGGCAACAAGACGGTGCTGGCCGGTCTGGTGTGCCTGGCCGCGGCCGTCTCGGACGTGGTCGCCCTCATCGCGAAGGTCGTGTACGGGCCGGTCGCGATGGGCGTCGTCGGCGGGCTGGTCGCGATCGCGTTCTGCGTGCTGTGGTTCGTGGTCCCGGCGCTGATCCGGCGCCGCTGAGCTTCGTCGAAACGCCCTGGACGAGGGGCTCCGGCGGTTACACTGCTGATCCGCACCGTCACCCCGGGAGGTCTCGTTGACCCGGCTCGCCGCCTTCCTCGCCTGGTCCACCCAAGCCGGTTCCCCGGACGCCGTCGAGAAGGCGCTGTCCGTGATGAAGAGCAAACTGAACGAGCAGGGGTTCGACTACTACGACTGGAACGAGAACCAGAGCGTAAACAAGGACATCGGCGCGAAGGTCAGTGACGAGCTGCTCAAGTCGGACCTGGTGATCCTCGAAGGCAGCAAGCAGCGGCCGAACCTGGCGTACGAGGTGGGTTTCGCGCACGCGCTGCACCTGCCGCTGGTGGTCGTGAAACAAGCCGGTTCCGAGCGCCTGCCGGAGAACTTCGGCGAGCCGGACTACCTGTCGTACCCGTCGGACGTCACGGACGACGCGGGGTTCGAAACGTTCGAGACCCGCTTCGCCGACTGGCTGCGCAAGCTGACGCTCACCACGTTGTCGCCGGGGCAGCGGTCCGCGCGGCAGGGCCGCAACGCGCTGACCGAGCAGATCAACAAGTTCATCGACGGCTACCCCGAGGAGCACGCGAGCCTGCACCTGCTCGGCGGCTGGGCGGGTGCGCTCGCGCGTGAGCTGGACTCCGGTGGCGCGTCGCAGCTCGTGGTGGACGCCGACTACTACCTGCCGAGCTTTTCGAGCCTGCGCGAGTGGAACGGCGGCACGATCCGCGCGATCGCGGACCTCACGGACGAGACCGAGCAGTTCTGGACGCCGGACCACCCGGAGGAGATGACCGCGAACGTCAGCGAGCGCGTCTTCCTCATCGACTGGTCGTGGTTCTTCGAGAACGAGGACCGGCTCGCGCGGCAGATCGAGTTGTGGAAACGGCACCAGGCGAGGCACCGCGAAGGCCCGTACGAGATCTTCATCGCGGCCAAGGAGGAGCTGCGGGTCGGCGAGGTGCACCCGCTGGGGCCGACGGCCGTGGGGCACCACCTGCTGCTGCTCGAACCGGACCTGATCGGCGGCTACCGCCCCAACCCCGGCCGCGTCGACGGGCGGCAGCTGGTCATCGAACGCAACTCGCTGCGGTACGCCGGCGCGACCCAGTTCTACGACTCGATCAAGGCACGCGCGGTCCGGTTCGACCCGGCGATGAAGGTGGTGGACCTGCGGCGCGCGTGGGTGGCGCGCAACGGGATCGGCCGCTGGGACGAGGACTGGACGAGCGAGACCGAGTTCCGCTCACCCGACTACTTCGACTCCTACGAGCGGCACATCCGGTGCTGGATCCCGCGCTACGCCCAGCTGATCCGCGACTGCGCGGCGACCGTGTTCCGGGAGATCCTGCGCATCTACGCGGACAAGATGCGGGCGGTCGACGTGCTGGAGATCGGGTACGGCACGGGCAGGCTGACGAGCGAGATCGTGCCGTGGATCCGCAACATCAACCGGCCCTTCTACGACCTGGAGCACCACGGGCCCGTGCGGCTGTACCGCGGGGTCGACCGCGCCGAGCAGATGACCCGGTACGCGCGGGAGCTGCTGAAGCCGGAACAGCAGACGGGCCTGGACATGCGGCTCGTGCGCGGCACGGCGTGGGAGGACGTCGACGGCCGGTACGACGTCGTGTTCGGTTCGCTGGTGATGCACTTCCTCGTCGGCCCCGACCCGACCGACGAGAGGCTGGACGAGTTCTTCGCCAACTGCAACGAACACACGACGGAGGACGGCACCCTCGTGTTCGCGGACGTGTTCGGCGTGAACGGCGACCGCAAGGGCGCGTCGGCCATGGAGAAGTGGCGCGAGTGGATGATCCGCTACGGCCTGGCCGAAAAAGAGGTCGACGGCTACATGGCGGGCAACACGGACATGACGAGCGCGGCGCCGGTTTCGTTGCTGCGCAAGGCCGCGGAGGCGCACGGCTTCCGCACGCGCGTGAAGGTCGTCGGCGCCCCGACGCTCCCCTTCCGGATCGTCGTGTTCGAGAAGGAACGAGCGAACTGACGGTCGTCACGCAAGTACGGGCCGCACCCGGAGTTGTGCAATTTGAAAGCGCTTTCTTGCTTGTGAGCGCACCAAACCGCGCACTGGCGCACCCCGCCGCGTCCTGTGTAGGGTGGACCACCCGGCGAAACTGATGTTTCGTTACTGCGAGGTGGAGGCGAGGAACCGGTGTCCCGCAAGCGAACCAACTCCTACTCCCGGCGGTCGCTCAGGCGGCGGATCACGCAGCGGCTCAGGCGGTTGTTCAACCGCGGGCCGTTGCTCCCCCCGGTCCACCTGCGCTGGCCGGAGCAGCTGCCCCGGGTCCACGAGCCGGTGGTCGGCCTCAGGCGGCACCTGGACCAGTTGGACGTGCTCTGCTCACCGACGTCGTTCACCCGCGTCGTCCCCGTGGTCGGCGGCCCGGGGACGGGCAAGACGACACTCGTGTCGTACTGGGCGGCCACGGTCAACCGCGAGTACTCGAGGCAGGTCATCCGGCTCGACCTCAGCGGCGGGCAACAGCTGGAGGAACTGCTCAAGCAGGGCCTGTCGCAGCTCGGCGTCCCGCAGGCGACGCTCGCGAGCGTGCCACCCGCCGAACTGCCCCAGTTCTTCCGGACGGAGAGCGCGGGCAGGCACCTGGTCGTGATCATCGAGAACGCGGAGTCCCTGGAGCAGGTGGTGAAGCTGCTGCCCGGCCACGGCAACGACGTCGTGGTCACCAGCGCCGCACCGCTGCCCAACCTCCCGTTCCAGTGCTGCCGGCCGATCGAACTCACGCCGCTGTCCCGCGGTGACGCCAAAGACCTGCTCACCCGGCTCACCGGTCAGGACCGGCTCGCGTCCGAGCGCGCCGCCGCCGACGCCCTCGTGCGCTGGTTCGCCGGGCACCCGCTCGCCCTGCAGATCGCCGGCCGGTTGCTGGCGGCCCATCCGGAACTGACCATCGCGGACTTGGTGGACAGCCTGCGGCGACCGGACGACGCTCAGGCGACGAGCGAGCAGAAGCTCGCCCAGCTGCTCGACCTGTGCTGCGACCGCCTCGGCCCCCACGCCCGGAAAACGTTCACGCTGCTGGGCGCCTGGCCAGGCGCACCGCTGTCCGTCGAAGCACTGGAGGCCTTCGCAGGGCACTCCGAGGGTTTCGGGCCCGCGGTCATCCAGAAGCTCAAGGACTGCCTCCTCATCACCGTGGACGACGACGGTTTCGTGCACCAGCACGCGACGATCCGCGCCCACTCGGAGGCCAGGGCCGAGCACGAGGAGCCGGAGGAACTCGCCGCCGCCTGGAGCCGGTTGCTCCGGTGGACCATCGCCTCCGCCGGGGCGGCCGGGGACCTGCTGGCGCCCGGCTGGGCCGGGAGCGGCATCGAGGTGGACACCACGGACATCCGCCCGCTCACCTTCGCCCCTGATCGTCCCCGGCAGGCTCTCGCCTGGCTGAAGCGTCAGCTGCCGCACGCCCTCACCCTGATGCGGACGCTCGGCGGGACCCGGCGCGGGGCCTGGAAGCTGGCGGTGCAGTTCCTGCCCCAGCTGTTCCTCGACCGTCCTCAGCGGGAGTGCCTTGACCTGGCCCTCCTCGGCGTGAAGGACGCGAACACGGCGCGGGATCCGTTGGGGAGAGCCCGGTGCGAGCACATCCTGGCGTGGGTCCAGTACGCGCTGGGGGACGGCGAGGAGACCGTCGCCGATCTGGAGCGCGCCCTCCAGCGGCACGCCAGCATCCACGACGACCGGGGTCACGCCTGGACGCTGTACACGTACGGCGAGGTGCTCTCGGCGAAAGGTGCCATCGATGAGGCACACGCGTGCTTCAACGACGCCCTCGGTCATTTCCGCGTCAAGGGCTCCGACTTCGGCGTGGCGATCGTGCTGTCGGCGAAGGCACCCCTCCTCGGCCGGTCCGGGCGCACCGACGAAGCGTGGCAGGCCGCGGAAGAAGCCGTGGCGATCGCCGAGCGATCGGGCAACGTCCCACTACTCGGGCTGACCCACCACCAGCTCGGGGTCCTGTGCGGCAGGCAGGGGAACCTGACCGGGGCGGTGCGCCACTTCGGGTACGCGCTGGAGGTGCGCCGGTCGATGGGTGAGCGGTGGGGGTTGGCGGAGACGCTCCTCCAGCTCGGCAAGACCCTCGGTACGCTCGGGGTGGACTACGAACGCGCCCGCGCCGCGCTGCGGGAGTCGGTCGCCGTCTTCTCGGACCTCCACCACCGGCGGGCCTTCGACGCGATGCGCGCCCTGGCCCGCCTCGACGACCTGTTCCACGACGGGGAGGGCCGGTGACCAAGGCACACTCAATCGGGTCAGGGCGACACGGGCTGGTGGGCTTGGCTGGGCGCCTCGTGGCGATACCCTGAGCCCGTGGGTATTCCAGCGTGGGTCTGGTTCGTCATCGCCGCCATCGCACTGGTGGTCGGGCTCGTGCTGCTCGCCGCCGACCGGACGCGCGAGGGCTCCCGTAACCGGGAGCGCATGCGCTGGGCCGACCTGCGCGGGTGGCAGTTTGTCGAGGAGGACGAGCGGCTCGCCCAGCAGTGGTCGGGCGGCGCGATCGGCTACTTCGGCGCCGAGGCCGCCGTCAACGTCGTCGCCGGGTCGACCTTCACCTCCGACGGGCGGCGCCCGGTGTTCGTCTTCGACATCGAGGCCGACGGGCAGATCCCGGCCGTCGTGGTGGCCGTGCGCTGCAACCGCGTGCACCCCGCGCTCGTCGAGCTGTGGCTCGCCAGCGTGCCGTTCCAGCGCGCCGACATGCCCGAGCTGCTCGGCCCCGTCGGCCAGCGCTACGCCTTCGCCAACGAGCCCGAGGCCGCCCGCCGCGTGATCACGCAGGAGCTGGTCGACGCCGCGGACGCGCTCGGCGGTGACGTCGGCGTGGCGTGGCTGGAGAACGAGTGGGTGCTCGCGAGCGTCGCCCCGCAGGCCGGGCCCTCGCGGCTCGAGCGGCTGCTGCGTGACCTCGGTGAGATCGCCGACATCGTCGACCCTTTCGATGAGGAAGCCGTCGCCGGCAGGCACTGGCAGCCGGAAACTCCCGGCACCACGCCGGGCCAGGCGTGACCGTCGCGCTCGTCACCGGCGCTAGCTCCGGCCTCGGTGCCGCCTTCGCCCGCAGGCTCGCCGCCGAGGGCACCGACCTCGTGCTCGTCGCCCGCACCGAAGCCCGGCTGCGGGAACTCGCCACCGAACTCACCGGGCGGCACGGCGTCACCGCCGCCGTGCTGCCCGCCGACCTCGCCACTGTGGACGGCCGCGCCGCCGTCGAGGACCGGCTCACCGCCGACCCGGTGGACCTGCTGATCAACAACGCCGGCACCGGCCTCGGCGGGGACTTCTGGACCACACCACCCGAGGACCTGCAGCGCCAGCTCGACCTCAACGTGACCGCCGTGCAACGCCTCACCCGCGCCGCACTGCCCGGGATGATCGAACGCGGCTCCGGCGACATCGTGAACGTCTCCAGCGTCGCCGGGTTCTTCCCCGGCACCACCTACAGCGCGAGCAAGAACTGGGTCACCGCCTTCACCGAGGGCCTCGCGGCCGTCCTGCCGCGCGGCGTGCGCATGATGGCGCTCTGCCCCGGGTTCATGCACACCGAGTTCCACGAACGCGCCGGGATCGAGAAGACCGGCCCGCGCTGGGCGTGGCTCGAAGCCGACCGCGTCGCCGCCGAAGGGCTCGCGGACCTGCGGCGCGGCAAGGTGATCTCCGTCCCGGCCCCGCAGTACAAGGCCGTCGTCGCCGGCGGACGGCTCGTGCCCCGTGCCCTGATCCGGCGCATCAGCGGACTGGTCGCCCGCCGCATCTGAGCGCGTGTGCGAGACTGCCCCCGTGGGGATCGATCAGGACGCGAAACTGGAACTGGCCCGGCTCGTCACGGAGCTCTCGGTGGTGCACGGCAAGGTCACCCTCTCCTCGGGCAAGGAGGCCGACTACTACGTCGACCTGCGGCGCGCCACGCTGCACCACGCCGCCGCCCCCCTGATCGGCAAGCTGCTGCGCCAGCTCACCGAGGACTGGAACTACGTCGCCGTCGGCGGGCTGACGCTCGGCGCCGACCCGGTCGCCACCGCGATGCTGCACTCCGCGGCGTGCGACGGGATGGTCCTCGACGCGTTCGTCGTCCGCAAAGCCGCCAAGCAGCACGGGATGCAGCGCCGGATCGAGGGCATCGAGGTCTCGGGGCAGCGCGTGCTGGCCGTCGACGACACGTCCACGACGGGGGGCAGCGTGCTCACCGCCGTCGAGGCGCTGCGCGAAGCGGGGGCCGAGGTCGTCGGCGTCGCCACCGTCGTGGACAGGGACACCGGCGCCCGCGAGGCGATCGAGAAGGCCGGGCTGCCGTACCGGTACCTGCTCACCGCCGACGATCTCGGCCTCGCCTGACGCCTCGTCGATCAAGCGTCACATCTTTTAGTCGACCTTTCTCAGGGAACCCGGAGTACCGTCGCAGGTAAGGGGACTGTGAAAGGGGGAGGTCGGGGTGTCGACGGCGAGGGTGCTGGCGGACGTGACGGTCGCCATCCACATCATGGCGCTGCTCTACATCGGGCTCGGCGGGTTCCTCGCGTGGCGGTGGCCGAAGAGCATCTTCGTGCACGTCTTCTTCGCGCTCTGGGGCGTCGCCGTCAACGTCTTCCCGATCCCGTGCCCGCTGACCGCGCTCGAGGACTACTTCCGCGGCCTGCAGGGGCTGGGCCCGCTGCCCGGCGGGTTCAACGCCTACTACCTGTACGGCACGGTCATCCCGCGCTCGTTGCTGCCGCTGGTCGCGGTGACGGCGCTGGCCATCGTGATCTTCTCCTACGTCGGCGCGTGGACCCGGTACAAGCACCGCGACTCCGCGCCGGCGCACCGCATGCGCCAGGCCTGAGCGAAAATCGCGGGGTGGAACTGGACGAGGCCGGGCCGACCGAGTGGACCGCCCGCGAGGAGGTCGGCGTCGGCCCGTGGCAGGGCCCCTGGCCGGACGACGAGCGCTACGACCCGGAGCTGCTCGCGAACGGTGACCGCCGCAACGTCGTCGACGCGTACCGCTACTGGCGGCGCGAGGCGATCGTCGCGGACGTCGACACCCGGCGGCACCCGTTCCACGTCGCGATCGAGAACTTCCAGCACGACCACAACATCGGCACGGTCGTCCGCACCGCCAACGCCTTCGCCGCGGCCGCCGTGCACATCGTCGGCCGCCGCCGCTGGAACCGGCGCGGCGCGATGGTGACCGACCGCTACCAGCACCTCGAACACCACCCGGACGTCGCGTCGCTGACGGCGTTCGCCGCCGGGCGCGGGCTGGCGGTCGTCGCCGTGGACAACACCCCCGGCTCGGTCCCGGTGGAAACCGCCGAGCTGCCACGGGAATGCGTGCTGTTGTTCGGGCAGGAGGGGCCGGGGCTGTCGGCGGAGGCGCAGGAGGCCGCGTCGCTCGTGGTGTCCATCGCCCAGTTCGGCACCACGCGGTCGATCAACGCCGGGGTGGCCGCCGGGATCGTCATGCACGCGTGGATCCGTCAGCACGCGGACCTGTCCCGCTCCTGGTGAGATGGGGGCATGTACCGCGAGTGGGCCGCCGAAGCCGAACGGGCGATCGTCACGCGTCACCTGCGGCGCGTGTGGCTGCTGCCGGGCACGATCCTGGGCCGCAGCGGCTGGCCGCCGACCCCGGACCAGCGCGTGCACTGGCACTGGAACTACTGGTGGCAGGCGCACCTGCTGGACTGCCTGGTCGACGCCCAGCACCGTGACCCCACTCCCGCCCGTGACGCGGTGATCGGGCGGTTCTCCTCGTCGGTGCGGCTGCGCAACTTCGGCAAGTGGACCAACGACTACTACGACGACATGGCGTGGCTGGGGCTGGCGTTGCAGCGCGCGGGCCGGGACGTCGAGCCGATCCTCGCCGAGCTGCGGAGCGCCTGGACGCCGGACGGTGGCGGCGGGATCTGGTGGCGAAAAGGGGATCGCTTCAAGAACGCGCCTTCCAACGGTCCGGCCGCGATACTGCACGCCCGTGTCGGAGAGACCGAGCGCGCGCGGGAGTTGTTCTCCTGGCTCGATTCCACGCTCGTGGACCCGGACACGGGGCTGGTGTGGGACGGCCTCCGGGTGGACGACCACGAACTGGTGAAGGCGATTTACACGTACTGCCAAGGAGTTTTCCTCGGCGCCGCGCTGGAACTGTCCGAAGTGGACGCCGCCGCGCGGACGGTGCGCGCGGTTGCCGCGCACTGCGCGCCCGGCGGTGTCCTCCGTGGACAGGGCGGCGGCGACGGCGGGTTGTTCGCCGGGATCCTGGCGCGCTACCTGGCGCTCGCGGCTCAGCGACTGACGGGCCCCGAGGCCGACGCGGCGAGGACCCTCGTGCTCGACTCGGCGCGCGCCTGCCGTGAACACGCGGCGGAAGCCCTGGGCGGCCCGCTGTTCCCGTCGGAGTGGTCACAACCCGCGCCGGACGAGCACTCGCGGGACCTGTCGGTGCAGGTGGGCGCGTGGCTGCTGTTCGAAGCAGCGGCGACGCTGGCTTGACCTTCCCCTTCGGGCAGGGCGCACAGTGACGTCATGTGCAGCATTCCGCCCACGTCGTGCCGGAAAGCGGTTACCGGTGGTACGCCGCGGCACGGCGGAAGCGGGCGAGGCGATCGCCGCGCACTGGGGCGACGTCGAGGCCGAGCACGCGGCACGGCGTGAGCTGGCCGGTCACCTCGTGAACCGCCTGCGCGGAAGGAAAACCGAGATGCCCGAGGTCACCGTCCGGGAGCTGCCCGCACGCACGCTGCTCACGTCCATCCGCCACGTGCGGCCGGCGGAACTGGTGCCCGTGGGCCGGGAACTGTTCATCTCCCGGCTGCGCCGTGGGGTGCCGCGCGACGGCGACCCCTTCCTGATCTACCACGGCGAAGTGAGCGAGGACAGCGACGGACCGGTCGAGTGGTGCTGGCCCGTCCCGCCGGACGACGCGCGGGACATCGCCGCGGAGTTCCCGGATCTCACGCTGCGCGTGGAAGCCGCGCACGAGGAGGCGTTCCTGCCGTGCGTGGGCGAGGGTGGGGCCGCCGCCGAGGCGGCCATCGAAGCGTTCCGGGCGTGGGCGAGCGAGCACGGGCGCCACCCGGCCGGCGCGATCCGGCTCGTCCTGGTGCCGCGCAGTCGAGCGGCGTCGTTCGCCGTTCCGCTCAGCAGCCGCACGAGTGGCGGTGCATGAGGCGCGGCGGCAGGCGCAGCGTCTCCGGCGGGCGGTTCGGGTCCGAGATCCGCGACAGCAGCAACCGCACCGCGCGGCGGCCGATCTCCTCGATCGGCTGGGCCATCGTCGTCAGGGGCGGCTCGACCAGATCCGCCCACTCGGCGTCGTCGTAGCCCACGATGCCGAACTCCCGGCCGACGCGCAGGTCCCGCTGCCGCGCCTCGTGCAGCACGCCGACCATCATCACGTCGTTGGCGACCACGAGCGCCGTGGGCGGGTCCGACAGCTCCATCAGCCGCCGCAGCGCCGCCGAGCCACCCGCCTTCGAGGACTGGCCGCTCACCACCAGTTCCGGGTTCCACGACAACCCGGCGCGCCCCAGCCCCAGCCGGTAACCCAGCGTCCGCTCCTCGCTCGTGCTCAGCCCCGGCGCGCCGGCGACCAGCCCGATGCGCCGGTGCCCCAGCGACGCCAGGTGCTCCGTCAGCGCGGACGTCGCCTGGATGTTCTCCGACCCCACCTGGTCCACGTCGGTGCGGGTGGTGAGCCGGTCCACCAGCACCACGGGCACCCCGAGCGACACCAGTTCGCTGATCACCGCCCCGTCGCCCGGTGACGGCGTGAGAAGCAGGCCCTCGACGCGTCGCGAGCGAAGCGTGCGTACGGTGTCCTGCTCCGTGGCGACCGTGTCGTGCGTGTCGGCGAGCAGCACCGTGTACCCCGCCGACGCGGCTTCGCGCTCGATGGCCTGCATCAGCGCCGCGAAGTACGGGTTGGCGAACAGGGAGATCGCCACCCCGATCGACCGCGTGCCACCCGTGACCAGGGAACGGGCGATCGCGTCACCCGTGTAGCCCGTCTTCTCGATCGCCGCGAGCACCGCGGCCTTCGTCTCCGGCGCCACCGGACGCGTGCCGTTCACCACGTGTGAGACGGTGGTGATCGAAACTCCGGCCAGCTCGGCGATGTCCCGCTGGGTCGGCCTCGCGGACTTCGGCTGCGGCATCCGTGCTCCTGTCAAGATCTTCCGGCAAGCGTTTGCGCAAACGCTTGCGAGAACAGCATAAAGATCTCTAGGTTCCGGGTTCAGCAAGGTCCAGCCTCGATGGGGAGGTCACGTGAGACACCGCAGTCTCCTGTGCCTGCTCGTGGCCGCCACGCTGGCGGTGACCACGAGCGGGTGCACGGTCGAGCGCCACTGGGGCGGCAGTTCCGGTGGCGGTGGCGGCGGCAAGGCCAAGGTCGGCCTCGTCACCAAGACCAACACGAACCCGTACTTCGTCGAACTGCGCAACGCCGCGAGCGCGGCCGCGCAGGCGGGGGGCGCCGACTTCGTCGCGCTCGCCGGCCAGTTCGACGGGGACAACGACGGCCAGGTCCGCGCGATCGAGAACCTCATGCAGCAGGGCGCGACCACGATCCTGATCACGCCCAACTCCTCCACCGGCGTGCTCGACGCCATCGACCGCGCCCGCAAGGCCGGCATCCTCGTGATCGCGCTGGACACGGCGACGGAACCGGCGAGCGCGGTGGACGCCACGTTCGCCACCGACAACGTCGCCGCCGGCAGGCAGCAGGGCCAGTACGTGAAGGCGGCGCTCGGCGGCACCCCGCCGAAGCTGATCATGATCGACGGCACCGCGGGCAGCACCGTGGACACCTACCGCCACAACGGTTTCCTCGAAGGGATCGGGCTCAAGGACGGGGACCCGGCGATCGTCGGGCGCGAACCCGCCAACGGCGACCAGAGCATCGCGCAGCAGAAGATGGAGAACCTGCTGCAGCGCTCGACCGACATCAACGCCGTCTACACGATGAACGAGCCGACCGCGCGGGGCGCCTTCGCGGCGCTGCAGGCCCGCGGCCTGCACGTGGTCATGGGTTCCATCGACGGCGGCTGCCAGGGCGTGGAGAACGTGCGTGACGGGCAGTACGCCGCGACAGTCATGCAGTTCCCGCGCAAGATGGCCGAGGAGGGCGTCAAGGCGGCGATCGAGTACGCCAAGACCGGCAAGAAGCCCAGCGGGTTCATCGACACCGGTTCCGCGGTGATCACGGACAAGCCGATGCCAGGGGTGCCCAGCCAGACGACGGCGTGGGGCCTGGAGAACTGCTGGGGGACGAAATGACCGCCACCACCGCACCCGTCCGGCAGCGGGAGACCGTCGGCGAGTTCTTCCTGCGCGCGCCCGCCGCGGGGCCCGCGCTCGCGCTCGTCGTCGCGATGATCGTATTCTCGGTGTCCACGGACCGGTTCCTGGAACTGGACAACCTGTCGCTGATGGTCAACCAGGCGCTCGTCGTGGGCACGCTCGCGCTCGGGCAGACGCTGATCATCCTCACCGCGGGCATCGACCTGTCCAACGCCTCGGCGATGGTGCTCGCGACGCTGATCATGGCGAAGCTGTTCGCCGGCGGGATGCCCGGCATCTTCGCGCTGGTCATCGGGGTCCTCGTGACGCTGGGCCTCGGGCTGGTGATCGGCTCGCTGGTCACGAAGGTCAAGCTGCCGCCGTTCATCGTCACCCTGGGCTTCTTCACGATGCTCACCGCGGGCGACAAGCTCGTCGCGAGCGGCCAGGCCGTGCCCGTCACCGAGCACGGCGTGCTCACCTGGCTGGGGACGCAGCGCTACCTGTTCGGCGGCATCCCGGTCACCTACGGCATGACCGTGGCGCTGCTGATGTACCTGGGCGTGTGGTACGCGCTCACCCGCACGGCGTGGGGCAAGCACGTCTACGCCGTCGGGGACAACGCCGAGGCGGCCCGGCTGTCCGGCATCAAGGTCAACCGCACGCTGATCTCGGTGTACGTCGTCGCCGGGGTGGTCTTCGGGATCGCCGCGTGGCAGGCGCTGGGGCGCATCCCCAACGCCGACCCGAACGCCTTCCAGCTGGGCAACCTGCAGTCGATCACGGCGGTCGTCCTGGGCGGCACGTCGCTGTTCGGCGGGCGTGGTTCGGTGCTGGGCACGATGGTCGGCGCGCTGATCGTGACGGTGCTGCAGTCCGGGCTGTCCCAGCTGGGGGTGGACTCGCTGTACCAGGACCTGGCGACCGGTGCGCTGGTGATCGCCGCGGTGGCCGTCGACCGGATCGCGAGGAGGCAGCGATGACCACTCCCACCCTCTCCGCCCGTGGCCTGGTGAAGCGCTACGGGCACGTGACGGCGATCGACGGCGCCGACTTCGACCTGCTGCCCGGCGAGGTGCTGGCCGTCGTGGGCGACAACGGCGCCGGGAAGTCCAGCCTGATCAAGGCGTTGTCGGGGGCACTGGTGCCCGACGCCGGTGAGATCAAGGTGGACGGCGAGACCGTGCACTTCCGCACGCCGATCGACGCCCGCCGCTACGGCATCGAGACCGTGTACCAGGACCTCGCGCTGTCCCCGGCGCAGGACATCGCGTCGAACATGTTCCTGGGGCGGGAGATCCGGCGCCGCGGGCCGCTCGGGCTGATCCGCAAGCTCGACACCGCGAAGATGCGCGCGGAGGCGCAGCGCGTCCTCGACGAGCTGGACATCAAGATCAAGTCGATCACGCAGCCGGTCGAGACGTTGTCCGGCGGGCAGCGGCAGGGCGTCGCGGTGGCGCGCGCGGCCGCCTTCGGCACCAAGGCCGTGATCATGGACGAGCCGACGGCGGCACTCGGTGTCGCCGAGTCGGCGCGCGTGCTCGCGCTGATCGACCGCATCCGCGAGCGCGGGCTGCCGGTCGTGCTGATCAGCCACAACATGCCGCACGTCTTCGACATCGCCGACCGGATCCACGTGCACCGCCTCGGGCGGCGGGTCGCGGTGGTGTCGCCGAAGACGACGTCGATGAACCAGGTCGTCGGGCTGATCACCGGCGCGCTGGAGGTCGACGAGAACGGCGAGGTGGTCGAGTCGGCGGTGTCGCGGGGGCTGTCGGCATGACGGTGCTGCTCGCCGGGTTGTGCACGATCGACGTCGTGCAGCGGGTGGCCGAGCTGCCCGCACCCGGCGAGAAGGTCCAGTCGCTGTCGGTGGCCGTCGCGGCGGGCGGCCCGGCGACGAACGCGGCGGTGACGGTCGCGGCGCTGGGCGGGAAGGCCACGCTGCTGACCGTGCTCGGCTCGCACCCGCTCGCCGGTCTCGCCCGCGCGGACCTCGCCGCGTGCGGGGTCGAG
Organism: Amycolatopsis sacchari; assembly: GCF_900114035.1. GTDB lineage: Bacteria > Actinomycetota > Actinomycetes > Mycobacteriales > Pseudonocardiaceae > Amycolatopsis_E > Amycolatopsis_E sacchari. Next base: position 52,843 of record NZ_FORP01000008.1, on the reverse strand, counting down.
GTCGTCGACGTGGCCCCGGATTTCGCCGAGCCGCCCGCGTTGAGCGCCGTCGCCGTCCGGGATCGCGACGGCGAGCGTACGGTCGTTTCACGCAACGCGGCTCACAGTCCTGCCGTGACAGGCGAGCCGTGGGTGGTCGAGGAGGTCAGCGCGGTGCTCGTCGACGGGCACCACCCGGCGCTGGCGCTGCGCACCGCACGGTGGGCGCGGGCACGCGGGATTCCCGTGGTGCTCGACGCCGGCAGCTGGAAACCGGTGCTCGACGACCTGCTGCCGCTGGTCGACATCGCGGCGTGCTCGGCGCACTTCCGCGCCCCCGCGCCGGACCTGCTCGAACGCGGGGTGCACACGGTGATCACCACGGCGGGGCCGGAGCCGGTGCGCTGGCGGACGGCGACGGGTGCGGGCGAGGTGCCGGTGCCCGCGGTCGATGCCCGGGACACGCTCGGTGCAGGCGACGTCTGGCACGGGGCACTCGCTTACGGTGTCGGGAGGTTCGAACTGCCGGAGCTGATCCGGTACGCCAACGAGGTCGCGGCCGAACGGGTGCGGCACGTCGGCCCGCGGGCGTGGGTGGGAAGGATGGGAAAGCGATGACGTCGTTCGAAGAGCTGCTGGAGCGGGCCGAGGCGCTGGTGGCGCGCGGCGGGCGGACGGTGCTGGGCATCGTCGGGGCGCCGGCTTCGGGCAAGACCACGCTCGCGTGGGGGCTGGCGAACGCCCTCGGCAACCGGGCGACCGTGGTCGGGATGGACGGGTTCCACCTGGCGCAGGCCGAACTGCACCGACTGGGCCGCACGGACCGCAAGGGCGCGCCCGACACGTTCGACGCGCACGGCTACGTCAACCTGCTGTCGCGGATCAAGGCGGGCACCGAGCTGGTGTACGCGCCCGAATTCCGGCGGGAGATCGAGGAGCCGATCGCCGGTGCGGTGCCGGTGGCGCCGGAGGTGCGGCTCGTCATCACCGAGGGCAACTACCTGCTGCTGGACGAGGAGCCGTGGAGCGGGGTGCGCCCGCTGCTCGACGAGGCGTGGTTCCTGGCGCCCGACGAGCACGACCGCATCGAGCGCCTGGTGACGCGGCACCGGCGGTACGGCCGTTCGCTGGTGGAGGCCCGCAAGCGCGCGCTGGGCAGCGACCAGCGCAACGCGGACCTGATCGCGCCGAGCGCGCAGCGGGCGGACCTCGTGCTGGAGAACATGCCGCTGGTCAACTTCGCCATATGACGCTCCTGGTCACCGGCGCGAGCCGGGGCGTCGGGGCGGCGTTGGCGGTGCTGGCGGTGCTGGCGGCCGAACGCGGGCACGACGTGGTGCTGAACTACGCCTCCGACGGGCAGGCCGCGGAAGAGGTGGCTGCCGCGGTGCGCACCCACGGGCGGCAGGCGTTGACGGTGCGTGCCGACGTGGCCTCCGCGGAGGACGTGGCGGAGCTGTTCGACGCGGCGGCGGAGCTGGGCCCCCTGACCGGCGTGGTCAACAACGCGGCTGTCACGGGGAACACGCCGGGACGGCTGGACGAACAGAGTCCCGAGGTCGTGCGCCGCGTGCTGGACGTGAACGTGGCGGGCGTGATCTTCAGCTGCCAGGAGGCCGTGCGGCGGATGTCCACGCGGTACGGCGGTTCCGGTGGCGTGATCGTGAACGTGTCCTCCACGGCTGCTCGCACGGGTTCGCCGGGCGAGTGGACGCACTACGCCGCCAGCAAAGCCGCCGTCGAGACGCTCACCGTGGGCCTGGCGAACGAGGTGGCGCGCGAGGGCATCCGCGTCAACGCGGTCGCTCCGGGGCTGGTGGACACCGGCCTGCACGCGGCGGCCGGCCTACCGGACCGGATCACGCGCCTCGCGCCGACGATCCCGCTCGGCCGGGCGGGGCAGCCCGGGGAGATCGCGGAAGCCGTGCTGTGGCTGCTGTCCCCGGCGGCCTCGTACGTCACGGGGGCGGTGCTGACGGTGGGCGGCGGACGCTGAAGTTGTCCACAAGATGTGAGTAATTCGCGGAGTTGTCCACAGATCCGCGAGAAAGCGTTTACAGCTCGGCGTCCTCGGTAGCCTTGCCCGTGGGGAAGAGAAAGGACGGCTGCCGATATGTCCACGCTGACCGGCGTGCACCACCTGGCACTCACGGTGACGGACGTGGATCGCAGTGTCCCGTGGTACGAGCGGGTGCTGGATCTGAAGGAGGTGGCCCGCCGCGAGGACGCCGAAACCGGCATCAGGAAGGTCGTGCTGCGCGGTGGCCCCGGTGAGTTCTCCGTGGTGCTGGTGCAGCACCCCGACACCGAACGCGGTGACTTCGACGAGCGGCGCACGGGCCTGGACCACGTGGCCTTCACCGTGGACTCCTACGGGGAGCTGAAGGAGTGGGAAAGCCGGCTGGCGGAGTACGGCGTGACGTACACCCCGGCGAAGGCGTCGCGCACGCTGCCCGGGTCCGCGGTCGTCGTGTTCCGCGATCCGGACGGCATCCAGCTGGAGGTCTGGGCGGATCCCGAGTCCTAGCGGCCACGCCAGGACGGCCGCCAGGCCGGTGCGGGAACCGTTGCCAGGCCGCGGAAGTGGTCGATGATCGCGCGTAGCCCGGGGTGCGGATCGGCCCTGCGGCACAGGAGCGAGAGCGGGTACGCGATCGTCGGCCGCTCGACCGGGATGCGGCGCAGGCCGTAGGTCGCAGGCCAGACGAGGCGGTCGCGCGCGCCGACGAGGGTGGCCACCTCCGGGGAATCGGCGAGGGTTTCGAGCAGCACTTCGACGCCGAAGTTCGGACCGGTGCCGTCGATGGGGAGGTCGAGGTCGGCGGCCAGTTCCTCGTAGAACTCCGCCCACTCGCTGCGCGGCGCGATGCCCGGCACCCAGATCCGGTGCCCGCGCAGCTGCGCCGGGGTGAGGGTGCGCGCGGAGGCGAGCGGGTGCGCCGGGCCGACGAGCAGCTCCAGCGGGAAGTCCAGCACGTGCACCATCCGCACGTCGCGGGGCAGCGTGGCCGGATCGGTGACGCTGCGGAACGAGGCGTCGATGTCGCCTGCCCGCACGGCGGCGACCGCCACGTGCGGGTCGTCGGCCCGCAGGGTGACGACGTCGAGTTCGGTTTCGGGATGTGCCCGCCAGTAGTCGTGGAGGATGACGGCCTGCGCGCTGCGGAAGCCGAGCACGTCGATCCGCAGCGCCCGCGACTCCCGTCTGACCGCGGCGATGCCACGCTCCACGCCCGCGACGACGGTCCGCGCGTGGGGGAGGAACGCCTGGCCGTCGAAGGTCAGCTCGACACCCCGCGCGGTGCGGGTGAACAGGCGGACCGCCAGCTCCCGTTCCAGGGCCGCGATGCGCTTCGAGACCGCCTGCTGCGTCACGCCCAGCTCGTCGGCCGCGTGCTGCAGCTGCCCCAGCTCGGCCGCCCTGACGAACGACCGCAGCGCCTCGGTGTCCACGCCGCGAGCTTAGAAGCCCCAACTGGAGGTTGTGGCTCGCCGGTGGGCCGGTTGTTTGATCCAGGTTCCTGCTCACTGCTGGACTGTGCACGTGAAACTGGGGACCGGCTTCGGCCTGCTGTGGTCGGCCTACGCCGTGAGCACCTACGGCACCTGGATCGCCTTCGGCGCGTTCCCGCTCCTCGCGGTCCGCGTCCTGGACGCGCCCGCGTTCGCCGTCTCGCTCCTGGAAGCCGCGGGGCTCGCCGTCGCGGCGCTCGCCGCGGTCCCGCTCGGGCCGTGGGTGGAGCACCGCGCCAAACGCCCCGTGATGATCACGATGGACCTGCTCCGTTTCCTCGCGATGGCGAGCGTGCCGCTCGCGTACCTGCTGGGCCTGCTGTCCTACGGCCAGTTGCTGCTCGTCTCGGTCGTCACGGGGACCGCGAACATCGCCTTCACCGCGGCGTCCGGCGCGTACCTCAAGCACCTCGTCCACCGCGATCACCTGCTCGTCGCGAACGCCCGGTTCGAGGGCACGAGCTGGGTGGCGACCGCGGCGGGACCGCCGCTGGGCGGCGCGCTGGTCGGGCTGTTCGGCCCGGTCGTCACTGTCGCCGCGGACGCGGTGAGCTACCTGCTGTCCGCGCTCGGCATCCTCCGCATCCGCGCCGGCGACGTCGCGGCACCCAGGGCACGGGACGGCAGGCTGCGCGCGGCGGAACTCCTGGACGGCTGGCGGTTCATCCTCCGCGACGCCGTGCTGCGGCGCCTGTTCTTCAACTCCGTGGCCGTCGGCGGGTTGATCATGGCGACCCTCCCGCTGCTGGCCGTCCTGCTGCTGGGCGAGTACCACTTCCCGGCCTGGCAGTACGGGCTCGCCTTCGGGCTGCCCGCCGTCGGCGGGTTCGCGGGCGCCCGCCTGTCATCCCGCCTTGTGACCCGCTACGGCAGGCACCGGGTCATGGTCGTCTCGGGGTGGCTGCGCTCGCTCTCCCCGCTTGGGCTCGCCTTCACGCGGCCGGGCCTCGCAGGCCTGCTCACGGTCATCGCCGTCGAAGGGCTGCTGATCACGTGCATGGGGGTGTTCAACCCCCTCTACGCCACGGAACGCCTCCAGCGCACGCCCGCGGAACGCGCCGCACGGGTGCTCACCGCGTGGAGTGTCAGCGGCAAACTCGCCCAGGCGGCGCTCATGGTCGTCTGGGGCGTCCTCGCGACGCTCACCAGCGCGCTCGCGGCGATCGCCGTCTCCGGCGTCCTGCTGCTCGCCACACCGCTCCTGCTGCCCAGGCGCGAGCCTCAGGCGGCTTCGCGGAGTTCGGAACCGGGTTCGCCGCGGCCGGGGTCGTCGACGGGGCGGCGCATCTCCTGGCGGTAGCGGATCACGCCGAACGCCGTGCCGCCGACGAAGAACGCCACCGAAAGCCACACGACGACCGTCTTGACCCACGGCAGCGCGTCGAGCAGGCCGGCGCCGTAGTAGCCCAGCAACACCAGCGTCGGCACCCACAGCAGGCCGCCGAGCGTCGTCGCGGCCATGAACCGGCGGGGATCCATCCTGGCGGCACCCGCGATGAGCGGCGCCAGCGTGCGCACCCACGGGATCCAGCGGGCGGCGACGATCGCGAAGAAGCCCTTGCGGTCCAGGAAGGCACGCGCCCGTTCCAGGTTGCCGCGGTTGAGCACGCGCCCCCCGCGCCGGGCGATGAACCGGGTGCCGGTGTGCCTGCCGATGTAGTAGCCGACCTGGTTGCCCACCACCGCGACGACCAGTGCCGCGAGGGACAGCAGCCAGGCGTTGGCGTCGGCGCCGTGGGAGGCCAGCACGACACCCGCCGCGAACAGCAGCGAGTCGCCCGGGAGGAACAGGCCGATGATCAGCGCGCATTCGACGAACACGAAACTGAGCACGATCACCCACACCAGCACCGGGCCGGCGGTGTCCAGCCAGCTCACACCCAAGCCTTCGGAGGCGGCGTAGACGGAACTCACCCGGCGAAGCCTACGTGGCGAACGCAAGCGGCAGTCAGCCGAAGGGTGGAATTGCGGTATCCGTTATCAAAGACGAGGCGCCCCGGACGGCTCGTCCGGGGCGCCCCACCAGGTACTACATCTGCGGCAGCGACTCGCCCTGCACCGCTTCGACGTCGATTTCGACCTTCACCGTGGTGCCGATCGCGGCCACCCCGGCGCGGACCATCGCGTTGTAGTTGATCGCGAAGTCGTTCCGGTGCAGCTGGGTCTCGGCGTGGAACGCGGCGCGGACGCCGCCCCACGGGTCCGGGCCCCAGCCGCCGTACGTCAGGTCCAGCTCGACCTCGCGGCGCTGGCCGTGCAGCGTCAGGTACCCGGCCAGCTTCCAGCTGTCCGTGCCCCGCTGCCGCAGGCCGGTGCTCTCGAACGCGATCGTCGGGTACGACTCGACGTCCAGGAAGTCCGGCGACCGCAGGTGGTCGTCCCGCATTTTGATGCCGCTGTCCAGGCTCGCCGCCTTGATCTCGGCGTGCACCGAGGACTGCTCGACCGGCCTGCTCACCACGATCCGGCCGCTGACCTCGGAGAAGCGCGCCCGGATGCTCGCGATGCCCAGGTGCCGGGCCGTGGCGACGACGGTGGAGTGCACCGGGTCGATCGTCCACGGGCCCGCCGGGGGCAGCTCGACCGAACCGGCCATCGGCGCCAGGGGGATCTCCCCGAGCGAGCCGGTGCCGTCCGAGCCGATCTGCGCCGTGCGCGCCACCGGGTTGTACCCCGCGGCGGTGAGCACCGCGGTGTACAGGCCCGGCGGGAGCGGCGGGGTGTCCACCACTCCCTTCGCGTCGGACTCGGCCCTCGCGACCTGCTGGCCGGTCATGTCGGTGACGGTCAGCACCGCACCCGACACGGCCCACCCCTCGGCCGTCTGGATCTGCGCGTGCAATCCGCTACTCATGCCTGCTCGCCGCCGAACTCGTCGATCACCTGCTCGTACCCGAGGCGCACGTCGTGCGTGGCCTCGCCGCCCAGCAGGTTCACCTGGCTGGTCGCCGGGGGGTACCCGCTCGCGACCACGGTGTAATCACCCTCCGGGAGGTCGCTCACCACGTAGCGGCCCTCCGAGTCGGTGCGGGCGACCGCCGCGACGTTGCCCTCCGCGTCCAGCACGGTGATGCGGGCGTCGGGGACGACGCGGTCGCCGTCCGTGCGGGCGGTACCGGCGAGCACGACCGCCGAGGCCAGCTCGACGTCCTGCCGCAGCACGCCGCTTTCGGGCACGGTCAGCATCAACGCGACCGGGCGCATCCGCTCGGCGCTCGCGACCAGCGTGTACGTCCCGGCACCGACGCCGTGGAAGGTGTACGCACCCTCCGCGGTGGTGATGGAGGCACCGGTGACCTCACCCCGCGAGTCGGTCAGCGTGACCGTCACACCGGCGAGCGGGGTCTCCCGCCCGGCGACCCGGACGATGCCGCTCACCTCACCCGAGCCGATCAGCGTCAGGTCCAGCCGCGCCGGGCCCTGGCCGACGACGACGCTGGAGGCCTGCGGCTGGTGCCCGCCCGCCGACACGATCAGCACGTACGTGCCCGCGCCGGGCGCGTTGATCGTGTAGCCGCCGTCGGCACCCGCCGTGGCCCGCGCGACCTGGCGGCCGCGCTGGTCGATCAGCGTGAGCGCCGCACCGAGCACGGACGAACCGTCCTGGCGGCGGATGTGCCCGCTGATGGGCTGGCCGTCGGTGTCGACGGGGCTGCTCATCCCGGTCGTCGCCGTGGCGAACGGCGCCGTCTGGGCCGCCAGCTCGTAGTTGCCGTGCCCGTTGGTCTCGCTCGGGGCGGCGTGCCTGCCGCCGACGAGCGCCGGTTCACGGTCCTCCGCCTCGAGCGCCGCGTCGGCGTCGGCCCAGGTCGCGTTGTCGGCCTCGGCCGCGGCCTGCGCCGCCTCCGGCGGCACCGCGCCACCCTCGGCCGGCGCCGCGGCCGGGCTCGGGCCGCCGCTCAGCGGGATCTCCCGCATGAACAGCAGCACGAGGCACGCCAGCAGCGCGAACCCGGCGGCCACGTAGAACACGCCGTGCATCGAGTTGGTGAACCCGGTCAGGATCGGGTTCTTGATGGCCTCGGGCAGGTTCGCCAGCGCGCTCGTGTTCGACTGCAGCGCGTTGAGCTGGTTCCCGTTGAACTGCGGCGGCAGGGTGCCGCCGAAGGCGTCCGCGATCCGGCCCGGCAGCAGGTTGAACAGGATCGTCAGGAACACCGCGACACCCAGGGTGCCGCCCATCTGGCGGAAGAACGTCGCCGACGCGGTGGACACACCCATGTCGCTGCGCGGGCCGGCGTTCTGCGCCGCGATGACCAGCGTCTGCATGCAGCCACCGAGGCCGAGCCCGATGATCAGCGCGTACACCAGCGGCTGCCAGAGCGCGCTGTCGAAGTGGACCTGCGCGTAGAGCACCGCGCCGATCGCGATGATCAGCGTGCCGACGACCGGCAGGAACTTGTACCGCCCCGTCTTCGCGGTGATCCGGCCCGACAGCTGCGAGCCGATCATGATGCCGAGCACGAGCGGCAGCATCAGCAGACCCGCCTCGGTGGGCGAGTAACCACGCACCACCTGGAAGTACTGCGGGACCATGGTGATGCCACCGAACATCGCGACACCGACGATCGTGCCGCCCGCGATGACCACGCTGAACGTCGAGTTCCGGAACAGGCGCAGCGGGATGAGCGCCGCGTCCTTCATGACGTACTCGACGAAGATGAACAGCACCACGCCGAACGCCGCCACCGCGTAGCAGATGACCGCGCGGGTGGAGCCCCAGCCCCACGTGCGGCCCTGTTCGGCGACCAGCAGCAGCGGCACCACGGCGACCGCGAGCGCGATCGCGCCGAACCAGTCGATCCGCTGCGGCTGCTTCTGGTGCGGGATGTTGAGCACCCGCGCGACCACGAACAGCGCGAGGACGCCGATCGGCACGTTGATCAGGAAGACCCAGCGCCAGCCGTGCAGCCCGCCGAGCGTCTCGAAGCCGGAGAAGAACCCGCCGAGCACCGGGCCGAGCACGGTGGCCGAGCCGAAGACCATCATGAAGTAGCCCTGGTAGCGCACGCGTTCACGCGGCGGCACGATGTCGCCGATGATCGTGAACGCCAGCGACATCAGGCCACCGGCACCGAGACCCTGGAACGCGCGGAAGGCGGCCAGCTCGTACATCGAGGTGGCGAACGTGCAGGCCGCCGAACCGACCACGAACAACGCGATCGCGGTGAGGTAGAACGGCTTGCGGCCGTAGATGTCGGACAGCTTGCCGTACAGCGGCGTCGCGATGGTCGCGGTGATCAGGTACGCCGTGGTCGCCCACGCCTGCTCGCTGAACCCGTTGAGGTCATTGGCGATCTTCACGATCGCCACGCTCACGATGTTCTGGTCGAGCGCGGCCAGGAACATGCCCAGCAGCAGACCGCTCAGCACGGTCATGATCTGCCGGTGGCTCAGCCTCGCCTCGCCGGCGGGCACCGCACCCCCCGTGGGTGCCGCCGGTTGTCGGGTGGAACTCGTCATGCGTCAGCCCCCTTGCTCTGAGCCGACCCCTGGTCGGCCACCTGCGGAATGCTTGTCTCGATACCGGAGTTGAGCCGGTCCAGCAGCCGGTTGAGCGTCTGCCGGTCCTCCTCCGGCCAGTCGGCCAGCACGTCGGCCAGCCACCGGTTGCGCTGCCTGCGGTTCTCCTCGAAGACCCGCAGCCCCTCTGCCGTCGGTGCCAGCAGGCACGCGCGGCCGTCCTCCGGGTCGGACTGGCGCTCGACCAGTCCGTGCTGGACCAGCGAGCTGCTCTGCCTGCTGATCGTGGAGATCTCGGCGTGCAGCGCCTCGGCCAGCTTGCTGGTGCGCTGCGGACCGTCGTGGATGAGGTGGAACAGGATGGCGTACGCCGCCCGCTCGATCCCGTCGGGCCCCTGCTTGGCCACCTGGGACTTGGCCTTGTTGATCAGCCGCACGAAGCGGACGAGCTGCACCCCGAGTTCGTCGGCGACGTCGAGCTCGGCCGCGGTGCGGGCCGCTTCCGTCGTGGCAGGTGCCATGTCATCACTCTCTTCGCACGCTTAATTGGCCGCTGCAACTAGTTGCCCTAAGCAAGGATGCACCTGAAGTGGTTGGTTGCGCCACTCAAATAACTGTCCTGTGTCGTAGAACACTTTAGTTGCCTTAGGCAAGTGAATTACTCTGGGGTGATCTGTCCGTTTCGCACCGTTCACCCCTCGCGCCTGGTGCCGACGGTAGACCGGGGGTACGACAATCTCGGTATGACGCCTGATCCCGCCCTGCTCGACCTGCTCGCGAACCGCCCGTTCGGGGTACTCGCCACCATCCGCCGCGACGGCCGGCCCCAGCTGTCCAATGTGACCCATTTCTTCGACGCCGAAACGCGGCGGATCCTGGTGTCGATCACCGACGGCCGCGCCAAGACGAAGAACCTGCGCCGGGACCCGCGCGCCACCTACCACGTCAGCAGCACCGACGGCTGGTCGTACGCGGTGGTCGAAGGCACCGCCGAACTGACCCCGGTCGCCGCCGACCCGCACGACGCGACCGTCGAGGAGCTGGTCGAGCTGTACCGGAGGGTGGCGGGCGAGCACCCCGACTGGACGGAGTACCGCGAGGCGATGGTCGCCGACCGGCGGCTCGTGCTGCGCATCCCCGTCGAGCGGGTCATCGGCTTCGTCCGCTGAAGTTCGGAAATTTTCTTCCGCACTGCGGACTCCGTCGTCCTACGATGAGTCCATGGGCAACGACGCACTGCTGACGGAACTCCGTGAAGCGCTCGGGAAGGACGCCGTCCTCACCGACACCGACGTGGTCGACAGTTACTCGCGCGACATGATGCCGCTGGCACCGTCCGGGCGGCCGCTGGCGGTGGTGTTGCCCTCCGACGTCGAAGGGGTGCAGGCGACGGTGCGCGCCTGCGCGGAGGCGGGGGTGCCGATCGTGCCCCGCGGCGCCGGCAGCGGGCTGTCCGGCGCCGCGAACGCCATCGACGGCTGCGTCGTGCTGGTGATGACCAAGTTCGACAAGATCCTCGAGGTCGACCCCGGCAACCGGCTCGCCGTCGTCCAGCCTGGGGTCGTCAACCTCGACTTCCGCAACGCCGTGGAGAAGCACGGGCTGTTCTACCCGCCCGACCCGTCGAGCTACGACTGGTGCACGATCGGCGGCAACCTCTCCACCAACGCCGGCGGGCTGTGCTGCGTGAAGTACGGCGTGACCACCGATTCGGTGCTGGGGCTGGAGGTCGTGCTGGCCGACGGCTCGCTGCTGAAGACCGGGCGCCGGACGGTCAAGGGGGTCGCGGGCTACGACCTGACGAAGCTGTTCATCGGCAGCGAAGGCACGCTCGGCGTGATCACGCAGGCCACCGTCGCGCTGCGCCCGCTGCCCCAGGCGCCGGGCACGCTCGTCGCCGGTTTCGACCACACCGACAAGGCGGGCGAAGCGGTCGCGCGGGTGGTGCGCGAGGGGCTCGTGCCGTCGCTGATGGAGATCATGGACGCCAGCTCCATCAAGGCCGCCGAGCACTACCTCAACACCGATCTCGGCGCCGGTTCCGACTGCCAGGCGCTGCTGCTGTGCCAGTCCGACTCGGGTGGCGAGGTGGCGCAGCGGGAGCTGAGCGCGATCGAGCAGATCTGCAACGACTGCGGCGCCACGATGGCGTACGCGACCGACGACCTGGCCGAGGGCCGCATGCTGATGCAGGCCCGGCGCGTCGTGCTCACCGCGCTGGAGGAGTACGGGGTGTGGCTCACCGACGACGTGTCCGTGCCGCGGACGCGGATCGCCGAGCTGATCCAGGGGTGCGAGCGGATCAGCCGGGAGGTCGGGCTGCGCATCGCCGTCGTCGGCCACGCGGGCGACGGCAACATGCACCCGACGATCGTCTACGCGCCCGATTCGGAGGACGAGTTCGCGCGGGCCCGCAAGGCGTTCGACGACATCCTCGAGGTGGGGCTGTCGCTGGGCGGCACGGTCACCGGGGAGCACGGCGTCGGCAAGATCAAGCGCGAGTGGCTGGAACGCGAGATCGGCCCGGTGGGAATCCGCGTGCACCGGCAGATCAAGCGGGCGCTGGACCCGGACAACCTGTTCAACCCGGGCTCGATGTTCTCGATGGAGTAGGGGCGGGGCTCCGTGGTCGCCCGCAGCGTAGAGCCGGTTCCCCGTCCCAAGGGCCCGCTCAGGACGGACCAGGAAGCGGAGAACTGCTCCGGCGGATGCGGGACGACGAACGGTACTGATGGTGTGCCTCGGCTTGGCGGCGTTGGTGGCCCTCGGGTTGCCAACCCGCAGCCCGGGCGCCTGACGCGAAAAGGCCGCCGCACCGAGCTGGTGCGGCGGCCTTCGCGTGCGTGGTCGGTCAGCGCTCGACGCGCGGGATCCGCTGCGTGACCTCGGCGTCCGACTCCGCCGGCGCCTTCGCGGCCGCGTGCTTGCGCTCGCGGCGGTTGCGGGCGTACTCGACGACCAGCGGCACCACCGACACGAGCACGATCAGGATGAAGATCGCCTCGATGTTGTTCTTGATGAACGAGATGTTGCCCAGCACGTGCCCCAGCGCGGTGATCCCGCCCGCCCACAGGATGCCGCCGATGATCGTGTAGGTGAAGTACTTCTTCGCGTCCATCCGGCCGACGCCCGCGATCCACGTGATGAACGTGCGCACGAACGGCACGAACCGCGCCAGCACGACCGCCTTCGGGCCGTGCTTCTCCAGGAACGCGTGCGTCTTGTCGACGTACTCCTGTTTGAAGAAGCGGGAGTCGGGCCGCTTGAACAACGCGGGCCCCGCCTTGTAGCCGATGAAGTACCCGACCACGTTCCCCAGCAGCGCGGCGACGCTCACCAGCAGGCACACCAGCCACAGCGGCGCGTGGATCGAGCCCTGCGCGACGAACAGGCCGGCGGTGAACAGCAGCGAGTCACCCGGCAGCACCGGGAAGATGCTGCTCTCGATGAAGATGACCAGGCACAGCCCGACGATCACGTACGCGCCGAACTGGGTCAGCAGGTACTCCGGGTTGAACCACTTCGGCATCAGGGCGAGCGTGGTCGTGGTCTCGGCGAGGATCACACCAAAACGGTACAGGGTGACCCTGTGTTGCCTGTGTGGGCTTCAGAGCAGCGTGATGAGGCCGATCACCGCGCCGGTCGCCAGCCCCAGCAGCACCGACAGCAACAGGATCCAGTGCGTCGGCAACGACCCCGGCTGCGGCTTGGGCCGGACGGCGGGGTGCCGCACCGTGGGCGGCTCCAGCGCGGCCTGTTCACGCGCCAGCGCGCCGTCGCCGGTGCCGGACAGCAGGCCGTACTGCGGCGGCAGCTCGGGGGCGCGCGCGGCGGGTGGCGCGCTCCTCGCCTGCGCACGCAACGCCTCGGCCAGCAGGCGCTCCGGATCGGGACGGTCGCTCACCCCCTTCAGCTTAGTCGGGGTGGCCACCAGTCCCAGACCCCTGCGGTGCTTCGGCGCACCGCCGCGTCCGGGACCCACCGGGTGCCGGCGACGACGAGGCGGTGCACGAGCGGGCTCGGCGAGACCGACACGCGCCCCTTGCGGCGGGCCGTGCGGGCGATCTTCCTGGTGCGCGGCAGGCGTTCCCGGTCGTAGCGGGCGAGCGCGTCCGGCACCGGCGCGCTCCGCAGGGCCGCCGCGAGGGTGACCGCGTCCTCGATCGCCTGGCACGCGCCCTGCCCGAGGTCGGGGGTGACGGCGTGGGCGGCGTCGCCGAGCAGGACGACGTTGCCGTGCGTGTAGGCCGGCAGCGGGCCGAGGTCGAGGATGTCGTTGCGCAGGACCGCGTCCGTCGCGGCGAGCAGTTCGGGGATCGGCGAATGCCACCCCCGCACCGTTTCCGGACCGCCCGAGCTCGACCCGAGCGCCCAGCACGCCCGGCCGCCGGGCAACGGGTGGATCATGAAGTACCGGCCGCGGCCGAAGGTGAAGCTGCCTTCGACGTCGATCCCCGCCACGACACCTCGCCAGGCGGTGTACCGCTTGCGCGGCCGCGGCGCGTCCGGCCACAGCAGGTCACGGAAGGTGCTGTGCACCCCGTCCGCCGCCACGACGAGATCCGCCTCCGGCACCGCCGTCACCCGCCGGCCCGTCCGGATGCGGTCCGCGGGCAGTTCGTCGAGCAGGACCCGGTGCAGCTCGGCGCGGTGGAAGGCGGCGAGCGGGACGTCACGCCCCTCGCGGAACCGCCGCAGGTACCGGCCCGACGGCAGCCGCTGGTTGCCGGTGACCTGCGAGGACGCCGCGTGGCGGCGGACCCGGTCCCCGATGCCGAGCACGTCGAGCGCGCGCATCGCGTTCTCCGCGAGCGACAGCCCCGCCCCGACCTCCCGCAGCTCGGCCGCCTGCTCCAGCACGGTCACCGACCAGCCGATCCGCCGCAGCGCGATGGCCGCCGTGAGGCCGCCGATCCCGCCGCCGACCACCACCGCGTCAGGCATCGCCGGGCCCCTTCGCCTGCTCGAAGACCTCGGCCATCCAGGCGAACGCCCGGTCCGCGTCCCGCAGGCGCGCCGGGTCAGCGCGCCCGGCGAGGTCCAGCCCCGCCTTCGTGAGCTGCCGGAACGACGCCAGCGAGGCGATCCGCGCCCGGATCACGCGCTCCCACGCGTCGTCCTCCATCCGGAAGTACGTGGTCCGCTCGCCCCGGCGGGTGCGCTTGCTGACCAGGCCGGCGCCCACCAGCAGGCGCATGTTGCTGGTGAGCGAGGCGCGGCTGGCGGCGATCGCCCCGGCGATCTGCGCCGCGGACTGCTCGGGCGGGTCGCAGATCATGAGCCAGCCCAGTATCCGGCCCGCGATCGGCGGCTGGCCGTACTGCTCGGTGAGGAACGCGGAGACCCGCTCGACCCAGTCGAGCAGTTGCTCATCCATACCAGCAGATGCTAGTCACAACTAGCATCTGGTCAAGACAGCCATTCCCCTTGCCGGAGGACACGGCTCAGCCGCAGGTCGTCGTCGAGGATGACGAGGTCGGCGGCCAGCCCGGCTTCCAGCGAGCCCGTGCGGTCGTCGATGCCGAGCAGTTCGGCCGGGCGGCCGGAGGTGGCGCGCACGGCGTCGGGGATGCTCAGGCCCGCGCCGCGCACCAGGTTGCGGAAGGCGACGTCCATGGTCAGCGTGCTGCCGGCCAGCGAGCCGGTGTCGGCGAGCGTGGCGACGCCGTCGCGCACGTCCACCTCCAGCCGCCCGAGGTGGTAGCGGCCGTCGGCGGCGTCGGTGGCGGACATGGCGTCGGTGATCAGCACCGTCCGGCCGCGGCCCGCGTGCTTCGCGGCCAGCCGCAGCACCGTCGGGTGGACGTGCACGAGGTCGCAGATCAGCTCGACCGTGATGCGCTCGTCGTCCAGCAGCGCGCCGATCGGGCCGGGTTCGCGGTGGTGCAGCGGGCGCATCCCGTTGAACAGGTGCGTGCCGACCGTCGCACCCGCGTCGATCGCCGGGCGGATCTGCTCCTCCGTGCCGTCGGTGTGCCCGATCGCCGCGATGACCCCGGCCTCCGTCAGCTGCCGGACCGCGCGGACCCCGCCCGCCAGCTCGGGCGCGATCGTCACCATCCGGACGTGCCCGTGCCCCGCCCGCAGCAAGGCGTCGACCGACGCCGTGTCCGGCTCCAGCAGCACGCCGGGGTCGTGGGCCCCGCACCGGGCCTCGGCGATGAACGGGCCTTCGAGGTGGACCCCGGCCAGCTCACCGTCCTCGACCAGCTCACGCAGCGCGGACAGCTGGTCCACCAGCGTGCGGATCGGCTCGGACACCAGGCTGGCCAGCATCGTCGTGGTGCCGTGACGGCGGTGCGCGGCGATCGCGCGCGCGATCTCCTTGGGGTCCCCGCTGGAGAAGGAGCCGCCGCCACCGCCGTGGCAGTGCGTGTCGACGAACCCGGGCACGACCAGCGCCCCGCCCAGCTCCACGTGCTCACCCGGCGGCGGGGTGCCGGTGCCGATGCCGGAGATCCGCCCGTCGGCCACGGCCAGCCAGCCGTCGTCCACGAGCCCTTCGGGTAGCGCCAGTCTGCCGCCGGTCAGCACGAAGTCCGTCACGCGCTCCAGCATATATTGGTCTAAACCATATCTCGCAACGCTCAGCCGCTCATCGCCTTCTGAAGCGATTCAAGCGCCCTGCTCGCGGTCGATTTCACCGTGCCCTTCGAGATCCCGGCGGCCTCGGAGATCTCCGCCTCCGACAACCCGCCGTAGTACCGCAACACCAGCACCTCGCGCTGCCGCGGCGGCAGCTTCGACAACGCGCTCACCACCGCCTGGTGCTCACTGGACAGCATGGCGAGGCTCTCCGCCGAGCGCGCGTTGACCGCGTGCGGCGGTACGTACTCGCGGGCGGTCTTGCGCCGCCGCAACACGCTGCGCGAGCCGTTCACGACGGCCGTGCGCAGGTAGCCCACGGCGGCCGCGGCGTCCCGCAGCTTCCCCCAGTTCCGGTACAGCCCGGTGAACGCCTCCTGCACGACGTCCTCGGCCGTCGCGGGCTCGTCGACCAGCAGGATCGCGAGCCGGACCAGCCGCATGCGGTGCGTGCGGTAGAGGTCCTCGAGCGTCAGTGGTGCAGAGGGCTGTGCGGGGACCTGCTCGAACCCGTCGATCGTGCGCAAGTGCCCGAGCGTGCGCTCGACGCTGCGCTCCGCGCTGCCTTCCGGCATGTAGTCCTGCCCGTCCTCGGCCTTGGTCAACACAACTGCTTCCACGCGCGCACAGGGTATCCGGTTGCACCGGGGCGGCCATAGCTTGCGAACGGGTACCTTGCGGGCAGTAAACGGAGTACGGGGAGGTAACGCAGTGGCCTGGTTCCTGGTCGAGACGCGGTACGTGCAGGAGAAGTTCCGCGACGTGCGCCCGCGGCACCGCGAGTACCTGGGGCAACTGGCCGATCAGGGCGTGGTGGCGGTGGCCGGCCCGTTCGCCGACGAGTCCGGCGGCGTGTTCCTGGTGCGGGCCGACGACGAGGAGGCGGTGACGAAACTCCTCGACGCCGACCCGTACTCGCTGGAGGGCGCGCTGGAGGAGCGCAGGGTGCGCGAGTTCAAGCCCGTGCTGGGCGCCTGGGTGCCCTGACCGGTCAGCGGATGGCCGCGCGGCCGCCGTGGCCGGTGACCGCGGCCGCCTTCGACCCGCGTGCCGCGATGTCCTCGATCGCGGCCCGGTCCGCGGCGGGGATGCGCGTGCGAGAGCCCAGCTCGATGATCGGCGGCAGGAACGCGCGCAGCAGCTTCATCGCCAGCACCCACTTGGGCACGTGGATGGTCCTGGCCCGCTTGAGCACGCCGGCCTCCAGGTGGTCCAGCGCGACGTCGAGCGGGTAGGTCTTGCCGAGGAAGCCCGGCATCCCGCCCCGCAGCTTGCCGAACACCGGGTGCGCGTCGGCGCTTTCCACCAGGTCCGTGCGGATCCAGGTGGGGTGCGCGACGCCGACCTTCACGCCGAGGTGCGCGACCTCGGCGCGCAGGCTGTTGCAGAACGCCTCGACCCCGGCCTTGGCGGCGGCGTAGTTGGCCATGCCGGGCGCGTGGGTGATCGCCGCGAGCGACGAGATCGCCAGCAGGTAGCCCTTGCGCTCGATGACGTGCGGCAGCGTCACGCGGAACGTGCGCCACACGCCGAGCAGGTCGACTTCGAGGACCTTCTCGAACGCCTCGCGGTCGATGGAGCGGACGAAGCCGGTGGTGGCGATGCCCGCGTTGGCGATGACGATGTCGATGCCGCCGAAGTGCTCGACCACCCCGGCGGTCGCCTTCTCGAGCGCGTCCCAGTCCGTGACGTCGGCTTCCCAGGAGCGGGCCGCGTCACCGATGCGCTCGGCGACCTTGCGCTGTTCCTCGGCTTCGAGCCCGACGAGTGCGACCTTGGCGCCACGGGCGGCGAGCCGTTCGGCCAGCCCGGCCCCGATGCCGCGCGCAGCTCCGGTGATGAGCACGACCTTGCCTGTTACGTTGGCCATGACCAGCACCGTACCGCACCCTACCGCGAGTAAGCTACTCCTGAGTAAGGATCAGGAGGATGCCTCGTCCAGCGCGGCGATGTCGGCCTCGGTGAGCCGCAGCTCGACCGATGCCAGCAGGTCGGCCAGCTGCTCGACGTTCCGGGCGCTCGCGATCGGGGCGGCGACCGTCGGCCGGGAGGCCAGCCACGCGAGCGCGACCGCGGCGGGCGTCGTGCCGTACGCGGCGGAGATGTCGTCGAGCGCCTCCAGCACCCGCTCGCCCCGGTGGTCGAGGTAGGCGACGGCGGCTTCGGTGCGCGGGCTGCCCGTGTCGGTCTCCCGCGAGCGGTACTTGCCCGTCAGGAACCCCCTCGCCAGGCCGAAGTACGGCATCGTGGACAGCCCCTGCTCGCGCACCAGCGGCAGCAGGTCCTGCTCGAAGCCCCGCTCCACCAGGTTGTAGTGCGGTTGCACCGCCACGTACCTGGCGAAGCCCTCGCGGTCCGAAATGGACAGTGCCTCGGCGAGCCGCTCGGCGCTGTAGTTCGACGCCCCGAGGTAGCGGACCTTGCCCGCGCGCACGAGCTCGTCGAACGCGCCCAGCGTCTCCTCCAGCGGCACGTCCGCGACGTCCCGGTGCGCGTAGTAGAGGTCGATGTGGTCGGTGCGCAGGCGCCGCAGCGAGTCCTCGGCCGCCTCGCGGATGTTCTTCGCGGAGACGCCGGGGCGCTTCGGCCAGCTGCCCACCTTCGTGGCGATCACCACGTCGTCGCGGCGGCCGCGTTTCGCGAGCCAGTTCCCGATGATGGTTTCGGATTCCCCGCCCGAATTGCCGGGAGCGCGGTGGAAGTACGAGTCCGCGGTGTCGATGAAGTTGCCGCCCGCCGCCACGTAGGCGTCGAGGACCTCGAAGGACCGCTGCTCGTCCGCCGTCCAGCCGAACACGTTCCCGCCGAGGTTGAGCCCGTACACGTCCAGGTCGCTGTTCCCGATTTTCATGAATTCCACGCTAACCCGGAATGCCCCCGCGGGTCGGCGGGGTTGTGCGGGGCATGGTGAACGCACTCGGCAAACTCGGCATCTGGGCACATCCCTCACTGGTGAGCGACGAGCTCGCCCAGGAGGTGGAGAAACTCGGCTACGGCGCGATCTGGCTCGGGGGCTCGCCGGACGCCGACCTCTCCGACGTCGACCGGCTCCTGGGGGTCACCGACCGCGTCGTCGTCGCGACCGGCATCGTCAACATGTGGAAGGACGACGCGGCGCCGGTCGCCGAGTCCTACCACCGGATCGTGGGCAGGCACCCCGGCCGGTTCCTGCTGGGGGTCGGCATCGGCCACCCCGAAGCGACGAAGGTCTACCAGAAGCCCTACGACAAGATCGTCGAGTACCTCGACCAGCTCGACGAGGCCGGCGTGCCGGTCGAGGACAGGGCGCTCGCCGCGCTCGGCCCGAAGGTGCTGAAGCTGTCCGCCGAGCGCTCCGCCGGCGCGCACCCGTACCTGACCACGCCCGAGCACACCCGGCAGGCGCGCGAGATCCTCGGTGAGGGCAAGCTGCTCGTCCCCGAGCACAAGGTCGTCCTCGACACCGACCCCGAGCGCGCCCGCTCGATCGGGCGGCCCCGGGTGGAGAACCCGTACCTGCACCTGACCAACTACGTCAGCAACCTCAAGCGCCTCGGCTGGACCGACGAGGACCTCGCCAACGGCGGCAGCGACCGCCTCGTCGACGCGCTGGTCCTGCACGGGACGGCCGAGCAGATCGCCGACGGCGTGCGCGCGCACTGGGACGCGGGTGCCGACCAGGTCTGCATCCAGGTCCTCAACGAGGACCCGCTGCCCGTGTACCGCGCTGTGGCGGAGGCCCTGCTGTCGTAGCTGGGACTCGGCGGACCTCGTACGATTCGGGCAAGAAGGCGACCACCCGCTAGGAGGACCAACGATGCCCATCGCCACCCCCGAGGTCTATGCCGAGATGCTCGACCGGGCCAAGGGAGGCGAGTTCGCTTACCCGGCCATCAACGTGACCTCGTCGGAGACCCTCAACGCGGCGCTGAAGGGGTTCGCCGACGCGGAGAGCGACGGCATCATCCAGGTGTCCACCGGCGGCGCGGAGTTCGCGTCCGGTCTCCACGTCAAGGACATGGTGACCGGCGCGACCGCGCTGGCCGAGTACGCACACGTGGTCGCGAAGAAGTACCCGGTGAACGTGGCGCTGCACACCGACCACTGCCCGAAGGACAAGCTCGACTCCTACGTCAACCCGCTGATCGCGATCTCGCAGGAGCGGGTGGACCGGGGCGAGAACCCGCTGTTCCAGTCGCACATGTGGGACGGCTCGGCGATCGACCTCGACGAGAACCTCAAGATCGCGGCCGAGCTGCTCGAGCGCGCGGCCGCGGCGAAGATCATCCTCGAGGTCGAGATCGGCGTCGTCGGCGGTGAGGAGGACGGCGTCTCGAACGAGATCAACGAGAAGCTGTACACCGCCGAGGGCGACTTCCTGAAGACGGTGGACGCGCTCGGCTCGGGCGACAAGGGCCGCTACCTGCTCGCCGCCACCTTCGGCAACGTGCACGGCGCGTACAAGCCGGGTGCCGTCAAGCTGCGCCCGGACGTGCTCAAGCGCGGCCAGGCCGCCGCGGCGGAGAAGCTGGGCCTGCCCGAGGGCTCGAAGCCGTTCGAGCTGGTGTTCCACGGCGGGTCCGGCTCGCTGCTGGAGGAGATCCACGAGGCGGTGTCGTACGGCGTGGTGAAGATGAACGTCGACACCGACACGCAGTACGCGTTCTCCCGCCCGGTCGCGGACCACTTCTTCAAGAACTACGACGGGGTGCTCAAGATCGACGGCGAGGTCGGCAACAAGAAGACCTACGACCCGCGCAGCTACCTCAAGAAGGCCGAGACCGGGATGGCCGCGCGCGTCGTCGAGGCCGCCGAGCACCTCAAGTCGGCTGGGAAGAAGCTCTGATCCGGCTCCTCGTCGCCGTCACCCACCACGCGGCGGTGACGGCGACGAGGACCACCGGCAGCGTCCACCAGGCGAACGGCGGGGCGATGCCGAGGAGGCTCTGCACCTCCAGCACGCCGTAGCCGAGCAGGGCCACGAGCACGCCCGTGAGCACCCCGCGCCGGGCGGCGAGGTCCACCGCGAGGCCGACGAACAGCAGGTAGAACGGGATCGTCGAGGCGGGGAACGTGCCCGCGACCAGTAGCGGCCAGATCAGCATCCGGTAGGCCACGTAGGCGCCCGCCACCGCGGTGGCGGCCCACGCGTGGCCGATCGTGCGGCGCGCCAGCAGCAGCACCACCGCTGACATCCCGATGCCCCACAGGGGGTACACCCAGTCCGCGATGGGCATCGTGAAGTGCAGGACGGCCGCGCGGTCGACCGGGTGCCCGATCTGCTGCGCCGCGAAGTTCAGCAGCGAGGGCTCCGCCTCGGGCTCGCCGCGCTCCCAGGCCCGCAGGCCGACGATGCCGTACTCCTGTTGCCCGTTCGGGAAGAAAGCGTTTTCCAGGAAGAACGCCCACAGCCCGGTCAGCACGAGCGTGCGCACCCGGCCCGGCTCGGCGAACTTCAGCCACCCGTCGATCACCCCGGCGAGCATCACCCCGGTGCCGATGTAGAGCAGCAGGTGCGTGGGGCTCCACGCGGTCAGGTCGAGCCCGTTGACGCGGTGGTTGATCACGTCGAGCGGCGCCGCGATCAGGAACAGGCCCAGCCCCCACTGCATGAGCCGCAGCGAGCGGCGGTCGCAGCCGAGGCCGGTGTAGGTGTGGATCGCGACGAGCGCGATCACGATCCCGGTGCCCACGGTGTTGATCAGGTGCGGCGGCGCGAAGTCGTCGCGGATGAACTTGAAGTGCCACGACACGTCCCACGACGAGCCGAGCAGCTTGAACGCGAACGCCACCAGCCACGTCATGTACGCGAAGCGCAGGACCCACGCCGGGGTCGGCTGCCCCGGTGCGCCCCGCTCCCAGTGGGTGCGGAAGAACAGCCTGGTCTTCGCCACCGGGCCGCGGGGGACGGTGATCGCGTTCGTCATGGGCACATCATGACTTGTCGTTTCGGCGACATGGACGGGTATGTCCGGAAATCAGGGTTCACCCTGAGGCGGCACCGGGCTTGCCCCGGGCGGCCCGGACCGGGCAGGGTGTCGGCCCGTGATGCCGAAACGCTTGGTCGCCGCGGTCCTCGTCGCCTGCCTCGTGCTGCTGGGCAGCGGGGTGCTGGCGAGCCTGATCTTCTAGCCGGGGCAGGATGGGAGCATGACGCACGCGAACCTGCTGGGCCCCGAACCGACGCGGCTGCCCGACCGCCCCGACGCACAGGCCGCGCTCGACGCCGGGACCGACCCCGCCGACGTGGCCGCGGAGCACCCGGACTTCAGCGAGGCGTGGGCGGCGCTGGCCGAGCGCGCGCTGGAGGCCGGCGAGATCGTCGCCGCCTACGCCTACGCGCGCACCGGCTACCACCGCGGCCTGGATCAGCTGCGCCGCTCCGGCTGGAAGGGCTTCGGCCCGGTGCCCTGGAGCCACCGCCCCAACCAGGGCTTCCTGCGGGCGCTGGCCGCGCTCGGCCGCGCCGCCCAGCGCATCGGCGAGACCGAGGAGTACGAGCGCTGCCGCACCTTCCTCGCCGACTCGGACCCCGAGGCGGCGGAGGCCACCGGGCTGAAGTGAAAAGTCAGTCGGACCATCAGAAGTCTCCACAGTTGGTGGTGGCCGGGGCGCCGTGCAGGCGCCCGTCCAGCCAGGCGTAGGCGAGGGGGTAGGCGGCCACGGCGCCTCCCACGTGCGTCGGTGCGGCGAGCGTTTCGAACCGCACCGCCGCGCCCTCCGCGCACCAGTCGCGAGCCATTTCGCGGCCCTGCGCGTAGGGCACGATGTCGTCGAGCCCGGAGTGCAGCACCAGCACCGGCGCCTTCGGCGGGATCGTGCCGATCCGCTGCTCCGCCACCGCCGACGCGTAGGGCTCCTCGCCGAGGTAGGCCGTGATCGGCCGCCCGTCGGCGGTGAGGTCCGCGGTGCGCGTGAAGGCGTGCTTGAGGATCGCGTCCCCGGTGCACTCTGATTCGACCTGTTCCTCCAGTGCCCGGCCCTTGTCGTTGAGCACGGCCGGGATGTCCAGTTCGGGGTAGGCGTAGTTGATGGCCGCCACCGCGAACATCAGGAAGCCCACCGCGTAGTGCCCGTCGAGGTTCTCGGCGACGGCGGCGAGATCGGCGGGCGGCGCGCCGGCGTAGGCGGCCTTGAGGTCCAGTTCCGGGGCGTAGCTGCCCTGCAGTTCGGCCGCGGCCGCGGAGGCCCCACCGCCCTGCGAGTACCCGGCGAGCGCCACCGGACCGCCGGCGGGCAGGCCCGCCTCGGGCAGCCGCTGCGCGGCGCGGATCGCGTCGAGCACGGCGTACGCCTCCGCCTTGCGGTTGACGTAGGTGTGCACGCCGGGTGTGCCGAGGCCCTCGTAGTCGGTGATCGCGATGCCGTAACCGCGGGAGAGCAGGCCGGCGAGGAACGGGCCCTCGTACTCCTGCCCCATCGCGAGCGCCTTCGACGGGGCGCACTGGTCACCGAGGCCCTGGGTCCCGGCCGCGTAGCCGATGATCGGGCGGACCCCCGGCCCGGTCCACGGCACGGTCGGTGTGAGCACCGTGCCGCTGACCGCGACCGGGTTCCCGTGGGTGTCGGTGCTGCGGTACAGGATCCGCTGCACCCGCGCCGGGGCGGGCACGAGCTTCGCCGGGTCGAGGAAGAACCGCGCCTCCTGGTGACGGATGATGTCGCCGGGTGAGCCCGCCGGCAGGGGCGACGGCGGGTCGTAGAAATCCGCGGCACCGGCCGGTGCCGCGCCGACAGTCAGCGAGACCAGGCCGATGACCGGGACCAGGAGTGCCGCGACCGCGCGGCGGAGGGTCAGACGCATGCTCGCTCCCCAGTGAGCTATTTTCCGACATCACTGTCGGAAAAAGGATCGAGGTGAGGGCACCGCGATGGCAATCCCCCGGAAGCGTGGTCCGGGCAGGCCGCGGAAGCTGCCCGTGGAGGACCAGCGCGCGCTGGTGCTGGCCGCCGCCCGGCAGGTGTTCGCGACCGCCGGGGTGCAGGGCGCGACGATCGAGCAGATCGCGCGCCAGGCCGGGCTGAGCAGGCAGGCGGTCTACGAGCTGTTCGGCGACAAGACCCACCTGTTCGAGCAGGCGGTCGCCGACCTCGAAGAGCAGGCGTACCGCACGATCGCCGAGCGCGGTTCCGGTGATGCCGACCTCGACCTGAAGTCGTGGGCGCGCAAGAACTACGCGAACCTGTTCGCCTTCGTCGCCGAGCACCCCGAGGCGATGCCCCTGCTGCAGGAGGCCGAGCGCGCGGGCAACCCGGCGTTGACGCGGCTGCGCGCCCGGCTCGCCGAGGTCTACCAGGAGGCCAGCGCCCGGCGCTGGGCCGCGTACGGCGTCGAGCCGGGCCGCGCGGACGTCGCGCTGGTGGCCATGTACTTCGCGATGACGGAGACGCTGGTCAACCTGTCCTGGCCGGGCGAACCGCCCGACCGCGAGGCGCTCATCGACCTGCTCACCGAGTTCACGATCGGCGGGGTCCTGCGGCTGCACGGCCAGACCCCGGAGGTCATCGACCGGGTGCGGTGACGCCGGGTCAGAGGTATCCGTCCGCGGGGACCGTGGCGCCGCGGAACCAGGCCTGGAAGAAGCCGGTGAGGTCCTGCCCGGAGATCCTCCCGGCGAAGGCTTCGAACTCCGGCCAGCCGACGTACTCACCTCGGTGCGCCTGCGCCCATCCCTTGAGCAGCCGGCCGAACGCCTCGTCGCCGATCTGCCGGCGCAGTGCGTGCAGGGCGAGCGGGCCCTTGCTGTACATGTTCAGCCCCGGCAGCTGCCCCGGGCGGTAGAGCGGCTGCCAGAAAGCGCTGTCCCCCTTGGCGGCCTCGACCTGCTCGCGGTACCGGGCGTCCAGGTCGGCGCCGCCTTCGGCCTCGTCCCACAGCCACGTCGCGTAGCTCGCGAAGCACTCGGCCAGGCAACCGTCCTCCGCCTGGCCGGGCGCGACCGACACCCCGTACCACTGGTGGGCCTGCTCGTGGACGACCTGCTGGATGTTCATGTACTGGCTGTTGCCCGCGCCGAGGTACACCGGCCGGGTCTGCGGCGAGGTCCCGGGCCCGTCGTCGTTGACGTCCACGAACACGTTGCCCGCCGCGTCGAACGGGTACGGGCCGAACCTCCCGGACAGGAAGCCGAGGATCTCGGGCAGGCGGTCGGCCAGTGGTCTGGTCGCCGCCTCCAGGCCGGGGGCGTACGCGTTGACCACCGGGGTCCCGTCGGCCAGCGCCGAGCGGTCGATGGTGAAGCGGTCGACGGACACGGCGATGAAGTCGGGGTCGGCAGCCGGCTCCGTCCAGTCGTACGTCGTGGCGCCCGGTTCGTGCCGCACCGCGCCCTCCCGCCCGATCGACACGACGCCCCAGCCGTCCGGCACGGTCGCCACCAGGTGGAACCGGGCCTTGTCGTGGCCGTCCTCGTGCGCGGGGAACCAAGCGCTGGAGCCGCCTTCGAACGCCGTCGCCCCGCCTGACGTGGTGGGGAGCCACGCGGCGCCGGGCGTGCCGTCGTAGGAGATCCGGACGGTGAACCGGGCGCCGCGGCCGATGGGCGTCGCAGGCTCGACGACCAGGTCCTCCCCGCTCTGCGTGTACCGCGCCGCTTGCGAGTCGATCTCGACCGAACGGACGCGTGGGCCGTCGAGGGCGAGCGTGAGGCTGCGCAACGATTCGGCGGACACCGCGCTGACCACCGTGACACCCTGCAGGTTCCGGCTGTCCGGCCGGTAGTCCATCGTGATGTCGTAGCCGGTGACGTCGAAGTCACCGCTCGGACCCGCTGTGGCGGACGCACTGCCGGTCCCGGCCAGTGAGCCCGCCAGCACGGTGGCGACCACCAGTGTTTTCGTCTTCATGGACCACACTGTCGGCAGGCGCCGTCCGACCGGCGTCCAGGTCGTGTCGCGGTTTCGTCGCAACGTCCACATCGCGGAACCCCGTCCCCCGGCGCGGGAGATCCCCGTAACTTCGGAAGCATGGCGCCGTGTCACCTCGCGATCGTGGGGGCGGGGCCGCGTGGGGTCGGTGTCCTGGAACGGATCTCGGCGAACGCGGCCGAGCTGCTCGGCACCACCCGCCTGGTGGTGCACCTGATCGACCCGTTCCCGCCGGGGCCGGGCCGGATCTGGCGGTACGAGCAGTCGCCGCTGCTGCGGATGAACTCGATGACCGAGGACGTCACGATGTTCACCGACGAGACCGTGCGGATGGACGGCCCGGTCCGGCCGGGGCCTTCGCTGGCCGAGTGGGCGGACCAGCTGCGGCGCGGCGAGCTGCGGCACGAGATCGCCGCCGACCTGCACGACGAGCTAGCCGCCCTGCTCACCACGTCGTTCCCGACCCGGCGGCTGCAGAGCACCTACCTGGCGTGGGTGTACCGGCGCGTGCTGGACGAGCTGCCCGAAGGCATCGAGGTCGTGGAGCACCGCGCGCGGGCGGTGCGCGTCGAGGACGACCACGTGCGGCTGGCCGACGGCACCTCCGTCCCCGCGGACCTGCTGTTGCTGACCGTGGGTCACCTCGACGCCGAGCCGGACGCCGCGTCGGCCGGGCTGGTCGAGTACGCGCGCGAGCACGGCCTTTCCTACTACCCCGCGGGGTACACCGCCGACATCGACTACTCGGCGATCCCGGCGGGCGAGCACGTGCTGGTGCGTGGGTTCGGGCTGGCGTTCGTCGACCTCATGCTGCTGCTCACCGAGGGCCGCGGCGGCCGGTTCGACGAACGGGACGACGGGTCGCTGGTCTACACGCCGAGCGGCGCGGAACCCGTGCTGCACGTGGGTTCCCGGCGCGGCGTGCCGTACCACTCGAAGCCCGGGTACCGGCTGCAGGGCGAACCGTTGCAGCTGCCCAAGTTCTTCGACGCGGCCGTGATCGAGGCGCTGCCGGAGGGGCCGCTCGACTTCTTCGCCGACGTGTGGCCCTTGGTGGCCAAGGAAATCGCGTGGGGTTACTACAGCGAGCTGTGGACGGGGCATCCCGACCGCGTGCGGCTCGGCTTTCCCGAGTTCGCCGAGCGCTTCGCCGAACACCGTTGGGACAGCGAGGAAATGCGCGCCCTGATCGAGGGTGCGGTGCCCGCCGAGGAGGACCGGCTCGACCTGAACCGGCTCGACCGGCCGTTGGCGGGCGAGCGGTTCGAGGACGCGGAGAGCTTCGGCAAGCACCTGCGCGAGTACGTCGAGGCGGACCTCGCGCGGCGCGCGGATCCGGCCTATAGCGCGGATCTCGGCGGGTTCATGGCCCTGCTGTCGGTCTACCACCACCTGCCGGGGCTCGCCGACTCCGGGCGGCTCGACCCGATCTCCCAGGTGTCCGATGTGGACGGCTGGTTCCACGGGTTCTTCAGCTTCTACGCCAGCGGCCCGCCGCCACGGCGGTTGCGGGAGCTGCTGGCGCTCGAGCAGGCGGGCGTGGTGTCGTTCGCGGGCGCGGAACTGCGCGTGACCTCCGAACGCGGCCGGTTCGTCGCGACCACCAGCAGCTTCCCCGGCGAACTCGAGGCGCGGACGCTCGTCGAGGCGCGGCTGCCGAACGCGAGCGTCGGCCTCGCGTCGGACGAGCTCATCCGCACACTGCGCGATTCCGGGGAGCTGACCGAGGAACTGGTCCTCGGTCAGCCCTCCGGGCGCATACACACGCGGTTGTCCGACGGCAGGCTGCTCAAGCCGGACGGCACACCGCACGAGCGGTGGTTCTCCCTCGGCCCGCACACCAGCGCCCGCTCCGCCGCCGCGTTCACGCGACCGCGGATCAACGCCTTGCCACTGCGGCAGAACGACGCCGTGGCACGAGAGATACTCAGCCTCGCGAAGCGAGTCCGTTGAGGGTGGTGGTGGGGAAGCGGCTGCTGGTCGTCAGCAGCGGTCGAGCATGTCCGTGAGCGCCGCCTTCTCGGCGGAGTTCACCGTCAGCTTCCACCTGTACTTCACCGCGATCCACATCTCGGCGTAGGTGCACCAGTAGCTCGTGAGCGGCGGCTTCCACTCGTCCGGCGACGCGTCGCCCTTCTCCTGGTTGACGTTGTCGGTGACGGCGATCAGCTGCGGGTCGGACAGGTCGTTCGCGTACGCCTGCCGCTGCGCCGTGGTCCACGACGACGCGCCGGTGCGCCACGCGTCGGCGAGCGGCACGACGTGGTCGATGTCGACGTCCGACGCGGCGGTCCACGTCGCGCCGTCGTAGGGGCTGTACCAGCGGCCGGACGTGGGCGCGCAGTCCGAGCCGGTGACGACGTTCGTGCCGTCGCGCTTCAGCACGACCTCACGGGTGTTGCAGCTGCCGCCCTGGTCGATCCAGTGCGGGAACTTGTCGCGTGAGTAGCCGGTGAGCGAACCGTCGGCCTTGACGGTCAGCGCGGCGAGCTCCGAACGGGCGGTGGTCTCCGAGGGGATGCCGGGCGGGGTGGCGAGCGCGGTACCGGTGAGCCCGGCGGTGACGACGGCGGCGGCGAGCAGGACGGTGAACGTACGGGAACCAGCCATGCGGCGAGCGTGACTGGACCAGGTGAACACCGGCAATACCCGTGGGTGATTTACCGACGTCCGTAGGTTTACGAGCAGTAGTCAGCCGAGACCGCGGACCAGTCGCAGGTCCTCGGTGTGCCGGTACCAGGTCCAGCGCGTGATCGCGCGCGGGAAGGGCACGCCGTCGCTCGTCGGGCGCGTCGGCACGCAGCCGAGCTGGAACGCGCGGCCGGCCAGCGTCATCGGGCGCTTGAACACCAGGCCCTTCACCACCCGCACGACCAGGCCGGGACCGCCCTCGGTGTCCGGCGTTACCTCGATCGAGCGCGCCGTCCCACGCAGAGCTACATCGTCGTCACAGTAAGCAACGCCGCGGATGGCGCCGAATGTGCCTCTCCCCACTAAAACGCCGCCGTTGTCGTCGCGGATCAGCGGCACGGGGTCCGCGTCACCGTGCAACGCGACCTTCAGCGCACGGGCCGGATCGGTCGGCAGCCCCCACAGCGCGGCGACCTCCGACGCCGGGTCCGCCGGCACGAAACCGACGCGCGTCGTGGCGAGCTTTTCCTTGCGCAGCAAGCGAAGCGCGACCGCGGCGAGGTCGGCGTCCGTGCCGACGACGATGAGCTGCCCGTCGTCCAGCAGCGGGTCGACCACGTCCTTGCCCGGCCGCTCCCCGACCCGGTGCACGGTCAGCCCGTCGACCTCCGGCAGCTCCGGCGCCGACGCACCGCAAACCAGTACCTGTCCCCGCACGTCGCGGCCCTCCGTTACGCTCATGCATCGGCAATTGCCAAATCTTCGCCGAATACCTGGAGTGTCACATGCCGGCCATCGTGCTGATCGGTGCCCAATGGGGCGACGAGGGCAAGGGCAAGGCCACCGACCTGCTCGGCGACCGCGTCCAGTGGGTCGTCCGCTACCAGGGCGGGAACAACGCCGGGCACACGGTCGTGCTGCCCGGCGGTGAGAACTTCGCCCTGCACCTGATCCCTTCCGGCATCCTGACCCCCGGGGTGACCAACGTGATCGGCAACGGCGTCGTCGTCGACCCGGGGGTGCTCCTGGAGGAGCTGGACGGGCTGGAGAAGCGCGACGTCGACACCAGCCGCCTGCTCATCTCGGCCGACGCCCATCTGATCATGCCGTACCACGTGGCGATCGATAAGGTCACCGAGCGGTACCTGGGCAGCCGCAAGATCGGCACCACCGGCCGCGGCATCGGGCCGTGCTACCAGGACAAGGTCGCGCGCGTCGGCGTGCGCGTGCAGGACCTGCTGGACGAGAAGATCTTCCGCCAGAAGGTCGAGGCCGCGCTGGAGTTCAAGAACCAGGTGCTGGTCAAGGTCTACAACCGCAAGGCGCTCGACGCCGACCAGGTGGCCGACGAGGTGCTGGCCGCGGGCGAGAAGTTCGCGCACCGCATCGCCGACACCCGGCTGCAGCTGAACAAGGCGCTGGAGCGCGGCGAGACCGTGCTGCTGGAGGGTTCGCAGGGCACGCTGCTCGACGTGGACCACGGGACTTACCCGTTCGTGACCTCGTCGAACCCGACGTCCGGTGGCGCGAGCGCCGGGTCCGGCATCGGGCCGGGGCGGATCACGACCGTGCTGGGCATCCTCAAGGCGTACACGACGCGTGTCGGCTCGGGCCCGTTCCCGAGCGAGCTGCACGACGAGATGGGCGAGCACCTGCGCAAGGCCGGTGGCGAGTTCGGCGTCACCACCGGCCGGTCACGGCGCACGGGCTGGTTCGACGCGGTGATCGCGCGGTACGCGGCCAGGGTCAACGGCATCACCGACTACTTCCTCACCAAGCTCGACGTGCTGTCGGGGCTGGAGAAGGTGCCGGTGTGCGTCGCGTACGAGGTGGACGGCTTCCGCACCGAGGACATGCCGATGACCCAGACCGACGTCCACCACGCCGTGCCGGTCTACGAGGAGCTGCCCGGCTGGTGGGAGGACCTGTCGGAGTGCCGCACGTTCGAGGAGCTCCCGGCGAACGCCCGCGCGTACGTCGAGCGCCTGGAGGAGCTGTCGGGCGCCCGGATCTCCGCCATCGGCGTCGGCCCCGGCCGCGATCAGACCATCGTCCGGCACGAGTTCATTTGAGCGTCGTCGTCACCGGCGTCGGGTTGCGGAAGAGGTCGAGCACCGGGCAGTGCTCGTCGACCTGGCGCTTGAGGTCCTCGTAGCGTTCGCGGTCCGCCGGGCCGGTCAGCTCGACGGAGACGCGGACGTCGGTGAAGCCCGGGCGCGTGCCGTTGAAGCCGAAGAACCCGTGCAGGTCGAGGTCGCCGTCCACGGTCACCTTGACGCCCTCCAGCGGGACGCCGAGCTTCGCCGCCCAGAACTGGTACGTGATCACCTGGCAGGAGCCGAGCGCGGCGAGCGCGTACTCGACCGGGTTGGCCGCCACGTCGGTGCCGCCGAGGGGCTGGGGTTCGTCGACGGTGAAGCCGTGGTCGCGCACCCGCACCTCGACCTGGGTGGCCGTGCCGGGCACGAGGGCGTTCGCCACGCTGAACGAGACGGCGGCGTTGGCGGGGTCGGCTTCCGTCGCCTGGCGGGTGCCTTCGATGACGTCGGTCAGGGACATGGTCGCTCCAGTTCTTCGGCCGTTCGCGGAAATCCCACGATGGCGCCTGTCCTCGGTGGGAAGCCAGCGCTCCCAGGTCGTGGGACGCCGTGCTCGTCGGCCTCAGCTGAGGCGCGGGTTCAGCGTCGCCGACAGCGAGAGCTCCTCCAGGTCCAGTTCACGCAGCACCTTGCGGAGCACGTCGTCGTCCAGGTCGCCGGCCTCCCGGCACGCGAGGACCGCTTCCCGTTGTGCCAGCAGGAGTTCCCGTCTCGCGCGGACGAACGCGGCGTGCGGGCTGGCTTCGCGTTCCTCGCTGTTGAGCGAGATCCCGGCGATCGCGGCCTGGTAACGGGATTCGACGAGCCCGCGCAGCCTCGCGACGAGCCGGTCCGCCCGCTCCTTCGGGATGTCCACTTTGGACAGCACCTCGGGCATCAGGTCGTCGAGGCGCCGCATCGCCGCGTGCATCGCCTGTTCCCTCGCGTACTTCTCCTGCTCCTCGTCGTGTTCCGCCTCCAGTTCCGGGTCGATGCCGATCCGGCGGATCAACACGGGCAGCGTCAGCCCCTGGATCAGCAACGTGCCGACGGCGACGACGAACGCGAACAGCTGGATCTCCTCGCGGCCGGGGAACGGGGCGCCGGTGCTCGTCACGAGCGGCACACCGGTGGCGGCGGCGAGGGTCACCACGCCGCGCATCCCCGTCCACGACAGGATCGTGAAGTACCGCAGCGGTGGTCTCGTGCGCTCGCCGCCGAACAGGCGCAGCGCGTGCGGCAGGACACCGGTCAGGAACACGTACGGGATGCGGATCCCGATCGTCACCACGAGCACGACGACCGCCGCGAGCACGAGCGCGCCGTTGCTGGGCGCGGCGCTGTCCATGTTCTCCAGCACGAACGGCAGTTGCAGGCCCATCAACGCGAACACGAGCGTTTCGAGCAGCACGTCGAGCGACGCCCACACCGACGAGTCCTGCACGCGCGTCGCGGAACCGGACCGCAGGGACTGGTTGCCGAGGTACAGCCCGGCCGCGACGACGGCGAGCACGCCCGAACCGCTGAAGTCGGCGGAGAACGGGTGGATGTGCTCGGCGATGACGTACACGGCGAACGGCACGATGATCCCGAACACCGACTCCATCAGCGGGTCGTCGAGCTTGCGGCGGATGAAGCCGACGAGCACCCCGGCCACCAGCCCGACGGCGATCCCGAGCACCGCGGCGACCAGGAAGATCAGGAACCCGTGGCCGATCGAGCCCGCGGCGCCCAGCACGGCGGCCAGCGTGATCTTGTACAGGGTCAGCGCGGCGGCGTCGTTGACGAGGCTTTCGCCGGTGAGCACGGTCATCAGCCGGCGTGGCAACCCGAGCCGCCGCCCGATCGCGACCGCGGTGACGGCGTCGGGCGGGGCGACCACGGCACCCAGCACCAGCGCGGAGGCCAGCGGCAGCTCCGGCAGCACCAGGTGCACCACGAACCCCACGACGAACGCCGTGACGACGACCAGGACGACCCCGAGCGCGATGATGGGCCGGGAGGCGGCGCGGAACTGCGCGAAGGAACTGTCCAGCGCCGTCGAGTACAGCAGCGGCGGCAGGACCAGCGTGAGGATCAGCTCCGGTTCGAGCTCGATCCGGGGCACCCCGGGGAGGTACGACACCGCCAGCGCCACCACGACGATCAGCAGCGGGGCCGAGAGGTTGTACCGCCGCGCGACGGCCGTCAGCCCGAGGGCCCCGGCGAGCACCGCCATCAGGGTCACGAGTTCCATGCACTGACCCATACCCAGGGAAACGCGTTCGCACCCCGCGGAAACCCGCGGGTTGCGAACGGAGTCAGTGCAGCACGGGGGCGACGACCTGCTCGTCGTCCTCCTTGCGCACCGGCGGGCGCTTCGGCAGGAACAACGCCGGGACGAGGCACACCGCGACCAGCACCAGCGACCACAGGAACGTGGAGGCGAACGCGTCGGCCGAGGCGCCGGCCGCCGTGTCGTGCGTCTGCGGGTTCATCAGCAGCGCCGTGGCCGCCAGCTGGCCCTGGCTCGTCGGGACCCCGAACTTGCCCGCGAGCAGGCTCGCCAGCACAACCGACATCACGGCCGAACCGATACCGCCCGCCGCCTGCTGGACGATGTTCATCGTCGTCGACGCCTTGGCCACCGTGCGCTGGGTGAGCGTCTGCAGCGCCGCCGCGCTGATCGGCATCATCGTGAAGCCCATGCCCAGGCCCACCACGAACAGCCCGGCCATCAGCAGCGGGTACGGCGTGTCGGCGCCGACCTGGGTGAACAACGCGA
This sequence comes from Amycolatopsis sacchari, assembly GCF_900114035.1. Lineage (GTDB taxonomy): Bacteria > Actinomycetota > Actinomycetes > Mycobacteriales > Pseudonocardiaceae > Amycolatopsis_E > Amycolatopsis_E sacchari. The sequence goes on along the minus strand of NZ_FORP01000008.1, from coordinate 19,984 downwards.
GCCCCACGAGGATCACCACGATGCCGGGCACCACGATCTTGCCCGCGCCGATCTTGTCGGCCAGCCGGCCGCCGATGGGCATCGTCAGCATCGCGCCGAGCCCCTGCGGCGCCATCAGCAGCCCCGCCTGCAGCGCGGACTCCCCGCGCACGAGCACGAAGTACGTGGGCAGCAGCAGCATCGCGCCGAGGAAGGCGGCCATGAAGAACGTCATCGTGATCATCGCGGTCGAGAACGTCCTGTCCCTGAACAGCTTCAGGTCCACGAGCGGGTTCGCGATCCGGGTGGCCCGCAGCACGAACACCGCGATCAGCACGATCCCCAGCAGCCCGGGCAGCCACACGCTCGTCGACGAGATGCCACCCTCCGCCGGGAGCTTCGACACGCCGAAGATCAGCAGCGCGAGACCGGGCGAGAGCATCAGCATGCCGGGGAAGTCGAACTTCTCCGCGGGACGCGACTCGTCCTTGGGCAGCAGCCGCAGGGCCAGCAGGAACGCGATCGCGCCGATCGGCACGTTGATGTAGAAGATCCAGCGCCAGCTCACGGCGTCGACCAGCCAGCCGCCGAGGATCGGGCCGCCGATCGGGCCCAGCAGCATCGGCACGCCGAGCACGGCCATCACCCGGCCGACCCGGTGCGGGCCCGCGGCCTTGGTCATGATCGTCATGCCCGCGGGCATCAGCATGCCGCCGCCGAGCCCCTGCAGCACGCGGAAGGCGATGAGCGACTCGATGTTCCACGCCATGCCGGCGAGCATCGAGCCGAGCAGGAACAGCCCGATCGACAGCAGGTACAGCCGCTTGGTGCCGAACCGGTCACACGCCCAGCCGGTGACCGGGATGACGGTCGCCAGCGCGAGCATGTAGCCGGTGACGACCCACTGGATGGTGTCGAACGACGTCTTGAACTCGAGTGTCAGCGCCTGGATCGCGACGTTGACGACCGTGGTGTCGAGAATCGCCATGACGGCGCCGAGGACCACGACCCCGGCGATCTTGAGCACCCCGGAGTCGAGCTTGTCCGAGTCCGCGGGTCTTGGCTCAGCAGTAGTCATCAGATCCCGTTCCGAGTCACGAAAAAAGGGCAGGGCGGCAGGCCATGAGAAGCACCGCCGCCCTGCGAACCCCCTCAACTGTCGTTGAGGGTATCGAAACGGAAAAAGCAGACGCTACAGAATTTCGCGAGCAGCTGATTCCGCGACGAATCCATCACGGAGAGCGACAGCAGCGCCGGACCGAGCGCTACGCACCGCTCACCGCCAGCAACGCCGTGTCCGGCTGGTCCGCGAAGAAACCGTCGATTCCCGTTGCCAGGAAAGCGGATTCCTCGGCGAAGATGTCGCCCCATTCCGCCGGGTCCGCGGACGAACGCAGGTTCGCGGGCAGGAAGCTGTTTTCATTGCGGAAGGTGTAGGGCGCCACTTTCAGGCCCGCGTGATGCGCGTCACGGACCAGCGTCGTGGGTGCGGCGAGGTTTCCGGCCGCGTCGCGCGGGATGATCTGGTTCTTGTCCGGGCCGAGGTAGTCCGCGTACGTGGAGATCTCCTTGAGACCGGCGGGGGTGACGAGGTCCGCGTACGTGCGCTTGTCGCCCTTCGCGACGAAGTCCGCCGGGGCGCCCGTCGCGGACGTCAGCTGCAGCAGCGGCACCCGCACCTGCTTGCTCAGCGCCTTGAGGTTGCTCACCTCGAACGACTGGATGACCACCGGCGCGTTCGGGCGGTTGAGGCCGTTGCGGTTGAGCAGCGCCACCAGCTTCGGCTCGGTCGGGTTGCCGATGGAGCTGAAGTACGTGGAGTGCTTGACCTCCGGGTAGGTGCCGAGCGTCCGGTGCAGTTCGCGGCCCAGTCGCCGCGTCAGGTCCAGGACCTCCTGGTACGTGGCGATCTGCCACCGTCCGTTGTAGATCGTGTTGTGCGGGCGCACGTCCGGGATGCGCTCGGTGGCCCGCAGGGTCTTCAGCTCGGCGAGCGTGAAGTCCTCCGTGAACCAGCCCGTGAGGCTGACCCCGTCGATGACCTTCGTGGTCTTCCGCGACGCGAACTCCGGGTGCCGCGCGACGTCCGTGGTGCCGCCGATCTCGTTCTCGTGCCGCGCGACGAGCTGGCCGTCCTTCGTCGGCACGAGGTCGACGTCCACCCAGTTCACACCCTGCCGGAACGCGAGCTCGTAGGACGCGAGCGTGTGCTCGGGGCGGTAACCGGGGGCGCCGCGGTGACCCACGACGACCGGGCCCGAATCCCCGCTGCGGGTGACCTCCACGGCGCCGCTCGACGGACTGGCCACGCCCACCAGCGCGAGCCCGGACAACAGCGCCACCACCATTCGTTTCCGCATCTTCATCGCGCCACTCTGGCGGGGGATGGCGTCGGGCACGGCACAACGGGCCGACGTCGTGTTGTCGGGCGGGTGAACGGAACGTGCGGAATGCCGCTGGCTAGGCCCACCCGTCGCCCGACCGCCACCCCTCATCGAGGCGCTCCGCGCCCAGTAGTCTCTGGGCGTGCGTGTCCTAGTCATCGGGTCCGGTGCCCGCGAACATGCCCTTGTCCTCGCCGCGTCCCACGACCCGGCGGTGACCGCGCTCGCGTGCGCCCCCGGCAACGCGGGTACGGCGGCGGTGGCCGAGCAGCTCGGCGTGGACGTGGCCGACCCGGACGCCGTCGCCGCGCTCGCCCAGAGCTGGCGTGCCGACCTCGTCGTGATCGGCCCCGAGGTGCCGCTCGTCGCCGGTGCCGCCGACGCCGTGCGCAAGGCCGGCATCGCGTGCTTCGGCCCGTCCGCGGCCGCCGCCCGCATCGAGGGCTCGAAGTCCTTCGCCAAGGACGTGATGGCCGCCGCCGGGGTCGCCACCGCGCACAGCGAGACCGTGGACAACCCCGCCCGCCTCGACAACGCGCTCGGCCGCTTCGGCCCGGTCTGGGTGGTCAAGGACGACGGGCTCGCCGCCGGCAAGGGCGTGGTCGTCACGAGCGACTACGACGCCGCCCGCGCACACGCCATGACCCTGCTCGACGGCGGCCACCCCGTCCTGCTGGAGTCCTACCTGGACGGTCCGGAGGTGTCGCTGTTCTGCCTCGTCGACGGCCGCACCGTGGTGCCGCTGCTGCCCGCGCAGGACTTCAAGCGCGTCGGCGACGGCGACACCGGCCCCAACACCGGCGGGATGGGCGCCTACGCGCCGCTGCCGTGGGCGCCCGAAGGCCTCGCCGAGCGGATCGTCGCCGACATCGTGCAGCCCGTCGTCGACGAGCTCGCCGCACGGGACACCCCGTTCTCCGGCCTGCTCTACGCCGGGCTGGTGCTCACCGCCGACGGCCCGCAGGTCATCGAGTTCAACTGCCGCTTCGGCGACCCCGAGACCCAGGTGGTGCTGGCGCTGCTGGCCACGCCGCTCGCCGGGCTGCTGCACGCCACCGCCACCGGCACGCTCGCCGAGCACCCGCCGCTGGAGTGGCACCCCGGCGCCGCGGTCACCGTCGTGGTCGCCGCCGACGGCTACCCCGGCGTGCCGCGCGCGGGTGACGTGATCACCGGCGCGGAGGCCGAGGGCGTGCTGCACGCGGGCACCCGCCGTCGCGACGACGGAGCGGTGGTCGCCCACGGTGGCCGCGTGCTGTCGGTCGTCGGCACCGGGCCGGACCTCGCCGCGGCCCGGGCTCAGGCGTACGAGCGCGTCGCGAAGGTGCACCTCGCCGGTTCCCACCACCGCACGGACATCGCGTTGCGGGCGGCCGAGGGCGGCGTGACCGTCCCGGCCTGATCGCCGGAACCGGGCCCACGACCGGCGTGACGTTGGTAGCCTGCTGGAGACGGCTACCGTCCGTACCCGGGAGAGTGCGCACCATGGCAGACAGCACCGTGAGCGCGTTGAGCACGTCCGTGCCCGGAGTGCCCGGGGCGATGGACCTCACGATCGACCCGGACGACGTGCTCAAGGTCGCCAAGATCATCAACGACCAGGCCGACGCGCTCGCCGACCGCGTGAACCAGTCGCTGGGCGCGCTGACGCTCGAACCCCCGGCGCAGGACGTGGTCAGCGCCACCGCGGTCGACGCGTGGAACAGGCTGGTCGCTCACGGCGACGGTTCGTACGCCGCCAGGGTCCGGCACTACATCGAACAGCTGCGCAAGCTCGCCACGCAGCTGCGCAAGGCCGCCGAGACGTACCAGGCGGGCGAGGACGAGAAGGTCGCGGCGCTCGGGGACCGCCATGCCGCCGAGAGGTAGTGCGGTGTTCCTCGCGATGCTCACGCTGAGTGGTTGCACGTCGAGCATCGGCGGCGTCGCCGCGCCGGCGCCGTCCACGTCGCGCACCCCGGAGCTGCCTCCGCGCGCCAAGGACCTCTCCCTGCTGGGCAAAGATCCGTGTGCGCTGCTCACGCCGGCTCAGCTCGACCAGCTGGGCGAGAACGGCGCCCCGCGGCAGCTCGCCGAGGACGTGCAGCGGGACGGCCCGACGTGCGCCTTCGACGTCGACGCCCGTACCCCGACGTACACCTACTACCTCGAAACCATCCCCACCGCCGACATCCGGGACTGGCTCACCGGCGCGCACCACCGGTCCAGCCTGGTGCGGGAACCGGCCGACGTGCCGGGTTTCCCCGCCCTGCTGAACTACGCTCCCGGCGACGAGGGCTGCGAGACGCTCGTCGGCGTCGCCGACGGGCAGACGCTGCGGGCCCAGGTCGCGCCGGACGACGGGTCGTTCCCGCAGTGGCAGTTGTGCGACATGGCCACCACCGTGGCGAAGATGGCGGTCGAGACCTTGGAGACGGTGAAGTGAGCACCTTCGACAGCAGCCGCTACGACGTGCCGACGCTCGTGGAGAAACTCCGCGACCAGCGGTTCGACGGCTACGACGCGGCCTCGCTCGCGGCCGAGGTCGAGAAGTTCCGCGCCGGCGGCGGCACCGCGGCCATGGGTGACGCGGTGGACGCGCTCAAGCGGATCGCGGCCGCGCTCTCCGAAACCGACACGACGCTGCGCGAGCAGCTCGGCGCGCTCGGCGTTTCCTGGCAGAGCAAGGCGGGCGGGCAGGCCAGCACCGTCCTCGCCGGGCAGGCCGGGTTCTCCGCGGACGCCAACACCAAGGTCGCCGAGGCCGCCCAGCTGATCTTCGAGCAGGGCGAGGCGTTCAACCGCACCAAGAACAAGCTGCCCGACCCCGAGGCGCTGCGGCAGGGCGACGGCCACTTCACCATGGCGGACTCGTTCTTCAGCCTGTTCGGCTTCGAGACCGACCACGCGGCGAGCGTGCGGCAGGGCTTGGAGGCGAAGGCGCAGGCGATCGACGCGCTGAACGCCTACGCCCACGACAGCGGGAACTACCTGGCCGCGTCGCAGCCCGTCGAGGACCCGCAGTCGATGGACCTGCACACCTCGCTCGGCGGCGGCGTCGAGTCCGTCGCGGGCCCGAACCTCACGCAGGTGCCGCCGGTCTCGTCAGTGCCCGACGCCGATCCGACGATCGCGGCGGGCGCGAAGGACGCGCCAGTCCGCAACGCCCCCGCGCACCACGCCCCCGTCGCGGCGGCGGCCCCGCCGCCCGCCGCGGCGTCCGCGCCGACCCCGCCGCTCGGCATCCCCGCCGCGCACCGCAGCGCGGCCGTGGTCACCCCGCCTTCGCAGGTGACCACCCCCAGCTCCACCTCCCCGGCCGCACGAGCGCCGATCACGGAGCCGCTGCCGAACGTCGTCGGGCACCAGCGCTCGGCGCAGCAGAGCCAACAGCAGCAGGAGTCCTTCGCCCGCCCGGGATCGGCCACCGCCCTGCCGCCCTCGGCCACCGGCGTGCCCGGATCGACCGCCGAGCAACCACAAACCCGCGCCGGGGACCGGACGGCGGGAGCGCCCGCGGGCGGGGACCGGACGGCCGGATCGCCGGGTCGTCCAGGCGCCGTCGAAGGCACGGCGCGAGGCCCGGCGGCGGGCGGGGAAGCCGTGCTGGGCAAGGGAAAGGTGTTCGGTTCCGTGCCGGGCGGCGCGAGCGGCGGCGTCAACGTCGGCCCCGGGCTCGCGAACGTGCGGGCCGCGGGCGGGGTGAGCGCGCTCGCCGAGGGTGCGCCCGCGATCGGCGCGGCGGGCGCGGCCGGTGCCACGAGCGGTGAGCGGGAACGGGACCGCCGCCCCGGCCGCAACCAGGCGGGGAAGCGCGTGCGGCAGCTGCCGGTGGGCGACCTGCCCGAGGAAGAGGAGGCGCTGCTCGCCCGCAAGGCCGCGCCGGAGCCGCCCAGCGCGGAGCACACCCGCTCGATCCTCGAACCCGCCGCCACGCAGGACGGCGACGAGGACGCACTGCACGTGCGGCGGTACGGCGTGGACGACCGCGACCTGTTCAGCGACCCGCGTGAGGTCTCCACGGACCTCATCGGCGGCAAGCCCCTGCCGGAAGAGTGAGCACGCGCGGCAGCCTGGTGCTGTCCACATTGGAGTTCGACGTGCTGTGGGAGGCCGAACGGCTGCCTCCACTGCACCCGGCGCTGCGCGTACCGAGCCCCGGCCGCACGCACACCGAACGCCGCGCGCTCGTCGAGCAGGCGTGGCGGTCGCTGGAGGCACGCGGGCTGGCCGCCGGCGGCCGCGCTTCGGCCGGGCTGGTCGACCAGCTGAACCTGCTGGCGCAGCCCAAGGTGTCCATCGACGTGTGGGTGTGGACCGACCGCGAGATCAAGGGGCTCGCGGTCAGCACGGGCAGGCAGGCGCTGCTGGGCGTCGTGGACCGCGACGAGGTGTGGCTGATCCCGGCGCGTGACACGTCGCTGCCGGAGTCCGCGGTGTCGGTCGCCGGGGAGCTGCCCGCCGGTGTCGGCCGGTCGGTGAGCGTGCCGCACCACGTCCTGCGTGCCGCCGACGCCGACGCGCAGGGCGACCCGAAAGCGCTGGTCACCGCACTGGAGGACCGGGGGGTGGAGCTGTGGCAGGCGCAGGAGCTGGCGGGGATGATGGTCGGCCTCGTCGCCCGCGGGCAGTTCGGGGTGGAGCGGCTCGGCCGCGACGGCGTCATGCACCGGGCCGGGCGCGTGATCGGCTTCTCCGACACGGACGCCGGGCGGTACCTGGTGCAGCTCGGCGGCGGCGGTGACGGCCAGGACTGGGTGACCGTCGCGCCGGCGGACAACCAGCTGCTCGCGGCGCGCATCTGGGAGTTGCTCGACGAGGTCTGAGCGGTGCTGGGAAGATCGGGGAACCGCTGGCCCCGGGCAGGCGTCCGAACAGGCGGAACGAGGCTTCGCGAAGGGGGATGACGAGGTGCCGCAGAACGATCCGGACTCGTTGGAGCACGTCGCGGGCAGGGTCGAGGCCCTGCACGACCACTTCAAGCAGTCGAAGGACAAGATGGTCGGCGTCGCCGGCCCGAACCCCTTCGGCGACATCCGGCACCCGGACGAGCGGCCCGGTGAGCCGCACCCGTCCGAGCACGCGGTCAACGCGCTGCACTCGTTCCGCGACCGCATGCACGGCCAGTTCGACGCGGCGGCCCACCTGATGAACTCGACCGGTGGCGCGTTGCGCGAGGCGGCGCGGGTGCTGCGGGAGACCGAGGCCGCCGCCGCGGACAGCATCACCGTCAAGGACGGAAGCCTCGACTGATGGCCAAGGCAGAGTTCCCCCCGAACTGGAACGACGTCGAGACGAAGACGCAGCAGGTCGAGAACGTGCGCCCGGCCGCGATCCAGGGGGTCGCGGACCAGTTCCGGCAGGCGTCGAAGGATTCGGCGGACCACAGCGCCGCCCTGCGCAACGCCACGGCGGTACTGGGCGGCGGCACGTGGACCGGCCCGCAGGCCGACGCGTTCTTCGACTACGTCAAGAAGATCGGTGACGCGGGCCAGAAGGTCAACGACCACCTCGACGAGGTCGCGAACGAGCTGGGCACGCTGCAGTCCTTCCTGGACCGCACGCAGAAGGAGGTCCAGCAGCTCCGCGACGACGCGCACGGCAAGATCGAGGGGATGAACCAGCAGGCGCAGTCGGCCGCCGACGCGGCGCAGGCGCAGCTGGACGCGGTGGCCGCGCACAAGGAGGGCGCCGCCCCGCCCGCCAAGACGCCGGACCAGATCATCGCCGAGAACACGCAGGCGACGAGCGCGGTCGCGAGCGAGGCGGCGAGCCAGATCAGCGACAAGCTCAACGCCGCCAACCAGGAGATCCAGCGCGTGATGGGCCTGGTGCAGAAGGACGTCGAGGGCGGGTACTCGTCCGTGCCGCCGCTGGGCACCACCCCGCAGGCGATGAAGAGCACGGGCGGCATCCACGGCGGTGGCGGTGGTTCGTCACACCACTCCGGCGGCGGTGGCGGAGGCGGCGGTGGGGGCGGTGGCGCCGGTGGCCTCGGCCCCAGCGGCGGCCCGCCCGTCGGTCAGCCGCCCGGCAACGTGCAGCAGTGGATCGAGGAGGCCATCAAGGAGCTGCAGGCCGCCGGGGTGAACGTCTCGGAAGCCGACATCAAGAACATCTGGGCCATCATCCAGCACGAGTCGGGCGGCAACCCGCACGCGATCAACCTGTGGGACTGCGTGCCGCTCGACACCGCGATCCTGACCCAGCGCGGCTGGCTCAAGCACGACGAGGTCGTGGTGGGTGACCGCACGATCGGCTTCAACCCCGCGACCGGCCGCAGCGAGTGGACCCCGATCACCCGCGTCGTCCACCACGCGGACGCGCCGCTCGTGCGGCTGCACAACTCGCGCTGGCACGCGACGACCACGCCGAACCACAAGTGGGTCAACCTGCCGCGCAGGCACGTGCTCGGCCCCGCCGGGCCCACCACGTGCCCGGAGCAGCGCAACGAGTATTCGACAGAACCGTCGTTCGTGCGGACGCAGGACGTCCGCAGCCGGGACCGGCTCGTGCTCGCCGCGCCTGCCGAGACACCCGCCGGGCTCGACATCTCGGTCCGCGAAGCCGCGATCCTGGGCTGGATCGCGGGTGACGGTCACGTGGAGCGCCGCAAGCACCGGCCGACGATGACGATCGCCCAGTCGAAGCCGCACCTCGCCGCGAAACTGCGCGAACTGCTCGACGGCGTTCCGCACGCGCTGTACGTCGACGACCGGGGCGGCTGCGGGCCGCGGCACCAGTTCCGGCTCGACCACGAGTACGCCCAGGACCTGCTCGCCCGCGCCGGCCACCCGAAGGCCGACGCGCTGTCCCAGGTCCTCGCGATGTCGACGGACCAGCGCGCGGCTTGGCTGGAGGCCGTGACCGACGCCGAAGGCACCCGCAGCGGGGGCTCACGCGTCGCGATCTACCAGGCACCCGGCTCGGTGCTCGAAGCGATCACCGTCGCCGTGTACCTGTCCGGCCGCCGCCCGCGAGTGCTGTACAGCCGCCGGTCGAACGCGCCCGAAAGCTGGCAGGCGGAAGCGTCGGTGCACGGCAACAACCCGGTCGTCACCGGTGCCTTCCTCGAACTGGCGCACGCCGGGCGGGCGGACGTCTGGTGCGTGACGACCGAGCTGGGCACGTGGACGGCGCGGGAGGACGACCACGTCTTCCTCACCGGGAACTCAAATGCCGCCGCCGGGCACCCGTCCAAGGGGCTCATGCAGTGCATCGACTCGACGTTCAACGCGCACAAGCTGCCGGGGCACGACGACATCTACAACCCGGTGGACAACATCATCGCGGGTGTCCGGTACACGATCAGCCGCTACGGCAGCATCGCCAACACGCCGGGCCTGCAGGCCATGGCCCACGGCGGCGGTTACGTGGGGTACTAGGCCGTGCGGTCCGGCGCCGGGCCGGGGGAAGGACGCAGTTCCGCGCGTCCCTCGGCACGGCGGTGGGCGTTGACCGCCTCCAGCCAGTCGCGCGTGTCGGCGATCAGCTCTTCGATGTGGTCGGCCAGGGCGAAGGGATCCTCGTCGGGCGGCCATTCCCGGCGTGCGGCGTTCGACAGCGGCCCGAGGATGACGGCGACGATCTGCTCGAGCTGGGGCTCACCGAACGCGCCGAGCGGGATGTACCCGTACCGGCCCTCGACGAACGGCCGCAGCTCTGCCTTCAGCTCCTCGTCGGTGACACCCTCGTAGATCTGCTCGAGCACCCAGCTGCCGACCCCCGACGAGACGTTCCAGTACACCGTGTACCGCGATCCGTCCGGGTGGTCGGTTCCGATGACGAAGTCCCACGACACGGGGTGCCTCCTCCGCTCGCCCCAGGGAGTCCCCGGCACCGTAGCCCTCACACCGGGGCCGGGACCAGCGCTTTTCACCACATGCGTCGTGCGTCGTTCGCGTACGTCCTAATCTCAGGGTATGGCTCAGACCCCCACCTTCCCCGGTCCGTCGCGGCGTGCGGACGTCGCGCCTTTCCACGTCATGGAGGTGTTGTCCGCCGCGGAAGCCCGGCGGCGGACGCACGGGGACGTGATCTCGCTCGCCGCCGGGCAGCCCACCGCCGGGGCGCCCCGGCCGGTGCTGGAGGCAGCCGAGCGAGCCTTGCGCGAGCGGAACCTGGGCTACACCGTGCAGCTCGGCATCCCCGAACTGCGGGAGGCCATCGCCGGACACTACGACCGCCGCTACGGGCTGGACGTCAGCCCGGAGGACGTCATCGTCACGACCGGTTCCTCCGGCGGCTTCCAGCTGTCGTTCCTCGCCGCCTTCGACGCCGGGGACCGCGTCGCCATGGCGCGGCCCGGCTACCCGGCTTACCGGAACCTGTTGTCAGCGCTGGGATGTGAGGTCGTCGAGTTCCAGACCGACGAGAACACCCGCTTCCAGCCGACCGTCGAGCAGCTCGACGAGCTCGGTCCGATCGCGGGGCTCGTCGTCGCCAGCCCGACCAACCCGGCGGGCACGGTGCTGCCGCCCGGCGAGCTGGCCGCCATCGCGGGCTGGTGCTCCGCCCGCGGCGTGCAGCTGATCAGCGACGAGATCTACCACGGCATCTCCTACGAGGCCGAGCTCGGCTGCGCCTGGCAGAGCTCACCCGAGGCCATCGTCCTCGGCTCGTTCTCCAAGTACTTCGCGATGACCGGCTGGCGGCTGGGCTGGATGCTGGTGCCGCGGCGGCTGCACCGCGCCGTCGACGTGCTCACCGGCAACCTCAACATCTGCGCGCCCGCGCTCGCGCAGCACGCCGCCGTCGCCGCGTTCGAGCCCGAGTCCTACGCCGAGCTGGACGGGCACGTCGCCCACTACCGCGCCAACCGGGACCTGCTGCTCGACGGCCTGCGCGGCATCGGGCTGGACCGCGTCGCGCCCGTGGACGGCGCTTTCTACGCGTACGTGGACGTCTCGAAGCACACCACCGAAAGCCTCGGCTGGTGCCAGCGGCTGCTGGCCGACACCGGGCTCGCCATCACGCCGGGCATCGACTTCGACCCCGTGCACGGCGGCGAATACGTGCGGTTTTCCTTCGCGGGCGCGAGCGAGGACGTCTCCGAGGGCGTGCGGCGGCTCGGGGCCTGGCTCGAGTCAGGGGGAACCCCGGTCTTCCCCTGAACGTTCGCCAGACAGCGGGCTTCACGACCCAGAAGGTGGGAGTCTGGCTCGTAGCGGGCCGCACGGCTCGCGCGGTAACCGGAGGGATGCCATGTTCTGGAAGATCGTCGGGGCACTCATCGTCGCCTGGCTGGCGTTCATGGTGATCGGGTCGGTGGTCGGTTTCCTGGTCAAGGCCCTGGTCTGGGTCGCGATCATCGGTGGCGCGGTGTTCCTCGGCAGCGCCGCCTACGGGGCGATCAAGGGGCGGAAGGAACCGAAGCGCCTGCCCTGACCGCGGTTTCGGTGCCCTGCCACAGGTGCGCCCGCAACCCGACCGCCTTCGCGCCGTCCACATTGGACTGCCGGTCGTCGAAGAACACGCACTCGCCCGCCTGCGCGTCCAGGCGGGCGAGCAGCAGTTCGAAGATCTCCTCGTCCGGCTTGGCGACGCCGACGTCACCGGAGAACACGCGCACCCGGAAGTGCCGCGCCCAGTCCTGCCGTTCGGCGAACCGGGCGAACGACGACGGCGCGTTGGACAGCAAGGCCAGTGACGCACCGGATTCCGCCAGTGACGTGACGAGTTCCAGCGACGCGGGGTCGAGGCGGGACCAGCCCTCGATGTCGATGCGCGTCAGAGTGTCCGAAGTGGACTCGTCCACGGGCACGCCGAGCGCTTCGCCGACGGCGCCCCAGTATTCGAGGTCGCTCGCGCCGCGGTCGTAGGCGTCGCGGTGCGCCCAGTAGTGGGGCTCGAACTCGGCGAGGTCCGCGCCCAGCGTGGCGGCCAGCTCCGGCAGCGCGTCCGTCCGGCCGCAGATGACCTCGCCGTAGTCGAAGACGTACCAGGTCACGGATGTCCCCCAGCCTTGATCCGGCGCAACGCCTCCTCGACGTCCGCCATCGACAGGTCGCGGTGCGTCACGAACCGTACTTTCCCGCCGAGCGTCGACGCCAGGATGCCTTGTGCACCGAGGGACGCGAGGGTCACTTCGAGGTCCGCGACCCTCGCCAGCACGATGTTCGTCTCGGGGGTGTTGACCTCCCAGCCGAGGTCGGCCAGCCCGGCGGCGAGCTTGCGGGCCTTCTCGTGGTCCTCGGCCAGGTCACCGACGCGGTCGAGGGCCACCAGCGCGGCCGCGGCGAGCACCCCGCCCTGCCGCACGCCGCCGCCGAGCATCTGCCGCATCCGCTTGGCGCGCTCGACGAAGTTCGCACTGCCCGCCACGACCGAACCGACAGGCGCGCCGAGGCCCTTGCTGAAGCAGGCCGACACCGTGTCGACGCCGACCGTGAGCGCCGCGGGCGGCAACCCGAGCGCCGCGGCCGCGTGCCACAGGCGCGCGCCGTCGAGGTGGACGCGCAGGCCCGCCTGCCGCGCGGTGGACAGCAGCTGGGCGTGTTCGTGCGGGGGGATGACCGCGCCGCCCGAGGCGTTGTGGGTGTTTTCCAGGCACAACAGCGTGGTGCGCAGCGTGAAGTACGGGCCGCTGCGGGGGCCGATCGCGGCGGCGAGCGTTTCCGGGGTCGGCCTGCCGGGGCCCGCGTCGTGTTCCAGCGGGTCGGGCATGCCGCCGGCGAGCCACGCGGCCGAGCCGAGCTCGTTGACCAGCACGTGGGCGCCCTTCGGCGCGAGGAAGCGGTCACCACGCTGGAGGTGGACACTCAAGGCGATGAGGTTCGCCATCGTCCCGCTGGGCGTCCAGAGCGCGGCCGGCATGCCGAGCACGGCGGCCGCGCGCTCTTCCAGCGCCTTGATGGTCGGATCCCCGTCGAGGACGTTGTCCCCGACCTCAGCGGACGCCATCGCTCTCCGCATCGCCTCATCCGGCTGGGTGACGGTGTCCGAGCGGAAATCGAGCGAAGCGGTGTCGTGTGAGGTCACGGTTAGATCACATCACATGCCCCAGTTGATCTACAAGGCGCCGTGCAACCGTAAGGGGCAGTGCTTCCGTCCAACACAGTGAGACGTCCGGGAGGCCGGTGGACGAGCACGAGGAGCAGGAGTTCGCGGAGTACTTCGCCGCTCGGCGGGACTCCGTGCGCCGGACCGCGTACCTGCTGTGCGGGGACTGGCACCGCGCGGACGATCTCGCCCAGACGGCGTTCGTCGCGCTGCACCGCAGGTGGAGCCGCATCCGTGACCGCGGTGCGCTCGACGCCTACGTGCGCAGGACCCTGGTGCGGGCCTCGATCGACGAGTCCCGGCGGCCCTGGCGAAGGGAGCAGCAGGTCGACCGGCTGCCGGAGCCGGAGCCGGCGGCCGAGCGGCTCGACGAGCAGGTGGCGCTGCGGGCGGACCTGCTGGCCGCGCTGCGGCAGGTGCCACCGAAGCAGCGGGCGGTGCTGGTCCTGCGGTACTTCGAGGGGCTGGACGTCGCCGGGGTCGCGAAGGCGCTGGGCTGCAGCGAAGGGAACGTGAAGAGCCAGACGGCGCGGGGGCTGACACACCTGCGCGCGGCACTCGGCGAGGAGGTGGAGACGCGTGGATGAGAAGGAGCTGCGGGCCCTGTTCCGGGCCGCGCCGGGCGAGCCGCCGCCACCCGGCTTCACGCTCGGCGACGTGACCGCGGCCTCCGCCAGGGCGACCGCGCGGCGCCGGTCCGCGGTGCTGCTGACCGTCGCGTGCCTGGTCGTCGTGCTCGGCGCTGCCGGGATCGCCGGAGTGTCCTACTTTCGGTCTACGACTTCCGGACCGGCGCAACCGGTGGCGGCCCCGGAGCGTCCTCCACAGACCTTTCCCGTTCCCTCGTCCTTGCAGGGAAGTGGCGGGAACGGGAAGGACGGCCCTCGGGCCGAAGGCACCTCCGGGTGCGAAAAGGTCGACCGGGAGCTCGCCACTGCCCTCGCTGGCGAGCTCCCGGCGACCGGGGTGACCGGGCCTTCGCCTGGCCCCCTCTGTCCGACGGCCACCCGATCGGTGGGGTTCCACGTCACGGATGGTGATCGAAGCGGGTTCGTGTCGGTGACGCTGTCCCCCGCCGGGATGGCCATGCGGCTTCCCTCGCTCAGGGACGGCTCGATCCCGGTCGAGCAACGCACGGCGAGTGGCGGGACTCTGGTCGTGTTGAGCACGCCGGATCCGGGCAGTGCGCCGCCGCTGGAAACGCGGCTGCCGGGCATCGCGCTGGCGTTGTCAAGCAGTTTTTAGGTCCGACCGCCACCCCTCACGGAGACGCCGCGCGTCGCGGTTATCTTCTGGGGATGACCGCCGCCAGCACGCCGAAGGGCGAGCGCAGGCGGGCCGCTCTCGTGGTGGCCGCCGCCGAACTGCTCGCCGAGGGTGGCTTCGACGCGATCCGGCACCGCGCGGTCGCCGAGCGGGCGGGGCTGCCGCTGGCCTCGACGACGTACTACTTCGACTCGCTGGAAGACCTCATCACCGCGGCCGTCGAGCACCGCGGCCGGGCGGAGCTGGCGCGGGGCTGGGAGCAGCTCGCGCACCTCAGCGCCGAGCCGCGCAGCGTGGACGCGCTGGTCGAGCTCGTGCTGGACCAGCTGCTGGGTGAGGACAGGGCGTTCGAGGCGGTGCTGCTGCGGTACGAGGGGCTGATCACCACCGGCCGCCGCCCCTACCTCCGCCCACTGACGCGGGCGATGCAGGGTGAGCTGTACGAGCTGCTCACCGAGATCTTCGCGCGCTCCGGCATGCCGATCGACCTGCCGCGCCTCAAGCAGCTCGTCGCGCTGGTCGACGGAGCCGTGGTGAACGCCCTGATCGAGGCCGATCCGGATCCGCGAGCCGCGGCGGGCGCCATGCTGCGGGATGCCCTGAGCTGACGCGTGCAACCCCGGCACCCCCGGCGTCGTGAGTAATCGGGTGAAAGGGGGAGCCGATGGACGACTCGGCCGAAGCGGGCTTCCGGGACTTCGCCACGACCTCCGCCGCCGGCCTGCGGCGGTTCGCCTACCTGCTGTGCGGTGACTGGCACCTCGCCGAGGACCTCACGCAGACGACGCTGCTGAAGATCTACCGCTCCTGGCGGAAGCTGCGGCACGACGAGGCGATCGCCCACTACGTGCGCCGCACACTGCTGCGGACGTGGCTGGACGAGAAGCGCAAACCGTGGCGGCGCCGGGAATCCGGGCACGACGTGGTGCCCGAGGTGGCGGACGGGACCCTCGACCCGGCGGCGCGGGCGGAGCGGCTGTGGGCCAGGACGGTTGTGCAGCGCGGGCTGCTCGAGGTGCCGCCGAAACAACGCGCCGTGCTGGTGCTGCGGTACTTCGACGAGCTTTCGGTCGCCGAGACGGCCGCGGTCCTCGGCTGCTCCGAGGGGAATGTGAAGAGCCAGACGGCCCGTGGGCTGGCCGCGCTCGCGCGGATCGTCGACCGGCTGGAACCGGGGAAGGGGCTGAAGATCGCATGAACGAGCAGGAACTGGGCCACGCGCTGCGGGTCGCCGTGCGGGACGAGCCGCCGCTGGCGATCGACCCCGACCGGCTGATCGCCCACGCCAAGCGCACCGCGAAGCGGCGGCGGGCTACCTGGGCAACCGGCGCCGCGGTGGTGGCGGTCGCGACGACGGCGGTGATCGTCGCACCAGGCCACGACGAGGAGCCCGCGCTGCCGGTCGCCGACTCGCCGAAGGCCACCGTCACCGTCACGCAACCCGCACCCGCCTCGCGAGTGCCCAACCGCCGTGAGCAGGAGCTCGTGGACTACGAGCGGACGCACGCGCCGCAGGTGCTCACCGGTGTGCGGGTCGAGTCGGTGACGGGCATGGGTGGCGTCGAAGGGGATCCGGTGCTCGGCATCAGGGTCAAGGTCGAGGGGCACGAGAACCCGCTGGAGCTGGTCATCAGCGCGCCGACGCACAGCGAGGGCGTGGACAGCGCCTGCGCGCGGTGGCAGTGCTACAACCGCCAGACCCTGGCGGACGGCAGTGTCACCGTGTTCGCGAAGTGGGAGATGGGGCTGTCCGCGGCGCACTTCCGGACCGACGGCAGCCTCGTCGAGGTCAACCGCTGGAACGACGACGCCACGGAGTGGGCGGGGGTGCCCGAGTCGGCGTTCCTGCAGCTGGCCACCGATCCGAACCTCTCCTTTTAACCCATTAGGCTGGACGCGTGACGGACAAGCCCCGCATTCCCAACGTGCTCGCCTCCCGCTACGCCTCCGCCGAGCTGGTCGCCCTGTGGTCGCCGGAACGCAAGGTGGTGCTGGAGCGCGAGCTGTGGCTCGCGGTGCTGAAGGCGCAGCGGGAGCTGGGTGTCGAGGTGCCGGACGGCGTGGTCGAGGACTACGAACGGGTCCTCGGCCAGGTGGACCTCGCCTCGATCGCCGAGCGGGAGCGCGTCACGCGGCACGACGTGAAGGCCCGCATCGAGGAGTTCAACGCGCTCGCCGGGCACGAGCACGTGCACAAGGGCATGACGTCGCGCGACCTCACCGAGAACGTCGAGCAGCTGCAGGTCCGCCGGTCGCTGGAGCTGATCCGCGGCCGGGTCGCGGCGGTGCTGGCGCGGCTCGCCGCGCTGGCCGTCGAGCACTCCGACCTGGTGATGGCGGGCCGTTCGCACAACGTGGCCGCGCAGGCGACGACGCTGGGCAAGCGGTTCGCCACCGCCGCCGACGAGCTGCTCGTCGCGTTCGAGCGGCTCGACGACCTGATCGGCCGGTACCCGTTGCGGGGCATCAAGGGGCCGGTCGGCACGGCGCAGGACATGCTGGACCTGCTCGGCAGCCAGGCCACGCTGGACCTGCTGGAGCGGCGCATCGCCGAGCACCTCGGCTTCTCCCGCACGTTCACCAGCGTCGGCCAGGTGTACCCGCGGTCGCTGGACTTCGACGTGCTCTCCACGCTCGTGCAGCTGGCCGCCGCGCCGTCGAGCCTGGCGAAGACGATCCGCCTGATGGCGGGCCACGAGCTGGTGACCGAGGGCTTCAAGCCCGGCCAGGTCGGTTCGTCGGCGATGCCGCACAAGATGAACACGCGCTCGTGCGAGCGGGTCAACGGGCTGGCCGTGGTGCTGCGCGGCTACCTGTCGATGACCGGCGAGCTGGCGGGCGACCAGTGGAACGAGGGTGACGTCTCGGATTCGGTGGTGCGCCGGGTCGCGCTGCCGGACGCGTTCTTCGCGCTCGACGGCCTGCTGGAGACGTTCCTGACCGTGCTCACCGAGTTCGGCGCGTTCCCCGCCGTCGTCGCGCGGGAGCTCGACCGCTACCTGCCGTTCCTCGCCACCACCAAGGTGCTGATGGCGTCGGTGCGCGCCGGGGTGGGCCGGGAGACGGCACACGAGGCGATCAAGGAGAACGCGGTCGCGGTGGCGCTCGCGATGCGCGAGGAGGGGCTGACGCACAACGACCTCCTCGACCGGCTCGCCGCCGACGAGCGGTTGCCGCTGAGCCGCGAGGACCTGGACCGGCTGCTCGCGGACAAGCTGTCGTTCACCGGCGTGGCGGCCGAGCAGGTGGCGAGCGTGGCGAAGCAGGTGGAGAGCGTGCTGGCGCGGTTCCCCGAGGCCACGAACTACGTGCCGGCGCCCATCCTGTAGCGCGGTCGGTGGCGGACCGTCACCTCACGGTAAGCACACCGCCACCTCGATCTGTCCCAATGGGGACATGGACGCCCGTCTGCTGGTCTCGCTCTCCGGCATCGGCCCCCGGACACTGCACCGCTGCGCGGACCTCGCCGCCGAGCTCGACCGGCGGAAGGTCCCGCTGTCCCTGCTGTTCACCCCGCAGCTGGCCGGCACGGAGGCGGTGACGGAGTGGGTGCGCACCCGCGTCCGCACCGGCGACAGCCTGCTGCTGCACGGGTTCGACCACCGCGTGGCGCCCGCGCACCGCGCGCATTTCGGGCGCAAGGCCGAGTTCGCCGCGCTGCCCGCCCACGAGGCGAGGCTGCGGCTGATCGCGGCGCAGAGCGCGTTCGAGCGGGCCGGGCTCGTCGCCGACGGGTTCGCGCCGCCGCGGTGGCTCGCGTCCCGCGGCACGCTGGACGCCGTGCGGGCGCAGGGTTTCCGGCTCTGCGCCGACGCGAACGCGGTGCACGTCCTGGACGCCAGGAGGGTGCTGCGCGCCCGCGTGCACGATTTCGCGAACCAGCCGCACCGCACCGAGACACTGCGGTGCTTCGCGCTCGTGCTCGCGTCCGCCCGCGCGGCACGGCGTGGCGGCCTGGTCCGGCTGGGCGTGGACGCGGCCGACCTCACGCGGCCCGGCCTCCGGCAGGCACTGCTCGACGCGGTCGACGTGGCGCTGGAGAACCGGGCCTTCGGCAGCACCTATCAGAGCTTGACGGCCTCGCCGCGCGGCGCGACGCGCACCTCGGACCCCTCGGGCGCGAGGTTGGTGAACAAGCCGTAGTGCATGGCCGGGTTCGCGAGCACCGCCTCGTGGATCGGCACCGCCACGCGCGGGGAGACGGCGCGGAGGAAGTCGACCGCCTCACCCGCCTTGAGCCAGGGCGCGCCGGTGGGCAGGCCGAGCACGTCGACCTTCTGCTCGGGCACGTGGAACGAGTCGCCGGGGTGGTAGAAGGCGCCGTGGTCGAACAGGAAGCCGACGTTCGGGATGACCGGGATGTCCTGGTGGATCACGGCGTGCTGCCCGCCGACGGCGTTGACCGCGGTGCCCGCGATGTCGAAGGCGTCACCGGGGTTGGCGACGCGGAACTCCAGGCCCAGCTTCGTGACGGTGTCCGCGGTGCCGGGGTCGACGATCAGCTGCGCACCGGGGTTCGCTTCGAGCAGGCCGGGCAGCTTCTCCGAGTCGATGTGGTCGAAGTGCTGGTGCGTGATGAACACGGCGTCCAGCTCGCGCTCGTTCTCGAACCCCTGTGAGAACGAACCCGGGTCGAGCAGGATCCGCGCGCCGTCGGTCTCCAGCAGCACACAGGCGTGTCCATAGTGGACGATTCGCATGAATTCGCTCCTCTGCGTGAGTCGCGGTTCAGGGTAGGCCCGCCGGGAGGGCCGCGCCACGATCGGTTCGGCGGTATCGCACCGCGCGGGGTTTCGCGAGAGTCGTCGTATGACGCTTTCCCGTGCCTACTGGCGGTGGTCGGCGGGGATGCAGCTGGCCCGGCTGCCCTCGGCGATGGCGCCGCTGGCCTTCACCCTGCTCGCCACGGCGCTCACCGGCCGCCTGCTCGACCGCATCGGCCCGGCCCGCGGGCTCACCCTCCTGCTCGCGTCCGCGGGGGTCACGCTGACCGCGCTGGTGGTCGTGAGCCGCAGCGGGTCACCCGCCCTGCTCACGCTCGTGGTGCTGCCCGGCCTCGTCGCGGGCGGGCTGAGCGGCGGGTTCCGCACGCTGCTGGGCAGGGCAGGCGGTGCTGCTGCTCGGCGGATTCGTCGTCGGCGGCACGGTCGTCGTGCTGGACCTCGGCTGGGCCGGGTTGCTCGGCGGGGTCGCGGTGGTCGGCGCGTGCACCGGGCGCTCGGGGTGGTGAGTGCGGCCTCGGCTTGTGCCATGCTGGGGTTTACTCACCAGTAGGAGGGTGCTGCCTAATGTTTATGTCAAGCAGCGGTAGCCGTGGTGTGTCGGTAGTCGGCCTGGTAAGGCTGGCGGGTGCGCAGGAGCGCGTAGAGGACGTT
>NZ_FORP01000071.1 GCF_900114035.1 Amycolatopsis sacchari | reverse complement strand
CTAGGTGTGATGTTCAGGGACGTTGTCCCGGGTTGAGGTGACCGTTGGTGGCCTGTCGTGCTGACAGGTGAAGGCCTCCGGTTGTGAAGTGGAGCTGTCGAGGAACCACATCACCCGCCCGGAGGCCTTCGTGTCCCACCCTAATGCCGCCCTGACCCCACGCACCCGGCTGCGACTCGCACGCCTGATCGTCGAGCAGGGCTGGACCTATGCCGAAGCGGCGAAAATGTTCATGGTCGCGGCGAAGACGGCCGCGAAGTGGGCCAAACGCTACCGCGCCGAAGGTGTGGCCGGGATGGCTGATCGCAGCAGCCGCCCGCACCGCAGCCCGGCCCGCACCCGCGGGCCTGTCGTACGGCAGATCGTGCGGTTGCGGTGGCGGCACCGGCTGGGCCCGGTCCAGATCGCCGGCCGGCTCGGCCTGCCCGCCTCCACGGTGCACGCGGTGCTGGTGCGCTGCCGGATCAACCGGCTCACCCACATCGACCGGGCCACCGGGCAACCGCTGCGCCGCTACGAGCACGACCACCCCGGCTCGCTGATCCATGTCGATGTCACCAAGTTCGGCAACATCCCCGACGGTGGCGGACACCGCTACGTCGGCCGGCAACAAGGTCAGGTCAACAAACGCGCCACCCCCGGGCTGCCCCGCGGCGCCGACTACAAGCCCCGCACCGGCACCGCGTTCGTCCACACCGTCATCGATGACCACTCCCGCGTCGCCTACGCCGAAATCCACACCGACGAAACCGCCGCCACCGCCACCGCTGTCCTGCGCCGGGCGGTGGCCTGGTTCGCCGATCTGGGCGTCACCGTCGAACGCGTACTCTCCGACAACGGGTCGGCCTACCGCTCCCATGCCTGGCGCGACACCTGCACCGAGCTGGGAATCGTCCCAAAACGGACCCGGCCTTACCGGCCACAGACCAACGGCAAGATCGAACGCTTCCACCGCACCCTGGCCGAGGACTGGGCCTACACCCGCTTCTACCCGTCCGAAGCCCTGCGGCGGGCAGCACTACCGCCCTGGCTGCACTTCTACAATCACCACCGACCCCACAGCGCAACCAGCGGCAAACCCCCGATCACCCGCCTGACCAACCTC
>NZ_FORP01000006.1 GCF_900114035.1 Amycolatopsis sacchari | reverse complement strand
CCGCTGCCTCAAACGCTACCTAGCCCGCGAAATCTACAACACCCTCCACCACCCCACCACCAGCACAAACATCCCTTGACAACCATAGGAGCATCCCGCCGGATCGGCCGTAAGTGCGGCTGGGGATCGGGGCGGGGGTGGGTGTGGGCGGTGTGGCCGCTCGCTTCGCATTGCCGGGTGGCCGTGGGGTGCGTGGGGCTCCCGCAGTTCCGTTGCCGGGTGGCGGTTGCGCGGGTGGTGGGGCCACTGCCAGGTGGGTCTTCTGATAACGGACTGGCCGCAAAAGCCGTTCCGTCCGTGCTGGGGTGCTGGAATGCCCCATGCGTTCTGATCCCGAGGACGGGGCACTGGGCGAGCCGGTCGCTTCGCGGCGGCCGCTGGTGCTGGGCGGGGTGATCGGGTTCGGCGTCGGGATGCTCGTGATGGGGTTGCTGTGGGCCGGCGCCAGCAGTGCCAGTTCCGCCACCCAGGACGCCCGCGCCGCGTGCGGGGCTTTCGAGCGGGCCGGGACCCTGCCGACGTCCTTCGTCAGCCAGGCGGTGCTCGCACCCGGCGTGGTCCAGCACATCACCGCCGCACGGGACCTCTCCGCCGCGGCGGCCGCGCAGAACCCCGCGTACGACGAGCTGGCCGACCACCTGGACGGCGTGAGCCGCATGGTGATCAGCCTGAACTTCGCCGACCCCGCCGGGCGCAGGCACCTGACCCAGGCGCACCGGTTGTGCGGCCAGGTCTGACCGCTACTGCGCGTTGCTCCCCTTGACGATCGTCTTGACCGTGAGCTGGTTGCCGGGGATCTTGTCGTTCGCGCAGCCCGTGCCCGGCATCTCGACGAACATCGACGCCGTCTCCTGCGGCGGGTACACGCGCAGGCCCCGCACCGGCTGCGGCTGGCACGCCACCGTGTCGAAGTTCTGCACGTTCACGAACCCGATCGCCGCCGACGCGGTTTCGCCCTTGTTCAGGGTGACCGGCGCCCCCTTCGTGCCCTCGCGGAACGCCGCCGGGCCGACCTGGTGCCCGTCCGCACCGCCGACGTACGACACGCCGGGGAAGCCCTGGATGACGCACGAGTGGCTGCTGACGTTGGTGAAGACCAGCGGCCGGTACACGGTGCCGGCCGCCGCGTCCCCCCGGCCGAGTGAAAGCTTCAGGTCGCCCGACTTGCACAGCCCGTTGTCGGTCTGCGTCGCGGGCGGGGCCCCCTGCGCCTGCGTCGTCGTGCTGGTCGACGTCGTCGGGCTCGGGCTCGCCGACGTGCTCTCCGAGCTCGCGGTCGTGGTCGTCGTGCTCGGCTGGGGCTGGGCGTTGTCCGTCCCCTGGCCGCACGCGGCCACGCCGACCGCGATCCCGGCCGCGGCGGCCGCCAGTCCGATCCGAGAGATCCTCACTCGCACCATGTTCTCGCCTCCCTGTGCTGTTCGAGCACTACCCGGGAGACGTTCGGGCCACGCACCGGGTTGTGTGGACCATGCCATTTTGTTACCGGAAGTCGCCACGACAGGTGAAAACGCAACAAGGCGATTCACATTTCGATGCCGACCCAGGTCAGGCAGGTCCAGCCGCCGGAGGGCACGGACTCCAGCTCGACGATCCCCGTGTTCGGGATGAGCCCCTGGTCCGCCAGCTCCGGCCGCACGTTGTCCGCCAGCCACTCCGCCGCCACCCGGATCGCGCCACCGTGGCTGACGAGCGCGATCGCCGGGTCCTGCTCGTGCTTCGCCCGCAGCTCCGCGACCGCCGCCAGGTACCGCGCCCGCACCTGCTGCCCGCTCTCGCCGCCGGGCATCGCGACCTCCAGGTCACCCCTCGTCCACGGGTGGACCGTGGCGGCGTACGCCACCAGCGCCTCCCGGTCGCCCCGCCCCTCCAGGTCACCGACGTTGATCTCGTGCACGCCGTCGATCACCTGCACCTCCCGCATCAGCGCGGCGGCCAGCG
This sequence comes from Amycolatopsis sacchari, assembly GCF_900114035.1. Classification (GTDB taxonomy): domain Bacteria; phylum Actinomycetota; class Actinomycetes; order Mycobacteriales; family Pseudonocardiaceae; genus Amycolatopsis_E; species Amycolatopsis_E sacchari. The sequence continues at coordinate 345,589 of NZ_FORP01000006.1, read as the reverse complement.
GCGCCGCGGTCTGCTGGGCGCGGATGGCGCGCGAGGCGTAGACGGCGGCGATCGGTTCACCGGCGAGCCGGTCCGCAAGCGCTTGCGCCTGCAGTTGTCCCAGGTCGGTGAGCGGCGGCCCCGGTAGCGCCGTGTCCAGGATCTTCCGCACGTTCGCCGTGCTCTCGGCGTGCCGGATCAGGTACAGCTTCACGCCTGCTCCCCCCGGCGGACGGCCGCGACCCAGTCCGCGGCGTCGACGAAGTCCTCGTTGCCCGCCGATTCGGCGATCGTGGCTCGAACCCCGTCCGCGCGGGGGTGCGAGCCGAGGAACCGGACGTTGCGGCAGCGGCGGCGCAGCGCGGTGAGCGCGTCCCCGATGCGCGGCTCGGCGACGTGGCCCTCGAAGTCGATGAAGAACCGGTACTCGCCGAAGTTCCCCCGGGCGGGACGCGCGTCGAGGCGCGTCAGGTTGATGCCGCGGCCCGCCAGCTCGGTGAGCAGCTCGGCGAGCGCGCCGGTGCGGTTCGCGGCGGCCGCGACGATCGACGTGCGGTCGGCCCCCGTCGGCTCCGGCAGCGGCTGCCGCGGCCTGCGGACCAGCAGGAACCGGGTCCGCGCGTCCCGCACGTCGGCGACCTCGGTGGCCCGCACCTCCAGCGGGTAGTGCTGGACCGCGACGGGCGCGGTCACGGCGGCGTCGAAGTCACCGCGTTGCACGGCGACCGCCGCGGCGGCCGTGGACGACGTGGCGACGGACCTCGCGCCGGGCAGGTTCGCCTCGACCCACAGCCGCACCTGCGCGAGCGCGTGCGGGTGGCTCGCGACCGTGCGGATCTCGGTGGTGCCGGGCCGGGTCAGCACGCTGAAGTGCACCGGCAGCAACGCTTCGGCGAAGGCGATCAACGGCTCGCCCTCGGCGAGGGTGTCGAGCGTCGCGGGCACGACGCCTTCGACGGAGTTCTCCACCGGCACGCACGCGGCGTCGGTTTCGCCCTTGCGCACAGCCGAGAGCGCGAGCGGGATCGTCTCGAATGGAACGAGCTCGTCCCCGTCCGCGGCGAGCGAGCGCGCCGCCTGCTCGGTGAAGGTCCCCTCGGGTCCGAAGTATGCGATCCGTGTCACTACGCCAGGTTATCGGCAGGGAAGCACTGGTCTGTTCAGGCGGTGCGGGACTCCGGGAGTTACCGGAAGTGGCATTTTTTGGCATGGTGTACGCGTGACCGCCGATTCGGGCACGCACGCCACGTCCAAGGGCACCGACGATCGGGTCTCCCCCTCCACTCCGTCGCTCGTGCTGTGCGCTGTCGACGAGCCGCTCTTCCGTGCCTGGCACTCGGTTCTGGACCGGCTGAAGGGCTCGGTCCGCGTGCACCACGGCTCGGTGCTCGACGTGGCGGCGGAGGCCGTCGTGAGCCCGGCGAACTCCTTCGGCTGGATGCGTGGCGGTATCGACGCCGTGTACGCCAGGGCGTTCCCGGAGATCGAGCAGAACGTGCGCAGTGCCGTGCTCGCCTACCACGGTGGTGAACTGCCCATCGGCGAAGCGGTGATCGTGCCCACCGGCGAACCCGCGCCCGCGTGGCTGATCAGCGCGCCGACGATGCGTGAGCCGGGTGAACGCCTGCCCGAGGACACCGTGCACCCGTACCTCGCGGCCCGCGCGGTGTTCCTGAAGTGGCGCGACGGCAGGCTGGAACACGGCGTGGACGTGCGTGCCGTGGTGGACACCATCGCGATGCCGGGGCTCGGTACCGGCGTTGGCGGCGTGCGCCCGGAAACCTGCGCCCGTCAGGTCGCCGCGGCCTGGGCCGAGGTCTTCGGCGTGCAGTAACTCACAGGGCGGTTCTCCGCGGTTCGACCTACCGTAAAAGGGGCGCTACTTCGGAGGCACCACACGGAGCGGATCCGACGAAGGAGGATCGGCTCAGGAGGACCGACGGGGTGCGGGAACCCCCGCAAGGCGCTGTATCGACGCCAGCCCACCGACGGGCAAGGAGTGTGGGAATGCCGCGGGTTCGTGAGCTCAGCCCCTACGTCGAACTGGACCGGGAGCAATGGCGAGAGCTGCGGCGCAGCACTCCCCTGCCGCTGACCGCCGAGGAACTGCTGCGCCTGCGGGGGCTCGGCGAGCAGGTGGACCTCAACGAGGTCGCGGAGGTCTACCTCCCGCTGTCCCGGTTGATCAACCTGCAGGTCGCCGCCAGGCAACGGCTGTACGAGGCGACCACGACGTTCCTCGGCGAGGACTGCCGGGGCACGAAGGTGCCGTTCGTGATCGGCATCGCCGGCAGCGTCGCCGTCGGCAAGTCGACCACCGCGCGCCTGCTGCGCACCCTGCTCGCCCGCTGGCCCGACCACCCGCGCGTCGACCTCGTCACCACCGACGGGTTCCTCTACCCGCGGGCCGAACTGGTCCGGCGCGGCATCATGCACCGCAAGGGTTTCCCGGAGAGCTACGACCGGCGCGCGCTGCTGCGGTTCGTCGCCGAGGTGAAGTCCGGCGCCGAGGAGGTCAGCGCGCCCGTCTACTCGCACCTGGCCTACGACATCGTGCCCGGCGAGGAGCAGGTCGTGCGCCAGCCGGACATCCTCATCATCGAGGGCCTGAACGTGCTGCAGCCCGGCCCGCGGCTGATGGTGTCGGACCTGTTCGACTTCTCGATCTACGTGGACGCGCACACCGAGGACATCGAGCACTGGTACGTCGAGCGGTTCCTCAAGCTGCGCCAGACCGCGTTCGCCGACCCGGCCTCGCACTTCCACCACTACGCCGACCTGCCGGACGACGAGGCCCGCGCCGAGGCGCTGCACCTGTGGCGCACGATCAACGAGCCGAACCTCATCGAGAACATCCGGCCCACCCGGCCGAGGGCCACCCTGGTCCTGCGGAAGGACGCCGACCATTCGATCAACCGCGTCCGGCTGCGCAAGCTGTAGTGGGGGCTCGGCCGAACGGCTGATGTTGTCACCCGGTCAGTAACCGGTTGGCCGATACCGCCCGCATCCGGTGGACCGCACCCTGGATTGAGCAGGAAAACGCACCTCGACCAGGGAGGAGGCACGCCGATGCTGAATGCGGTGTTCACGTGGATCGGCGCGGTGCTGGGCATCGTGGTGCTGCTCGCGATGGCGGCCGGAGCGTTCGTCGTGGACTTCGACGACGCGCTCGCGGACCGCGCGGAGAAGACCCCCGAGCCCACGGCGGGGCCGTGAGGCGTCAGCCCAGTTCGTCGAGGGCGCGGAGGTAGTCGTCGAGGTCGAACTCGAGGCTGTCGCCCTCACCCGTCTCCAGCCGCTCTTCCAGCACCCCCGCCAGCTGCGCGAGGACGTCGGCGCGGTGGAGACCCCTGGCGAGCAGCCGCTGGGCCGTCTGCCACACCTCGGGCGGCTCGTCGTCCCACAGCTGGTCCACGACCGTCGTGTGGGCGGCCAGCCGCAGGAAGGCCTCCTCGTCGAGGTCGTCCTCCGCCAGTGACTCCTGGAAGTCCGGGTGCTCGCCGATGACCAGCAGGCGGCGCTGCTCCGGGTCCGAGGGGTCAAGTTCGACCTCCTCGTCGGCGATCTCCGTGTAGACCGAGGGGATCGCGAACTGGCGGCGCTCCAGCACGTCGGCGGCGCCCGCCTCGTCGAGGTCCTCCGCGCCGTCGAGGTAGGCGTCGAGCGTGGACTCGGTTTCGAGGGTGCGCTCGTAGATGCGGTCCTCGACCGCTTCGAGCAGCGGTTCGACGGCGTCCTCCGGCAGGCCGTCGCGCACCGCGCCCCAGCGCGCCCACGCGGGCAGCACCCGCTCCAGCGCCTCGTCCTGCTCGTCGGTCAGCTCGATCGCGCCGTCGTCGACCAGGTCGACGAACGAGGCCAGCTTGTCGGGGCCGACGCGCAGCGGGTCACGGGGGTCGTGCTCGAGGCCGAACTCGATGAGCCGCAGCGCGCACACCCTGGCGGCCTCGGTGTCCTCGACCTCGGGGGTGGCGAGGAAGAACGCGTCGATCGCCTCGGCCTGCTCCTCGGTGGACAGCACGCGCGGCGGGTCGGCGGGCTCGGGCTCGGGCAGCGCGCGGGTGCGGGCCATCGCGAGCGCGCGGAAGCGCACGTAGTCGTCGGTGACCTCGGGCTCGGTCTGCAGCTCGGTGCCGACGAACGCGTCGGCGAGCAGCTGGTGCGCGCGGCCGGGCGTGATCCGCTCGCACGTGACGAGGTTGCCGCTCTCCGCGGCCTGCCCCTGCATCTCGGCGATCACCTCGGCGGGTGACTCGACGATCACCGCCTCGTCCGCCCAGCCGCCGAACAGGGCGTAGCCGATCGACACGAGCAGCCCGTGCGCCGACTCGCCCTCGCCGAACACGCACAGGACCGAGGTTTCGTCGCCGTACACGTCGGCGGTGCGCCAGCACTCGCCGACGGTGACCTGGTTGAGCGAACGCGCCCAGTCCGGCTCGCCGAGGCCCAGCTTGTCCAGTGCGAACCCGGCGGCCTCGCGCTGCTCCTCGGTGGGCGCCAGCGCCCGCAGGGCCGCCAGCGGGGCGACGAGCCGCTCCGGCTCCGGCGCGACCTCGGCGAACTCGATCAGCTCGGCGGCCAGGTCGTCGCCGGCCTCCCACCACTCGCCCAGGATCTCGGACGTGACCAGCTCGACGCGCAGCGGCTCGGCGGCCGAGTCCAGTTCGGCGAACTCACGCAGGACCTCCTCGAGGAGTTCGCTCCCGCTCTCGGCGGCGTCGCTGGATTCCTGCTGGGGCAGCTCGGTCATGCGTCACATAGTGGCACCGGCGCGCGCCGGGGTTCCCGTCACCCCTTGGGCAACGCGATCCGCGCCTGGCGGATTTCGGTGATCAACCGCGCCTTGCGCTTGTGGACGGCCACGAGTCCGGCCAGGTACTGCCCGAATTCCTCCGGTGTGCCCGCCTTCCGGTGCAACTGCCGGATCTTGCGCAGGCACTTCGCGGCCTGTTCGTAATGCGCCGCGTCTTTCTGCTCGATCAGGTGATTGACATGGAGTTTGTACACGTCTAACACCTCACCCGGAGCGGTGCTTTCCCGCAGCTCGGCGACGTGCAGCAGCACTGGCAGCGAGCACGGGTACCGGCGGGCCGCCTGCCAGGCCTCGTCGGGGCGTTCTTCGGCGAGCAGCGCGCGCACGAGTTCGTCGGCGCCCTGTTCCCCCGTTTCCGCGTGCTCGCGGAGCACCGCCAGCGCGGATTCCCGTTCCGTTTCCCACCGGCCGAGTTCGACAGCGGCCTCGCGCAACGCGAGGAAAGTCTTTTCCGAAGGCGCACGACGGAATTCGGCGCCACGGGATTTGACCGCGTCGTCGTTCTGGTTGAGCGCTCGGGCGGCGTACGCGACGGCCTCGGCCGTCCTCCCGGCACCCCGCAGCACGCGCACGATCTTGAGCCGCACGTCGAGCCGTTGCGGCTGTCGCTTGAGGATCTCCAGCAGAGCGTCGACATCGCCGGAGAGTTCCGCGACCTGTTCGGCGAGTTTCGCCGCGGCCGGGCCGCCCGCATCGTCCACAATGGACTTCAGGCGCGCGAGCCCGGTGCTGCCCAGCGCCTGCGCGAAAGCGGGCAGCTCGACCGCGACGCCGTGGTCGAGCGCGAGCGCCGCAAGCGAGTCGGCGAGGTCCGCGGGCGGATGCGCCGCGCACGCGCGAGCGTAGAGCGCGAGGGCCTTGCGCAGCACGCCCGGATCGTCCTGTTGCGCCTTGAGGATCCGGTCGACCGTGCGCCGGGCCAGCGGCGCCAGGTCGGCCGTGGAACCGGCGTCGAGCAGCCGCTGCAGGGTGTCCAGCACCGCGACGATCTTCGTGGCCTCACCGGGGCCGAGCGCGTCGGCGGACTCCCCTCCCGCCCGCAGCGCGAGCCGCGCGTGCAGTTCCGGGTCACGTCCGGCCTGCTCGTACAGCAGTTCGGCGAGGGTCTCGGCGTCGAGCGAGCGGAGGTAGCCCCGGAGATCGGTCACCGGCACATCCTGGCCTACCGCCGCAAGGCCACCGGGAGCTCTCCCGCCGCTTCTTCCTCGTCGTGCGCGAAGAAGTCGTCGAAGATCTCCTCGACCTCGGCGAGCAGGTGCTCGACCGCGGCGTCGGACAGGCCCTGGCGCCGCCCCTGCCAGCCCGCCCACGCGAGTGAGACGTCCCGCAGCGACTCCAGCGCGTCGTCGTCGGGGTCCTGCGCGTGCAGCAGGTCGTCGAGGAAGAACTCGAACTTCCCGGGGCTGACCCGCAGCGGCTCGCCCTCGTCGACGTCCTCGCCGAACTCGACCAGCTCCCGCAGGTACCCGGCGCCGGAGCTCCCGTGCTCGTCGAGGAACCGCCGCACCACGTCCTCGTCGTGCGGTCGCGGCTCCGGCCGCGGTTCGGCCGGCGGCATGGCGAGCAGCCGGGCGAGCAGGTGGGCGCGGGCGTCGGTGACCGGGTCGTCGGCCACCGGTTCGAGCAGCTGGGCCGCCACCTGGTCGTTGACGGCCATCGCGTCCTCGACGATCCGGCGGGCCTTCGGCAACGCGAGCGGACCGGTGACCAGCAGCTCGTGCCGGTTCTGCGCCAGCTCGGCGAGGATCTCCTCGTGCTCGGTCGTCAGGTACGCCTCCAGCACCCCGGCGTAGCGGTCGGTCTCGACGACGAGCCCGTGCCGCCGGCCGCCGCGCTCGCACAGGAACAGCAGGAACGACTGGTCCCCGTACACGTCGGTCTGGTGGTGGCACTCCTCGACCACGACCTCGCCGAGCGCGGCCGCCCAGGCGGGCTCCCGCATGCCGAGCGCGGCGAGCCTCGCGGCGGCCGCGCGGGCCCGTTCACGCAGTTCGTCGCCGGGAGAAAGCGCTTGCAGCGCGCAGAGCAGCGCGAACCCGGCGGCGTTCTGCTTCGCGGCGGCGTAGCTGACGAGCGGGAAGCCGATCTCGTGAGTCGCGGCGTGCGGGTCGCCGACGAGCCAGAAGCTGCCGAGCACCTCGGAGGTCAGCAGTTCGACGTCGAGCACGTCGTCGGAGTCCGCGACCTCCTCGAACGCCTCGAGCGCGTCTTCGAAACCGGCACGCAGCCCGGCGTCCGGCGTGGCGGGCTTCTTCTTGTTCTTCTTCTTGCGACCGCGGCTGACCGGACTCATGCGCTCATCGTGGCAGTGCCCCGGTGCGCCACGGTCTTCGGCATGGCGATCCGGGCGTTGCGGATCTCCACGAGCAAGCGGGTCTTGCGGCGGTGCCGGTCGAGGAGCCTGCCGAGGTACGGCGGGAACTCGTCGGCGGTCCCGGCGCGGCGGTGCAGGGCACGCAGCTCCTTGAGCACGCGGACCGCCTGCTGGTAGCAGGAAACGTCCTTCTGCGCGATCAGTTCCTCGACGTACAGGCGGTAGACGGGGATCGCGGCCGCGGGTTCCTGCTCGGCGAGCGCGGTCAGCGCGGCGGTGCGCTCCTGCGGCCACTGCTCACCGGCGGCCTCGCGGAGGGCGGTGTAGCTCGCGGGGCCGGGGTTGCGGCGGAACTCGGCGCGGCGCAGGGCGAGCAGGCCGCCGCGGGGGCGTTCGCCGTGCACCAACGTGCGCGCGGCGTACGCGATCGCCTCGCCGTGCCGTCCCGCCGACCGCAGCGCGCGGATGATGCGCAGCCCCACCTCCTGCGTCGGCGGCTTCGCGGCGAGGATGCCCAGCAGCGTGTCGACGTCGCCGGTGACCTCGGCGAGTTGCTCGGCGAGGCGGCGCGCGGTGTCCCGGCGCGGGCCGGGTTTGCCGGCCAGCAGAGCGTCCACAGTGGACTTGATACGGGCCAGGCCGGCGTCGCCGAGCGCGCCGGCGAACTGCGCGAGGTCGGCCTCCGGCCAGTCGGGGCGGTGGAAGGCGAGGCCGAGGAGCCAGTCGGCGAGCTGGTCCGGCGCCGGTGGGTGGGTCGCGCAGGCGCGCGCGTAGAGGGCGAGCGCGCGGCGGCGTTCCGCGGCGGTCGCGTGGGTGAGCCCGTCGAGGGTGCGGCGGGCGAGCGGGGTGAGATCGGCCTGGGTGCCGGCGTCGAGCAGGCGTTCGAGGACGTCGAGCGCCGGGCCGGCCTTGCTCGCGGTCGCCGCCCGGGCCTCGAGCTCCTGCCGCAACCGGGTGTCCCGCTCCGCCTCGGCGTACAGCAGCTCGGCCAGCGTCTCCGCGTCGAGCGAGCGCAGGTACGCGCGCAGGTCCGGGTTCACCCGGACCATCCTGCCGGACCCGAAAGGCGACCACGGTCACCCAGGAGCGTTGTCTTTCCGCAGGTGGCGGCCACTCTGTGTCAGCTCAACCGGTGAAGAAGTACTCCCCGTAGGTGCTGCGATCGATGTCGGCGAGGAGCGGGACGGGTGAGTTCTCGCGGACGCTGTCCGGGTACTTCCGCCAGCGGCCCAGCTCCTCGGACCAGTAGTAGAGGGTCCACATGCCGTCCACGCCGTACCGCAGCTGCGCGAAGGGTCGCTCGCCGGGCTCGACGGACCACTCGGGGCGCTTCTCCACCAGGGTCACCATGCGCCCGCGCCAGCGGGAGACGATCCGTTTGTCCGCCGGGACGCGCCGTTCACACCAACGATCGATCTGCCGTTGCTGGAGCTCGGGGATCGGCGACATACCCACAGTGATACCGCATGCGTTCCGCGCGCACGGATGGAGGACTCGCACCTCACACGGGTCATACTTCGTCGCCGTGACCCTCGACGAGATCGTCTCCCGCCTCCGCGAGTTCGCGGCCGCCCGCGACTGGGAGCGGTACCACACCCCGAAGAACCTGGTCATGGCCCTGTCCGGCGAGGTCGGCGAGCTGACGGCGCTGTTCCAGTGGCTGACGCCGGAGGAGTCCGCACGGGCGCTGGAGGACCCCGACCTGGCCGCGAACGTGCACGACGAACTGGCCGACGTGGTGCTGTACCTGCTCCGCCTGGCCGACGTGCTGGGCGTGGACCTGCTGGCCGCCGCCGAGGCGAAGCTGGACCGGAACGAGCACCGCTTTCCCGTGGCGGGCAGCTAACGCACCATCGGCTCGCTCAGGTACCAGCCTGTGCACAGGGCCGCGACGCCGAGTACGGCCAGCGCCGCCGAGCTGGCCAGTGGGGCGCCGGCGACGAGGGTGAGCAGCGAGAACAGCATCACGGCCAGGCCGGCGACCATGAGGCCCCTCGCGGCCCAGACGTGCGCCGCGGGGAGGGTGCGCGGCGCGGACAGCGGGCGGGCGAGCGGGGCGGTGGCCGCCGGGTCGAGCAGGCCCAGTGCCGGCCACGCCGAGCCGAGGTCCAGTACCGCGATGCCGAGCTCCCTGGCCTCCGTCAGGCGCGGGTCGTGCCGGGGGACGTCGTCGGTGAGGGCTATGTGCGTGACCGAGGGGGCGAGCTCCCTCGCGAGCTGGATGCCCGCCGCGAGCGCCGCCGCCCGCAGTGCGTCCGACTCCTGCGTCTCGCCCAGCACCAGCAGCCTGCGCGGCTCGGGGTGCTGGGCGTGGCGCAGCTCGCCGACGGCCTCGGGCACCCCGAGCATCTTCGCGAGTGCCGTCAGGTCCGCCGCCTCGGCCTCGGCCAGCGCGCCGTCCTCCTCCGCGACCTCGCGCAGCGCCGTCACGAACTCCAGGTGCGCGCGGCCGGCGGGGATACCCCCGTCCATCGCGACCGTCGTCAGCTCCGCCGCGTCGTCCGGGGTGAAGTCCACGTCCGCGACCGCCGCGGTCAGCGCCTGCCGGTACGCCTCGTGCCGCGGTTCCCGTTCGCTCAGCCGCAGCCGGGCCGTCAGGTCGGCGAGCCACACCTGCTCCCGCACCGCGGCCTCGCCGCGCGGGAACAGGTGGCCGCTCGCCGGGAGCCTCGGCAGCGGTGGGTACGACGGGGGTGCCGTGAACAACAGGCCGTGCGTCGTGACCAGTGACGACGCCACCGCCGCCACCGTGCGCGCGTGGGCCAGCGCCAGGTGGGCGGGGAACTCGCCGAGGCCGAGCGCCACCGCGACCGTGCTCAGCAGCACGTTGGGCAGGCCCAGCACCTGACGCGCCGCGTCGAGCGTGCACACCGCGGGCAGCGGCGGCAGCTCCACGTCCAGCCGCGCCACCTCGGCGGCGAGGAACTCCCGCAGGAACGGCAGGTTGTGGGCCACCACCACGCTGCCGTGACACAGGTCGAGCAGCGGCCCCAGCACTTCGCGGAACTCCGGCGCGCGGTCCAGCTCGCGGCGGCTGATCCGGTGCAGCGGCGCCGGCCCCGGCGCCACGTGCCAGCCGGGGTTCACGAGCGTGGCGAACTCGGCGACCGTCGTGCCGTCGGCTCGCACGCGCACCGCCGCCACCTCCACGACGTGCCCCGGGCGCAGGCCGGTGGTCCGCACGTCGAGTGCGGTGAATTCGGCGGTGGCGGCGGGGAAACGGCCGTCCGGGGTCAGCCGCGGGGTGTCCAGGGGTGCCATCGGCCGCTAATCTTCCCGCAACCCCGGAAAAGTAAATCGCGCACCCCCGGAAAAAGAGAAGCCCCCGTGCTGAACAGACCTGTGCCGCTCTGGCTCAAGATCACGCTGACCGCATTCGGAGCGCTGTTCACCGTGACCGCGGTTTTCGGCAGGCCGGCCGTGCCGGACAGCACCGCTGCGGCCACCCCGTCCCCCCTTCCCCCGCACCCAGCTGCGACTACCTACACCGTCATGAGTGTCCGTGGCACCACTGTGGACCTTGCGGATCCGAGTGGGAAAGCGCTTTCAATTCGGGCCGCGGGTCTCGCGGCCCCCGCCGCCGGAGATTGTTTCTCCATCGAGTCGGCCAACTGGGCAAGCGCTTTCTTGACCGGCGACAGGGTGACCGCCGAAATCGTCGACACCGGATCCGGATCACTCGCCATGATCGACCTTCCGGACGGCACGAACTATTCGATGATCGCTTTGCGGAACGGCTACGCGAAATACTCTCCGGACCCGCTCGCGGCAGGCGACCCACGCCTCGCCGACGCCGAGACCGCCGCGAGGCAGGCGGGCACCGGGCTGTGGGGTCCGCCGTGCCGTCGCCCGAACTCGCCGGCGCCGACCGTCACCTCGATCCGCACACCCCCGCCCGTCACCAGCACGGCCCAGCCGCCCGCACCCCCACCGGCCGCTCCGAGCACCGAGCCGACCACCACGACCTGCACCAAGGCCCACCCGCCTGCCGGCGAACGAGGCAAAAGACCGTGTGCGCGGTGAACTCCGTGGTAGATCTGGATCGTGGAACCTCGAGTGCAGACGACACACGGCGCCGTGCGCGGCCAGACGACCGACGGGGTCAGCGCCTTCCGCGGCATCCCCTACGCCGCACCCCTCGACGGTGTCCGGCGGTTCCTGCCGCCACAACCACCGGAGCAGTGGGAAGGCACCCGCGACGCCACGCGCTACAGCGCCGACGTCCCGCAGAGCACGCTGCTGCCGGGGGTGCCGTCGAGCTGGACGCCCGGCGACGACCCGGAGTGCCTGACCGTCAACGTCTGGACCCCGGATCCCGGCGCGAGCGGCCTGCCGGTCATGGTGTGGCTCTACGGCGGCGCGTACATCGTGGGCACGTCGCGGCAGCCGGAGTACGACGGCGCGAACCTCGCCCGCGGCGGCGTGGTCGTCGTGTCGCTGAACTACCGGGTGGGGTTCGAGGGGTTCGGCTGGCTGCCGGATTCGGCGGGCAACCGGGCGTTCCTCGACCAGCTCGCGGCACTGCGCTGGGTGCAGGACAACATCCGCGCCTTCGGGGGCGACCCGGACAACGTGACGCTCTTCGGGGAGTCCGCCGGTGGCACCGCCGTGGCCGCCCTGACCGCCGCCGAGGCCGGGCGCGGGCTGTTCCACCGGGCGATCGGGCAGAGCGTCGCCGGCGGGTTCCAGTCCGAGGACACCGCCCGCGCGACCGCGGCACGGATCGCCGCCGCGCTCGGCGCGGAGCTGACCGCGGAGGCGTTCGGCGCGTTGCCGTCCGAGGCGATCCACGGCGTGCAGGCCGTGCCGGGCACGATCACGCCCTTCGGCCCCGTCATCGACGGGGACGTCGTCGCGGGGCTGCCGTGGGAGCGGCTGCGGGGCGAGGTCGACCTGGTCGTGGGGTTCAACCGGGACGAGTACCGCCTGTTCTCCGCGAACGAGGACGTGACCGCGAAGGACCCGGCGGCGACGGCCGCCGCGGTGGGCGCGTCGATCGACGGCTACCGCACGGCGTACCCGCAGCTGTCCGACCCGGACCTCTACGTGCTGATCATGTCCGACGCGATCTTCCGCATGCCGACGACGTGGTGCGCGCAGAACCACCCCGGCCGCACGTTCCTGTACGAGCTGACCTGGCCCAGCCCGGCGTTCGGCGGTCTGCTGGGCTGCTGCCACGGGCTCGACCTGCCGCTGACGTTCGGCAACTTCGACGGGCAGCTCGGCGCGATGCTGCTCGGCAGCCCGGTGCCGCCCGAGGCGACGGCGCTGTCCGAGGAGTTCCGCAAGGCGTGGACGTCCTTCGCCGCGACCGGCGACCCCGGCTGGCCCGAGTACGAACCGGGTGAGCGCCTGGCGCGGATCTGGGACACGGAGGTCACCGTGGAGTCCGACCCGGAAGGCGCGTCACGGCGGATCTGGGCCCATTAGGCCGGCCCCTCGCCCGACCACCGCCCCCTCGGACACGCTGCGCGTGGCTCTACTCTTCAGGTATGGCCATCGAGGTGCTGCTCGTCGACGATCACGAGGTGGTCCGGCGCGGGCTGCGGGAGCTGCTGAGCGACGAGCCGGACATCGAGGTGGTCGCGGAGGCGAGCAGCGCCGACGAGGCGCTCGCGGTGGCGATGCACGTCGAGCCCGACGTGGCGGTGGTGGACGTGCGGCTCGGCGACGGGGACGGCGTGGCGCTGTGCCGCGAGCTGCGCTCCAAGCCGAACCCCCCGCAGTGCCTCGTGCTCACCGCGTTCGACGACGAGGAGGCCATGGTCGGCGCGATCATGGCCGGGGCCTCGGGCTACCTGCTCAAGCAGGTGCGCGGGCAGGACGTCGTGAACGCCGTGCGCGAGGTGGCCGCCGGGCGCTCGCTGCTGGACCCGCTCACCACCGCCCGCGTGCTGGACAAGCTGCGCCACCCGCGGGAGGACGAGCTCGACCAGCTCACCGAACGCGAGCGCAGCGTGCTGGAGCTGATCGGCGACGGGCTGTCCAACCGGGAGATCGCCGAACGGCTGTTCCTGGCGGAGAAGACCGTCAAGAACTACGTGACGTCGGTGCTCGCGAAGCTCGGCATGCAGCGGCGCACGCAGGCCGCGGCGTGGGTCGCGCGCCGCGGGAAGTAGTCACGCGGCCGCCAGCGAGTAGCCGCGGCCGGGCCGGACGAGCGCCGCGGCGAGCCCGGCGAGCGCGCCGAGGACGGTGTCGAGCAGCCGGTCCGACGCGAGGCCGAACGCGTCCGGCGGGGTGAGCAGCGAGCTCAGCAGCAGCGTGAGCGGGGTGATGAAGACCATCGCGAGCGCGTAGTTGCGGATGACCGTCAGCTCCCCGCACAACAGCGCGACGACGATGCACGCGAGCTTCGCGGGCGTCGGCAGGTCGGCGGCGAGCAGCAGACCGCCGAGCACCACCCCGACGAGCGTGCCGAGCACGCGCTGGACCGTGCGGTGCACCGTGTGGTTGAGGTGGGTGGACTGCAGCACGGCGGCGGCCGCGATCATCGTCCAGTACGGGTGACCGAGGTGCAGGAAGTGCGCGAGCAGCCCGGCGGCGAGCACCCCGAGGCCGACCTTCGCCGCCCGCGGCAGTTCGTGCGACGGCAGGCGCACGGCGGCCAGCAGGCTTTCCCGCCAGGAAGGCGCTTTCTCGTGCGGCTCGCGGAAGAACAACCAGCCCGCCATGCCCACGCACCACGCGACGACGGCGGCGAGTGCGGCGACACCCGTCTGCACCGCCGCCTGCGACCACGACACCGGCAGCACGGCGGTCGTCGCGACGGCGAACACGAAGATCAGCCCGCCGGGCGGGCCGGCGGCGACCGCGTCGGTGAGCAGTTTCGCCACGGCCGCGACGACGGCGACCAGCACCGCCACCGGCACGGGTCCCCAGCCCGCGGCCGCGACCACGCTGCCGAGCGCCACGCACAGCACGAGCCCGGCGCCGACGGCGGCGAGCAGCCGCGCGCGCACGGGGTAGGGCGCGAACCTCGCGTGCACCGCCGTCATCCCGCCGAACGCGGCGGCGGGCGCCAAGGCGGTGTGCCCTGCGAGCACCACCGCGACGAGGACTATGTTCGCCCCGGTCATGGCCCGCAGTGCCGAGGTCCCGGCAGGCCCCGCCACCGGGCGCAGCCGCCACCAGCCGTGGAGGGCGAGCGCTCGGCGGAGGTCGTGACGGTCCACATATTTCACAGGTAAAATACTATCGAAGTAACCGGCCCGAAGGAGCGTTCCGGTGAGCGATCTCATCGACAGAGTCCGGCGCCAGTGGGGTGAGGTGCGGCCCGAGCTGGACACCTCCGGCATGGCGGTGATCGGCCGCGTGCTGCGGCTCGCGTCCCTGATCCGCCGCGACACCGACGACCTGCTCGCCGGGCACGAGCTGACGCGGGCCGAGTTCGACGTGCTGTGTGCGTTGCGGCGCAACGAAGTGCTCAACCCCGGGCAGATCAGCCGCGAAATGCTGTCCTCGGGCGCGGCGATCACCAAGCGGCTCGACCGGCTCGCCCGCATGGGCCTGGTCTCCCGCACGGCGAGCGAGCGCGACCGGCGCGTCGTGCAGGTGCGGCTGACCGACAAGGGCGTCGAGCTGATCGACGAACTGCTGCCCCAGCAGCTCGCGGCCGAGCGGACGGCGCTGGCGAACCTGTCCGAAGAGGACCGCCGGACGCTGGCCGCGCTGCTCGGCACGGTGCTGGAAACCGTGGAGGGCGTGGCGCGCTAGGACTGCTCCAGCGCCCGGTCCAAAAGCGACACCAGCGTCTTCAGCTCGTCCGCGTCCAGCCGGGAGAACGGGCTGCGCCGCAGCGTTTCCCGCTCGACTTCGGCACGCACCCGCCGTCCTTCGCCCGTGAGGACCAGCGCCCGGGACCGCCGGTCGCGCGTGTCCGCCACGCGTTCGACCAGGCCGCGGGTGACGAGCTGGTTGGTGACGAAGCTCAGGTTGGGCGCGTTGCAGTGGAGCCGCTCGGCCATGGTCTTCATCGACGGGGGCGCCTCGTCGGGATCGATCATCAGCAGGGCCTGCGCGGTGGCTTCGGTCAGCCCGTGGGCCGCCAGCACCGGGCCGATGCGGTCCGCGGTGCGCAGGAAGACCTCGTGGTTGGCCCGCACGGCCGCCGCCAGCTCCCGCTCACCCACGGCGGCAGCCTAGCATTTCCTTCGAGCCTCGAAGCTGTTACGGTGCCCGCTAGAAGTTCGAGCCTCGAACTACCAGGGAGGGCACGTATACGAGTTCCGCGGCACGACGGCGATGGTCACCGGGGCGTCGAGGGGGCTGGGCCGGGCGTACGCCCTCGAACTGGCCGCGCGCGGCGCGAACCTCGTGCTCGTCGCCCGGTCCGGCGCGGCACTGCGCGAACTCGCCACGACGATCCGCGACCGGCACGGCGTCAAGGTCGAGGCGATACCGGCCGATCTCGCCGCCCCTTCCGCGGTCGATGCGCTGGCCATGCCGGTCGATCTGCTGCTCAACAACGCGGCCTACGGTCCGGTCGGCCCGTTCTTCGGCCGCCCGTTCGAGCAGAACCTGCGTGCGGTGGCGCTCAACGTCACGGGCTTGATGACGCTGACCCACCGCATCGGGCGCGAGATGCTGGCGCGGGGCTCGGGCGGCATCATCAACGTCGCCTCCACCGCGGCCTTCCAGCCGATGCCCTACCAGGCCGGTTACGCCGCGACGAAGGCCTTCGTCCTGTCCTTCACCGAAGCGCTCGCCGAGGAGACGCGGGGCAGCGGGGTGCGGATCATGGCGGCCCACCCGGGAGCGGTGGACACCGGGTTCTTCGACGGCACCACCGCCACCATCGACCCCCGCTTCGCCGATTCCCCCGAATCCGTGGCGGCGAAGACGCTCGACGACTTCGCCCGCGGCAGGACCGTTTCCTACCCCGGCCGTCTCGTCCACCGGGTGGCGACGTGGGCGCCGCGGGCGTTGCCGCGCCGCGCGGTCACCCGCATCACGGGAGGACTCAACCGGCACAACGGGTTGCACGAAGCCGCGGACACGTGACGTCAGGGGCGGATGACGTCGCCGTCGGCCTCGCGGAGCGCCTTGATCACGCTCTCCAGGTGCGCCCGCGCGGCGGCCTGGGCGCGCTCCGGGTCGTGCGCGCAGATGCCGTCGATGATCGCCAGGTGCTCGGGCAGCGAGACCGACGGGCGACCGGGGCGCATGGCGAGGCGGAACTGGTGCCGCACGCTCTGGCCGCGCAGCCGTTCCAGCACCTGCGCGGCCGTGCGCTGCCCGCTGATCTCCCGCACCCGCAGGTGCAGCCGCTGGTTGAGCGCCGAGTAGCCGACGACGTCACCGCCCGCGACGGCCTGGCGCATGTCCTCGCCCAGCTGCCGCAGCTCCGCGATCTCCTCGTCGCTGATCCGCTCCGCCGCCTTCGCCGCGCACAGCGCTTCGAGCATCATCCGCACTTCGGAGATCTCGACCGCTTCCTCGATGGACACCGCCCGCACGCGCGCGCCCCGGTTCTGCACGCGCTCGACGAGCCCCTCGTTCGCCAGCTCGATCAGCGCGGCCCGCACGTTGGCGCGGCTCGCGGAGAACTGGGCGGACAGGTCGGCCTCGACCAGCCGCTGATTGGGCACGAACTCGCCGC
The DNA here is from genome assembly GCF_900114035.1 of Amycolatopsis sacchari. GTDB lineage: Bacteria > Actinomycetota > Actinomycetes > Mycobacteriales > Pseudonocardiaceae > Amycolatopsis_E > Amycolatopsis_E sacchari. The sequence continues at coordinate 328,882 of NZ_FORP01000006.1, read as the reverse complement.
GCACGATCGCGTCGCGGATCGCGACCACCACCGGCTGGTCCTCGCTCACTGTTCCCCACTCCTCGCCGACGATTGTTGACAATATTGTCGCAGCTCTCGTCTAATCGGATCGTAGTGCCTGACCACCCCGAGGAGCCCGCTATGTCCGGAACGCCAGTCACGATCGCCGTCCTCGGACTCGGGGAGGCCGGCGGCGCGCTGGCACGGGACCTCGTCGCCGCGGGTGCGGTCGTCCGAGGGTACGACCCGGCCGTCGCGGCCACCGACGGCGTCGTCGGCACGTCGTCCGAGGCCGAGGCCGCCGAGGGCGCCGACCTCGTGCTCAGCGTGAACAGCGCCTCCGCCGCCGTCGACGCGCTGCGTGCCGGACTGCCGAGGACGACCGGGATCTGGGCCGACCTCAACACCGGCTCCCCCGGGCTCAAGCGGCAGCTGGCCGGGATCGCCGGGGAGGTGCCGTTCACCGACATCGCGATCATGGCGCCCGTGCCCGGGCGCGGGTTGAAGGTGCCGATGCTCGCCAGCGGCCCGGCGGCGGAGCGGACCGCGGAAATCCTCACGTCGCTGGGCGCGTCGGTCGACGTGCTGCCGGGCGAAGCGGGGCTGGCCGCGGAACGGAAACTGTTGCGCAGCGTGTTCTTCAAGGGCATGTCGGCGGCCGTGGTCGAGGCGCTCGAAGCGGCACGGGCGGCGGGCCTGGAGGACTGGCTGCGGGAGATCATCGTCACCGAGCTGACCAACGCCGACAAGTCCACTGTGGACCGCCTGGTGACCGGTTCGTACAAGCACGCCAAGCGCCGCACCGACGAAATGTCGGCCGCGGCCGACATGCTCGGCGAACTGGGCGTGCCCGCGAACGTCGCCGCGGCGGCCCGCGATCAGCTCGCGCGCTTGTCCGGCTCCAGCGGCAGGTCGAACGCCACCAGCGTGCCCAGGCTCGGCGAGGAGTTGAGGTAGAACTTCCCGCCCGCGCTCTCCGCTCGCTCGGCGAGGTGCCGCAGCCCGCGCGTCGCGACACCCTGCGGCACGCCGGAACCGTTGTCCCGCACGCGAAGCCGCACCTCGTGCGCGTCGCGGTGCAGGGTCACGCGCGTTTCGCTCGCGCCGGAATGACGGACCACATTGGACAGTGCCTCGCGCAGCGCGGCGCGGATGTGGTCGGCCCGCTCGGCGGGGATGTCGGCGAACTCGCCGGACAGCTCCAGCGTGGGCGGGTAGCCGAGCAGCTCCTCGGCGATGCGCACCTCGTCGCGGGCGGACTCGGCGAGGTCCGTGCGCGGCGACTGCTCGGGTTCCGGCGCGGGCGAGCGCAGGCTGCGCACCGTGCCCCGGATCTCCTCGATGGTCTGGTCCAGCTGGTCGATCGCCTCGCCCAGCCGCGCGGCGTCCGTGCCCGCGAACCGCTTCCGCATCCGCCGCCGCACGCGGTCCAGCTGCATACCGGCGGCGTACAACCGCTGCACGATGACGTCGTGCAGCTCGCGCGCGATCCGCTCGCGCTCCTGGTACAGCGTCACGCGGTGCCGCGCCGTCGCGCCCTCCGCGAGCGCCAGCACCACGCCGACCTGGCCCGCGAACGCCGTCAGCACCTCGACCGTGCCGGGTGAGAAGGCCTCGCTGCCACGCTTCCGGTACACCACGAGCGAACCGAGCACCCGGCCGCCGGCACCGAACGGCGCCGCCGCGAAGGGGCCGTAGTCCCGCAGCTCACCGGGCACGTGCGGAGCGGTGCGCGGGTCGACGGTGAAGTCCTCGGTCACCACCGTCTCGCCGCCGCGCGCGACCTGGCCCGCCACGGAATCGGCGGGCAGCAGCAGCCCGCGCAGGTCCTTCGGGTGCGAGCCGTACGCGGCCTCGACCGAGACGCCGCCGTCCTCCGCCCGCACCATGACGAGCCCGAGGTCGGCCTTGGCCAGCTCCGCGGCCTTCTGCACGACGGAGGCGAGCACGGCCTCCGGCTCGTCGCCGGACAACGCGGCGGTGGTGATCTCGGTGGCCGCGGACAGTGCGTGGGCGGCAAGCGTCGGTTCCATGAGCGAGGTCAAGAGTAGACGCCTTCCGGTACCCGTGCCGTCACGTGACCGTCCCGCACCTCCAGCACGAGGTCGGCGTCGGCGGCTTCCCCGGGGTGGTGCGTGACCTGGACGACGGTGCGGTCGGCGAGTGCCTCGCGCAGGTTCGCGCGCAGCTCGCGGGCGGTCGCCTCGTCCAGGTGGGCGGTCGGCTCGTCGAGCAGCACCAGGCGTGCGGCGGGAGCCGCCACGAGGGCGCGGGCGAGCGCTAGCCGCTGCGCCTGTCCACCGGAGAGGCCGCTGCCCCCGCTGGTGAGCACCGTGTCGAGGGCCAGCTCGGGCAGGCACGCCACGCGCAGGGCTTCGGTGAGGCGCGCGTCGTCGGCGTGGGGGTCGGCGAGGCGCAGGTTCTCCGCGACCGTGGTCGACACCAGTTGCGGGTCCTGCGGCGCCCACGCGACCTCGGCGGGGACGACCGCGCTGCCCCGCACCGGCCGCAGGAAGCCGAGCAGCGCCGCCAGCAGCGTCGACTTCCCCGCGCCCGACTCCCCGACCACCGCGATGCGCGTGCCCGCCGGGATCTCGAGGTCCACGCCCCGCAGGACGGGAGCGCCGCCGGGCCAGGCGAAGTCGGCATCGCGCAGGACGACGTGGTCGCCGTGCTCGGGCGTTTCGGCGGGCGGGACGTCGAGGTCCAGCCGCGTGCGAGCGTCCCGCAGCGTGTCCCAGTGCTGGGCGACGGGCGGCAGCAGCGCGAGCACCTCGCCGAGGGCGAGCGGCACGAGCGCGACGACCGGAACCAGCGCGGCGTCGATGCGGCCGACCGCGAGACCGGTGCTGACGGTCGCCGCGAGGCCGGTAAGCAGCACGATGAGCCCGTCCGCGGCGCCGGCGCCGAACGCCTGCCGGCGCGCCTGGCGGACCAGTTCGGTGTCGGTGGCGGCGAGGTCGTCGCGCCGGGCGCGGTAGCGGTCGAAGGCGAGCAGCTCGGCCGCGCTTTCGAACAGCGCCAGCACTTTCGCGGTGACGGCGCGCCGCCCGTCGGCGAGTGCCGCGGTGGCGCGGCGGGCGAGGTGCAGTGCCAGCAGCGGTGCCCCGATCGCGCCCAGCAGCACGGCGACGGCGAGCACCAGCCCGGCCGCGGGCAGGACGGCGGTCTGCACCACGACGGCGGCGACCAGCACGGTCCCCGCGACCAGGGGCGGCGTGAGGACCCGGGGCAGGAGGTCGCGGACGGTGTCGACGTCGGCGACCAGCCGTCGCTGGCTTTCGCCGTGCCGCAGGCTGTGGGCCGGGCCGAGCCGCACGAGCTTTCGCCACAGGTCCACGCGCAACCGCCCGGCGATCCGGAACGCGGCGTCGTGCGTGGTCAGGCGTTCCGCGTAGCGCAGCCCCGCGCGGGCAAGCCCGAACGCCCGAACCCCCACGACGGCGACGGTCAGTGTCAGGATCGGCGGCTGCTCCGCGGCCTTCGCGATGAGCCAGCCCGAGGTGGCGGTCAGGGCGAGCCCCGCGAGGAGCGCCAGCGCGCCGAGCCCGGCACCGCCCGCGAACCGCCGGTCGACGAGGCCGCGCAGGCTTCCGCGCGGGGCGCCGTGTGGCGATCGCCTGCTGACGGGGCCGCTCAGGCTCCGGCTCTCGCCCGCCAGCCGGTTCGAGGCGGGCCCACGGCCGCGTCGGCTCCCGGCACCGGCCGACAGTCGAGTCACGAGCCCGCGCCCGCCCCGGCTCCCGGTCCCGCTCGCCAAGCGCCTCCCGAGCAGGCTGCGCAGGCTCCAGCTCTCGGCACCGCCCGCCGACCGCCTGCCGACCGGCGCGCGCAGGCTCCGGTTCCCGGCCGCCAGCCGACTCCCGGAGAGGCCGCGGCCGCTTCGGCTCTCGGCATCGTCCGTCAGCCGACTCCCGACGGGCGCGTGCACGCTCCCGGGCGCCTCGGCCGCGGGCACGACCACCTTCGCGTGCCCTTGCGCCGCAACGGCTTCCGGTCGTTCGTGCGCGGCGATGACGATCGCGGCGCCGCGGCGGCGCGCGGTTTCGATCGCGGACAGGACGCGGGCGGCGTTGGCGGCGTCGAGGTGTGCGGTGGGTTCGTCGAACAGCAGCAGCCAGGCGTCCGGCCGCGCGAGGGCCCGCGCGACCGCGACCCGCTGCCGCTGCCCGAGCGAGAGCTGGTCGAGCCGCGCGGACTCCAAACCCGCGAGGTTCAACGAGTCGAGCAGTCCGGCCAGCAGCTCCTCGGGCTCCCCGGCCGACTTCCCGAGCGCTCCGGCCAGCTCCTCGGGCGCCTCGCTCAGCGGCTCCTCCGGCAACCCGGGAAGCCGCTCGGGTGCTCCGGCCCACTTCCCGAGCGCTCCGGCCAGCTCCTCGCCCACCGTCTCGCTCGTGAACACCGGGTTCTGGGGCACCCACGCCACCCGTTGTCTGAATGTTGACATCTGGATGTTCGGGAGGTCGACATCCGAGATGGTGACATGACCCGCCGCGGGCCGGACGAAGCCGAGGAGTGCGGCCAGCGTCGTCGACTTCCCGGCACCGCTTGGCGAGCGCAGCCACGTGATCTCGCCGGGGCGGACGGTGAACGACTCGCCGTCCGGCGCGAAGCCGTTGCGCCGCAGAACCTTCAGCCCTTCGACGCGGATCTCCCCGGGCTCCGGCACGACGGTGCCTTCGGGGAGCACCGGCTGCGCGAGCACGTCCGCCACCCGGCGCACCGCCTCGACGCCGTCCTCGCTGGCGTGGAACGCGGCACCGACCGTGCGCAGCGGCTGGTAGCACTCGGGCGCGAGGATCAGCACGCCCAGCCCGATCGTGAGCGAGAGGTCGCCGCCCACGAGCCGGACCCCGATGAGCACCGCGACGAGCGCGACCGACAGCGTCGCCGCGAGTTCCAGCACGAAGGCCGACGAGAACGCGACCCGCAGCGTGCCCACCGTGGCGCGGCGGTGCCGGTCGGAGACCAGGCGGACCGTCTCCGCCTGCGCCTCCGCACGGCGGAAGGCCGCCAGCACCGGCAACGCACGCACGAGTTCCAGCAGCTGCCCCGAAAGACGGTGCAGGGCGTCGGTCGCGGCGGCCGAGCGCTCGGCGGTGTACTTGCCGACGAGGATCGCGAACGCCGGCAGCAGCGGCACGGTCAGCGCGATGATCACGGCGGAGGGCCAGTCGGCGAACAGGATCGCCGCGCCCGCGCCCAGCGGGACCACCGCCGCCGTCACGAGCGCGGGCAGGTATTCGGTGAAGTACGCGTCGAGCGCGTCCAGGCCACGCGTCGCCAGTGCGGTCAGCTCGGCGGGGCCGCGGCCCGCGATCTCCTCCGGGCCGAGGCGCATCGCGTGGTCGACGACCTTCGCACGCAGTTCCTCCTTCGCTCCGGCGGCCGCCCGCGCCGCGACCATACGCAGCCCCCACGCGACCAGCGCACGCGCGGCGACCACACCCAACAACACGAACAGCAGGCCGACGTGCCGCCCGGCGACGACCGACGCGAGCAGGAACGCCTGCGCCACCAGTGCGGCGGCGTTGAGCAGGGAGAGCACGGCGGCAAGGGCGAGCGCCCGGCGCGCGGCCGCGGACAAGGCCGGCAGCGCGCCGAGCGGTCCCTTTCCCCGTCGCACTGCGTCCATTGTGGACGCTTTGGCGGGAAGGGTGGTGCGACCGGGAAAGCTCATGGGGTGTGCACCGGCGGGATGTGCGCTGTGCTGATCCGCTTGCGGAACACCCAGTACGTCCAGCCCTGGTAGACGAGCACCGCGGGCGCGCCGAACGCCCCGATCCACGTCATCACCTCCAGTGTGTACGGGCTCGACGAGGCGTTGTGGATGGTGAGCGAGTTCGCCGCGTCCACTGTGGACGGAAGGACGTCCGGGTACAGCGCCCCGAACAACGTCACCACGGCGGCCGCGATCGTGACCCCGAGCGCCGCGAACGCCTGCCCGTCACGGTCGACGACCAGCCTCCGCCACGCCGTCACCGCGCCGGCCACGGCGATCACCAACGGCACCAGCGTCCACAGCGCGCCCTCGCGCAGTTGCACGACCACCAGCAGCAGCACCAGCGGCGCGAGCGCGACCGGCAGCATCCGCACGGCCAGCAGCCGCGCGCGTTCCCGCAGCTCACCGCTCGTCTTGAGGGCCAGGAACGCGGCCCCGTGCACGAGCGAGAACCCGACCACGGCCAGCGCGCCGAGCAGCGTGTCCCACCGGACCGCCTCGAACGCCGAGCCCACGCGGTTGCCGTGCGGGTCGAGCGGCAGCCCGAGCACCGTCGTGGTGAGCAGCAGGCCCACGCCGAGCGGCGGGATCCACGAGCCGAGCACGATCACGCGGTCCCAGTTGCGCCGCCAGCGCTCCGAGTCGACCTTGCCCCGGTACTCGAACGCCACCCCGCGCCCGATGAGCGCGAGCAGCACGAGCAGCAGCGGCAGGTAGGCGCCGGAGAACAGCGACGCGTACCAGCCGGGGAAGGCGGCGAACGTCGCACCGGCGGCGACGATCAGCCACACCTCGTTGCCGTCCCACACCGGGCCGATCGTGTTGATCAGCACGCGCCGCTCGGTGTTGTCGCGGCCGAGAACCGGCAGGAGCATCCCCACGCCGAAGTCGAACCCTTCAAGGAACAGGTAGCCCAGCCAGAAGAGCACGATGACGCAGAACCACAGGGTTTCCAGGCTCATCGCGTCTCCTCCTCACAGTTGTCCACAGGCTTGTGCACAGATATCCCTAGTTGTCCACAGGTTCAGTAGGCGAAGGACAGCGACTCGGTCTTCGGTTGGCCGTCCTTCGGCGGCAGCACGCCCTCGACCCCGCCCCGCACGTACTTGCGCATCAGGAACACCTCGACCACCCCGAGCACGGCGTACAACGAGGTCAGCGCGAGGAGCGACGTCCACACCTCGCCGGTGGACAGGTTCGACACGGCCTGCGCGGTGAACATCCACACCCCGTCCACCCCCGACGGGTTCGGCACCACGACGAACGGCTGGCGGCCCATCTCGGTGAAGATCCAGCCGGCGCTGTTGCCGATGAACGGGGTCGCGATGCCCAGCAGCGCGAGCCGTGGGAACCACTTCGAGTCGGGGATGCGGCCCTTGCGGTGTGCCAGCGGCGCGAAGCGCCTCCGTCGGGGGTGGCGGTCGGGCGAGGGGCTGGCCCACAGGGCCAGCACGCCGATCCCCGCCGAGATCGCCCCGAAGCCGATCATGATCCGGAAGCCCCAGTACGTGACCGGCAGGCTCGGCGTGTAGTCGATCGGCTTGCCCGCCAGCTCGCCCAGCGCCGGGTCGTCGGGGTAGTTCGTCCCGTACTTCGCCTGGTACTGCCCGACCAGGTCCTCCACGCCCTTGACCTCGGTCTTGAAGTCGCTGTGCGCGAGGAACGACAGCAGCGCGGGCACGTTGAACGTCTTGACGTCCTCGCAGTTCTGCTTCGACACGTCGCCGATCGCGATGATCGAGAAGCTCGCCGGCTGCTCGGTGTGGCACAGCGCCTCGGCCGAGGCCATCTTCATCGGCTGCTGCTCGAACATGAGCTTGCCCTGCGTGTCGCCGGTGATCGCCAGCGCGGCGAAGGCCACCACGCCGACCCACCCGCCGAGCCGCAACGACGTCCGCCACACCGAGCGGTGCTCGTCGTCGCCGTTCCGCTTGCGCCACAGGTGCCAGGCCGCGACGCCCACGATGAACGCGGCGGCCACCGAGAACGCCCCGGCGATCGTGTGCGGGATCGCGGCGAGCGCCGTGTTGTTCGTCAGCACCGCCCAGATCGAGTTCATCCTCGGCCTGCCGTCGACGAAGTCCACGCCGACCGGGTGCTGCATCCAGGAGTTCGCGGCGAGGATGAAGTACGCCGACGCGATGGTGGCCAGCGAGAACGCCCACGCGCAGGCCAGGTGGACCCGCTTCGACAGCCGGTCCCAGCCGAAGATCCACAACCCGAGGAACGTCGACTCGACGAAGAACGCGACCAGGCCCTCCATCGCCAGCGGCGCGCCGAACACGTCCCCGACGAAGCGCGAGTACGCGTTCCAGTTCATCCCGAACTGGAACTCCTGCACGATGCCGGTCACGACGCCCATCGCGAAGTTGACCAGCAGGAGCTTCCCCCAGAACTTGGTCATCTTGTAGTACCGCTCGTGCCCGGTCCTGACCCAGGCCGTCTGCATGCCTGCGACGAGCACCGAGAGCCCGATCGTCAGCGGAACCATGAGGAAGTGGTAGACGGTCGTGATCCCGAACTGCCACCTCGCCAGCTGGAGCACATCCACGCTGTCCAGCCTGCCCGCGCGCGGGGGCCGCCATCAGGTCCCGGGGTCCTGATCTTGGCGGGACCTAGGTCCCGGTCGGGCGGCGCGGCACGCGACAAAATTATTTTCGGCGTACCGAAGAAAAAGTTTGGCGAGCACTTCCGGGGCAATTCGCGATTCCGATCTGCTGGCCTTTTCCCCGCTTTCCCCTTTATCGTTGCAGTGAAAGGGGTGCAGTAACCGACATGAGTACCGCGCTGCTGGCGCTCGTCAGCACGTTCGCACTGGTCCTGGCCGTGGAGCTACCCGACAAAACGCTGGTGGCGACCCTCGTGCTGACCACCCGGTTCCGGGCGTGGCCCGTGTTCGCCGGGGTTTCCGTCGCATTCGCGGTGCAGTGCGTCATCGCCGTGTTGTTCGGGCACGTGCTGACCCTGCTGCCGGAAAACGCGGTGGCGGGGGTGGTGGCCGCGTTGTTCGGCCTCGGCGCGTTCATGTTGCTGCGCGAAGGGTTCTCACGGCGTGGGGAAGGCGACGAGGACGCCGTCCGCTCGGGCCCCGCCCCCGCGACGTTCCTCCGGTCGGCCATGACCTCGTTCGGCGTGCTGTTCGCGGCCGAGTGGGGCGACGCCTCCCAGCTCGCCACCGCCGGCCTGACCGCCCGCTACGGGCAGCCCGTCGCGGTCGCCATCGGTGCCTTCGCCGCACTGGTCGCGGTGGCCGGGCTCGCCGTGCTCCTCGGCAGCAAGATCCGCAGCCGCATCCGCCCGCACCTGCTGCAGCGGGGCGCCGGGTTCGTGTTCGCCGCCCTCGCGCTCGTCGCGCTCTGGCAGGCGGTGGCCTAACGCAACGCGGCGGCCAGTCCGGCGGCCGCCTCCACCACCTGCGGCCCGACGGTGTCCGCCTTCACCGGCCCCAGTGCCAGCACCCCCACGCTCGCCCGCAGCCCCGGCACCCCGCGCACAGGGGCCGCCAGCCCGGTCACCCCGCGCTGGACGTCGCCGCTGGACACGGCCCAGCCACGGCCGCCCTGCCGCAACCCCAGCGCCTTGCCGGCCGCGCCCGCGCCGACGGGGTGGCGGGTGCCCACCCGGTAGGCGACGTGCACGGTGGTCGAGGACGGCTCCGCGACGGCGACCACCTCCATCTGGTCGCCCTCCGCGAGCGACACGTGCGCCGTCGCGCCGGTCCGTTCGGCCAGCGCCCGCAGCACCGGCCGCGCCACCTCGCGCAGCTGCGGCACCACCTGCTCGGCCAGCCGCAGCACGGCGACCCCCAACCGCACCTTGTTGCCGTCCCGCCGCACGAGGCCGCGGTCACCGAGCGGCACCAGCAGCCGGTACACGGCCGCCCGGCTCGCGCCGATGGTGTCCGCCAGCTCGGAGATGGTCGCCGCCTCGTCGCCGGCGTCGGCGACCGCCTGCAGCAGGGCGAGGCCGCGCTCCAGGGTCAGCGACCCTTCGGCCGTCACAGCAGCCCGAGCGCCTCGAGGTCGGCGATCGGCTCGACGAACGTCGCGGAGGCGTACGACGCGAACAGCGCCCGCACCGCCTTCGCTGCCGGTTCGGACAACCCGCGGGCCTCGTCGGCCAGCTGCTGCCCGTCGGTCGAGGACAGCGCGCCCCGGACGTCCCCGCCGGACAGGCTGCGCGCGACCGCCACCAGCAGGTTGAGGAAGCCGTGGTGCGCGATGCCCGTCTCCGGGTCCTCGTGCCGCACCGCGCGGTGCAGGCTGTTGGTGGCCTTGAACGACGCGCCGGGCGCGCCGCTCAGCACGGCCAGGAAGTCGGCCACCTCGTCCACGCTGGGGAAGTTCTCGCTCGACACGCCACCGCAGCGGATCTTCGGCCAGCTGCCGTGCTCGATCACCTTGCGCACGCCGTCGAGCCAGCCCACGCCCCGGCGCGGCTCGACCACGCGGATCACGTCCTCCGGCACGAACTCCGACACCCGCTCCAGCCACACCTCGTCCACATCGGACGGTGCGGGCATCTCGACCATGCGCAGGGACAGCAGCTCGCTGCGGGACTCGACGATGGAGATCGCCTTCGGCACGCCGCCGAGCCCGGTGTCGATGATCAGCGACAGCGGCAGCGGCTCCTTCGGCTTCACCTTGATCAGCTCGGTGATCAGCTCCGGCAGGCGCGAGGCCTGGCACAGGAACACGCCGAGCATGCCCGCGCGCTCACCCGCCCTCGCGTCGAAGTGCGCCCGCAGCGCTTCCGGCATGGTCGCGGTCCCCGGGGGGAACAGCGCCGAGTCGTCGACGAGCCGCGCGAACAGGGGAGGGATTCCGCGAGGGCCGGGGGGCGTGAGTTCCACAGCGCTTGACACAAGGGACACGCTAGTAGCGTACGACAGCCGGACAAACGGGTCCGCAGGGCGGACATCGCCCTGACCGCGCCGTGCTCCGCGCGCGACATCCCCGTTACCCCGGATGGGCCAACGAGATCACTTCCCCTTTTCCCCAAGGCAGGTTAGGCTCACCTAACTAGGAGGTGGCCTCGTGACCCAGACTTCCCTTCGCCGTCCGCCCGCACCGGCGCCCGCCGAGCGGGCCAAGACGATCGCGACCCGCGACTGCCCCGGCACCCTGGTGCCGACCGCGCAGAGCGGCGAGCGGGTCGTGCCCGTGCTGCACCACGTGCACGCAGGCGGCAGCGTCAGCATCGTGCTGCCCGACGAGCACCCGCTGCTCGCCCGCGCCGCCGACGCCGAGGTCGCGGTGATGTTCGAGCTGGCCGACCACGCCCCCGTCGACCTGCGGGAACCGGTCCGCGGCCTGGTGTGGATCACCGGCTGGCTGCGGCCGCTCGGGGACGCCGCGGCCCGTGCCCGGGTGGTGGCCATCGCCGAGACGCGCCCGGACCCGCGGCTGCTGGACGTCGGGCACGGCGCGAGCCTCCTGCGGCTGACCCCGGCGTCGATCGTGCTCGCCGACGCCGAGGGCACCCACTCGCTGCGGCCGCACATGTTCAGCGCGGCCTCGCCGGACCCGTTCGCGCACTACGAGACCCAGTGGCTGCGGCACCTGGAGACCGAGCACGCGGACGTGGTCGAGCAGCTCGCCCGGCACGTGCCGGAGGAGCTGCGGGGCGGCCGCATCCGGCCGCTGGGGCTGGACCGGTTCGGCCTGCGGTTGCGCGTCGAGGCGGACTCCGGCGACCACGACGTCCGCCTCGCGTTCTCGCGCCCCGTCACCGACCCGGCCCAGCTCTCCGGTGAGATCCGCCGCCTGCTCGGCTGTCCCTTCCTCGCGGGGCAGCGTCAGAGCGACTGAGCGACCTCGGCGGGAAACCCTCCAGTGGCGATGGGACCCCAACGCTCGATCGTCACGCGGATCAGGCTCTTGCCCTGCTTCCGCATGGCCTCGCGGTACTCGTCCCAGTCCGGGTGCTCCCCGGAGATGCAACGGAAGTACTCGACGAGCGGTTCCACCGCGTCCGGCATGTCGATCACCTCGGCGGTGCCGTCGAACTGCACCCACGCGCCGTTCCAGTCGTCGGAGAGCACGCACGCCGAGACGGCCGGGTTGCGCCGGATGTTCACGGTCTTCGCGCGCTTCGGGTAGGTCGAGACGACAAAACGGCCGTCCGTGTCGATGCCCGCGGTGACGGGCGAGAGCTGGGGCGTGCCGTCCGCCCGGGTGGTCATGAGGATCGCGCGGTGCCGCGGGCGCAGGAACTCCAGGAGTTCTTCACGCCCCACGCGGTCCGCCGTCGCTATTTTCGGTGCCATGAGCACCGAAGGTAGCGTCGCCCGCGACTGGCTGCGCCCGGAGCGCCCGGACCGGCCCGCGATCGTGGACGACGCGGCCGAGCGCCGCCGCATCAAGGCCGAACTGCTGATCGTCTTCGGCATCACGCTCGGTCTGTCCGGCGCCCGCAGCCTGTTGTCGCTGCTGGACTCGCTGCTGCAGCCGACCCCGCTGAACGAACAGCACGTCGCGCTCAACGCACCCCAGGCCGCGCTCAACCTCATCGACCTGCTGGCGCAGCTGCTGGGCGTCGTGCAGCTCGTCGGCTGGGGGGCGCTGGGCGGCTACCTCCTCGTGCGCGCGGGGCTCCGGCTCACGTCGGTGGGCCTCGGCTGGCGCGGGCGGGACGCGCTGTGGGGCGCCGGGCTCGCCGCGCTGATCGGCATCCCCGGCCTGGTGCTGTACTTCGTCGGCTGGAAGCTCGGCTTCAACCTCGCCGTCGCCCCGTCCACGCTCGGCGACACGTGGTGGCGGCCGGTCGTGCTCGCGCTCTCGGCGTTCGGCAACGCCTTCGCCGAGGAGATGCTGGTGATCGGCTACCTGCTGACCCGGCTGCGGCAGCTGGGGTTCCGGGAGAACAGCGCGGTGCTGGCGGCCGCCGTGCTGCGCGGTTCCTACCACCTCTACCAGGGCTTCGGCGGGTTCGTCGGCAACCTCGTGATGGGGCTGGTGTTCGGCCGGGTGTGGCAGCGGACGAACCGGCTGTGGCCGTTGATCGTCGCGCACACGCTGCTCGACGTGGTGTCGTTCGTGGGTTACTCGTTGCTGAAGGGGCACGTGTCCTTCCTGCCGTAGGGTGCGGAGCATGACTGAACCCAGGGTGGACAGCGAGGTCGGGCCACTCCGCACCGTTCTCCTGCACCGGCCGGGCAACGAGCTCAAAAGGCTCACCCCGCGCAACAACGACCAGCTGCTGTTCGACTCGATCCCGTGGGTGGACCGCGCGCAGCAGGAGCACGACGCCTTCGCCGAGGTCCTGCGCGGCCGCGGGGTCGAGGTGCTGCTGCTGGTGGAGGTGCTGAAGGAGGCGCTGGAGGACGACCGCGCCCACGCGGCCGGGGTCGGCGCCGCCGTCGACGAGCTGCGCCTGGGCCGCACCCTGGCCGACTCCCTGCGCTCGTACCTGTCCGGTGTGGACGCCACCACGCTCGCCGAGGTGCTCACGGGCGGGCTGACGTTCGAGGAGCTGCCCGCCGCCGAGGGCGCGTCGCTGGTGCGGAAGATGCACCACCCACACGACTTCGCGGTCGACCCGCTGCCGAACCTGCTGTTCACGCGGGACTCGTCGGTGTGGATCGCCGACCGCGTCGCGATCTCGTCGCTGGCCATGCCTGCCCGGCGCCGCGAGACGATGCTGCTGGACCTCGTCTACGCCTACCACCCGCGGTTCCGGCACGCCGCCCGCGCGTACGGCGCCCACTCCGCCCCCGTCGAGGGCGGTGACGTCATGCTGCTCGCTCCCGGCGTGCTGGCCGTCGGCGTCGGCGAGCGCACCACCGCGGCCGGTGCCGAGTCGCTGGCGCGGTCGGTGTTCGCCGACGACCTCGCGCACACCGTGCTCGCGGTGCCCATCCAGCAGGAACGCGCGACCATGCACCTGGACACCGTGTGCACGATGGTCGACCGGGACGCGGTGGTGATGTACCCGCTGGCCCGTGACTCCCTCGTCGCGTTCACGATGCGGCCCGGCGACGACGGCTCCCTGTCGGTCAGCGGCCCGGAACCGTTCCTGCACGCCGCCGCCGAGGCCATGGGCATCGAGAAGCTGCGGGTGATCGACACCGGCCTCGACCCCGTGACGGCGGAGCGCGAGCAGTGGGACGACGGGAACAACACGCTGGCTCTCGCGCCCGGCGTCGTGGTCGGCTACGAGCGCAACGTCGAGACCAACGCCCGCCTGGAAGAGGCCGGGATCGAGGTGCTGGCGATCGCCGGCTCGGAGCTGGGTTCCGGCCGGGGCGGCCCGCGCTGCATGTCCTGCCCGGTGGTGCGCGAGCCCCTGGGATAAGGAAAGCCTCACCTGAAACAATTGAGGAAAGGCTAACCAAAATAGGTTTGCCTTTATCGGAGAAGTGTTTTTCCGGCCCTTATTATGGGTGCATGGCCATCCTCAGGAAAGAACCGCGTTCGAAGTTCTACGAACTGCTCCAGCAGCAGGTGCGGCACGAGTTCACCGCGTCGCAGCAGTACGTCGCGCTCGCGGTGTGGTTCGACAACGCCGACCTGCCCCAGCTGGCGAAGTTCTTCTACCGCCAGTCGCTCGAGGAGCGCAACCACGCGCTCGCCATCACGCAGTACCTGATGGACACCGATTCCTACGCCGGAATTCCGGGCACCGGCGAGATCCGCAACGACTTCACCGAAGCGGTGGAGCTGGTGGAACTCGCACTCGAGCAGGAGAAGAGCGTCACCGCCGATTTCCGCGCGCTGATGAAGGCGGCCCGCGACGAGGACGACTACCAGGGCGAGCAGTTCCTGCAGTGGTTCCTCAAGGAGCAGGTCGAGGAGGAGGCGACGATGAGCACGCTGCTCAACGTCGTGCGCCGCGCGAACGGCAACCTGTTCGAGGTCGAGACCTACCTCGCCCGCGAAGGTCTGGGCGACGGCGGCTCCGCCGATCTGCCCCCGGTGGCCGGCGGGGCGCTGTAGCCCGTATCAGCAGGTCGCGGGACCCACGAGGAGCAGAGCCGCCACGCGGTCCCGGTCGTCCAGGAGGAACACGTAGTTGCTCGACGGGCCGGCCGGGACCGTGTACCCGTTCGCCGTCTCGACCAGCTTCGGGTAGGCGGCCTCCAGGTCGTCCTTGTCCGAGCCGAGCCCGATCCTCTCGGGGGTGCGCGCGCCGCTCGCCTCGAAGCCCACGATGCCGCGGGTGTCGGAGATGGTCACCGTGCGGATGCCCGCGGCGCCCTCGGCGAGCGCGTACGTGCCGCACGGCTCCGGCGGAGCGGCCGTCCTCTCCAGCATCCCCGTCCGGACGGCCACGTCGAACGGCATGCCGAGCGCGAGCTTGCCGTAGCCCTCGGGGCCCAGGACGGGCGCGGTGAGCGTCTGCACGGACTGGCTGCGCGGGACGGACGTGCTCGCGGGCGAGGACACCGACGAGGTCCGGCCGGGCGACTCGAGCGCCGTCGAGCCGGACGCCGTGCCCGGCTCCCGCCCCGCGACGGAGCTGCCGGGCTCCACGACGCTGGGCGACGGCGAGTCCGCGGACGGGAACGCCGAACCGCTCGACGTCGGCTGCCGCACCGGGGCCGCGGTGTCGGTGTGGGGTGCGCGCACCTGGCCCAGCACCAGGCCGAGTGCGACCAGCACCACGGCCGTGAGCGCCCCGCCGGTCGCGGTCAGCGCCCGGCGCCGGGCCCGGACGCGGCGGGCGCCGGCGAGGATCGTGGCCGGCGCGTCGTCCCGCGGGCGCACGTCGAGCCGCTCGTCGGCGAACAGGCGGCGCAGCTCGGCGTCCAGCTCGTCCTCGTCGGTCAACGCACTTCCCTCCCGCCTGCGATCCGGCCGCGCAGGTTCGCGATCGCCTTGCTGGCCTGGCTCTTCACCGTGCCCTGGCTGATCCCGAGCGTCTGCGCGATCTCCACCTCGGACAGTCCTTCGTAGTAACGCAGCACGATGACGGCACGTTGCCTCGGCGGCAACTCGCGCAGCGCCTGCCACAGCGGTTCGTGCTCGAACGGGTCGGCCGGGGGCTCCACGCGCCCGTCGGGGACGTCCGCGACCAGGTTCTCCTTCCTGGTCCGCCGCCAGCGGCTGACGTGCGCGTTCGCCATCGAACGGCGGACGTAGGCGAGCGGGTCGCCGGTCTTGCGCTGGACGTGGGTCCACCGCGAGCCGATCTTCTCCAGCACGGTCTGCACGAGGTCGGCCGCGTCGTGGGGGTTGCCGGTGAGGGCGTGCCCGTACCGCAGGAGCCCGGACAGGTGGGTGCGCACGAACTCCTCGAAGTCCGTGAGCTGACCCGTCATCGGCGGCTTCCTCCCCACCGGCGCTGGCGACCCGGGACAGTCACCGTAACGCTACCGCCGGGCGATCGCGTCGGGCAGCCGGAACGTGCCGTCGGGTCCGGGCGGGAAGGGGTGGACGGCGACGACGGCCTCGGGCCGGATCGGCCCGTAGACGTGCGGGAACCAGATGCCCGCCGGGTGCCGAGGGAGGCCTTCCTCCCAGCGCAGTGGCACGCCGAGCCGGGCCGGGTCGATCTCCAGCAGCACCAGGTCCGTGCGCCCGGCGTAGAGGGCGTTCGCGGGCAGGTGCGCGGTGCCGGGGTCGGAGCAGTGCACGAAGCCCACTTCGTCGAGGGAGGACGGGCGGTACTCCTCGCCCGTCCAGTCCGCTCGCGGGCAGATGTGCAGGATCACCGGATGGTGAGCTGGCGGCCGATCAGCCCGTCGCGCGCACGGCGCTCGGCGGCGTTGAGCGGCTCGGAGTCGAGCGAGGCGAGCGCCTCCTCCAGCCGGACGCCGAGCTGCTTCGCCGGCTCGGCCCACTCGCGGGCGTGCGCCTCGGGGTCGAGGTCCCACACCGGGACCAGCAGGCCGTGGGCGCGGAAGGAACCGGCGTAGCGGGAGCCGTCGCCGAGGTTCAGCTCACCGGCCGCCGACAGCCGCGCAAGCGCTTGCAGCAGGGCGTTCTCCGGCTCGGGGCGGACCCAGCGCAGGTGCGCCTTCTCACCGGCGAGCACCCAGTACGAGCCGGCGCCGAGGCGTTCGGTGGGCATGATCGCCTCGTTCGCGCGGTCCAGCGAGAGCTTCACGTCGCCCTCGGCCTCGGTGTCCTCGGGCAGCCACCAGTCGAAGTTGTCGTGGAGGGTGACGTCCAGCTCGGCGTCGGTCACGAGGAGGTCCTGCAGCCGCTCCCCCTCGGCGGGGGCGGAGGTGGTGTCCGGCACGCTCAGCACGTCGCCGGGCTTGGCGTCCAGGGCCCACTTCAGCGAGCGGCCGAGGTCGCGGCTGATGTCGGAGGAGCGGGTCTGCACCTGCAGCCCGACGAACACGCGCTCGTCGGTGCGGACGAACGCGGCCGCGGCACCGGGCAGCACGGTGGCGAGGGTGACCTCGCGGTCCCCGTCCTTGAGGGGCAGCTTCGCGGTGGCCGACGGGACGAACTCCCGCAGCGCGATCAGTTCCGGTTCGAAGGCCAGCCCCTCGAACGGCTGCGCGACGAACACGTCGCGCACCTTCGGCGCCTTGTTCTTCTTCCGCGCGGCCTTGCCCATCGGTGCCTCCTCAGACAGCTCGGCCGCAGACGCTACCGAAGCCACTATCGAGTTACTGTCGGTGGGTGTTCGATCCCAAGGACCCCGACTTCCTCGCAGATCCGTACCCCGAGTTCGCCCGGCTGCGGGCCGACGGCGAGGTGCACCGGCACGAAGGGCTGGGGCTGGCCATCGCCGTGTCGCACGCCGCCGCGTCGGCCGTGCTGCGGCACCGCTCGCTCGGCCGGATCTGGACCGACGCGCAGCCCGCCGAGCAGTTCGTGTCGTTCAACCTGCTGCACCGCAACTCCCTGCTGGAGAACGAACCGCCCGTCCACACGCGACTGCGCCGCTCGATCTCCTCGGCGTTCGGCCGCGGGCACGTCGAACGCCTGCGGCCCACCGTGGGCAAGCTCGCCCGGCAGCTGGTCGGGGAGCTGGCCGAACGAGGCGAGGGTGACCTGCTCGAACACCTCGCGCAGCCGCTGCCGGTCGCGGTGATCGCGGAGCTGCTCGCGGTGCCCGAGGCGGACCGCCCGAAGCTCGTGCCGTGGTCGAACGCGATCGTGAAGATGTACGAGTACGGGCTGCCGCCGGAGGGCCAGCGCGCCGCGGAGCAGGCCGCGGGTGAGTTCGTGGCCTACCTGCGGGCGCTCGCCGAGGAGCGCCGCCGCGAGCCGGGGAACGACCTGGTCAGCGACCTCCTGCAGAGCGAACTCAGTGAGGACGAGGTCGTCGCCACCGCGGTGCTGCTGCTGATGGCCGGGCACGAGGCGACGGTGAACGTCATCGGCAACGGCGTGTGGGCCCTGCTGCGGAACCCCGACCAGTGGCGTCGCCTGCGTGAGGACCCGTCGCTGCTGGACACCGCGGTCGAGGAGCTCATCCGCTACGACTCGCCGCTGCAGCTGTTCGAACGCACCGCCACCGAGGACGTCGAGATCGCCGGGTTCCGCGTCGCGAAGGGCGAGAAGATCGCCGCGTTGCTGGGCGCCGCCGCGCGTGACCCGGAGGTGTTCGCCGAACCCGACCGGCTCGACCTCGGCCGCACCCCGAACCAGCACCTCGGCTTCGGCGCGGGCATCCACTACTGCATCGGCGCGCCGCTCGCCCGCATCGAAATCGGGGCCGCACTCGCCGCGCTCACCGAACTGACGCCGGAACTCCACCTGACGGCCGAACCGGAGCGGCGGCCGGAGTTCGTCATCCGCGGCCTGCGGACGCTGCCGGTCTCAGCGTGACGTCGTCGGGCGCACCGGCCGCAGTGCGGGCGCCGGTGCGCCCTTGACCTCCACGACGCGCCGCAGCCGCAGCTTGTCGACGGAGATGGGTGCGAGCAGGCTCGTCACCCGGTGCACGACGAGCGCCGTCAGCACCGCCAGCAACGCCGCCGACAGGTCGAGCAGCCCGCTGAGGAACACCCCGTCGGCCTGCGCCTGCACGCCGTCGCGGAACCGCCAGACGATCACCAGCACCATCAGCACGGCGTCGAGCAGCCAGGCCGCCCACCACGCCAGCACGAGCCGGGACGGACGGGGCCGTTCGCCGACAGGGCGGCGCAGCACGGCGTGCTCCAGCTCGGCGAGCACCGAGCCGGCGAGCACGAGGTTGAGCCCCGGCACGAGCGTGCCGAGCAGCACCTGACGCGCCGGGCGGGGCGGCTCGTGGCCGTTCTCGTCGGCCGCCGCCTGCCGGGCGACGAGCAGCCACCACACCACCGACGCGATCGCCAGCAGTCCGAACACGACGGACAGCAGCGAGGAGATGATCTCCAGCGCGTCCGACATCGCCACCACGTCGCTGTGCAGCGCGGAGTCGCGGCTGATCACCAGCAGCGCGTACCGCCAGAACTCCGCGATCGCCCCGAGCAGGGTCAGGCCCGCGAGGAACCACAGGACGGTGATCGCGTTGCGGGACAGCACCCGCACGCGCTCCACGGGACGCGGGTAGCCGGACGGCGTGCCGGGCACGGCCGTCGGCTCACGCCACGTCAGGTTCGGGAAACCCCAGCGCGGCGGTACCGGGTACCGGGGCGGCCCGGTGTAGCGCTCGACCGGGCGGACGGGCCGCGGCGGCAGCGCACCGGGCGGCGGTGAGGCGACCCACCGCACGCGCGGCCGGAAGTGGTAGCGACCGGGCTGCATAGGGGTTTCAGAGGATCTCCGGCGGCACGTCGCCGTGCTCACCGACGACGGGCCTGCCCTCGGCGTGCCAGGACTTCATGCCGCCGGCGACGTTCACCGCGTCCCAGCCGCTGGCGTTGAGCCACGCGGTCGCGCGGGCGGAGCGGCCACCGGAGCGGCAGACGACGTAGAGCGGCTGGTCGTCGGGCAGCTTCGACAGCTCCTCGACGCGGGCGGGCAGCTCGCCCAGCGGGATGTGGATCGCGCCGGGCGCGTGCCCGGCGCGCCACTCGTCGTCCTCCCGCACGTCGATCAGGGTGATGCCCTCGGCGGGGAGTTCGGAGACGGAGGCGGTGGGAAGCTCAGCCGGATTCACCAGGCCAGTTTCCCACGCGCCTCCATCAGGTGCACGTGAGCTGTCCCCTCAGGACAGGCTCAGTGGGCGGACGCCTTTTCGGCGTGGGCGCCGGTGAGCGACCGCACCTCCATCTCGGCGTACTTGTCGTCGTTCGTCTCCTTCGACAGGACCGTGCCGAGCCAGCCGAGGAAGAACGACACCGGGATGGACACCAGGCCCGGGTTGGACAGCGGGAACCAGTCGAAGTCCGCGCCCTTGATCATGGACGTGGACGTGCCGGACACCGCGGGCGAGAAGACGATCAGCACGATGGTGACGACCAGGCCGCCGTACATGCTGAACAACGCGCCGCGCGTGTTGAACCGCTTCCAGAACAGCGAGTAGAGCAGCGTCGGCAGGTTCGCCGAGGCCGCCACCGCGAAGGCCAGCGCGACGAGGAACGCCACGTTCTGGCTCTTCGCGAGGATGCCGCCGACGATCGCGACCGCGCCGATCACCAGCGCGGTGATCCTCGCGACGCGCACCTCCGCGTTCTTGCTGTCCACCTTGCCCTTCTTGATCACGTTGGCGTACACGTCGTGGGCGAACGACGCCGACGCGGTGATCGTGAGGCCGGCGACCACGGCGAGGATCGTCGCGAACGCCACCGCGGCGATGAACCCGAGCAGCACCGGCCCGCCCAGTTCGAGCGCGAGCAGCGGGGCGGCGGAGTTCGTCGTGCCGGGCGCCTTGCTGATCTTGTCCGCGCCCACCAGCGCACCGGCGCCGTAGCCCAGCACCAGGGTGAACAGGTAGAACACGCCGATCAGCACGATCGCCCACACCACGGACTTGCGGGCGTCCCTCGCGGTGGGCACCGTGTAGAAGCGCATCAGCACGTGCGGCAGACCCGCGGTGCCGAGCACGAGCGCGATGCCCAGTGACAGGAAGTCCAGCTTGGTCGTGCCGGTCTTGCCGTACTGCTTGCCCGGCCCGAGCAGCGCCTCACCCTTCGCGCCGCCGCCCGCGCGGTCGACCGCGTGCTGCAGCAGGCTGGAGAAGTTGAAGCCGTACTTGCCGAGCACCCACAGCGTCATCGCGAGCGCGCCGACGATCAGCAGCGCGGCCTTGATGATCTGCACCCACGTGGTGCCCTTCATACCGCCGATCAGCACGTACAGCACCATGATCACGCCGACGACGGCGATGACGATGTCCTGCCCCACGTCGCCGGACACACCCAGCAGCAGGTTCACCAGGCCACCGGCACCCGTCATCTGCGCCAGCAGGTAGAAGAACGACACGATCAGCGTCGACACCGCGGCCGCCGCGCGCACCGGGCGCTGCTTCATCCGGAACGCGAGCACGTCGCCCATCGTGAACTTGCCGGTGTTGCGGAGCAGCTCCGCGACCAGCAGCAGGGCGACCAGCCACGCGACGAGGAAGCCGATCGAGTAGAGGAACCCGTCGTACCCGTTGACCGCGATCGCGCCGGCGATGCCGAGGAAGGACGCCGCCGACAGGTAGTCGCCGGAGATCGCGATGCCGTTCTGCGGGCCGGTGAAGGCGCGGCCCGCCGCGTAGTAGTCGGACGCCGTCTTCGTGTTGCGGCTGGCCCAGAACACGATGACCAGCGTGATCGCGACGAAGATCGCGAAAATGATGATGTTGAGCGTCGGGTTGCTGCCCTCGACGCCCGCCGCCAGGGTCTTCACTCGGCGTCTCCTTCGACCGTCTCGATCTTCTCGCCCTCGACCTCGCCGCGGATCCTGTCGGCGACCGGGTCGAGCTTCCGGTTGGCGTACCGGACGTAAAGGGCGGTGATGACGAACGTGGACACGAACTGCAGCAGGCCGATCAGCAGGCCGACGTTGAAGTTCCCGGCGATCTTGGTCGCCATGAACTTCGGTGCGTAGTCAGCGAGCAGGACGTAAAGCAGGTACCACGCCAGAAAGAGGACCGTCATCGGGAAGACGAAGGTGCGGAGCCGGCGTCGCAGCTGCGCGAAGTCCGGGCTCTCCTGCACCTGCTTCCAGTCGCTGCCCGGGCCCGTCCCTTCGTCCAGGCCCTGGTCGGTGGTGCTCACGGGACAACCTCACTCTCCATGATCTCTACCTCTTCCGGTCGATGGCTGCGGTAGATCTTGCCCTTAATGGCCAGATAAGTTGTTAATCCTTTCGAGTGAATGAGATTACTAACAGTAGAGCAATCTTTGGCCTACTTCTGGCAAAGATGTCCGATTCGAAACCTGGTCAGGAGTACCTCGTTCCAAGGTCTCCCTTACGGAGAGCAAAGGAACCGCCAAAAGGGTGAACGTACGCGCAGTGGAATTACGCCTACTTGCGGTGTCGGCCCCGGCCGGCCCGGTGGCGGCTTTCGACCTGGCCGAACCGGGCCACCGCGCGGTCCCGCATGAAGCCCAGCGGATCGGGCGCGTGCAGCCGCAGCATCACGGCGTTGACGTCGGCGGGTCTGCCCGATCGGGTCGCCAGGCTGACGATGATCGTCACCGCGAACGCGAGCGGCACGGTGACGAGCGCGGGCTGGTTCGCCAGCCACGGCGCCCAGCCGCCGGTGTAGCGGCTCACGGTGTTGACCACCAGCAGACCGAGCACGAGCCCGCCGCCGACGATCATCCCCGCCATCGCGCCGGGCCAGGTCAGCTTGCGCCACCAGATGCCGAGCACCAGCAGCGGCGAGAACGTCGACGCGGCGAGCGCGAAGGACATGCCGACGCTGAGCGACAGGTCGGTGGAGCGCATCATCAGCGCGAGCCCGGCGGGCGCGACGCTGACGAGCGCGGCGGCCCAGCGGAAGTCGCGCACGCGGCCTTTGAACAGGTCGGTCGAGACGACCCCGGCGATGCTCACCAGCAGCCCCGACGAGGTCGAGATGAAGGCCGCGAACGCCCCGGCCATCACCACGCCGGTGAGGAGGTCGCCGGTGAACCCGGGCACGACGGCGTTCGGCAGGCGCAGCACCGCCGCGTCGGTCTGCCCCGTCACCAGCAGCTGCGGCACGTACATCCGCGACATCGCGCCGAGCAGCGTCGGGAACAGGTAGAACAGCCCGAGCAGCAGCAGCACGTGCACCGCCGTGCGGCGGGCCGCCTTGCCGTCGGGGTTGGTGTAGAAGCGGACCAGCACGTGTGGCAGGCCCATCGTGCCGAGGAACGTCGCGAGCAGCAGCGAGTACGTCTGCAGCAGGTCCGACACCCCGTCGCCGCCGGGCCGCAGCCAGTCGGCGTTGCTCGCGACGGCGTCGGAAACCGTCGGCACGGGGGTTCCGGCGGCGAACCGCAGCTGGCTGCCCTTCGCGACCTGCTCGGTCGCGCCCTTGGCCCACACCACCATGCGTTCGTCGGTCTGGCCGGGCAGGCGCACCTGCACCGGGGTCACCGTGTTCACGCGGAGCCGGACGTCGGTCTCGATCTTGACCGTGGTGTCGGCGGCGAACGTCGGCGGCGCGGGCGAGCCGAGCGAACCGGCGGGACCGCTGTGCCCGCCGGCGACGAACACCGCGCACAGCACGAACGCGGGCACGGCGAGCGCGAAGAGTTTGAGCCAGTACTGGAAGGCCTGGACCACCGTGACGGCGCGCATGCCGCCGGCGAGCACGTTGACCAGCACCAGCACCATCACCGTCAGCGCGCCGACCCACCACGGCACCGGCAGCACGGTGCCCAGGGCGAGGCCGGCGCCCTGCAGCTGCGGCACGAGGTACAGGATGCCGATCACGACCACGAAAACCGTGGCACAGCGGCGAAGCACGACCGAACCGAGCCGCGCTTCGAGGAAGTCCGGCAGCGTGTACGCACCGGACCGGCGCAGCGGCGCGGCGACGAACAGCATCAGGGCGAGGTACCCGGCGGTGAAACCGATGGGGTACCACAGCCCGTCGGCGCCGTCCTTGAGCACGATCCCCGCGACGCCGAGGAAGGACGCGGCGGACAGGTACTCGCCGGAGATCGCGGCGGCGTTGCGGCGCGAGCGCACGGTCCGCCGGGCGACGAGGAAGTCGTGGGTGGAACTGGCGAACCGCGACGAGCGATGACCGAGGTAGAAGGTCATCGCGGCGACCAGCACGATGCCGGCGATCGCCCAGAGGTTCAGCTCCACGGCGAACAGTTTGGCACTGTCAGTTTTCGATCATGTCGACGAAGTCGCGTTCGTGGCGTTCGGCGAGCCTGTTGTACGTCAACCCGGCCAGCAGGAGCAGGGGAAACGGCAGGATCGCCAGCAGCAGCCACGCCAGGGGAACGCCGATCACGCGCAGGCCCGCGAAAGCCGGCGACAGGTAGAACGCCAGCGGCAACCCGCCGAGGACCAGCACCACGAGCGCGGTCAGCACGAGCCCGGCGCGCAGCTGGCGCTTCACCAGGTCGTCCACCAGGAGCGTGCCCCAGCTGGTCTGCTCCTCCAGCTCGACCCTGGCGCGCAGGGTCGGCGTCGAGCGCGAACGGGGGTCGGCGAGCACGACCCGTTGGCGCTTGGGCGGTTTCGCCGGGGGCTCGGGCTTCGGCTCGACCGGCGCGGGCGGGACGCGTTCCACCCTGGCGGGTTCGTGGTGGACGTAGTTCTTGCCGAGGGTGGGATCCGGTTCGCGCACCCCGTCCACCCGCCGGTAGAAGTCGTCGCCGCTCATCGCCCGGTCAGACGGTCCTTGAGCTCACGCGTGTGCCGCCGGGACACGGGCAGGAGCTTCTCCTCGTTGCCGATCACGACCTGGTACCCGCCCTGCCCCATGCGCAGCTCGGTGATCAGGTTCAGCGCGACCAGGAACGACCGGTGGATGCGGACGAACCCCGCCTTCTCCCAGCGTTCCTCCAGCTGCGTGAGTGGGATGCGCACGAGGTGGCTGTTGCCGTCTGTGGTGAACAGGCGCGCGTAGTCGCCCTGCGCCTCGACCCACCGCACCGTCGAGCGCGGCACCAGCTTCGTGGTGCCGGCCAGCTCGACCGGGATCACCTCGTCGTCGTCCGGTTTCGCGGGCGCCGCCGCGGCCGGGTGCCCGCCGGGGGCCGGCACCGCGCGGAGCTTCTCCAGCACCCGCTCCACCGCCCGGTCGAGCCGGTTCTGGTTGCACGGCTTGAGCAGGTAGTCCACCGCACCGAGGTCGAACGCGTTGACGGCCTCCGAGGCGTGCCCGGTGACGAAGACCAGCACGGGCGCGGGGTTCAGCGCCGAGAACACGCGTGCCATCTCCATCCCGGACAGGCCGGGCATCTGCAGGTCGGCGAACACCGCGTCGATCGGGGGCAGGCCGCGCTCCTTGCGCTGCCGCAGCTCCTCGTCGTCGGAAGCCAGCAACCGCAGCGCCTCCGCCGCGTCGACGGCTGCGAACACGCGCCCGATGTGCGGATTCGCCTGCAGGCTCTCGACGAGGAGGCTCAGCCCGTGGGGTTCGTCGTCCACGGCGAGCACGACCAATCGCCGGGTTTCGTTATGCGCACTCACAGTGGTTCGCATCCTGCCCAGTGCGAGCGCCGCTGTCCATACCGCGCACGGGCGAACGCATTACAACCCGTAGCGGCTCCACAGCACTTTCTGTGTAACCGCTTCCAGCAGCGCGGCCGCCGGGGCGCCGACGCCGAGCCGCGCGAGCAACGGCTTCTTCGGCTCCGCGACCCGGATCTCCGCGCCGGGGAAGCGTTCCTCGACGACCTCACGCAGGTTGCCCACGCCGTCGACCAGGCCCAGTTCCTTCGCCTTCTCGCCGAGCCAGACGTCGCCCGTGAACAGGTCCTCGTCGTCCGACAACCGCTTGCCGCGGCGCTCCTTCACCCAGCCGACGAACAGCTCGTGCAGCTGGGAGTGCATCTTCTTCAGCCACTCGACGTCCTCGGGCTTCTCGGGGCTGAACGGGTCGAGCCTCGACTTGTTCTCCCCCGCCGTGTGCAGCCGCCGCTCGATCCCGAACCGCTCCAGCAGTCCCGTGAAACCGAACCCGCCGCTGATCACGCCGATCGAGCCGACCAGCGAGGTGCGGTGCGCGTAGATCTCGTCGGCCGCGCACGCCAGCCAGTACCCGCCCGACGCGGCCACGTCCTCGCAGAACGCCAGCACCGGGACGTCCGGCTTCTTCGCGGCGAGCTGCCGGATGCGCTCGGCAACGAGGCCGGACTGCGTCGGCGCACCGCCGGGCGAGTTGATCAGCAGCGCGACGGCCTTGAGCCGGTCGTGGTCGAACGCCCTGGTGAGCGCGGACTCCACCGCGGCGAGGTTGATGCTGCCCCGCGCCAGCGGCGACGGGGTCGGCGTGATGACGCCGTGCAGCTTGACGACCGCGACCACGTCGGTGCGGTCGCCCCGGTCGATGCCGGGGATCCTGCTGGTCAGTTTCTCGGTCACACTCACCATGACGCCACGTTACGTGCCTTTTCTCGCGTGTGCAGGTGACCCGTTGCGGGTGGTCTGCGGGGGCACGTTCGCCGTGTAGTCAGGCAGTTCCGTGCGGACACCGGGGGCGAACTTCGGCACGCGCAGCGTCACCTTCATGCCCGCGCCCGGCGCCGTCTCGACCATCAGCGCGTACTCGTCGCCGAACAGCTGCCGCATGCGGGCGTTGATGTTGCCCAGCCCCACGTGCGCCCCCGTGCGGTGCGAGTTGCGCAGGTCCGCCAGCCGCGCCGGGTCCATGCCGATGCCGTCGTCCTCGACGCTGATCAGCGCCTCGGTGCCGTAGTCCTGCGCGGTCACCGTGACCATGCCGCCGCTGGGCTTGTTCGCGAGCCCGTGCTGCACCGCGTTCTCCACGAGCGGCTGGATGATCAGGAACGGCACGACGACCGACAGCACCTCGGGCGCGATCTTGAGCCGCACCTCCAGCCTGCCGCCGAACCGCGCGCGCTCGATCGTGAGGTAGCGGTCGATGTTGCGCAGCTCGTCGGCCAGCGAGGTGAACATGCCGGACGTGCGGAACGAGTACCGCGTGAAGTCCGCGAACTCCTGCAGCAGCTCCCGCGCCTCCTCGGGATCGGTGCGGATCAGCGAGGAGATCGTGTTGAGCGCGTTGTAGATGAAGTGCGGCGAGATCTGCGCGCGCAGCGCCTTGATCTCGGCCTGCTGGAGCTGGATCTTCGACTCGTCGAGCCGCGCCAGCTCGAACTGCGTGCACACGAACTGCGCGACCGCGTCGGCCATCTGCACGAGCTTCTTGCCCTTGGTGCGCCCGACGACGATCAGCACCGCCTCGATCTCGCCGTCGACGATCAGCGGGACGATCACGGCGGTCTTCATCTTGCACGTGCCGCGGTGGTCGCACGGCACGTCGTCGTGGGACACGACCTCGCGCCGGTGCTTGCGGATCGCCATGCTGATCGCGCCGGTGAGGTCGACGTAGTGGTCGTTGGCCTCGCCGTCCCACGACGCCAGCGTGCCCTCCGGGTCCGTGATGCCGACGGCGACGCACTTGAGCAGCTCGAGCAGCTGGGAGGTGATCCGGTCGGCGGCCGCCTGGTCGAAGCCCTCGCGCAGGTCGGGCGTGGCCTTCGACATGTGGTACACGGCCTCGAGCACCGCGTCGTCGACGAAACTGCCCGGCTTGCGGGAGCGGACCGCGAGGACGATGACGACGATCAGCAACAGGCCCGCGACGGTCCACGGGATGATCTGCGTGATCGGCAAGTCGGACACGGCGTCCATGCTCTGCGCTCGCTCGACCGGGTGCAAGGCTTCCAGCCCACTTTCTGTGTAGATACCAACACCCTGGGGTAACGGCGACCTTACCGCCAGCGAGAACGACGGCGTATCGGCCGACCGAGTGTCGCAATTAGACGTTGAAAGGGTGAAAAGCTCACTTACTGTGCGCTACTTCAGCAGCCGCGACATCCGCCGGTCCGCGAGCGGCTTGCCGCCGGTCTGGCACGTGGGGCAGTACTGGAAAGCCTTGTCCGCGAACGAGATCTCCCGCACGGTGTCCCCGCACACCGGGCACGGCAGTCCGGCCCTCGCGTGCACCCGCAGCCCAGAACGCTTCTCGCCCTTCAGCCGCGCGGCATCCTGCCCGACCGAACGCCGCACGGCGTCCGTCAGGACCTCCTGCATCGCGTCGTAAAGCCTGTCGAGCGATTCCTCGGACAGCTTGCCCGGCGTCGCGTACGGGGACAGCTTCGCCGCGTGCAGGATCTCGTCGGAGTACGCGTTGCCGATCCCGGCGATCAGCGACTGGTCGGTCAGCGCGTTCTTGAGCCGTTCCGTGCGCCCGGCGAGCAGCTCACCCAGCTTCTCCCGGGTCAGCTCCAGCGCGTCGGGCCCGAGCTTCGCGATGCTCGGCACGTCCTGCGGGTCCTGCACGACCCACACGGCGAGGCCCTTCTTCGTGCCCGCCTCGGTCAGGTCGAACCCCGGGCCTCCCAGGTGGACCCTCAGCGCCAGCGGCCCGCGCCCGGGCTTCGGCGGGGCCGGGGACAGCGAGTCCGACCAGCGCAGCCAGCCCGCGCGGGCCAGGTGGACGATCAGGTGCAGGCCGTCGCAGTCGAGATCGAGGTGCTTGCCGTGCCTGCCCGCGCCGGTCACCGTGCGGCCGTGCAGGTCCGTCCACGGCGGGGTCACGGTCTTGAGGACGCCGAAGGACGCCACGTCGACCCGGGTCACCGTGCGGCCGACCGCGTGCTCACGCAGGTGGTACGCGAGCGCCTCGACCTCGG
Source organism: Amycolatopsis sacchari (assembly GCF_900114035.1). GTDB lineage: Bacteria > Actinomycetota > Actinomycetes > Mycobacteriales > Pseudonocardiaceae > Amycolatopsis_E > Amycolatopsis_E sacchari. The sequence goes on along the minus strand of NZ_FORP01000006.1, from coordinate 300,563 downwards.
GTAACTCGGGCATCGCTCACTCCATCGGATGCAGGGGGCCGTCGAAGTCCGGCAGGCCTTCGCGCTGGATGGTCTTGGCGACCTTCGCGACCTCGCCCCGCACGCGGAACATCCCGGTCACCACGCCGACCCACCGCTCCGGCGGGTGCTCGCCCAGCGGGTCCCCGTCGGTCTCGGCGACCAGGCCCCACGGCCGGTTCAGCACCCACCGCAGCGGGAAGAACAACGCGATCAGCAACAGGCCCCAGACCACCCAAGCCGGAACCACGACCCCGTCGGGTAGCCAGGCCACCAGGATAACCGCGAGCAGGAGGGTGACGGACAACATCGCGACGCCGGAGGCGGGGCTGCCAGCGACGTCGTGCTCGAAGTCCTCCACGGTCACGGGGCGGCGCCACTCCATCTGCGCCCGGACGATCCACTCCCGGCCGTCCGCGCCCTGCACCCGCCGGTTCATGTGTGTGGCCTCCCGGCACGCTCCGTCGTTCCTGAGCGGATCAACGGTAGCGTGCGGCGGCCCCGGTGCGCGAGGGACGCGACTCAAGATCCAGTGGTGGTACCCGACCCGGTGCTTTCCGGCGTGCCCGCGGTGTCCGACGTGTCCGACGTGGACGGGCCGTGCAGCCACCAGAAGAACAACCCCCGCGACCGGCCGTGCGGCGCGGGCTTGCCGTTCGACTCGGTGGACTTCACTTCGTTGTCCGGGGCGGTGTCCGCCCGGGAGTTGTAGGTCTGGTTCTTGTTCGGGTTGTTCGAGCCGTGGTTGCCCTTGCCCGGCTTGTCCTTGTCCTTGCCGTTGCCCTTGCCCTTGTCCGGGTCCGAGGACGGGAGGTCGTCACGCGCGTTCACCTGGTCCGGCGAGGACGACGTGCCGGTCTCGGCAGGGGGCTGCGCCTCCTGCACGGGCGGCTGCGTGGCCTGGCCGCCACCGGAGGTGCCGAGCACCGACCGGCCGGCGCCCACCACGGGCGGCGTCGCCGCCCCGGGCAGCCGCAGGGTCGCCTCGCCAGGGGGCACCGGCTCCTGCGGCGGCGAGCTGAGGAGCGAGGGCTCCGGCGCCGCGATCTTCAGCTCGACGCCGCTCGCCGGCAGGCTGATCGTCTGCGAGTGGTCGGGGTCGAGGATCGCTGGACCGACCGCGACGCCGACCACTCCGGCGGCGGCCGTGGAAGCCAGCGCCACCGTGATCTTCAGCTTCGACAGCACCAGGCCCTTGAGGGTCGCCAGCGCACCGCTGCCCGCCCCCGACGCGGCCACCGCGGCCACGGACGGCACCAGCAGCGCGATGACCCCGGCGTGCGCCCGCAGCGAAGAGCACACGTCCCGCAGTTCGGCGTGCATCGAGCGGCACGAGGCGCAGCCCAGCAGGTGGGTGCGGATCTTGGCCGCCTCGGACCCGGTGACGCTGCCCGCCGTGTACCCGCCCAGCTTCTCGATGACGCCGCGGCAGCCCACGTCGGACGTGCGGTTCATCGCCAGGTGCGCCTGCAGGTACGCCGCACGCAGCCCCTGGCGGGCGCGGCGGGCCAGCGCGGCCGTCGCGTTCGCGCTCAACCCGAAGTGCGGGGCGACGACCGCGGGCTGCTCACCCTCGACCTCCGTCTGCCACAGCACCGTGCGCCAGCGCTCCGGCAGGCTCGTGAACGCCGTCGCGATGAGGCTGTGCTCCGCCGTGCGGGCGTGCGCGTCCGCACCCGCCCCCGCGCGGACCGTCAGCTCGTCGTCCGTGACCGGGACGTCCCGGCGGGCACCGTGCCACTCCCACGACACCCGGCGCGCCACCGTCAGCAGGTAGGCGCGGATGTGGTCCCGCGGCCCCGCCCCGCGGCGCAGCGCCTGCAGCACCCGGAAGAACGTTTCGGCGGTGATGTCCTCCGCCTCCGAGGCGTCGCTGGCGATACCCCTCGCCAGCCTCCTGACCGCCGGCGAGTGCAGCTCGAACAACTCGCTGAAGGCGCGGTCCTCGCCTGCCCGGAGCCGACGCAGAAGAGCCTGCTCATCGGCCGATACCGTGCGTTGCTCCGGTACCGTCGCTTCCTCCGTCATCCGGCCAGGCACCTCCTCCCCGGGCGGGACTAACCCGTTCGGTTGAATGGAGACACCATACGGAGCGAAACGCTTGGCGTCACCCCTTGTACTCCGGGAGTGACAGAGTTACCTCCGACCGGGTGCCTGTAACGCCCTCCGACGGCAGGGTATAGAGTGTGCACCGCACCGGTTAACGGGGCGTGCGGACGTAGCGCAGCTGGTAGCGCATCACCTTGCCAAGGTGAGGGTCGCGGGTTCGAATCCCGTCGTCCGCTCAGTGGATGGGGTCCTTGTGCTCACGGAAAGCGTGAGCCGGGGCCCCTTCGCCATTTCATCGGGGGTCGAACCCCCGAACCCCCGCCAGGGAGGGCTTCGCCCCCCTGGACCCCCCGGGCTGTGGTTGCGTTGAGTGGGTTGTGGCGATTTGCGTTTTGCTGTGGTTGCGTTGAGTGGGGTTGTGGCCGTTTGTGGGGGGCTGGGTGTGGGGGGCTCATTTGCTGGGGGTGTCGCGGCGGATCATGCGGCCGGCGCCTGCCGCGACGGTCGTCGCGAGGACCCAGCCCGCCGCGACGAAACCGCTGCTCACCCACTTGTCCATGCCGTGCATGTACCAGCGGCCCTTGTTGCCGAAGTCCACGATCGGCACCAGCAGGTCCGCCGTGTACAGCACCGGGTTCCACTGGAGCCCCGTCTCCTGCTGGTCGATCGCGCACCTCGGCCCCGCCACCATGTAGCGCCCCGGGTCCGCCACGCACGGGTCGTCGCCCAGCCAGAAGTACAGGCTGCCCGCCACGAGCAGCCCCACGAGCCACCCCAGCGCCCGCACGGGCCGGTAGCCGTAGCCCACCATCCACCGCTGCAGCCAGCTCCACAGCCGCACCCCGGGCCCGAACACGCGGTAGCCCTGCGCGAGCGCCTCGTACCGGTACTGCTGCTTGCGGAACAACACCGTGTCCGCGTGCTCCTCGTTGCCGCTGCTGCGCAGCATGGCGGCGAGCTGGTCGTACGGGCCGGGGCGGTAGCCGTTCATCGCCGTGCGCAGCTGGTTGATGCGCTTCGCGACGGCACGGTCGTTCTTCATCCCGATCGGGCGGCGGAGCACGTCGTACCGGAAGTCCTCCAGCTCGATCCCGCCCTCGGCCGCCCAGAACAGGTCGTTGTCGTCGAGCGTGCGGCAGTGCGCGTGCCGCAGCAGCAACCTGCCACGGGGACGCGTGCCGGGGCTGAGCAACAGCTCGTCCGACGTCAGGTCGCTCGCGTCGAGCGCGATGTCGTGCCCCGGCAGCGACTCCAGCTCCGCGCCGGTCAGGTCGATGCGGCGGGCGGCGCTCGCGCCGTCCATGTTCACCCCGCCCGTCGCGCGGAAGTGCCGGTCGCGGGAGCGGGTGAGGCTGATGTTGCGGCCGACGCGGACCGTGCGCAGGTCCACCGAGTAACTGGTCTGCGGGCGCACCGTCGGGGCGGTGACGTGCGTGCCGTACAGCTCGATGCTGCCGCCGACCTCCGTGCCCTGCAGCCGCACCGTGCCCTCGACCGTCGCGTCCGTCAGGAGCAGGTTCCCCGCCACCTTCATGCGCCGCGCGGAGAACACGTCGCGGTCCGCGTGCTCCAGGTGCACGTTCGAGGCCAGCACGTTCCCGCCGACCCGCACGTCCGCCATCCGCAGCTGCCCAGACGGCACGCGCAGCGCCGTCGCCTCCAGGTCACCTTCGATTTCGCTGCCGTCGAGGTGCAACGCCCGGTCGTAGAACGGTTCGACGGCGCCACGCGGCACCTTCAGCCGGGCGCGGGCGAGCCGCAACGTGCCGCCGATCCGGGTGTTGATCATGCGCACGGTGCCCGTCGCCGACAACCCGTCGGACAGCTCGACGTTGCCCTCGACGCGCATCCGGTCGGCGACGAGCGCCGGCCACGGGTCCACGTACGGATCGCTGGAGTCCCACGCCTCCACGGCGATCGCCCCGCGCTGCGGGCTCGCGAGGTCCGCCGAGCGGAACACGATGTCCCCGTCCACGCGGGCACCGGGCAGCTGCAGCACCCCGCGCGCGGTGAACGGCTGGCGCTTGTCGGCCGCGCCGAAGTTGTCCACCTCGCACAGCAGGCTGCCGCCGATGTGCACGCCGTTCGCGTCGAGCGCGAAACCACCGGGGTTCCGGAGCGTGGCGCCGGAGAAGTTGACGTTACCGCCGGTGCGCATCCCCGGTACCCGCACTTCGCCGTCGGCGCGGAGCCGGTACGCCAGCAGCGCGCCGCTGATCTGCAGCCGGTCGGCCTGCAGCGCGCGGCCGTGCGAGGCGATGCGCGTGCGCGTCAGCACCAGCGAGCCCTCGATCACCGCGTCGGTCAGGTTGATCGCCGCGTCCGGCACGCCGCGTTCCCTCGTGTCCCCGCGCTGCACGGCCGTCTCGCCGTCCTCGGTACCGCCGGGAAATGGTTGCACCACACTGCGGATGAGCCGGACGTCGTTGCGGCTGCGCAGGTTCCGCGCCTTCAGCCCCGGCAGCCAGCAGCGGCGGAACACCAGGCCCAGCAGCTTCGCCTCACGCACGTCCGGCGCGTGCTCGAACCGGCAGTTCTCGAAGCGGAACAGGCAGTCGAGGTCGGCACCCCGCAGGTCCAGCCTGCCGGTGATGTAAGCGTTTTCCACGGGCACGATCGGCGCGTTGCTGGTCTGCTTGCGCCACCGCAGCAGGCTGCCGCTGCCCGGCTCGACGAGCGGCCGCAGCAGGTCCGCCGCGGCCACGTGGTAGCGGGTGTCGGGGACGCCCGCGAACGGGTCGAGCGGGGGTAGCTCGCGGTCCACCGGTCCCGGCTGCCCGTTCGCCATCCGCCCTCCCACTTCGCTCGGCGCACCGAAACCTTAGCCGCCCCGTTACTCCGGTAGGGCAGTTTCGCTGAGGTAGCAGCGTGACGCGGCTATCGTCGAGGGATGGAGGCCCTCGCGGAGCTCAGAGCGGTCACCGACGGGGTGACCTACGGCGAGCTGGCCGCCCTGCGACGTCGCCTGTGGGCCGACGAGGACGACGCGTACCGCTGGTTCGGCCAGTACCTGCCCGCGCCGGAACGGCGCAACGCGATCGAAGCCGGGTTCGAGGAACGCATCCGCGCCGCCCTCGCACGCCAGGGAGCGCTGCGGCGCTGGGCGCAGGAGCTGCGGGCCGAGATCGCGCCCGTGCTGCCGCTGGCCAGGCTGCTCGACCGGCAGCCGGCGCTGGACTACCCGGTCATCGCGCCGAACGTCTCGGCCTGGCGCGTGCTGGCCCGGTTCGGCGGCGTCTTCCAGGTCGACCACGGCTGGGCCGCGGTACCCGACCTCCCCACCGCCGTGGCCACCACCAGGGACGCGATCGCCGCGCTGGGCGAGGCGCTGCGGGCCGAGGCCCCGGCCGAGGTGTTCGCCCGGCGCGGGTTCTCGCTGACCGACGAGGAGCTGGTGGGCTGGCTCGCGCACTGCGGCTACCGCGTGACCGAGCACGAGCTGCACCAACCGCGGCGGACGCTGCACAGGGCGGTCGAACGGATCTCCCCCGGCAGGCGCACGACGCGCGGTCCCACCGCCACCGACCTCGTGGCCGAGCTGCTGGCCCAGGCGGGCAAGCCGCTGCACCTCGACGAGCTGCTGCGGCGCATGGACCGGTCGTACAGCCGGGGCCCGCTGTACAACCGCCTGAACGCCGACAGCCGCTTCGTCCGCGTCGCACCGAGCACGTTCGCACTGGAGTCCTGGCACATCGAGCCCTACGCCGAGCGGGGCGGGTCGAGCACCGAGAACGCGGTCCGGCTCATCGAGACCGAGGGCAGGCCGCTGCACCTCGACGAAATCCGCGCCAGGCTGACCCGCCCCATCACGCGCGAAGGTCTGCGCAACGCCCTCAACGCCACCGACCGGCTGGTCCGCGTGGCGCCGTCCACCTACGACGTCAGGCGTTCGGGCTGAGCACCCGCGACAGGAAGCCACGCGTCCGCTCGTGCTGCGGGTTCGCGATGACCTGCTCCGGCACGCCCTGCTCGACGACCACGCCGTCGTCCATGAACACGACCTTGTCCGCGACCTCGCGGGCGAACTGCATCTCGTGCGTCACCACGATCATCGTCATGCCGTCCGCCGCGAGCTGGCGCATCACGCCGAGCACGTCGCCGACGAGTTCCGGGTCCAGCGCCGAGGTCGGCTCGTCGAACAGCATCAGCTTCGGCCGCATCGCCAGCGCACGGGCGATCGCTACGCGCTGCTGCTGCCCACCGGACAACTGAGCCGGGTAGGCGCTTTCCTTGTCTCCCAGGCCCACCCGGTCCAGCAGTTCGCGGCCGCGCTCGCGGGCCTGCGCCTTGCTCTCGCCCCGGACCTGCACGGGCGCCTCGATGATGTTCTCCAGCGCCGTCATGTGCGGGAACAGGTTGAACCGCTGGAACACCATGCCGATGTCCCTGCGCTGCTCGGCGACCTCCTTGTCGCGCAGCTCGTACAGCTTCCCGCCGCGCTCGCGGTAGCCGACGAGCTGCCCGTTCACGTACAGCCGCCCGGCGTTGATCTTCTCCAGGTGGTTGATGCACCGCAGCAGCGTCGACTTGCCCGAGCCGGACGGGCCGATCAGGCAGGCCACCTCGCCCTGGCCGACCTCGAAGTCGATGCCCTTGAGCACCTCCAGGCGGCCGAACCGCTTGTGGATGCCCTGCGCCTGCACGACGGGCGTCACCGCTGCCCTCCCTGGTCCCGGTTGCCGAACCTGAAGCCGAGCATGCGGTTCGTCCACGTCTGGCGCTGGGCGTTCGCCCGGGTCGTGCCGCGCGCGAAGTACTTCTCGATCTGCATCTGGATCAACGTCAGCACCGAGGTCATGAACAGGTACCACAACGCGGCCACGATGAGCAGCGGCGGAATCTTGAAGTTCTGCGAGTAGATCTGCTGCGTCGCCACCATCAGCTCGAAGTAGCCGATGGTCACCACCAGCGACGTCGTCTTGAGCATCGCGATGGTCTCGTTGCCGGTCGGCGGGATGATCACGCGCATCGCCTGCGGCAGGATGATCCGCCGCAGGGTCTTCACGCGCGACAGGCCGAGCGCGGCCGCGGCTTCGAGCTGCCCCGCGTCCACGGACAGGATGCCGCCACGCACGATCTCCGCCATGTACGCCGCTTCGTTCAGGCCGAGCCCGAGCAGTGAGGCGGAGAACTGCGAGATGAGCGAGTTCGTGTCGGCGCTGACGAACTCGGGCCCGAACGGGATGCCGATCCCCAGCCGCGGGTAGAACAACGCGAGGTAGTTCCAGATGATCAGCTGGGTGATCAGCGGAGTGCCGCGGAACAGCCAGATGAAGGTGCCCGCAGCCCCTGCCGACAGCGGGTTCGGTGACATCCGCATCACCGCGAGCAGGATGCCGCCGACCACGCCGATGAGCATCGAGATCACCGTCAGGATCAGGGTGTTCTGCAGGCCCCGGAGCACCCGGTCGTTGAACAGGTAGTCCCCGACGACGTCCCACTGCATGTGCGCGTTGGTGACGACGCTGCGGATGACGATGAACGCCAGGAAGGCGATGATCACCCCGGCGATCCAGCGCCCGTAGTGGCGCACCGGGACCGCCCGGATCTCCTCCGGGCGGGTCGTCTCTTCGGTTGAGCTCATGGGATCAGCTGACGGCCGGGTTCAGTTCCGCCTTCTGGACCGCACCGGCGGTGTTGAGGCCCCACTTGGCGAGGATCTTGGCGTAGGTGCCGTCGTCGATGATGGCCTGCACGGCGCTCTGGACGGCCTTCGCGTAGTCGCCCTGGTCCTTCTTCAGCGCGATGCCGTAGGGCGCGCTGTCGTAGGGCTGGCCGACGACCTCGACGTTGCCGTCGGTCTGCTTGATCGCGTAGTCGACCACCGGCGAGTCGGCGAGCATGCCCTGGCTGCGCTTGGTCTGGACCTGCAGGTTCACGTCGGTCTGCGCCTGGAACTGCTGCATGTTGATGGCGGGCTTGCCCGCCTTCGTGCAGTCCTCGGAGCGCTTGGTCAGGTCGTCCACCTGCACGGTGCCCTGCTGGACGGCGATGTTCTTGCCGCACAGGTCGTCGAGGCTGATCTTGTCCGGGTTGCCCTTCGGCACCGCCAGCGAGGTGCCCGCGCTGTAGTAGGACACCATGTCGACGGTCTGCAGGCGCTCGGCGTTGATGGTGAACGACGACATCGCCATCTCGTACTGCCCCGAGCCGACGCCGGCGATGATGCCGGAGAACGCGGCGTTCTGGAACTCGGCGGTCAGGCCCAGCTTCTGGGCGATCGCGTTGCCGAGGTCGACGTCGAAACCGACGACCTTGCCGTTGTCGACGAACTCGTTGGGCGCGTAGCTCTGGTCCTGGCCGACGACGATCTTGCCGTCCGCGGCGATCGCGGCGGGCACCATCGCGGCGAGGGCGGCGTCCTTGGTCTCCGCTGGGATCTCCTGCGGGGCCGGCGCGCCGGCGCTGGGGGCGGTGCCGCCGGACCCGTTGCCACCCGCGCCGCACGCCAACGTCAGTCCCGCCAGCGCGAAGGCCGGCAGCAGGGCAAGTGCCTTGAAGGATGTTGCACGCGCCACGTTCGTCACTCCTAGTAGGTCATACCGTGCGAGTCCACGCATCCTGCCATCCGAATGGTCCCCTCCGCAGCACCAGGGAGGTCACGGCGTGATGTCGGCGACCTGGGCAATCGGGTGGTAACACGCGCTTAACGCGTGCCGGTCAGCCCCGGGCGTGGGCGGCCAGGGTGTGCGCGACCGTCTCCGTGATCCGGCGGGCCTGGCCGAGGTGCAGCCACTCGTCCGGGACGTGGGCGTTGGAGTCGGGGCCGAGCGCGCCCGTGACGAGGAACTGCGCCTCCGGGTACTTCTCCGCGAGCAGGCCCATGAACGGGATCGACCCGCCGAGGCCGACCGCGCGCCACGGGGCGCCGAAGACCTCCGTGCTCACCTTCTCCAGCGTCTCCGCCAGCCACGGCGCCGGGTCGGGCGCGTTCCAGCCGTCCGCGTGCTCCACGCCCGCGAGCTCGACCTGTGCGCCGTAGGGCACGTCCGTCGTCAGCGCCTTCTCGATCGCGTTCAGCGCGGCCGCCGAGTCGGCCGTCGGTGGCAGGCGGAAGCTCAGCGCGAGGGTCGTCGCGTCACGCAGGACGTTGCCCGCGTTCGCCGGCTCCGGGAAGCCGGAGGCGCCGATGACGGACAGCGTGGGGCGCCAGCTGTTGTTCAGCAGCAGCTCGGCCTCGTCGTCCGAGACCGGGCGCATGCCCTCGACCAGGGGGAACGCCTTGCTCATCGCGTCGGGCGCCACCGACGCCGTCGCCCGCGTCTCCTCAAGGCGGTTCGCGGGGATGCGCACGTTCAGCTCGGGCAGCTTGATCTCGCCGGTCCCGGCGTCCTCGATGCGGTCCAGCAGCTGCCGCAGGATGCGGAACGAGCTGGGCACGATCCCGCTCGCGAGCCCGGAGTGCTGCGCGGACTTGAGCACCCGCACCGTCACGTGCACCTGCGCGAGCCCGCGCAGGCTCGTCGTCAGCCACAGGCGCTCGTAGTCGTTGCCGCCCGAGTCGAGGCAGACGACCAGCGAAACCGCGCCGAGCCGCGCCGACAGGTGGTCCAGGTACGCCGGCAGGTCCGGGCTGCCGGACTCCTCACCGGTCTCCAGCAGGATCACCGACCTGGCGTGCTGCCCGCCTGCCGCGTGCACGGCTTCGAGCGCCGTCGTGGCCGCGTACGCCGCGTACCCGTCGTCCGCCGAACCGCGGCCGAACAGCTTCTCGCCCCGCACGACCGGCTGCCACGGGCCCAGCCCCTCCGACCAGCCGCCGACTGGGGGCTGCTTGTCGAGGTGGCCGTACAGCAGCACCGTGCCGCGGTCCTCCGCTCCCGGCGTCGCGGGCACGTCGACGAACAGGAGCGGGCTGCGTCCCTCCAGCCGCACGACGTCCAGCGTGGCACCGGGCAGCCCGCGCCCCGCGATCCAGCCGCGCACGTGCTCGACGGCCGCCTGGAGGTGGCCGTTGGCCGCCCAGTCGGCATCGAACGCCTGGGACAGCGCCGGGATCCGCACCAGCCCGGACAGGCTCGGCACGACCTCGCTCTCCCACAGCCGGGACACGGTCTCACGCACGGTTGTCTGCTCCACGCGGCCATTCTGCCAGCGGAGATCGCTTGTGGCGCAGCTCACAACCGCTTCCGGTACCGCAGCACCCCGCGCCGGCCGCGGCGGGCACCCGTGGTCAACAAGCTGCTCACAGCCGGTCCGCAAGACCGACTTTCGGCGCCCCCATCGTCGGTAGTCCTAGCGTTTCCCCAGCTCACTCCCGGTTTTCCGGCAACGAATCAGTCGCCGGGACTGAACTTTCACCCCACGTTCGTGTCAGGATGACCGCGTAAGCCGTCACGGCCGACGGCTGCCCGAGCGCTTCGGACCCGAATGCGCAGGTGGTCGCCGGCGCCGCCGACGAGGCCGCCAAAAGTGGCTTCCCGGCACGACACGGAGGAGAACGCGCATGCCGTCCCCTGAGCAGTGGACGCACCCGGAGCCCGGCGAAGGACCGGCCGCACAGGCCGCTCAACCGTCCCCGGAGCAGGTGATCGCGGGTTTGCGAGCAACGAGTGAAGGTGGCGCTGAGCTGACGCAGCTGCTCACGCCCGAAGGTGAACGGGTCGCCTCGCCCCAGTTCGACCGCTATGTCGAGGACGTCGACGGCGAAGCACTGCGCGGGCTCTACCGCGACATGGTGCTGGTGCGCCGCGCCGACCGCGAGGCCAACGCGATGCAGCGCCAGGGCCAGCTGGGCATCTGGGTCCCGCTGCTGGGCCAGGAGGCGGCGCAGGTCGGCTCCGGCAGAGCGCTGAAGCCGCAGGACATGGCGTTCCCCAGCTACCGCGAGCACGGGGTCGCGTACGCGCGCGGGGTCGACTTCCGCGAGCTGATGGGCATCTTCCGCTGCACCGACCACGGCGGCTGGGACTTCCAGGCCAAGCGCTTCCACCCGTACACGATCGTCATCGGCAACCAGGTGCTGAACGCGACCGGGTACGCGATGGGCCAGAAGTTCGAGGGCAAAGTAGGAGATGACGACGGTGAGGCCACCATCGTCTACTTCGGTGACGGAGCCACGTCGCAGGGAGATGTGCACGAGGGCTTCGTGTGGTCCGCGGTGTACGACGCGCCGCTGGTGTTCTTCTGCCAGAACAACCAGTGGGCCATCTCCGAGCCGACGGAACGCCAGTCGCGCCTGCCGCTGTACCAGCGCGCCCGCGGCTACGGTTTCCCCGGCATCCGCGTCGACGGCAACGACGTGCTGGCCTGCCTCGCGGTCACGCGCTGGGCGCTCGACGAGTGCCGCCACGGCAACGGCCCGGTGCTGATCGAGGCCTTCACCTACCGCATGGACGCGCACACCACGACCGACGACCCGACGCGCTACCGGCTCTCCGACGAGCTGGAGGCGTGGAAGCTCAAGGACCCGATCGAGCGCGTGCGCGCGCACCTCGCCCGCAACGGGCACGCCGACCAGTCGTTCTTCGACTCGATCCAGGCCGAGGCCGACGCGTTCGCCGCGGACCTGCGCGAGTTCACGTTCAACATGCCGGAACCGCCGCCGGAGCGGGTGTTCGCGAACGTCTACGCCGAACCCTCCCCCGTGCTGGACGCCCAGCGCGAGGAGTACCTGTCCTACCTCGACGGTTTCGCGACGGCGGGTGAGCGCTGATGACCGCCCCAGCGAAGTCCACAGTGGACGGTACGCCCGACGCCATGCAGAAGCTGACGATCGGGAAGGCGCTGAACCTCGGTCTCCGCGCCGCGATGGAGAAAGACGACAAGGTCATCATCCTCGGGGAGGACGTCGGCAAGCTCGGCGGCGTCTTCCGGATCACCGACGGGCTGCAGAAGGACTTCGGGGAGCAGCGCGTGCTCGACACGCCGCTCGCGGAGTCCGGCATCATCGGCACCGCGGTCGGGCTCGCCGTGCGCGGGTTCCGGCCAGTGTGCGAGATCCAGTTCGAGGGGTTCATCTTCCCCGGGTTCGACCAGATCTCCAGCCAGCTCGCCAAACTGCACTACCGCTCGCAGGGCCGGATCAAGGTGCCGGTGGTCGTGCGCGTGCCGTTCGGCGGCGGGATCGGTGCCGTCGAGCACCACTCGGAGTCGCCGGAGTCGCTGTTCGCGCACATCGCGGGGCTCAAGGTGGTCTCGTGCTCGAACCCGGCCGACGCGTACTGGATGATCCAGCAGGCGATCGCGTGTGACGACCCGGTGCTGTTCTTCGAGCCGAAGCGGCTGTACCACAACGGCCAGGTGAAGTCCGAAGTGGACACTGCCACGCCGCCGGGGCCGCTGTTCGCCTCGCGCGTGCTGCGGCAGGGCACCGACGCGACGCTCGTCTCGTACGGCCCGTCGGTGAAGGTGTGTCTGGACGCGGCGGCCGCCGCCGAGGACGAGGGCCGTTCCCTGGAGGTCATCGACCTGCGCACGCTCTCGCCGCTGGACCTCGGTCCGGTGTTCGAGTCCGTGCGGCGGACGGGGCGGCTCGTCGTCGTCAGCGAGGCGCCGTCGGAGTCCTCGATCGCCTCGGAGATCGCCGCGCGCGTGCAGCAGGAGTGCTTCTACTCGCTGGAGTCGCCGGTGCTGCGGGCGACCGGGTTCGACACCCCGTACCCACCGTCCAAACTGGAGGAACACTACCTCCCGGACCTGGACAGGGTGCTGCACACCGTCGACCGCGCGATGGGGTGGTGAGGGGTGCCGGAGTTCAAGCAGTTCCTGCTCGCCGACACCGCCGAAGGCCTCACCGAAGCCGAGATCCTCAGCGTCCGCGTCCAGCCGGGCGACGAGGTGACGGTGAACCAGGTCGTGTGCGAGGTGGAGACCGCGAAGGCCGCCGTCGAGCTGCCGATCCCGTGGGCGGGCAAGGTCACCGAGATCCTGGTCGAACCCGGGCAGACCGTGGAGGTCGGCGCGCCGATCCTCACCGTGGACGTCGATCCCGCGGGGGGTGCGTCCGTCAACGGCTCCGCGCCCGCGGCCGAGGAGGAGATGAAGCCCCTCGTCGGGTACGGCTCGAAGACGGTCACGACCAAACGGCGCGCTCGTCGTGAAGTCACCCCGGAGGCCCCTGTGACCAAGGGGGGCTATGTGCCACTGGCGAAACCGCCGGTGCGCAAGCTCGCCAAGGAGCTGGGTGTCGACCTGAGGGCACTGGCCACCTCGGTGGACGGCGTGATCACGCGGGAGGACGTCCAGCGAGCGGCCGCACCCGCTGCGCCCACGGCGCCCGCCGCGGCTCCGGTGTCCTCCGGTGCCCGTGAACGGCGAGTGCCGATCAAGGGCGTCCGCAAGGCCACCGCGCAGGCGATGGTCAGCAGCGCGTTCACCGCGCCGCACGTCACGGAGTTCCTGACCGTCGACGTCACGCCGATGATGGAGCTGCGGGAGAAGCTGAAGAAGCACCCGTCGTTCGCGGGCGTGAAGCTGACCCCGCTGGCGTTCGCGGCGAAGGCGGTCTGCCTCGCGGTGAAGCGGACGCCGGACGTCAACGCGTCGTGGGACGAGGCGGCCGGCGAGATCGTCTACAAGGACTACGTGCACCTCGGGATCGCCGCGGCGACTCCGCGCGGGCTCGTGGTCCCGAAGATCCGCGACGCCGACGCGATGTCGCTGGCGGAGCTGGCGGCCGCGCTCGAACAGCTGACCACGACCGCCCGTGAGGGCAAGACGCCGCCGGCGGACATGCTCGGCGGCACCATCACGATCACCAACGTGGGCGTGTTCGGCGTGGACACCGGGACGCCGATCATCAACCCCGGCGAGTCCGCGATCCTGGCCTTCGGCGCGATCAAGGACATGCCGTGGGTCGTGGACGGGCAGCTCGCCGTCCGGAAGGTGCTGCAGCTCGCGCTGAGCTTCGACCACCGGCTGGTCGACGGGCAGCAGGGTTCGCAGTTCCTCGCCGACGTCGGCGCGATACTGGCCGACCCGGCGATGGCCATCACGTACTGACGCGGAAACCGGCCCTGCCCTGGGCCGGTTTCCGTTTGTCCAGTTGACGGAGTGAGCACTCACTCCGCACACTGGGTCGCATGACCGAGGCCAAACGACGGGCGCCGGGGATGCGCCCCGAAGAGCGCCGGAAGATGATCGTGCAGGCCGTGCTCCCGTTGATCGCGGAACACGGCGCCGCCGTCACCACGGCGCAGATCGCGCGTGCGGCCGGGATCGGCGAGGGCACCATCTTCCGCGCGTTCAAGGACAAGGACGAACTGGTCGACGCGTGCCTGCAGGAGGCGCTCCGGCCGGACGGGATGCTGGAGCTGATCGCGGAGATCCCGCTCGACCAGCCGCTGGCGCAACGGCTCGCCGAAGCCGCCGACGTGCTCTCCGCGCACCTCGAGCGGATGGGGGCGATCTCGGGGGCACTGCACGGATCCGGCAGGCACCACCGGGGGCGCCGGGGCGACCGGCAGGAGTCGTTCGCCAGGATGCGCGAGGCGATCGCGGAGCTGTTCGAACCCGAGCGCGGGCAGCTGCGGCTGCCACCGGAGCAGCTCGGCCGCCTCTTCCTGTCGCTGCTGTTCATCCGCGCTCGCGACGAGCAGCACGCCGTGGGTGTCGACGAACTGGTCGACGTGTTCCTGCACGGGGCGGTGACCGCCAAGTGATGCACGGTGGCGGGCCGCCGATCGGGCTGAGACGGCGGCTGCGGCGGGCCGCCAGCATGGTGCCGGACAGCGGGCTGACCGGCCCGATCGAGATCCCCGACCCCGAACCGAGCGACGAGCCGAAGGACCTCCGCGCGCGGCTGCACCGCCTGCGGACCTCCGCGTCGGGCACCGTGCGCGGGCTGCCGAAGGTGCTCCGGCTGACGTGGCAGGCCAGCCCGGTGCTGACGGTGCTCATCGCACTGTCCACAGTGGTCAGCGGCGTGCTGCCGACGCTGACCGCGTACGTGGCGAAGCTGTTGTTGGACGCAGTGGTCGCCGCGGTGCAGGGCCACGGCTCGACCGCCCGCATCGTCGAAATCGCGGTGTTCGAGCTGGGCATCTTCACGTTCACGGCGGTCAGCACGGCGCTGACGAACGTCGCGCAGCAACTGCTGCAGGAACGCATGACGCTGACGATCCGGCACCAGGTGATGTCGCACGCGGCGAAGCTGGACCTGGCGTTCTTCGAGGGCTCGGAGTCCTACGACCTGCTGCGCCAGGCCTCGCAGGAGGCTCCGTCGCGGCCGCTGTCGATGCTGACCTCCGCACTGGGCCTGGTCCGCACGGCGATCACGTTCGCCAGCATGATCGCGTTGCTGGTGTCGGTGAGCCCGCTGCTGGCGCTCGTCGCGCTGCTGGCACCGATCCCGGCGTTCATCTCGCAGTCGAAGTACGGCTCGCGGGCGTTCCTGCTGGCGCTGTACGTGTCCCCGATCCGGCGGCGGATGGACTACCTGAACTCGCTGGTCACCACGGACACCTACGCCAAGGAGACGAAGCTCTTCGGGCTCGGGCCGTACCTGGTCGACCGCTTCCGGCGGCTCGGGCAGGCGTACTACGCCCGCGAGCGGAAGCTGACGACGAAGCGGAACCTCGTCGGGACCGCGTGGAGCCTGCTGTCGACGGCGGCGGGTTCGGGCATCGCGTTGTACATCGCGCTGGAGGCGGTGCACGGGCGGCTCACGATCGGCGACCTGGCGCTGTACACGAGCGCGGCGACGGCGGTCCAGACCGCGGTGTCGGGGCTGTTCACCGGGTTCGCCGGGATGTACGAGAACAACCTGTACCTCGACACGCTCTACCAGATCCTCGGCACGACGCCGAGGATCACCGCACCCCCGAAACCGCGGCCGCTGCCGGAAACCGTGCGTGGGCACGTCGAGTTCCAGGACGTCTCGTTCACCTACCCCGGTGCAGAGGAACCGGCGCTGGACGGCGTGACCTTCGAGATCCGGCCGGGTGAGACCGTCGCGGTGGTGGGGCGCAACGGGGCCGGGAAGTCGACGCTGATCAAGCTGCTGTGCCGGCTGTACGACCCGACGGGCGGGCGGATCCTGCTCGACGGCGTGGACATCCGGGAGTTCGACCCCGACGAGCTGCGGACGCGGATCAGCGCGATGTTCCAGGACTACGTGACCTACCAGGGCACGGCGGCGGAGAACATCGGACTGGGCGAACTGTCCGCTTTGGACGATCGGACGCGCGTGGCCGTCGCCGCGGACCGCGCCGGGGTGGCGGAGCGGATCGAACGCCTGCCGAAGGGGTACGACAGCCCGCTGGGCCGGTGGTTCGACCAGGGCGTGAGCCTGTCCGGCGGCGAGTGGCAGAAGGTGGCGCTGGCGCGGGCGTTCCTGCGGGACGCCCCGATCCTGATCCTCGACGAGCCGACGTCGGCGCTGGACGCCCAGGCCGAGCACGACCTGTTCGCGCGCCTGCGGGCGCTCGCCGCGGGACGCACGACGCTGTACATCTCGCACCGGTTCTCGACGGTCCGGCAGGCGGAGAAGATCGTCCTGCTCGACCACGGGAAGCTCGCGGAACAGGGCACGCACGAGGAACTGATGCGCCTCGGCGGGGACTACGCGGACCTGTTCACGCTGCAGGCGGCGGCGTATCTGGCGGACGCGGTCGAGTAGCCTCGCGGCCATGGAGGTGCGCGTCGGCTGCGCGATGTGGACACATCCGGCGTGGCCCGGGCGAGGGCTCCGCGCGTACGCGAACCACTGCAACGCGGTGGAGGGCAACACGACGTTCTACGCGACGCCGTCCGCGAGCACCGTGGCGTCCTGGGCCGAGCAGACGCCGCCGGACTTCCGTTTTCTGTTGAAACTGCCGAAGCAGGTCACGCACGAGCGGCGGCTGCACGACGTCGCGGTGCCGGTCCGGACGTTCCTGGACGCGGTCGAGCCGCTCGGGGAGCGGGTGCACGCGCTGTGGGTGCAGCTGCCGGCGTCGTTCGGCCCGACGGAACTCGACGCGCTGGGCGCGTTCCTGCGGCGGATGCCGCGCAGCCCGGGGACGGCCGTCGAGGTCCGCCACCCCGCGTTCTTCGAGGACCCGCGTTGGGCGGCGCGGCTGGCGGAGGTGCTCGGTTCGGTCGGCGCCGAGCAGGTGCTGTTCGACACCAGCGTGTTGTTCGCCGCGCCGCCGACCAGCGCGATGGAAGAGGAGGCGTGGCAGCGGAAACCACGGCTGCCGCGCCGGTCGCACGCGCTCACCGCGAACCCGGTCGTGCGCTACATCGGCCGCGACGACGACGCGGAGACCGTGGCGGGCTGGGGGTACTGGGTGGACACGGTCGTCGGCTGGTTGCGGGAGGGCCGCTCCCCGACGGTTTTCGTGCACACGCCCGACAACGCGCACGCGCTGACGCTGGCCCGCCGCTTCCACGAAGAGGTGCGGGCCCGCGTCCCGGAGGTCGAACCACTGCCGGAGCCGCAGCCCACGGAACCGCCGACGCTGTTTTGACCGGTGAGGGCCAAGATTCACCCGGTGGCGCTAACGTTAGGCCAAAGACTGAACCTAGGAGCCCGGATGAGTTGGCAGGACGAGCTGCGCCGTCTGGACGCGGACCTGGCCGCGGGCAAGATCAGCCTGCGGGAGCACCGCAAGCAGCGCGAGGAGCTGCTCGCGGCCGCGTCCGGCGGGTTCGCGCCGTCGCCCGTCGCGTCGCCGCGCGCGCAGGAGCCGCCCCCGGCGTGGCCGACCGCCGAACCGCAGCCCGAACCGCCCGCTCCCGCCGCGCCGCCGCAGCCGGGCCGCTCGGCCGCACTGCTCGCCTCCACGGTGCCCACGAGCGCCCCCAGCCCGGCCGACTCCAGGCCGACGGACTCCATGCCGTACCCGAGGATCCACGAGGCCCCGACGGTCGTCACGCCCGCGATCCCGCACGGCACGCTGCCCGGCCTCGTGCCGCCGCACCAGCCGGGCAGGCAGGTCCCGCCGCTGCCCACCCGCCCGGAACGCACGACCGGCCGCAAGCCGACGTGGCTGTTCCTGGCGCTGGGAGTCCTACTGGTAGCGGCGATGATCGCAGGCGCGACCTGGTTCCTCGGCGAACGGAACACCAGCACGACGGCCGGGCAGGCCCCGCCCCCGCCGGTCACCAGCGCGCCGTCCACCACCCCCGAGGTGCCGGTCGACCAGCGGGTGCCCGCACTACCCGGCACTCCGGACGCGAACAACGCCACGGTGTCGGTCGAAAAGGGCGTCCAGCTCGGTCTCTACCCGACCGAGGCGGCCGGGGTGTTCGCCGACAACGGGGTGACCGAGGTGGTCTACCGCGGCTCCTCGCAGGGCGACGAGCTGTACTTCCTGCTGGTCATCCACGCCGCCGACCCGGCAAAGGCGAAGATCGTCACCTCGTACATGCAGACCGGGGCGCTCTCCGGCGGGTTCACGCCGCTGCCCGCGGACCCGACCATCACGACGGGGACGAGGTCGGGGCGGCGGATGAACGGCGCCTTCTACTCCTCGGGTTCGGAGTCAGTGGTGCTGTGGGTCTCCCAGCCCTCCGGCGGGCAGCAGAGCCAGCTCAGGCAGCATCTCGACCAGGTGCGATCGGCACTGCGAGTGGCTCTGCCACCGAGCTGAGCACCGGCTGTGCCCGCACCGCCCTGGCCGGCTTGAGGTGCCGGCGCAGCCGGAGCGTGGGCTCCTCCACGAAGCGCCACGAAAGCTGGCCCGCCAGGTACGCGGCGGGCAGCGACAGCGCCGCGAGCACCCACGGATCGCGCACCCCCGCCATGATGATCAGCTGCTGGACCAGGAAACCCCAGATCGAGATGCCGTAGCTGCCCAGGACGAAGGCGCCCGCGTCACCCAGCCGCCGCGGCCAGTGCCGCGCCATCGTGATCGCACCGTAGGCCGCCACCACCGGCAGCAGGTACCGGTTCCACGGGGTCTGGGACAGCGGGAGCCACACCACGAACAACCCCAGCGCGACCGACGGCAGGAAGGGGATCCGGTCCCGGTGGGCGTGCAGCACCATGCCGAGCACGAACGGGACCAGGAAGGACACCGTCGAGCCCAGCGGCAGACTCAGCACGGAGACGTTGCCCTGGGACTCGAAGGTCGCGCCCAGCGCGGTGTCGGCGTAGACCAGCGCGCCCAGCAGCAGGAACAGCACCAGCCGCGAAGCGCCGCGGGCGATGAGCACGCCGAACAACAGCACCAGCCCGTAACCCAGCAGCTCCATCGGCAGCGTCCACAGGGAACCGTTCGCCGAGTACGGGTAGGGGTTGCCGTCGAAGACGCCCGGCAGCCGGTGCTGCAGCAGCATGACCAGGCTGGTGCCGACGAGGTAGCGCCACGTCTGCACGTGGGTCCAGTAGTCCGCCTGGGGCCACGTCGTGACCAGCGGTCCCACGACGAACACCGTCACCGACACGACCAGCACCAGCGGGGGCAGGATCCGCAGCAGGCGGCGCGCGGTGAACCGCCACCACGACGGGTCGCGCGACCAGCTGTGCTGGATCTGGTAGCCGCTCATGGCGAACAGCGCCATCAGCCCGACGTACCCGGGTGCGACGTGCCAGGACGGCGGCAGGATCGTCGACCGGTGCGAGACGAGCAGCGCCCAGCAGTGGTCCAGGACGATCAGCAGCGCGCCCATGGTGCGCAGCCACGCGAACCCCACGTGGGGATTGGCATGGACCTTTGCGCAGGATCTCGGCATAGCTTGCCGATGCTAACCGAATGATCTCCCTCGCTGTGCCCGTTTGGGCATCAGGATCATCACAACCGGCGGTGCCTCACCGCACCGCGGTACCCACCCGGTCCGCCCTCGGCACGGGTTGCCGCACCGGCACGGGGTTCGGGGCGGGCGCCCGCAGGTGCCGCCGCAACCGCATCGTCGGCTCCTCGACCAGCCGCCAGGACAGCTGCCCCACGAGGTAGGAAGCGGGCACCGCGAGCAGCACCAGCAGCGCGACGTTCCGCACCCCGGCCATGACCAGCAGCTGCTGGATCGGGAACGCCCAGATGTAGGTCCCGTAGCTGCCGTAGACCCATGCACCCGTCCGCTCCAGCCGCCGAGGCCAGTGCAGCGCCCACGTGATCGCCCCGTAGGAGGCCGCCACGACGAGCGCGTACCGGCCGACCGGCGTCTGGTTCAGCACCACCCACAGCGCGAGCAGGACGAACGCGACGGACGGCCGGAACGGCACGCGGTCCCGGTAGGTGTGCAGGACCATCCCGACGACGAACGGCACGAGGAACGCCACCGTCGAACCGAGCGGCAGCTCCAGCAGTGAACCGCCGCCGCCGTGGTAGCCGAACGTCGCGAGGCACTGGCTGTCGGCGAAGACCATCACCGCCAGCACCACGAACAGGAAGAGCCGCGTGACACCGAGCGCGACGAGGAGCCCGACGACGAGGACGATCGCGTAACCGAGCATCTCCATCGGCAGGGTCCACAGCGCGCCGTTGGCCGACCACGGGTACGGGTTCGCGTCGAAGACGCCCGGCAGCTGGTGCTGAAGCAGGAACAGCAGCGTGGTGCCGACGAGGTAGCGCCAGGTCTGCAGGCTGGACCAGTAGTCGTGCTGCGACCAGCTGGTCACCAGCGGCCCGATGACGAACACGGTGCACGCGACCACCACGACCAGCGGCGGCAGGATCCGCAGCAGCCGTCGTGCCGAGAACCGCCACCACGAAGGGTCGCGCGACCAGCTGTCCTGGATCTGGAACCCGCTCATGGCGAAGAAACCCATCAACGCCACGTAGCCCGGCGACATGTGCCACGACGCCGGGAAGATCGTCAGCCGCTCGGGGTGGATCAGCGGGGCCGAGTGGTCGACGACGACCGTGAGCGCGCCCAGAGTTCTCAGCCACGCGAACCCGGTGTTGGGATCGGCATAGCTCTTGCTCCGGACGGCTGCTGGCATGCCGCCAGATGCTAGCGGATCCGTTCACCTTTTCGGGGGAGGAATGGTGGGAAATTACCCGAGAAGACCCTCCAGGGTCCGCCGCGCGACCTCGGGGCCGAACTGGCTCTGGATCGCGGCCTTCCCGCGCTCGGACAGCTGCAGCCAGGTCTTGTCGTCCCCGAGCAGGGTCAGCACGTGGTCCGCCAGCTCCCGCGCCGTCGCGCCGACGAGCACGCTCTCCCCGTGTTCGAGGTGCATCCCCTCGGCGGCGATCGCGGTCGCGACCACCGGAACCCCGCACGCCAGCGCCTCGCCGACCTTGCCCTTCACCCCGGCGCCGTAGCGCAGCGGTGCGACCACGACCCGCGCCTCGCGGTAGTGGGGCTCCAGCTCGGGAACCCAGCCGTGCACGAGCACGCCGTCCCCGGCGAGCGCCAGGATCTCGGGCGGCGGGTTGCTGCCGACGATGTGGGCCACCGCGTCCGGGCGGACCTCGCGGACGAGGGGCACGACCTCGCGGGCGAGCCACGTCGCCGCGTCACGGTTCGGGGTGTGGTCGAAGCTGCCGACGAAGAGGATCCCCGAACGGCCGTCCGGCACGGCTTCGGTCTCGTCCACCGCGTGCACGTTGGACAGCACCGCGACGTCCGCCTCCGGCTCCAGCTCGCGGAGCAGATCACGCTCCACTTCGGACACCGTGAGCGTGATGTCGGTGCTGCGGACCAAACCCAGCTCCATCTCACGCAGTGCACGGGAACGCTGCCGCAGCGACTTCGCCTCGTCGTCCCGGCCTTCCTCCGCCGCGAGCTCCGCCTGCCGCTCCAGGCGCAGGAAGTGCAGGTCGACCGTGTCGTAGGCGATCCGGCAGTGCGGAGCGACCCCGCGGATCTGCTCCAGCAGCTGCCACGCCACCTGCGGCCGGGACAGCAGGGCCAGGCTGAGCGCCCCACCCGCTTCACGCAGGAAGGCCTGCTGGTGCTCCTCCCCGGCGATGACGGTGACACCCCCCAGGTGCAGCGGCTTGGTGTAGCGCTCGGGCAGGGCGTGGTTCATCGGGAAGAACACCACGCGCTCGCCCAATTCGGTGAGCTGGCGCAGCAGCCTGCTCATCCGCACCGAACCGGAGTCCTCGTCCGGCCGCGGCACCTGGTGGTCGGCGACGAGCACGAACCCACCGCCGTGCCCGGCCGCGGTGCGCTGGCGGGCCAGCCACACGTTGCGCGGACTGGCTTCCGGCAGGTGTTTCGCCAGTTGTCCGGACCACTTGTCGACGAACACCTGGCGGTTGAGCTCCTGGTGCCGCTTGACACCGGAGCTCAGGTCCGTGCCGTTGGAGACGCCTTCGTGGTGCACGACCACAGAAGCGGGCTGCACCACCGTGCGGTACCCCGCCGCCCGGACGGCGAAGGCGAGGTCGGTGTCCTCGTAGTAGGCGGGCGCGTACCGCTGGTCGAAACCCCCGAGGCGGTCGAAGAGCTCGCGCCGGATCAGCAGCGCGGCGCCGGAGCAGTAGTCGACGTCGCGCACGGTGTCGAACCACGGGCGCTCCGGCTCGTTGCGGCCGTAGTTCCAGCCCGTCCCGTCCGCCCAGATGATGCCGCCGCTCTCCTGGACGCGGCCGTCCGGGTAGACGAGCTTGCTGCCCACCAGCCCGACGTCCTCGCGGTCCTCCAGCACGGACACCAGCTCGTCGAGCCAGCCCGGCCGGACTTCGGTGTCGTTGTTGAGGAACATGACCAGTTCACCGCGGGCGTGCTCGGCACCGAGGTTGCACGCGCCGATGAAGCCGAGGTTCCGCGGTGCCCGGACGAGGCGTACGCCGGGGCACGCCGCGACGCGGTCCGCCGAGTCGTCCACCGACGCGTCGTCCACGACGATCACCTCGAACGGCGTGCGGGGCCGCGAAAGTTCGATCGACTCGAGGCAGCGGCGGGTGTAGTCCCAGTGCCCGTAGACCGGGATGACCACGCTGACGATGGGCTGCTCGCTGGTCGTGACCGCCACCGGGCCGGGTTCGGGCGCCACGCCCGGCAGCACCCCTGCGGGGCGCCCGAGCGCACGCTCGTAGACGTCCCGGCGCCGCGTCCCGCGCGGGGCGTAGCGCTCGATCGAAGCGCGGTACTTGCTGATCAGCCGCTGCCCGAGCGCGGACACCTCTTCGCGCAGGCGCGCGTTTTCGGTCGACAGCTCGTGCACGGTCTGCCGGAGCCTGCCGTTGGTCTCGTCCAGCCACGACAGCCGCGCGAGGTCGTGCTCCGCCTTGCGCCGCTCGCGGTCCAGCTCCCCCGCGAGCGCGGTGTGCGCGCGACGCACCTGCCGGAGGAGTTCCTGCGCGGCGTCGCGCTCCCGCGCGGCGTCGGTGAGGTCGGCCGCCAGCTGCTCGGCCCGCGCCGACTTCGCCGCCAGGTCGGCTTCGAGCCGCTGTGCCCGCTCAGCGGCCCGGTCCGCTTCGGCGGCCGCCGCGGCCCGGCCGGCGAGAGCACGGGCGACGAGCGTCAGCTTCTCGTCGGCGAGCACGGACGTGCCGGGCACCTCGACGGGTTCGTCGGACGCTACCGCGAGGAAATAGGTGTGCGGCACGCCTTCGCGCACCCGCCAGTCGTCGGCCGACGACTGCTGCAGGGTGTGCAGGTCGGCACCCGGGCCGTCGCCGACTATCAGCGAACCCACCGCGACGTTCTGCCTCAGCATCGCCACGTGCGGGAAGGCGCTCCCGAGCAGCTCGCGGAACCCGTGCTCGTCGAGCTCGCGCACGTGGAACGGGTTCTCGTTGCCGTGGTCGTGGGTGTAGACCTCGACGTCCGGGGTGCTGCACAGGAAGACACCGCCGGGCGCCAGCAGCCTGCGGACCAGCCGCAGCACGAGGTCCTGGTGCTCGACGTGCTCGATGGCCTCGAAGCAGGTGATCACGTCGAAGGGCGCCGCGCCGGGCAGCGCGTCCACGTCCTCGATGGACCCGACGGCGAAGCTCAGCTTGTCCGACCCGTACCTGCGGCTCGCGTGCTCGACCGTGAGCGGGTCGATCTCGAGCCCGACCACGGCGGCGGCCGGTTCCGCGAGCAACGCGGCCCCGTAGCCCTCACCGCTGGCCAGGTCCAGCACCCGTTTGCCCGCCACGTAACGCAGGGCGAAGGCGTAGCGGTGGTAGTGCTCGTAGATGACCTGGTGATCGTCCGTCCACGGCACGCACCGCTCACCGGTCCACTCGATCAGGTGCTCGCCCGGGCTCCCCGCGTCCATGGGGAGCAGGTTAGCGGGAACGGCCACGCCGTCCCCGGGCGCTCGGTACCCTACGCAGCATGAAGGCAGGCCCCGGAGCGCAGGAGCAGCCGCCGGGAGGGCTGCCACCCACGCCGGAATCGTTCCTGCCCCGCGAACACAGCCTCTACCGGCCGCGGCACAGCCGCCGCCAGCGCACGGCACTCACGTGCGCGGTGGTCTTCTTCCTCGCACCGGCGCTCGCGTTCGTCGCCGGGGTGCGGCCCACGGCGTTCGAAAACCGCGCACTGCACGGCTTCCCGTCCGTGTCGGACGGCTGGGACTTCTTCACCGGGCTCTCCGGCTGGGCGACCGACCACCTCCCGCTGCGCAAGGCCGGGGTCGACGCCGCCGGGGCGATCAGCTCGGGGCTCTTCGGCGACCCCCCGCAGACCGGGCAGACGGACACGGGCGGCCCGATCGGGCTGGAACCGAAGACCAATTCCGCCCCCAAGGACACCCTGCCGCCCGGCGGCTACCCGCCGCTGGTCTACGGCTCGGACGACTGGCTCTACCTCGGCGCCGACATGAGCAACAAGTGCGTCCCGCTGCTCGCGCCGGACCAGGTCGTCGCCGCCTTCCAG
This sequence comes from Amycolatopsis sacchari, assembly GCF_900114035.1. GTDB lineage: Bacteria > Actinomycetota > Actinomycetes > Mycobacteriales > Pseudonocardiaceae > Amycolatopsis_E > Amycolatopsis_E sacchari. The sequence goes on along the minus strand of NZ_FORP01000006.1, from coordinate 275,861 downwards.
CGGCTGCGGACCGCGGTCGAGTCCTCGGGCCGGCGGTTCGAGCTGATCATCGCGCCGGACAAGTCCACCGCCATGCCGGACCACCTCCCGCCGACGTACGCCGGGAAGGACTGCGCGAAGGCCGCCTCCGACCTGTTCTGGCGCAACGCGACCACGAAGCTCGGTGACATCGACGTCCGGCCGAGTCTCAAGGCCACCGCCGGCCAGGTCGGGCACCCGCTCTACGACGCGTACGACACCCACTGGACGTACGAGGGCGGGCTGACCATGACCTACGCACTCGCCGACCGGCTCTCACCGGGGATCACGTCCACGTGGGTGACCGGCAAGCGGCAGGTCAACGCGTGGCCCGCGGACCTGCCGACGCTGCTCGGAAAGTCGGAGTACCGCCAGTTGCAGACCTACACGCTGGCTCCGGACGGGAAGACCGACCGCGCCAAGTACGTGGCCAGCGATTTCCGGGCGCCGCTGCAGCTCCGGCAGGGCGACGGCGCTCCGGCGCAGGGCGTGATCGGCGGCAGGACCGCCGTGATCGCGGACTCCTTCACGCAGTTCGCGAGCCCGTTCCTCGCCGCGGCCTTCCAGGACCTGACCATCGTGCACCCGGAAACCATGGCGCAGCACACGGCGGACAACGCGGCACGATTGTTGGCCGATCGAGACGTGGTCGTGGTGGAACTCGCGGAGCGGAACGCGGTGGGTGGCGCCAGCCCCTTGCTGCGGAATTCCGTGATCGACCAGATCGCCGCGGTACTGGCGAGTCACCCCAGGTAGCGGGGACCGGGGTGAGGCCGGGGTGCACAATATGCCGTAGCCCGGGTGCGGCTACGTTCCCGTTTCAGCGGCGGGCCCGCAAGCATCGCAACATCTATCCCGAAGGGGGTGCCGGGGTGACCTGGCAGGAAGAGCTGCGCAAGCTCGACGAGGACCTGGCGAACGGCACGCTCTCGGCCGACGCCTACCGCCAGCGGCGGGACCAGATCCTGTCCGCCGCGGTCACCGCCGCCCCTCCGGAAGCCCCCTCCGCCACCGGCGAGAGCGACTCCACCCAGATCATCGAGCCGGTTTCGCCGCCGAGCGGCACCCCCCAGCCGCCGGTGCAGCAGAACCAGCCGCCGCAGCAGGCGGGCCCGGTTCCGCCGAACTCCGAGGCGACCCAGGTCGTGCCCGGCTACGACTCCTCGGCGGAGCGCACGCAGGCGGTGCCGCCGTGGCAGGGCCAGTACCAGGGCGGCGCCCACCCCGCGCAGGGGATGCAGTCCCCGCCCGCCGGGTTCCAGCAGCCGCCGGCGTGGCACGCCGGGCAGGCCGACTCGACCCCGCCGTGGGGCGGCGGCGACCTGCCGCCGATCGCTCCGCAGGGCAGCTTCGACTGGGTGTCCCAGGGCCCGGAGCAGACCGAGTCCGCCAAGTCCAAGGGCGGCAACGGGAAGAAGATCCTGTTCTCGTCGATCGCCGTGGTCGTGGTCGCCGGGCTCGCGGTCGCCGTGTGGCTGCTGTTCGGCCGTGACAACACCGAGCAGGTCAACACCGCTGACCCGGGTCAGCAGCCCCCCGCCGCGACGAGCACGAAGGCACTGCCGGAACCGCCGCCGGCCAAGCCGGAGCCGAGCAGTGACGCGGACGCGCTGATCACCGCGCCGGGCACGCCGCGCAACGGCGGCGGGGACTTCTCACTCGCCCAGCTGCAGAGCGGCAGGCTCCTGCCGGACACCGTGATCTCCGCGCTGCAGCAGGGCGGGATGGTCAGCGGCCGGCTGAACACCTCCACCCAGACGTCGTCGACGGTGGGCCTGTTCTCGCTCACCCTGCCGAGCCCGTCGGCCGCGACGACCGTCGCGAACGCGTACGCCGACACGCAGCGGAAGGGCGGGCTGTCCGCCAACCGCGACCTGGCGCTGCAGGGCGTGCCGGTGTTCAGCACGTCGGCGAAGTCGTCGCAGGCGGTGTTCCGCGCGGTCTACGTCCTGTACGACCGGGTGATCATCGTCGAGACGTTCGGCCCGGACCGGCCGGCTGTGCAGTCGCTGTTCACGTCGCTCCTGCAGGAGCAGGTCGACCACGCCCCGCCGACGCAGCGCAACTCCTGACCCTCACCGCCCCGGGGTGACCAGGCCGGACTCGTAGGCCAGTACCACCAGCTGGGCGCGGTCGCGGGCGCCGACCTTCGTCATGATGCGGCTGACGTGCGTGCGGGCCGTGGCGGTGGAGATCACCAGGTGGGCCGCGATCTCGTCGTTGGACAGGCCGCTCGCCACCAGTGCCAGCACCTCGCGTTCGCGGTCGGTGATCTGGCGGACGGCGTCGCGGTCGACGTGGCGGTTTTCGGGTCTCGTGACGAACTCGGCGATCAGCCTGCGGGTCACCGTGGGGGCCAGCAGCGACTCCCCCGCGGCCACCACGCGCAGGGCCCGCAGCAGCTCGACCGGTTCGGTGTCCTTGAGCAGGAAGCCGCTCGCGCCCGCGCGCAACGCCTCGTAGACGTACTCGTCGACGTCGAACGTGGTCAGCACCAGCACCTTCACCGCCGCCAGCTCCTCGTCCGCGGTGATGCGGCGCGTCGCCTCCAGGCCGTCCACCCCGGGCATCCGGACGTCCATCACCACGACGTCCGGGCGGTGCGCGCGCGTCAGCTCCACCGCCTCGCCGCCGTCGCTCGCTTCGCCGCACACCTCGAAGCCGTCCTCGGTCTCCAGCAGCACCCGGAAACCGGCGCGCACCAGTGCCTGGTCGTCGGCGAGCACCACGCGGATCGTCATGAGACCTCCTCGGCGGGCAGCTCCGCCCGCACCTCGAACCCACCTTCGACCGGTCCCGCGGTGACTCGGCCACCGAGCGCCGCGGCCCGTTCCGCCATGCCCCGCAGTCCGTTGCCCGCCACCGCTTCCTGCGGTGCACGGCCGTCGTCCCGCACCGCCAGCGCGAACCTGCCGTCACTGCGTCCGAAGTGGATGTCCACTCTGGACGGATCGGTCGCGTGCCGCACCACGTTCGTCAGGGACTCCTGCAGTATCCGGTACGCCGTGCCGTCGACGGGGGCGGGCAGCTCCCCCGGGGAGCCGTGCACCTCGACCCGCAGACCGGTCGCCCTGGCGCGGTCGAGCAGGTCGTCCAGCTGCCGCAGGCTCGGCGCCGGCGCGAGCCCCTGCCCCGACCGCAGCACCGCGACCGTCGCCCGCAGGTCCGCGAGCGCCGCCGCGCTCGCCTCCTTGATCGCCAGCAGTGCGGCGACCGCCTGCTCCGGCCGCCGGTCCGCGACGTGCGCCGCGACCCCGGCCTGCACGTTGATCATCGCCAGGCTGTGCGCCACGACGTCGTGCACCTCGCGCGCGATGAGCAGCCGTTCCCGTTCGGCCATCCGGGACTGGTGCTCCGCCGCGCGCTCCCGCGCCGCGTGGACGGCGGCCGCCCGGTTGCGCACCGCCGTGCCGATGCCCAGCACCGCCGCGAGCCAGACGACGAGCAGCCCCACCGGGGTGTTCGCCGCGAGCCTGCCGCCGGTGCCGAAGTACACGGCGAGCGCGGCCAGCAGCGCGGCGCCGCCGGTGATCCCGGCGACGAGCGGACCCCGGCGCCGGGTCAGGATGAACAACGCGATCGTCGGCAGCAGCAGCGCCGGGCCGTCCGGGTACGGCATGCGGTAGTAGGCCACCACCACCGACCCCGTCACGAGGAACACCGGCAGCGGGAACCGGCGCACCAGCAGCAGCGGCAGCGCCGCACCGATCAGCCACAGGTACCCGGGCAGCTCCAGCGGCTCCGAACCGGGCCGCATGCGCCCGGCCGCCGTCGTCGCGCCGAGCACGAACACCATCGGCACGAACGTCAGCAGCAGGTCACGCGCATACCCGCTCACTCGCCACACGCACAGAAAACTACGGCACCCGCGGCCGTCCGCGCGTCCGTCGAAAAGCGGCTTCCCCGGCTACGCGTTGTGCAGGCGCAGCTTGCGCTCGGTCTCGTCGTCGGCGGGCACGAACGTGGTCAGCCGCGTCTCCGAGCGGCGGCCGAACCACATGTGGGTCGAGTCGAAGCTGAGCAGCCCCGCCTCGGGGTGGCGCACCCGCTTGGTCAGGTTGCGCATCGGCTGGACGTCGTGCCGGTGCCACAGCGCCGGGTTGTGTCCGGCAGAGTGGTGTACCAGCGCCGCCAGCGAGTGCTGAGCGTGTCGTAGCCGGAGATGAGGCGGTCACCGCGTGATCCTTCACAGGACCGACCAAAGTCCACGAAGGAAGCCTTCACGCGATGACCAGTATGCAGCCTATCGACCCGAACAAGCCGTTGGCCGACCAACTCGCCGCGAGCAGTTCTGATCTGCTGCGCGACATGCTCTCGACGTTTATCCAGTCGCTGATGGGCGCCGAGGCCGACGCGGTCTGCGGCGCCGAATACGGCCAGCGCAATGCCGAGCGTCTCAACTCCCGCAACGGCTATCGCCACCGCGACTTCGACACCCGCGTTGGCACGATCGACCTCGCGATCCCGAAGCTGCGCTCGGGCAGCTACTTCCCGGACTGGCTGCTCGAGCGCCGCAAACGCGCCGAACGCGCGCTCACCAGCGTGGTCGCGACCTGCTACCTGCTCGGTGTCTCCACCCGGCGAATGGAGAAACTCGTCGAGTCCCTCGGCATCACCAGCTTGTCCAAGTCGCAGGTGTCCATGATGGCCCGCGACCTGGATGCCCAGGTCGAGGCGTTCCGCACCCGTCCGCTGGATCAGGGCCCGTACACGTTCGTCGCCGCCGATGCGCTCGTGCTCAAGGTGCGCGAGAACGGCCGCGTGGTCAACGTGCACTGCTTGATCGCCACCGGCGTCAACGCCGAGGGCTACCGCGAGATCCTCGGCATCCAGGTCACCTCCGGCGAGGACGGCGCCGGCTGGCTGGCATTCTTCCGCGACCTGCTCGCCCGCGGCCTGACCGGTGTCCAGCTGGTCACCAGCGATGCCCATGCCGGCCTCGTCGCGGCGATCGGCGCCACCCTGCCGGGGGCGTCGTGGCAGCGTTGCCGCACCCACTACACGGTCAACCTGATGTCGGTCTGCCCGAAGTCCTCCTGGCCGTGGGTGCGGACCTTGCTGCACTCGGTGTTCGACCAAGCCGACGCCGAATCCGTTGCCGCGCAATACGATCGGATGCTCGACACCCTGAGCGGGAAGCTGCCGAACGTCGCTGAGCACCTGGACACCGCCCGGGCGGATCTGCTGGCGTTCACCGCGTTCCCGAAACAGATCTGGCGCCAGATCTGGAGCAACAACCCCCAGGAACGACTGAACAAGGAGATCCGCCGCCGAACCGACGTCGTCGGCATCTTCCCCGACCGCAGCGCGATCATCCGGCTCGTCGGCGCCGTCCTCGCCGAGCAACACGACGAATGGATCGAAGGACGCCGCTACCTCAGCCTGGACGTCCTCACCCGCTCCCGCGCCACCACCACGACCGAAACCCATCCCGCCGAACAGGAGGAACCCACCCCACCAGCCCTCACCGCCTGACCCGAACCGGATCACCGGTGACCGCCCACTTACACCACGCCCAGGGACTTGACCCAGCGCCGCGAACTCCGGCGACTCGCGGTTCAGCCGTTTGACCAGCTGCTTCCAGGCCGGCTCGTCGACGTGCTCCGCCATCGAGGCCCGCAGCTGCGCGACCGAGCGGGCCTCGTTCGTCTTCCAGTCGACCATCCGCGCCTGCCAGGCGGGGTTGGTGAAGCACTGCAGGATCGAGTTGCGCTCGTCGAAGGGCACGGCACTCACGTCGAAGAGCCAGTCGTACACGCGGTTGAAGGCGAGGATGTCGGTGCGCGCGTTGTACACCGCCGCCGGGTAGGGCTCCAGCTTCTCGAGCATCGCGCGGACCGCCGGGGTCACCGCGGCGCACTCCCGCTCGTCCACCGGCTCCGGCAGCCCGGCGAGGGTGAACAGGTGCGAGCGCTCGTGCGGGTCGAGCCGCAGCGTCTTCGCGACGGCACGCAGCACCTGCTCGGAGGCGTTGATGTCGCGCCCCTGTTCCAGCCACGTGTACCAGGTCACCCCGACGCCGGCGAGGTGCGCGACCTCCTCCCGCCGCAGCCCCGGCGTGCGCCGCCTGCCGCCCACCGGCAGACCGACCTGCTCCGGGGTGATGCGCTCGCGGCGGCTGCGCAGGAAGGCCGCCAGCTCACGACGGCGGATCTCGTCGGCGGACAGGCGCACAGCGGTGGTCATGCTGCCACTGTCACACAGCCCGCAGCCGGTTACCAGGTGGTGCGGATACCTGGATAACCACGCTCTGGTACCACGATCCGCGGCGGCCGACCGTGGGTTCCATGACGACTGTTCTGCCACTCGCGGCGCCCGGGACCCGGACGCTGTCGCGAGCCGGGCTGGCGACCGTGCTGCTCGGCGCGGCGCTGGCCCCCATCGACCTGTTCATCGTCAACGTCGCACTGCCCACCATCGACGCCGACCTGCACGCCTCCACCGCGACACTGGAGTGGATCGTCGCCGGGTACGGCATCGCGTTCGCGCTGCTGCTCGTCGTCGGCGGCCGCCTGGGGGACGCCTTCGGCCGCCGCAGGATGTTCATCGCCGGGCTCTCCGCGTTCACCCTGCTGTCACTGGTCTGCGGGATCGCCCCGGACGCCACCACCCTCGTGCTCGCCAGGGCGGCGCAGGGCGCGGCCGCGGCGATGCTGGTGCCGCAGGTGCTGTCGATCATCCAGGCCACCACCACCGGCGAGCACCGGGCCCGCACGCTCGGCTACTACGGCGCGACCGGGGGCATCGCCATGGTCGTCGGGCAGCTGCTCGGCGGCGTCCTCGTGTCGGCGGACCTCGGCGGCTCGGGCTGGCGGCCGATCTTCCTGGTGAACGTGCCGATCGGCGTGCTCGGCGTCGTGCTGGCGCGCCGCACCCTGCCGGAGACCCGCGCCGAACACCCGATGCCGGTGGACCGCGCCGGGACCGCGCTCCTCGGCACCGCACTGCTGGCGCTGCTGATCCCGCTGATGGAGGGCCGCGCGCTCGGCTGGCCCGTGTGGTGCTGGGTGCTGCTCGCCCTGTCGCCGGTCGCGGCGGCCGCTTTCGTCGCCGTCGAACGCCGGGTAGAGGCGGCGGGTGGCGTACCGCTGCTGCCGATGTCGCTGCTGCGCACCCCGACCATGCGGCGCGGGCTCGGCATCGCGGCACCGTTCTTCGTCGGCTTCGGCGGTTTCCTGTTCGTCTACGCGCTGACCCTGCAGGACGGTCTGCACCTCGGGCCGCTGGAGTCCGGGCTCGCGCTCACCCCGCTCGCGGTCGCGTTCCTCGGCGCGTCCCTGCTCAGCAGCAGGCTCGTGGCCCGGCTCGGGCACCGGGTGGTCGTGCTCGGCGCGAGCACGCAGCTGCTCGGCCTGCTGACGCTGGTCACCACGGTGCTGCTGGCCTGGCCGGACGTGAACGCGCTCGCCCTCGTGCCCGGCACCCTGCTGTGCGGCATCGGGCAGGGCCTGACCGCGCCGACGATGTTCCGCGTCATCCTGTCGCGCGTGCCCGCCTCCAGCGCGGGCGTCGGCAGCGGGATGCTCACCACCACGCAGCAGACGTGCCTCGCGCTCGGCGTCGCCCTGCTGGGCACGCTGTTCTCCGCCTTCGACTTCGAACGCGGGCTGGTCACGGTGACGCTGGTGCAGGCGCTGCTGGTCGCCGGGATCGCGTTCGCGGCGCGGCGGCTGCCCGATCCGCGCGGCTGAAAAAAGTCCGGTTCGGGGCGTCGGAAAACCCCGGCGCCGGACGACGATGGGGATGTGAGCGAACCGCGGGTGAGACCGGACCCGGCCTTCGCGCTGCTCGACGTGTACGAGGAGGCGCTGCCGGAGGTGTACGGCTACCTGCTGTCCCGCTGCGGGAACCGGGCGGTCGCCGAGGAGCTGACGTCGGAGACGTTCCTCGGCGCCGTGTCCGCCTGCCGCACCCCGGGAGCGCCGCCGGTGAGCACCCGGTGGCTGATCGGGGTGGCCCGGCACAAGCTGGTCGACCACTGGCGGCGCCGGGAGCGGGAGGAACGCGGGCTGCGGCTGGTGCACGAGACCGAGGCCGTCGACCCCTGGGATTCCGAGGTCGATGCCTTGCTGGCCCGGGAGGTGCTCGCCGAACTCGGCGGGCACCACCGCGCGGCGCTGACGTTGCGGTACCTCGACGGGCTGCCGGTCCCCGAGGTCGCGCGCCTGCTCGGACGCACGGTGCACGCGACGGAAGCACTGCTGGTGCGGGCGAAAGCCGCGTTCCGCGCCGCCTACCGGGGGAAGGAGGGCCGCCATGACTGACCCGTTCGACGCCCTCCGCGAGCCGGTGCGCCCGGCCGAGCCCGATCCGCGGTTCGCCGCCGAACTACGCGAGAGGTTGCAGCGTGCCGTTCTGAACGGAGGAGACATGACCACGACCGAAGCGCCCGCGGAAGCGCGGCTGCACTCCCTGACCCCGTACCTCGCCGTGTCCGACGCCCGTCGCGCGCTCGACTTCTACGTCGAGGTGTTCGGCGCGACCCGCCGCGCGGAGCCGATCGTCATGCCGGACGGCCGCATCGGGCACGCGGAACTGGCCATCGGCGACTCGGTGCTGATGCTCGCCGAGGAGTTCGAGGACATCGGCCACGTCGCGGCGCCCGGTGGCGCGTCCGTCCGCGTCGAAGTGTCCGATGTGGAGGATTGCGTGCGCAGGGCGGTGGACCGGGGCGCGGAGGTGCTGCGCCCGGTCGCCGACACCGGGCACGGGCTGAGCGGCGCGATCCGCGACCCGTTCGGCCAGCGGTGGCTCGTCGCGCAGGCCCCGGTCCGGACGCCGCAGGGCACGCGCCCGCGGCACGGGGAAGCCGGGTACTTCACGTTCCAGGTGCCCGACGACGAGGCGGCCAAGGCGTTCTACGGCGGCGTGCTCGGCTGGCAGTTCGCGCCGGGCCGCGTCGAAGGTGGTTGGAACGTCGAAGGTTCCGGGCTTTTCGGCGGTCTGTGGGGCGGACCGGGGCGCCAGGTCGGCTGGAAGCTCATGTACGCGGTCGACGACCTGGACGCCGCACTCGCCCGCGTCCGCGAACTGGGCGGCCAGGCCGGTGAAGTGGAGCGTCAGCCGTACGGGCTGTCCGCGGACTGCGTGGACAACCAGGGCATCGAGTTCTGGCTCTGGCAGCCCTAACCGGCGAGGGCGCGGGCGCGCGGCCTGCCGAGGCCCAGCCACGACAGGCCCGCCGCCAGCACCGAGCGCGGGTCGAGCAGGTTGCGGGTGTCGACGACGGAGTCGCCGTGCATCAGCTCCGCCACGTAGTTCCAGTCGAGCCTGCGGAACTCGTCCCACTCGGTCAGCACGACGAGCGCGTCCGCGCCCTTCGCCGTCTGGTACGGGTCGTCCACCACCCGCATGCCGGGCAGCTCGCCGCCGACCGCGGGGTCGTAAGCGGTCACCTCGGCTCCGTGGGCGGCGAGCATCGCGGTCACCGACAGCGCGGGCGAGTCCCGCAGATCGCTGGTGCCCGCCTTGAACGCCAGCCCCAGCACCCCGATCCGCGCGCCCGCCAGGGTGCCGACGGTGCCCGCGATCTTCGCGACGATCCGGTCCCGCTGGGCGATGTTCTCCTGGATCGCCGCGGACAGCAGCGAGAAGTCGAACCCGACGGATTCGGCGACCTGCACGAGCGCGTGGGTGTCCTTCGGCAGGCACGAGCCGCCCCAGCCGGGGCCGGGCTTGAGGAACGAGCGGCCGATGCGGCGGTCGTAGCCCATGCCCTCGGTCACCGACTCGATGTCGGCGCCCAGCCGCTCGCACAGCTCGGCGATCGCGTTGACGTAGGACAGTTTCATGGCGAGGAAGCAGTTCGCCGCGTACTTCACCAGTTCGGCGCTGGCGGCGTCGGTCACGACGCTCGGCGCGGCCAGGTCGGCGTAGAGCCCGGCCACCCACTGCGCGGCGGCCTCGTCGTCCGCGCCCACGACGATCCGGTCCGGGTTGAGGAAGTCGGCGACCGCGGTGCCCTCGCGCAGGAACTCGGGGTTCGCCACGACCGGCACGTCCGGGCGGCCGAGGAGGGCGCGGATGCGCTGCGCGTCCCGACGGGCACGGTCGACTTGGTGATCACGGCGCAGCCCGGCGGCAGCGAGCCCGCGATCTCGTCGATCACCGCCTCCACCGCACGCAGGTCGGCGGCCCCGCCGGCACCCATCGGCGTCGGCACGCAGAGGAACACGGCCTCGGCGTCGGCGACCGCCTGCCGCGATCCGACGACGAAGGTGAGCCGTCCGGCCGCCAGCCCGCGCGCGACCAGCTCCTCCAGTCCGGGTTCGAGGATGTCCACCCGGCCGGCCGCGAGTCTCGCGACCTTCACGGCGTCCACGTCCACGCAGGTGACCTGGTGGCCGAGGCTCGCCAGGCAAGCTCCCGTGGTGAGGCCTACGTATCCGGTGCCGATGACGACGATCCGAGCTGAGCCCATGCTGCGAAGGTCGCATCCGGAGTTGACGCCCGTGCTAACGCCGGTGGTCGTGGCCGAATACTCCGCGCGACGGTGAGGAGGACCACCAGGCGGCGATGCGAACGACCGTTAACCTGAGGGCCTGGCAGTGTGGCGAGGAAGGGAACGACATGCGGATCACGGACACGGCGGCGATCGTCACCGGCGGGGCTTCCGGACTCGGCGGTGCGACGGCGAAGGCGCTGGCGGAGCGGGGCGCGCGGGTCTTCGCGTTCGACCTCCCGGCGGGGATCGAGAAGGCGCCCGAGGTCGACGGCGTGACCTACGTCGGCACCGACGTCACCGACCCCGAGCAGGTGAAGGCCGCCGTCGAGCAGGCCGCGGGGGCGGGCGTCCCGCTGCGCACCGTCGTCAACTGCGCGGGCATCGGCCCGTCGGCCCGCATCCTGTCCCGCAAGGGCACGCACGACCTCGGCCTGTTCAAGAAGGTCATCGAGGTCAACCTGATCGGCACGTTCAACGTCATCACGCTGGCCGCCGAGGCGATCGCCCAGACCGAACCCCTGGAGCACGACGCCCGCGGCGTCATCATCAACACCGCGTCCGTGGCGGCGTTCGACGGGCAGATCGGGCAGGTGGCGTACTCGGCGTCGAAGGGCGGTGTGGTCGGGCTGACCCTGCCCGCGGCCCGCGACCTCGCCTCGCAGGGCATCCGCGTCATGACGATCGCGCCGGGCATCGTGGACACCCCGATGCTGGCGACGGTGAGCGAGGAGTTCCGCGCGGGGCTGGCGGCGGGCGTGCCGTTCCCGAAGCGCCTCGCGCGCCCGGACGAGTACGCGCAGCTCGCCCTGTCCATCATCGACCACGACTACCTCAACGGCGAGGTCATCCGCATGGACGGCTCGTTGCGGATGGCGCCGCGGTAGTTAGGCTCGCGGGCATGCCGGATACGCAGTACGAAGACCTGCTCCGCCGCGTGCTCGACACTGGTGCACGGAAGGCCGACCGCACCGGGACGGGTACGCGGTCGGTCTTCGGGCACCAGCTGCGGTACCGGCTGTCCGACGGCTTCCCGCTCATCACGACGAAGAAGGTGCACTTCCGCTCGGTCGCGTACGAGCTGCTGTGGTTCCTGCGTGGTGACTCGAACATCGGCTGGCTGCGGGACAACGGCGTCACGATCTGGGACGAGTGGGCGGCGCCGGACGGCGAGCTGGGCCCGGTCTACGGCGTGCAGTGGCGTTCGTGGCCCACGCCGGACGGCGGGCACGTCGACCAGATCTCCGAGGTGCTGCGGACGCTGCGCGAGAACCCGGATTCGCGGCGGATCATCGTGTCCGCGTGGAACGTCGCCGACATCCCGCGGATGGCACTGCCGCCGTGCCACGCGTTCTTCCAGTTCTACGTCGCCGACGGCGAGCTGTCCTGCCAGCTGTACCAGCGCAGCGCCGACCTGTTCCTCGGCGTGCCGTTCAACATCGCCAGTTACGCGCTGCTGACGCACATGATCGCCGAACAGGTGGGCCTGCGCGCGGGTGACTTCATCTGGACCGGCGGCGACTGCCACATCTACGACAACCACGTCGAGCAGGTGCGGACGCAGCTCGCCCGCGAGGCGCGCCCGTTCCCCACGCTGCGGCTGAAGCCGGCGGACAGCCTGTTCGACTACACCTACGAGCACATCACGATCGACGGCTACGACCCGCATCCCGCCATCAAGGCGCCGGTGGCGGTGTGATCGGGCTGGTCTGGGCGCAGTCGGCGAACGGGGTCATCGGCCGGGACGGCGCGCTGCCGTGGCACCTGCCCGAGGACCTCAAGCACTTCCGCACGCTGACCGCGGGCGCCGCCGTGGTGATGGGCCGCCGGACGTGGGAGTCGCTGCCGCCGCGGTTCCGGCCGCTGCCGGGCAGGCGCAACCTCGTGCTGTCGCGTACCCCGCAGGAGGGCGTGGAGACGTTCCCCGACCTGCCCCGGGCGTTCGCGGCGGTGACCGGCGACGTGTGGGTGATCGGCGGCGCTGCGGTGTACCGGGCGGCACTGCCGTTCGCGGACCGGATCGTGGTCACCGAACTCCAGGAGCACTTCGACGGCGACACGCACGCGCCGGACGTCGGGCGCGCGCCGGACTCCGCCGGGGAGTGGCAGGAGTCGGTGACCGGCCTGCACTACCGGTTCCTCACCTGGGGCTAGAGGTCTCCCATGTACGGGATCGCGTTGGCGGGGCCGGACATCCAGTCACGCAGGACGCGGGTGGCCTGGACGTCGTCCTCGTTGTAGCGGAGGAGGCGCTCGCGCTGGGTGTCATCCGGGACGCCACCGTCCATGCCCACCGCGTCGCGGTACCAGCGCATCGACGCCTCGCCGCCCGCCTCCGGGTCACGCCACGTGAAGCCGGCCACCGGGGCGATCACCTTGAGCCCCTTGCCCCGGGCGCACAGGAACTGGTCGGTCACCCCGCGGAACAGGTCCACCCACTCGTCCGAGTCCACAAAGGACTGGACCTCGCGGCGCGACGGGATACCGGGGCGGCCCGCGAAGCGCTCGACCGAGCCGAAGAGCCAGCGGTTCTCCGCCAGCGCGTTGTAGCAGTACGCCCGGAACGTCAGCCCCGCCGCGAGCGTGCGCTCCCGCACCTCGCGCAGCCACGCCCAGAACTCCGCGAACGAGCGCGCTTCATCCACAGTGGGCAGTGGGTCCCACGTCGCGAACGCCCGGTACCCCTGCGGCACGCCGATGTCCACGCCGGACAGCAGGCACCCCCACAGGTACGCCCCGGACTCGCCGAAGCTCTCCATGTCCACGTCGACCTCGACGTCCCCGCGCGGCACCGTCACCTCCGGCACGCGGCGCACGACCGTCAGGTCCGCCAGCCACGCCCTGGCCAGCGCTACGGCGTCCCCGAACGGGCCGGACGTCCACGCGACCGGCGGTTCGTCGGCCGGGTCCAGCGCCGCCAGCTTGTCCACAGTGGAGACACCCGCGCGGCGCAGTTCCATCGCGTCCTCACCGCGGACCACGAGGCTCACGTCCCGCTCCGCCCGCAGTCGCGCCTCGCACGTCGGCCACCACGGGCACGTGCGGCACTCCAGCACCCGCGACGGCTCCGCCAGCTCGGGTTCGCCGTTCGCCGCCGCGAGCGCGACGGCCACCCGGTCGGCGAAGCGGCTGTCGTACTCCGTGAGCGCGCTGCGGCCGCCCGGCCACGTCGGCGCCGCCAGGTCGTGCCACAGCACCACGTCGGCGTCCAGCCCGATGACCCCGCCCAGCGGCCGGTGCGCCGCCCTGCCCAGCGTCTGCAGCATCCGGCGCAGGTGGGCCAGGCGCAGCTGGTCACGGGCGTGCGAACGGACCTTGCGCTCCTCGTCGACGACCGCGCGCCCCGGATCGAGCACCGTCGGCGGGGTGGTGACCGCGCCCGTGCCCGGATCGGTGACGCGGTGGCGCACCACGAGCACCGGCAGGTACCCGCCGTCGGAACGCACCAGCAGCTCCGCGCCGCCCCGGCGGTGACCCTCGCGGTCCGGCGGCAGCAGCGCCCCCCAGATGAACTCGGCCTCGTCGGCCAGCGCCCGCTCGGTGACGCGCACCCGGTCCTCGGCGGGAAGATCACGCGGCACCGTCACCCAGCCGGCCCCGGGAACGGCCTCCACCAGGCGCTTCCTGATCACCTCGCGATGCGCGGCGGCGTCGGCGATGCGCTGCTCGGCGGCCGGATCGGGCGGCGCCAGCGGCACACCGCGCATCGCCGGATCGGCTTCGAGGTGCACGCGACGCCGGCAACGGCTCACCGCTCCGGCATCCAGCAGCACCTCTGTTTCCACGTGAACCACTGTAGAAGCACCCACCGACAGAAAGGTCCGGACGTCCGTTATGCAGTAGGGCCAGCCGCTTCCCCACCGCCACCCTCAACGGAGGCGCTCCGCGCCGCTACATTTACCCAATGAGCCGCAAGAAGGACTCCGTCGAGAAGGGCCTCACACCGAAGAGGGCCCGCAACGCCGTCTCCGTGGCCAAGGTCGTGGTACCGGCGGTGGCACCGGTGCTCGCGCCGGTCGCCATCAAGGTGGCGGCCGCCGTGCGCGAGGGCTACGACCGGTACCAGGCCCGGCGCATCGGGGTGCCCGTCGAGCGCTTGCCGGAGTTCACCGGCCGCGGCGCCGGCCTGCTCGCGCGCATCGCCGGGGTGTCCGACGCGCTCGCCGACCTCCGCGGTGCCGAGCGCGCGAGCGACGACGACCGGAAGTTCGCCGCCGACGCGCACGCGACGCTGCAGCAGCTCACCGCGGCCGTCCGCGCGGCGGAGCGGATGCCCGCGTCCCGCCGCAAGGCCGCGCACCAGGCGGTGGCGAAGGAGCTGGAGCGGCTGGAGACCGAAATCCTTCGCCGCCTCGGCCTTACTTGATAAAGCCCTTCGACACCATCCAGTCGCGCGCGACCTCACCGGCGTCCCTGCCGTCCACGTCGACCTGCTTGCACAGCTCGACCATCTGCTTGTTGTCCATCGCCTTGCCGACGGGCACCAGCACGTCGGCCAGCGCGGGATGCGCCTGGAGGAACGACTTCTTCATCGTCACCGCGGCGTTGTACTGCGGGAAGAACTTCTTGTCGTCGTCCAGCACCCGGAGGTTCAGCCCGGCGATCCGGCCGTCCGTCGTGAAGATCTCGCCGAAGTTGCAGGTGTTGTTCGCCACCGCGGAGTAGATCGCCCCGGTGCCGAACGTCTTGACCGTCGTGGTCGGGAACCCGTAGGTCTTCGTGACGCCCGGCATGCCGTCCTGCCTGCTGGCGAACTCCGTCTCCACGCAGAACACCGCCTGGTCCGGGTGCTCCTTGAGGAACGCCGTCATGTCCGAATTGGTCTTGAGGTTGTGCTCGGCCGCGTAGGCCTCACGCGCGCCGAAGGCGTAGGTGTCGTTGAGCGGCGAGTAGTCCAGCCAGGTGATGCCGAACTGCTGCTCGTCGGCCGCCTTGACCGCGTCGTACTGGCGTTGCTCGTCCGGGATCGGCTGCGTGTTGCCCTGGTAGGAGATCCAGCCGGTGCCGGTGTACTCCCACGACAGGTCGATCTGCCCGTTGAGCAGTGCCTGCCGCGCGCTGTTCGACCCGCTGATGTTGGTCAGGTCGATGACGTTCGCCCCGGCCGCGGACAGCGCCAGCTCGGCCAGGTAGCCGAGGATGATGTTCTCGGTGAAGTCCTTCGAGCCGACCGTCACGGTCAGCCCCTCCAGGCTCGGCACCGGGCGGATCGTGCCGGGTTTCACGTCGTAGGGCAGTGCGGCGTTGACGTTCAGCCCGCACGCCGTGAGCGACGACGCGAGCAGGACCGCGCCGAACAACGCCTTCAGCCGGTGCTTCACTTGAGCCCCCTCGGTCCGAAAACCTCCTCCAGCACCGCGCCCACCCAGTCGACCAGCAGCGCGAGCCCGACCGCGAGGACCGCACCGGTGATGAGCACGGGGATCCGGTTGAGCTTGTAACCGGTGTCGATGAGTTCGCCGAGCCCGCCACCGTTGACGAAGAACGCCAGCGTCGCGGTCCCGACGGCCAGCACGAGCGACGTGCGCAGCCCGGCGAGGATCAGCGGCACCGCGAGCGGCATCTCGATGCGCCACAGCACCCCCGCGCCGGACATCCCGATGCCGCGGCCGGCGTCGGTGAGCGCCGGGTCGACGGCCTCGATGCCGACGATCGTGTTGCGCAGCACCGGGAGCAGCGAGTAGAAGGCCAGCGGCAGCACCGCGCACCAGAAGCCTTCCCAGTTGGTCCACAGGAAGAACAACACGATCATGCCGAGCGCGGGCGCGGCCTGGCCGATGTTGGCGATGGTCAGGAACACCGGTGCGACGCGGCGCGCCCAGCCACGGGTGAGCAGCATGCCGAGCGGCACCGCGACCCCGACGACGATCGCCGCCACGGCGACGGTGATCAGCAGGTGCCGCCACGTGTCGGCGAGCAGCGTGGAGAGGTTGAGGTTCTCCGCCTCGATCGCGTCGTTGTCGCGGGTGAGCGCCCAGGCGAGCACGGCACCGACGATGAGCACGACGGCGACCGGCTGGGCGATGAACCGCCCGCGTTCCGCGCGGCGCGAGCCCGACTCGGTGGAGAAACCGCTTTCTACGGTCGTGGTCATGACTCGGTGTGCTCCTCGCGCAGCCGCTGGATCTCCGCCATCACCGTGTCCATCTCGATCATCCCGGCGTACTCGCCGCGCTGACCGGTCACCGGCACCGCGCCCCCCTCGACGAGCATGGCTTCCAGCGCGTCCTGCAGGGTGGACTGGAGGCTGACCGAGTCACCGAGCGGTTTGCCGGCCGTGGCCAGCGAGGAGGCGTTCCGCAGGTCACGCACGTGGACCCAGCGCAACGGGCGCCGCCGCTGGTCGAGCACCAGCGCGTACTTCTCGTTCTGCTCGGTGAGCTTCCGGTGCAGGTCGGCCGGCGCGTCGGCGACGCTCGCGGTCACCGTGCTCTGCCGCAGCTCCACATCGCGGACGCGCAGCAGGGTCAGCTGCTTCAGCGAGGCGCCGGCCCCGACGAAGCCGGCGACCGTGTCGTCGGCGGGGTTGGCCAGGATCGCGTCCGGCGTGTCGTACTGCAGGATCTTCGACTGCGGGCCGAGCACCGCGATCTTGTCGCCGAGCTTGACCGCCTCGTCGAAGTCGTGCGTGACGAACACGATGGTCTTGTGCAGTTCGGACTGCAGGCGCAGCAGCTCGTCCTGCAGGTTGCCGCGCGTGATCGGGTCCACCGCGCCGAACGGCTCGTCCATCAGCAGCACCGGCGGGTCCGCGGCGAGCGCCCGCGCCACGCCGACGCGTTGCTGCTGACCGCCGGAGAGCTGGCGCGGGTAGCGGTCGCGGAACTGCGCCGGGTCGAGCCCGACCAGGTCCAGCATCTCCTCGACCCGGTCGTTGACCTTCTTCTTGTCCCAGCCCAGCAGCCCCGGTACGACGGCGATGTTCTGCGCGACGGTGAAGTGCGGGAACAGCCCCGCCTGCTGGATCGCGTAGCCGACCTTGCGGCGCAGGCGGTCGGGGTTGAGCTTCAGCGCGTCCTCGCCGCCGATGGTGATCTTCCCCGACGTCGGCTCGATGAGCCGGTTGATCATCCGCATCGTCGTGGTCTTGCCGCAGCCGGACGGCCCCACGAGGATCACGATCTTGCCGGCCGGGATGGTCATCGTGACGTCGTCGACGGCGGGCTGCCGCGAACCGGGGTACCGCTTCGTGACGTGCTCGAGCTGGATTTCGACGCCGGAGACGGCGTTCTCCGCCGCGGCGGACGACGGACTGGCGATCGTTTCAGACACGGACACCCCTCGGAACGGTGAAACGGGCGATGAGGACGTAGATGCCGTCGAGGATCAGCGCCAGCACGACGACCCCGATCGTGCCGGTCAGCGCCTGGTTGGTGGCGTTGGCGCTGCCCGCGCGCGTGAGCCCGGAGAACACCTCCGACCCCAGGCCCGGCCCCTTGGCGTAGGCGGCGATCACCGCGATGCCCATCAGCATCTGCGTGGCCACGCGCATCCCGGCGAGGATCGCGGGCCACGCCAGCCGCAGCTCGACGCGGGTCAGCACGCGCAGGCGGTTCATGCCGATGCCGCGTGCCGCGTCGGTCACCGCGGGGTCCACTCCGGACAGTCCCACGATGGTGTTGCGCACGATCGGCAGCAGCGCGTACACGACGAGCGGGATGACGCTGGGCGCCACACCCAGGCCCACGACGGGGATGAGCAGGCCGATGAGCGCGAAGGACGGGATCGTGAGGATCGTGCTCGCGAGCGCCGTGGCGAGGGCCGAGCCGATGGGGCTGCGGTACACCGCCACGCCGATCAGCACCCCGAGCACCGCGGCGACGACGGTCGCCTGGACGACCTCGCTCACGTGCAGCCAGGCCTGCAGCGACAGTCTGCTCCACCGGTCCGCGATGTAGTCGAACAGGTTCACGCGGGGCGGCCTCCCTCCGGTTTGTCACTCTTTCGGCGTAGCGAAGGAGCCGGTTCTTGGCTTGATCACCGTTCCTCATTCCTCGGTGATCAGCAACTTCCCGCCCTGGTCAGCACCGCGCGTGTCACCCACAAGGACGACGGCTGACCAGGGAAGACAACAGTTGTGCACAATTTTTCCGGGATGTACCCAAACGTTGGGTTCACCACACGGCACGGGCTTACCGCGGCTTTGCGACGGTCTCCTACGCTGGGCCGGTGAACAGGCCCCGGGCACGACACGGCGCGTCGCGCGTCGCGCGCGGAGCGCTGCTCGCCCTCTCCTCGGCGGGGCTCGCGATCACCGCGCACGCCCTCGCCGACGGCGGCCTGCCCGACACCGCGCTCACGCTCCTGCTGACCGCGCTGATCGGCTGGATCGGCTCGGCGCTGGCCGAACGGACCCGCGGGCCGCTCGGCGTGCTCGCCGTCCTCGGGACAGCGCAGCTCGCCATGCACCTCGTGCTCACCGGGCTGATGGACCACGGCACCGCCACACCGGGCATGTACCTCGCGCACGCCGTGGCCACCGCGCTCACGGCCGGGCTGCTCTCGCACGCCGAGTCGATGCTGCGGGTCGGCGTCGCCCGGCTGTGGCTGCTGCTGCCCGTGGTGTGGCACCCGGCGCCGGTCGCCGCGGGCCCGGTGCCGGTGCCCGTTCCCGCGCCGGACGTGCCGCTCGTCTCGGTGCTGCTGCGGCGGGTGCACGGGCGGCGCGGCCCGCCCGCCCGCTCCTGAACCCCTGTCACCTCACCGGCGTGTCACCCGCACGCCGGATCCCTTCGTCATGTTCAGGAGCGAACACCCCATGTCCCACCACCGCGCACTGCGCGCGACCGTGCTGGCGACCGCCTTCGGCGCCGCTGGCCTGCTCGGCGCCGGCATCGCGTCGGCGCACGTCACCGCCAACATCTACGGCGCCGAACCCCAGAAGGGCGGCAGCGGCGCCATCGTGTTCCGCGTGCCCAACGAGGAGGCCGACGCGGGCACCACCAAGGTCGAGATCGACATCAAGCCCGAGTACGGGATCAGCTCGGTGCGGTACAAGCCCGTCCCGGGCTGGACCGCCGAGGTGGTCAAGACCACGCTGCCCACGCCCGTGAAGGACGGGAAGAACCTCGACGTGACCGAGCCGGTCACCAAGGTCGTGTTCACCGCACAGCCGGGTTCGGGCATCGCCAAGGGCGAGAGCCAGTTCCAGGAGTTCGAGATCACCGCGTACTCGCTGCCGTCCAACGTGGACGAGCTGGTCCTGCCCGCGATCCAGACCTACGACAACGGTCAGGTCGTGAACTGGGACCAGGTCGAGGCCCCGGGCGGCGAGGAGCCGGAACACCCCGCGCCGACCGTCCACCTGGCGGCGGCGTCCTCGGGCGACGGGCACGACGCGCACACCGCGAGCACCTCGACCACGGGTGAGGCGGCGAGCACCACGTCGGCCGACACCACCGCCCGCTGGCTCGGCGGCGCGGGGCTCGTGGTCGGTGCCCTCGGGCTCGGCGCCGGCGCCGGTGCCGTGCTGCGGAGCCGCAGGACGGCGAAGTAGATGCGCAAGGCACTGACCGTGCTGGTGGTGGCGGTGGCGGCGCTGGTCGCCACCGCCACCCCGGCGCTCGCCCACAACGTGCTGATCTCGACGGACCCGGCGAAGGGCGCCGCGCTCGACACCGGGCCCGCGAGGATCACGCTCACCTTCGACGCACCGGTCCAGGGCGGCGACATCAACCAGGTGTCGGTGCTGGGCCCGGACCGCTCGCAGTGGGCGGAAGGCACGGTGGAGATCAACAGCAATGTCGTGAGCGCACCGGTGCGGCCGCTCGGCCCGGCCGGGACGTACACCGTCGGCTACCGGATCCTGTCCGCGGACGGGCACCCGGTGGAGGGCGAGTACACGTTCACCCTCACCAAGGCCGGTAACGGCACCCCGGCGACCGCCGGTGCCGCGACCGGAGCCGCGCAGCAGTCCGACGACGGCTCGGGCGGCAGCGGGGTCCCGGTGTGGGTGTGGATCCTCGGCGCGGTCGTGTTGCTGGCGATCGGGCTGACCCTGGCGCTCAGGACGGGTCGGGAGAAGACGCAGTGAGCAAGACCGAGACCACCTCGCCCACGCGGTACTCCACCGCCGTCGCGACGGTCGCCGCCGCGCTGGCCGGTGTGCTCGTCGGCGTCGCGCTGACGGCCACCGGCCCGGTGCCGGGCGTCACGGACGCGGGCGCGGTGGTCTCGGTCGCCATCCCCGTCGTCCGCGTGCTGCTCGACCTCGCGGCCGTGGCGACCGTCGGGCTCGGCCTGCTGTCGGTGCTGGTCGGGTACGACCGGCCGAAGCTCACCGAACCCGTGCTCGCGCTGGCCCGGCCCGCCGCGGTGGCGAGCGCACTGGTCTGGGCCACCGCGGCGATCGTCACCCTGCTGCTGCAGACCGTGGAGTTCCGCCCTCGCTCGAAGACGGTGTCCTTCGGCGACATCGCCGCCTACGTGGGGCAGATCGGCGCGGGCAAGGCGCTGCTCGTCGTCGCGGGGCTCGCACTGGCCCACGCGGGGCTCGGCGTGCTCACGCTGCGGCACGGCGAGAAGGTGCCCGCCGAGGTGCGGGTGGGGCTCGCGTTGTTCGCCCTGCTGCCGCTGCCGGTCACCGGGCACGCGGCGAACTGGAACTACCACGACTACACGATGATCTCGATGGAGCTGCACGTCATGAGCGCCGTCGCCTGGACCGGCGGGCTCGGCGCGATGGTCGTGCTGCTCGTCGGCACCCGGACGCTGCTCGCGCACGCGCTGCCCCGGTTCTCCAGGCTGGCGACACTGTGCCTGGCGTTGACCGTGGTCACCGGACTGTTCAACGCCGCCGTCGAGATCCTGCTGAACCCGACGATCGGGTTCTTCCCCGCGTTGTTCACCACGGCCTACGGGCAGCTGGTGCTGCTGAAGGTGGTGTGCGCGGTGGCCATCGGCGTGCTGGCGGCGAACCTGCGGTGGCGGCTGATGCCCCGGATCGTCCGGCACGAGCGGACGGCGCTGGCTTCGTGGGCGAGCCTGGAGCTCGTCGTCATGGGGCTGGCCTTCGGCTTCGCCGTCGTGCTGACCCGGGCGCCCGTCTCATAACACCCTGTAGCCGCAATTTGCAAGCGGGGAGTAGCAACTCGCCCGATCAGGGTGACTAGTCGAGCCGAATTTATTACTCAATGCACGTGCATTTGCACAAACGACGAGCGGTCCCCTGTCAGCGGCGAATGTCACCGAACGGTCTCGATCTGCGGCTAGCGGTAACGCGCCCAGGGATCGGCCATGCGCCCGGCCCGCAGGTCGTCCAGCCGGCGCCGCAGCTCCGCCCGCACCTGGGGGTGGCTGCGCAGGATCGGCAGCACGCTCGTCGTCAGCTTCAGCTCCCGCGCCGCCCTGAGCACCGGAAACCCGTCCCAGGCGGCCACGTCGAAGCCGTAGACGTCGGCCAGCATCCGGTACCGGCCCGCCGGGTCCCCGAACCGCTCACGGCCCACCGCGAGCGGCGTCAGGTCCCACTCGCGCGGCCCGTGGGTCGTCGAGTCGAAGTCGCACAGCACCGGCCCGTCCGGCCCCACGATCACGTTGCCCGGGTGCGCGTCGCCGTGGATCAGGCCGCTGGGCAGCGGGAACTCCAGCTCGCCGAGCGCCGCTTCGACCTCGGCGCAGCGCCGCAGCAGGAACCGCCGGTCGCCCGGGTCCAGCTCCTCCGCGTCGGCCACCCGCGCCCGCACGTCGGCGAGCGGCGCCCACTCGCCCACGCCGTCGGGCACGGGCAGCTCGTGCACGCGCCGCAGCAGCAGCGCGAGGTCCTTCGCGGACGCCCTGCGCGCGGCAGGCGGCACGTACTCCCAGGCCGTGACGAGGTGCTCGCCCACGACGAGCGGCTGCTCGACACCCGGCAGCAGGCGGATCGCCGGCACCCCGTGCCGTTCGAAGTGCCGCGCCACGGTCACCACCCGGGAGACCCGGTGCCGCAGCGCGCGGGAGCCGACGATGCGCAGCACGACGGGTGCGCTCGCCAGCCGGTAGACGGCGTTGTTGGTGAACCGCAGCAGCCGGGCACCGCTCGGGTCGAGCCCGAGCAGCCCGGCCGCCGCGGTCAGCGCACCGGCCAGCTTTTCCCTGGTGAAACGGCCATCGAGAGTCGCGGTAGGCATGGTCGTGCACCCACCTTTCGCGGCAGGTTCAGGCGGCGAAGAAGATGCCCAGCCGCTCGGCGAGGTCGCGCGCGTCCGGGTTGTTCTTCCGCTTCTCCGCCTCTTCCTTGAGCGGCTGCATGCGGTCCCGCACGCGGGCGGACTTCAGGCCCTCGGCCGCTTCGAGCGCGGCCCGCCCGACGCGGGCGCCGTGGTCGATGTCGCCCTCGAGCAGGTGGTTGGTCGCCAGCGCGCTCAGGTTGAAGGTCTTGCTGCGCTGCATGTCCTCGCCATAGGCATCGACTGCCCTGGTCAGCGCCGGTATCGCGTACTTCGTGTGCTTGAGGTCCACGCTGCGCGCCAGCACCGTGTGCACGGTGCCGATCATCGCGTAGACGTCGGTCTCGTTGAAGAACTTCACCCAGTCCTCGGCCTCGGCGAGGTTCGCGCGGGCGAACTCGTCCTTGGCGAGGCCCAGCAGCTTCAGCGCCTGGTCCTCGTTCTCCATCATCGCGTAGGCCCACGCCTGGTTGGCCGCGAGCACGGCGATGGCCAGCTCCGAACCCGACTCCTGCGCCGCGATCTGCCCCAGCTGGAACAGCTTCAGCGCGTCGTTCGGGGCGTCCTGGTGCAGGTAGACGCGGCCCATCCGGTACAGGATGTTGGCCACCAGCGGGTTGTTGTCGCCCTGTTTCGCCAGCTCCAGCGCGTTCGCGAAGTGGCCGCGGGCCGAGTCCATCAGGCCCGTGTCGAACGACGTCCAGCCGGCCAGGCTGTGCAGGTCGGCCAGCGCCACGAACAGTCTCGACTTCACCGGGGTCGTCGCCGAGGAGTCCAGCATCTGCTGCCCCCACGACAGCTGCGCCACCACGGCGTCCCGGCAGAACCCGCCGCCGTACTGGTAATCGAGTGCCCGCAGCGCCCTCGTCGCTGCCTCCACCTGGCGCACGTCGGTCATGCCGATGTGGCCCGGCGCCGGCGTCCTCGCGGGAGCCGCCCCCCAGGCCTGCGGGGACGATCCGAAGACCGCCGCCCCCATCGTGACCTGGGCGGCATGCGCGAGGAAGTTCCGCCGTTTCACGGACTCGTCCTCCTCAGCCTGCTGCTCGTCGGCCGCGCCGACGACCTGAATCTCGGTGGCCTCGTCGTAGGCGAGGCCCATGTATCCACGGGGGACGCCCAGTCCGTCCGCGATCCTGGCCAGCACGTCGTAGGCCATGACCTGCCGTCCCTTGAGGATCTCCGAGACCTCGGACTGCGACTGTCCGGTGAGGGCGGCGATCTGGCGCTGGGAGATGCCCTCCTTGCGGAGGTTGCGGTAGACCGCGCTGATCTCGCGCGCGGCCAGCGCTTCGCGCATCTCCCGCTTCTCCCAGACATCAGCGCTGATCGGGTGGCCCTGCCGGGCGTCCCCAGTGCTACTGGCGTCCATTGCGCCCCCTCACCGTTCACGTCGGGCGTCGATTCGCAGCGTAGGCATTCTCATTCAACCGCGCGAAAGCCACTTTGCCGAGTCTGATCAGCCCGGCCGAACTCTCCTGACCGTTCACCGTGTACCCCGGGCCGGTCGCCGCTCCCGTGCCGCAGCGGCTTCTCTTCGCGTCTGGTTCATCGCAATCTAGTTCTCAGTTCTCCGTGAGCGAGCGGGCACACCCCGCGATCACACAGAGCAACCGAAAGACCCGGACAGGCCCGAGACCGACAGAGCGGAGTTGACGCGGTGGAGTTCATGGACTCGATCCCGGCAGCACGTGCGACCGCCGCCCAGGCTCACCACCGCGTCGGGGCGGTGAGGACGGCGGCCCGCTCCGCGGTGCCGGCCGTGACCGACCCGCGTGCCGCGCAGGTGCGCCGTTACGAGGGCGGCCAGCTGGTGTGGCGCGTGCAGTGCGGCGACATGATCAACCGGGAACGTTGTGTGACGGTGCTCGTGCAGGACGACCAGGTGGTGCTGGTGGGACCGCCCGGGGAGACGGCGCGGCTGACCGCGGGCCAGCTCGGCCAGCTGCGGGCGGCGCTCAACGAAGCTGCGAAGCTGACGGAAAGGTAGTTCTGAAGTGGACCAGATTCTTGGGCAGGTGCTCCGCAACGCGGTGTGGGAGCGGCTCGACATGCTCGCCGACCTCGCCACCCGCGCCGACACGGACTCGCTGGTGTCGGTCGCCCGCTCGGAGCTCCCCCGGCTGACCGAAGGCTGGCGCGCGATGCTCTCGGCGCACGAACCGGACGAGCGGGGCGACTGCCCCACCTGCTCGACCCGGTGGCACCGCTGCAAGGCGCCGTGCTCGGTGTGGCAGGTGGCCCACGAGCACCTGGTCGCCGGCGGCCTCGCTCCCCAGCAGGACCTGCGGCGCACGTGGCGCCGGACCAGGGCGAACGTCCCCGCCCAGACCCGCGCCCCGAAGCCCACGCAGGCGGAAACCACGGGACGCCACGCGCTTATACCGCAGGTCGCAGCGCACTGACCGCTCGTCGATTAATCGTAAAAACCTGGCTCCAGACTCTGGCGGACAGTCCCCTCCGCCGCTATGTTGATCACCATGGTCGCTGGTTGCGAAATTGCAGACCGCAGCTTGCGACCGCCCCGCCCTTGACCGGGTGGCCCCGATACCCGCCCCTGACAGGGCGGCCCGAAACTCCGCGGGCCGGTGCCGTTGCACTCCCCTCCCCCGACCGGCACCGGCCCGCGGGCCCACTCCCACTCACTCGCTGCGCTCGTTTCGCGGCGGAGCGGGCCGGTCATCGTTTCCGGGGGGCGACCCCCCGGACCCCCACGGTGCGAGTTCCTCACCCTGCCGGGCGCTGGGCACGTGAACGTTGGACCAACACGGGCGCAGCTTCCTAGTCGGCCGCTGGCGCGGCCTCGTGTTTGGCGAACGCCGCGGACTGGGCCGCTTGCGACTCGCGTTCCCACTGGGGTTTCAGCGCGGTGGCCCAGTCGTAGTTCGCCCGGAGGCTGTCCAGTGACCCCTGGAAGACCGGTGCGACGTGCTGGGCGAACAGTTCGTACGAACGCAGGGTCGCCGCCCGGTCGGCCCAGTTGCCCTCGAAGATCACGAACGACCCGAATCCGCCCGACTGTTCGGTGAGCCGGTTGATCTGCTCGATCGCGTCGTCCGGGGTGCCGATCACGGCGAACCCGCTCTGCCGCACGGCCTCCACCAGATCGCTCACCCCGCTCATGTCGGGCAGCGCCGCCGATGTCAGCTTGGTGACGTAGCCGTGGACCCAGTCCTCGAGCCCGGCCGCGACGTTCGCCGCGGCCTGTTCGCGGGTCTCCGCGAGGTGCACCGGGCAGACGAGGCGCCAGGAACTCCGGTCCACGGTCTGGCCGAACTCCCGCGCTCGCTGCCCCAGCACGTCCCAGTGCCAGGCCAGCGCGTTGAACCCCTCGGGCTGGGTCGCGGCGGCCGACAACAGACCGGCGCCGAACCTCCCCGCCAGGCTCGGCCCCGAGGGCGAGGCGACCGCTGTCACCACGATCTCGAACCTCGGGCGCGTGTAGGGCCGCAACTGCAGCCGGGCGTCCCGCAGCTCGAACCAGCTGGTCTTCCGGTTCACGGGTTCGTCGCCGTCGAGCAGCGCCACGATCGCTTCGAGCGACTCCTCCATCATGTCGCGCGCCCGGCCGAGGTCGACGCCCAGCATGTGCGCGTCGGCCGGGAGCGAACCGGGACCGACACCGAGCATGGTCCGACCGCGCGTGAGGTGGTCCAGCAGCACCATCCTGTTCGCGACGTTCAGCGGGTGGTGGAACGGCAACGTGATGGCGCCGGTGCCGAACCGGATCCGCCGCGTGCGCTCGGCGGCGGCCGCGATGAACACCTCGGGCGAGCTGATCGTCTCGTACCCACCGCTGTGGTGCTCCCCGATCCAGGCTTCGTCGAAACCGAGGTGGTCGAGGTACTCCATCAACTCGACGTCACGCCGCAGCGCGAGCGTCGGGTTCTCGTTGCGCGAGTGAAAGGGCGGGTGGAACACCCCGAACCGCGTCGGGTGCTGGCTGTCGCTCATGGAACCTCCGTTGGGTGTGCACCTTCCAACGTGAGCGTCCCGAGACGTGGTGCCGGCCGAGCTCGCCTGGGGCCCGTTCGGTCCCGTTACCTGCGCCAAAGGGGAACGCGCTAACGGACTGTTTTCACCCCCGCCACGGCGCCTCCGGCCAGTAGCGTCGCGAGGCCAGCGGCCGCGAAGAGCGCCGGGTAGCCACCCAGGTCGGCCAGGATGACGGTCGCCAGCAGGGGCGCGATGACCTGGGGCAGCAGGTTGGCGATGTTGATGACCCCCAGGTCCTTCGCGCGGTCCTGCGCCTTCGGCAGGACCTGCGTCAGGATCGCCAGCGCCACCGCCCAGTAGGCGCCGAAGCCGACGCCCAGCAGCGGGGACGCCGCCAGCGCCGCGGGCCACGTCTGCCACGTCGTCAGCGCGAACGCCGCCGCGGCCATCACCACCACCGACAGGTACACGTACGGCTTGCGCCTGCCGGTCTTGTCGGACAGGTGCCCGACCGCCACCCCGCCGATCGCCAGTGCCACGCCGTAGAGGCCCATCATGATCAGCAGGCCGGTGTCCGGATCCGGGTAGTGGACGGCGTCCTTGAGGAAGTACAGCAGGAAGAACGTGCCGAGGCTGTTGCCGAGGTTGATCAGGAAGTGGCAGCTCCACGCCCAGGCGAAGTCCGGGTGGGCACGCGGTGACACCCACAGCTCCGCCAGCACCTGCCGCCAGCCGTGCGGGGGTCGCCAAGTCCTCGGCAGCGCGAGGTCGGGGGTCCGGAACACGAACACCGCCGCACCGAGCAGCACCAGCACGGCGCACGCGACGTAACCACCCGGCAGGCTCGTGACCACCACCGTCACCAGCACCGCGCCGAGCACCGTGCCCAGCATCTGGCTGATCCCGACCAGACCACCGATGTGCGCGCGCTGCTCCACCGGCACCCGGTCGGGCACCGCCGACGTCAGCGTCGCGAGCATCCCGTTGAGCCCCGCCTGCACGACGCACCAGCCGATGGTCATCACCAGGACGTTCGGCGCGAGCGCCAGCACCACCAGACCCACCGCGCCGACGGCCGCCCCCAGCAGCGTCCACGGGTGCCGCCGGCCGAAGCGCGACCGCGTGCGGTCCGAAGCGAGGCCCACCAGCGGGTTCGCGATCAGCGAGACGACCGCGCCGACGCCGGTGACGATCCCGAACACCAGTTCCTTGTCCGCCGCGTCGAGCAGCTCGGCCTGTTCGGGCAGCAGGATCTGGATCGGCGCGTAGATCCCCAGCCAGAGCCCGATGTTCGCGAGGAACAACAGGGTCGTCCAGCCGGGCCGGACCCGGGTGACCGGTTCGGCCAGCGCCGCGGGCAGTTGCGTTTCGGTCATCGGCTCACCAGTTCCCGGTACCAGGCGAAGGAGTCCTTCGGCGTGCGGCGCTGCGTCTCGTAGTCCACGTGCACGAGCCCGAACCGCGGCGCGTAGCCCTTGGACCACTCGAAATTGTCGAGCAGGGACCACACGAAGTAGCCCCGCACGTCGACCCCCGCGTCCATCGCCGCCCGCAGTGCCGCGAGGTGCCGTTCGAGGAAGTCGATGCGCTCGGGATCGTGCACCCCGTCGAAGCTGCACCCGTTCTCGGTCACGTAGACCGGTGGCAGTTCGTACCTCGCGGCGAAGCGGACGAGCAGCTCCCGCAACCCATCGGGCACGATCGGCGAATGGTTGGTGGTGCGGGGAAAACCCTCGATCGGGCGTAGTTCGAACGGCAGCGGGTTGCCCTCGCCCGGGGCCGCCGCGCCCTGCGGTTCGTAGTAGTTGACCCCGTAGAAGTCGAGCGGCTGCGCGATCACGGGCAGGTCGTCGGCACAGTCCGGCGGCAGGTACGGCAGTAGCTCTTCCGGGTAGCGGCCGAGCAGCACGGGATCGGCGAACAGCCCGTTGAGCAGCGCGTCCAGCCAGTCCGCGGCCGCGCGATCGGCTTCGCTCCCGCTCGCGGGCCACACCGGCGAGTGGTGGTTGGCGGTGCCGACGCTCGTCGCGCCGGCGGCACGCAGCACCCGCACGGCGAGCCCGTGGGCGAGGTGCTGGTGGTGGGCGGTCGGCAGCGCGTCGAGCAGCAATGCCTTGCCGGGGGCGTATTCGCCGATCGCGTACCCGTAGACGGTCGTGACCACGGGTTCGTTGAGCGGGATCCACATCTTCACCCGATCAGCGAAGGCGTCGGCGAGGATCGCCGCGTAGTCCTCGAACCGCGAGGCGGTGTCCCGGTTCAGCCAGCCGCCCGCTTCCTCCAGTTCGAGCGGGAGGTCCCAGTGGTAGAGGGTGCCGACCGGCGCGATCCCGGCAGCGCACACCTCGTCGAGGAGGCGGTCGTAAAAGGCCAGGCCACGGGGGTTCGCCGGGCCGGAGCCACCGGGCTGGACGCGGGGCCAGGCGAAGGACATCCGGTAGGCGTCCACCCCCAGGTCCGCCATCAGCGCGACATCGTCGGCGTAGCGGTGGTAGTGGTCGGTCGCGTCGCCGGCGGGCTCCGGGCCGAAACCGTCCCAAATGGACGGACCACGGCCGTCCTCGCCGGGAGCCCCCTCGATCTGGAAGGCTGAGGTGGACACGCCCCACACGAAATCCGCCGGGAAGATCAGGTTTTCCACTGCCGCACGACCTTTCGCCGAGCAAACATGAAAAGTTCTCATACGATAGCCCGTTCCCTCAACCGGGGGGAAGCGTTTCGGCACGCTAAAGTCGCAGTTCAGAAGCACAGGAGGAGCACAACGTGTCGGACACCCAGGCGACCCCGCTGCGCCGGCAGCCCGTGCAGCAGCGCAGTGCGAAGCGGGTCGAGCAGATGCTGGACGCCAGTGCCCAGCTGATCGACGAGATCGGGTACGACGCGTTGACCACGACGCTGATCGCGAAGCGCGCGGGCGTCGCGGTCGGCTCGCTGTACCAGTTCTTCCCCGACAAGCGCGCGGTCGTGCAGGCGCTGACGCAACGCAACCTCGACCGGTTCATGGCCGTGGTCAGCGAGCGGCTCGCGTCGGAGGACCCGTCGCACTGGTGGGACGTGGTCGACTCCATCCTGGACATCTACCTCGACATGCACCGCACGGTGCCCGGCTTCGCCAAGGTCCACTTCGGTGACGTGGTGGACCGCCAGCTGCTCGACGACAGCCGCGACAACAACAAGGTCATCGCCGACTCGCTGACCGAGCTGGTGCGCAGGTACATCGAGACGCCGGGCGAGCGGCTCGCGCTCGCGGTCTCGGTGGCCATCGAGATGGCGGACGCACTGCTGAAGTTCGCCTTCGCGCGGGACCCGCAGGGCGATCAGGAGATCGTCGACGAGACCAAGCACGTGATCAAGCTGTACCTCGCGAACCGGCTGGGCGAGTAGTCCACACCCCTGTGGACAACCGGGGTGGGTCAGCCGAAGTTCTGCTGCTCGCCGCGGTAGGTCGGGACGGTGCGCACCACCTGGCCGTCGACGACGATGTGGTAGTGCGTGAACCGCTCCGCGAGCTCCCCCGCCTTCGCGTGCCGCAACCACACCCGATCGCCCAACCGCAGGTCACGGGCCGCTTTTCCGCGGACGGGGGTCTGCACCTCGCCCGCTCCTTCGAGCGGCAGCAGCTCCAGCCCGGCGGGCAGGTACGGCGCCGGCAGCCGCGATTTCGACGGCGGCCCGGACGCGATGTAACCACCCGAGAACAGCGTGGCGATGTTGTTGGTCGGCTTGTGGACAACCGGTAGTGCGAAGAACGCGGCGGGTCGCGGCCGGAACCGGGTGTAGCCGTCGAACAGCGTCGAACCGATCAGGCCGGACCCCGCGGCGACCTCGGTGACCGCACGCTCGGCGCTGGTGAGTTCGATGCTGCCCGAACCGCCGCCGTTGACGAACTCCAGTTCGGCCACCTCGCGGACCGCGCGCACGGCCGCGGCCCGGCGCCGCGCGAGTTCCGCGGCCGAGCGGCGCTGCATCCAGCGCACCGCACCGTCGGTGCGGGACCCGGTCGCGTCGGGGAACCCGGCGATCTGCCCCTCGTACGCCATCAGCCCGACGAGCCGGAAACCCTTGCGCGCCACCACTTTCCGCGCGAGGTCCGCGGCCTGGCGGGGGCTGAACACCGGGGACCGGCGCGTGCCGACGTGCACCAGCCCGAACGGCCGCCACGACGCGTCGAGTTCCAGGCAGACGCGGACCGGCGGGTGGTCGTGGCCCGCCGCCGCGTCCACGACGTCGAGGTGCGCAACCGAGTCGATCATGATCGTGACGGTCTCGCGGGCGCGTTCGTCGCGGACCAGCCTGCGCAGCGCGCCGTGGTCGACGGTCGGGTACGCGACGAGGATGTCGTCGCTGGTCCCGTTTTCGACGTGCCACAGCGCCTCGGCCAGCGAGTAGCACATCAGCCCCGCGAAACCGGGTTTGGCCAGCGCGCGGTCGATGAGGTAGCGGCAGCGGATCGACTTGCTGACCAGCCGGATCGGGGTACCGTTCGCGCGGCGCACGAGGTCCTCGGCGTTGGCGTCGAACGCGGCCAGGTCGACGACGGCCAGTGGCGGATCGAGATCCTTCGTGGCCAGGTCGAAGACGTCCGGCGAGGTCATGCGAAGTACGGTACGACAACCGGGGTTGAAAAGCGAATATCTTTCACTTACCTTTCTGCCATTCCGACACGAACGGGCAAGCGATGAACCGGTGGAGCAACTGGGCGGGTACCGCGACCGCCGACCCCCAGCGTGTGCATTCGCCGCGCAGCGTGGCCGAGATCGCCGAGGTCGTGGCCGCTTCCGCGGCCGCGGGACACCGCGTCCGGCCGCGCGGCAGCGGGCATTCGTTCACCCCCATCGCCGTCGCCGAAACCGACGCGATTGACCTGAACGAGTGGACCGGCATCGCAGCGGTCGACGCCGGGACGCACCGCGTCACCGTGCGGTCGGGGACCACGCTGAAGCGGCTCAACGCAGAGCTCGACCGGCTCGGGCTCGCGATGACGAACCTCGGGGACATCGACGCGCAGACGGTCGCGGGCGCGATCTCGACCGGGACGCACGGCACCGGCGCGCGCCTCGGCGGCCTCGCGACCCAGGTCGTCGAGCTGGAACTGGTGCTGGCGGACGGTTCCGTCGTGCAGTGCTCGGCGGACGAACGGCCCGAGTTGTTCAGCGCCGCGCGCGTCGGCCTCGGTGCGCTCGGCGTGATCACGACGGTGACCCTGCAGTGCGAACCGTCGTTCGTGCTGCACGCGCAGGAAGGGCCGGAGCCGCTGGAGCAGGTGCTGGAGGGCTTCCACACCTTCGCCGAGGAGAACGACCACTTCGAGTTCTACTGGTTCCCATACGGCAAGAACGCGCTGGTCAAGCGCAACAACCGGACAGCGGAGCGGCGGCCGCTGAGCCGGCTCCGGGAGTTCGTGGACTACGAGATCATGGAGAACGTCGCGTTCGGCACGCTGTGCCGGACGGGTCGCCTCATGCCACGGCTGATGCCTTCGCTGGGCCGGTTCGCGTCGGCGGCGTTGTCGTCGCGGGAGTACGCGGACGTGTCGCACCGGGTGTTCTCGACGCACCGCGGGGTGCGGTTCGTCGAGTCGGAGTTCGCCGTGCCGCGGGAGTCGCTGCACCACGTGCTGGCGGAACTGCGGGCTCTGGTGCCACGGCTGGAAAACCCGGTCGCCTTCCCGGTGGAGGTCCGCGTCGCCGCGGCCGACGACATCTGGCTGTCCACCGCACACGGCCGGGACTCCGCGTACATCGCGATCCACCAGTTCGTCGGCATGCCCTACCGCGAGTACTTCGCGGGTTTCGCGGCGATCGTCGCGGAGGTCGGCGGCCGCCCGCACTGGGGGAAGATGCACGACCTGGACGCCACGGCGCTGCAGAAGCTGTACCCGCACTTCGACGACTTCGTCCGCGTACGCCGCGAAGTGGACCCGGCCGGTGTCTTCAGCAACCCTTATCTGGAAAGGGTTCTCGGCTCCTAAATCCGCGCGATCGCTTCGGCGATCGGGGTGTTGCCGCCGACCAGTTCGAGGGTGCGGCGGAACGTCCGGCCCTCTTCGAGGATCGCGATGATCACCGCGGCCACGTCCTCGCGGGAGATCTCGCCGTAGTCGACCTCGTCGGCGAGGTGGACCTCGCCCGTCGGCGGTTCGTCGGTGAGGCGGCCGGGACGCAGGATGGTCCAGTCCAGGTCGCGCCCGCGCAGGTCGTCCTCCGCGGCGGCCTTCGCCTCCAGGTACGCGGCGAACACCTCGTCGGTACCGGGGCGGGGCGGCTTGCCGACCCCGATCGAGCCGATCTGCACGTGCCTGCGGACTCCGGCCCGCTCGGCCGCCGCCGCGAACAACGCCGCGGCCCCGCGGTCCACGGTGTCCTTGCGGGCGATGCCGCTGCCCGGGCCCGCGCCGGCGGCGAACACCGCGGCGTCGGCGCCCTTCAGGACCTCGGCGACCTCTTCGACGGAAGCGCTCTCCAGGTCGAGCACCACGGGCTCCGCACTGGAGTCCCGCAGGTCGGCCGCCTGGTCCGGGTTCCGGATCAGGCCCACCGCCTGGTCACCGTTCGCGGCCAGCTGCCGCTCCAGGTGCATCGCGATCTTCCCGTGCCCGCCGGCGATCACCACTCGCATGAGGCCACCTTATGCGGCGCTCAGGCCACCGGCAGGTCGTAGGAGGCGAGCAGCTGCTCGTAGACCATCTCGTTGATCCAGCGCGACACCGGGTCCTGCGGCAGCAGCGGCTGCTCGCGGCGACCCGACAGGTCGAGCGCCACCGTGGCGTCGGCGTCGGCGGACACGACGGACAGGCCGTAGGAGCGGGCCCGCGGCAGGCAGTTGTCCACGTAGTCCTTGCTCAGCACCGCCGAGGACGGCAGCACCATCGCGGCCTCGCCGTAGCGGGCGAACGGCACCGTCGCGGCCATGCCCGTGCGCCAGTGGCGGGCCACCGACAGCACCCCGACGATGTCGGCGGCGGGCGGGGGCGCGGTCGGCGCGAACTCGGGCCAGGTCCACGTCGCGACGGTGGTGCGGTCGGCGACCGGGCCGATGCCGCAGGCGATGCGCTCGGCGTGCACGTCGGTGCGCAGGCGTGCGACCACGCACACCCGGCGGCCGAGGATGGTCACCTCGGGCAGCACGACGCCCTTCCAGCCCAGCTGCGCGGCGGCCGCGCCCGCGAGGTACGAAGTGCTCGCCGGCAGCTCGACCGGCGGCACCACGCGGGTGGGAAAAGACCGGGTTTCGCCGGCCACCACCGCATCCCCGGTGTGCCCTGGTGTAACCGCCACGAGTCCGCCTCCTTTTGCCTGCTTGGTCCTGCGTGCCGTTCCCCCTCGTGAAAACTGGCACATGAATTGAGTACCAGTGCGCGGCCCGCGGGTCTTCGGGTTGGCGGACCAGCTGCGATCGGCGGCGCCCGACGGTCGGTGGCCGGTCGATGAGCGGTCATCGGACTTCAGTCCGACCCTGCGACTAAACGGGTGACGGCAGGCCGAACGGTGCTACTCAGAGGATTTGCGCGTGTCAGAGCCCATTAGGGTGCTGGCATGACCGAGCTGAAACCGCGGCGGTCCGTGCTGTACATGCCGGGCGCGAACGAGCGGGCACTGGAGAAGGCGAAGACGCTGCCCGCCGACGGGGTCGTCCTGGACCTGGAGGACGCCGTCGCCCCGGACGCGAAGGACGCCGCGCGCGAGCGCGTGTGTGCCGCCGCCGCGTCCGGCGACTACGGCAGGCGCGAGGTGGCGATCCGCGTGAACGGCCTGGACACCGCCTGGCACGACGCGGATCTGCGGGCCGCCGCGCAGGCCGGTCCGGCGGCGGTGGTCGTGCCCAAGGTGAACTCGGCACGCGACGTGCACGACGTCGAGAAGGCGCTGGCGCGTGCCGGAGCGCCGGACCGCACGGCGATCTGGGCGATGCTGGAGACGCCCGTCGCCGTGCTGCACGCGGAGGAGATCGCGGCGGCGAGCGACCGGCTGACCGTGCTGGTGCTGGGGACGAACGACCTGGCGAAGGAGCTGCACGCGGAGTCCGTGCCGGGCCGGGCGCCGCTGCTGGGCAGCCTGTCGCTGTGCCTGCTCGCCGCGCGCGCCACGGGGAAGGTCATCCTCGACGGCGTCTACAACGACGTGCGGGACGCCGAGGGTTTCGAGGCGGAGTGCCGGCAGGGCAGGCAGTTCGGCTTCGACGGTAAGACGCTGATCCACCCGTCGCAGATCGAGCCGTGCAACCGGATCTTCGCCCCGTCTCCGGAGGAGGTCGAGCGGGCGCGCCGGATCATCGAGGCGTTCGACGAAGCCGAGGCGGCGGGCCGCGGCGTGGTGACGGTCGACGGCCGCATGGTGGAGAACCTGCACGTCGACGAGGCACGGCGGGTGCTCGCGCTCGCGGCCGCGCTGGAGCCCTGACCTTCAGCAGCCCGGCTCGTGGAGCCAGTCCAGCGCCTTGCGGGCCGCGTTGGACACCATGCGGTCCGGGTGCGCGACGACCATCGACTCCAGCACCTCGCGCGTGCGCGGGTGGCCGCAGATCGTCGCGTCCGCGAGGAACAGCAGTTGCGCCGGGCGGGGTTGCGCGGCGAACTCCTCCAGCGCCTTCTTGCGGCCCGCCGAGCGGATGCCCGCGGCGAGGACGTCGACCATCGTGTAGGTGCGTTCGCGGCCGCTGACCTCGCTCGCGTCGATCAGCCCGGCGTCGAGCAGCCAGCTCAGCGCCGCGGGGCCCGCCGCGGAGTGGTCGCGCAGCGAGGAGATCGCCCCCACGCCGTCCTCGCCGTACTCGGCGAGCAGCTGGAACGCGAGCATCCGGTGCCCGAAGTCGTCCGTGCGGGCGGCCAGCTCGGTCAGCTCCGCGATCGCCCGCTCGGGCGCCCGCGCCCGCAACCACCGCCGCGCGCCCTCCTCGAACGCCTCCTGCGACAGCGGACCGACCCGGGCGAGGAACACCTCCGCCGTCTCGCTCGCGAGGTCGTCGAGGGTGAGCGTCGGGATACCGGCGCGGACCCTGGCGTCGTACATCACGCGCGTGCCGAGCGGGCGCATCCGCACGACCTGCCGTTCCTCCTCGGGCACGTCGTCCACCGAGTCCACCCCGGCGAAGTCGAGCAGGTCCTCGTAGTGCTCCTCGGTCGCCGGGAACAGCTCCACCAGGCCGAACTCCGCGAGCCGGTCCAGCACCCGCAGCACCGGGCCGGCGTCGGCGCAGCGCCAGCTCAGCTCGCCGAGGTCGTCGAGGATCTCCACGAGCATGGGGACCGTGGCGCAGTCGTTGTCGGCCTGGATGGATTCGAGCAGTTCGTAGGCCAGGTGCCGGTCGGCGGCGCGGCGGACCGGACCGCCGTAGCCCGCGATGACGTGCGGCACCGCCACCCGCCACAGCGCCAGCGGATCGGCGAGCAGCGGCGCGGCCCGCTTCACCCGGACCAGCCTGCCCTTGAGCACCCGGACGACGCCGGCGGTCTTCGCCAGCGAGACCAGGTCTCCCGGGTCGGGTTCGTCCAGCCGCTCGGCGAGGTCTCGGGCGTCGGGCTCGGCGAGCCTGCCCTTCGCGGCCAGCTCGCGCCCGTCGCCGACCCAGTCGACGAAGCGGCGCAGGCGCCGCACCACCCGGGTTTCCGCCGCGTCGGCCGCCAGTTCCTCTTCGGACGCCAGCGCCAGCACCGGCGTCGGCTCCAGCGGCTCGACCTCGGCGTCACCCTCGTAGTGCCGGTACGCGATCTCGTGCAGCAGGTCCTGGTCGACCTCGACCTCCCCCTGCTGCACCCGGTCGATGAACTCCTGCGCCTCGAACTCGTCCAGCGGGTCGACGCCGTGCTCGGCCATCACGACCGCCCAGAACTTCGCGAGACCGAAGTTCGCCGGCTCGCGCATCGCCTCGTCGAAGCGGTCCGCGACCCCGCGCAGGAAGACCCGCAGCACCTCGGGCGGGTCGCTGCGGTCGTCGAACAGGTCGGCGTCGTCGAAGAAGTCCAGCAGCGCCTCGATCGTCGACAGCACCGCCGACGAGTGCGGGTCGAGCAGCACGACCTTGCGCGGGAACCACGTCAGCAGCGCGCCACGCAGCACCTCGCGGGTCCACCGGCCGAGCAGCCCGTCCCGCTCGAACCGGTAGTCGAGCAGGGCACCGGCGACCACGGGGTCGACCACCCGCTGCCGCATCTGCGACCACGCGTCGAGCTCGACGAGCAGGCGCTGGCGGGCGTCGACGAAGTCCTCTTCGTCAGCTCCGGTGTAGACCATGCGCATACCGACGATGGTCTCAATTTCCGCCGCCGATTACACCTGGGCGGAGCGTTGCGGTCCGCGAATTCCTTCGAATGCTGCAGCGAGGCGGAGCACGCCGACGTCGTCGAAGCGCCGTCCGGCCAGCTGCAGGCCGATCGGCAGGCCCTCCGAGGTGTATCCGCAGTTCAGCGACACCGCCGGTTGTCCTGACATGTTGTAGGGCACCGTGAACGGAATGTGTTCGAACGGGCGTCGCGGGTCGTTGGTCGGGGATGCCCAGTCCGCGGGCGGCGGGGACACCGGGCACGTCGGGGACAGCACGAAATCGAAGACCTCGGTGGCCCGCAGCGCGGCGACGCTCATCGCGTCGATCTGCGAGAAGCCGCGGTAGGCCGCGACACCGGAAACGTCCGCCCCGCCGCGTGCCCACTCCGCGATGTAGGGCAGCACCTTCGCCTGCCGCTCCTCCGGCAGAGCGGTGAGGTCGCACCAGGCGCGAACCCGCCAGAACGTGTCGAGCCCGTCGAGCATTTCGCGGGTCAGGAACGGTTCCAGCGGCTCGACGACCGCACCCGCCGACTCCAGCAGCCGCGCGGCTTCGACGACCGCCGCCCGGATTTCCGGCTCCACCGCCAGCCCCGCGCCCGGCTCCAGCTGCAGCCCGATCCGCAGGCCCTTGACCTCGCAGGCCAGGTCCGTCCACGGCAGTTCGGCGGGCGGCAGGCTCAGGTGGTCACGCGTATCCGGCCGCGACAGCACACCCATCAGCAACGCCGTGTCCGCGACCGTGCGGGTGAGCGGACCGGCCACGCGCCCCAGGAACGGCGGGTCGACGGGCACGCGCCCGAAGCTCGGCTTGAACCCGACGAGCCCGCACCACCCCGCGGGCAACCGGATCGAGCCGCCGATGTCCGTGCCGACGTGCAGCGGGCCGTACCCCGCCGCCGCGGCCGCCGCCGCGCCCGCGCTCGACCCGCCCGGCGTGCGGTCGAGGTCCCACGGGTTGCGGGTCGGGGTGTGGAAGCTCGAAAGTCCGGATGTCAACATCCCGAAGTCCGGCATGGTGGTCTTCGCCAGCAACACGCCACCGGCCTCCCGGACGCGGGCCGCCGCGGGAGCGTCCTCGGCCGCGGGGACCAGTTCGGTGGCGGCGGTGCCGAGCGGAACGGGGGTGCCGCGGGTGGCGATGTTCTCCTTGAGCGTCAACGGAATCCCGTCGAGCGCGGCCGCCCGCCCCGAACGCCACCGCTGTTCCGACTCCTTCGCCGCCGCGCGGGCCTGCTCGGGTTCGTAGGCGTACAGGGCGTGCAACCGCGGTTCGAGGCGGTCGATCCTGGCCAGCACCGCTTCGGTCACTTCGACCGGGGACAGGGTGCCCGCCCGGTAGTGCGCCAGCAGGTCGACCGCGCTCTCGAACATCATCGCCCTCTCAGCCGCTCCAGTTCCGCGTGCAGGTTCGGCGCGGCCGCGATGAGCTCCCGCGTGTACGGGTGCCGGGGCGCGGAGTAGACGGTGGCGACCTCGCCCCGCTCCACGATCTCCCCGTGCCGCATCACCGCGACCGTGTCACAGATCCGGCGTACCACACCGAGGTCGTGCGAGACGAACACGAGCGTCAGGTCGAAGCGGGCGACGAGGTCCGCGAGCAGGTCGAGGATCTGCTTGCGCACGGACACGTCCAGCGCGCTCACCGGTTCGTCGGCGACGAGGACGCTCGGCCGGGGCGCGAGCGCGCGGGCGATCGAGATGCGCTGCCGTTGTCCGCCGGAGAACTGGTGCGGGTAGCGGTCGCCGCTGTCGGCGGGCAGGCCGACCGCGGCGAGCATTTCCGCCACGCGGGCCCGGTCCGTGCGGCCGAGCGGTTCGCTGATGATGTCGCGGACGCGCATCCGTGGGTCGAGCGAACCCATCGGGTCCTGGAAGACCACCTGCAACTCCGACCGCAGGAACCCCAGCCTGCGTTCGGGCAGGTCGTCGATCCGCTTGCCCTGGAAGGAGATCTCACCGGACGTCGGCCGGTCTAGTCCGGCGAGCAGGCGCACCAGCGTCGACTTGCCGGAGCCGGACTCGCCGACGATCCCGAACCGCTGCCCCGCTTCGACGGTCAGCGAAACCCCGCGCAGCGCGTGCACCCGCTGGTACCGCCGGTGCACGTCACGCAACTCGATCACGCCGCCTCCAGGTCGCTCGCCGCGAGGAGCTTCCGCGTGTACTCGTGCCGCGGTTCCGTCAGCACCTGCCGCGTGGTGCCCTCCTCGACGATCTCCCCGTCGAGCATCACCAGCAGCCGTTCGCAGACGCGGGCCACGACGGCGAGGT
The DNA here is from genome assembly GCF_900114035.1 of Amycolatopsis sacchari. GTDB lineage: Bacteria > Actinomycetota > Actinomycetes > Mycobacteriales > Pseudonocardiaceae > Amycolatopsis_E > Amycolatopsis_E sacchari. Next base: position 236,784 of record NZ_FORP01000006.1, on the reverse strand, counting down.
CGTGCGTGATGAACAGCAGCGCGCTCGACCGCTCCGCGACGCCGACGAGGATCAGGTCGAGCACCTGCGCCTGCACGGTGACGTCGAGGGCGGTCGTCGGCTCGTCGCAGATCAGCAACGCCGGGTCGTTCGCCAGCGCGATCGCGAGCACCACGCGTTGCCGCTGCCCGCCGGACAGCTGGTGCGGATACGCGCGGAAGACGTCGGGCAGACCCACCGACTCGAGCAGCCGTTGAGCGGTCTCCCGCGCGGGCGCTCCGCGGTTGTGCAGCTTTATCGACTCCGCGACCTGACGGCCCACGCGCATCAGCGGGTTGAGCGCCGACATCGGCTCCTGGAACACCATGGCCAGGTCGTTCCCCCGCAGCCGCGACAGCTCGCGCTCGCTCGCCGACAGCAATTGTTTCCCGTGGAACACCACCGAGCCCGTCGCGTGCAGCTCCTCCGGCAGCAGGCCCATGACCGCGGACGCGGTGAGGGACTTGCCCGAGCCCGACTCGCCGATGAGCCCCACCCGTTCACCCGCGCCGACCTCGAACGACACGTTCCGCACCAGCGCCTTGTCCCCGGCGAAGACGGAAAGCCCATCGACGGTGATCATCGGCGCTCCAGTCGTGGGTCGAAGCGGTCACGCAGCCCGTCGCCGAGCAGGTTGAACCCGAGCACGGCGATGGCGATCGCGATCCCCGGCACGAGTGCCAGCCGCGGCTGCACCGCCAGCAGTTCCTGCGACTCCTGCAGCATGCGCCCCCACGACGGCGTCGGCGGGCGCGTGCCGAACCCGAGGAACGACAACGCCGCCTCGGCCAGCACGGCGATCGCGAACGACACCGAGCACTGCACGATCACCAGCCCCGCGATGTTCGGCAGCACGTGCCGCCGCGCGACGAACGGCCGCGACCGCCCCGCTGACCGCGCCGCGAGCACGTACTCGGTGCTCATCACCTGCAAGGTCCCCGAGCGCGCGATCCGCGCGAACGACGGGATCGTGGCGAAACCGATGGCGATCATGGCGGTCACCGTGCTCGCCCCGAACACCGCGCCGAACATGATCGCCAGCAGCAATGCGGGGAACGCGAGCACGAGGTCGTTGACGCGCATCACGAACTCGCCGAGCCACCGCCGCGACATCCCGGCGAGGATGCCCAGCGGCGTCCCGACCACCGCCGCGACGCCGACCGCGATCACCCCGACGTACAGCGTGGTGCGTGCCCCGACCATGAGCTGCGAGAACACGTCCCGGCCGAATTTGTCGGTACCGAGCCAAAAGTCGGCGCTCGGCCCCGACAGCCGGACGGCCGCGTCGACCTGCAGCGGATCGTGCGGCGTCCACACGAACGACACCAGCGCCGCCAGCACGACCAGCCCGACGAGCACCGAGCCCGCCCACAGGTTCCGGTTCACCGCCTCACCCGCAACCTCGGGTCGATGAGCACGTACAGCACGTCCACCAGGTAGTTCACCAGCAGCACCAGCACCACCAGGACCAGCACGATCCCCTGCACCGTCAGCAGGTCACGCGACGACACCGCGTCCAGCAGCATGCTGCCCAGCCCCGGCAGCACGAACACCCGCTCGACCACGACCGCGCCGATGAGCAACGTCGTCAGCTGCAACCCCAGCACCGTCACGACCGGCACCGCCGCGTTGCGCAACCCGTGCCGCAGCAACGCGGGATACGGCCGCAGCCCCTTGGACCGCGCCGTGCGCAGGTAGTCCTGGCCGAGCGTGTCCAGCACCGCCGAACGGACGTAACGCGTGAGCACGGCGCCCTGCACGAGCCCGAGCGAAAGCGCGGGCAGCACGAGCCCGCGCAGGAACTCGCCGGCGTCCTGGTCCGGTGGCGTCCAGCCGCCCGACGGCAGCCACCGCAACCGCACCGCGAACACCTGCACCAGCAGGATCCCGGCGAGGAACGCGGGCACCGCGACACCCAGCTGGGACACCCCGGAGATCGCCGCGCCGGACGCCCGGCGGTGCCACGTCGCGGCCAGCGTGCCGAACGGCACCGCCAGCACCAGCGCCACGAGCATGCCCGCGCCGACCAGCCACAACGTCACGCCGAGCCGGTCGGCCAGCTGCGGCCCGATCGCCTCACCGGTGACGTAGGAGCGCCCGAAATCCCCGTGCAGCACCCCGCCCAGCCAGCTGAAGTACTGCGTGACGAGCGGCCGGTCGAGCCCGAAGGCGTGCCGCGTCTGCGCCAGCAGTTCCGGCGTCGCGTTCACGCCGAGCGCGACCTGCGCGGGGTCACCGGGCAGCACGGCGAGGAACGCGAACACCACGATCGACGCGATGAAAGCGCTTACCAGGAGGATCGCCGTCCGGCGCAGCAACGCGGTCATGCGCGCCCCAGACCCGTGAGGTCGAAGGACTCGCTGACCTGGTTCGGCGCCAGCCCGGTCACCTTCTTCTTCGCCACCACGACGTTCGGGAACAGGAACAGCCAGTCGGCCGCGGCATCGGTGGTGATCGTGCGCGCGACGCGCTTCATGTCGTCCACCTGCTGCTGCGGGGTGCCCGCGTCGGCCTCGGCCAGCAGCCGCCGGACCTCGGGGCTGTCGTAACCCCAGTAGTACTTCGGGTTCCCGAACGTCGTGATGTCCCGCGCCTCCACGTGCTGCACGATCGACAGGTCGAAGTCGTGGTCGGTGAACACCTGCTTCAGCCACACCGCGGGGAAGTCGAGCGGCTCGATGGACACCTTGACGCCGACCTCCGCCAGGTCCGACTGCACCACCTGCGCGGCCGACACCGCGTACGGCAGGTTCGGGATCCGCAGCCGCAGCGAGAGGTTCGGCTGCCCGGCCTGCGCGAGGAGCGCCTTCGCCTCGTCCGGGCGGTACGGGTAGTACGTCGACAGGTCCTCGTACCAGGGGTCGGTGGGCGGCACCATGCTGCCGATCAGCGTGCCCCGGCCGGCCCACGCCGTGTCGAGCAAGGCCTTCCGGTCGATCGCGAGCGTGAGCGCGCGGCGCACGCGGACGTCGTTCAGCGGGGCGCGGGTGCCGTTGAACGACAGCACGACCTCGCCGTTCGTGGTGCCCTGCAGGACGGTGAACCGCGTGTCGGCCTCGAACTGCGGGATCGAGTCGGGTGCCGTGATCGTGGAGATCACGTCGATCCCGTTGCTGAGCAACGCGTTGTTCAGCGCAGTCGGGTCCTTGATGTACTTCAGCACGACGGTCCGGTACGCCGGTTTCGCGCCCCAGTAGCCCGGGTTCTCCCGCAGCACGATCGAATCACCGCGGCGCCGCTCGGCGACCACGTACGGCCCGGTGCCGACGGGTTTGTTCGCCAGGTCCGCGACCCCGGTCGGGCTGAACATCGCGCCGACGCGCCCGGTCATGTCGAACAGCCAGCCGTTGCTCGGTTTCTTGAGCACGACGCGCGCGTGCAGCGGGTCCACGACCTCGACGTGGTCCACGACGTCCATTTTGGACTTGATCGAGATGGACCAGTCGGTCTTGACGCGTTCGACGGAGAACTTCACGTCCGAGGCGGAGAACGGCGCCCCGTCGCTGAACCGCACGTCCGGCCTCAGCTCGAAGTCGTACGTCTTCCGGTCGGGGCTGATCGTCCAGGACTTCGCGAGCAGCGGCACGATCTCACCGTTCGCGTCGAGCTTCACCAGGCCCTCGTAGACGTTGTAGAGCAACGCCTGCGGGATGGCCGTCCCGTCCGTGCGGGTGAAGTCGAAGTTCTGCGGCTCGGCGGCGAACCCGACCGAAAGGGTGTCCGGCCCGCCGCTCACCGACGCGGTGGAGCCCGCCGAGCACGCGGTCGCGGGCAGCAGCAGCGCCAGCGCCAGTGCCAGCGTCCGGACCTTCATCACCGCTCCAAGCTCAGCCGAGTGCCCGCTCCAGATCCCGCCAGAGGTCCTCTGGATCTTCCAGCCCGACACTGAAGCGGATCAAGCCCGCAGGCAGGTGGGATTCGGCCGCGTACATCGACCGCCGCTCGACGAGGCTCTCCACCCCACCGAGGCTCGTCGCGTGCACGATCAGTTCGAGCGAGGCGCAGAACCGGTCCGCGGCCTCGGCGTCGGCCAGTTCGAAGGCGATCATCATTCCCTGCCCCGGGTACCGGACGCGGGTCACCGCTTCGTGCTGCGACAGCCGTTCGGCCAGCAGCGCGGCTGTCTTGGACTGCTCCGCGAGCCGGACCGGCATCGTGCGCAGGCCCCGCAGCGCGAGCCACGCCTCCAGCGCGCCGGGCGTCGCCCCGTTCCGCGTGCGCGCGTCGCGCAGCTCCCGCGCGAGCGTCTCGTCCTTGGCGATGGTCACGCCGAGCAGGAGGTCGCTGTGCCCGCCGATGAGCTTCGTCGCGCTGTGCACGACGACGTCCGCGCCCTCCGTCAGCGGCCGCTGCACGAGCGGGGTGGCGAACGTGTTGTCCACCACGACCTTCGCGCGGCGGCCGGTGAGCGCCGCGTAGTCCATGAGCTGCAGCATCGGGTTGGTGGGCGACTCGATCCACAGCACGTCGACCTCGTCGGCCGCCGCCTGCCACGCCGCGGTGTCCTCCGGGTCGAGCTGCCGCACGGTGAAGCGGCCCTGCTTTTCGGCGTGCTCCAGCAGTCCGCGCGTGCCGGAGTAGCTGACCGTGGGCACCGCCACGCCGGCGCCGATCGGGAACAGCTCGAACACCGCCGCGATGGCCCCGATCCCCGAGGCGAAGGCCGTGGCGTAGCCGCCTTCGAGCGAACCGACGGCCTCCTCCAGCGCCACCCACGTCGGCGTGCCGCTCTCGCGCGCGTAGGTGAAGTCGCCACCCGCGACGTACGTGCTCGTCGCGACGAGCGGGGTGTTCAACGGCTCGCCCGGAGCCGCGGGGCGGCCCGCGGCGATCGCACGCGTGCGGAGTGACCAGTCCATGCCCTGAGCGTAGAGACCACTGGAAATGCGATCGGGACACCGGGTCGATACGGTGCAGCGAGCCGAGAACGAGGAGTGACCATGGCATTGAGCAAGCCCGAGGTGGACCGCCCCGACGGCCCGCCGCCCGCGGACCTGGAGATCACCGACGTGAGCGTCGGCGACGGCGAGGAGGCCACCGCGGGCAAGGTCGTGTCCGTGCACTACGTCGGCGTCTCGCACTCGACCGGCGAGCAGTTCGACGCGTCGTGGGACCGCGGGCAGCCGCTGCGCTTCCCGCTGGGGCAGGGGCACGTCATCCCCGGCTGGGACCGGGGCGTGCAGGGCATGAAGGTCGGCGGCAGGCGCAAGCTGGTCATCCCGCCGCACCTGGCCTACGGCGAACGCGGCGCGGGCGGCGTGATCAAGCCCAACGAGACCCTGATCTTCGTGGTGGACCTCGTCGAGGTCGGCTAGCGGCCAGCCGCTTCCCCACCGCCACCCTCAACGGACGCCCTACGGGCGGCTGTTCCGCACCACCTCCCGGAGCAGGTCGACCATCGTGGTCACCTGCCCGGGAGGGCGGGCGCGGTGCACGGTGAAGATCTCCCGCACGGGCCGCCGCCCGTCGAGGTCGCGCACCACGATGCCGTCCCGCGCCGCGCTGCCGAGCAGGCTCTGCGGCACGAACGCCACCCCCAGCCCCGCCCGCACCAGCGCGAGGATCGCCGCGTAGTCCCGCGTCTCGTACGCCACCCGCGGCCGGATGCCGGTCTCGGCGGTCAGGCTCTCGAAGCAGATCCGGCTCGGCGCGTTCCCGTCGCCGGACACCCAGTCGTCGTCCGCGAGGTCCTCGAACCGCAGCCGCGGCGCCCCGGCGAGCCGGTGGTCGGCGGGCAGCACGACCCGCAACCGGTCGGCCAGCAACGGCTGCCGCGCCAGCCCGCGGACCGGGGGCAGCGCCACACCCGGGTAGCGGTGCGTGATCAACAGGTCCAGCTCCCCCGACACCACCAGGTCGTAGCCGTCCGGCGGTTCGAGGTCGATCAGGCGCAACCTCGTGTCCGGGTGGGCAGTCCGGAACGCCCGCATCGCGGGCGGCAGCAGCACCTGACCGGCCGTGGCGAACGTGCCGATGCCCAGGTCCGCGACCGGCTGACGGCGCAGCGCCGCCAGCGCCTGCTCGGCGGCACGCAGTTCGCCCGCGACGACCTCGCCGTGGGTCACCAGCAGCCGCCCCGCCTCGGTCAGCGAGGCACCCGTAGGACGGCGTTCCAGCAGCGCACAGCCGACCTCGCGCTCCAGCCGCGCGAGCTGCTGGGACAGCGCCGACGGCGTGAACCCCAGCCGCCGGGCGGCGGTCGCGATCGAACCGGCGTGCGCCACCTCGACGAGGATCCGCAGTCGTTCGGCGTGCAGCACGTCGTAAGTATCGCTGAAGTCTGCTTAGCGAACCGCGTTATCCGCTAATGGCTTCCGGCGCGCAGAGTGGAGGTATGACAGCCACGCTCGCCTCCGAGGTCTCGGCCGCCGCCGAGCGGATCCGCCCGTACGTCCGCCGCACGCCCGTCCTGCGCACCGAGTTCGACGGGCGGCCGCTGGTGCTCAAGCTGGAGCACCTGCAGCGGACGGGCTCGTTCAAACTGCGGGGTGCGTTGAACGCGCTGCTCAGCGGTCCTTTGCCGGAACGCGTGGTGACGGCGTCGGGCGGCAACCACGGCATCGGCGTGGCGACGGCGGCTTCGATCCTCGGCGTGCCCGCGACCGTGTACGCCCCGAAGTCCATTCCGGACGGCAAGGCCGAGCGCATCGAGGCGGCGGGCGCCGAGCTGGTCCGCGCCGGCGACACCTACTCGGAGGCGGCCGCCGCGGCCCTCGAGGTGACCGGTGCCCGCTACGTCGAGGCCTACAACGATCCCGTCGTCGTCGCGGGACAGGGCACTGTCGCGGCGGAACTGGTCGAGGACGTGCCGGAGGTGGACTCCATCGCGGTCTCGGTGGGCGGCGGCGGTCTCGCGGCCGGGATCGCACTGGGCGGCGGGCGCCTGACGGTCGCGGTGGAACCGGAGCACTGCGACTGCCTGAACCGGGCACTGGAAGCGGGCCACCCCGTCGACGCCGACACCACCTCGGTCGCCTCGTCTGCGCTCGGCGCGACCCGGATCGGCGAAGTGCCCTTCGGGATCCTGACCAGCCACCCGGTCCACGCGCTCCGCGTCACGGACGAGCAGATCCTCGACGCGCAAACCGTGCTGTGGCAGGAGTTCCGCCTGGCCGTCGAACCCGCCGCGGCCACGCCGTTCGCCGCCTGGCTGGCCGGTCAGGTCCCCGGCGCCCTCCCGGCGATCGTCCTCTGCGGCGCCAACACCACCTGGACGCCGTGACCCCGTTCTAGGATGGGCCGTCGTGTCGGTCGACAGCTGGAGCACCGTCCGCGCCGAGCGGACCGTACTGGCCGTGGTGCACAACACCACCGCGGCGACCCGGCTGTTCGACGTCCTCCCGCTGTTCGCCGAGGACCCCCGCGTCGAGACCGTGTTCACGTGCCCGGGTTCGAGCGCGTTCACCGCGGGCACGGACACGTTCCTCGCCGGTGCCGGGATCACCCGGCTGTTGCCGTGGCGGCAGGCGCTGCGGCAGCGGCCGGACTTCGCGATCGCCGCGAGCTACGGCGGGGACCTGCACGAGATCACCGCGCCGCTCATGGTCGTGCCGCACGGCATGGGCTACAACAAGTACCTCGAATCGGACGGGGCCAGGAGCGTCTTCGGGCTGTCGAGCCCGTGGCTGCTGCACCGCGGCAGGCCGGTGCCGTCGGTCATCGTGCTCTCCCACGCCGAGCAGCTCACGCGCCTCGCCGAAGCCTGTCCCGAGGCCGTCGGCGCCGCACTCGTCGCGGGCGACCCGTGCTTCGACCGGCTCGTCGCGAGCCGCCCACTGCGGGAGACCTACCGGCAGGCACTGGGCGTCCGCCCGCACCAGCGGCTCGTGCTCGTGTCGTCGACGTGGGGCGCGAACTCGTTGTACGGCAGCGATCCCGGCCTGGTCTCGCGGCTCGCGGCCGGGCTGGACCTCGGGACCTACCGGCTCGCCGTGGCGCTGCACCCGAACATCGCCGGACGGCATTCGCGCTGGCAGGTGGACAGCTGGCTGGCCGACTGCGCACGGGCCGGCGTGCTCGTGCTGCCCAGCGAACGGCTGTGGGGCCCGGCGCTCGTCGCCGCGGACGTGACGATCGGCGACCACGGCTCGGTCAGCTTCTACTCCGCCGCGCTCGGCACACCGCTGCTGCTCGCCGCCGCCCCGGCGGACGCCGTGGACCCGCGGTCCCCGATCGGCAGGCTGCTGGAGGTGGCACCACGGCTGGACCCGCACGCCCCGCCAGGTCCGCAGCTGGAACGGGCCGTCCGGGAACCCGTTGATCTGACCGAGATCACCGGGCTCACGACGTCACTGCCCGGGAAGTCGGCGGCCGTGCTGCGCGAAACCATCTACCGCTGGCTGGACCTCGCACCACCGCGGTACTCCGCGGAGATCCGCGCCCTGCCCGTGCCGGAGGTGCGGGTGCCCCGGGCACACGCCCAGCTCGTCCAGGTGCGCTGGGGCGACGACGAGGCGACGGTCACCTGCTTCCCCGCGGAGGTGCTGCGTGACCCCGACGCACCGTGCCCCGACGGGCACCTCGTGGTGGACACGGAGGAACCGAACGTCCGGCTGCTCGACCTCGCCGACGTCCTCGTCCACGACCGCCCCCGCGACGCGGAGCACTGGATCGAACGGACGCTGGCGAACCTGCCGGGCTGCCGGCTCGCCGTCGCCCGGCTGACCGCCACGAGCTGGCTCGTCGGCACGGCCGACCGCGCGCTCATCCGGCTCGACCCGGTCACCGGACCCGTCGCCGCGTTCGCGGCCGCACTCCTGCACTCGGCGGTTCCGGGCCCGCTGACGGTCGTGGTGGGCGGACAGCGCTACCGCGCCGAAACTACGTTGATCAAACCGGCCGATCGGCCACCGAGCGCGCGAGCGCGGTGAGCCCGTGGCGGCGGAACAGCTCCTCCGCCTCCCGCAGTTTCTCCGCGGCACGCTCGGTTTCGCCCAGCGCCAGTGCCAGCTCCGCCTGTTCGACCAGCGCTTCACCCCGCTCGCGGTGGCCGGCCCCGACCCGGTCGAGCGCTTGCGCGGCCTCGGTCAGCCGGCCGGCCTCACGCAGTTTGCGGCCGCGCCACAGGTCGATCTTCGCGAGGTTGTACTCCTCCGTCCGCAGTCCCTCCGCCGCCTGGTCCAGCAGCGGCAGGGCCTCCGCGGGCGGCACGGCCTTGGCCAGGTGGAGCCGGGCGAGCGCGAGACGCCGCGGGTCAGCGGTGGCGGCGGCGAGTTCGACGTTGCGGCGCAGCAGGCCGAGCGCTTCGGCGTCCCCGCGCGCGAGGTGGGCCAGCGCGAGCGACTCGACCGCGGTGGCTTCGGCCTCGAGCGAACCGGCGCGCCTGGCGGCATCCTGCGCCTCGCGCAGAACTGCCATGGCGCGGTCGGTGTCCTCGCGTTGCAGGTGGGCGAACCCCAGCTGGAACCCGAGCACCGCGCGGCACAGGTCGTCGCCGCGCGCTCCGGCGGCGCGGAGGCCGAGTTCGTTGACCGCCACCATGTCCTGGGTGTGGCCACCCCGCTCGTAGTAGGGCCACAACGCGACCGCGAACCGGCAGACCTCGTCGAGCAGGCCGAGCCGCGAGGCGACCTCGACCGCGGCACGGACGTTCTGCCCTTCGACGTCCAGCCACTGCTCCGCGGACGACGCCGTGCCGGACGCGGTGACGCGGGGCAGCAGCGCGCGGTGCCACACCCGGTCCGGCATGAGCAACGCGGCCGCCGCGACCGTGCGCGTCAGGTAGTGCTGGACGAACCCGCGCAGCACCCGGTCGCTGTCGACGGCCTTGGTCCGCGCGTGCCGCCGCACCAGCCCGGACATCAGGTAGCGGTCTTCCTCGGGCGTGCTCACCAGCCTGGCGTGCACGAGTTCCTGCAGTGCGTCCGACACGTCGTCGGCCGGTTCCGCGAGCACGGCCGCGACGGCGTCGACGGAGACCTCACCGGTTCCCGGGTGTGCGCCCAGCGCCTGGTAGCAGCGCCGCGCCTGCTCGCCGAGCCGCTCGTACGCGGCGTCGAACACCACGGCGACCGACAGGCTGCTGTCCCGGGAGAGCTCGCGGAGCACGCGCTCGTCGTGCGCGAGTTTGTCGGCGAGCCGGGCGATGGGCCGGTCCGGGAACTCCTTGAGCAGCGCCCCGACCACGCACAACGCGATCGTCGAACCCTCGCAGCGCGCGAGCAGCCGGTCGACGGCCTCGGGCTCGGCCGCGATCCGCTCCGCGCCCACGAGCCGGCCGAGGAGTTCGCGGGCAGCGGAATCGGCCATCGGGTCGACGTCGACGAGCGTGGCCGTCGCGGACGCGAGCAGCCCGGTGAGGCGGCCCGCCTCGGTGACCAGTACCGCGGAGGCGCCCTCTCCCGGCAGGAGGCTGTGCACCTGGGAGGCGGTCAACGCGTCGTCGATGACGAGGGCGACGCGCTTGCCCGTGGTCCAGGAGCGCCACCAGCCTGCCCGTCCGTCCAGGCTCGCCGGGATCTCTTCGGGGCGGTGGCTGGTGGCGAGCAGGAGCTCGCGGAGCGCGGCCCGCTCCCGGTCGGCGCCGTCGGGCCCGCTCGCGAGCCGCACGAAGAACCGCCCGTCGGGATAGTCGTGCCGGTGCCGCCCGACCCAGTGGTTGACCAGCGTGGTGCGCCCCGACCCGGGCGCCCCACGCACGATCGCGACGCGAGGCCCGCCACCAGCGGCAAACCACTCGTCGAGCTCCCCCAGCGGCCGCTCGTTGTCGGTGTAGTGCGCCGGCACCACCGGCACCTGGCACAACGCCGCCCCTCGCCGAACCTCATGGAAGTGCACCTCCCCGATGTCACGTGCCATGACAACGGACTCGGCCTCCCCACCGAACTGGTTCTGCACCCCCAAACCGTACCGCCCCCCACCGCACCCGACAGCACCAAAAACCACAGCTGGTCCAGACAACAAGCACCACCCACCAAAGGCGAGGAGCACGCACCGTGGGGGTCTGGGGGGTCGCCCCCCAGATGTGATAAGGACAACGGGAAAGACCCCCGGCGTTCGCCGGGGGTCTGAACAGGGTGGGCGAGGAGGGAGTTGAACCCTCACGTCCTTTCGGACACACGGACCTGAACCGTGCGCGTCTGCCATTCCGCCACTCGCCCCGAGTGCCTCAACTGCGGCAGCCAGGAAACTGTATCAGGCCGGTTCGAGGGGTTTCACCGGGGGCCGTGTCCGTAGGCCCGGATGCGGATAGGATCGATGCGAAAGCACACGTGCGAAGGAGGCTACGAGTCCCGGTGGGCCGCGTTGAACGGTTCGATCGACGCCTGGAAAGCCTGGTGGGCAATACCTTCGCGCGCATGTTCGGCGGCAACGTCGTCACCCAGGAAGTGGCGCAAGCCCTGGAACGGGAGAGCGAGGACAACGTCCGTGAGCTGGCCGGCGGTAGGCTCCTGGCCCCGAACCACTACGTGGTGTCGTTGGGTCCGGCCGACCACGACCGGATGGCCGGCGACGAACAACGCGTCACCGGGGTGCTCGCCGAAGCGGTGGGGCAGCACCTCGCCGAGCACGGCTGGGACACCTATGGTGACGTCGTAGTCTCGCTCGAGCGCAACGAGGCGCTGCATACTGGACAATTCAAGATCCGTTCATCCGTCGACCCGGACGTCAGCGCGCGTGGCGGTCCGGGTCCAGGACGGCCAGCTCGACCCAGCAACGCAGGAGACCCAGCAATGAGCCAGCCCCCCGGCTACGGCCAATACGACCAGGGTGACCCGTACGGCCAGCACGGCGGCCAGTACGGCTACGGACAGCAGGGACAGCCCGGCTACGACCAGGGTTACGGCGGTCAGCAGGGCTACGACCAGGGCTATGGCCAGCAGCCGCAGGGCGGGTACGACCAGGGCGGTTACGGCGGTCAGCCCGGCTACGACCAGGGCGGGTACGGGCAGGCCCCCCAGGGCGGTTACGACCAGGGCGGCTACGGCCAGCCCCAGGGTGGTTACGGCCAGGGCGGGTACGGGCAGGGCGGCTACGGCGGCCAGCCCGGCTACGACCAGGGTTACGGCCAGGCGCCGCAGGGCGGCTACGACCAGGGCTACGGGCAGGCCCCGCCGGCGGGGTACGACCAGGCCGGCTACGGCCAGCCGCAGGGCGCGCCGGACCCGTACGCGCAGCAGGGCTACGCCCCGCCCGCGGTGCAGGGCGGCAACCGCCAGCTGCAGGCGACCCTCCAGCTCGACGACGGCTCGAACCGCACCTACTCGCTGAAGCAGGGCGGCAACGTGGTCGGCCGCGGGCAGGACGCGGACTTCCGGCTGCCGGACACCGGTGTGTCCCGCAGGCACCTGGAGATCACCTGGGACGGCCAGAGCGCGACGCTCGCCGACATCGGCTCCACCAACGGCACCACCGTCAACGGCACGCCGGTCCAGACCTGGCAGCTGGCCGACGGTGACGTGATCCGGGTGGGCCACTCGTCCCTGGTGTTCCGCACGCAGGCCTGATCCGGACGGCAGCACGGGCACCTGTCTGCCTCCGTTGGCCGAGCCGCTGGGAAGCTGGTATCCCCTGTCCCGCAGAATTACCTCCGGCGGGGGCCCGTGGCGCACCGGTGTCACGGGTGGGAGCACAGAAGGCGGGAGCTGACACAACAGGTGCCAGAGCTGGTCGTTCAACTCACCAGGGTGGGCTTTCTGATCCTGCTCTGGCTGTTCGTGCTGGCCGCGCTGCGGGTGGTGCGGTCCGATCTGTACGCGGCCTCCGGGCTGAAGGTGGCGATCCCCGGCCTGCGACGGGGCAAGGAGAAGCAGCGGCCGAAGGGGTCGGGCAAGACCCCCCGGCAGCTGATCGTGACGCACGGGGTGCTGGCGGGGACCCGGATAGCGCTCGACGGCAGGCCGATCACCATCGGCAGGGCCGACGATTCGACGCTGGTGCTGGACGACGACTACGCGTCGACGCGGCACGCGCGGATCTCCCTGCGGGGTAATGACTGGTACGTGGAAGACCTGGGCTCCACAAACGGGACTTACCTCGACCGGGCTAAGGTCACTGCACCCCTCCGAGTTCCACTCGGTGTCCCCATCCGGATCGGCAAGACGGTGATCGAGCTTCGCCCATGACACTCGTTCTTCGCTACGCGGCCCGAAGCGACCGTGGCCTGGTTCGTTCGAGCAACCAGGACTCGGTCTACGCGGGACCGCGCCTGCTCGCACTCGCCGACGGCATGGGTGGCCATGCCGCGGGTGAGGTCGCCAGCAAGGTGGTCATCGCGTCCCTCGCCCCGCTCGACGACGACGAGCCCGGCGACGACCTGCTCTCCCAGCTCAGAGACGCGGTTTCGGGCGGGAACGCGGCCATCTCGGAGCTGGTGGCGAACGACCCCGACCTGGACGGGATGGGCACCACCCTGACCGCGATGCTGTTCTCCGGCTCGCGCATGGGCATGGTGCACGTCGGGGACTCGCGCGCCTACCTCTACCGCAACGGGCAGTTCTCGCAGATCACCCGTGACGACAGCTTCGTGAACGAGCTGCTCGAGCAGGGCCGGATCACCGCGGACCAGGCGGCGACGCACCCGCAGCGGTCCCTGCTGCTGAAAGCGCTTACCGGGCACGAGGTCGAGCCGAGCCTGACGGTGCGCGAGGCGCGTGCCGGGGACCGCTACCTGCTGTGCTCGGACGGGCTGTCCGGCATGGTCAGCGACGAGACGCTCGCCGAGGCGATCCAGATCCCCGACCCGCAGGACTGCGCGGACCGGATGATCGAGCTGGCGCTCAAGGGCGGCGGCACGGACAACGTGACCGTGATCGTGGCCGACGTGGTGGACGTGGACTTCGGCGAGGACGCGCCGATCGTGGGCGGCGCCGCCGGTGACGGCAGCGACGAGTACCACCAGGGCGATTCGCCCGCCGCGCGCGCCAGGGCGCTCACCGCGCCCCCGCCGCCCCCGCCGCAGCAGCTCTCCGAACCCGAGCCGGACCCGAAGGCGAAGCGCCGCAGGCGCTGGCGCTGGTTCGTCGGCATCCTGCTCGTGCTGGTCCTGCTGGGCGCCGGCGGCATCGCCACGCGGTACTTCGTGCTGAGCCAGTACTACGTCGGCGAGGGCCCGAACAACGAGGTCGCGATCTTCCGCGGCGTGCCGGGCAGCATCCTGGGTGTCCAGCTGCACCAGGAGGCGGAGGGCTCGTGCCCGCCGGGCGGCTCGCTGTGCGACGTGCTGACCGTGCCGCAGCTGCAGCAGGACGCGCAGAACGCCGTGCGCAACGGCGTCAAGAAGGACACCCTGCAGGCCGCGCGCGACTACATCAACAACTTCCTGCGCTACAAGACGCTCAAGGACTGCACCACCCAGCCGGCCGACCAGGGCACGTCGCCGGCGCCGACGGGCACGGACTGCCAGACGACGCCCCCGCCGGGTGGCGGTGGCTGATGAGCCAGGCGACGCCCGACTCCGCCGCCGCGATCTACCAGAGCAACCCGCAACGGGAGCTGCCCACGCGGCGGGGTACCGAGCTGGCCATGCTCGGTTTCGCCGCGTTCATCGTGACGTGCGCGTTCGTGCTGGTGCAGGCCAACCAGGAGCAGGAGCTGTCCTTCTCCATCATCTGGTACGGCCTGGCCTACCTCGGCCTGTTCGGGGTCGCGCACTTCGCGGTGCGCCGCTGGGCCCCGTACGCGGACCCGCTGATCCTGCCCAGCGTCGCGCTGCTCAACGGCATCGGCCTGGTCATGATCTACCGGATCGACCTGGCGCTGACGGAGAAGGCGACGCAGAGCGGCCGCGACTACAGCGCCGCGGCGCCGAAGCAGGTGCTGTTCACGGCGCTCTCGCTGGTGTTGTTCCTCGCGGTGCTGATCTGGGTGAAGGACCACCGGACGCTGACCCGCTACGGGTACACGTGCGGGCTGGTCGGCATCGCCGCGCTCGCGCTGCCCGCGATCCTGCCGCGCTCGCTGTCCGAGACGAACGGCGCGAAGGTGTGGATCAAGCTGCCGTTCTTCTCGATCCAGCCGGGTGAGTTCGCGAAGATCCTGCTGATGGTCTTCTTCGCCACGTTCCTGGTGGCGAAACGCGACCTGTTCATGATCGCGGGCAAGAAGGTGTTCGGCGTCGAGCTGCCGCGGGCCCGCGACCTCGGCCCGCTGCTCATCGCCGCCGCGGTCTGCCTGCTGGTCCTGGTGTTCGAGAAGGACCTGGGTACGTCGCTGCTGTTCTTCGCGATCGTGCTGGTGCTGATCTACATCGCGACCGAGCGCGCGATCTGGGTGGTCACGGGGCTCGGCTTCTTCGTGGTCGGCTGCCTGATCGCCTACAAGCTGTTCACGCACGTCCAGCAGCGGGTGGCGAACTGGGTCGACCCGCTGGCCACCTACATGGACGACGGCGGCGGCTACCAGATCGCGCAGGCCCTGTTCGGGCTGGGCACCGGCGGGGTCGGCGGCACCGGGCTCGGTGCCGGGCGGCCGGACATCGTGCCCGAGGCCAACACCGACTTCATCACCGCCGGGATCGGCGAGGAGCTCGGTTTCGTCGGGCTCGCCGCGATCCTGATGGTGTACCTGATCCTCGCCACCCGCGGGATGCGCAGCGCGCTCGCGGTGCGCGACACGTTCGGCAAGCTGCTCGGCTGCGGCCTGTCGTTCTCGATCGTCATGCAGGTGTTCGTGATCGTCGGCGGGGTCACCAAGCTGATCCCGATGACCGGTATCACGACGCCGTTCCTGTCCTACGGTGGTTCGTCGCTGCTGGCGAACTACATCCTGGTGGCGCTGCTGCTGCGCATCTCCGACGCCGCCCGCCGGCCCGCTCCCAAGGCGCGGCCGAAGGCGCCGCCGCAGCAGGCGCCGATCGCGGAGGCGAGCACCGTGCTGGTGCAGCGCCCGCCCGCCGATCCGGAAGCAGGGGGTGCCCGGTGAACAAGCCCATGCGCCGCGTCGGCATCGCCATGCTCGTCATGGTGGTGCTGCTGCTGATCAACAGCACCTACATCCAGGTGGTGAAGGCCGACGACTACCGCACGGACTCCCGCAACCAGCGGGTGCTCCTCGACGAGTACTCGCGGCAGCGCGGCAGCTTCGTGTCGCAGTACAACGGCCAGGTCATCGCCGACGTCGTGGCGACGGACGACAAGCTGAAGTTCGAGCGGCACTACGTCAACGGCCCGCTGTACGCGCCCGTGACCGGCTACTACTCGGTGCGCTACGGCTCGGCGGGCCTGGAGCGGGTCGAGGACGACATCCTCACCGGCTCGGACCCGCGGCTGTTCGTGCGGCGGCTGTCGGACATGGTCACCGGCCGGGACCCGCGTGGCGGCAACGTCCAGCTGACCATCAACCCGGCGGTCCAGCAGGCGGCCTACAACGCCATGACGTCCAGGGGCTACACCGGTGCCGTCGTCGCGATGAACCCGAAGACCGGCGAAATCCTCGCCATGGTCTCCACGCCCTCCTACGACCCGAACGGCCTCGCCTCGCACGACGGGGACGCGCAGCAGAAGGCGTGGAAGCAGTTCACCAACGACCCGAAGAACCCGATGCTGAACCGGGCGATCTCGGAGACCTACCCGCCGGGCTCGACGTTCAAGCTGGTCGTGGCGGCCGCCGAGCTGCAGAACGGCGCCGGCCCGGACACCCCGGTCAGCAACGCGCCGAACGTCAAGCTGCCCGGCACCAACGTCACGCTGGAGAACTACGGCGGCGAGACGTGCCCCGGCACGACCTTCAAGGATGCCCTCGCGCACTCGTGCAACGTCCCCTTCGCGACGTTCGCGGGTGAGCTGGGTGCCGACAAGCTGCGCCAGACCGCCGCGAACTTCGGCATCGGCCAGACCGACCTGGCGATCCCGACGAAGGTCGCCGCGTCCGGCCTCGGCGCGCTCGACTCGACCGCCGCGCTGTACCAGAGCGGTATCGGCCAGCGCGACGTCCGGCTGACCCCGCTGCAGGACTGCCTGCTCGCCGCGACCGTCGCCAACGGCGGCATGGCGATGAAGCCGCAGCTGGTGAAGAAGCTGCTCGCCCCCGACCTGTCCGACCTGCAGGGCTTCACGCCCGAGGAGCTCACCGGCACGCCGGCGCTGTCCGCCGCCAACGCCGAGATCCTCAAGCAGATGATGGAGGCGTCGGAGGACAACACGAAGGGCGGCGGTAAGAAGGCGAACATCAAGATCGCCTCCAAGACCGGTACCGCCGAGCACGGCAACGACCCGAAGAACACCCCGCCGCACGCCTGGTACACCGCGTTCGCCCCGGCCGACGACCCGCAGATCGCCGTCGCGGTCATCGTCGAGTCGGGTGGCAACCGGGGCCTGGAGGCCACCGGTGGCAGCGTCGCCGCGGAGATCGGCCGGGCCGCGATCAACGCGCAGCTCGGAGGTGGGTAGCGGATGCTGTCCACGGGTCAGCTGGTGGCGGAGCGCTACCGCTTGGTCAGCCGGATCGCCGTCGGGGGGATGGGCGAGGTCTGGCAGGCCAGTGACACCCGTTTGGACCGCACCGTCGCCGTCAAGGTGCTCAAGTCGGAGCTGTCGGGGGACGCCGAGTTCCTGCACCGCTTCCGCACGGAGGCCCGCACGACGGCCTCGTTGAACCACCCCGGGATCGCGGCCGTGCACGACTACGGTGAATCCGCCGCGGACGACCACTCGATCGCGTACCTGGTCATGGAGCTCGTCGAGGGCGAGCCACTGGCCGGCATCCTGGCGCGCGAGGGCAGGCTCGCCGCGGACCGCGTGCTCGACATCCTGGAGCAGGCGGGCCACGCGCTGCAGGCCGCGCACGAGCGCGGGCTGGTGCACCGCGACATCAAGCCGGGCAACATCCTGGTCACGCCCGCCAACAAGGTCAAGATCACCGACTTCGGCATCGCGAAGGCCGCGCACGCCGCGCCGGTGACCCGCTCGGGCATGGTCATGGGCACCGCCCACTACATCGCCCCGGAGCAGGCGCTCGGCCAGGACGCGGAGCCGGCCAGCGACGTGTACTCGCTCGCGGTGTGCGGCTACGAATGCCTCGCGGGGCACCGGCCGTTCCTGTCGGAGCACTCGGTGACGGTCGCGATGATGCACATCCGGGACCTGCCGCCGCCGCTGCCGCCGGACGTGCCGCCCGGCGCGCGGGCGCTGATCGAGGCGACGATGGTCAAGGACCCGCGCCAGCGGTACCGGACCGGCGGTGAGTTCGCGGCCGCGGTCGCCGCGGTGCGGGCGGGGCTCCCGCTGCCGACGCCGTCCGGGCTGGTGCAGGCGTACGCGCCCCCGGTGGGCCCGGTCTCGCACCCGGTGCTGCAGCCCGTGGCGCCCCCGCCGATGGGGCACCCGAGCGGCGTGGTGCCGATGCCCGTGCCGCCGCGGAGACGGAACCTGACAGCGTTGTGGGTGGTGCTGGCCGTGGTGGTCGTGGGGCTGGTCGTCGCCGCGGTGCTGGTCCTGCCCCGGTTGCTCGGCTCACGGGACGAGCCGGTCCAGCCGGGGAGAGTGGGCACGAGCGAACTGGTGCCGGGCCACGGGCAGGCACCTCCCCCCGAACCGACGACCTACGGGGCATGATGAGTACACCTTGGACGGAATGGACAGGCTTTCTCCGATGAGCACACCCCGACTGCTCTCCAACCGCTACGAACTGGGCGACACGCTCGGCTACGGCGGCATGTCCGAGGTGCACCACGGCACCGACATCCGCCTCGGGCGCGAGGTCGCGGTGAAGATCCTGCGGGCGGACCTGGCGCGGGACCCGCAGTTCCAGGAGCGGTTCCGCCGCGAGGCGCAGAACGCCGCGGCGCTCAACCACCCGGCGATCGTCGCCGTCTACGACACGGGTGAGACGCAGACCGAGTACGGTCCGCTCCCCTACATCGTGATGGAGTACGTCAACGGTCGGACGCTGCGCGACATCGTCAAGACCGAGGGCCCGATGTCGCAGAAGCGGGCCATGGAGGTCATGGCGGACGTCTGCGCCGCGCTCGACTTCTCGCACCGGCACGGCATCGTGCACCGCGACGTGAAGCCGGCGAACGTGATGATCACCAACCACGGCGCCGTGAAGGTGATGGACTTCGGCATCGCGCGGGCAATGCACGACGGCCAGGCGGCGATGACGCAGACCGCCGCGGTGATCGGTACCGCCCAGTACCTGTCGCCGGAGCAGGCGCGCGGCGAGGGCGTGGACGCGCGGTCGGACGTGTACGCCGCGGGCTGCGTGCTGTACGAGCTGATCACGGGCGAGCCGCCGTTCACCGGGGACTCGCCGGTCGCGGTGGCCTACCAGCACGTCCGTGAGGACCCGAAGGCCCCGTCGACGGTGAACCCGGCGGTGTCGCCGGAGCTGGACGCGATCGTGCTGAAGGCGCTGGCCAAGGGCCCGGCGAACCGCTACCAGTCGGCCGCGGAGATGCGGTCGGACATGGTGCGGGTGCTGTCGGGGCAGCGCCCGTCGGCGCCGATGGTGATGACGGCGGACGAGCGCACGCAGGTGCTCAACGGCGGTGGCCCGGCCGGGCACGCCGCGGACTACGAGGAGTACAGCGACTCCTACGCCGACGACCCGGCCCGCAGGCGGCGGCGCAGGGCGTGGACCGCGGTGATCTTCACCGTGATCGGGCTCGCGCTGGTCGCGTTCATCGTGTGGCTGTCGGGCGCGTTCGACACGAAGGCCCCGGCGGCGGCGGTGCCGGACGTGCGCGGCCAGCAGCAGAACGTCGCGACGGACACGCTCCGGAACGCGGGCTTCACGAAGGTCTCGATCGTGCCGGTGTCGTGCAAGATGCTGCCGAACCAGCAGCCGGCGTGCGCGAACCCCGACGACGTCGGCAAGGTGCTGTCCACCGACCCGGCGGCCGGGGCCACGGTGGCCACGTCGACCGAGATCAAGCTGAGTGTCGGCACGGCGCCGAAGAAGGTGTCGGTGCCGAACCTGGCGGGCAAGAGCAGGGACGAGGCGACGGCGGCGCTGCAGGCGGTGGGCCTGTACCTCGACCCGAACGTGCCCGAGGTGGACGTCAGCGACCCGAACCAGTACGGCAAGGTCGTCCGGCAGAGCGTCGCGGCCAACGCGACCGTGGACGAGGGCACCACGGTGACGATCACCGTGGGCAAGACCAAGAACATGGTCCAGATCACCGACTACACGGGCAAGCAGTTCTCCGAGGCGCAGGCCGCGTTGCAGGCCGCCGGGTTCGTGGTGAAGAAGGAGACGCAGGCGTCGGGTGAGGCCGAGGGCACGGTCGTGAACCAGAAGCCGAACGCGGGTCTCCAGCCGGAGGGCACCACGGTGACGCTGTACGTGTCCGACGGTTCGCAGCAGCAGATCACCATGCCGGACCTGACGGGCCTGACCCAGCAGCAGGCGCAGCAGCGGCTGGGGCAGGCGGGCTGGGACGGCACGCTGAACTACCAGGTGGACCAGGTCAACGATCCCGACGAGGACGGCAAGGTCACCCGCACCGCGCCCGCGGCGGGTACCCAGATCGCCAAGAACCAGACGATCACTCTGTTCATCGGCGAGCGGCGCAACGGCGGAGGCGGCGGCAACACCACGACGCCGACGACGACGTCATCACCGCGGACGGGGATCCCCGGATTCCCGTGATCCGTCTGAAGGCTGACTGAGGCCAGGTCCCCGCGCGGGACCTGGCCTCACTGCTGTCCGGGGCACGTCGCGGCCCACCGCGTTCGCCGTGGCGGGGCCGGTGGCGGGACTGCGATACTGGCGTCATGGCCGGAGCAGTCGTCGACGCCCCGCACCGCCGGGTGACGCTGGCGGAGGTGCGTGCCCACCGCGAGGAGATCTACCGCATCGCCGAGAAGTACGGGGTGCGGAACGTCCGCGTGTTCGGCTCGGTGGCAAGAGACGAAGCCGACGACGACAGCGACCTGGACCTGCTGGTGGAAATGGAGCCCGGCCGCGGCTACTTCGCCATGTCCGGCTTCGCACTGGACGTGGAGGAGCTGTTGAACGTCTTCACCCAGGTAGCGACGCCGAACGGCCTCAAGGCCCGGATCCGGGACCGGGTGCTGGCAGAAGCGGTCCCCGTGTGAAGCGGGAGACGCCCGAACGCCTGCGGGACATCATCGAGGCCGCCGCGACGGCAGAGCACGTCCTCGCCGACTCAACTCCGGCGCTGGACGACGGCCCCGACCGCGACACCACTCACCACCAGTAACCCCACCGACGTCACCGCGCCGAGCACCAACGGTCCCGTGGCGGGAGCCTCCGCCGCCAGGGCTCGCAGCATCGGGTTGAGCAGCGGGACCTGCCGGATCAGCAGCACCACCGCGAGCACCACCGGGGCGGTCAGCACCGTGTAACCGATCCGCGGCAACAGCAGCCGCGAGCACGGCAGGCCGACCGCGATGCCCGTCGCCGTGGCGGAGAGGTGCGCGAGGATCCCCAGACCGAGGGTGCCGGGCGGGTTCCCGCCGTGCACCACCGACGACCACACGAGCGGCGCGACCGTGAGCAGCGCCCCGCAGACCAGCACCGCGCCCACCACGCCGCCGAGCACGGTCGACAGCCGGCGGGCGTGGACGCGCGTGATCAGCCGCTGGACCGGGTCCTCGGCGTCGACCAGTGCGATCGTCAGCCAGCAGGTGATCACCGCGAGCCCACCGGCGCTCAACGCGAACTCCGGCAGCACCGGCGTGCCCGGGTCCGCGTACACGACGCCCAGCAGCAGCGCGAACAGCAGTGACGGCGGCAGCCAGCGTTGCGAGTGCCCGAGCAGGGCCAGCTGGTACCGGATCACCGCCGGACCTCCCGCACCGACCAACCGCTCCGCAACGCGTCCAGCAGCACCTCGTCGACCTGTTCGGAGGGCACCGCCAGCTCCTTCCGGTCACCGTCCCGGCAGAGCACGACCCGCGCGACCGAATCGGCCGCCTCCCTCAGCACGCCGTCGGCCAACCGGAAGACCTGGCCGGCGTGGACCCGTGCGACGCGCTCGTCGTGCGCCGTGAACACCACGCCGGCGCCGCGGTCCCGTGCCTCCGCGATCAGTTCGCCCAGCACGCCGTGCGCCGCCGGGTCCAGGCCCGACCACGGTTCGTCCAGCACCAGCAGCTCCGGCTCCGCCAGCAGCGCCTGCGCCAGGCCCACCTTCTGCGCGTTGCCCTTCGACAACCGGCGGATCGGCGCGCCAGGGCCACCCTCCAGCGCGAGCCGCTCCAGCAAAGCCTCGGCCCGCTGCCCGGCGCCGGGCACCCCAGAGATCCGCCCGAGGTGCCGCAGGTACGCCACCGCACTCATCCGCGTGGACGCGGGAAAGCGGTCCGGCACGTAGCCCGTCGAAGGGGTGCCGACGACGCTGCCGGAAGTCGGTTCGGAAATCCGCGCGAGGATGCGCAGCAGCGTGGACTTGCCGGAACCGTTCGTCCCGACCAGCCCGGTCACCTGACCGCCGCGCACCTCCAGGTCCACCCCGGACAGCACGGGACGGCCGCGGCCGTAGCTCTTGCCGACCCGGTCGAGCCGGACCAGCGTCACGCCACCGCGGCCTTCTGCAACGCCTCGACCTCGCGCACGAGCGAATCCACCGTCGCGTCGGGAACCGGGTGGCCCGCGGCGGCCATCCAGTTCGCGAGCATCCGGTGCCCGCGCTGCGTCAGCACCGACTCCGGGTGGAACTGCACGCCTTCGACCGGCAGCTCGCGGTGCCGCATGCCCATCACCACACCCGACTCCGTGCGGGCGGTGACCTCGAACTCGGCCGGGATGGTCTCCGGGAGCACGGTCAGCGAGTGGTAGCGGGTCGCGGTGAACGGGTCCGGCAGCCCGGCCAGGACACCCGTCCCCTCGTGGTGCACCTGGCTCGTCTTGCCGTGCAGCAGCTCGGGCGCCCGGTCGACCGTGGCACCCCACGCGACGCCGATCGCCTGGTGGCCGAGGCAGACGCCCAGCAGCGGGGTGCGCTGCTCCGCGCACCGGCGCACGACCTCGATGCTCTGCCCCGCGCGTTCCGGCGTGCCGGGGCCCGGCGAGACCAGCACGCCGTCGAACTCGCCGAGGCGCTCGGTGTCCACGACGTCGTTGCGCCACACCGTGCAGTCGGCGCCGAGCTGCGCCAGGTACTGCACCAGGTTGTAGACGAAGCTGTCGTAGTTGTCGACGACGAGGACACGCATGAGACCCAGCGTACCGATTCCAGAGCGTGGACCGTACGCCATATCACAGTGATAGTTAGGGTCACCTCACTTTACCGTGGAACGGTGAGCCGAACTCTTCGTGTTGCGATCGTGGGCGCCGGTCCGGCCGGCATCTACGCCGCCGACATCCTCGACAAGTCCGAAGCCGAGGTCAGCGTCGATCTCTTCGAACGCATGCCGGCACCGTTCGGCCTGATCCGCTACGGCGTGGCGCCCGACCACCCGCGCATCAAGGGCATCGTGACCGCGCTGCACAAGGTGCTGGACCGGCCGGGGATCCGCCTGCTCGGCAACATCGACTACGGCACCGACATCAAGCTCGACGACCTGCGCGAGTACTACGACGCCGTCATCTTCGCGACCGGCGCGATGAGCGACCGCCCGCTCGAGATCCCGGGCATCGACCTGCCCGGCAGCTTCGGCGCCGCCGACTTCGTCTCCTGGTACGACGGGCACCCCGACGTGCCGCGCACCTGGCCGCTGGAGGCCACCAGCGTCGCCGTGCTGGGCGTCGGCAACGTGGCGCTCGACGTCGCCCGCATCCTCGCGAAGACCGCCGACGAGCTGCTGTCCACCGACATCCCGCCGAACGTCTACGAGGGCCTCAAGGCCAGCCCGGTGACCGACGTGCACGTGTTCGGCCGCCGCGGTCCCGCGCAGGCCAAGTTCACCCCGCTGGAGCTGCGGGAGCTGGACCACTCGCCGAACGTCGAGGTCATCGTGTACCCGGAGGACATCGAGTTCGACGAGGGTTCGATGGCCGCGATCCGGTCCTCGAAGCAGGTCGACATGGTCGTGAAGACGCTGCAGGAGTGGGCGATCCGCGACCAGGGCGACCGGCCGAAGCGGCTGCACCTGCACTTCTTCCACTCGCCGACGGAGATCCTCGGCGAGGACCGGGTCACCGGCCTCCGCACGGAGCGCACCGAGCTGACCGGCGACGGCAACGTCCGCGGCACCGGCGAGTTCCACGACTGGGACGTGCAGGCGGTCTACCGCGCCGTCGGCTACCTGTCCTCACCGCTGACGGAGGTCCCGTTCGACCACGGCACCGGCACCGTGCCCAACAAGGGCGGCCGCGTGCTGGACATGGACGAGAACCAGGTGCCCGGCGTGTACGTCACGGGCTGGATCAAGCGCGGCCCGGTGGGCCTGATCGGGCACACCAAGGGCGACGCGGCCGAGACGATCGCGAACCTGCTCGCGGACGCGGACTCGCTGGCCCGCCCGAAGCACGACGACCCGGACGCGATCCTGGCCTTCCTGACCGAGCGCGGTGTCCCGTTCACCACCTGGGAGGGCTGGGGCAAGCTGGACGCGCACGAGCGCTCGCTCGGCGAGCCGCAGGGCCGCGAGCGCGTGAAGGTCGTCGAGCGCGACGAGATGGTGCGCGTCAGCCGCCGGTGACGGAAACCTGGTTGAACGGCAGCAGCGGGTCCAGCCAGGGGAACACCACGAAGAGCAGCAGCGCCACCACCGCCAGGACCAGGATGGCCGCGAGGACGAGCTTCGCGGCCACCGGTCCCGGCAGGTGCCGCCAGATCCAGGAGTACATCAGGCCCCTCCGATCGCCTGGAGCAGTTGTGCGTAGGTCGCGCCGGGTGTCTTCGGGAACTGGTTGGTCAGCACGGCGTGCACGATGAGCCGCTGCTTGTCCGAGAACTGCGGGTGGCAGGTGGTCAGGGTGAGCAGCGCGACCTGCTGCGCGGCGGGCAGCACGTCGGTGGGCTGGTGCGGCACCGGCGCGACGACGTCGCCCTGGTCCGGGTTCACCACCTCGCGGCCGACGGTCTGCCCGTAGGCACCGCCGCCGGGCGCGTCCGTGCGCAGGGTGCTGACCTTCGCGCACTGCGGCTGCTTCCCCTTGCCGTTGGCCCAGTTCGCGAGCTCGTCGCTGTGCGGCAGCACGCGGTAGACGAAGAAGTCGGTCTGGGTCTCGACGACGATCGCGTCGCACGAGCTGAGCAGGTCGAGGTCGTTGAACGGCGCGCCCTTGCCGACCCGGTGCCCCGCGACCGAGAAGTTGCCGGGCTCCCCCGGCAGCGCGGTGCCCTTGTAGTGCCCGGGCCCGACCTCGAGCGCGGCGGCGTCGGTGCCCTCCTGGATCGTGAAGTGGTAGTCGGCGCCGAAGCTGGGGATGTACAGCTTCGCGAACGCCTTGCCGTCGATCAGCTCCGAATGCAGCTCGCGGCCCTGCGCCCAGTCCTGGTCCAGGTCCGCGGTCGCGCTGGCCTGCTTCTGCGCGGAGAAGAGGTCGGTGACGTAGAGCTCGTAGACCACGAACAGCAGCACGACCAGACCGGCCGTGATCAGCAGTTCGCCGATGGTCCGCACCACCCGGCCGCCGCGCCCGCGCGACGATCCGGCCGGCGGCGCTTCCAGTATCGCCACGCACGCTCCTCTCCACTGCCTGCTTACGTTAACGTGTGGAGGTAGACGTGGTTGCGCGCTGAACCCGCGCGCCACCGGCGAGTTCCTGTCGAGTACGCGAGGTCCCGATGCCGAAGTCCAAGGTCCGCAAGAAGACGGCGTATACCCCGCCCGCCGACCGGCGTACCCCGGTCAAGGTGCGTGCCGCGGGACCGTCGCACCCGGTCTACAAGGTCGTCATGTTCGGGCTCATGGTCATCGGGCTCGCCTGGCTCGTGGTCAACTACATCGCGGGCGACAAGATCGGGTTCATGGCCGACCTCGGCAACTGGAACTTCGCGATCGGCTTCGCGCTGATGATCTCCGGGCTGCTGATGACGATGCGGTGGCGCTAGGTCGGCTTCGATGTTGACCCGCTCGGCCTATTGACACCGAATTACACCACTGTGACTCATCCCCATTGTGGATAACTCCTGTGGATAACCC
This sequence comes from Amycolatopsis sacchari, assembly GCF_900114035.1. Taxonomy (GTDB): domain Bacteria; phylum Actinomycetota; class Actinomycetes; order Mycobacteriales; family Pseudonocardiaceae; genus Amycolatopsis_E; species Amycolatopsis_E sacchari. The sequence goes on along the minus strand of NZ_FORP01000006.1, from coordinate 210,829 downwards.
TTCCAGCTGGGCCCCACGGCCGGCTCTGGTGGCGGTCGCGCTACTCGGCGCCCTCGCGGCGCTCGCCGGTGCGGTCTTCTCCCCCGATCGGATGGGAGCGGTGCTGTTCGGGGTCGCGGCGGTCGTCCTCGCCGCGTTGTCCGCACACGGGCTGTTCGTCCGGCCCCGGCTGGCGGCCGACGACAGGGGCGTGCGCATCCGGACCACCGGCGGCGTGCACGAGTTCAGCTGGCCCGAGACGCACACGAGGCTGCGCAGCACGCGGCGCCTCGGCAGGGACAGCACGACGCTGGAGATCTCCGTCGGCGAGCAGTTGTTCGTGTTCGGCTGGCTGGAGCTGGGCACCGACCCCCGGGACGTGCTCGACGTGCTGGGTGCCCTACGGCGCTGAGCACTGCAGGCCCGCTCCGGACCCGGTGCACACGACGCTCGCCAGCTGGGCGTCACGCAGGAAGAAGACCCCCAGCAGCGCCACCAGCAGCACGGCCAGCGCACCCGATTGCCAGGCCACGCGGTTCTTCTCCGGCGCGTACACCAGCGCCGCCGTGGCCAGCGCACCCACGACGAGCCCGCCCAGGTGCCCGAACAGCGAGATGTTGGGCAGCGTCACCGTGATGATCAGGTTCAGCACGATCGTGCCGATCGCGGGCACGGGGTTGAGCCGCAGCCGCAGCACCGCGACGAGGATGCCGCCCAGCAGCCCGTAGATCGCGCCGGACGCGCCGGCCGTCGGCCCGTCGAACGCGCCGAACAGGTACACGAGCACGCTGCCGCCCAGCAGCGACAGCCCGTACAGCGCGAGGTAGCGGACCTTGCCGAGGAGCACCTCCAGCTCCCGGCCGATGATCCACAGCGAGAACATGTTCACCACGAGGTGGATGGGCCCGTAGTGCAGGAACCCGGCGGTGAGCAGGCGCCACCACTCGCCGCCCGCGATTCCCGGCGGCCACAGCACCCAGGCGTTGAACAGGCTCGACAACCGGTTGTTCATCGGGTCGTGCGCCTCGACCGCCGTGATGGCGTAGACCAGCACGTTCAGCGCGATGAGCACCGGCGTGACGACTAGCCGGGAGGAAACCCGGGCACCGGCGATCGTCCGCGCGCCGTGGCCCAGCGCGCGGTGCTGCCGGCGGGAGGTCTCGTGCTCCCGCCGGCCGGCCTGCACGCAGTCGATGCACTGGGCACCGACGGCTGCCTCGCGGAGGCAGTCCGGGCACGCAGGCCGGCCGCAGCGGGTGCAGCTCAGCCCGGTCTGGCGGCTGGGGTGCCACCAGCAGCCGGGCAGTGCGGCGGGCGGCGTGTGCGGTATCGGCTCGTTCACGATGCCGCCCACGTTACCCGCGTATTCAGCGTTCGATGTCGATCTTCTCGATGACCACGTCGGCGAGCGGGCGGTCGGCGACACCGGTCGCGGTGTTGGCGATCGTGTCCACCACGTTCTGCGAGTCCTGGTCCGCGACCTCGCCGAAGATGGTGTGCTTGAAGTTCAGGTGCGTCGTGGGCGCCACCGTGATGAAGAACTGGGACCCGTTGGTGCCGGGGCCCGCGTTCGCCATCGCGAGCAGGTAGGGGCGGTTGAACTGCAGCTCCGGGTGGAACTCGTCGCCGAAGCGGTAGCCGGGACCGCCGCGGCCGGTGCCCGTCGGGTCACCGCCCTGGATCATGAAACCGGAGATGACGCGGTGGAAGATCGAACCGTCGTAGAACGGCCCCGACTTGCCACCCTTGGCGTTCGGCTGGGTGTACTCTTTCGTCCCTTCGGCCAGGCCCACGAAGTTGGCCACGGTCTTGGGCGCGTGATCGGGAAAGAGGTTCAGCCGGATGTCACCGTGGTTGGTGTGCAGCACGGCGCGCACCTTCGTCCCCACGGGGGATTCGTTGCTCTCAGTCACGCGCCTCATCGTGCCATCCGCAGCGAGATCCGGCGGAAACGGGCAGGATAGATGCCGGGGATACATCCGAAGACGCAACGATTGACGAGGTGAAGGCCATGACCCGAGCCGCAGACTCGGTCGGCGAGTCGGTGCGGACCGGCTTGCTGGGCCTGCGTGAGCGCGCCGTGGAGGCGGGCAAGGTGGGCGCGGAAGCGACGGCCCGTGCGGCACAGGCGGCCGAGCAACTGCTCGCCGAGAACACCGAGGAACTCCGCAAGGAGGCCACCAAGCGGGGCCGCAAGGCACGCAAGGAGCTCGCCAAGGCCGGCGCGCAGAAGCGCAAGGAGCTGGCCAAGAAGTCGGGCCAGACCCGCAAGGAGCTGGCCAGGGCGAGCGCCGAGGCGCGCAAGGAGGCCGCCGCCCGGCTGGCCGAGATGCGGGCGCCGGGCCGCAAGGCGCGTGCCGCCGCGATCAAGGCCGCCAAGGCCGCGGGCGAGTCCAAGCGCAAGGCCAAGCGCGACTTCAAGTCCGCGAAGAAGGAGTTCAAGGTCGCGGTCGCCGAGGCCAAGGCCGCGGCGAAGGGTGAGCGCAAGCGCCGCCGCTGGCCCTGGCTGCTGGGCATCGGCCTGGCCGCCGCGGCCGCCGCCTACGCGCTGCGCGCCAAGGAGCAGCCGCCGGTCGCCACCGAGCCCCCGAAGGCCACGCCGACCCCGGCGGACCCGAAGCCGGCCACGAACGGTCAGGCTTCGACGCCGTCGCCGGCGCCGAAACAGGGCTGAGCAACGCGAAAGGCCGCCTCCGGAACCCTCCCGGAGGCGGCCTTCGGCGTGCGCAGCCGCGGCTCAGGCGTTGGCCGCGTGCTTGTCGATCAGCTGGCCGAGGCGGGGAAGCGCTTCCTCGACGTTCTTCTTGCCGTTCGGGCGCAGCTTCGAGTAGACCTTCTTGATGCTGTCCCGGCTGCTCTTCTCGGCGCGGGCGTCGGTGACCTCGAGCAGCGCGTCGGCCGCCTGGTCGCCCCGGCTCGACAGGTAGGCGCCGAAGTCGCCGCCGCCCTGGCCCTTGAAGTCGGCGTAGAACGGCTCGAGCTTCGCGGTGAAGTCGTCCAGCAGGCTGTCGACCGCGGACCCGATGATGCCCGGCTTGATCTTCTTGACCGCGGCGAAACCGGTCTTGATCACGGCACCGGAAACGCCGCCCTTGTCCGAGACCTCCTGGTCGACCAGGGTCTCCAGGTCGCTCACGACAGCCGGACGCCTGCTGGAGTCGAGCAGGATTTCCTTGAGGGTGTCAGCCACTGGTGTCTGTCCTTCTTCACTTCGAGGTACACGGAGGTTCGCTGCGGCCCTTGGCACGCCGAGACCGGGTGCTGGTCCTCCCCGGCCGCAGGTGGGGGTCAGCGTAGTACAAGATCAAGTGGCCACTTCAGCCACTGGGTGCTAAAGCCCGAGTGAAGAAATTGTTTGCTTCGCAACGGTTCTCGCCTTGACCGTCTGCGTCTGGTCGGTCGAGACCACGACCGCCGTGCCCGCCTTCGCCACCGCGTACACCGCGCCGGCCGCCGTCGCCTGGTAGCCACCCTCCCAGCCCGCGGGGTCCGTGGCGGGATTACTGCTGTTCACGGGTGCCGCCTTGTCCACCAAGGCCTTCGCGGTCGCCGGGTCACCGACGTACACGCGGACGGTCAGCTGGAGCTTGCCGCTGCGGGCGTAGAAGAAGCACGCCGGATGCGGTTTGTCGGCGGAGGTCTGCACCTTCGACACGTGCTGGCCGTTGGCGTCCGCGACGAACGAGGTCTCCAGGTACGGGCACGGGCCGGGACCGGTCGGCTGCGGATCGGGCGGCGGTTGCGCGGCGGTGGTGGCGGGCGGAGGCGCGCTGGAGGGGGCGGGCGCGGCGGACTGCGGTTGCGAGCAGCCGGCCAGCACGGCGGCGGTGCCGAGGGCGAGCGCGAGTCGACGCATGGGCCGACAGTAAAGCCATGGACGGTCAGTCCAGCACTTTGACATGCTGTCTGAGTGAACCTCGACGACATTCGCGCGGCCGCGACCCGGCTCGCCGGCATCGCCCACCGCACCCCCGTGCTGACCTCCCGCACCCTGGACGACCGCGTGGGCGCGCGGGTGCTGCTCAAGTGCGAGAACTTCCAGCGCGTGGGCGCCTTCAAGTTCCGCGGGGCGTACCACACGCTTTCCCGGTTGTCCCCGGAGCAGTTGGGGCGCGGCGTGTGCGCGTACTCGTCGGGGAACCACGCGCAGGCGGTCGCGTTGAGCGCGGCGCTGCTCGGGACCAAGGCGACGATCTTCATGCCGGAGGACGCGCCGACGTCCAAAGTGGACGCTGTGCTCGGGTACGGCGCTGAGGTGCGGCGCTTCGACCGGTACCGGGACGACCGGGCGGCGCTCGCCGGGGAGTACGCCGGGGAGCGCGGCATGGCGATCATCCCGCCGTACGAGCACCCGGACGTCATGGCGGGCCAGGGCACCGCGGCGCTGGAACTGCTGGAGGACGCGGGCGAGCTCGACGTCCTGATCGCCCCGATGGGCGGCGGCGGGCTGATGGCGGGCAGCGCGACGGCGGCGACCGCGTTGCGGCCGGGCATCAAGGTGATCGGCGTGGAGCCCGAAGAGGGCGACGACTACCGGCAGTCCCTCGCCGCCGGGAAGCGGGTGCGGATCGACGTGCCGCGCACGATCGCGGACGGCATCGCGACGAGCGAGCCCGGCGAGCAGACGTTCGAGATCAACCGGAAACTGGTTTCGGAGATCACGACGGTGACCGACGAGGAGATCGTCGAGGCCATGCGGTTCCTGTTCGACCGCTTGAAGATCGTGGTGGAGCCGAGCGGTGCCGTGGGGGTGGCGACGTTGCTGACCGGGAAGGTGCGCGCGGCGGGGAAGCGCGTCGGCGTGATCATCTCCGGCGGCAACGTGTCGGCGGAGCGGTTCGCGGCGTTGCTCAGCTGAACGAGTTCGGCGGCGGTACCGGAGCGGTCATCCGGTTCTCGTCGGTGAGTGGTTTCGCTTTGCCGTGGAAGGATTTCAGGTCGTCGCCGGCGAGGCAGCGCGCGGGGAAGGCCGCGGACGCCGCCCGGCCGGCGACGGCCCGCACGGGCAGTTCGTTCATCGACGCGGCGAGCACGATGTTGCCGTAGCGGCGGCCGCGCAGGACGCCGGGTTCGGCGAGCATCAACGCGTGCGGGAAGACTTCGGCGATCGTCGCGATGACGCGGCGCGTGAACAGCAGGCCCGGACCGTCCGCGATGTTCATCAGGTACACACCCGAGGACCGCAGGACGCGGGCGACGTCCGCGGTGAATTCGACGGTCGCGATTTCGCTGGGCATGCTGAACTGTTTGAACACGTCGGCGACGACGAGGTCGGCGGAGTCGTCGTGCCGCGTCGCGACCCCCTCGCGGCCGTCGGAGATGCGCACGCGGAGTTGCGGCACGCTGCGCAGGTCGAGGTGCTCGCGGACGAGCTCGATGAGGGGCCCGTCGGCGTCGAAGACGAGCTGGCGGGAACCGGGCCGCATCGCGGCGATGTAGCGCGGCAGGGTGCAGCCGGCGCCGCCGAGGTGCAACGCGTCGAGCGGCCCGCGGTCGAGCGCGTCGACGACGTCGGCCATCCGCCGGATGTAGTCGAATTCGAGGTGCCGGGGATCGTCGATGTCCACATAGGACTGTGCGACGCCGTCGACGCTGAGCAGCCACCCGCCGGGCCGGTCGGCGTCGGCGAGGAGTTCCGCGGTGCCGAAGCGCACTGGGTAGAGGCCCGGCACGGGTTCGGCTGGTTTGCGCCGCTTGCTCAAGCGCCGGTGGCCCCGTCGGTGCGTTCACGCAGGAGGTCGGCGTGCCCGTTGTGGCGCGCGTACTCCTGGATGAGGTGGAGGTAGAGGAAGCGCACGGAGAAGACCTGGCCGTCGTGGGTGAAGGTGTCGTCGAGGGCGGCGCTCGCGAAGATCTTGTCGGCGAGGCGCTGTTCCTCCAGCAGCCGCTCGTAGTCCGCGGCGGCGTCGGCGGGATCGGCGTCATCGAAGTCGACGTCCTTGCCGGGGTGCAGCCGTTCGACCCCCTCGGCCGCGAACCGCTCACGCAACCAGATGCGCTCGACCTTGGCCATGTGCCGCACGAGCCCCAGCAACGAAAGCGACGACGGCGGGACGGTGCGGCGGGCCAGCTCCTCGCCGGTGAGCCCGGCGCACTTGTGCAACAACACGCTGCGGTGCCAGGCGAGGTAGCCGGCGAGCATGGTCCGCTCGTCGGCCGCAGTCGAGCCGGAGAAGATCTCGACTTGGGGAGCTGTCCAGGTCACGGCCCCAGCCTAGCTGGCGAGGTTGTCCCGGGAGGTTCGGACGGTGTGCACCTGCAGATGGCGCACGATCGAGCTGTGCAGTGCGCTTTGACCCTCACTTGTCACGCGAAGTGGCTCATGAGTCTGTCTCCAGCACCACGCGCTCGTCTAGCAGCGGATCAGGTGACCCGCTGGTGGCCAACCGTGTCTACAGTCGGTCAGAGCTGTTGAAGGGCAGTTCAAGCAACTCCGAATCGTCCTTTTCAGCCCTCGTTTGCACCAACTTCTTCGGCGTCTTGGTCCAATCTGGGTCGTACACCCACTCTGCCCGACGCAGTTCATCGGACTTGCCGGGCTTCCAAAACTCAACAGGAGCCTTACGCATCCGCTTTCCCACCAGTGCGGCGAAATCCACCATGAAAACTACTGTGTCCACTCCTCGCCATGCGGTGGTGTTCGGCCTGGTCGTCACTATGCGATGCACGAAGCGAAGGTCTTCAAGTTCGACGATCTCCTGCCCCCAAGGCGTGTCGAGATGTTCACGGCGGATCAGGAAGAAGAACGTGTTGCGGTTCCGAACAAATTTCACCAGGTCATCAAACCGCTTCTCCAGCACCGGAGCTTCACGCCCCGCGTCATTGCGCAGGTCAGTCTGCTTCCTCTGCAGCCGAAGACCGGCTGCAGCCTGGACATGCTCAGCCCCGATTGTGAACGCATCCGCGTTCTTGTCACTGCGCTGCGTCGCTTCCCAGCCAGCGTCCGCTGCGGCGATAAGGAGGTCGAAGTAGTCACGCGCGACTGCCCCACCCGCGACAAGAACAGCTCGCTCGCGAGCCGTATCGGTCAGGACGTCACGGATCTTGAACCCTGCCGGTCCGAGTACCCCGTTCGCTACCTCTTCGAGAAACGTTTTTGCCGTGGCGAAGTCAGCAAGACCAACGTCGAGTGAGAGGTGCTGGAGGTCGTGCGGTGGCTGCATACCAAGAGGCGGATCACCGTCAACAAATGACTGCGTCCTCGAGTGCACACTACCGATCTTGAGCCAGACATTACTCCGCTTGGTGATGCCGTGAAGATGATCAAGGACGAACGGCTGGGTCTCCTTCGCAATGAAATAGAAGTCGTCCAGCACGACCAGTAGGGAGTTGCGACCATCGAGCTTGGCAGCATCTTCTAACGCGTGAGAGATCGCTGGGGCCAAGTCGCGCAGGAAGTCTTCCTTCCTCCGTGTTTGAGTCGATCTATGAGAGGTTTTTGTCTGCTTCGATCTTGTACCGCCGGCCGTCGCGCTCAACTTTGCGTACTGTTTCGCCACCCCACCATGGAGCGCGACGCCGAGATCGCTCTTCTCGGTCGTGTCCCGCTCCGTGCTCGTAGTGACCTCAACCCCCGCATCACGAAGTGCGGAGAGGACCGCGAGGAGTTGCTTTACCTCCTTGCGCAGCAAGCGCTGCGGCTTCTTCCACCCGCCCGGCTCGATAGCCTCCAGCACATCCATGATGATCTCTATGAGGACGTCTGGGTATTCGCGAGACTTGTGCTGCTCGACGTCCACGAAAATAACTCTCGCTCCGGCCCGCTCAGCTCGGCGTTGAAGAACAGCGAGTGTCGTGGACTTGCCGACACCACGACGTCCGGTGACCAGATGATTGACAGCCGACTCCAGTGTGGCGACCGTCCCCGGGCGGAGTTCGACAAAACGCTCACTCAGTGCATCGTCAGCCTGATTAGTAGTCCGCAGGGCCGCAGACAACGCTGCCTTGAAGGACTGGAGATTATTTCTGGTCAGCAAGGATTCCCCTGAGGTCGACTGCCCTGGCAGGCTACACGGCTAACTCAAGAATCTCCACATTTCCTTCTACGTCTACCGCCTCTGCTCGAGCCGGAGTGTTGGAAATTTTCAATTCGTGAAGTTTGAGCGAGTGTGAAGTGTTGCCGGTGCGAACTTTTGATAGGCCACACAGTTGACATGAGCGCTAGGCGAACACCCAGAAAGCCGGCAGCTGAGAGACGCCGGAGAGCACGCGAGCCGAGCCATCCAGAACGACGGTGATGCGGTGGCGGCATCGCACTACGTGGAGCTGAGGGGAATCGAACCCCTGACCTCTGCCTTGCAAAAGCAGCGCTCTACCAATTGAGCTACAGCCCCGGACCGCGGGCGGACCCGCGGGGAGTTTCAGTTGTTCTGGCCCGCACCCGCGGCGCGCGCCGGGGCGGTGCCGTTCGTCGAGACGGCGCCGAGCGGCTTGTCGGTGGGGGCGGTGGCCTCGCGCCACAGCTCGGCTTCGGCCTTGGCGTCCTTGTTGCGCTTGAGAACGAACAGCACACCACCCGCGACCACCGCGAGCGCCAACAGCTTCTTCACCTGAAGCCCCTTTTTCGACGTTTCCGCTGACTTCACGATGCTACCGGACCCGAGGCATACCACGTTCGAGGGCTGGGTAGCCGACTGAAGACGGGGCGCGAGCGCTCCGAGCAGTAACCCACTGACTACGGCCAGGGTCGTCGCGGCGTCGTTCCCCGTCGTCCCTGGCCGTTCCACGTGGAACCACGGCAGTCTTGACCTTGACCTCGGGGCAGGCCACACGGTGGTGGCATGAGGAGGGCGAGCTTGGGACTGCTGACGATCGGGGCGTTCGCGCGGGCGTCCCGCCTGTCGCCGAAGGCGTTGCGGCTGTACGACGAGCTCGGGCTGTTGCGCCCGGTTTCCGTCGATCCGCGGTCCGGCTACCGCTTCTACGCGCCCGAACAGCTCGAACGGGCCCGGCTGGTCGCGTGGCTTCGCCGGCTGGGCATGCCCTTGGCCCGGATCCGGCGGGTCTGTGAACTGGACGGACCTGCGGCCGCGGACGAGGTCGCCGACTACTGGCGCGAGGTCGAGGCCGATGTGCGGTCTCGCGAAAAGCTCGCTTCCTTCCTCATGAACCACCTCTCGAGGAAGGACGAACCCATGTCACCGCTGACCATCCGCTACGCCGTCCGCACCGATCGCGGCCTCGTCCGCGAGGAGAACCAGGACGTCGCCTACGCCGGGCCGAACCTGCTCGCCGTCGCCGACGGTTTCGGCGGCGCCACGGCCAGTGCCGCCGCCATCGACGCGCTGAAGCCCCTCGACGACACCGTTCCCGCCGGTGATCTGCTCAACGCGCTGTCCGACGCGGTCGAACGCGCCGGCACGGCCGTCCGGGAGCTCGGCGAGCACGTCGGGACCACACTCACCGCGCTCGTCCGGTCTGGCTCGCGGCTCGCACTCGTGCACATCGGCGATTCGCGCGTCTACCTGCTGCGCGACGGTCGCTTCTTCCAGATCACCCAGGACCACACGCTCGTCCAGTCGATGATCGACGACGGACGCCTCACCGCCGAGGAAGCGCTTTCACACCCTCAGCGCAGCCTCCTCGTCAAGGCGCTGCACAGCGACGGGTCCGCCGAACCGGATCTCGAACTCCGCGACGCCCAGCCCGGCGACCGCTACCTCCTCTGTTCGGATGGCCTCTACACCGCCCTCGAACCAGCGGCACTGCGCGAGGTGATGACGGACGTCGCCGATCCCGGGGAGGCGGTGCGCGAACTCGTCGACCTCGCCAACTCCCGCGGCGGTCCGGACAACATCGCCTGCGTCGTCGCGGACGTGGCTTAGGCGCGGACCGCCTGGACGTCCAGCCGGACCTCCACCGTCGACCCGACCACCACCAGTCCCTTGGCCAGCGTCTGCTGCCAGTTGATGGTGAAGTCCTCCCGGTGCAGTTCCGTGGTGGCGCGGGCGCCCAGGCGGTCCCCGTTCCACGAGCGCAGGCCGAGGTACCCGGCGTCGAGCCGCACGCCGCGGCTCGCGCCACGCAGGTTCAGCGTGCCGTCGAGGTACCAGCGGTCGCCCGCGGCCCGGGTGACGCGGTTGCTGAAGAAGTGCAGCCGGGGGTGGTTCTCGACGTCGAGGAAGTCGGCGGAACGCAGGTGCTCGTCCCGTTTCGGCGCCGCCGTGTCGATGCTCGCCGCGTCGATGACCACCTCGACGGAGGAGTCCTCGATCCGCGGGGCCACGTTGATGCTGCCGCGGAAGCTGGTGAACCGGCCGTGCACGAGGGACAGCCCGATGTGCCGCGCCACGAACCGGATCGACGTGTGGTCGGGGTCGAGCACCCACTCACCGGGCTCGGGCAGGCGCAGGCTCGCGTCCGGCTGCAGCTCGACCTCACCGAGCGCGGTGTGGTCGCCGCTCACGACTTCGACGTTGTGGACGCTTTCCCGGTATCCGCCGGCGCTGATCGTCACGGCGTACACCCCGGCGGCCGCGGTGCAGACGACGAGACCATAGTCGTCGGAGGTCGCACGGCTGGTGCGCTGGGTGCGCCGGTGCCGCAGCACGAGCTCGGCGCCCGCCAGCGGACGTCCGTTCTCGTCCCGCACGCGGGCGCTGACCAGCCCCGCCCCGGGGTCGAAGGTGACCGGCTCCCCCTGCCGACCATCCCTGCGCAGTAGGCGGCCGAACATCACTGCATCTCCCGTCACTCGTAGGTGCCCCATCGGACACTAACGAAGCGGCGGAAGGAGGTGCGCCCACACGTTAGGCAGACCACACCCGGGCCTACCTGCGGTTCCGCTCGTCGAGCTGGCGTTTGAGGTCCTCGATGTTCCAGCGGTGGTGCCCTCCCGCAGTGGTCAACGTGGGCTTGACCGAGCCCTCGCTGACCCAACGCTGGAGGGTGCGCCGGTCGACTCCGACGGCTTTCGCGGCATCCTTGGTCGGGACAAGATCACCGGGCACTTACCTACTCTTGCCTGCGTATGTCGCGATCGTCCACCCCGCTGGCGCGCTTGACAACAAAGACAGCAAGTTATGGCAGTTAGTCGCATTCGCAGCGACTAGCCGCAGTTATCACAGGAGCAAAGAGGTGAGCAGCGGTACGTCATCCTTGCCCGGCATGTGATTCCGAGCGGAGGAGACCGCCGATGGGCAGCGCTGTCGATCCCTCGCTCCTGCGTGAGCTGGGCAGCGGCCTCGTCGACCCGGAGCGCCCGGACGGAAGGGTGTGCGTCCGATGTGGCGCCCCCGCGACGCTCTACGCCGTCGATCTCCTCGAGTCGGTGTGGGACACCTGCGCCAGGCACCACGGCGCGGTCATGATCGACCTGCTCCACGGCGAGGTCGAGGACATCGGACCCGGCTGGCGCAGGCCCGCGTTGAAACTGCTCAGGTTTCCGCACCCCGACGCGTGAGCGCCCAGCACGAAATCAGGCCCCGTCTCCTTCGCGAGGAGACGGGGCCTGATGGTGTCCGGTGGGCCCAGGAGGACTTGAACCTCCGACCTCTTCGTTATCAGAAGAACGGGTCGCGTCTCAGTCGTTCCACGCGGTCTCAAACGGCCTGTTCGCACGCCATCGCGGCGCGCGGCCCGTCTCACCTCGTCTCAGGATTCACACGCTGTCACGAGCCGTTGTGGACACAGGATTGGACACCGCCTCGGGGCCGCTGCCTCCTAGCCACCGGGTTGGCGGGCGAGCAGCATCTCCAGCGTCTCGGCCGGTGTCGCACAACGAAAGCCCGTGTCGTCGTCGCACATGGCTGCGGCAGCGTCGTTGAAGGACGAGGGCGTGGCCCGGTCGAACGGACTCGTCCAGGCCCCACCCTTCAACTCGTATCGGCCGTGGCGCGTCTCGGTCGAGCACCACTCCCAGACATTGCCGCACATGTCGTAGACGCCGTACGGGCTGATGCCCGTCTGGTAGCAGTCCACGGGCGTGGTCGAGCCGACGCCGTTCTCCCGGACGTTGCACTTGGCGGGCGTTGGCTGGTCTCCCCACGGATAGACGGCTCCCCGGGTGCCGCGGGCTGCCTTCTCCCACTGCTGGCTGGTCGGCAGGGCCTTACCAGCCCACTCCGCGTAGGCCGTTGCGTCATTCCAGGTCACGAACACCACAGGATGGTCGCCGAGCTTCTCCACGTTCTCATCGCTCCAACGCTGAGGCGCGGGACGCCCCGTCGCAGTGAGGAACTGCGCGTACTGAGCGTTCGTGACCGGGTAGACGTCGATGTAGAAGTCGGGAACCCAGATCGGCTCGTTGCTCGGACCGGACAGGAAGACGCTGCCATCGACCTTCACCATGGTGCTGCCGTCTGCCGGATGCCTCACGCGGCTGCTGCCGATCAGGTCGGGCATCGCTTCCCCGGCCGCGTCGACCGGCACGAGAGAGCCGCCGGTCAGGTGCGAGAACCGGGCTCGCGTATCGGCATCGGACCGTGCCAAACAGGTGTCGAGTGCTGCCTGGTTTACAGGGCGGGGGTGGATGTTCTCCCGGCCTGCCTCCCACTTCGAGATCATCCGCTCACTCACACCGAGGTGTGCCGCGAACTCGCGAATGCTCATGCGCTTCGCCTCGCGAAGCGCGCGCACCTCGATCCCTGACCAGCGTTGAACCGTTGCCACTAGCTACTCCCCCACGGACTGGGCCTTCTCTGTGGAGCGTAGCGGGCTGTCCTCACCCGCTTACACAGCTTCGGAAGGGATGTCCGCGTACAGCTCCCGCAGCTCGTGCAGCATCTTGTGATCCGTAGGCCATTCCGTGCTGTCGACGGACGCGATCGGCCTGATGCCGGTGGCTGCGTTCGTGGCGAATGCAGCCTCCATGCTCGAAAGGTCCGAGAGTGTCAGCGGCTCCGACAACACGGGCTCATCGAGCGCCTGGTTGATCAGCGTCATGGTGATGCCTTGCAACCACTCGGCGCGCGGCCACACCACCCGTCCATCGCGGATGAACCCGATGTTCGAGGTCGCGATCTCGGAGATCGTGCCATCAGGGTTCAGGAACAGGACATCGTCGAACCCCTCCCGCTGAGCGGCCCGACGCCTCCGCAGTGCGCCGAACAGCCCGACGTGCTTGACCGCGGGGATCTCGCGCCGGTACGACGCGGCTTGCAGGCGCCAGGGCTCAGGTGTCGCCAGGCTTGCCGGCCGAGTCGTCACCAGCACGTGCGGGTCAGCGTCTGATCCTATGGTCCCCAGGTCGAACGCGGGATCAAACACCGTCACCCGCACGACTGTGGCCGGTTCCGACTCGGCGAGCGCGCGTCGGATGAACTCGCGCACCCGATCGGTGTCCAGCTCGACGTCGAATAGCTGGCGGCTGTCTCGCGCGAGACGTTGCATGTGGAGGGACAGCCCCTTCACAGTGCCGTCCTGAACCAACATGGACGTGAAGTGCCCGTAGTTGGTCAAGGCGAGCGCCTTCATTTGCTCGATCGTGGCGGGCGAACCGTTCAACTCCATGCCCTCAGCCTCCCATTCCAGCGCTCGCAACGCCCCTCCTCCGGGGCCGAAGTTCAGTGAAAGTTCAGGGCCTCAGGTTCGGCGAAAGTTCAGTAGTAGGGCGCTTTCGCGACAGTTCTCAGAACCCCGGCTTGGTCGCACTCTTGATGCATGAGCAACACCGGCGCTTCGAAAGCCGAGAGCCGAGACGAAAGGAGCCACGATGGCCAAGCAGACGCTCCCAGGACTGAAGACCGGCAGCGGCCTACTCCCAAAGGTTGTCGCCGCCCTGGTCGCGCTCGCACTCTTGGCGATCGTCGTCAAGCACCCCGCCGACGCGGCGACGTGGGCCAAGAGCATCGCCAGCGGGATCGGGGCGATCATCGACGGAATCGCCACGTTCGTCCGGCAGCTCAGCGCCTAATGCTGGGACTGCCGATGAAGCAACTCGGTCAGACGCTTCTCGATGTCTGCGAGCTGGCGAGCAGCGCCAGCAATCTCGGACTGCAAGCCCGCGACATGCTCCCTGATAGCCAGGAGCTCTTCGCTCTCGTTCACGTCGGCCGACCTGTCGCGGACCCGCGCTCCAGCGTTCCGCTTGATCGTCACGAACCCCTGGTCGCGCAGCAAACGCACAGCCGCGATCGCCGTGTTCACGGCTACGTCGAACTCGCTGGCTAGCTGCCGATAGGGCGGCAGAGGCGCTCCCACGGGGTACTCCCCCGCCTCGATCTTCGCCCGCAAGGCGTCGGCGACCTGCCGACTTGCAGGCGGTTTGCCACTCAACTCAGCCGTATCGACCACTCGTCCACCTTACCCAGATGTCTCACGACACGGGGTTGACAAGACCCCGCTACGTCCTTAATGTCTTGCGACATAGCGATGTCTCAAGACATCATCTACAACGAACGGGAGACCGATGAAGTTCGCAAGGATCACCAGCCCGGAAGCCGTTGACGCGCTGTTTCCGCTGGTCGATGAGGACATTTCCGCGGTGATGCGGGATGAGGAGATCGCGGCGGAGGTTGCCGAGATCGACGCGTTGATCGAGGAGGCCGAGCGGGAGTGGGCCGCCGCTGAGCGTGTGGAGTCGTTCCGGGTGTCGCGGGAGCTGACTGACCTGGTCAGCGCGCGTCGGGCGGTTCGGCGGGTGACGCGAGAGGTGCTGCGTTCCCGGATCCGGACCGGCAGCACGGGTAAGGCGGCTGCCTGACCATGTGGCGGTTGGACGGGGACTTCGAGGGCACCGCGGAACTCCACATTCCGGGTGGCACGAGTGCTGGGTCGGAGAGGCTCACGCTCACCTCGGGGCAGATCGGCCCGCAGGAGGAGGAGTTCTTCGGGCAGAGCCACTGTCACTGGCTGGCGGCGGCGATGAGCTGCATGACCGGCTGGGACGTGGTGGGGGTCAAGCTCTACTACCCCGAGCAGGGGTGGACGGCCGTGCACACGGCGGTGGCCGCGCCGGATGGGGCGGTGCTGGACATCTAGGGCCGTCACGACTCCCTGGACGCCTTCGCCGAGCGGTACCAGAAGTTGACCGGGCTGGAGGTGGAAGTGCGGCGGCTGCCGCGCGAGGAACTGTTCCACGACCACCTCGCCAGCACCGATCCGAGCCTGATCGACGACCCGTTGTGGTGGACCCGCACCGACCGCGACCGCCGGATGCCCGCCCTGTACCAGCACTACGCCCGGCTGGTGCTCACCAAGGCCGGATACGAGGTGCCCGAGCACTGCCGTCCCGCGACAAAACCGCACGCCAACCAGAGGCACACGCCCGCGCCGCCGAGCACTACGGCGACCACCAACCCAACAGGAGGAACACCCGCCATGTCGAGCATCGAGGAAATCCGCGCGGTTCTGGCTGGCAGCAACGAGCAGGCCGAGGGTGTGCTCGGCGCGCTCGCGCAGGCATCCCAGGCCGCGTCCGAAATCCAGGGCCGCCTGCACTCGGTGGCCGGGGGCAGCAGCCAGGCACCCGTGCAGGAGGCGCTGAGCCTTTACGCCGAGCTGTGCAACACCGTCGACCAGCTCATGGGCATGGTCACCGCCGCCCGCTCGGCGGTCGAGACCTACGCCGCCAGCCTCTAGGAGGCCACCGTGACCAACGCCCAGCCCATTTCGCGTCCCAGCGCGGCGCACTCCGCCAAGAACGCCACCGCGCCGGGACTCCCCAACCAACCGCGACACGACTCGAAGGGGACCCACATGGTGTCACAAACCATCCTGGCCGAGCTGGAGGAAGCCGCGTGAGCGCACGTATCGCGGTCGGCACCACCCCGGCCCAGCTCAAAACGCTGTGCATCCGCCGCTACGAGGCCACCACCGGCAAGCGATGGCGGGAGGCCACCGACACGGCCAAGCGGAAGTGGCTGGCCAAGACCGAGCCGGTGATCCGCGCCGAGGAAGGCGTCGCCGCCGACGCGGTGTGGCGGGACGGGGCGTGGCAGCCCGCCGGCCAAACCGACCTGTTCTCCCTGACCAACGCCGAGACGGAGGTTCCGGCATGAGCAAGACCAAGACCCACGTGCTGCCCAAGAAGAACACCCTGCGCAAGCTGCTCTGGCTCGCCGTCCTGGTCGCCGTCGTGGTGTGGATCGTGCAGCACCCCTACCAGGCCCGGCACGCGCTGGACAGCGTCGTGCACGCGGTGACCGTGCTGTTCTCCGGACTGGGCAGGTGAGCGGCATGTCGATGTTCGAGGTTCTGCGCAGGTTCGGGACGTTCGCGCTGCTGGTGTTCACCGGCGCGGTGCTGGTGTTCCTGCTGCTGCACCTGGTCCGCATCCCTCTCGTGCTGATCGCGAAGGTCCTGGAGATCACGATGCGCCGCCTGGACGGCTTCGTGGCCCGGCACGCCAGCAAGCCCCCGGCCGGTCCGGTCAACCAGTTCTTCCACCACCCCACCGTCACTCGGGAGGAGGCCATCAATGTGCACGCCTGAGCCCAAGCCCACCACCGACCACACCGGACAGTCCGCGACCGATGCTGCGGTCGAGGCCCGTCGCGCGGCCGACCTGGCGATCTACACCAACGCCAAGTACCCCACCCGCACCACGCAGACCGTGTCCTGGCTCGGCTGGCACTTCGGCGAGCTGACCGGGGTGGTCGCGCCGCTCGGCCTTGGAGTCGCGGTGTGGGACGGCTTCTACGCCGTGTCCGTGCTGACCGCACTCGGCTGGGCAGCGCACGAACTGCGCCTGCGCCGCCAGCAGCGCGCTCTGCGCACCCGCAAGGAGTCCACGAAGGACGGAGAGGTGTCCGGATGAAGGCGAGGCGCGTGGCTGATGCGGCAAACGCGTGGACGGTCGTGGTGACCGTCCCGAATGGAGAGACCGTCGCGGCCGGGAACTGGCCGGACCTGATCGAGGCCCGCACCTGGGCACGGGAGACCAACCGGGCGCGGCTCGTGCTGGTCCGGGGCGTGCTGCCGCTGGTGTCGGCCCGCGACCTGATGACCGAGCTGGAAAGGGGGATGTGGCAGTGAGCTGGTACGAGGAGCGGCGCGAGAACAAGCGCACGGAGGCGATGATCCGCCGCGAGGATGCCGCCGCGGCCGCGCAAGTGCGCATCGCCGAGCGGCAGGCCACCGCGCGGATCAAGCGTGAGGACGAGGAGGCGCGGCAGAAGGCGCGGGAGGAGGCGGCGGATAAGCGTCGTGCCCGCTGGCGCGCCACCTGGTCCACGGTCTCCGGATGGCTCGCCGCGCACGTGGTGGAGCTGCTGATCTACCCGATCGCGCTGCTGTCGTTCGTGCTGGCGGCCCCGGCGATGGCCCGGTACGGCGTCACGGTGTTCGCCTCCGAGCTGGGCGCTCTGCTGCCCGGCATCACCGAACTGGGGATGTGGGCGTTCGCGGTCGCAGTGGTGATCGAGCGCCGTCGCCACCCGGACCGCTCGGTGTGGGGTCTGGTGGCCGGGGTGCTGGTGTTCGGCGCAGTCGCCTTCGGCATCAACTTCACCCACGGCCTGACCACCGCCTGGGACCACGGCGTGGTCATGGGCGTGGCCTCGATCGCCGGGGTGGTCGCCCACCAGCTCACGCTCGCCACCGCGCCGAAGTCCGGCCAGCAGCGGCGGGAAGCGCGGATTGAGCGGGCCGCCGCCCGCAAGGTCGCCCGCATCCGCAAGGCCGCGATCCGGCGCGCCGTGGCCGAGATCGACGCGGACGGGTCGGCCCGGCTGCTCTACGCCCCCGGCCGCTACAGCATCACCCGCTGGCGGGCCTTGAAGCCCGCGACCGTGCCCGGCCTGCCGGTGGCCGCCTCGACCGACTGGGACCGCGAGCTGGCCGACCTGCTCGCCACCACCGGCGCGGCCACCGCCACCGATCCGACTCCGTCGATCGAGGGCGAGCAGGAGCCGCGGGACTCGATCGAGGGCGGGCAGGTGGCGACCCTCGACCACGGCCCTGACCTGCATGAGTCGACCCCGGACCGGCCGGTGATCGACCGCAAGCCGGGCCGCTCGATCGAGCAGCTCCGCGCCGAGCTGGCCGCCGCGATCGAGGCCGGGACGGTCAACCCGACCTCCGCCGAGTCGATCCGCAAGACCCTGCGCATCGGGATCGCCCGCGCCCGCCAGCTCCGCGACGAACACACCAAGGGAGGACGCAAGTGACCCAGCACGAGCAGGACGAGTTGGCGCGGGTGCACTACCTGCCCACCCACCGCGCCGACACCACCCCGACTCCCTCCGAGACCGAGGTGGTGGAAGGGGAGCTGATCTCCGAGGAGGAGTACCAGCGACTGTTCACCCAGCGCGGGCAGGCCATCGAGCGCTACAAGGGCTACCGCCGCGACCTCCTCACCGCAGGGCGGGCGGTGAAGACCGTCGCCTTCCACGACCGCACCAAGAAGGGGCTCAAGGCGGCCGGGCGGCACGTGTTCGGCTACCCGATCGCCGGGGCTGGGGTGGTCATCAAGCGGTGGCGCGACACCCACGGCGCGTCCCGCTACGAGCGGCAGATGCTGGCCGCGGAGATGGAGGGCAACCACGAGCGGCTGCTGGAGTGGGAAGCCCGCGACGTGGCGGAGAAGCAGCGCCGCCACCAGCGGGTCATGGACTGGGTGGCCGCGCCCGGCCAGTGGATCAAGGCAGGGGCGCTCGGGCTCGTCGGTGTGGCCGGGTTCCTGCTGGTCCTGGGCATGATCCTGGCGGTCAGCTCCGGGCACATCGCCGACGTGATCGGCCCGATCTCGGCGGTGGTGGACGCGATCGCGTTCGCTGTGTGGTTCGTGGTCACCTACGGCGTGTTCCTGCTGGCTGGCGGAACCGCAGCAGCGTTCTACTACCTGCACCAGCAGGGCCGTAAGCACGTGGAGCTGCCGAGCTGGTTGCGCTCGGCTCCCGCCGCTGGCGGTCCGGAGGCGGCGGTGGACGAGTCGGTGATCATGAACGCGCTGCGCAACCTGGGCCACCCAGCGCTGAACAAGAAGCTCAAGGAGGGCTGGGGTACCGCGATCACCCCGACCTGGGTGCAGCCGCCGCTGCCGGTCGGCCACGGCTGGGAGTTCGTCCTCCGGCTCCCGGCCGGGGTGCCCGCGACCAGCATCAACGCCCGCAAGACCGTCCTGGCGCACAACCTCGGCCGACGCCCTGAGGAGGTCTGGGTCGAAGTCGACGACAACGACCCGATGGCAATGAAGTGCCTGGTCCTGGACCCGGGCTCGCTGCGGAAGCCGGTGCCGGACTACCCGCTGCTCGACGGCGGCCAGACCGACTTCTGGACCGGGTTCCCGGTCGGCATCGACGCCCGCTGGAACGACGTGACCACCCCGGTGTTCGAGCGCAACTTCGTCAAGGCCGGGATCATGGGCTCCGGGAAGTCCACGCTGGCGCAGACCGAGCTGGCCGGGGCGGTGCTCGATCCGCTGGTGGACATCGACGTGTTCTGCTTCGCCGAGAACAACGACTACGAGTGGCTGCGCCCGGTCGCCTCGATCATCTCCATGGGCGACACCGCCGAGAACGTCCAGGCGTGCATGGCCCACATCCACGCCCTGCACGAGTCGTTGGCCGAGCGTGGCCGGCTGCTGCGCGAGTACGGCATCAGCGCCGTGACCCGCGAAGCCGCGGAGAAGGACGACCGGCTGCGGCCCCGGTTCGTGGTCATCGACGAGTGCCAGAGCTTCTTCCGGCAGGACAAGCCCGAAGACCGGCGCGAGGTGGTCAACCTGGTGGTGCGGTTCTTCTCCGCCGCCCGCAAGTACGGGATCGTGCTGAACTTCGCCACCCCGACCCCCTCAGACCAGTCGCTGCCGCGTGACCTGGTCGCGGTCACCACCAACAAGGCGTGCTTCGCCATCGGCGACAAGGCCCGCAACAACGTCGTGCTCGGCGAGAAGGCGTACGAGAACGGGCTCTCGGCGCTGGAACTGAAGCCCGCGGTGAAGAAGGGCGGCAAGATCGTGGCGCTCAACGACGTGGGCACCTCGGTCACGGTCGGGTACATGGACACCCCCGGCTTGCTGCGCTCCTACAACCTCACCGACGAGCAGAAAGCCGCGATCGTCGCCCGCGGGGTCGAGCTGCGCGGCGGCCGGGTCCGCCGGGCCGCGATCGAGCAGACCGAGCAGCGCGACCTGCTCGCCGACGTGGCCGCGGTCCTGCTGCCCGGGGAGGACAAGGCCAAGGCCACCGACGTGTGCGCCCGGCTGCGCGAGCTGGCCCCCAGCTACCGCCCCTACCTCAGCCTCAAAGCTGAGGGGCTGCGCGACCAGCTCGCCGAGCACGGCTGCAAGGTCACCAAGGTCGGTGTCCTCATGGTGTTCACCGATCGTGTCCAGCAGGCGCTCGCCGCCCGCGAGGGAGGGAACGCCTGACCAGGCCGGAGAACCCGCCCACCAGCCCGCGCCGCGGGCGGGTTCTCCCTCCGCTCCCTCGCTCCCTTCCACGCTGAAACCGCAGATCAACCCTAGGGAAGCCGCCTAGGGGCACGCCGAGGGAATTTTCCCTACCCGCCACTGGATTCCCTCGCCCACTCCCTACGGGTTCCCTACCCGCGCGCCCACCGATCGTCACTCACAGTCACATTCGGAGGACCGATGGCCACCCGCCTCGCTCGCCTGATCGCCCGGTTCGTCGCCACCTGCTCCGACTGCGGAGCCCGCATCCCCGCCGACCAGGTCATGTGCTCGATCTGCGCCAACAAGTAGCCGACCGTCGCGAAAGGACACCACCCGATGGCAAGCAACAAGCCTCTCGTGCACCGCGGAACCAAGTCCTGGTGGACCGGCGACGTGAAGACCCTCTGCGGGCTCACCATCCCGCGCGGTGACGCCAAGTCGCCCTGGTTCATCAAGCCCGCATGCCCACAGTGCGAGGCCATCCACGAGGCCCGCAAGCGCAAGTAGCGCACCGACCCTGCCGGGCCGTCCGCGACACCGTCTCCGGGCGGCCCGGCAGCTCCCAGACCATCCGCACTCGCGAAAGGTTCTCCATGACTACCGCCACCGCCACCGCGACCGACGCCCTGACCGACCCGGAGCGCCAGTTTCTCGGCTGCCTGATGCAGATGCCCGCCCGCCCGGCGCGGCGGCTGCTGGCCGGGATGCGCGCCGCCGACTTCACCGGCGGCATGGCCGCCCACGTCCTCCAACTCGCCATCGAGGTCGTGGCCGCCGAGCACACCCCGGCCCCGGTCACCCTCTACGCCCACGCCCTGACAACCGGGCAGGCACCGGGCGAGAAGCGCCGCGAGTGGCTGTCCGGCTGGCTCATCGACACCTTCCGCGACGCGCCACCGGCCGAGCTGGCCCACCACCTGAAGGCCGTGCTGCTGGAGGCCGCGTGGCGACGCGCGCTGCTCGCTCACGCTCGCCGGATCGAGCAGGCCGCGGCTGGCTCGTCCACGGCGGTGCTGCGCGAGCTGGCCGACGACACCGCCGCCATCGACGAACTGTGGACCCGCTACCAGGCCGCCACGACGGCCCCGACCCACCTGGAGGTGGCCGCCTGATGCCCGCCAACCACGGCGCAGCGCTGCTCGACACGCTGCGCGACGCACTGACCCGGTACGTGGTCATGCCCTCCGAACAGGCCACCGATGCCGTCGTGCTCTGGATCGCCGCCACCCACGCCCAACCCGCCTGGGCGCACGCCCCGCGGCTGGTGATCCGGGCACCGGAACGGCGGTGCGGGAAGTCGAGGCTGCTCGACATCGTGGAGGCCACCTGCCACGACCCGCTGATCACGGTCAACGCCAGCCCGGCCGCGGTGTACCGCTCGATCACCCCGGACCCGCCGGTGCTGCTGGTGGACGAGGCCGACACCATCTTCGGCCCGAAGGCCGGGGACAACGAGGACCTGCGCGGGCTGCTCAACGCCGGACACCAGCGCGGCCGGCCAGCCCTGCGCTACGACGCCGCCACCTCCAAGGTCGTCACCATCCCGACCTTCGCCATGGCCGCGCTCGCGGGGATCGGGGCGATGCCCGACACCATCGAGGACCGCGCCGTGGTCGTGCACATGCGCCGCCGCGCCTCCGGGGAGAAGACCTTCCCCTACCGCGCCCGGCGCGACCGGGAACCGCTCCGCGCGCTGGCGCAGCAGCTCACCGAGTGGCTGCGCGGCGACATGGCCATCCTCGAACGGGCCGAACCGGCGATGCCGGTGGAGGACCGGGCCGCCGACACCTGGGAACCGCTGGTCGCCGTCGCCGACCACGCCGGGGGCGACTGGCCCGAACGCGCCCGCGCCGCCGCCGTGGAGATGACCCGCGAGCACAACGAAACCGGGGAAATCTCCGACCGGCTGCGGCTGCTCATCGACTGCCGCACCGCCTTCGCCGACGACCTCGCCCTGCCCACCGCCGAGCTGCTGCACCGACTACGCGGCCTGGAGGAATCGCCATGGCGGGAGTTCGGGCCGACCGGGCTCACCGCCATGAAACTCGGGACGCTGCTCAAGGAGTACGGCATCCGCTCGGCCACCATCCGCTTCCCCGGCAGCGGGCAAGCCAAGGGCTACCAGCGCGCCGACTTCGCCGACGCCTGGAGCCGCTACGCACCCGAGCTCGACACCTCGGCAGGGGGTGAGCCGTCCCAGCCGTACCAGCCTCATAACCCCAGCTCAGACCCGGTACGGCTTGACGAGTGGTACGGCTCAAGCCGTACCAGCAAAAAAGCCGTACCGCCCCTGACCAGCAAAAACGACGCTGGTACGGCTGGGACGGCAACCCCCCTCAAAGTCGTCGGCGACACCGCCTGACCACCCCTGAAATCACCACGTCCGCACCCCAGCTCGACTTATGGGAGCACACCGCATGGACACCGCCACATCGGTAGCCAAGACGACTGGTCAGTCCCTTCCGCCCCTGATCCCGCTGCCTACGGCCGCCCAGCTCCTTGGGCTCAGCCGGGCCTCCGCATACCGGTACGCCGCTGCCGGTGAGCTGCCTGTGCGCCGCTTCGGTCGCCGGGTGTTCGTTCTGCGCTCTGGTCTCGCTGCACTGCTCGAAGTCGACGAGTCCGAGCTGTCCGCGATTGGCACGGAGGCCGCCTGATGCCACGTACGAGGAAGCGCCGCGGTATCCCTGGCTCGGTCACCCGCCGCGGCAACAAGTGGGCGTACGCGTTCGACGGTCCGGCAGACCCGCTCACCGGTGAGCGGAACCGGATCCGGAAAAGCGGCTTCGAGTCCGAGGACGAGGCGTGGGAAAAGATGGCCGAGGCGCAGGCCAAGCTGCGTGAGGGCCAGCTCACCAAGCCGTCGAAGCGGACAGTCACCCAATTCTTCGAGGAGTGGTTCCCGAAGATGCGCACCAGCATCGGATCACCGACGACGGCGAACAACTACGAGACGCTGGCTCGCGCGTACGTCATCCCGGTGATCGGCAAGAAGCGTCTCCAGGACATCGACGCGATCACCGTGGCCTCCCTCTACGAGCACCTGCTCAACAGCGGCAGGAGGAGGCGCGACACGAACGGAGAGATGTTCAGGATCTGGCAGGAGGTGACTGGCCGCGGTGATGAGATCAGCGCTCGGGAGCTAGCCCGGCAGGTCGGCGTGACGCACGACGCGGCCTACAAGGCGATGCGGAGGTTCCGGGCCGGACGCACGCCGACCGACGCAACGAACGGCCTGAGCAAGAAGACGGTGCGTTCGGTCCACATCATGCTCAGGTCAGCCTTCGCCGATGCGGTGACCTGGAAATACGTGCCTACCAATCCCGTAGCGGCTGTCAAGGCTCCTTCCCCGGAGAATCGAAGTCACCGGACCTGGACCCCGGCGGAACTGCGACGGTTCCTCACGGCCGTCCAGTCGGACCGCCTCTACGCGATGTGGCTGCTGCTGGCCACAACCGGGATGCGCCGCTCGGAAGTCGCCGGCCTCCGCTTGGACGGGCTGGACCTCGACAACGGGGCGCTCGCGGTGAAGGCGACGAGGGTGGTCACGAACGGCAAGGTTCGACAGGGGTTCGGCAAGTCGCGCCGGAGCCGTCGTCGCCTCTCGCTGGACAAGGCGACAGTGGCCGCCCTACTCACCCATGTGGAGATGATCCAGGCTGAGAAGGCTACGTGGGCCGACGCGTACCAGGACCACGGACTGGTGTTCTGCTGGGAGGACGGGCGGCCGATTTACCCGGACACGATCACCGAGTGGCTGGCCCGTATCGCCGACCGACTGGGCCTGCCGCACCTGACTCTGCACGAACTCAGGCACACCTACGCCACCACGGCGCTGCGGGCTGGAGTCCACCCCAAGATCGTCAGCTCTCGACTGGGCCACGCCACGGTCGCGTTCACCCTGGACCTCTACACCGCGGACATCCCGGAGCTTGACCAGGCAGCAGCTCAGGAGATCAGCAACCTGTTCCTCGGCACACCAGGCTTCGGGGCGGATGCGATGGAGGTCACGTTGGAAGCCGCCTGAGCCTCGCTTCCCAGGCGGATAACGGGCCGTTTGGCCACAACATTGGCCACAAGTCCGGCACGTCCGCTAAGACCACAAAACCCCGGTGGCGCTGTTTTGCCTGATCAGCGCTACCGGGGTGGTGGTGGGCCCAGGAGGACTTGAACCTCCGACCTCTTCGTTATCAGCGAAGCGCTCTAACCGCCTGAGCTATGGGCCCCGGGAACGAGGAAAAGACTACAGGATGCCCTCTACTCCCTTTCCGACAGGGTCACCTCAAGGCCACCGGCCAGGTCGGCGGACACGTTGTAGATGAACGCGCTCACCGTGGCCAGCGCCGAGAGCAGCACGATGTTGATCGCGCCGAGGATGGCCGCTATGCCGAACACCCGCCCCGCGCTGATGAGCGGGTCGGACGGGGCGTTGCCACCGTCACCCGAGACCAGGGACGAGTAGGTGCCGTTGAGCTTGTCCCACACGCCCATGCCGTCGAGCACCGTGTACAGCACGCCGACCGCAACCAGCCACACGAAGAACATCGCCACGCCGAGCACCAGCGACAGCTTCAGCACCGACCACGGGTCGAACCGCTTGACCTGGAGGCTCGCCCGGCGCGGGCCGCGGCCGGGGCGGCGCAGCGCGCTCGGCGTGCCCCGCCCCTTCCCCTGGGTGCCCGGTACGTTCACCGTCTCCTGCGTGCGCAGGCCCGCGAACGGGTCGTCGGCCGGCTGGGCCGCGTTCCCGAACAGGCCCTGCGCCGCGCTGCCGCTGACGACCGGACGCTCGGGCGCGGCAGGCGCGGCCGGCGCCGCCGCTTCCGCCTGCTGGCCGGCCTTCGGCAGCCACTGCGTCGGACCTTCGGCCGTGCCGTTGCCGCTGTCCTTGCCCAAGCGCTGCCAGGGCGGGGACGCCTTGTCGGCGGCGACCGTGGGCTGTTCGGAGTTCTCGGGCGAAGTCACTCAATAATCCTTACCCGGCATCAGGCTGCGGAGCCTGGGCACCGGTCTCGTCTCCGTTGCCTTCACCATTACCGACGTCTGAGGGCTCGTCCGCGTTGCGTGCCACCGCGAGCAGAGTCGTCCCCTCCCCCAGGTTGATCAGGCGCACGCCCTTGGTCTGCCGTCCCGCCTTGCGCACCTGCTCCGCCGCGGTCCGGATCACCCCGCCGCTCGAGGTGATGGCGTACAGCTCGTCGTCCACGTCGACGATGAGCGCACCCACCAGCCTGCCACGTTTCCGGTCGTGCTGGATGGTCAGCACGCCCTTTCCGCCACGGCCCTGTACCGGATAGTCCTCGATCGGCGTCCGCTTGGCGTAGCCACCGTCGGTGGCGACCAGCAGGAACTTCTCCGGCTTCACCACGTTCAGCGCGAGCAGCTCGTCGCCCTCGTTGAAGCGCATGCCCAGCACACCCGAGGTCGCGCGGCCCATGGGGCGCAGCGTCTCGTCGGTGGCGTGGAACCGGATCGACTGGCCCTCCGCCGACACCAGCAGCAGGTCGTCCTCCGGGCCGGCGAGCACGGCACCGACCAGTTCGTCGCCTTCGCGCAGGTTGACCGCGATCAGGCCGCCGGAGCGGTTCGAGTCGAAGTCGCTGAGCTTGGTCTTCTTGACGAGGCCCTTCTTCGTGGCGAGCACCAGGTACGGCGCCACCTCGTAGTTCGGGATCTCGATGACCTGGGCGATCTCCTCGTCGGGCTGGAACGCCAGCAGGTTCGCGACGTGCTGGCCGCGGGCGGCGCGGTTGGCCTCCGGCAGCTCGTACGCCTTGGCGCGGTAGACCCGGCCCTTGTTCGTGAAGAACAGGAGCCAGTCGTGCGTGGAGCACACGAAGAAGTGCTGCACGATGTCGTCCTGCTTGAGCGCCGCGCCCTGCACGCCCTTGCCGCCACGCTTCTGCGAGCGGTACAGGTCGGTCTTGGTGCGCTTGGCGTAACCGGTGCGCGTGATGGTGACCACCACGTCCTCGACCGCGATCAGGTCCTCGACCGACACGTCGCCGTCGAACGGGATGATCTGGGTGCGCCGGTCGTCGCCGTACTTCTCGACGATCTCGGCCAGCTCGTCCTTGACGATCTGGCGCTGCCGCTCGGGCTTGTCGAGGATGTCCTTGTAGTCCGCGATCTCCAGCTCGATCTTCGCCAGCTCGTCGACGATCTTCTGCCGCTCCAGCGCGGCCAGCCGCCGCAGCTGCATCTCCAGGATCGCCGTGGCCTGGATCTCGTCGACGTCGAGCAGCTCCATCAGGCCGGTCCGCGCGACGTCGACCGTCTCCGACCGCCGGATCAACGCGATGACCTCGTCGAGCATGTCCAGCGCCTTGACGTACCCACGCAGGATGTGGGCCCGTTCCTCGGCCTTGCGCAGGCGGAACCGGGTGCGCCGGACGATGACCTCGATCTGGTGCTTGATGTAGTGCCGCACCACCTGGTCCAGCCGCAGCGTGCGGGGCACGCCGTCGACGAGGGCCAGCATGTTGACGCCGAAGTTGTACTGCAGCTGGGTGTGCTTGTAGAGGTTGTTCAGCACGACCTTCGCGACCGCGTCCCGCTTCAGCGTGATCACGATCCGCATGCCGCGGCGGCTGTTCGACTCGTCGGCGATGTCGGCGATGCCGGTGAGCTTCCCGTCGCGCACGAGCGCGGCGATGTTCTCCACCAGGTTGTCCGGGTTGACCTGGTACGGCAGCTCCGTGACGACCAGCGTGGTGCGGCCCTTGAGGTCCTCCTCGACCTCGACGACCGCGCGCATCTTCACCGAACCGCGGCCGGTGCGGTACGCCTCCTCGATCCCGGAGGTGCCCAGGATCAGGCCCTTCGTGGGGAAGTCCGGGCCCTTGATGCGCATCAGCAGCGCGGCGAGCAGCTCGTCGTCGGTGGCTTCCCAGTTGTCCAGCGACCAGACGATGCCGTCGGCGACCTCCCGCAGGTTGTGCGGCGGGATGTTCGTCGCCATGCCGACCGCGATCCCCGAGGTGCCGTTGACCAGCAGGTTCGGGATGCGGGCCGGCAGGACGTCCGGCTCCTGGGTGCGGCCGTCGTAGTTGTCCGAGAAGTCGACGGTCTCCTCGTCGATCTCCCGGAGCATCTCCATCGCGAGCGGGTCCAGGCGGCACTCGGTGTACCGCATGGCCGCCGCGGGGTCGTTGCCCGGCGAGCCGAAGTTGCCCTGCCCGTCGATCAGCGGGTACCGCATCGCCCAGGGCTGGGCGAGCCGCACGAGCGCGTCGTAGATCGCCGAGTCACCGTGCGGGTGGTAGTTGCCCATGACGTCGCCGACCACGCGCGAGCACTTGTTGTACCCGCGGTCCGGCCGGAAACCCGAGTCGTACATGGAGTACAGCACGCGGCGGTGCACCGGCTTGAGGCCGTCACGCACGTCCGGCAGCGCCCGCGACACGATCACGCTCATCGCGTAGTCGATGTAGGAGCGCTGCATCTCCTGCTGGATGTCGACCGGCTCGGTGCGGTCGTGCTCCGGCGGCAAGGTTTCCGTCATGGGATCCTTCTCGTGAAAAACTCGGGCTGGACGGCGGGACGGCTACACGTCGAGGAAGCGGACGTCCTTGGCGTTGCGCGTGATGAACGAGCGGCGTGCTTCCACGTCCTCACCCATCAGGACGCTGAACAGCTCGTCCGCGGCGGCGGCGTCGTCGAGGGTCACCTGCAGCAGCAGGCGGCGTGCGGGATCCATCGTGGTCTCCCACAGCTCCTCGGCGTTCATCTCGCCGAGACCCTTGTAACGCTGGATGCCGTCTTCCTTCGGCAGCTTGCGGCCGGCCTCGGCACCCGCGGCCAGCAGACCGTCGCGTTCCTTGTCCGAGTAGGCGTACTCCGGCTCCGACCGCGGCCACTTGATCTTGTACAGCGGCGGGCACGCGAGGTACACGTGGCCGTGCTCGATCAGCTGCGGCATGAAGCGGAACAGCAGCGTCAGCAGCAGCGTGCGGATGTGCTGGCCGTCGACGTCGGCGTCGGCCATCAGCACGATCTTGTGGTAGCGCAGCTTGGAGATGTCGAAGTCGTCGTGGATACCGGTGCCCAGCGCGGTGATCAGCGACTGGACCTCGTTGTTCTTGAGCACCCGGTCGATGCGGGCCTTCTCCACGTTGATGATCTTGCCCCGGATCGGCAGGATCGCCTGGAACCGCGACTCGCGGCCCTCCTTGGCCGAACCACCCGCCGAGTCACCCTCGACGATGTAGAGCTCGCACTCCTCCGGGTTGGTGGACTGGCAGTCCTTGAGCTTGCCGGGCAGGCCGCCGATGTCCATCGCGCCCTTGCGGCGCACCAGATCCCGCGCCCGCCGGGCGGCCATGCGCGCCTGCGCGCTGCCGATCGCCTTGTTGATGATCGTCTTGGCTTCCCCGGGGTTGCGCTCGAACCAGTCGGCGAGCCACTCGTTCGTCTTGCTCTGCACGAACGACTTCGCCTCGCTGTTGCCCAGCTTGGTCTTGGTCTGGCCCTCGAACTGCGGCTCCGCCAGCTTGATCGACACGATCGCGGCGAGCCCCTCGCGCACGTCCTCGCCGGAGAGGTTCTCGTCCTTCTCCTTGAGCAGCTTCTTGTCGCGCGCGTACGCGTTCACGACACGCGTGAGCGCCGCGCGGAAGCCCTCCTCGTGCGTACCGCCCTCGTGCGTGTTGATCGTGTTGGCGAACGTGTGCACCGACGGCGTGTAGGAGTTGTTCCACTGCATCGCGACCTCGACCTCGAGGCCTTCGCCCTTGGCGTCGAAGGAGATGACGCTCGGGTGGATGGGGTCCTTGCTGCCGTTGATGTGCTTGACGAAGTCCTCGAGCCCGCCCGGGTAGTGGTAGACGCGCTCCCTCACGCGGGCCTGCTGGCCGTCGACGTCGGTCTCGGTCTCGTCGTCGGTGACGCGCTCGTCCCGCAGGGTGATGTAGAGGCCCTTGTTGAGGAAGGCCATCTCCTGCAGCCGGCGGGCGACCGTCTCAGCGTTGTACGTCGTGGTTTCGAAGATGTCCGGGTCGGCCCAGAACGTGGTGGTGGTGCCGGTGTCCTCGGCGGGGCCGGCGTCGATGAGCTCCCCGGGCTTCGCGTGGTCGTAGTGCTGCTTCCAGAGCCGGCCGTCGCGGCGGACCTCGACGTCGAGCGCCGTGGACAGCGCGTTGACGACCGAGATGCCCACGCCGTGCAGACCGCCGGAGACCGCGTACGAGTCGCTGTCGAACTTGCCGCCCGCGTGCAGCACGGTGTGCACGACCTCGATGGTCGGCCGGTGCTCCTTCGGGTGCATGTCGACGGGGATGCCGCGGCCGTCGTCGGCGACGCGGACGCCGCCGTCGGCCAGCAGCGTCACCTCGACCTTGGTCGCGTACCCGGCCATCGCCTCGTCGACGGAGTTGTCGACGACTTCCTGGATAAGATGGTGGAGGCCGCGCTCACCGGTCGAGCCGATGTACATGCCGGGACGTTTCCGGACGGCTTCGAGCCCCTCGAGCACGGTGATGGAGGACGCGTTGTAATCGTTCTTGGCTGCCACAGGCCTGCTTTCTCCTCAGTCTCGCCCAAGGGGTCCCCGCTCCCTCGTCCATTCTACTTGGCCAGGCGCGCACACATGCGGCAAGGACACCCCTGATTTCCTCACAGAGCCACGAACTCGAACCCGGATGGGTGCCGGGGTGGCTCTGCGTCATGCCGAGGCATCAGGACGCGTTCGCGCCTCAGCCGTACGTGTCCCGGGGACCGCGTCCGGAAATGTGCCGGGGACCCTTGCGCCAGCTGGGCGCGGTGGGCCCGTGGATGCGCATGCGCTTGACCACGCCGTGCCCGACCGCGGCGGCGATCTTCGTGAGGAGCTGGCCCTGGAGCAGCCGGAGCTGGGTGGCCCACGCGGTGGAGCTGGCGCGGACGGTGAGTTCGCCGTCCTTGAGGGACACCGGCTGGGCGTGCTCGGCGACCTCCTCGCCGACGAGCCGGGCCCACTGCCCGAACACCTGGCCGTCCGTCAGCCGCTGGTTCCACCCTCGTTCGCTGGCCACCCGGTTCATCAGGCGCCCGAGCGGCTGGGGGTCGCGGGGGTCGGCGCCGGGGCCGGACCAGCGGCGCCGGCGGGGGTTCTGGTTGAGCTCGCTCGCCTTCACGGGTTTGCGCCTGCCCGGTTCCACACCCCGGGCCTCGGCCTTCGCACGGGCGGCCGCCAGCGCGTCCCTCGCCAGGTCACGGCCGGTGACGGGGCCGGGTGCGGGGTCACGATCCGTGGCGGATATGGTGTCTCCCGCCCCTTCACCCCCCGCTCGGGTTGTCGAATCCGACTCGTTCGGCCGCTTGCTCACCCGCGGCGATGACGCGCTCACCGTGTTATCCACACTATCCACAGACTTATCCCCAGATCGGTGGGTAAATTGTGTGGCCCCGGTCACTCGGGGTACCTGGTCGGGTTCCTCAGGCACGGCGCACCTCTCCCTCTGCGACGGCGAACCGCGTGCCCGTCAGCTCTTCGGGCAAGTCCTCGTCCACCGCCGCGGTGATCAGGACCTGTTCGGCGACCGCCGCGACCTCCGCGAGCCGCGCCCGGCGACGGCGGTCCAGCTCGGCGAACACGTCGTCCAGCATCAACACGGGTTCACCGTTCTCCGCGCGCAGCAGCTCGTACGACCCCAACCGCAGCGCGAGCGCGAAGGACCACGACTCGCCGTGGCTCGCGTACCCCTTCGCCGGTGCCTCACCGAGGATCAGCTCCAGCTCGTCGCGGTGCGGGCCGACCAGGCTCACCCCGCGTTCCAGCTCGGACTGCCGCGCCTCGGCCAGCGCCTCGACGAGGATGGCCGACAGCTTCTCCGGATCCGCCCGTTCCCCGTCCGGTCTGCCGTAGCCCGCAGGCAACGCCTCACCCAGGCTCGACCGGTAGGAGATCTTCGCCGGGCGTGAGTCGGGTGCGACCCCGGCGTACGCCGCCGACGTGTGCGGCGCCAGGTCGGCGACGAGGTCCAGCCGCGCGGCGAGCAACTGCGCGCCGACCGTCGCGAGGTGGTTGTCCCACACTTCGAGCGTCGACAGCGCGTACGGGTCGTCACGCGCACCTTTTCTCTTACCGGCCGTTTTCAGCAGAGCGTTGCGCTGCCGCAGGACACGTTCGTAGTCCGAGCGCACCCCCGCCCAGCGCGGGGCGCGCTGCACGAGCAGCTCGTCCAGAAAGCGCCGCCGCTCACCGGGGTCACCCCGCACGAGCGCCAGGTCCTCCGGGGAGAACAGCACCGTGCGCAGGATGCCGAGGATGTCGCGCGGCTTGCCGACCGCACCGCGGTTGACCCGCGCGCGGTTGGCCTTGCCCGGCGTGATCTCGAGTTCGACGGTCAGCTCGCGGTCGTCGTTGACCACGGCCGCCCGCACCAGGGCGCGCTCACAGCCGTGCCGGACGAGCGGCGCGTCCGTGGCGACGCGGTGCGAACCGAGCGTCGCCAGGTAACCGATCGCCTCCAGCAGGTTGGTCTTGCCCCGGCCGTTGGGGCCGACCAGCACGGTCGGCCCCGGCGTCAACGGCAGGTCGGCGTGCTCCCACGAACGGAAGTCGGTGACCTGGAGGTGACGGAGGTACAAGGTCGCCTACTGACCGACCTTCTTGACGGAGTGCCCGCCGAACTGGTTGCGCAGCGCGGCGACGGCCCGCATCGCGGCGGAGTCCTTCTGGCGGGAGGAGAACCGGGCGAACAGCGCGGCCGAGATCACCGGGGCGGGCACCGCGTTGTTGATGGCCTCCTCCAGCGTCCAGCGGCCCTCGCCCGAGTCCTCGACGTAACCCTCGAGGTCGTCGAGGTCGGGGTCCTCGTCGAGCGCGCGGACCAGCAGGTCGAGCAGCCAGGACCGGACGACGGTGCCCCGCTGCCAGCCCTTGATGACGGCGGGCACGTCGTCGATGACCTTCGCGGCTTCCATCAGCTCGAAGCCCTCGGCGTAGGCCTGCATGACGCCGTACTCGATGCCGTTGTGGATCATCTTCGCGTAGTGGCCGGCGCCGACCGAGCCCGCGTGCGAGAAGCCCTCCTCGCGCGGCCCCTCCGGGCGCAGCGCGTCGAAGATCGGCATCGCGCGCTCGACGTCCTCCGCGGGGCCGCCGACCATCAGGCCGTACCCGTTGTCCTTGCCCCACACGCCACCGGAGACACCGCAGTCGAGGTAGCCGATGTTCTTGGCGGCGAGCACCTCGGAGTTGCGCTTGTCGTCGGTGAACTTCGAGTTCCCGCCGTCGATCACCAGGTCACCGTCGGACAGCAGCCCCGCCAGCTCGTCCACCGTGTCGCGCGTCGGGCCGCCCGCGGGCACCATGATCCACACGATGCGCGGCGCCTCGAGCTTCGACACCATGTCGGCGAGCGAGGTCGAGTCGCTCACCTCGGGGTTGCGGTCGTAGCCCACCACCTCGTGCCCGGCGGCGCGCAGCCGCTCGCGCATGTTGAAGCCCATCTTGCCGAGGCCGACGAGTCCCAGCTGAACCATCGAAAATCCCCTTTTGTCGTTCGCTTCCGGTCAGCCGGGTAGGCGGACCGGCATCAACAGGTAGAGGTAACCAGGAACGACCTGGCCCTGCTCGTCTGCCGGCTTGATCAAAGCCGGACGGTTGGGGGTGGTGAACGTCAGCTCGGCCCGGTCGGCGTGCAGCGCGCCGAGGCCGTCGACCAGGTAACCCGGGTTGAACGCGATCGTCACCGGCTCGCCTTCGTAGTCCACCGGCAGCTCTTCCTCGGCACTGCCCTCGTCGTCACCACCCGCGGACAACCGCAGTGAACCGTCCGCGAATTCCAGCCGCACCTGGGTACCCCGCTCCGCGACGAGGGACACGCGCTTGATCGCGTCCGACAGCGGGGCGACGTTGATCACCGCGCGGGAGGTGTGCTGCGCGGGCAGCAGCTGGCGGTACGGCGGGAACTCCGCGTCGAGCAGGCGGGTCGTGGTGTAGCGGCCGGAGCCGGCGAGACCGAGGAGGCCCTCACCGCTGGCGAGGCTCAGCGAAACCTTCGCCCCGCTCGCGCCGAGCGACTTGGCGGCTTCGGCGAGCGTCCGCGCGGGCACGAGCACCGCGGCGTCCTCGAGACCTTCGGCCGGTTCCCACGTGAACTCGCGCATCGCGAGCCGGAAGCGGTCGGTGGCGACGAGGGTGAGCGTGGTGCCGGAGATCTCCAGCCGCATGCCGGTGAGCATGGGGAGCGTGTCGTCCTTGCCCGCGGCGACGGCGACCTGGGTGACGGCCTGGCCGAAGGCGTCGCCGGCGACCTCACCGGCGAGCGCGGGCTGGGCCGGCAGCGCCGGGTAGTCCTCGACGGGCATGGTCGGCAGGGAGAAGCGCGCGTTGCCGCACGTGATGGACGCGCGGGAGCCGTCGACGAAGATCTCGACCGGCTGTGCGGGCAGCGCCTTGGTGATGTCGGCGAGCAACCGGCCCGACACGAGCAGCCGCCCGCCGTCGGCGATCGTCGCGGGGACGCCCACCGTCGCGGAGACCTCGTAGTCGAAGCCGGAGACGGTGAGCGCGTCGGTGGACCCGTCGGATCCGGCGTCGAGCAGGACGCCGCCGAGTACCGGTACCGGTGGCCGGGACGGCAGGCTGCGTGCCACCCACGCGACGGCGTCGGCCAGCCCGTCTCGCTCGACGCGGATCTTCATGCGCCCATCCTTTCGACAGCCGAGCCACCCCCCTTGGGGGCTCGAGAAGATCGACAAACGGCCCTGGACGCGCGGTACGCAGCGCGGTGACCAGGGATCTCGCGGTGTGGTGGAGCCCGGCAGCCGGTGTCGCCAACGACCTGCGGGCCTGGGTGTGGATACCCACGTTAGAACGTGACCCCGCCTGCCGTCATTCGGGGCAGGCCATCGACTTGTCGACAAGTGTCCTGCCTCGTCCCCGCTTGTCCCCAGATCCACAGCCGCCTGTTTTTGCTTTGCAAGAACTTCTTGAGAAGAACAAGGGCAGTGACAGTAATAGGGGCTGTGAATTGTGTGGACAGCCGGTGTCGTCGCAGGTCCGACGGCGCGGCGGGATGTGGACAGCTGGGGAGTACTCCCCGTGGACAGTTTCGGGCGTCCGTGGACAACTCCCGGCTTCCCACAGCCCGTCCACATCCATCCACAGTTGTCCACACAACCTTCCCCAACTGTGGGTGGGTTTGTGCCCAGGCTTTCCTCAGACGCGGAGGGCCGCGGAGTTCACTCCGGTGAGGGACGGAGATCTATTTTCGATGCGGTCCCGTTACCGGGATCACAGGCGAACGCACGCTTCGAGTACCCGTGCCGTCCGCGGGAAAACTCGGTGCAGCGCGGCCGGATCCGGCGTGCAGGGCGCCGTCGCGGACAGCAGCGCCGGAAACCGTTGCCCCGCAACGGCCGCCTGACGTCTGCGGCGACTGTCCTACTTGAACACTCCAAAACCCCCGTCGCGCAATGGAAACGAACACGCGCGGATCAAGGAGGCCGCGGTCGAACGCGGCCTGGCGGAGATCAGGGGGCAGTGCGCGGCTACTGCCGAGCGCGCTGCTTGATGCGGAAGGTCAGTTCCTGCACCTGGTCGTAGATCCGGCGCCGCTCCGCCATTTCCTTGCGGATCTTCTTGTCCGCGTGCATGACGGTGGTGTGGTCTCGACCACCGAAGGTCTGGCCGATCTTCGGCAGCGACATGTCGGTCAGTTCACGGCACAGGTACATCGCGATCTGCCGCGCCGTGGCGAGCGCTTTCGTCTTGCCGGGACCGCAGAGGTCGTCGATCGTCACGTCGAAGAACTCCGCCGTCGTCGCCATGATCGTCGGGGCGCTGATCTCCGGCGCCTGCGAATCGGGGATGAGATCGCGCAGCACGATCTCCGCCAGGCCGACGTCGACCGGTTGCTGGTTCAGCGACGCGAACGCCGTGACGCGGATGAGCGCGCCTTCGAGTTCGCGGATGTTCGCCTCGACGCGCGAGGCGATGAACTCCAGCACCTCACCAGGCACGGCGAGCCGGTCCTGCGCGGCCTTCTTCCGCAGGATCGCGATGCGGGTTTCCAGCTCGGGCGGCTGGATGTCGGTGATCAGTCCCCACTCGAACCGCGTGCGCAGCCGGTCCTCCAGGGTTTCCAGCCGCTTGGGCGGCCGGTCCGAGGACACGACGATCTGCTTGTTCGCGTTGTGGAGCGTGTTGAAGGTGTGGAAGAACTCCTCCTGGGTTCCTTCCTTCCCTTCCAGGAACTGGATGTCGTCGACAAGCAGGATGTCGATGTCGCGGTAGCGGCGCTGGAACGCCACCTTGCGGTCGTCGCGCAGCGAGTTGATGAAGTCGTTGGTGAATTCCTCGGTCGACACGTAACGCACGCGCATCCCGGGGAACAGCCGTTGCGCGTAGTGCCCGACCGCGTGCAGCAGGTGCGTCTTCCCCAGCCCGGACTCGCCCCAGATGAACAAGGGGTTGTACGCGCGGGAAGGCGCTTCCGCGACGGCGAAGGCGGCCGCGTGCGCGAAGCGGTTCGAGGCGCCGATGACGAAGGTGTCGAACGTGTACTTCTCGTTCAGGCGCGTCTTCGAAGTCTGCGGCTGGGCCGGCGCGGTGTACGGCTGGCCGGCGACCGGCTGTCCGGAGAACATCGGCCAGATCTCGTGTGCGGCGGCGAGCGCGTCGCCCTCTTCGTCCACTTCTTCGTCTCCGTCGTCGTCGACGGGCGCGAGGATCGGCTTCGCGGGCTCGGCCTGGACGCGGGTGCGCCGCATCGGCGGCAGCATGCCGTCGTCGAGCGGCGGCATCACCGGCCGGGCCGGGGCTTCCGCGGGCACGTTGTCCACGCGAGCGGGTGACGGTGCGTACTGGGGTTGCGGCGGCGGAGGCGGCACCTCGGCCGTGTCGACCTTCACCGCCAGCGACACCGGACGGCCGAGGCGGCGGGACAGGGCGTGCGTGATCGGTTCACGCAGCGCGCGCTCGATGGCTTCCTTCGCGAAGTCACTGGGGGCGGCCAGCAGCGCGGTGCCGTCGAGCAGACCGATCGGACGGGTGACGCGCATCCAGGCGCGCTGCTGGGGGGAGAGTGTCCCGTCGGACAGCTCACGGACCACCTGCTCCCAGACGACACCCAGATTCATCTGGTGCTCGGACACCGCTTCAGCTCCCCTCCCCTCGTCACCCCAGGCGGAACCACCCCTCGGCCACGGTCGCGGGCAGCGGCCATCCACAGAGTTGTCCACAACTGTGCACTAATGTACGGCGACCCACAGCGACTCCACCTGCGGGTGCAACCTACGCCAGCAAGATCCTCCGCACCTTTCGCCGGCGGCGCCGAGCCCCACGGACGGGTGACTCAAGAGGAGACACGCTAACAAAGCCTCGCGCTGCCAGACAAGACGCCTGGTGCAGAAGGATTCCACGACCCGCCCCCGCCCGCCACCCGGCCCGCGCCCTGCGGTGCGGTGAATGCCCGAAAGTGCCGGTCCGCGCACTACAGGGGGGTGGCTGGCGGGTCACCTGAGCGGGTGCGTACCCTCGTAAAGTCCCCGCTTGCCGCGGGCACCTTCGCGTGTCCGCGTTCACGAGCCGCAGGGACACACCAGACCTGACGGTGGTTCCTCGTACCGCCGGTATGTCGAGAGCAGGAGAAGCAGAGTCGTGAGCAAGGGTAAGCGCACTTTCCAGCCGAACAACCGCCGACGCGCCCGCACGCACGGATTCCGGCTGCGCATGCGCACCCGCGCCGGCCGGGCGATCCTCGCGGCCCGTCGTCGCAAGGGCCGCGAGAAGCTGTCCGCCTGATCGCGCCACCTCCAGGCGCAACCCATGCTGCCCCCTGCCGCGCGCCTGCGGCGAAGTGAGGATTTCCGCGAGGTCATGCGCCGCGGATCCCGCGCCGGGCGGCGGCGCCTGGTGGTGCACGCACTGGTGGTTCCCGACCCGCCCGCGTCAAGCACGCGGGCGGGTTTTGTGGTGAGCAAGGCCGTCGGCAACTCCGTCGTGCGGCACCGGGTGAGCAGGCGACTGCGGCACCTCGTCGCCGCCCGGCTCGGAACCGTGCCGCCCGGCAGCTCGTTGGTCGTGAGGGCGTTGCCGCCGGCGGCCACCGCGTCCAGCGCCGAACTCGGCGCCGACCTCGACGCGGCACTGCGGCGGCTCGGCCTCCTCACGGAGCGGCGCAAGGCCTGCTCCGACAACGACGAAGATGGGCCGGCGGTGTGAACGAACACACGACCGCGATCGGCGACGAGACCCAGGAGGCTCACCGCCCGGGTCCGGTCGCCTGGATCCTGCTGCTCCCCCTGCGCTTCTACCGGAAGTGCATCTCCCCCTTCCTCCCGCCGAGCTGCCGCTTCTACCCGAGCTGCAGCACGTACGCGGTTGAGGCCCTGACCCGGTTCGGCGCCGCGCGGGGTTCGTACCTCGCGCTGCGCCGGTTGCTGCGCTGCGGTCCGTGGACGCCACCCGGCCGCGACCCGGTGCCCGAGAAGTTCTCCTGGCGCCACACCAGACCTGGTTTGTCAACCGAGGAGTAGCTCAGTGCTCAACTTCATCTACTACCCCGTGTCCTTCATCCTCTGGTGTTGGCACAAAGTCTTCGGTTTCGTCTTCGGCGACAACAACGCGATCGCCTGGATCCTCGCGATCATGTTCCTGACGTTCACGGTCCGCGGCATCATGTTCAAGCCGTTCGTGAACCAGGTCCGGTCGATGAAGAAGATGCAGGAGTTCGCGCCGGAACTGAAGAAGATCCAGAAGAAGTACGCGAACGACAAGCAGCGCCAAGCCGCGGAGATGCAGAAGCTCCAGCGGGAGCACGGCGTCAACCCGCTGGGCAGCTGCCTGCCGATGCTGCTGCAGATCCCGGTCTTCATCGGTCTGAACTGGGTGCTCCGGGCGTTCAGCATCCAGCCCGCCGGTGGCGGCCCGAAGACCAACAACTACTTCTTCGACCAGCAGGGCGTCGAGTCCTACGTCAACGCGAAGCTGTTCGGCGTCAACATCGGCGACGCCATCCACCACGCGTCGGTCCTCGGCGGCACCGGTGGCGGCTGGAACTGGCACGTGGCCCCGGTCGCGGTTCCGCTGATGATCCTCGCGAGCGTGCTGACCCACCTGACGGCGCGGCACTCGGCGGCCCGCCAGGCGGCGGCGGCCACCGACGCCAACCCGCAGGCCGCGATGATGCAGAAGCTGACGATGTACGTCTTCCCGCTGGGCGTGCTCGTGTTCGGTGCCTTCTTCCCGATCGGTCTGCTCGTGTACTGGCTGTCGAACAACGGCTGGACCCTGATGCAGCAGCGCCTGGTCTACACCCGCATCGACAAGGAAGAGGCCGCGAAGAAGGCCGAGGCCAAGGAGAAGCGCGACGCGCTCGCCCCGAAGCCGGGTGCCAAGCCGAAGCCCGGTCAGAAGCCGGCGCAGCAGCCCAAGGTGACCACGGAGGACAAGCCGGAAGGCGGCGGTGCCACGGCGGCGTCGAGCGGTAACGGCAAGCGCAGTTCGAAGGCAGGCTCCCCCCACCGGTTCGCGCAGCAACCGCAGCGCCCGCAGAACGGTGCGGCGCAGCAGCGGAAGAAGCCGGGCTCCGGTGGCAAGAACTCAGGACAGAAAGGCTCGGGGCAGAAGCGTCGCTGACGGCTTCCCCGGGGAAGGAGACGAATGATGTCGGAGACGGTCGAGGCTGTCGAGACCGAGCAGGACAAGCCCGGCGACGACGAGAACGGGCCGACGGGCGCCGACCTCCTGGTGCAGGAGGGCGATATCGCCGGTGACTACCTGGAGCGGCTGCTGGACCTGCTCGACTACGACGGGGACATCGACCTGGACGTCGAGGCGGGCCGGGCGGTCGTCAGCATCGACGGCGGGGACGATCTGGAGAAGCTCGTCGGCAACCGCGGGCAGGTGCTCGAGGCGCTGCAGGAGCTGACCCGGCTGGCGGTGCAGCAGGAGACCGGCACGCGCAGCCGCCTGATGCTGGACATCGCGGGCTGGCGGGCCGCCCGTCGTGAGAAGCTTCACGAGCTGGGCCGGTCGACGGCGGAGACGGTGGTGTCGACGGGCGAGAAGGTCCGCCTGCAGCCGATGAGCCCGTTCGAGCGGAAGGTCGTGCACGACGCGGTCGCCACCGTGAAGGGCGCGCGGAGCGAGAGTGAGGGCGAGGAGCCCAAGCGTCGCGTGGTGGTCCTCCCC
Organism: Amycolatopsis sacchari; assembly: GCF_900114035.1. Taxonomy (GTDB): domain Bacteria; phylum Actinomycetota; class Actinomycetes; order Mycobacteriales; family Pseudonocardiaceae; genus Amycolatopsis_E; species Amycolatopsis_E sacchari. The sequence continues at coordinate 171,452 of NZ_FORP01000006.1, read as the reverse complement.
GACGACGAGGACTGACAAACCAGGAACCCGAAGAGCGGCCCGCCGGACGAACCGGCGGGCCGCTCTTTTTTGTGCGTCCTGTTTCACGTGAAACGGGTCCGCCTCCCCCTCTTGATGTTGGCGTCAGGGACAATCGGCAGAAGTGGTTTCACGTGAAACGGGGTGACGAGTGGGAGACGTGCCAGGCTCGGCGGCCGAGGTGTTCGGCGCCGGGCTGCCGGACGCGGAGCGGTTCGCGGCGCTGCTCGAACGACATGGGGTCGAGCGGGGGTTGATCGGCCCACGCGAGGTCGACCGGCTCTGGGAGCGCCACCTGCTCAACTCCGCCGTCATCGGAGAGTGCGTCCCGAAGGGTGCGCGTGTGGTCGATGTCGGCTCGGGCGCCGGACTGCCCGGCATCCCGCTGGCGATCGCACGCGCCGATCTGGAGCTCACGCTCGTCGAGCCGATGGCGCGGCGGGTGGAGTGGCTGACGGAGGTCGTCGACGAACTCGATCTCGACGTACGCGTGATTCGTGGTCGCGCGGAGGAGCGTGCCGTCCGGGCGGAGGTCGGTGAGGTCGACGTCGTGACGGCCCGCGCGGTCGCTCCCCTGGCCCGCCTCGCGGGTTGGTGCCTGCCTTTGCTGCGCGAGGGTGGCATGATGCTCGCATTGAAGGGGGCCAGTGCGCGGGACGAAATCGCCCGCGACGCGACCGCTGTCGCCCGTGCCGGTGGCGGTGAAGCGAAGGTCTCCGAATGTGGGGTCGGCCTCGTGGAGGTCCCCACGACCGTTGTGATTGTCGAGCGAATCCGCCCGCGGACACCGGCGCAGGGGAAACGGCGGCGCAACACCGTCGGTGCCCGGCCGAAGCGAGCGGGATGAAAAGATGGCCATGTTCCACGTGAAACCGTGCGACGTGCGCGGTGGAGTGTCGATACCAGAGAGGTGGCTCGGCCGGTGACCCCGCCTTCGTCAGACTGGACCCCGATCGCCGAAGAAGCCGAGCGCGCGGCGCGCGTTCTGCATCCCGAACCCAACAGCCTGCCCCGGCCGGACCACCGGCGCGTCTTCACGGTCGCCAACCAGAAGGGTGGCGTCGGGAAGACCACCAGTGCGGTGAACCTCGCCGCCGCGCTCGCGGTGCACGGCCTCAAGACCCTGGTGATCGATCTCGACCCACAGGGCAACGCCAGCACCGCCCTCAACATCGAGCACCGCTCCGGGACGCCCTCGGTCTACGAGGTGCTCCTCGGGGAGGTCTCGCTCGCCGAGGCGACCGCCGTCAGCGAGCAGTCCCCGAACCTGCTGTGCGTGCCCGCGACGATCGACCTCGCCGGTGCCGAGATCGAACTCGTCGAGATGGAGAACCGCGAGTCCCGGCTGAAGGAGTCGCTGTCGGCGGACGCCTTCAACGAGATCGGCGTCGACTACGTCTTCATCGACTGCCCGCCCTCGCTCGGCCTGCTCACGGTGAACGCGCTCGTGGCCGCCCGCGAGGTGCTCATCCCGATCCAGTGCGAGTACTACGCGCTGGAGGGTCTCGGGCAGCTGCTGAGCAACATCGACCTCGTGCAGAAGCACCTGAACCCCGCGCTCACGGTCTCCACCATCCTGCTCACGATGTACGACGGCCGGACCAAGCTGGCCGACCAGGTGACCGCCGAGGTGCGCGGTCACTTCGGCGACGTCGTGCTGAAGACGGTCATCCCCCGCAACGTGAAGGTGTCGGAGGCGCCCAGCTACGGCCAGACCGTGCTCGCCTACGACCCCGGCTCGCGAGGGGCGATGAGCTACATGGACGCCGCGAAGGAGATCGCCGAACGCGGCAGCACCAACGGATCGAGGAGCGGAACGTTATGACGGAGCGCAGAGGAGGGCTCGGCCGCGGCCTGGCGGCGTTGATCCCCACGGGACCCGCGGCGAGTGAAACGCCCGCCGAAACCCGGCCCGAGGCGTCCTCGCGCAACGGCGAGAAGGACTGGTTCGCCGCCAACAGCGAGATCAAGCCGGCCGGGGGCGAAGTCGCCGGCGCGGTCTACCGGGAGGTGCCGATCAATGCGATCCGGCCGAACCCGAAGCAGCCGCGCCAGGTGTTCGACCAAGAGGCGCTCTCCGAGCTGGAGCACTCGATCCGCGAGTTCGGGCTCATGCAGCCCATCGTCGTCCGGGAACTGCCGGACAACGAGTACGAGCTCGTCATGGGCGAGCGGCGTCTCCGCGCGTCGCAGCAGGCGGAGCTGGAGACGATCCCCGCGATCGTGCGCCAGACCGCCGACGAGGCGATGTTGCGGGACGCCCTCCTGGAGAACATCCACCGCGTCCAGCTGAACCCGCTCGAAGAGGCCGCCGCGTACCAGCAGCTGCTCGACGAGTTCGAGGTGACGCACGAGGAGCTGGCGACCCGCATCGGCCGCAGCCGTCCCGTCATCACCAACACCATCCGGTTGCTGAAGCTCCCCCTCCCCGTGCAGCGCCGCGTCGCCGCCGGGGTGCTGTCGGCCGGCCACGCCCGTGCCCTGCTGTCCCTGGAGGACCCGGAGGCGCAGGAGGAGCTGGCGACCCGCATCGTGGCCGAGGGTCTTTCGGTGCGTGCGACCGAAGAGGCGGTGACGCTCAAGAAGAGCGAGACGCCTGCCAAGCCGAAGGCCCAGCCGCGCAAGCCGCTTCAGGCGCCGGGGCTGCAGGAGCTGGCGACGCGCCTCTCGGACACCTTCGACACACGCGTGAAGGTCGACCTCGGACGGCGCAAGGGCCGGATCGTCGTCGAGTTCGGCTCGGTCGACGATCTTGAGCGGATTGTCGCCCTGATGGCGCCGGAAGCGGCAAATCGGACACACGATTCCGATGATGGATGACACCAGGCCATTTCGTCACGGTGATGAATAACTGAAGGGGCCCTCCGCGACTCGCGGAGGGCCCCTTCGTTCGTCTGGTCAGGCAGCGCGGGCGATCGCGCGGGAAATCAGGTCGGCGAACACCTCACCGAGGTTCGTGCCGGCCGCCTCCATCGCCATCGGCACCGTCGACGTCTCGGTGAGCCCTGGCGAGGAGTTCACCTCCAGGAACTGCACGGTGCCGTCCGGCGCGACGATCGCGTCGGTCCGCGAGATGTCCCGCATCCCGAGCAACCGGTGCGCGGCGACCGCGAGCTCGCCCACCGCCTTCGCCACGTCCTCCGGCAGCCGGGCGGGCGCGAAGAAGTCGGTCAGGCCGGCGGTGTAGCGGGACGTGTAGTTGTAGATCCCGCTCTCCGGCACGATCTCCACGGCGGGCAGCGCCTGCGGGCCCCCGTCGCGCTCCACGACGCCGACCGCGATCTCCGTACCGTCGATGAGCCGCTCGGCCAGCACGGTGTCGCCGTACGCGAAGCAGCCGACCATCGCGGCGGGCAGCTCGGCCGCGTCCCGCACGACCTGCGTGCCGAGCGCGGAACCACCCTGGTCCGGCTTGAGGATCAGCGGCAGCCCGAGGTCCTCGACGATCGCGTCGAGCACCGGCTGGGCGCCCAGCTCGCGGAAGGTGCTGTTGGGCAGCGCCACCCAGTCCGGCGTCGAGAACCCGGCCTCGGCGACGAGCGCCTTGGCGGTGGGCTTGTCCCACGCACGGCGGCAGCCCTGCGAGCTGGTGCCGACGTAGGGCACCTTCAGCATCTCCAGAATGGTCTGGACCGAGCCGTTCTCGCCCTCACCGCCGTGCAGCGCGATCACGGCCGCATCCGGCCGGTCCCGCCGCAGCCGGTCGAGCAACCCGGCGTCGGTGTCCCATTCCTCAACGGTCAGCCCCTGGTCACGCAGTGCGGCGGAGAGCCGCCTGCCGGATCGGAGCGACACGTCCCGTTCGTGCGAGAGGCCGCCTGCCAGCACCGCCACGGTGGGCACAACCACGCCGTACTCCCCTGAGTGTCTGATGTGGACAGCGAATCAGGCCGTGTCCGGAGACGGGTTCTCCGGCCCGGAAATCGGCTTCATGCTGACGTTACCGAAGGTGCGGACCAGGTCCATTTCGGACTCGAGCACACCGGCGAGACGGCGCACGCCCTCGCGGATCCGCTCCGGCGTCGGGTAGCAGTACGACACGCGCATCTGCCTGCTGCCGAAACCGTCGGCGTAGAAACCGGTTCCCGACGCGTAGGCCACGCGGGCGGTCACCGCGCGCGGCAGCATCGCCTTGGTGTCCACGCCCTCGGGGACGGTCACCCACACGTAGAAGCCGCCGTCAGGCCGGGTCCAGCTGCAGCCGGCGGGCATGTGCTGTTCCAGTGCGGAGAGGATCGCGTCGCGGCGCTCCCGGTAGTTCTCGCGGAAGGTCTTGATCTGGCCCTTCCAGTCGTGCGTCGCCAGGTACCGCGAGACCACCAGCTGGTTCAGCGTCGGCGGGCACAGCGTTGCGGACTCGGCCGCCAGCACGAGCTTCTCGCGCACCGCGTGGGGCGCGAGCACCCAGCCGACCCGCAGGCCCGAGGCGAACGTCTTCGAGAACGAACCGAGGTAGACGACGTTCTCCGGGTCGAGTGAGCGCAGCGCCGGGTAGGTCTGCCCGTCGAAGCCGAGGAGGCCGTACGGGTTGTCCTCCACGACCAGCACGCCGTGCTCGCGGCAGATCGCCAGGATCTCCGCGCGCCGCTCGACGGCGAGCGTCACGCCGGCGGGGTTGTGGAAGTTGGGGATCGTGTAGAGGAACTTGACGCGGCGGCCGGCCTTTTCGGCCTGGGCGAGCGCGTCACGCAGCGCCTCGGGGACGAGCCCGTTGTCGTCCATCGCGACGTGCACGACCTGCGCCTGGTACGCGGCGAACGAGCCGAGCGCCCCGACGTAGGACGGGCCCTCGGCGATCACGACGTCACCGGGGTCGCAGAAGATGCGGGTGACCATGTCGAGGCCCATCTGGGAGCCCACGGTCACCACGACGTCGTCAGCGTGGGCTGAGATGCCCTCCAGGGCCATGATCTCGCAGATCTGCTCCCGGAGTACCGGGATGCCCTGCGCGGAGCCGTACTGGAGCGCCACGAGCCCGTCCTCGGCGATCAGCTCGGCCATCTGCGCCGAGAGGCTGTCGAGCGGCAGCGCGGCGAGGTTCGGCATGCCGCCGGCCAGCGAGACGACCTCCGGCCTGCTCGCCACGGCGAACAACGCTCGGATCTCCGACGCGGTCATCCCCGCGGTGCGCGCTGCGTACCGGTCGAGGTGCGGATCGAGGTTGTGGCGGCCGGAGCGTTCGGGCATCGAGGCAGTCATCAGCACTTCGCAAGCGTGTCGGCGGTCAGTCAGTCGAGTGTAACCACCCTTCCTTGTGACGTTCGCGGCCTTTCGGCGTGCGTCACAGACGCCTATCCTCAGAAGCGGCCGAAATCTAGTGACGATACGTCACGCCCGTCGGCCGGTCCTGCACGGCGATCTGGGAGGTCGGGTGTCGCGTCGCGTCGTGGGCGTCACGCTGGACAACCTGGAGCAGCTGCCGAAGCACTGCCGCCGGTGTGTCTACTGGGAACTGGCGCCGCACCTGCGGGCCCAGGCCGAGGAGTTCGGGTCGACGGAGGTCGAGAAGGAAGCCTGGGTGTCCAGCGTGCTGCTGGAATGGGGTTCCTGCGGCCGCCTGATCTACAGCGACAACCTGCCCGTGGGCTTCGTGCTGTACGCGCCGCCGAACGCCGTGCCGCGCGCCAATGCCTTTCCCACGTCCCCGCCCAGCGCGGACGCCGTGTTGTTGACGGGTTTTCACGTGCTGCCGGAGTTCCGCGGTGGCGGGCTGGGGCGCACGCTCGTCCAGGCCGTGGCGAAGGACCTCACGCGCCGCGGTGTGCGGGCCATCGAGTCGTTCGGGGACGCGGACCCCGAGGAGCCGGGGAACGACGCGCTGGGGCACACGTGCGTGGTGCCGGCGGACTTCCTCACCGCCGTGGGCTTCAAAACCGTGCGGCCGCACCCCAAGTGGCCGCGGCTGCGGCTGGAGCTGCGCTCGGCGATCTCGTGGAAGGAAGACGTCGAGGCGGCGTTGGAGCGGCTGCTCGACCAGGTCACCATCCGCACGGCGGAACCGAGCACCCTGCGCGCCTAGTTGTCCACAGTTCTGTGGACAGATGGGCAGAGTTGTACACAGCCATGTGAGTGGATTGCTCTCTTCGGGCGGTTCCTGCTCGTTTCGGTCCATGTGCAGCGAGCGACGTGGTCGGGAGCCTGCGCGCCAAGACGAACAGCAGCCGACACCGACGGGACCGGCAACGTGTCCCCGCTCGGGGCGGCCGCACTGGGGTACGCGGACGTTCGGTTCGACGGGCTGCACTACGCCTCCGACCGCCGCGGCAGCACCACCGTCATCGCCGAAGTGGCTCCTGGACGGGGCAGGCCGGACGGCGAAACCCTCGACGCGGCCGCCGGGATCGCCGTTCTCTTGCCGAACCCTAGCTACTCGGCCTTCGCCAGCTCGTGGGCCAGCACGTCCGCGAAGGTGAAGGTGCCCGTGGGCTGGTCGCCCTCGCCGAGGAGGTACAGGCGCTTGACCGCCACGAGGATGCCCTCGGCCACGACATCGCGGAAGGCGGGGTCCGACATCCGCGCCCGGTCGCCCGGGTTGCTCAGGTAGCCGATCTCCACGCGCACCGCGGGGCAGCGCGTCAGCCGCAGGATCTCCCACGTCTTCGCGTGCGTGCGGCAGTCCAGCAGCCCCGTCCGCGCGGCCAGCTCCCGCTGGATGTACCCCGCGAGCAGCTCCCCGACCGTCGACGTGGTGCCGTAGCCGTTGCCGAAGTGGAACGTCGCCACGCCCTGGGCGTGCGGCGACTGGTTGTAGTCGCAGTGCAGGGACAGGAACAGGTCCGCCCCCGCCTCGTTCGCGAACGCGGCCCGCTCGGCCTCGGTCGGGCCCTGGTCGGGGCCACGCGAGATCAGGGCCTCCATGCCGGTGGCCTTCATGCGGCCTTCGAGCCGGCGCGCGAGGTCCCACGCCAGGTCGGCCTCCCGCACGCCCTCGACCACGACACCCGTGTCCGGACCGCCGTGACCCGGGTCGATCACGATGCGCTTGCCACGCAGCCGGGGGCCGGCCTGCCGCACCTGCTCCTGCTCACGCAGGAACACCGGGCGGCCGCCGCGGGCCCGCGGCGAAAGCTGGCGCAGCGCGCGCACGGTCGCCGGGCCGCAGATGCCGTCGACGGTGAGCCCGTAGTCGCGCTGGAAGTTCCGAAGGGCCTTCTCGGTACGTGGACCGAACAACCCGTCCGGGCGACCCGCGTCGTACCCCAGCTCGGTGAGCCTGTCCTGCAGTGCGAACACATCGTCACCGGAGACGGGCGAGGAGATCAGGTACGCGAGCGGACGGCTCCCGAGGTGGAAGGTCGCGCCCCGCAGCACCTGGTAGGTGGCCGGGCCGACCACGCCGTCCGTGATCAGGCCCCGGCGCTGCTGGAAACCGCGGACGGCTCGCTCGACCTCCTGGTCGAAGAGTGCGTGTCCGTCGGCGGCGCCGGGCGCCGTGAGCAGGCCCAACGACACCAGCATCGACCGGATCTCAGCGACGTCTTCACCGGCGTCACCGCGGCGGAGTACCCGCATGCACTCCTCGCTCTTCCTTGGGCACCGGCGGGGGGAATCCGGTGCGGCGCAAACAGTTCCGGGTAGCTGACCCGGATCCTTATTCTGCCCTGTGGACTCTCCGTGACCGCGCAGGGCCGGTCAGTACGTCACCCGCGCGTGGGATGGGCAGCACAGAACCCGGGGGCCGTCTTGAGAAGACGCAGGCCCCCGGGTCCAGGTTGCCTCGCTCAGGCGAGAACGTCGGAAAGATCCGAAAGCAGTGCGGCCTTCGGCTTCGCGCCGACGATCTGCTTCACCGGCTTGCCGCCCTTGAACAGGATCAGCGTCGGGATCGACATGACCTGGTAGTCACGGGCCGTGCCCGGGTTCTCGTCGATGTCGAGCTTCGCGACCTTGATCTTGTCCTTGTGCTCGCCCGCGATCTCCTCGAGCACCGGGGCGACCATCTTGCACGGGCCGCACCAGGTGGCCCAGAAGTCGACGAGGACCGGGGTCTCGCTGGTCAGCACGTCGTCGGCGAACGACTTGTCGGTCACCTTCACCGTGTTGGACATGACTCTCTCCTTACCTGTGGGATGCGACGTCAGGTGGTCAGTTGGCCGGACCGTAGCCGCCGCCGACCAGCTCGGGGGCGGTCTCGGCCTGCTCGGTGCCGGCGTGTTCGGCGAGCCAGCGCTCGGCGTCGATGGCCGCGCTGCAGCCCGAGCCGGCGGCGGTGATCGCCTGGCGGTAGGTGCGGTCGACCAGGTCACCGGCCGCGAACACCCCGTCGAGGTTGGTGTACGACGTCCGGCCCTTGGTCACGACGTACCCGTCGTCGTCGAGCTCGACCTGGCCGCGGACCAGCGCGCTGCGCGGGTCGTGGCCGATCGCGACGAAGAAACCGGTGACGTCGAGGGTCGACTCCTCGCCGGTGACGGTGTCCCGCAGCTTCACGCCCTGGACCTTGCCGTCCCCCAGCACCTCGGTGACCTGCTTGTTCAGCGCCCAGCGGATCTTGTCGTTCGACCGCGCGCGCTCCAGCATGATCTTGGAGGCGCGGAACTCCTCGCGCCGGTGGATGATCGTCACCGACCTGGCGAACTTCGTCAGGAACGTCGCCTCCTCCATCGCGGAGTCGCCACCGCCGATGACGGCGATGTCGTGCTCGCGGAAGAAGAACCCGTCACAGGTGGCGCACGCGGACACACCGCGGCCGAGCAGCTCCTGCTCACCGGGCACGTTGAGGTAGCGCGCGGCGGCACCCATCGCGAGGATGACGGCCTTCGCCGCGTACCGGACGCCGTTCGCGGTCACGTACTTGACGTCGCCGGTCAGCTCGACCGACTCGACGTCCTCGGCACGCAGTTCCGCGCCGAAGCGCTCGGCCTGCTTGCGCATCTCGTCCATCAGGTCCGGACCCTGGATGCCGCCGGAGAAGCCCGGGTAGTTCTCCACCTCGGTGGTCGTCATCAGCGCGCCACCGAACTGCGAACCCTCGAACACCAGAGGCTCGAGCTGGGCGCGCGCGGCGTAGACCGCCGCCGTGTACCCAGCCGGTCCGGATCCCACGATGATCAGGTTCCGAACGTTTTCCGCTGCCACCCGTGACCTCCGCTCGTCGTGACCTGCGTACCAGGCTCAACACGATCGTAGGGTCAGCTGTTCCCGGGGGTGACGCCCGTCGCGCGGGGTGGAAGGCTACTTGCCGACGACCTTGTCGAGCAGCGCCCGCGGCCCGCACTCCGGGGCCAGCCCGACGAGCCGGAACTCGGCGAGCTTGCCCGTGGTCAGCAGCGCCAGCACCGCGGGCCTGCCGTCGACCGTGCCGGGGCGGACCCCGATCGGCGCGGCGGTCGGCGCGAACCCGGCCTCCTGCAGGCACGTGCTCAGCCGCTGCGCGTCACCGAGCGGGCCGTAGTCCTTGACCCCGGTGCTCAGCTGCCCGACCGCGGCCTGCGGCTGGTCACTGCGCACGGCGAGGGAGCCGGCGGAAGGCGCGCTGCTCGCGGGCGGCTGGGCCACCGGCGTACCCGTCGTGTCCGCGGACTTCGGCACCACGACGGCGATCGCGGCCACCGCGGCGGCGGCCACGGCGACGACACCGCTGACCCAGCCGATCCGCTTGTTCCGCCTGCGCCGTGCGGCCGCGAGGTCCACCACCGGAGCGGGCGGGGCCTGCCCCGCCTCCCGTGCCAGGGCGGCGTCGATCCGGGCGGCCACTTCGGCGGGCATCGGCGGCGCGGGCGCGGTGGCCAGGCTCGCCAGGTCTGCCGTGGTCGCCTCGAGCGCGCCGAGGATCGCGCGGGCCTCGGGGTCGGCCTGGACGCGCGGCCACAACCCGGCCGCCTCGTGCTCGTCGAGCGCGCCCGCCTGCAGGTCCGCGAGCAGGTCGACAGACCACGGCCGGCCGGCGATCCCCCGACTCTCGTCCGTCATCGAGCCTCCCGTCGGCGTTTGCTTTCGGAAGTTGGGACGTTCGCAATCGCATCCGGGTTCCGCAGATGACCGAGAACCTTGGCGAGTTTCGCGCGGCCCCTGGCGCAGCGGCTCTTCACGGTGCCTTCGGCGATGCCGAGCAGCTTCGCGGTCTCGCTCACCGAGTAGCCCTCGACGTCGACCAGCACGATCGGCGTGCGCTGGTCCTCGGGCAGCTGGTCGAGCGCGGCGGTGATGACCAGCCGCGTCTCGCGGTCGGCCATCGAGTCACGCGGGGTGGCGGGTTCGTTGAACCCGGTCTCCGGCAGCGGCACCGTCGGGCGGGCCTGCCTGCGGCGCATGCGGTCGAGGCAGGCGTTGACCACGATGCGGTGCAGCCACGTGGTCACCTGGGACTCGGCACGGAAGTTGCCGGCGGCCCGGAAGGCGGAGATGAAGGCGTCCTGCAGCGCGTCGGCCGCCTCCTCGGGGTCACGCAGCGTGCGCAACGCGACGGCCCACATCCGGTCCCGGTGCCGCCGGACCAGTTCGCTGAACGCTGCGGGGTCCCCCGCGGCATGCGCCGCGATGAGCTCGGCGTCCGTCGGTACGGCTGCGGTCACCCGCGACACACTACTGGGCAGGCAGGAACGTCAATTCGCCCATCTGGGACTGGTACTTCCCGGAGCTGTTCGTCAGCTGGCTGATCCACAGCACGAAGTACTCCCCCTGCTGGGGCTGGGGCAGCGTGATGTCCGTGGTCGGCCCGTTGAGCGTGGCCGTGCCCAGCACGCGCGTGGAGCTCAGCGGCGGCTCCTTGGAGTCGGCCGCCCGCAGCTCGACGACCGTGCCCGCGCTGCCGCCGTCGATCGTCACCTTGCCCAGGTTGATCGGGTTGTCGAAGTTCACGATGATCCCGACGCCCTGCTTGATCGTCGGGAACTGCTGCCGGTACTGGTCGGTGCGCCACGTGGTGCCCGGGTCACCGTCGATCAGGTTCTTCGCCCGGCTCGTGTTGTCACCGTCGCCGTCCGGGTTGTAGACGCTGGCACTGGCGGGCTTGACGGGGGCGCCGAGCTGCGCCTGCCCGCTCGGGCTGCCGCTGGTGGGTGGAGGCACCTCCGACGACGTGGGCGGCGGGGCGGCCGTCGACGTCGGCTGGGCCACGTTGATCGGCGGACCGGCCGTGGGGCTGTCCTGGAAGAAGCTGATCGCGAGCATCCCGAGCCACGCGAGGATCGCGACCGCGGCGACCACCAGCACCGTGACGCCGAGCGCGAGCTTGCGCCGCCTGGCCTTGTCCTTGACCGGCTTCTTGGTGGTCCAGATCGTGCCGTCGTCGTCGGGCTTGACGCCGGAGGCGTTGATCAGCTGGGTGCGTTCCTCGGCCTCGGCGGCCAGTTCGAGCGCCTGCAGGATGGCGGCGCTGGTCCGGATACCACCGTGCCCGCCGTCCTCGATCGTCCGCACGGCCAGCGACGAGAGTTCGGCGGGCACCGAGGGCACCAGCGCACGGGGCGGCACGAGTCTGCCGTTCGGCGCGTGCGGGGCCGCAGGGATCGCCGCCGGACCGCCCGGCAGCGCCCACCGGCCGGTGAGCAGCAGGTACAGCACGGCGCCGATCGCCTTGACGTCGTCACGCAGCGTCGCGTCCGGCAGCGGACCGGGGAACGCGAGCCGCAGCGTGCCGTCCGTGGTCAGCCGCAGCCGCTGCGGGTGGTCGAGGCCGAGCACGAGACCCGCGTGGTGGGCGCGCTCGACCGCGCCGGCGAGCTTCTGCACCATGCGCGCGGCGGTGAGCGGGGCGACCGGGTGCTCGGCGACCAGGTCGATCAGGTCGGTGCCCTTGGTCCACTCCGTGACCACGACCCCGAGCAGCCCCTCGCTGGAGGTGATGCCGTTGCCGAGGCTGAGGACGTCGAGCACGCGGGCGACGCCTTCGTGCGTGAACTTCGCGGCGTGCGCGGCTCGTTCGAGGGTGCGGCGCGCCATGCGGGCCGACTCGGCGTCCGCCGGGTCACCCACCAGCAGCGTCAGCGCGACGTCACGGCGGAGCTGCCCGTCACGGGCCCGCCAGAGGTGCGCACCGGCGCGTTCGTCGATCCCGAACTGGGCAAGGAGCCGGTACCTGCCATCACCGACGACACTGCCGGGCGCGAGGGAACCACCCCGCGCGCGGACACCGACGTGCTCGCTCCGCTTCTCGTCCACCCCACGCTCTCTCTTTTCGCCCATTCAAGAGACGAGCGTACGCGAGTACGACGGGTCATTCAGGGTTATCGGTGTGTCGATTGTTACCGGCGCTTCACCAAACGGGTGAACCGCTTGGTTGCCGGGGCAAGCTCCTCGACCTTGAGGGCAGCCAGCACGCCGAACGAGACGCCGAGGCCGACGATCCCCTGCAGCACCAGCTTGATCCACGCCGTCAGCCGCGGCCCGAAGTCCGGCACGACCGTGCCGACGAGCACCGCCGCGACCACGCCCAGCACGCTCGCGACGACGGTGAACAGGATGACGCCGAGCACGCGCTTGCTGCGGAGGTTGCCGAGGCTCACCCACAGCCACACCTGGCCCATGATCGCGCCGACCACGAACGTCAGCGAGTTGACCATCATGGCGCCCAGCACGATGTTCTCGTCGGAGAGCAGCGCCTGGCACAGGTACAGCAGCGGGATCTTGACCAGCGTCATCACGATCATGATCAGGGTCGGGGTGCGGGCGTCCTTCATCGCGTAGAACACCCGCAGCTGCAGCATGACCAGCGCGTACGGCAGCAGGCCGAACGCCGAGATCGCCAGTGCCTCGCCGAGCCGCTGCGCCTGCGCGGCGGAGTTCTCGCCGCCGCTGAACAACGCGACGCCGACCGGGGAGCCGATGACGCTCAGCACCGCCGCGATCGGGACGAGCATCACGGTCGAGATGCGCGAGGCGTACGACAGGTCGGCGACGACCTTGCGGGTGTCGCCGTCGGCGGCGTTGCGGCTCAGCCGGGGCATGATCGCGGTCAGCAGCGACACCCCGATGACGCCGTAGGGCAGCTGGAACAGCAGCCAGGCGTTCGAGTAGATCGTCACGCCACCGGCGTCGCCGCTGGTCAGCACCCGCGTGTTGATCGTGAAACCGATCTGGCTGACGGCGACGTAGCCGAGGATCCACAGCGCCAGGCCGCCGAACTCCCGCATCCGCCGGTCGATGCCCCAGCGCCACTTGAACCGGAACCCGGTGCGCAGCAGCGGCGGCACGAGCATGAGCGCCTGCACGACGATGCCCATCGTCACGCCGATGCCGAGCACCAGCAGCTTCGGCTCGCCCAACCGCACCGGGTCGAGGCTGATCTGGCCGGGCAGCACCATGAACACGGCCAGCGTGGCGATCACGACCAGGTTGTTCACCACCGGCGCCCACGCCGCCGGACCGAAGATCTGCTTCGCGTTGAGCACCGCCGAGAGCAGCGCGAACACGCCGTAGAACAGGATCTCGGGCAACAGCAGCCTGGCGAACGCCGTGGTCAGCTCGGGACTCGCCTTGCCGCTGCCGCTGTCCAGGTACAGCGACGTGAACAGCGGCGCGGCGATGACGGCGATCACCGTGCCGACCAGCAGCAGCACGAACGCCACCGTGAGCATGCGCTGCGTGTACGCCTCACCGCCGTCCGGGTCGTCCTGCGAACGGACCAGCAGCGGCACCACGACACTGCTCAGCACCCCGCCGAGCAGCAGCTCGAACACGATGTTCGGCAGCGTGTTGGCGATGTTGAACGAGTCGTTGACGATGCCGGTGCCCACCGCCCAGACCAGCATGATCTTCCAGAAGAAGCCGGTGATGCGGCTGATCAGGGAGGCGATCGCGATCCGGCTGCTCGACTTGGCCAGCGACGGCGCGGCCGGTTTGGCCGGCGGCTCGACCTTCGGCAGGTAGCCCGTCGCGTCGAGGCCCGGCCCCGCGCCGAACGTGCTCGCGGCGGGAGGCGGGCTGGGCAGCCGCGGCAGCATCCGCGTGGCCAGCGTGTCGTACGGCCGCATCGAGTCCGGGTCGGCGACCGGCCACTTCGAGCTCGCGGGCACCCCGCCGATGCGGGGGATGAACATCGTCGCGTCGGGGTCGTTCGGCGGCAGCGGCGGCGCCCCGAAGGGCATGCTGTCCTGCTGGCGCTCGCGTTCCTGGCGCCACGGCCGCACCGGCTGGCGGCGCGGGGGCTGCGGCTGGCGCGGCGGCGGTTGCTGCCGCACGGGCGGCGGCGGGACCTGGGCCCGAGGGGGCGGCGGCTGCCGGCGGCGGCCGTTGACCGGCGGCACCCGCCGGGTGGGCTGCTCCGACGGCGGCTGGCGGTCAGTCGGTGGCCGCCTCGCCACACGTTCGGCGGGACGCTCGGGTGGCCACCCCGGCTCTCTGTCCAACGCGTGCCCAATCCTCGGCGGTCGATATCGTCACTCCAGGGTAATCACTGCTTCCCCCGGCCACGGACCCGGCGATAGATCTGCCGACCCGAAAGCAGCACCAGCGCGACACCGCCGGCGATCGTCAGCACGAGCGTCACCACGCCGTACTGGTTGGACCGGAGTTCGAACCGGGCGGGGCTGCCCAGCTGGGTGCCGCCCGGCGTGCTCAGCGCGACGGTCACGCTGAACCGGCCCGCCCGCAGCGCCTCCGCGGGGATGGTGATCTTGTTGTTGCTGCCGAGCCCCGCGGGCAGCAGCACGTCGCCGATGTCACCCGTGCGCAGCCCGGTGCTGTTGTTGAGCGTGACCCGCACGTTGACCTGCACCGGCAGGAAGTTGTGCAGGAACACCGGCAGCGGCGCCGAACCCGAGGCCAGCGAGATCGGCACGCCGGGGGTGTCCACCGTGACCTGGCCGAGCAGCGCCTGCAGCTGGGTGCGGGAGTCGGCCGCGGACACCTCGGCGGCGTCCGTGCCGGGCGGCCAGGCCGTCGACGTGTTGCGCACGAGCGCGTACCGCAGCGGCATCAGCAGCTGGTCGGGGTCGACCTGCGCCACCGGGTCGATCGCCATCGCGCTCCGCAGGTCCGCCATCGTCGCCTCGATCGAGGACATCGTGCCGGTCACCGACGTGGGCGTGGCCGCGGCGACGTCCTCCGCGGTGTAGTTCATCGTCGTCGTCTCGGCGGGCGCGGTCGCGAGCAGCTGGTTCAGCGGGAGCGCGGTCAGCATCCGCCTGCTGATCAGCTCGCCGACCCCCTGCAACAGGCGCGTCAGCTCGGCCTCGGGCAGCGACCAGCGCCGCGGCGGGGTGACCAGCACCGAGCCGGTCGACCCCGTGAGCCCGCGGAAGGCGAGCGCGGCGAGGCCGTTCTGCGCACCGATCGCCGGGTCGTCCGGCGGGGTCGCGGCGGCCGACGCCGAGCGGCCCCGCGCCCCGGCCAGCCCGGTCGCGACGAGGGAGTCGGCAGGCTGGGCCCGCAGCGAGGTGCCCTTGACGGTCGCCGCGTCCTCCGCGTCTCCCGACAGGTCGGCGGGGTCGGCCACGAGCGTCCTGATCCCCGCGTTCTGCAGGGCGGTGAGCGCGGCGGAGTCGAGCGGGCCGTCCGCCCACAGCACGCCCGGCAGGGGCTGCGTGCCGATCAGCTGCTGCACGTGCTGCGCGGTGTTCAGCGCGTACGCCATCAGGTCACCGCCGCGGACGCCCGCCAGCGCGGACAGGTCCGCGTCGGCGTAGGGCATCTGGATCACGCACTGGTTCGCGACCAGCTGCCTGAGCGAGCCCAGCCACGCCTTCGCCGCGTCGGCGCCGCTGCCGGGCACGTTCCCCGTCGGCGTGCGGACCTCGTACCCGCGGCTCATCGTGTCCACGGTGTCCAGCAGGTCGGGGTCCACGGCGTAGCAGATCGACCGGGACAGCTGCGCGTCGTCGCGGACCGCCAGCGCGGACGACACGAGCGCGTCGAGCCGCCCGCCGGGCCGCAGGTCCCCGGCCAGCACGTCCTCGCCCAGCACGACCTTGCCGTTGAACGGGGCCGCGACGATCCGCGGCCGCGTGTCGGCGATCGGCCACACGACGGTGACCTCCGAGGGATCAGCCGGTGGCTGGGCCTGCGGCTTGCCGGGGGCGCCGAGGACGGGCAGCAGCAGGCTCAGCGACGCCAGCCGCGCCTGCCCGCCGTACGCGGGCGTGCCGTTGACGTTCACCAGCAGCGGGTACACCCCGGCGTTCGGCACGCGCAGGCCGCCCGCGGTGCCGTCGAGCCGCACGGTGATCGTGAACTGCCCGGTCTGCCCCGGTTCGAGCGTGCCGGGGTCGATGTCGAGGAACTTCGTGCTGGTCGCCGCCGCGGCCGGCGTACCGGACATCGCGGAGCGGACCTGCTTTTCCGTGCCCAGCCGCTCGCCGAGGTCCAGCTTCACCTGCAGGTCAGTGATCCGCCGGTCGCCGACGTTGGCCACCGTGCCGGTGATGTTGAGCGTGGTGGAGGTGGACGTCAGCACGCGGGGGTTCATCTGCGTGACGTCCAGCCGCAGCCGGTTCGGGGTGTCCGTCACCGACTGCGCGGCCGCGGACAGCGGGGCGAGCAGCACGATCAGGAACGCGACCGACACCACGGCGGCGAACCGCTTCACTCTCCGACTCCTTCGGTCGCCGGCTCTTCGTCCGCGAACAGCTCTCGGGCCCTGCGCACCAGGGCGCGTTCGTCGGTGTAGGCGAGCCAGCGCTCCAGGTCCGCGACCGGTACCCAGGCCACCTCGGTGACCTCGACGTCCTCGTCGGAGAGCTCGCCACCGACGGCTTCCAGCAGGAAATGATGCACGGTCTTGTGCACCCGCCGGCGCTCGGCCACGAACCAGTAGTCGATCGTCCCCAGCGGGCAGAGCACACGCGCGGAGATGCCGGTCTCCTCCTTGACTTCGCGCAGTGCGGTCTGCTCCACCGTCTCGCCGTCCTCGATGTGCCCCTTGGGCAGGGACCAGAGCAGTTTGCCGTGCCGGTCGAGCCTGCCGATCAACACGGCCCGCTCGCGCCCGGCGTCCACCACGAGGCCGCCGGCGGACGTCTCGTCGACCGTGGTCATCTTCCGGCCGCGGCGCCGTCGCGACCTGCGTCGCGGCTTGCCGCCGTCGGAACGACCGGCCGATCCAGACATGCTGCGATGCTAGTGGTTGCCGGTGCTCAGCGGTTGCGAACGCGTAGTTGAGCCCTCACTTTCGGTCGATGGGTACGCTGGCTACTCGTGTCTCGTCCGGCAACAGGAGATCCTGCAGGTGGTTGTGTCCCAGTGAACGAACTCGCTGCCAAGCGGAACGCCGTGGTCGAGCTGATGCGGATCTCCCCGCTCGCCGACGAGCTGGCCGGCCGGTTCGCCGACGCCGGCCACCGGCTCTACCTCGTCGGCGGGAGTGTGCGCGACGCGCTGCTCGGCAGGCTGTCGAGCGACCTCGACTTCACCACCGACGCCAGGCCCGAGCGCATCCTCGAGATCGTGCGCGGCTGGGCGGACGGGGTGTGGGACACCGGGATCGAGTTCGGCACCGTCGGCGTCACGAAGCGCGGTGCGACGCTGGAGATCACCACGTTCCGCGCCGACAGCTACGACAGGGTCAGCCGCAACCCCGAGGTCACCTTCGGCGACACCATCGAGGGTGACCTGCTGCGCCGGGACTTCACGGTCAACGCGATGGCGATCGAGTTGTCGACGAAGCAGTTCGTCGACCCGCACAACGGGCTGGAAGCGCTTTCCCAGCGGCTCCTCGACACCCCGGCCACGCCGCAGGAGTCCTTCGCCGACGACCCGCTGCGCATGCTGCGGGCCGCGCGGTTCGTGTCGCAGCTGGGGTTCGCGCCCGCGCCCCGCGTGGTCGAGGCGATGACGGAGATGGCGGGCGAGATCCAGCGCATCACCGCCGAACGCGTGCAGACGGAGATCTCGAAGCTCCTGCTGGGCGCCCAGCCACGCCGCGCGTTGGAGCTGATGGTCGACACCGGGCTGGCCCAGCACGTGCTGCCCGAGGTTCCCGGGATGCGCCTGGCCATCGACGAGCACCACCAGCACAAGGACGTCTACCAGCACTCGCTGACCGTGCTGGAGCAGGCGATCGCGCTGGAGCAGGACGGGCCGGACCTCGTGCTGCGCCTGGCCGCGCTGCTGCACGACATCGGCAAGCCGGCCACCCGGCGGTTCGAGGACGGTGGCGGCGTGAGCTTCCACCACCACGAGGTCGTCGGCGCGAAGATGGCGCGCAAACGGTTGCGGGCGCTGAAGTACTCGAAGCAGATCGCGGACGACGTGAGCCAGCTGGTGTTCCTGCACCTGCGGTTCCACGGCTACGGCAAGGGCGAGTGGACGGACTCGGCGGTGCGGCGCTACGTCACCGACGCGGGGCCGCTGCTCGAGCGCCTGCACAAGCTCGTGCGTGCCGACTGCACCACGCGCAACAAGCGCAAGGCCGCCGCGCTGCAGCGCACGTACGACGAGCTCGAGGAGCGGATCGCCCGGCTGCAGGCCGAGGAGGACCTCGCGAAGGTGCGCCCCGACCTCGACGGCAACGAGATCATGCGGCTGCTGAACCTGCCGCCGGGTCCGCTGGTCGGCAAGGCGTGGCGGTACCTCAAGGAGCTGCGGCTGGACCGCGGGCCCCTGTCCCACGAAGAAGCTGTCGCGGAGCTGCGGCGCTGGGCCGAGGAAAACGGGATTTCGTAACTTCCGGCGGCCCGAGGGGGACTGAACAGGCGTGAGTTCGGAACAGCGACGTGCCGGGTTCCTCCTGACCCTCCTCCGCCGGGGTGCCCCGGCGATGGCGACGGCGTCCAGCGAGCTGGACGACAGCATCGCCGACCCGACGCCCGTGCCGGCGCTGCGCCGGATGCGGCGGATGGCCGGACCGGTCGACACCGGGGTGCGCGACAACCTGCTGCTGCGCGCGACGCGGTACGTGGCGATGGTGCCGCTGCTGTACCGCATCGTCGCCGTGGTCGGCGCGCTGGTGGCGTTCTTCGCCGAAGGTGGCAGCTCGCCCGTCGTGGTCGTCGTCGCGGTGCTGTGCGTGGCGCTGAACGTGTTCGGGCTGCGCTGGCTGCTGCGGTCGGCGCCGTTCGAGAACGGCAACGCGGGCAGGCTGCTGCTGCTTGACGTGGTGTTCACGCTCGCCGCGTACCTCGTGGTGGCCGTGGCGGTCCCGGAGTCGTCGTTCGCCGCGGCGATGCAGGTGCCGGACAAGGAGCTGCTGGGCGGGATCGCGGTGCTGACCCTGGCGCTGGGGATCGGCTACGGCGGCGGGCTGATGCTGCTCAGCATCCCGCTGAGCATGCTCGCCTGGCAGCTCAACACGGGCGTGTTCAACGTGAAACAAGGCTTCGCCGCGCTCGGCACGATGCTCGGCGTCCTGCTCACGGCCACCGGCGCCCTCGTGCTGCTCGGCCTCGGCACGCGGCTCGCGCTGGCGTACGGCATCCGGCACGGACGGCTCGCGGAGCGCGCGCGGCAGCACCGCGCCTTGCACGACACGGTGTTGCAGACGCTGGAGAGCATGGCGTTGCCGCGGGGCGGCGACCCCGAGCGGCAGCTGGCGGAGTTGCGGGGCATCGCGCGGGCGCAGGCGCTGGAGGTGCGGCAGCTGCTGGAGTCGGCGCAGCGCGAGGCGGACGAGGAGGCGGCCCGCCCGCTCGGCGAGAAGCTGACGGCGCTCGCGGCGGAGATGGCCAGGGAGGGGCTGCGTGCCCAGCTCGTGATGGCCGAGCTCGATGAGGACACCCTCGACGAAGTGCGCCAGCTGGCCATCAGGGACGCCGCCCGCGAGGCGATGCGCAACACCCTCAAGCACGCCGGCACGGACCAGGTGGTGGTCCGCGTCGCGGAGGAACGCGGCGGCATCGCCGTCGTGATCCGCGACCACGGCACCGGCTTCGACGAGTCGGACCGCCCGGCGGGCTTCGGCATCAGCGAGTCGATCACGGCCCGGCTCGCGGAGGCCGGCGGCAGCGCCCGCGTGGAGTCCAGCCCCGGCGGCGGCACCCGCGTGACCCTCTGGATGCCGCGCTAGGCCGCGATGCCGCGATACAGCGCGTCCGCAGGTCAGAGGCGGTTTTGGCGGGTCCTACGGTGGCGCCATGACCGAACAACTGGAGAGCCGCGTGGTCGTCGCTGAGGCCACTGCGAAGGAAGCGCTTGAGATCGCCAAGACCGCGAGGGAGGATGCCCGCATGGCGACCGAAGCGTGGCGAGCACGGCAGCGGATGGACAACGCGTTGCTGAACTCCCTGCGCGCCACCCAGCTGGAGCACAGCAAGATCCTCGAGGACCACGGCAGGCGCCTCGAGCAGCTGGAGCGCAAGGTCGACCGCCTGGAGCGGAAGGTCGACGAGGGCTTCACCAAGATCTCCCTCGGCATGTCGCAGATCGTCGCGCTGATCACCAATCTCCAGCGTTAGAGCCGCTCCAGGGCGCCCATTTCCACGTGCTGCGCGATGGGGCGCGGCAGGAGGTAGCCGATCGCGCCGCCGGGCATCGGGCCCCACGGGAGGGTCA
This sequence comes from Amycolatopsis sacchari, assembly GCF_900114035.1. GTDB lineage: Bacteria > Actinomycetota > Actinomycetes > Mycobacteriales > Pseudonocardiaceae > Amycolatopsis_E > Amycolatopsis_E sacchari. The sequence continues at coordinate 151,070 of NZ_FORP01000006.1, read as the reverse complement.
CGCCGGTGAGCGCGGGCAGGCCGCGGACCAGGCGGTACCGCTGCTGCAGCTGCTCCCGTTCCGGCGCCAGCGACGCCTCCGGGAACCGCGTTCCCGGCTCGTGCACCAGGTTCCCCGTGTCGTTCCCGAAGCGCAGCACCGTCGTCCCCGCGGGGAGGACGATCATCCGCTTCGCGCGGAAGAAGTTCAGCGGGGGCTCACCCCGCAGCGGCACGATTGGCCAGTCCAGCTGCTGCGGTTCCTCCGTGCGCGCCGGGTACAGCAGCAGCGACCCCAGCAGGAACCGCGCCGCCTCCTCGACGTGCGAGAACGCCGCCGGTTCCCCACCGCCCGGGCCGCTGACCTCCCAGCTCGCCTTCGTCCGCACCAGGCACCACGCGCCTTCGACGGCCTCGCCGATCCGGTACGCCGACTGCGGGATGCCGTACTCCCCCAGCCGTCGTTCCAGCACCGTCAGCACCTGCGACGCCCGCAGCCCCATGGGCGGCTCGCCGCCCCGGTCGACCACCGCGACCGGGTCCGGCTCCGGTGGTGCGGGCACCGGCGGCCGCGGGCGGCCGAGCACTTCCGCCTCCGCCGCGGCCCGGACCTGCGACGACAGGTACGGCACGCGGTAGGCCGCAGCCCTGATGCGCTCCAGCAGCTCCGGCTCCGGCGGAATGCCGTACTTCCGCAGGTAGTGGGGCACGGCGGCGGGCCAGATCCACAGGCCGTCGGTGTGGAACGCGTCCGGCACGTCCGCGGGACCGCCCGGGTTGACCGTGTCGGGCAGCCAGCCGGGCCTGCTCACCACGACCGGCGCGCGGTAGAGGTAGTCCAGCACCGGCCGGACCTCGTCCTGCGCCAGCGGCTGCGGCTGCTCGGGCAGCCGCGCCTGCCGGAACGGCATGTCCAGCGGCAGCCCGGCCTTGCCGGCCAGCCACTCCGGCACCTGCCTGCGCTCACGCGGGAACCGCTCCAGCTCGGCGTCGTAGGACCGGGCGGTCAGCCGGTCGCGCGGGGACTGCCGCCAGTTCGGTTCGCTCGTCGTGTCGTAGTCGAAGGAGAACGACGACGGCGCTTCGAGCGTGAGCGTGCCCTGGAACCACGTGCCCGTGTCGGACCGGTACATCGCGGACCGCAGCTGCGAGAACAGCTGGCCGAGCCGCGGCGGCGCGGGCAGGGACACCGACTCCGCCTCGCCCAGCGACCGGATCTCGATCTCGGCGTAGTCCCCCACCTGCCGGAACTGGGCCGCGACCCGCTGCCAGCCCTCGGGCAGCACCGCCCGCACGGTCAGCGCGATCGACCGGACCAGCTCCTCCGGGTCCCCCTGCCCCGGCTGGGGCCGGGTGGCGCCGGGGAAGTCGTGGCGTTCCTGCCACAGCGCGGTGATCTCGTCCGGGGCCGCGGTCGCGGTCAGCTCGGTGAGCCCCAGCTGGCGGGCCCGCTCCTCGTCCGTCCCGGACCAGCGCAGCGTCAGCACGCGCGGGTCGGGGTCGGGGGCGATGCGGAAGATCTCGTCGTCGAACAGGCAGTGCGTCTGGAGGGTGAAGGTGCCCTCGGCCTGGTCCTCCGGGACGACCTTCGCCGGACGCGACTGCCATTCCGTGTCGAAGTCCTCCGGCGCGTCCTCGTCGGGGGCCGCGACGAGCAGCAGGGTGCCGTCCGTCGTGGAGCGTTCCGCCTGGAACGCCCGGCCCTGCCACACGCCGTACAACCCGTCCGGACGGGCCGCCAGCTCTACTCGGTAACGCACTTCTCCCCCTGTGCCTGTGTCACGGACTCGTAGAACCTAACCGACAAATCGCTCGAGACTGCCATCGGTGACGTGGTCGCGGACCGCCCGCGGCAGGACGTAGCTCACCGCGCCGCCGGGCAGCCCCGCCCACGGCACCGCGATGCCGAGGATCACCGACAGCGGGCGGCACACCCGGTACTTCCGCTCGTCGCGTTCCCGCTCGATCGGCAGCGACGTCGTGGGGAACCGGGTCTCGTCGTGGTGCACCAGGTTCCCGCCGTCACCGCCGAAGCGCAGCACCACGGTGCCCGCCGCGAGGCGCACGATCCGCTTGTTGCGCAACAACGTCAGCGGTGGCTCGCCTTCGGTGGGCTGGATGGGCCAGTCGGCCAGCTCCGCCGACGTCTCCAGCGGGGTCTCCTGACCGGCCGTGCGCCGCGCCGGGTGCAGCAGCAGCGTGCCGAGCAGGAACTGCGCCGCGTCCTGCGCCTGCTCGAAGTGGTGCGCCTCGACGGGCTCGTCGTTCTCGTACCACGCGACCTCCCAGCCCCGGTCGGTCGCGTTGAGGCACCACGCGTGGTCGGCGCGTGCCGCGATCCGGTACGCCTCCGGCCAGACCCCCTGCTGGCCGAGCCGCTCCGCGAGCACGACGAGCAGCGCGGCGTCGTCGAGCTTCGGGTCGGTCTGCGTCTCCAGCGCCGCGGCGACGTCCCCGCTGGTGGGGCCGAGGTCGCGGGCGTCGGCGCGGGGCCGGGGACGGCCGAGCAGGTCGGCGGCCGCCGTGCGGCGCAGCAACTTGTCGACATACGGCGGCCGGTGGTCCTGGGCGCGGATGTGCGCGAGGAAGTCCGGCTCCGGCGGGATGCCGTGCTTGCGCAGGTAGTGCGGCACCGACGCGTGCCAGACCCACGTGCCGTCCGTGTGGTAGCTCTCCGGCACGTCCACCTCGCCGGTGAACCTGTCCGGTCCGAAGCCGCTGCCGACCAGGACGGCGGGCTGGCGTTCCAGGTACCGCAGGACCCGCGGCACCTCGTCCTCGGGCAGCGGCGAGCCGGGCGCGTCGACCACCCGGGCGTGCCGGAAGGTCACGGCGAGCGGTTGTCCTGCCGTGGCGTCCATCGCGCTCACTGTAAGCGAGAAGCTCCGGCCGGACTCACGATTTGCGGCGGATGGCCAGGAGATAGCCACCCCCGCCGAGCAGGTAGACGGCCGTCGCGACGAGCAGCAGTGCGGGCGACCGCCCGTCGAGCGGGACGAAGGCCGCCGCGGCCGCCACCGCGACCACCTGCGTGATGTTGAACAGGGTGTCGTAGAGCGCGAACACGCGGCCGCGGGCCTCGTCCCCGATGTCCCGCTGCACCGCCGAGTCGACGCACAGCTTGAGCACCTGGCCGGCACCGGTGATCAGGAACGCGGCGAGCAGGATCGTGGGCAGCCGCATCGGCAGCCCGAGCCCGGCCTGGCTCGCGGCGGCCAGCAGCAGGCAGCTGAGCACGACGCGGTGCCTGCCGAACCGGTTGACCAGCCGCGGCGTGGCGAACCCGGCGAGCAGGATGCCCGCGGCGCCCATCACCGCGAGCTGTCCCAGCCCCGGCAGCCCGGCCTTGAGCAGTCCGGAGTCGGTGAACGAGTAGCGCAGCAGCAGCACCGTGAGCAGCAGCGAGATGCCGTAGGACGCCCGGTGCGCGAACAGGGCGACGAACCCCGCCGTGACCGTGGGCGCACCCAGCGCGGCGCGCCCGCCGTCGGCGAGCCCGCGTGCCACGGCGACGAAGGCGTCCTCGGGTTCGTCGACGGAGTCCGGGCCGAGGCTCCCCGCGGTGAAACGCGAGGCGGTGAAGGCGGCGACGATCGTGCCGAGCACCGCGGTCGCCGTGGTCCAGGCCGAACCGGTGTTACCGGAGCCGATCACCGCCCGCAGCCCGATCGCGCAACCACCGCCGACGACCGCGACCATCGCGCCGAGTGTCGTGGCGACCGCGTTCGCCGTCACCAGCGAGTGCCGGGGCACGACGTGCGGGAGCGAAGCCGACATACCGGAGCCGACGAACCGCGAAACGCCCTCGACCAGCAACGCCAGCACGAACAACTCCGTACCGGCGAGCCCGAACCCGACGGCCGCGGAGGCGAGGACGATCGCCAGCCCGCGCAACAAGTTGGCGGTCACGAGCACCCGCCGCCGGTCCCACCGGTCCAGCAGCGCGCCCGCGAACGGGCCGATCACGGAGTACGGCAGCAGCAGGACGGCGAACCCGCCGGCGATGGTCAGCGGGTCGGCGCCGCGTTCGGGGTTGAACAACACCGCTCCGGCGAGCCCGGCGCGGAAGACCCCGTCGGACCACTGCGCGGCGAAGCGGGAGAACAGCAGCCTGCGGAAACCCGGCATGCGGAAGAACGCGCGAGGCCCCAGCTTCACCGTCGCAGGTTCCGCGCTAGCCGTCACAACACGACAGCATACGGTGCCGGATCAAGATCTCAGGGTGAACGAAAGGGGCCGGCGCACTTGGTCGCCTCTCGGCGGCGTGGCGCAGTGTGGCTCCAGCCGAACGGTATTCCACAAAGGCTCTTCTCAAGTGGGCCCGGGGGACACGGAGTGCGCCGGCCACCACGTCCAACGGGCCCCGGCGGCGTGTTGTTCCCGCTCCGTGCGAATTGCCGGGGACGTGAGTGGGATCATGACGGGCGTGCCAGCGGACGCCGAGGTTGAACCGGGCTCGCTCCTGGTTGCCGCCCCCACCATGTTCGATCCCAACTTCCGCCGGACGGTCGTCTTCATCATCGACCACCGGGAAGAGGGGACGCTCGGTGTCGTGCTCAACAGGCCGAGTGACGTGCCGGTGGACGACGTGCTGCCCAGCTGGGGCAGGCACGTGGTCGAACCGCAGTCGGTGTTCGTCGGCGGTCCCGTGGAGAAGAAGACCGCGCTGTGCCTGGCGGCCCTGCGGGCCGGGGAGACGGCGGCGGCCGTGCCGGGGCTGATCGGCGTGCGCGGTCCGGTGGCGCTCGTGGACCTCGACGCGGATCCGGACCTGCTGGTGCCGAAGGTGCGCGGGTTGCGCGTGTTCGCCGGGTACGCGGGCTGGGACTCGGGTCAGCTGGCGGGCGAGATCGACCGCGGCGACTGGCTCATCGTGCCCGCGCTGCCCGGTGACGTGCTGGCGACGCCGGATCGCGACCTGTGGGCGCAGGTGCTGCGGCGCCAGGGCGTGCCGACGGCCCTACTGGCCACCCACCCCGGCGACCTCCAACGAAACTAAGGCCAGCCCCTCGCCCGACCACCACCCCCAGCGGAGGCGCTTCGCGCCGCTAGGCCTTCTGGAGCGAACAACCCCCGCACGCACAACCAGAGCACCCGCCCCCACCGGGAGCGACGGGCTCCGGCACGGCGAGCGCGGCGCGGTGCCCGAGCAGCCCGCCGGCGGTGACCAGCGCGAACATCCCGATCAGCCCGACGAGCGTCGCGACGACGACGCCCGCGGTGGTGGGCATGAACAGTCCGGCGAGCCCGGCGACGATCCCCACCGCCCCGGCGACCATCGTGGGCAGTCCGGCGACCTTGTTCGCCGTGCGGAAGGCCTGCGCGGAACGCAGCGTCGCCTCCGTGCGCACCCCCGCGCCGCGGTCCGCGAGTTTCTCCTGCCAGCCGAGGACCCCGCCCCAGCCGACGACGAGACCGAGCACGACGGGAATCAGCGCGAGTACGAACACGGGGGTAAGGATACGGGTCAAAACGATTCGGACCGGCGGCATACCATTGCAGGTGTGAGTGAGGCAACCGAGGAGATCCCCGGCCACCGCTACAACGCGGACCTGGCCGGCCGGATCGAGCTGCGCTGGCAGAACTACTGGGCCGACCACGGCACGTACCACGCGCCGAACCCCGTCGGCCCCCTCGCCGAGACGCCGCTGCCCTCGGACAAGCTCTTCGTCCAGGACATGTTCCCGTACCCGTCGGGCGCCGGCCTGCACGTCGGGCACCCGCTGGGCTTCATCGGCACCGACGTCTACGCCCGCTACCACCGGATGATCGGGCGGAACGTCCTGCACACCATGGGTTTCGACGCGTTCGGCCTGCCCGCGGAGCAGTACGCGGTGCAGACCGGGCAGCACCCGCGCAAGACCACCGAAGAGAACATCGAGACCTACCTGCGGCAGATCCGCAGGCTGGGCCTGGGCCACGACGAGCGGCGCCGCATCGCGACGATCGACCCCGAGTACTACAAGTGGACGCAGTGGATCTTCCTGCAGATCTACAACGCCTGGTACGACGAGGAGCAGGCCAAGGCCCGGCCCATCGCCGAGCTGGAGGCGGAGTTCGCCGCGGGCGAGCGCCCGACCCCGGACGGCCGCGCGTGGGGTGAGCTGTCCTCCTCGGAGCAGCGGGAGGTCATCGACTCGCACCGGCTGGTGTACATCTCCGAGGCGCCGGTGAACTGGGCGCCCGGCCTGGGCACCGTGGTCGCCAACGAGGAGGTCACCGCGGAGGGCCGCACCGACCGCGGCAACTTCCCGGTGTTCCGCAAGAACCTGCGCCAGTGGATGATGCGGATCACCGCGTACGCGGACCGCCTGCTGGACGACCTGGAGCTGCTGGACTGGCCCGAGAAGGTCAAGACCATGCAGCGCAACTGGATCGGCCGCTCGCGGGGCGCCCAGGTCACCTTCGCCGTAGGCGAGGAGCGGGTCGAGGTGTTCACCACCAGGCCCGACACGCTGTTCGGCGCGACGTACCTGGTGCTGGCGCCGGAGCACCCGTTGGTGGACAAGCTGACCGCCGCGTCGTGGCCGTCCGATGTGGACGAGGCGTGGACCGGTGGCGCGGCGACCCCGGCCGAGGCGGTCAAGGCGTACCGGCTGGCGGCCTCCCGCAAGTCCGAACTGGACCGCCAGGAGAGCAAGGAGAAGACGGGCGTCTTCATCGGCGCCACCGCGGTGAACCCGGTGAACGGCAAGGAGATCCCGGTCTTCATCGCCGACTACGTGCTGATGGGGTACGGCACCGGCGCGATCATGGCGGTGCCGGGCCAGGACCAGCGTGACTGGGACTTCGCGGAGAAGTTCGGGCTGGAGATCATCCGCACGGTGCAGCCGTCGGAGGGCTTCGACGGCGAGGCGTACACGGGTGCCGGCCCCGCGATCAACTCCGGCTTCCTGGACGGGATGGACGTCGACGAGGCCAAGAAGGCGATCATCGAGTGGCTGGAGGAACACGGCCACGGCAAGGGCACGACGCAGTACAAGCTGCGGGACTGGCTGTTCGCGCGGCAGCGGTACTGGGGCGAGCCGTTCCCGATCGTGTACGACTCCGACGGCAGGCCGATCCCGCTGCCGGAGAGCGAGCTGCCGGTCGTGCTGCCGGACGTCGACGACTACTCGCCGCAGACGTTCGACCCGGAGGACGCCGACTCCGAACCGTCGCCGCCGCTGGCGAAGGCGACGGACTGGGTCAACGTGACGCTGGACCTGGGTGACGGCCCGAAGCAGTACCGCCGCGACACCAACGTGATGCCGCAGTGGGCGGGCTCGTGCTGGTACCAGCTGCGCTACGTCGACCCGACGAACTCGGAAGCGTTCGTCGACCCCGAGAACGAGCAGTACTGGATGGGCCCGCGCCCGGCGGAGCACGGCGTCGCGGACCCGGGTGGTCTGGACCTGTACGTCGGCGGCGTCGAGCACGCGGTGCTGCACCTGCTGTACGCGCGGTTCTGGCAGAAGGTGCTGTACGACCTGGGCCACGTCTCCGCGAAGGAGCCGTACCGGAGGCTGTTCAACCAGGGCTACATCCAGGCGTACGCGTACACCGATTCCCGTGGTGTCTACGTTCCTGCCGAGGAGGTCGAGGAGAAGGACGGCAAGTTCTTCTTCCACGGCCAGGAGGTCAAGCAGGAATACGGGAAGATGGGCAAGAGCCTGAAGAACGTGGTCACGCCCGACCAGATGGCGGCGGACTACGGGGCCGACACCTTCCGGTTCTACGAGATGGCCATGGGCCCGCTGGACGTCTCGCGCCCGTGGGCGACGAAGGACGTCGTGGGCGCGCACCGGTTCCTGCAGCGGCTGTGGCGCCTGGTGGTCGACGAGCAGACCGGCGAGCTGCGGGTCACGTCGGCGGAACCCACCGCCGAGGACCGCAAGCAGCTGCACCGCGCCATCGCCGGGGTCCGCGAGGACTACGCGGAGATGCGCTTCAACACCGCCGGCGCGAAGCTGATCGAGCTGAACAACCACCTGACGAAGGTGTACGGCGCGACCGAGGGCACGCCGCGTGAGCTGGTGGAGCCGCTGGTGCTGATGCTGGCGCCGCTGTGCCCGCACATCGCGGAGGAGCTGTGGCACCGGCTGGGCCACACGGACACGCTGGTGCACGGGCCGTTCCCGGTGGCGGACGAGCGGTACCTGATCGAGGACACGGTCGAGTACCCGATCCAGGTCAACGGCAAGGTGCGGGCCCGCATCACGGTCGCCGCGGACGCCGACAAGGACGCGGTGCAGGCGGCGGCGCTGGCCGAGGAGAAGATCCAGGCCCTGCTCAACGGCGGCGAGCCCCGCAAGGTGATCGTCGTACCGGGGCGACTGGTGAACGTGGTCCTCTAGAGGGCGGGCTCCAGGCCGATCTCCCGCGCGAGGTCGGCCAGGAGCGCGTCGAACACCGCGTCCGGTTTGGACAGTGGGATCGGGTAGTTCCCGAACACCTCGAGCGTGATGTGGCCGTAGAGCCGCGCCCAGAACTGGATCATCACGTACGTCGTGCCGAGGTTGAGCTTGTCCGGCGGGAACTCGGCGCCGGACTCACGCAGCACGGTGAGCAGCTCGTCCTGGAAGGCGATGAGGTCGTCGTGCAGTTCGGGCGGCACGGCGTCGGCCTGCGGGATGGTGAGCTGGTGCGTGGCCAGGATCCGGCCCGCGGCCAGGAGGAAGATGCGGCCGAAGGGTTCGCTCGCGCGCTGGAGGGTCGCGACGCTGCCGGCGGCGGACCCGGTTTCGCCGGTCGGTGACGCGAAGACGAGCGTGAACTCCTTGGTGTGCGTCAGCGCCCAGCGGCGGAACCCGCGGCAGATCGCGAACAGCTGGGCCGCCCCGTCCGCGGCGAGCGCGCCGACCTCTTCGGTCAGTTCGGCGGCGAGGTCGGCGATGACGTCGAGGCGGAGGTGCTCGACGAGGTCGTCACGGGAGCCGTAGTACCGGTAGAGCGCCGGCGCCGTGATCCCGAGTTCGCGGGCGATCGCGCGCAGCGTCACCGCTTCCGGGCCGCGCTGGACCAGCAGCGTGCGGGCGGTCCGCCGGATGTCCTGGTCGGTCGCGACCCGCACGCGCCCTCGGCGCGTCGGCTTGTCCATTCCCGCATTCTAGGTCGGGGGTGCGCCCGCGGAACGCGGTTTCCGCGGAAGGAGAGGGGCGCCGCCGGTACCGATCACTCGGGGGGCTACGCGATCGGTACCGGCGACCCGATGCCCGTTTCCGGCGGGGCCGGGCACGGACAGCTTAGGAGAGTCCGGAATGGTGCCGTCGGGACGGTCAGACGGCTAATTCCCCCATTCGGGTGATCCAGACCGGGCACTCACCCTAGTGTCGCATCTCCCGGCCGAGAAGTTACAAAGATCTTCACATTTGCCAACCGAACTTCCCGCCCATTCTGGGGGAGGCGCCGCGCGCCACTAGATTCGGGGTGTGCACACCGAAGTCCTCGTCATCGGCTCCGCGAACGCCGACCTGGTGGTCCCGGCCGAACGCCGCCCGGGCAGCGGCGAAACCGTCCTCGGCGGCGACACCACCGTCCTGCCCGGCGGCAAGGGCGCCAACACCGCGGTGGCCGCCGCGAGGCTCGGTGCGGACGTCGCGCTGCTCGCCGCGATCGGCGACGACGCCTACGGGGCCATGCTCACCGAGTCCCTGCGCGACGCCGGGGTGCGCACCGAGCTCGTGCGGAAAGTCGGCCGGCCGACGGGCATCGCCTACATCACCGTGACCCCCGACGGCGAGAACTCGATCCTCGTCTCGCCCGGCGCCAACAGCGCGCTCGAACCCGGCGCGCTCGACTTCGCCGGGGCGAAGGTCTTGGTGGCGTCGCTGGAGATCCCGCTGCCGACGGTCGAATGGGCGATCGCCGAGGCCGCTTCGGCCGGGGTGCGGACGATGCTCAACCTGTCGCCGGTCGCGGAGCTGTCGCCGCGCACGCTGGCCGCGCTGGACGTGCTGCTCGTCAACGAACACGAAGCCGCCGCCCTGCTGGGAGAGGGCGTCGGACTCGGGAAACTGCTGGAACTCGGGCCGCGTTCGGCGGTGGTGACCCTGGGCGCGCGGGGCGCGCTCGTGCTCACCGGGGACGGGGAGACCGAGGTGCCGGCGCCACCCGTCGAGCCGGTGGACACGACCGGCGCCGGGGACGCGTTCACCGGGGCGCTCGCCGCGTCGCTGGCCACCGGGGTCACCCTGGAGACGGCGGCCCGCATGGCCGTCCGGGTCGCGGCGATCTCGGTGACCCGCCGGGGTGCGCAGCCGTCCTATCCGTCCGCTGCCGAACTCGAGGGCCGCTGACACTGTCCGTCGTGGTCGGGGAAAGGGTATGGTCTAGACCATGTCGCAAACGAGGCTGACCGGAGTCGCCGTGAGCCCCGGCCGCGCCCGCGGTCCCGTCGTCCGGGTCGCCGAACCGCTCGGCGAGCCCGCCGGCACGCCGAAACCCGAGGACCCGCAGGCCGAAGCGGCGCGGATCGCTCCGGCGACGCAGGCCGTCGCCGCCCGTCTGGAAGCGCTTTCCGCGACCGCGTCGGGCGAGGCAGCGACGATCCTGATCACCACCGCCGCGATGGCCGGGGACCCGGCGCTGATCAGCGAGGCCGAGCGGCTCGTGGTCGCCGAAGGGCTTCCCGCCCCGCGCGCGGTGTACGAATCCGCGAACGGTTTCGCCAAGACCCTCGCCGCCGCCGGCGGGTACATGGCCGAGCGCGTGCGCGACATCGAGGACGTGCGGGACCGCGTGGTGGCCGAGCTGCTCGGCGTGGAACCGCCCGGGGTGCCCGAACTGACCACGCCGAGTGTCCTGGTGGCCCGCGACCTCGCCCCCGCGGACACGGCCGGGCTCGACCCGGCGAAGGTGCTCGCCCTCGTCACCGAGGAGGGCGGGCCGACCAGCCACACCGCGATCTTGGCGCGGGCACTGGGAATTCCCGCGGTCGTCGCCGTCCGCGGCGTGCTCGCGCTCGACGCCGCCGCGTTGCTCGTGGACGGTGACACCGGTGAGGTCGAGGTCGCCGACGCCGCGGAACCGGTGCTGACGGCGGTCGCGGGCGGACCGGCCGAGTGGAACGGCGCCGGGACCACTTCGGACGGTCACCTCGTCAAGGTGCTCGGCAACGTCGGCAAACCCGCCGACGCCCGCGCCGCCGCGGAAGCCGGTGCCGAAGGAGTGGGCCTGTTCCGCACGGAGTTCTGCTACCTCGACGCCGCCGACGAACCGTCCGTCGCCGACCAGCGCGCGGCGTACGCGGCCGTGCTCACGCCGTTCGCGGGAAAGCCCGTCGTCGTCCGGACCCTCGACGCGGGTGCCGACAAACCGCTCGCGTTCCTGTCCCCCGAGGACGAGCCGAACCCCGCGCTGGGTGTTCGCGGCCTGCGCGTCGCCTTCGACCGGCCCGAGGTGCTGGACCGCCAGCTCGAAGCGATCGCGGGCGCGGCACAGGATTCCGGCGCTGAGGTCTCGGTGATGGCACCGATGGTCGCCACCGCAGAAGAGGCCGCGTGGTTCGCCGAGCGCGTGCGCGCGGCGGGCATCGCACGCGCGGGCGTGATGATCGAGATCCCGGCCGCGGCCCTGTCCGCCGGAGAGATCCTCGACGCGGTCGACTTTGTTTCGCTGGGCACGAACGACCTGGCGCAGTACACCTTCGCCGCCGACCGGCAGCTCGGCGCCGTCGCGGCGCTCAACGACCCGTGGCAGCCCGCGCTGCTGCGGCTGATCAAGCTCGTCGGCGACGCGGCGAAGGCCACCGGCAAACCGGCCGGCGTGTGTGGCGAGGCGGCGGCGGACCCGCTCCTCGCGCGGGTGCTGACGGGCCTGGGGGTGACCAGCCTGTCGATGAACGCACCGGCGGTGCGGGCGGTGGGCGCGAGCCTGGCCGCCGTGACGCTCGCGCAGTGCGAAGCGCTCGCGGAAGCCGTGCTGGCGACCGGGGACGCGAAGGCCGCGCGCGCGGTCGCGAGGGGTTAGTCCTCCTCGGCGGCGGCCAGCACCGCGTCCAGCAGGCCGGGGAACCGCGCGTCGAGGTCTTCGCGGCGCAGGGACAGCAGGTTCTCCCTGCCGTGCGGGCGTTGCCAGATGACGCCGCTGTCGCGCAGCACCTGCCAGTGCCGGGTGAGGGTGGACTTCGACACGCCCGTGAGGATCGTGCCGCAGGGCCGTTCCCCTTCGTCCGCGAGCCGCCGCACGATCTTCATCCGCAGCGGGTTGCCGAGTGCGGTCAGCACGTTCTCCAGGCGGATCTGGTGCGGTTCCGGGTGCTGCGCGAGCATGGGCCCAGTGTAGATCAGTACGCGTAGAGACGAACTTTCCTCTTGACTGACTGTACGTATATACGCGTACATTCCTACCGTGACTTCCTCGACTCGCCCCGCCTGGGTGCTCGTCCTCCTCGCACTCGCCCAGCTGATCTACGCGCTCGACCTCAACATCGTGTTCGTCGCGCTCCCCGAGATCGGCGCGGACCTCGGCTTCTCCGGCCAGACCCAGCAGTGGGTGGTCAGCGCCTACGTGGTGTTCGCCGGCGGGTTCCTGCTCCTCGGTGGCCGCGCCGCGGACCTGCTCGGCCGCCGTCGCGTGTTCGTCCTCGCGCTGGTGCTCTACGCGCTGTCGTCGCTGGCAGGAGGCCTCGCCACGGGGCAGCTGATGATCGTCGTCGCGCGGGCCGTGCAGGGGATCGGCGGCGCGCTGCTGCTGCCCGCCACCCTCGCGCTGATCGGCACGCTCTTCCCCGAAGGGCGCGAGCGCAACCGCGCGTTCGCGGTGTGGGGCGGCGCGGGAGCCAGCGGCCTCACGGTGGGGGCGCTGCTGGGCGGCGTGCTCACGCAGGCCTTCGGCTGGTCCGCGGTGTTCTTCGTCAACGTGCCCCTCGCCGGGCTGGTCGCCGTGGCCGCGCTGGCCGTGGTGCCCGCCGACCCGCCGCGCGCCACCGGACGCCGCTTCGACCTGCCCGGCGCCTTGACCGCCACCGCGGGCGCGACGCTCCTCGTGTTCGCACTGGTCCAAGGCCCGGACGCCGGGTGGACCTCACCCGGCGTCGTGCTCGCCGCGGCACTGGCCGTGGTCCTGCTCGGGGTGTTCGCGGTGGTCGAGGCACGCGGCGCGGACCCGCTGCTGCCGCCGAGCCTGCTCCGCAACCGCGCGCTCCTCACGGGGATCGGCGTGACCGCGCTCTACATGGCGACGTTCGGCACGCTGCCCTACTTCCTGACGGTGTTGTTCCAGACCGTCCGCGGGATGAGCGCGCTGCAGACCGGGCTCGCGTTCCTGGTGCCCTCGCTCGCGATCGCGGCGGGCACCCAGCTCGGCGAGCGCCTCACCGGCCGCTTCGGCGCACGCACCACGCTGGTCGCGGGCTTCGGCGTGGGCGCGGTCGGCACCGTCGTGCTCGCCGTGGGTTTCGGTGGCGGCTACGGCGCCGTCGTGCCTGGGCTGGTCGTCTCCGGCGTCGGACAGGGCGTCACGTGGACGGCGATGTGGATCACCGCGGCCACCGGCGTCGTGCCGGAGGAACAGGGCGTGGCCAACGGCATGGCCTCCACGACCCTCAACCTCGGCAACGCCGTCGGGCTCGCGGTCCTCATCGCGTTCGCCGGGGCGTCCGGAAGCCGGGCGGCGGTGCTGGTCGCCGCGGCGGGCATGGCCGTGGGCGCCGTCCTCGTCGCGTTCGCGCGGACAGCCGCTAGGAGAACAGCCCGCGACGGGGACGCCGGACGACCACTGAACCGCCGTGCACGCGTCCGGTGAACACCAGCCGGGGCGTACCCGGGAGGCCGTTGCTGCCGGTCTTGTCGTCCAGGGAGCCGTACTTGAGCTCGGTGATCGAGTTGAGGTCCACGGCCATGCCCTCGGGGACGATCACCTCGACCGAACCCCACTTGCAGTCCAGCTCGATCTGCACCGTCGGGCTCGTCACCTGGGCGTCGCTGAAGTCCAGCTTGGTCGAGCCGTACTTGCTGTGCACGACGACCTCGGCAGGCACGATCCACCGCCCGTTGCGCACGAGCGAGGAGTACTTCGCCGACAGCTCCAGCCGCTGCGAGGGATCGGTGGCCTTCGGCGGCGGGGCGCCGAGATCGCGGTTGACCGTGCCGGGGATGTCCACCAGCACGGCGTTCAGCTCGCCGCGGGTGCGGGAGGCGAGCGCGATGTCGGTGCGCTCGGTGAACTCGTCGAGGTCGATCAGCCCCCGCCCGATCGCCTTCTGCAGTATCGCGACGACGTGCTCGCGCTCCTCGTCGGACACCCGCAGGTCCCGCGGGCTGAGCGTCGCGGTCTCGGTCTCTTCGCCCATGGGGGCAGCGTAATTCGGCGGACCCCGGCCCGGATCCGGGAAAAACCCGGACTTACTCCTTGTCCAGCCCGTGTTCGATCGCGTACCGGGCCAGTTCGACGCGGTTGTGCAGCTGGAGCTTCCGCAGGGTGGACTGCACGTGGTTCTCCACCGTGCGGTGCGACAGCACGAGCCGTTCGGCGATCTGCCGCGACGTGAGGCCCTTCGCGACCAGGCGCAGCACCTCGGTTTCGCGCTCGGTCAGCCGCGGCACCGGGTTGTCGGTCGCCGGGCCCTCCGCCATCCGCCGGTACTCGCCGAGCACGAGGCCCGCCAGCCCGGGCGTGAACACGGGATCACCCGCGGCGGTCCGGTGCACGGCCTCGACGAGCTCCTGCGCGGACGCGGACTTCACGAGGTAGCCCGACGCACCTGCCTTCACCGCCTCCAGCACGTCGCTGTGCTCCCCGCTGGCGGACAGCACCAGCACCCGCGTGTCCGGCAGCGCCATCGTGATCTCCCGCGTGGCGTCCACGCCGGAGGACTGGCCCAGGTTGATGTCCATGAGCACGACGTCGGGCCGCACGGCACTGGCGATGCGCACCGCCGCGTCGGCGTCGGGCGCGGTGGCCCGCACCTCGAACCCGTGCTCCGTCAGGTCCCTGGCCACGCCGTCCCGCCAGATGGGGTGGTCGTCGACGACCATCACCGAGATCATCGCTTCCTGCCCGCCTTCGGCACCCGAACCTCCCATTCGGTCCCCCGCTCCGGAGCGGTCTCCAGGGAAATGCTCCCACCCAGCTCAAGTACCCGGCCCTTCATCGACCGGGCGACGCCGAGCTGTCCCTGCGCCTCCGCCTCGGCGAGCCTGCCTTCGGGGATGCCCGGGCCGTCGTCCCTGACGGTGACCACGACCTCGTCGGCGAGGTTCTCCAGCAGCACCCACGCCTTCGCGCCTGGCGCGTGCTTGGCCGTGTTGGACAGGGCCTCGCGGACGACGGCGACGAGTTCGGCGGTGACGCGGGCGGGCAGCAGCACGTCGTCGGCGGGCGCGGCGACCTGCACCTTCGACGAGGCGAGCAGCTGCAGCGCGGCCCGCAGGTCGGTCTCCCCCGCGCCGGTCGTGCTGGGCTCGGTGGTGACGAGCGCGCGCAACGCGATCTCCTGCTCCCCGGCCAGCTCCGCGAGCTCCGCGGCCTCGCCGCCGACCTCCGCACCACGGCGGCGCACCCGGGCCAGCACCTGCAGCACGTTGTCGTGGATGGAGCGGGCGAGCCGTTCACGCTCGGCGGTCGCCGCCTCCTTGCGCCACGCCTCCGCGAGCGCGGCCGCGGACTTGCGGGCAGTCGTGGCGCTCATGCCGATGAGCAGCCCCGTCGCGACGAGCAGCACCCCGTCCCGCGCGACGTCGAGCGTGAACGCCTGGCGCGCCACCGCCGTCGCCGCGCCGACCACGAGCCCGGCCGCCATCCCGCCGTAACCACCGAACCGCGTCCCCGCGACCACCGGCACCCCGGCGACCCAGACGGTCGTGATCAGCGGGTCCACATTGGCCAGCTGCTCGGGGCTGAGTATCAGCGGCGAGGTCAGCATCAGCCCGCACACCACCACGACGTCGAGCACCACGAACCAGCGCCACCGCCAGCGCAACGCCTCGCGCGAGTAGACGAGCCCGGTCAGCACGGTCCACACCGCCATGCAGCCCAGTACGACCCAGGCGAGCGCGGGCCGTGCGTAGTCGCGGTCGTGCACGACGACGGCGCCGAGCGCGAACAGCCACGTCACCACCCGCAGCCCGATCCCGCCCCACCACAGTGGTGCCGCGGGTTCGACGGCCGTGGGGCCGAAGCGCTGCCTCATCGATCCTCGTCCTCGACCTTCCCCGGGTCGCCGTCCGGCGCGGCCGCCTCCTGGTCGTGCAGGACGTCCACCTCCTCCGGGTGCGGGTCGGTCTCGTGCAGCAGCGAGCGGATCCCGGAGTTGAGGACGGCCAGCAGCGGCACCGCGAGCAGCGCGCCCGCGATCCCGGCGACGACGAGGCCGACGGCGATCGCCAGCACGACGGCCAGCGGGTGCAGGCGGACCGCGCGGCCCAGCAGCAGCGGCTGCAGGATGTGGCTCTCCAGCTGCATCACCAGGATCACGATGCCCAGCACAATGAGCGCGGTGACGAACCCGTTGGTGACGAGCGCGACCAGCACCGCGACCGCGCCGGCGACGACCGCACCGATGATCGGCACGAACGCGGTGAGGAACACGAGCGTGGCGAGCGGGACCACCAGCGGCACCCGCACGATCCACAGCCCGATGCCGATGCCGACGGCGTCCACCACGGCGACCGCCGCGGTCGCGCGCACGTACGCGACGAGGGAGGCGAACCCGCGCCGCCCGGCGACGTCGACCCGGTCCCGGACCTGGCCGGGCACACCGAGCATCAGGAAGTGCCAGATCCGCTCGCCGCCGGCGAGGAAGAAGATGGTCACGAACAGCGTGAGCAGGAACCCGGTGAGGATCTCGCCGACGGTGCCCGCGGTGGTGAGCGCGTTGGTGGTCAGCGCCGCCTGGTTGTGCTGCAGGTAGCCGATGGCGTTGTCGATGAACTGCTGGATCTGCTCCTGGCGCAGGTGCAGGTCGTTGATCAGCCAGTCCCGCACCTGGTCGAGGCTGTTGTTCAGCTGTTTCTGCAGCTGCGGCAGCCCGTCGGTGAACTGGATGATCACGAACGCGAGCAGGCCACCGAGGATCGCGAGCCCCCCGACGAGCACGAGCGCGGTGGCGAGCCCGCGGGGTACGCGGATGGTGACGAGGTGGGAGACGGCCGGGGCCATCAGCGCGGCCAGCAGCAGCGCGATCGAGACCGGGATGACGACCACCGACAGCCTGCCGATGAGCCACACGACGACGTAGAGCGCGGCGATGACGAGCAGGAACCGCCACGAGAAGGCCGCGGCGATGCGGAGCCCGCGGGGCACGGCGGCGGTCGTGCCGGCGTCCTCGCCGAAGGGGTGCGTCTTGGGGCGGTCGGTCACGGCATCACCCTAGCGACTCCGGCGAAACGGACGGGTACGCCCGGAAGCGTGGCGCGTACCCACTGGCACACCGCTCAATCCACACGATCGAGTGCTCCTGGTGTGTCCACTGTGTACAGCCGTCCGCTGCTTTGGTTATCTCATTTCCGGGAGTGCGAAGAGGTTCGACAGGAGCCGCCGGGCTGGGGAGGTTCGGCGGCCCATCCCCATTTCGCGGAGCGTTCCGAAGTGTATTTCGGAGCGCCCTTCCGCATGTCCGGAAAGCGTTTTCTCACCGCGCGGAGCAGGCATTACACGACTGGGTGGCACCGGTGGAAAATTACTCACCTTGCTGTTTACAGTGATCAACGAGGGCGAACAAACGACCCTCGGGAACCGCGGAAAGGATTTCGACCTTCTGGTCGAAATCGAGCCCGCACCGATGATCCTCCATCCATCGGCAACCAACGCACACGAAGGGAACCGTCCCATGCGCAAGACCCTCACCCGCACGGTCGCTGTGATCGCGCTGTCCGCCGGCGCGTTCGGCCTGGCCGGGGGCATCGCCTCCGCCGACGAGCTGACCGCGCCCGTGGTCGTGCCGCAGCACCCGACGGGCGCGGACTACGTCAACGCCTGGAACCAGTCCGGCGCGCTGCTGGGTGCCGGTGCGGCCGGCCTGATCAGCTCCGCCTGGGCGGGCGCCATCCCGTCCATCCTCGAAGGCGTGGTCGACTAGTTCGATCGAGTGGTTCGTCGTCAGGTGGGGTCTGTCTCGGGTAGTCGTTCCCGGCAGGCCCCGCCTGTGTGAAACGCCTGTTCCGGTGACGGTCGGTGAGTCCGCCGGACACTGAGCGATCTTCACACCATCGAGCGATCAAGGTCTCTCCGGGATGCGAGCCCGGTGTCACCTTTGATTACCTCTCCACTGCAAGCCCGTTCGGACAGCAATGCGAACCGTTTTCGGAAATCGCGGGACGAACGGACGAATTCCTCGGCAGGAGAACCGTGAAGCAGCAGAACGCGTCCGCGCAGCGGGGCACAGCACGTGCCCGTCGCTGGCTGACGCGCGCGCTGTTCGTGGTCGGCGGCGCCGTCGCCGGTACTGCCGCCGCGTGGGCCGTGTCCACGGCCAGCGCCTCCGCGGAAACCGCTTCCCCCGTGTCCGGCCCCGAAGCCGTCGTCCAGCAGGACGAGCAGGCGACGGCCGCCGACGCGACGGAAGCCGAGCGCGCGGAGCACACCGAGTTCCGCCTCTCGCAGGGCAAGCAGGTCGCGGCCGACGCGCTCGAGCAGAGCCGCCGCATCACGGCCGAGGTCGCCGAGTCGGTGCAGCGGTTCACGCAGCGCACCGTCGTCGAGCCCGCGCGGCAGGTGGTCGACACCGCGGTGCGGGTGACGCTCGAACCGCAGTCGGCGCCGCGCGTGCTCAGCGAGGCGCTGACCCCGTCGCACGACGTCCTGCACTTCCTGCGCCCCGCCGCCACCGGCGAGCTGATCAAGCTGCCCGGCCTGCCCGGCAGGACGGACGCCGACGAGCAGACGCAGGCCTCCGCCCCGGCCGCCGCGAACCCCGTGGCGCCGGCGCTGCCCGCCGGGCCGCTGGGCCCGGTCGCGGCCGTGCTGCCCGACGCGCACGCCGCGGCGGCGCAGCACCTCGATGCGCGGGACCAGTCCGGCCGGCAGTCGCACGCGACGCAGCCGGACCGGTTCCCGTTCTCGCCGGAGCGCGGCCCGCTGGCCCCCTCCGGCCTTCCGTTCGGCCCCGGTGGCTCCGTCACCGGTGGTCATGTGGACGGTCCGCTGTTCGGCGTTCCCGCCGGCCCGCTGACCGTCGTCGGAGCCACCGGCCTGCGTGCCGTGCGCTTCGGCATCCGGCACACGCCGGTCCAGCCGGGCGAGCAGCCCGGCGTCACGCCTGACTGAGTCGCGAGCGGGGTAGCGGAACGCGCCCTGTTCGCCGGTTTCTCCTGTGCCGGTCGCGTGTTCCCTCGCACCCCGCTTGTCCTCGTCGCGCCTCCGCCGCGACCTCGGGTGACTTCACCCACCCCACAAGCCCCGCAAGGGAACCCAACGAAGAAGGAGAAACTCTCAATGCAGACCTGGGCAAAGCGCGGATTCCAGACCGCGCTGGTCACGGGTGGCCTGCTGATGCTGGGCACCGGCATCGCCTCGGCCGACGAGAACGTCAACCCGGACACCCCCGCCGGACCGTTGGACCTGAACGCCAGCATCCCCGTCGACATCTCGCAGAACGCCGTCGGAACCCTCGGCAAGCAGGTCAACCTGCCGGATGTCCACAAGGAGATCAGCACCAAGCCCGTCACGGACAAGCTGAACCGCGCGCTCGCGCCGGTCAGCAAGACCGGGGCCCTCAAGCCCGCGTCACCCGCGCTGAGCGCGACCAACGGGGTCACGACCAAGGTCACCGGCGCGGCGAGCCAGGTCGGCCAGTCGCTGTCGCACGCCGGCGGCGGGCAGCGCACCGACCAGGTCACCCGCCCTTCGGTGGAGTCCACCGGCGACCCGGTGATGGGCAACAAGGTCGTCGGCAACGTCGCGCTGCCGATCCAGATCACCGGCAACGCTGTCGGCGTGCTCGGCGACGCCGCGGTCCAGTCCGACTCGACGCAGGTCTACGAGCACAACAGCGACGTCAGCACCAGCGGTGAGCGCGGCGGCCTCGCGGGCAACGCCGTGAACCTCGACTGGGCGCTGCCGGTGCAGATCTCCGGCAACGCGCTCGGCCTCGTCGGCAGTGGCCGGACCTCGGGCAGCGCGACGCAGTCCGCCGCCACCACCGGTGACACCACGACCGACGGCACCAACGGTGCGGTGGCGGGGAACGTGGTGAGCCCGCAGGGCGCCACCCCCGTGCAGGTGTCGGGCAACGCGCTCGGCTGGTTCCTCGGCCATGCCGAGACCGACTTCGACAGCACCAGCGAAGCCACCTCGGGCGGCTACGTCGACACGGCCGGCTCGCACGGCGCGGGCACCGGCAACGTGGCGGCGCTGCCGATCGCCCTGCCGGTCAAGGCTTCGAACAACGCCGTGTCCTGGGGCGGCGACGCCGACGCGGCAGGCAGCGCGGCTTCCGCCGCGGCCGCCGGCGACACCAAGGCGGGTCCGCACGGCGACCAGTACATCCAGACGCAGGGTGAGGAGGCGTTCCTCGGGGGGAACGTCGTCCAGCCGCAGGGTGCGGTGCCCGCCACCGTCGTGGGCAACGCCGCGGCCTGGATCGGGAACTCGGTGGCGGGCTCCGACGTCCAGCGCGCCGGGAACATCATCAGCACGGACGCGCAGGCGGGCGGTACGACGTCCACCACCGGCCAGAACGGTGCGGGTTCGGGCAACATCGTCGACGCTCCGGTCGCGCTGCCCGTCGAGGCGTTCTGCGTCGGCGGCACCTGGATCGGCAACGCTCACGCGACCGGTTGCGACAACGAGGTCGACACCGCCGCCGGTGGCAACACCTACACCAACGGCAACGGGTCGTTCCTGGGCGGCAACAGCGTGCACCCGCAGCCCGCGGGCACCGTCGAGGCGTTCGGCGTGGGCGGTTCCTGGATCGGCAACGCGTCCGGCTCGGCGACCGAGGACAAGACCGTCACCGCCGGTGGCTACAACGGCAGCCTCGGCAACGACTCGACCGGCGCCGGCAACGTCGTGCAGGTCCCGGTGGCCGTGCCCGCCGAGGTGTTCGGCGTGGGCGGTTCCTGGATCGGCCAGGGCACCGGTGCGGCCGAGGAGACCAAGGACGTCACCGCGGGCGGGGGTGGCAACACCCAGGACGACCACGGTGCGGGCAGCGCGAACCTGATCGCCGCGCCGGTTTCGCTGCCGGCGCAGGTGTTCGGCATCGGCGGCGCCTGGATCGGCCAGGGCCACGGTGCGGCCACGACCGACACCACCTCGCAGGCCGGCGGCGACCTGAAGGCCAACGGCAAGGAGGGCTTCCTCGCCGGCAACATCGGCGACGTCCCGGTGTCGCTGCCCACGCAGGTCCACGGCCTCGGCGCCGCCTGGATCGGGAACGGCTTCGGCGCGAGCGAGAACCTGACCGACTCGACCGCGGGTGGCGACAGCCACTCGACCGGCGAGGGCGGCTCGCTGGCGGGCAACCTGGTGCGGGTGCCCGTGGGCTCGGCCGCTTCGGTGTTCGGCCTCGGTGCGGTGTGGGGCGGTGTCGCCTCCGGCGAGGCGGTCAACGACGTCGTGTCCACGGCGGGCGGTGACTCCGCGACGAACGGCGACGGTGGCTCGATCGCGGGCAACGTGGTCAGCGCCGACGCGCTGCCGGTCGCCCAGGTCTTCGGCGACGCGGCCAGCCTGGTCGGTGTCGCGCGCGGCACCGGGCTGAACAACACCGAGGCCACCTCGGGCGGTGACTCCACGACGTCCGGTGTGGACGGTGCGCTGTCCGGCGACATCTTCGACGTGCCGGTCGCGGCCGTGGCTCAGGTGTTCGGCGTCGCCGCTTCGCTCGGCGGGGTCGCGCACGCGGTCGCGGACAACACGACCGTCGGCACCGTCAGCGGTGACACCGAGACGGCGGGCCACCACAAGGCGCTGTCGGGGCTGGACAAGCAGGTCCCGCTGGGCGTCGTGGCGCAGATCTTCGACATCTCGCCCGGCCTGCTCGCCGTGGCGGACTCGGACACGCGCAACGTCACGGACGTCCTCGTGGCCGACCGTGAGGCGTCGGTCATCGACCTGCCCGCGAGGACCTCGGAGCTGTCGGCGACCAGCCTGCCGAAGCTGCCCGACCTGCGCAGCCTGCCCGCCCAGCGGTCGGCCCGCACGGACCTGACCGACATCGCCACCAACATGTCGCTGCTCCCGAAGAACGGCGCGCTGCCGTCGGTGGACGCGGTGCCGGGCGCGGAGGCGGTCACCGCGGTGCTGCCGAAGCTGCCGCTGGCCCCGGGTGCCGACGCACTGGCCGGTCAGCACGTCCTGCCGGAGAACGTCGGCGGGGTGCTGCCGCAGGCCCAGCTGCCCGCGCTGCCGAACCTGGACGCCAGCCCGGCGTCGCTGGTCGACAAGCTGACCGGCGGCGAGGGGCTGCGTCTGCCCTTCCAGCACTGACGCGGAACCGGACGCGGGTCCGGGGCAACGGCGCCCCGAACCCGCGTCCGGGTGTCAGCCCAGCTGCACGGAGCGTTTGGCGAGGCCGTACCAGTAGCCGTCGATGACGGTCTCCGGTGCGGCTTCGTCACCCGCGCCGAGGGTCACGAACAGCGGCGCGAAGTGCTCGATGCGCGGATGCGCGAGCGTGGCGGCCGGGGCCTTGCGCTGGAAGTCCAGCAGCGCGTCGACGTTCCCGGTGCGGAGCATCTCGTCGCCCCACGCGTCGAACTCGGCCGACCAGAGCGGCGGGCGGCCGTCGGTGCCGTCCACCTGGCGCATCGCGGCGAGGTTGTGCGTGAAGAAACCGCTGCCGATGATCAGCACCCCTTCGTCGCGCAGCGGCCGGAGCTTGCGCCCGAGCGTGAACAGTTCACGCGGGTCGAGCGAGGGCATCGACAGCTGCAGCACCGGGATGTCGGCGTCGGGGTACATCTCCACGAGCGGCACGTAGGCGCCGTGGTCGAGGCCGCGGTCGGGTGCGTCGTGCACGGGCGTACCGGGTCCGTGCAGCAGCTTGCGGACCTTCTCGGCGAGTTCCGGTGCTCCCGGCGCCGGGTAGGTCACCTGGTAGTAGCGCTGGGGGAAGCCCCAGAAGTCGTAGACGAGCGGGACCGTCGTCGTGGCGCCGAGGGTGAGCGGCGCCTCCTCCCAGTGCGCCGACACGACCAGGATCGCCTTGGGGCGCGGCAGTTCCGCCGACCAGTCCGCGAGCTGGCGGGTCCACGTGGCGTCGTCGGCGAGCGGCGGCGCGCCGTGGCTCAGGTACAGCACGGGGGTCGCACCCATCGCAGCCTCCATCGGTTGAATGTTCAACTACGAAGATAACCGACGTCCGCGGGGCGGGAGATATTCCACGTGCCCGGAACCGGTCAAGAGTGGCGGAGGCCGTGGGGCCCGCGCCTATCCTCAGGCATGACGGTCCCCATCGGGAACGTGCTCGCCTACTTCGCGGTCTGCCTCGGACCGCTGCTCGTGTTCTGGCTGTTCGCCAAGCTCCCCCGCGTCGCCTTCGCCTGGCGGGAACGACGGCGCCCGCCGGCCCCGGCCGGCCCGCCCATCGAACGCCTGGCCGCCGACCTGCGCCGCGTCCGCCGGGCACTGGACCGGTTGCCCCCGCACGCCCCGGCCGTGCGCCGTTTCGCGACGGAACAGGCCTACGACGAGCTGCTGGCACAGGCGTGCCGCGCCGTCGGCGAGGAGCAGTGGCTCGACACGCTGCCGCCCGGGCTGGAACGGGAGATCGAGCGCCTGCGGGTCGAGGAGAGCCTGCACCGCTGCGGCGTCCTCGGTTCTTGACCTTGACACCGTGACAAGGTCTTCACTGGTGGGGAGGAGGTGGTCCCCATCAACCCGACATCCACACGGCTGCTGGACGCACTGCGGGCGGACAACTCGTCGGTGCGGCTCAAGGCGGCTCTCGCGGCGGGTACGCAGCCCGACCCCGGCTTGGTCGACGCACTCCTCGCGCGGTGCGCCGTCGAGCCGGACTTCTTCGTGCGTGACATGCTCACCTGGGCGTTGACCCGCTTGCCCGCGGAGCTCACGGTGCCCAGGCTCCTGGCGGAGCTCCGCTCCGAGCGCGCCCAGGCCCGCAGCCAGGCGTTGCACACGTTGTCCAAGATCGGGGACCGGACGGCCTGGCCCGCGATCACGCGGTCGCTGCTGCACGACGCCGACGACGAGGTCGCGCGGAGCGCGTGGCGTGCGGCCGTGGTGCTCGTGCCCGCCGGGGAGGAGAAGGAGTTGGCCACGCAGCTGGCGGCACAACTCGGCCGTGGCGACCGGGCCGTGCGGCTGAGCCTCAGCCGGGCGCTCGTCGCGCTCGGGGACGTGATCGAGCCGGCCCTGCGGGAGGCGATGACGAACGCCGACCCCGAGGTGCGCGCCCACGCCAGGGCGACGCGGCGCCTGCTCCAGGACCCGGACGCCGGTTTCGACCTGGACGTCGACGAGGCGAAGCGGATCGTCGCGCTCGGCCCGGAGCGGGGCGCGTGACCGGATGCTGATCGGCGAGGTGGCGCGCCGGTCCGGGGTGAGCACCCGGATGCTGCGGCATTACGACTCACTCGGGCTGGTGCGCCCGACCGGCCGGACCGTGGGCGGCTACCGCGAGTACTCCGAGGAGGACATCCGGCGGATCTTCCACGTGGAAGGTCTGCGGTCGCTCGGGCTGTCGCTGCGCCAGATCGGACGGGCGCTGGAGGACCCCGCCTTCACCCCGTCCACGCTGGTCGGCGACCTCATCCGGCGGACAGAGGAGCGGCTGAAGCGGGAGCAGGAACTGCTCCAGCGGCTGCGGGCGATCGACGCCTCGGCGCCCTCCGGCTGGCAGGACGTCCTGCGCACCGTCGAACTCCTGCACGGCCTCGGCTCACCCTTCGCCGCCCGGCGGCAGCAGGCGGTGCTGGCCGAGGACCTGCCGGTACCCGCCGAACTGCTGGCCAGCGCGGTCCTCACCGAACCCGACGCGAACGTCGCGGGCGCCCTGCGGTGGGCGCTCGCGCGCACGGGTGACGGTGTGGCGAGCCTGGCGTCCGGCCTGAGGTCGGAGGACGCCGGCATCCGGCGCCGGGCGGTGCTGGCTCTCGCGGAGCTGCCCGGGGACGAGGCGACGGCGGCGCTCGCGGACGCACTGGACGACCCGGACCCGGGCGTGCGCCGGCAGGCCGCCCTCGCTTCGGCGCGGCGTGGCGCGCCGACGGCCGTGCCGACGCTCGTCGAAATGATCATCGAGGGTGCGAACGACGTCGAAGCGGCCGAGGTGCTGGGCACGCTCGCGTCGGACCCGGCTGTGGCGGACCGGATCATCACCGCGCTGACCGGCGCGCTCGCCGAAACCGCGGATTCCGCCGCGCGCATCCGCGTGACCCAGGCACTGCTCGAGCTGCCGAAGGCCGCCGCGCGGGAACTCCTGGCGCAGCTGGCCCACGACAACGACCAGTCGGTCGCCCGCGTCGCCTCGGCTCTGCTCGGCGTCCTCGACGAGCGCTGAACCCGGCTCAGGTCTGGGCGAGGTCCGCGAAACGGCTGTAGTGCAGCTGGTGCGCGACGACGATCGTGCTCGTCGGGCCGGCACGGTGCTTCGCCAGGATCAGGTCCGCCTCGCCGGCACGCGGGTCGTCCCGCTCCCACGCGTCGGGGCGGTTGATCAGGATGACCATGTCGGCGTCCTGCTCCAGCGAACCGGACTCACGCAGGTCCGACAGCATCGGCCGCTTGTCGGTGCGCTGCTCGGGACCACGGTTCAGCTGGCTGATCGCGACCACCGGGACTTCGAGCTCCTTCGCCAGCAGCTTCAGCTGCCGCGAGAACTCCGAAACCTCCTGCTGCCGCGATTCGACGCGCTTACCGGACGTCATCAGCTGCATGTAGTCGACCACGACGAGCTTGAGGTCGTTGCGCTGCTTGAGCCGCCGCGCCTTCGCCCGGATCTCCATCATCGTCATGTTCGGCGAGTCGTCGATGAACAGCGGTGCTTCGCTGATCTCGCTCATCCGCCGCGCCAGCCGCGTCCAGTCGTCGTCGGACATGCGGCCACCACGCATGTCGGCGAGGCGGATGCGCGCCTCGGCCGAGAGCATGCGCATGACGATTTCGATCCGGCTCATTTCCAGCGAGAAGATGACGCTGGTCATGCCGTGCTTGATGGAGCAGGACCGGGCGAAGTCCAGCCCCAGTGTCGACTTGCCGACACCGGGACGGGCCGCGACGATGATCATCTGACCGGCGTGCAGCCCGTTGGTGACCTCGTCGAGGTCGGCGAACCCCGTCGGCACCCCCTGCGCGGTGCCACCGCGGGACGCGATCGCGTCGATCTCGTCCATCGTGGGCTGCAGCAGCTCTTCCAGCGCGATGTAGTCCTCGCTGGTGCGCCGCTCGGTGACCTCGTAGATCGCCGCCTGCGCGCGGTCGACGACCTCGTTGATCTCGCCGCCCTCGTTCGCGGCGCCGTAGCCGTACTGCACGATCCTCGTGCCGGCCTCGACGAGCCGCCGCAGGATCGCCTTCTCGGCGACGATCTCGGCGTAGTACCCGGCGTTCGCGGCGGTCGGCACCGTCGCGATCAGCGTGTGCAGGTACGGGGCGCCGCCGACGCGCGCCAGCTCGCCGCGGCGCTCCAGCTCGGCGGAGACGGTGATCGGGTCCGCCGGCTCGCCGCGGCCGTACAGGTCGAGGATGCAGTCGTAGACCGCCTGGTGCTTCGGCAGGTAGAAGTCGCTCGGGCCGAGGGCCTCGACCACGTCGGCGATCGCGTCCTTCGACAGCAGCATGCCGCCGAGCACCGACTGCTCCGCCGCCACGTCCTGTGGCGGCTGCCGGTCGAACTCACCGCGTCGCGGCCCCGGGTCCTCCGGACCGGGATCGGATGCGTAGGCGGGACCGCGGTCGTCCGTCAGCGCCACCGCGCGGACACCTCCTCGTCAAGCGAACACCAGTTCGATTATGCCGTCTCACCGGCTCGGCGCCCACCTCTGGGGGCGGGCGTGTCGCGCACTGCGCGCTACTGCTTCCCGGGCACGCTAGATCGCTCGGAAGGAGCAAGGCAAACCTGCCTGTTGATCGCTTGGGGACACCTTGTGGACAGCTTGTGGAAGAGCAGGCCGAACGAATCACAGGTGGCCCCGCGACTGTGTACAACTTGGGGACAGCCGTGAGGTGACCCGGGAAAAGCGCTGGTCAGACCCTGTGGGCAAGCTGTGGACAACTCTGCGGAAAACTCGTCGGCGTGTCGCGACGACAGGGTTCTTCGGCGTGTCGCGCTGACGGTTGTGCACGACGGGGCAGGTCGGCCTGTGGATGATTGCTACGGACGGTAGACAGGCAGGCGCCTGGGCTGATCGGGTGATACCGGCCGCGTTCAGCCGAGCGCGCTCAGTGCGTTCCGTAACCGCTCGGCGAGCACCTGGGGGGCACCGGGGGTGAAGACGACGAGCGATTCGCCGCGCCCGGGCCGCTCCTCCATCAGCCAGCGCCCTTCGGCGGTGTCCACGAAGTTCAGCGGCCGTTCACATCGGCGGCGGGTGCCGCTGCGCGTGCGGGCGGCGACGTAGAGGCTGCCCGCACCGGTGCGCGGCGCCTCCATGATCCGCTTCATCTCCTTCGCGGGCGCCGGTGCGGCGTCACGCCCCGAGCGCATGACGGTGTACTCGCCCTCGGGGAGCGCGTCCCGCCCGGACTCGAACTCGGCCTTCGTCGTGACGAGGGGCTGCCCGGGCGCGGGTCGTGCCGCGGGGATCTGGTTGACGAACCCGTCGAGCAGTTCCTCGGGCCGCTCGGGCGCGAGGATCACCGTGTCGTCGGTGAGCACGCGGACGAGCACGAACGCGCCTCCGCTGCCGCTGCCCGCGTACACCGTGAAATTGCCCGGGGTGCCGGGGAACTGTCCCTCGAACCAGCCGTAGTACTCGACGTCCGGGCGCGAGATCGACTCGACCGCGTTGAGCAGGCCGCGGTCCATACCGCGCGGCCCCATCAGCCCGTGCTGCGTGAGCAGGGAGTTGACCTCCTGGTCGACGCCGCGCTGGGCGCTCTCGTCGAACCAGACGGGCATGCTGGACAGCGTCGGGTGCGGCTCGCCACCGCGACGGCGGATCAGGTTCAGCAGGATCGGGGTGGCGAGCTTGATCGGGGTGGTCAGCACGTCACTCGCCGATCACCGGCGGGGCGGTCAGCTCGTCGGTGCCGAACAACTCGTTGGGGTCCTCGCTGACCAGGTACTTCGTCTGGTGCTCCTCGTCCTCGGAACCCTTGCCGCGGCCGCCGTGCCCCATACCGGCCATGCCGGAGGTCCCGGCCCGGCCCGCGGCGCCCGCGCCACCCGCGCCGGCCAGACCGCGCCCGGCACCCGCGGCGCCGCCGGCGGCACCACTGCCCGCCCCGGCGCCGGTGCTGGAGCCCGCGCCGAGCGAACCCGAACCGGCGGGCCCGAAACCGGCGGCACCGATCGAGCCGACGCCACCGGGGCCGAACCCACCACCGGAACCGGAACCGCCGCCGGTGCCGCCGAGCCCGTAACCCGAGCCGGTCGGACCGAAGTCGCTGCTGAAGTCCGTGCCGGAGGTGCTGGGCCGGTACCCCGCGGCGGAGGTGCTGTCGTCCCACTTCGGGGACTGGTAGCCGGGGTAGGTGGAGCCGGGCACGTTCGGCTGGTAGCCGGGGTCGTGACCAGTCCCGCTGCCGGTGCCCGTGCCGGTGCCGAAATGCGAGCCGGACGTGCCGGGGAGGTTCCCGGTCGACCCGCCGGGGATGCTGCCGACACCGCCACCGGGGATGCTGCCGACGTTGGACGGCTGGTAGCCCCCGACGTTGCCAGTGCTGGGCGTGTTGCCGATGTGGCCGTTGCCGTTGGTGTCGCCCGTGTCGCCCTTGCCGTTGCCGTCGGAGAAGGTGTTTCCCTGCCAGGCGCTGAACTGCGGCATGCCCGCCGCGTTCTGCGCGCTCGCCTGGTAGTAGGCGTTGAAGGCCTCGACGTTGGTCTGGCCCTGCTCGTTGTACTTGCGGATCTCGTCGTCCTTGTCGCTCCACGGGTTGATGTGGTCGACGAACCCCGCGTGCGGCGGGGTGGCGGCGATTTCCTGGACCTTGCGCTGGGCGGCGTCGAAGGCGTCGGCCTGGGAGGTGAGGTAGCCCTGGCTCTTGGTGAGGTTGCTGGCGGAGTCACGCAGCCAGATGCCGAGCGGGTGCGCCCCGGCCTGCACCTGCTGCGAAGCGTCCCCCTGCCAGGCGGCGTCCATCGCCTTGTTGATCTCGTCGATGAGCTGGGCACGCTGGTCGTGCACCGACTGCAGCTGGCCCGCCGCGCCGGCCCCCTGGTGCAGGGAGTCGGCGCTGCCGGGGTGGATCTGCTCCCAGATCTGCCGCGCGTCGATGGTCCGCCCGCCGACGCTGGCCTGCCGCTGCTGGGCCTCCGGGCCGGAGAAGAGGTCGTACAACCCGCCGGCCACCGTGCCGATGATGGTGCCGGTCCCGGGCATGATCGCGGTGCCCACGGTCTGCCCGATCAGCGCGCCGTTCCCCATCTGCTCATCCCCTCCTATGAGCCCTGCAGGTGCTGGATCATCGCGGTGGCCACCCGCTCGACGACCGGACAGGGGTTGGACTTGTTCTGTCCACTGCCGATTTGGGTGGACACCGATACCGCGAGTTGGTCGGTCACGCCGACCCACAGCGAGCAGTCACCGTTGGCGCGGCTGTCAAGGATGTCCGCGTACACCGCGGGGTAGCCGCTCACCGTGGTCGGCTCGAAGTACTTGTCTTTCGGCTTGTTCGCGTAGATGTCGTTGAGCCCGTTCTTGTTCGCCGTGATCGGCGAGATGAACACGGCGTTGAACTGGGAGGTGGCCGACTTCCACTTGCACATCGGCCCCGCGTCGCTCTGCTCACTGGTGCCGGGACCGGAAAGCCCGATGTTCTGGACCTGCTCGGCCGAGAGCGCGCTGCACGGGTCACTGACCAACGCGTCTGTCGGCAGCGGGTTGGCGACCGCGGGGGCGAGCTGCTCGGCGGAGCTGCTCGCGGCAGTCGAGCCGGGCGTGGAGCTCAGCGGTGGGATCGAACCCCCACCACCGCTCCCGCCGGAGCAGGCCGACAGCACACCGGCAGCCGCCAGAGCGGCCGCGCCGAGCTGGAACGCCCGGGTCTTGCTCATACGATTCCCTGTCCCTGCTTCGCGGCTGCCTGCTGTGCGTCATCTTCCGACTGCGTGATCTGCCCGCTCGCCTTCTGCAGCGCGGTGATGTAGTTCTGCACGTAATCCCGCATCCGCTCGTGCTGCTGCAGCAATGTGTCCCCCGAGGGGCCCGCGCCACGCTGGACGAAGTCACTGCTGGCGAACTCCTGGCCGGGCGGGCGCACGTTCGCCACGGTCCTCGCCTTCGCGATGTCGTCCTGGAGCTCGTCGTAGAGCTTCTGCCACTTCTGGATCACGCCCTGCACCTCGTCCGGGTCGAACTGGTATCCGCCCGGGGTGCCGTTCTTGCCCACCTGGATGGGGGCCGGTGGCGGGACCGAGGTCAGCGTGTCGACCGGCGCGTTGGACGGAGCCGGCTGCGTCATCGTGACGAACCCCCTTCGCTACGTGTCGCGTCCCGTCCTGGGGAAGCAGCATGTTGGATGCTAGCGCAGCCGCTCCGGTTCCCGTGTCCGAAAGGGAAAAGCCCCCTTCCGGGCGGAAGGGGGCTTTTCCGGGCTGCGGGCGCGGGAGGACTACTCCCCGGCCTTGATCTCGATCCGCACCGAGGCCTGGACCTGCGGGTGCAGGCGCGCGCTGACCTGGTGCTTGCCGACGGTCTTGATGTGACCCTCGGTCTCGAGGATGCGCTTGTCCAGCAGCGGGCCGCCGGCCGCCTTGATGGCCGCGGCGATGTCGCCGGTGGTCACCGAGCCGAACAGCTTCTTCGAACCCGCCGCGGCCTTCGCGGTCAGCGGAACCGTGCCGAGCTGCTCGAGCTGGTTCTTGACCTCCTTGGCGTGGTCGAGGTCGCGGATCCGGCGGGCCTCCTGGGTGCGCCGGATGGTCTGCACGTTCTTCTCCGCACCCTTGGTGGCCACGATGGCGTAGCCCCGCGGGAGCAGGTAGTTGCGCGCGTACCCGTCCTTGACCTCGACGATGTCACCGGGACCGCCCAGGTTGGCCACGTCGGTGGTCAGAATGATCTTCGCCATTGACGTGCCTCCCTTAGCGCGCGGTCGAGGTGTAGGGCAGCAGCGCCATCTCGCGGGAGTTCTTGACCGCGATGGCGATGTCACGCTGGTGCTGGCTGCAGTTGCCGGTCACCCGGCGGGCACGGATCTTGCCGCGGTCGGAGATGTACTTCCGCAGCAGGTTCGTGTCCTTGTAGTCGATCAGCTCGGGACGGCCCTTCTGCTCCGCCTTGCAGAACACGCAGACCTTCTTCTTGGGCTTGCGAATGGGTGGCTTGGCCACGGTGATGCTCCTGGGAATTCCGAAAAGAGTGGTTGGTTAGAAGGGGGGCTCGTCCGCGAAACCGCCGCCGCCCCCGGCAGGCGGGGCCGAACCCCACGGGTCGTCGGCGGGCGCGCCGCCGCCGTATCCGCCGCCACCGCCGCCGCCGGTGCCCCGGCTGACCTTGTTCACCTTCGCGGTGGCGTAGCGCAGCGACGGGCCGATCTCGTCGACCTCGAGCTCGACGACCGTGCGCTTCTCGCCTTCCTTGGTCTCGAACGAACGCTGCTTGAGCCTGCCCTGCACCACGACGCGCGCGCCGCGGGTCAGGCTCTCGGCCACGTTCTCCGCCGCCTGGCGCCAGATGTTGCAGCGCATGAACAGCGCCTCGCCGTCCTTCCACTCACCGCTGGCGCGGTCGAAGGTGCGAGGCGTGGACGCCACGGTGAAGTTCGCGACGGCCGCCCCGGAGGGGGTGAACCGCAGCTCCGGGTCGGCGGTCAGGTTGCCGACGAGCGTGATGACGGTGTCTCCGGCCATGGTCGCCGCCTCAGGCCTTCGCCGCGACCTTGGCGGCCTTGCGCGGAGCGACCTTGCGCACGACCTTGGTGCGCAGGATGTTCTCCTGCAGCGACAGCTGCCGGTCCAGCTCCTTGACCGCGTCCGGCTCGGAGTTCACGTCCAGCAGGGCGTAGATGCCCTCGGCGTGCTTCTTGATCTCATAGGCCAGGCGCCGCCGGCCCCACACGTCGACCTTCTCCACGCTGCCGCCGGACTGGCGGATCACGTTGAGGAAGTTGTCCAGCGTCGGAGCGACGGTGCGCTCGTCCAGCGTGGGATCGAGGATGACCATTACCTCGTAATGGCGTGACACAACCACTCACCTCCTGTGGGCTTCGCGGCCACGGACTGTCCGTGGCAGGAGGGTTTGTCGGCTACCAGGGTAACCGGCCGCTACGACACTTTTCGCAGCACCCAGGTCCGGACCAGCGCGGCGCTGACCCCGGCCAGTGCGACGACCGCCAGCAGCATGGGCAGCTGCACCGTGTTCGACGACGGTGCGGAGGCCAGCGCGTCGGCGTTGCCGGTGTTGCGCACGTCGTTCTGCCCGCCGGCCGCGCTGCCGCCGAGGACCTCCGGCGTGGGCAGTCCGGCGACGGGCGCGCTGGACGGGTAACGCGCACCCGGCGAGACCGCGACGCCGACGCCGGGGAGCGCGGCGGGGACGTTGCCGTAGTCACGCGGGGGCGCGGTCGAGGTGCCCGTCGAAGTCGTGCCGGGCTGCGTGGTCGGCTGGACGGGCATCGCGCCGCCGGTGCCGCCCGAGGGCAGCGCCGTGACCGACGAGTAGTTGCCCGCGTAGGTCGTCATGCCGCAGTTGCCCGCGACCTTGGTGGTGATCGAGCCGAGCGTCTTCTGCTTCTGGTCGGCGGTGACGCCGAGTCCGCTCGCGTCCTGCAGCGCCTGCTTCACGGCCGCGGCGACGTTCTCGCCGGTGATGGACCCGTTGGGCGCGTTGGGCACGGAGCCGACGGTCAGCGCGCCGGCCTTCGTGATCGCGTCAGCGAGCGCGTCCGGGTCGACACCGTTGAAGTGCAGGAAGATCTCCTGCTCCTTCGCGCCGGCCTTCACGACCCCGGCGAGGTCCTTGCCCTGCACGGCGACCTGGTCGCCGATGTTGCCGACGACGCTGCCGGTGCAACCCTGCGCGAGCACGGTGCTCGCCGAGGCCGTGCCCTGGAACGCGAGGCCGCCGAAGAGGGCGGCGAGCGCGCCGGCGGTGAGTACCCGTCGCGTCGTCCTGGTCAGGTCGGTCCGCGTTGGCATCCGCACGGGTGCAGTCCTCCAGTGGTCGCGAGCGTCGTCCGAGGGGACAACGAGAAGCAGGCCACGAAGATACTAAGGAGTAGCCGTCCGCAGCACCCAAGTGCGTACCAGTGCGGCGCTGACCCCGGACAACGTCAGCACGGCCAGCAGCATCGGCAGGCCCAGGTCACCGGGCAGTCCGCCGCTGGTGCCACCGGGCATCGCCTGTGCCTCGCCCGCGTTCTGCACCGCGCGGTTCTGCTGGCCGGAACCGTTGCCGAGCGCGCCGACCTCCGGCGCGTAGCCCGGGATCTGGCCGCCGTAGCGGACCCCGGGCGACGGCGCGAACAACCCGGCGAGCGCGTACGGGACGTCGCTGTAGTCGCGCATCGGGGCGTAGCCGCTGGAGCCGAACGGCAGCAGGTCGAACATCGCCGCGTCACTCCCGGGCAGCACCGGGCTGCTGGGGCCGGGGATGAGGTTCGCCAGTCCCGGGTTCGGGCTGCCGGCCGCACCGCCCTGGGTGCCGCCCGTCGGACCGGTCTGCGGGGAACCCCCGTTGCTCGGCGGCTTCTGCTGCGCCGGCTGCCCGCCACCGGGGAGCGCACTTGTCACGCCCTGGACGACGGACGCGGCCCCGTTGGTGGCGCCCGCGACGGTGTTGTCGACCGCGCCCGCGACCGGGGCCCCGACCACCGGCACCGGCGCGACCACCGTGTCGACGACGTTCACGGTGATCTTGCACAGGCCGGACAGCAGCCCGCCGACGATCGAGGTCAGTCCGTCGGTGACCGTCTGCAGGCCGAGTGGGCTCTTGATGGTGTCACCGGGGTGGACGGTGACGGTGTCCCCGCACTTCGCGGTGACCGTTTCCGCCGCGTTCGCGGTGCCCGGCGTGGCCAGCACCGCGGATCCGGCCAGTGCGAAGGCGGCCGCACCGACCGCCGCGACCTTGCGCGTTCGACCCTGCATCGGAGCCCTCCAGTGGCGGCGTCACTCACTGAGATAACGAAGGTAACCGAGTGGAGTGACGCGTGCAGGGCGCGAAATTCAGCCGAGCCTGCGGCGCAGCCAGCTGTGCGCCAGCCCCGCACCCACGGCGGCCAACGCGATCGCGGCCAGCAGCAGCGGCAGCCGCGCCGGCTGCGCCGGGGCGGGCAGCGCCTGCGCGGAGCCGGAGTTCTGCGTGGTCACGGTCGGGCTCGTACCGGCGGGCGGGATGACTCCCGGCGCGTCGGGCGCGAGTGCGACCGGGGGCAGCAGACCGGACAGGTCGCCCAGCGGCAGCGCGTCCACCGTCAGCGGGGAGGTCGCGTCGAGCGGGAACGAGATGGGCCGCACGTCGACGGGCTCCACCGCGATCGGCGTGCTCGGTGCGGGCTGCTCTGACGGCGCCGGGGGCTTCGGCGAGGTGCTGGGCGGAGGTGTCGGCTGGTCCGCCGGAGCCGGAGCGCCGCTGAGCAGGGTGTTCACCGTGCCCTGCGCGTCGGTGCACAGCACGCGGACCGCACCGGTGCCCGGGACCCTGCTGACGTGCAGCGCCTTGGCCGCGTCGGCGACGTCGACGGTGGCGAGCGGGTCACCCGGCGAGGACGGGCCTGTGCCGACCGTCAGCCCGGCGACGTCCAGTGCGAGCGCGTGCCCGGAGCCGCCCAGCGTCGCCGCGCAGTCCCCCGGCAACACCGGACCGGCGACGGCCGGGGAGGCGAAACCCGTTGCTGCGCCGAGGAAGAGGCCTACGGCGAGCACCCGTTGCGCGGTCTTCCTCATCACTCCCCCTGGGCGTCGGCGGCTCGCGCTCACGCTACTGCATTCGGAGCAACGCGCTAGCGTGGCGTCATGCAGATCGGTGCCCACGTCCGGGATGACGACCCGCTGTCCGCCGCTCGCGAGCGGAATGCCGAGGTCGTGCAGTTCTTCCTCGCCGACCCCCAGGGCTGGAAGAAGCCGGTGCCCGCGCCCAGCGCGGCCGAGGTCGAGGCGGCCGGGGTCACGGTCTTCATCCACTCGCCGTACGTGGTGAACGTGGCCTCGCTCAACAACCGCATCCGGATCCCGTCACGCAAGGCTGTCACGCAGCACGCGGCGGCCGCGGCCGAGATCGGCGCGAAGGGCCTGATCGTGCACGGCGGGCACGTGCGCAAGGACGAGGACCCGGAGCAAGGTCTCGCGAACTGGGGCAAGTTGTTCGAGCGGCAGGCCGACGAGGGCGGGTTCGGCGTGCCGATCCTGATCGAGAACACCGCGGGCGGCGACGGCGCGATGGCGCGTCACCTCGACATGCTGGCGCGGCTGTGGGACGTCGTCGGCGACCACGGCGCCGGGTTCTGCCTCGACACGTGCCACGCGTTCGCGGCGGGCTGGGAACTGGACGGGCTCGTCGCGAAGGTCAAGGCCATCACCGGCCGGATCGACCTCGTGCACCTGAACAACTCGCGGGACGAGTTCGGCTCGACCCGCGACCGGCACGCCAACGTCGTGCACGGCGGCGGCACGATCGAGCCCGAACTCCTGGCCGCCGTCGCCAAGGAGGCCCAGGCGCCCGTCGTCGTCGAGACCCCGTCCGAGGGCCAGGCCGACGACATCGCGTACCTGCGGGAAGCCCTCAGCTGACCGCGACGCGCGGCTTGGCGGCGAGGACGTCCCGCGCGCCGTCGAGGACGCCACCCGCCGGGTCGTCGTCGCCGGCGAGGCGGACCTTGTCCAGCGCCGGGCGGTAGATCTCCCGCAGCACCAGCACGCACAGCCCCACCACGGCGAGGTCGCGGACCACGACGAAGCCGAGGAACCAGTCCTGCGGCAGTCCCTTGTGGTCCACGCCGAGGTAGTAGAACATCCGCGGCACCCAGACGAGGGCGTCCAGCAGCATCCAGCCGAACAACAGCCGCCAGCGCGGGATCGCCAGCGCCGCCAGCGGCACGAGCCACAGCGAATACTGCGGGCTCCACGTCTTGCTCACCAGCAGGAACGCCGCCACGACGAGGAAACACAGCTGCGCGACCCGCGGCCGCACCGGGGCGGTGAACCCGACGTACGCGATTCCCGCGCAGCACAACACGAACAGGCCGCCGCTGACGACGTTCAGCCACGTCGGCACCTGGCCCGGCTGCAGCGCACCGTCGAAACCGGACCAGCCGGTGAAGTACGAGACGACGTTGTAGAGCGAGTCGGGGTCCATCCCGCGTTCGACGTTGAGCTGGAAGAACTCCCGCCAGCCCGCGTTGAACGCGAGCGCGACCGGCAGGTTGATCGCGAGCCACGCGACGACGGCGGCCCCGGCCGTCTG
This sequence comes from Amycolatopsis sacchari, assembly GCF_900114035.1. Lineage (GTDB taxonomy): Bacteria > Actinomycetota > Actinomycetes > Mycobacteriales > Pseudonocardiaceae > Amycolatopsis_E > Amycolatopsis_E sacchari. The sequence continues at coordinate 114,703 of NZ_FORP01000006.1, read as the reverse complement.
CGCCCACTGCCGGAACCGGCCGGCCCGCAGGCACAGCACGAGCAGCGGTCCGAGGAACAGCAGCGGGTACAGCTTCGCCGCGGCCCCGACGCCCAGCAGCACGCCGGCCAGCACGGGTTTCCGGCGTGCCCAGGCCAGCAGGCCGGTGGCGGCGAACGCCGTCGCCACGGCGTCGAAGTTGGTGAACGCGTGCACCAGCACCAGCGGGGACAACGCGACGAGCGCCGCGTCCCACGGTCTGCGGCGCGCGGTGCGGCCCACCGCCCAGACGGTGACGAGCCACGCGACCGCGAGCCAGAACGCGGTGATGTCGAAGTAGACGGCGACGGGCAGGGCGCCCGGCAGCCAGCCCGCGTCGTGCACCGCCAGCCACCCGGCGGTCAGCTTCGCGTTGACCCACTGGAACAGGCCGGTGAGCACCGGGTACTCCATGTACCGCTGCTGCGCGTCCGGCGTGCCCGCGTTGTCGACCCAGCCGGTGCGGTACGGGAACGTGCCGGCCTGGTCGAGCCGCTCGGCGCTGTAGAGCGGCACGATGTCCGTGTAGCACATCGCGACGTACGGGCGGCCCGCCCGCCAGTCGAGCTGGTTCTGCCCGTTGTCGTCCGTGTACTGCTGGATGCAGCTCGCCTTGCCGAACCAGCACAGCAGCAGCGCGAGCGTCGCCATCGCCAGCCCGACGCGCTGCGGGGACCAGAACCAGTGCCTGCCCACGGCGGCGTGCTCGCCCACCGGCCCGCCGATCGCTCTGCTCGCGGCGGCCACGAGCGGCTCGGTGCGGCTGGGGGCGATCCGCTCCTCCGCGCTCAGGGACGTGGGCAGGGGTTCTCGGTCGGTCGGGCTGGACACCCGGGCGATGTTACGGGCAGTGGAGTGGGTTCCGGCTGAAGACGCCCGGTCGGGTACAGCGAAAGGGCGGTGGCCATCGTCCGATACCCACCGCCCTGCCGGTCCTCGTCCGGATCAGCCGCCCGGCTGCCCCGTCGAGTCACCGGTGCCGAAGTTGTCGCGACCCGACGGCGGCCACGAGATGCCCGACGGGAAGCTCGGCTTCGACCTGCTGGAGCTCGGCGCCTCCGACGAGCTGCTCGGCGTGCTCGACGTGGACGGCGGCGGGGGCGCCGAGGACGACGTCGAGGTCGGCGGCGTCGACTTCCTGCTCGACGAGTCGTCGTTGGCGGCCGCGGTCGCCGACTTCCCGATCGGCTGGACCGTGGAGAACTTCTCGCTCGGCTTGCCCTGCAGGTAGGAGTTGATGAACTCCTGCCACATCTGGGCGGGCAGCCCGGTGCTGCCGACCGACTCGCCGTTCTTGTCCTTCAGCGGCTTGCTCGGATCCGAACCCACCCACGAGGCGACCGAAATGGACGGGGTGTAGCCGATCATCCACACCTGCGAGTTGAACCTCGCCAGGTCCGGGTCGCTCGAGTCGTACTGCTGGGTACCGGTCTTGCCGGCGCACTCGTGACCCGTGGGGCACTTCAGCTTCGAGAAGCCGATCACGGGCTTGAGCGCGGTCGTGACGTTGCCCGCGATCTGCTTGCTCTTGTCGGCGTTGTTCTCCGCGAAGGCGGGCTGCGGGTTGCTCGGCGCCTGGTAGACGACGTTGCCGCCGGGATCGGTGATCTTCGTGACGAAGTGGCGGTCCATCGTGATCCCGTCGGCGGCGAACGTGGCGTACGCCGAGGCCATGTCCAGCGGGGTGGCCTCGGTGGTGCCACCGCCGAGCGAGATGTTGTTGTCCAGCGCGGCCTTGCTGTTCTTCAGGCTCTGCACGCCCGCTTCCTCGGCGGCGTCGCGCACGGCCTGCCAGCCCGTCTGGTTCGCGACCATGTCGAAGAACACCGTGTTGGTCGAGCGCATCGTCGCCTCGGCGACCGTGCAGTCCGTACCGCAGCTGTTCGACGCACCCGCGTTGCGGACCGTGCGGGAGCCGAACTGGCGTGGTGACGTGCCGTTGAAGGTCTCGCCGAGCCCCTTGCCCATCTTGAGGAACGCGGCGATGTCGAAGGCCTTGAACGACGAACCCGGGTTGTGCGGTGTGGACGCCCAGTCCCGCTGGTCGCTCTTGTCGTTCGGGCCGCCGTAGTAGGCGATCACCCCGCGCGTCTTCGGGTCGACCGCGACCAGCGCGCTCTTCAGCGAGTCCGGCTGGTCGTCCATGTACTTGTGCGAGATGTCCTCGGCCAGCTTCTGCGCCGCGGGGTCGATGGTCGTGTAGATGTTGTAGCCACCGGCCTGCAGCTTCTCCTTGGAGTAGCCCGCCGCGTCCAGCTCGTCCTCGACCTCGGACTGGATGAACGCCGCCGGGCCCTTGATCGCCTGCGGCTTGGTCTGGTCCTTCGGCAGCGGGGCCGGGAACTGCGCCGCCTGCCGCTCCGCGGAGGGCAGCCAGTTGTACTTGACCATGTTGTCCATCACGTAGTTCCAGCGCCACTGGGCGTACGTGGTGTTCTCCGACTTGCTCGGGCCCTGGATCAGACCGGCCAGCAGCGCCGCCTCCGACGGGCTGAGCTGCGCGGCGTCCTTGTTGAAGTACGCGTGCGCCGCCGCCTGGATGCCGTAGGCGTTCCGTCCGAAGTAGACGATGTTGAGGTACGCCGTGATGATGTCTTCCTTGGGCTGGGTCTGGTTCATCTTGAACGACTTGACCAGCTCCGTGGCCTTGCGGGTGAGCGTCGGCGCCTCGTTCTCGGTGGCCTTCTTGATGTACTGCTGCGAGATGGTCGAACCACCACCGGTACCGCCGGTGAGGTTGTTGTAGACGGCGCGCGCGATGCCGAGCACGTCGAACCCGTTGTTGGTCTCGAACGTGGCGTCCTCGGCCGCGTACACGGCGTGCTTGACCGTCTCGGGGATCTGCCCGGGCTTCAGGATTTCGCGGTTCCCGGTGTCCGGGACCTCCTTGCCCATCACCGAGTTGTCGGCGTAGTAGTACGTGACCACCTGGCTCTGCTGCGCCAGCACCTCTTCCGGGGTGGGCACGTCGACCAGGAAGTACGAGATCGTGAACGCGATCGCCGGCACGATGACGAACAGGCCGAACAGGGCGTAGAGCGTGCGGCGCACGATCTTCCACCGGCGCTTCTTCCGCTGCCGGGGCGTCAGCGCGGCCTTGCCCTTCTTCCCGCCCTCGTCCTCGGCGGGAAGCTCGTCCTCGGGTCCGTACTCGTCGAACCGGGCCTGCTCGTCGTCGTACCCGTCGTAGTCGTCCTCGGGCTGACCGCCGCCGAGCGGGTTGTGCGTGAGCAGACCCGGCTCGCGGTCCGGCGGACCCGAGGACGGGGGCGGCGTGCGGTGGCCGCCGTTGGGCGGACCGGGCGGGGGCCCGGGACGGCGCGGCGGCACCGGACGGCCTGCCGGCGGGACACGCCGCTGTCCGGGCGCGCCGTCGGGGTCTCCCCCGCCGGGCCACTGCGGCTGCTGCCCTTCCCCGGGCCACTGGGGGCGGCCCTGCGGACGGCGCGGCGCGCCGCCACCCTGCCACTGCCCCTGCCGGGGATCGTCGGGCTCCTGACCTGGCCAGGAGCGGTTGTACTGGTCGTTCACGGATGAGCCTCCCAGAACGGCGGTTCGGGGTACGCCGCTGGTGCGGTCACGGTTTCCCTGCGGTCACTGCCCGGCGGTCCTCTTGCTCGGGCCGTGTGGTGTTCCCGTGCCCAGGACGTACGACAGCACCAGGTGGTTCCATCGGCACGCCCGGCAGACCTCCACGACGTGGACGGTGAACTCGCCGAACAGCCCGGCCATCCGGGACAGCTCGGCGGGCGTCCTCGCGGATCCGGCGACGTGCTTGAGCTCGTCGCCGTAGACCCAGGACACCTCCATCAGGGACGACGAAAGGCAGACCGGGCACTCGGCCGTGGCCGGCTCTCCGTGGAACTTCGCCGCCCTGAGCAGGTACGGGTCCGCGTCGCAGACGTCCTTCCTACCGAGGCGACCGGCGCGGAAATCGGTCAGCAACGCGCGGCGTTGCAAGCCGTAGTCCACGACGTGTCGCTGCTTCTGCACGCTGACAGAGTACGTGGCCCGTGTGGGGGTGCCATGAGCTGTTCTGGGTAAAGAACTGGGCGGGCTGGAGGAACACGCCGACGGTTCGATAACTCCTGCGTGAACTTCACCACCCTGTTCGAGTGAACCCCAGGTGTTCTGAATCGTTATCTGCGCCACTTCGATGTATCGGCTCGATATAATCGGGCGTTAGGTTGACGGCATGACGTCGTTTGTCGCCCGGAAGGGGGTGCACCGTGCTGGAGTTCGCCATCCTGGGGCTGCTGCACGAGGCGCCGATGCACGGATACGTGCTGCGCAAACGGCTGCACGAGACGCTCGGCATGTTCCGCACGTTCTCGTACGGCTCGCTGTACCCGACCCTGCGGAGGTTGCAGCGGGCTGGCTTCATCGTCGAGGAAGCCGATGAGGTCGGTGAGCACGCGAAGCCACAGTCCAGGTCGAGGGTCCGGCGCGCGCGACGGGTGTACAAGCTCACTGCCGAAGGCAAGGAGCACTTCGCCCAGCTGCTCGGTGACGCCGGCCCGCAGACGTGGGACGACGAAGGCTTCGGGGTGCACCTCGCGTTCTTCTCCAGGACTCCGGCCGATGTCCGGATGCGCATCCTCGAGGGCCGCCGCCGTCGCGTGGAGGAGCGCAGGGAAGGCCTGCGGGCGGCCATGGCCAGAGCCGAGGAGAAGATCGACCGCTACACCCGCGAGCTGCACCGGCTCGGCCTCGAGAGCAGCGAGCGCGAAGTCCGCTGGCTCAACGAGCTGATCGCGCACGAGCAAGCCGAACAGCGCGGCCTGCACAACTAGGCGGCCGCACCTCTTTTCCTGCTGACGAGCAGCACTGACCTGTCAAGAAACGACCGAAGGAGAAACCGGCATGGGCGACAACAGCGGCCGCGTGAAGGTGGCCATCGTTGGCGTCGGCAACTGCGCGGCATCACTGGTGCAGGGGGTGCACTACTACCAGGACGCCGACGAGACGTCCCGCGTGCCCGGCCTGATGCACGTGCGGTTCGGCCCGTACCACGTCCGCGACGTGGAGTTCGTCGCCGCGTTCGACGTGGACGCGAAGAAGGTCGGCCGCGACCTGTCCGAGGCGATCCTGGCCAGCGAGAACAACACCATCAAGATCGCGGACGTGCCGCCGCTGGGCGTGCCGGTGCTGCGCGGGCCCACGATGGACGGGCTCGGCCGCTTCTACCAGGAGACCATCGAGGAGTCCGACGAGGCGCCGGTCGACGTGGTCGCCGCGCTGCGGGAGTCGGGCGCGCAGGTGCTGGTGTCGTACCTGCCGGTCGGCTCGGAGGCGGCCCAGAAGTTCTACGCGCAGTGCGCGATCGACGCGGGTCTCGCGTTCGTCAACGCCATCCCGGTGTTCATCGCGTCGAACCCGGAGTGGGCGCAGAAGTTCACCGACGCCGGGCTGCCGATCGTCGGGGACGACATCAAGTCCCAGGTCGGCGCCACCATCACGCACCGCGTGCTGGCGAAGCTGTTCGAGGACCGCGGGGTCCAGCTCGACCGCACCATGCAGCTCAACGTGGGCGGCAACATGGACTTCAAGAACATGAAGGAGCTGGAGCGGCTGGAGTCCAAGAAGGTCTCCAAGACGCAGGCCGTCACCTCCCAGGTGGACCGCGACATGGGCAAGGCCAACGTCCACGTCGGCCCGTCGGACTACGTGCAGTGGCTCGACGACCGCAAGTGGGCCTACGTCCGGCTCGAGGGCCGCGCGTTCGGTGACGTGCCGCTGAACCTGGAGTACAAGCTCGAGGTGTGGGACTCGCCGAACTCGGCGGGCATCATCATCGACGCCGTGCGCGCCGCGAAGATCGCGCTGGACCGCGGTATCGGCGGTCCGCTGCTGTCGGCGTCCTCGTACTTCATGAAGTCGCCGCCGGTGCAGTACAACGACTCGCAGGCCCGTGACTCGGTCGAGGCGTTCATCCGCGGCGAGATCGAGCGCTGATCCCCGCTTCCTCCTCCGGCCCTCACCCGGCCGGGGGAGGGCTGCGGCGTGCTCGACTGGATGTACGTACAGTCAAAGTCACTCGGGTTCCGGTGCTCTCCGGCAGGCAGAGTAGAGGGGGTCTGCCGGCGAGCGCCGGTTTTTTCGCGTGTGAGGAGTGCGGTGGCCCGGTCGGCCAGCCTGAACGAGGAGATGCGGGCGGAGTCGCGGCAGAAGATCCTGGCCGCGGCGCTGGAGGTGTTCGCGGAAAAGGGCTACCACGGCGCGACGATCACGGAGATCACCCGGCGGGCCGGGGTCTCGCGCGGGCTCGCCTCCTACTACTTCCCCAACAAGCACCTGCTGGTCGACGAGCTGATCGACGCCTACCTCGACGGGGTCGCGGCGGTCGTCGACGTGCCGGGGACGCCGGACGAGCGGCTGGCCGGGATCATCGACGGCGTGCTCGGCGGGCTGCTCGAGAACCTCCCGGTGCAGGGCGTGATCCTCAGCCTCGTGGTGCAACCGTCGACGCACCCGATCTTCGCCGAGGTCGAGGCCCGCAAGGACGAACGGCTGAGCCTGCTGGAGGACAGCCTGCGGGAGCTGTTCGCGGGGCGCGGCGCCGAGGACCCGGCAGTCGAGGAGGTCATGCTGCGCAGCGTCCTCGAAGGCGTGATCTACAAGGCTGTCGTGTACGGCCCGCAGTACCCGGTGGAGCAGGTGCGGCGGTGGTTGTACCGCACGTACGGCCTGCCGGAGCCGGAGACGACGCTGTCCGGTGAGGAGCCCGCGCCGGTCGGACGGCTGCGTGCGTCGGACCGGGGTTTCTAGAGCTTTCCGGGTAGTTCCGCGATGTCCTTGAGCACGAACGCCACCTCGGCGAGCACCGCCGGGTCCGGCGGGAAGTGCGGGTTCGGCACGGCGTAGACGGCCATGCCCGCCGCCATCGCGGCGCGGAGTCCGTTCGTGGTGTCCTCGACCGCGGCACACGTCTCCGGCCGGACGGCCAGCTGCTCGGCGGCCTTGAGGTAGACGTCGGGCGCCGGTTTGCCCGCCGCGACCTGCTCGCTCGACACGGCGACGCGCACCAGCCCGGTCAGTCCGGTGGCTTCGAGGAACGCCTTGATCAGCACCGGCGGCGACGAGCTGGCGATCGCGACCGGGTACCGCTCACCCACCGCGCGGACGGTTTCCGGGGCGCCGGGCAGGACCGGCGGGCCGTCGGCGTAGCGCCGCGCCATCTCGTCGACCACCACCTCGGCGAGCCGCTCCGGCGTGAGCTTCGCGCCCAGCTCCTCGACGAGGTACCGCGCCCATTCCGGGGTGCTCATCCCCTGGACGGCGCGGGTGGCCTCCTCGGTCCACCGCCCGCCGTGCTCGGCGACGACGTGGCGCCGCACCTCGTCCCACGTCCGTTCGGAGTCGACGAGCACGCCGTCGAGGTCGAAAACCACCGCTTCCATGCCCAGCACGGTACCTGTGAGGCCAATTACTTCGACACCCTAAATAAAATTGCTTAGACTGGCTAAGTGACATCCGGAGTGCACGAACTCGCCCACGAGCTGCGGCCCCTCGTCTTCCGCCTGTACTACATGGTCCGGCGCCTCACCCCGCAACACCAGCTCACCCTGACCCAGGGTTCCGTCCTGGGCGAGCTGGTCACGAACGGCCCGCGGCGCATGAGCGCGCTCGCCGACCTGGAGGGGGTGCGGCAGCCGTCGATGACCGACCTGGTGCGCCGGCTCGAACGGCTCGGGCTCGTGACCAGGACCGCCGACCCCGAGGACCGCCGGGCGGTGCTCGTCGAGGCCACCGAGGCGGGCAGGCAGTACATCGACGCGCTGATCGTGGCCCGCGAGGAGTTCCTGCGGGAGCGCCTCGCCGCTCTGGACCCCGCCGAGCGCGCGGCCATCGACACCGCGCTGCCGGCACTGCGACGGCTGATCGATCCAGCCAAGAAGAAGGAGGAAGTGCTCGATGAGCGGTAACGCTCACGGAAGCTTGCTGGACGCGGTGAAGGGCCAGCCCAAACAGGTCTGGATCACCGCGTTCGCCGCGGTCATCGCGTTCATGGGCATCGGGCTGGTGGACCCCATCCTGCTGTCCATCGCCGAGGGCCTGCACGCCACCGCGTCTCAGGTCACCCTGCTGTTCTCGTCGTACCTCGGCGTCCAGGTGCTGGCCATGCTGATCACCGGCGCCGCGAGCGCCCGGTTCGGTCCGAAGAGGACAGTGCTGACCGGCCTCGTGCTGATCGTGCTCGCGACGGCGCTGTGTGCCGCCGCCGGGTCGATCACCCAGCTCGTCGCGCTGCGCGCGGTGTGGGGGCTGGGCAACGCGTTCTTCATCGCGACCGCGCTCTCGGTGATCGTCGGCGCCGCGACCGGCGGGCAGGCCGGCGCGATCCTGCTGTACGAGGCGGCGCTCGGCGTCGGACTCGCCGTCGGGCCGCTGCTCGGCGCTCTGCTGGGCAGCATCTCGTGGCGAGGCCCGTTCATGGGCACCGCGGTGCTGATGGCCGCGGCGCTGGTGCTGTGCTCGATCTTCCTCAACCGCGACGCGGACGAGGAACGGCCGAAGATCCGGCTGGCCGACCCGCTGCGCGCCTTGGCGCACAAGGGGTTGCTGCGCACGTCGATCGGTTCGGCGCTCTACACCGCGGCGTTCTTCACGGTGCTGGCGTGGACGCCGTTCGTGCTCGAGTGGAGTGCGGTGGCCGTCGGCCTGGTCTTCTGCGGCTGGGGCCTGTGCGTCGCGATCGCGGGCGTGGTGCTCGCGCCGAAACTCGCGCACCGGCTCGGCGAGCGGCACGCCACCGCGGTCTCGGTGCTCGGGTACGCGGTGCTGATGCTCGTGCTCGCGGTGCCGAGCAAGCCGGTCGTCGTGGTCGGGGTGATCGTGTCCGGGCTGATCTCCGGCCTGCTGAACACGTTGTTCACCGGGACCGCGATGTCGATCAGCGACGCGCCGCGGCCGGTGGCCAGCGCGGGCTACAACTTCTGCCGCTGGCTCGGTGGTGCGGTCGCCGCGACCCTGGTCGGGCACGTCGCGGACTGGTTCGGTTCGCCGCACTCGCCGTTCCTCGTCGCGGCGGTGCTGTGCGTGATCGCGGGCGGGCTGCTGTTCGTGCGCGAAAAGTCCGCTGACGTCCGGGAACTGCCGGAAGGGGCGGCTTTGGTGGGCGAAGAGCTTTAGGAGCTGTTTACCCGGAGTTTGTCGGTACCTGGCCTTCGTTGCTTAACGTCACGGGCGTTCCCCTGACTGAGTGATGGAGGCCTTGTGCTGTCTCTGCCCCTGTTCGCGCACTCCGGCAGATCGCCGGTGACCTGCGAGTACCGCTGCGGCAACGCCTGTGCCCACGAGGCGCCGAACACCTCCGACAACGAGTACTTCGGCGACGTCGCGAAGAACGTGCTCTCCCGGCGTGGCGCCTTCAAGGCCGGTGCCGTGATGGCCGCCGCCGCGGGCGGGTTCGCCGCCCTGTCCGGCACCGCCGCCCCGGAGGCCGCCGCGTCCCCGGTCGCGCTGACCCGGCCCGGCCGTCCCGTGCCCGGCACGGACTTCACGCCGGTCGCGCCGAACACCGCTGACGCGCTCGTCGTGCCGCGCGGCTTCCGGCAGAACGTCGTGATCCGCTGGGGCGACCCGGTGGTGCCCGGCGCGCCGAAGTTCGACCCGGCGAAGCAGACGGCGGCCGCGCAGGCCAAGCAGTTCGGCTACAACAACGACTTCGTGGGCCTCATCGGCTGCGGGCACAACCGGTGGCTGATGGTCGTGAACCACGAGTACACGACCGAAGTCCAGATGTTCCCGCAGTACGACGCGAACAACCCGACCCGCGAGCAGGTCGAGGTCGCGTGGGCGGCACACGGGCTGTCCGTCGTGCAGGTCGAGAAGCAGCGCGGTGGCGGGCTGAAGGTCGTGCCGAGCCGCTACGGCCGCCGGATCACGCTGAACACCGAGTTCGAGGTGCGTGGTCCCGCCGCCGGCTCGAAGTACCTGAAGACCTCCGCCGACCCGACCGGCCGCCGCGTGCGCGGCACGCAGAACAACTGCTCGGGTGGCGTGACCCCGTGGGGCACCGTGCTGTCCGGTGAGGAGAACTTCCACCAGTACTTCGCCAACGCGGACAAGGTGACCGACCCGGTCGCGCAGGCGCGGCTCAAGCGCTACGGCGTCGGCACCGGCACGAGCACCCGCAAGTGGGAGCGGTTCGACAAGCGGTGGGACGTCGCGCAGGAGCCCAACGAGCCCAACCGGTTCGGCTGGGTCGTCGAGATCGACCCCAACGACCCGAACTCCACGCCGGTGAAGCACACCGCGCTCGGCCGGTTCAAGCACGAGGCCGCCAACGTCAAGATCACCAGGGATGGCCGGGTCGCCGTCTACTCCGGTGACGACGAGCGCTTCGACTACATCTACAAGTTCGTCTCCAAGGGCAAGTACAAGCCGGGCAACAGCGCGCTGGCCCGCAGGCACAACATGGCGCTGCTGGACGAGGGCACGCTGTACGTCGCGAAGTTCACCGGTGACAACCCCGGCGACATCGACGGCACCGGCAAGCTGCCCGCCGACGGCGAGTTCGACGGCACCGGCGAGTGGATCCCGCTCGCCAGCGGCGACAAGTCCTTCGTGGAGGGCTTCACCGCCGAGGAGGTGTACGTCTTCACGCGGCTCGCGGCGGACAAGGCGGGCGCGACCAAGATGGACCGGCCCGAGGACATCGAGCCGAACCCCGTCAACGGCCGCATCTACGCCGCGCTGACCAACAACACCGACCGCGGTGCCGCGGGCAAGGCCGCCGCCGACGAGGCGAACCCGCGCAACGGCAACAAGAACGGGCACGTGCTGGAGTGGGAGGAGGCCTGGGGCGACGCCGCGTCGACGAAGTTCGCCTGGCGCCTGCTGCTCGTCTGCGGGGACCCGAAGACGGCTGACACGTACTTCGGTGGGTTCCCGAAGGACCAGGTCAGCCCGATCTCCTGCCCGGACAACGTGGCGTTCGACCCGTACGGCAACCTGTGGATCTCCACGGACGGCAATGCGCTCGGCTCCAACGACGGCCTGTTCTCGGTGCCGGTCGCGGGTCCGGAACGCGGGCACGTCAAGCAGTTCCTCACCGTGCCGGTCGGCGCCGAGACGTGCGGCCCGGTGGTCACGAACGACTTCGTCGTCGTGGCCGTGCAGCACCCGGGTGAGAACGGCACGCCGGCCGCGCCGACCTCGCACTGGCCGGACGGCGGGAACTCGCTCGCCCGTCCCGCGGTGGTCTCCGTCTGGCGGGACTGAAGCCCGGCGGGGCACCGGTTACCGTGGGCGCATGTCTTCGCTCGCCCTGGTCACCGGTGCCTCGCGTGGCATCGGTGCCGCCACCGCCGTCGCCCTCCAGCCGCACTACCGCCTCCTGCTCGGCGGACGGGACGCGTCGGCGCTGGAGAAGCAGGCCGCCGAGCTGCGGGACGCGCGGCCGTGGCCGGTGGAGCTGACCGACTTCGCCGCACTGGCGGAGGCCGCGGCGGGGATCGACCGGCTCGACGTGCTGGTGCACTCCGCGGGCGTGGCCGAGCTCGGCACCGTCGAGGAGGCGCCGAGCGACGCGTGGCGCCGCGACTACGAGGTCAACGTGCTCGCGGTGGTGGAACTCACGCGGCTGCTGCTGCCGGCGCTGCGGGCCGCGCGCGGGCACGTCGTGGTGATCAACTCCGGTGCGGGGATGAACGCCAAGGCGGGCTGGGGCCCGTACGCGGCGAGCAAGTTCGCCGCCCGCGCCTTCGCCGACACCCTGCGGCTGGAGGAGGAACCCCACGGCGTCCGCGTCACGTCGGTCTTCCCCGGCCGCACGGCGACGGAGATGCAGGAAGCCGTGACCGCGGCCGAGGGGACCGAGTACCGGCCGGAGGAGTACCTGCGCCCGGAGTCCGTGGCCGCCGCCGTGCTCGGCGCGGTGACGGCGACGCCGGACGCGCACCCGACGGAGGTCGTGGTGCGTCCCCGGCGCCGATGAGTTCTGGCCGCGTCCGCGGTCTGTACCGGTATGACTCCTTCCGAGACCAAGAACCTGGACCGCTACGGCAGCGACGCACTGCCCTGGAGCCGGGCGCGTGACGCGCTGGCGCAGGACCCGACGCCCGACGTCACCCACTTCCTCGGCACCTGCCGCGACGGCATCCCGCACGCGGCGGGCATCGGCGCGCAGTGGCTGGACGACTACCTGTACTTCACCAGCAACCCCAGGGCGCGCAAGGCCCGCGACCTCGCGGTCAACCCGCGCTGCACGATCTCCGCGCGGCTGCCGGGGATCGACCTGGTGCTCGACGGCACCGCGGAGCGCGTGACCGACGGCGAGACCCTCGAAGCGGTCGCCGCGGGGTACCGCGCGGGCGGCTGGCCCGCCGAGGTCGAGGGGGACGCGCTCACCGCGCCGTACAGCGCCCCCAGCGCCGGAGCGCCGCCGTGGCACGTCTACCGGTTCACGTTCACCAAGGTCGTCGGCGTCGCCACCGTCGAGCCCTACGGCGCGACGCGCTGGACCTTCGACCGCTAAGCCCGGATCCTGGCGGCCGACTCACTCGCGGCGGCGTAGGCCTTTTCCCGGTCCACGCGGGGGGATTCGCCGTCGGCGAGTACCTGTTCGCCTGCGACCCACACGTCCCGCACGCGGCGGGAACCCGCTGCCCACACGAGGTTCGACAGCAGCTGCGGGTCGGGCACGTCGAGCCCGGTCGCGAAGGCGAAGCCGTCCGTCTCGATGTGCACGAAGTCCGCCCAGCGGCCCGGTTCCAGCGCGCCGATGTCGTCCCGGCCCAGCGCCTCGGCGCCGCCGCGGGTGGCCATGAGCAGGGCGCTCGGTGCGTCGAGCGCCGTCGAGTCCTTTGTGGACAGACGGGCGAGCAGTGCGGCGAGCTGGATCTCCTCCCACAGGTCCAGGTCGTCGTTGCTCGCCGGGCCGTCGGTGCCCAGGCCCACCGCGACCGCCGCCGCCCGCAGGTCCGCCAGCCGCGCTATCCCCGACGCCAGCTTCCCGTTCGAGCCGGGGCAGTGCGCGACGCCGACCCCGTGCCGGGCGAACAGCTGGATGTCCTCATCGGACAGGTGGACGGCGTGTGCGGCGAGCAACCGCCCGTCGAGCAGGCCCACCTCGCCGAGCAGCCGCGGCACCGAGCCGTACTCCGCCCGCTGCTCCTGGTCCTCGTCCGCCGCCTCGGCGACGTGGATCTGCACCAGCGCGCCCCGCGCCGCGGCGGCTTCCGCGGTCAGCCGCAACGCCTCCGTCGGCAGCATGTACGCCGAGTGCGGGGCGAAGGACAGCTCGATCCGCTCGCCCGGCCCGAACCGCAGGCCGTCGGTGTCGATCCACCGTTCCGTGGACCGGACCATCGCGTGCCAGTCGATCCCGGGCAGCCCGATGATGGGGCCGCCGAGCACGGCGCGGGCACCGGTGGCGAGCACCGCGTCCGCCATCTCCTCGGGGTGGAAGTACATCTCGGCGCTCGTGGTCACGCCGTGGCTGAGCATCTCCAGCGAGCCCAGCACCATCCCGGCCCGCACGTCCTCCGCCCGCAGCTTCGCCTCGGCGGGCCAGATGATCTCGTTGAGCCAGCGCAGCAGCGGCAGGTCGCCGCCCATGCCCCGCAGCAACGTCATCGGGCTGTGCGCGTGCGTGTTCACCAAGCCGGGCAACAGGATTCCCGTCAACGCGGTGACGGGGGCCGACGTCGCCGGTGCCTGGGCGGCCGGGCCGCAGTAGGTGATGCGCCCGCTGTCGTCGACGTCCAGGACTCCGTCGCGCACGACGGTGCAGGCGGGATCACAGGGCAGGACAACGGGAGCGGTGTACCTCGACGACATCAGTCCATCAAACCACTGCGCCACGCCCACGCCGCGATCTCCACGCGGTTGCGCGCCCCGATCTTGCCCTGGACGGCGGCCAGGTGTGTCTTCACGGTCGACAGCGACAGGTACAGCTCGGCCCCGATCTCGGTGTTCGTCAGCCCACGGGCCGTCGCACGCACGACGTCGAGTTCACGTGCCGTCAACGGTTCCTTGGGCGGGTCGACCTCGCGACGGGCCGTCGTGCCGTCGAAGTGCTTGAGCAGCCGCACGGTGACCTGCGGCGACACCAGCGCGTCCCCGCGCTCGGCCGCGCGCACCGCCTCGATCAGCAGCGCCGGGCCCGCGTCCTTGAGCAGGAAGCCGCTCGCGCCGTTGCGCAGCGCGGTGTGCACGTACTCGTCGAGGTCGAACGTGGTGACCACGACCACCTTGAACGGGTCGGCGACGTCCGGCCCCGCGAGCTGCCGCGTGACCTCCAGCCCGTCGAGCCCGGGCATGCGGATGTCGAGCAGGCACACGTCCGGCCGCAGCTCGCGCGCCTTCGTCACCGCCGCCACCCCGTCGGCGACGTCGGCGACCACCTCGATGTCGTCCTGGCTCTCCAGGATCATCCGGAACCCGGTGCGCACCATGCTCTGGTCATCGGCGATGAGCACCCGGATCATTCGGCTTCCCCTTCGAGCGGCAACCACGCTTCCACGGCCCAGCCCCCTTCGACCGGCCCGGCCAGGAGCCGGCCGTGCAACAACTCGACCCGCTCCCGCATCCCGACGAGACCGTATCCTCCCTCCCGCCACCCACCGCCACCCTCAACGGAGACGCTGCGCGTCGCTGTCTCGACTCCACCGCCGGCGGGACGCACGTGCTCCATCCTCCCGTCGTCGGTCACCCTGATGTGCAGCTCGCGGTCGTGGACCTCGGCCAGAACGACCACGCGCGTCGCGCCGGCGGCGTGCTTCCCGACGTTCGTGAGCGACTCCTGAACCAGGCGCAGCGCCGACCGCGCGACCTCCTGCGGGATGTCCGGCGTCAGCGCCAGCTTCAGGTCCGTGCGCACGCCGTGGTGCGCGGTGTCGGCGAGCCTGCGCAGATCGGCTTCCAGGTCCGTGGTCGCCTGCTCGGTCTGCCCGTCGTCGCTGCGCATGCTGCGGACCAGGCGCCGCATCGCGACGAGCGCCTCGGTGCCCGCCTCCTCGATCCGCTGCAGCGCGTCCAGTGCCAGTGCCGGGTTCTTGCCGCCGATCAGCTTCGCCGCCTGCGCCTGCACCACGATGCCGGTGACGTGGTGGGCGACGACGTCGTGCAGCTCGCGGGCCAGCGCCATCCGTTCCGAGGTCTGCGCCTCGGTCACCGCGGCCTCGACGACCTTCGCGCGTTCGGAGTCACGGGCCCGGAAGTACAGCCCGATCGCCACCGAGATGCCCAGCACGAGCAGCGCGGCCAGCGCGAATGACCGCAGCCCCAGCGAGTAAAAACCGGTGCGGCTGTAGACGTTGGCCGCCGTGGTGAGGGCGACCGCCACCGACATCACGCCGATGACCGTCCACGCCTGTGCCGGACGTGCCGTGCGCACCAGGAGCACGACGAGGACGATGCCCGCGACGATCTCGGTCAGCGGCATGGCCTGGAACGGCAGGTTGTAGCGCACCGGGGCGACCCAGCCGAAGAACCCGGACAGCAGGAACACGCCCGATGTCAGCACCCCGGCGACGACCGGCCGCACCGTGCCGTAGACGGCGAGCGCCGCGCTCGCGATCGAGCACAGCAGCATCAGGTAATCCCGCGGGCCGCGCTGCAGTGCCTGGGTCAGCTCCAGGAACAGCGGCAGGGTCAGCACGCCGATCAGCGGCCACTGGTCCCGCACCAGCCGGGTGAGCGCGTTCGTGTGCTTCGGTGCGGACTCGCGCCGCAACCGCATCCCCGCGACGACCGCCGCGACGAGCAGTGTCGCCCCCATCAGCAGGGTCAGCAGCGTCCGGTCGGAACCGAACCTGGTGTCACCGCGCAGCGTCGAGGCGAACAGCCCGGCGATCACCAGGTTGGTCACCGCCGCGAACGCGAGGCCCGGCCGCAGCCACCGGACGGCGAGGTACACCAGCTCGACCCCGGCGATCGTCTCGGTCAGCGAAATGTCGGTCAGCAGCGTGGAGAACGGCGGGGTTTCGGTGGCCCGGATCAACACCGTCGAGCCGACGAGCGCGGCGGCCCCGCCGAACGCCCCGCGCGCGGGGTGCGCCCGCCCCCACAGCGCGCAGCCGGCGATCGCGACGATGCCGGGCAGCAACAGCAGATCGCGCCCGCGCGGGCCGATGTCGTCGAACGCGGCGGGGAGCATGATCAACACGTCGCACAGCAGTGCCGCGAGCAGCACGACGCCCTCGAGGCCCAGCCAGCGCCAGGCCGCGCGGGCGCGATCGGAGAACGGCACAACCGAACGGTAGAGGATTCGCGGGCTCGCGCACCCTGGCCGGGCGGCCACCCCACATCGGCCGATCGGCCGATCCGGACACCCCCGCCCCGCTGTGAACCTGATCGGCATGAATCCACAGTGGAACGACCGGGCCGTGTTGTCCGGACGGGGGTTGGTGAAGCGGTACGGCACGCAGTTCGCACTGGCGGGAGTGGACATCGAGGTGCGGCCCGGCGAGGCGATCGCCATCGTCGGGCCGTCGGGGTCCGGCAAGACCACGCTGCTGCACGTGCTGGCCGGCATCCTGCGCCCCGACGAAGGCGAGATCTCGCTCGGCGGGCAGCGCATCGACCAGCTGTCCGAGAAGAAGCGCAGCGAGCTGCGCCGCAGCGAGTTCGGGTTCGTGTTCCAGCAGGGCATGCTGGTCGCGGAGCTGACCGCGGAGGAGAACGTGGCGCTGCCGATGCTGCTGGGCGGCACCTCCCGCAAGGAGGCGCTGACCGCGGCGCGGGAGTGGCTGCGGCGGCTGGGGCTCGGCGAGCGCGGTGGCAGCAGGCCCGGTGAGCTGTCCGGCGGGCAGGCGCAGCGCGTCGCGATCGCGCGGGCGCTCACCCACCGGCCGAAGGTGATCTTCGCCGACGAGCCGACCGGCGCTCTCGACACCCGCACCGGCAAGGAGACGATGGACGCGCTGCTCGTCGCGGCGGCGGACGCGGGGGCCGCGGTGCTGATCGTGACCCACGACCGCGAGCTGGCGGCGTCACTGCCGCGCACCGTCACGATCCGCGACGGCAAGATCTCGTCGCCCGTGGAGGCGGTCGCGTGAACCCCGTGCGCCTGGCGTTCCGGGTGCTGCGCGTCGACGGGCGCACCCGGGCGTCGACCATCCTCATGGCCGTCGGCGTCGCCGTCGCGACCGGGCTCGTGCTGCTGCTGGCGAGCCTGCCGTACGCGACGAAGGCGAGGGCCGAGCGGGCGATCTGGCAGCAGCCCTACTACGGCTCGCAGGGCGAGTCGATGCTGATCACCTCGGCGGAGGACTTCAGCAGGGGCACCATGATCACGCGACTCGACGTGGCGTCCACCTCGGACCCTTCGGCGATCGCGCTGCCGCAGGGGATGCCGAAGTTCCCCGCTCCCGGCGAGGTGCTCGTGTCCCCGGCGTTGTTCGAGCGCATGCACGAGCTGCCCGCGCCCGCGCTCGCGGACCGGTTCCCCGGGCGGGTCGTCGGCACGCTGAGCGACGAGGCGCTGCAGTACCCGGAGCAGTTCGTCGCGGTGGTCGGGCACGCGCCCGGTGAGATGCCCGGCGACGCCTACCACGTCGCGGGCTTCAGCAGCCCCTCCAGCGCGCGGGTGGACCCGTTGTTGTCGCTGCTCGCCGGGGTCGGGGTCGTGGTGCTGGTCGTGCCGAGCCTCGTGCTCGTCGCGTCGTCCGCGCGGCTGACCGCCGCGCGCCGGGAACGGCGGCTGGCCGCGTTGCGGCTCGCCGGCGCCACCCCGGGTCAGGTCACCGGCATCGTCGCGGCGGAGACGGGGGTCGCCGCGGTGGCCGGTGCGCTGCTCGGGCTCGCGATCAGCCCGGTGCTGCACCAGCTGGCGACGTACGTGCCGTGGGGCGGCGGGACGTGGCTGGCGAGCGACTTCGGGCTGCCGCCCGTGATGACGGCCTTGCTGGTGGCCGCGATGCCGGTGCTCGTGCTGGTCGCGGCGGTGGCCGGGTTGCGGCGCGTGGTGAGCAACCCGGTCGGCGCGGTCGCCGGGCACACGCCGAAGCCGCTGCGGGCGTGGCGGCTGCTGGCACTGCCGGTGGCGGGTGGGGTGTTCTTCTTCGCGGTGACGAGCAAGTCGTCGAGCGTGGCGATGGTGTTGTTCGGGTTGCTGCTGGTGGTCGGGTCGGCGGTGGTCGTCGGGCCGTGGCTCACGTTCGCGGTCGGGCGGGTCTTCGTGCAGCGCTGGCGGAAACCGGCGGGCCTGCTCGCCGGGCGGCGGCTGCTGGACGACCCGCGTGGCGCGTACCGGGCGTCGGCCGGGGTCGTGCTCGCGGTGCTGATCGGCTCGATGGCGCTCACGCTGCTGCCCAGCTTCGACCGGATGTCCGGCGGTGGCGGGGACTTCCGCGACTCGGCGTTGTCCTACTCGACGTCGCCGAAGGAAGCCGGGCCGGCCATCGCGCGGATCAACGAGCGGCTCGCGGCTTCGGGCCAGCAGGCGCGCGCGACCGAGATCCACTCGGTGGTGCTCACGTCGGTCAACGGCAGCAAGGTGCAGGCGTACGTGGCGAAGTGCGAGGACGCGGTGCGGTTGCTGCGCGTCCAGCTCAGCTGTGTACCGGGACCGGTGGTGTACGGCGACGACGAGCTGACCGGCTACCGCGTGAGCGGCGACTGGGACTCGCCGGGTGTGCCGTTGGTGGCCGGGACCAGGAGCGCGCCGATGTTCTCGCTGGACGCGGCCGTGAACGTGTCCGCGGTCGTCGACCCGGCAGCGGTGCCGCCGGGTGTCGTGCCGTCCTACGCCAGGGTGGCGGTGCCGACCGAGGGCAGCGATCCCGAGGTCGTGCGCACGGCGCTCGTCGCGGAGGGCGTGAGCGTCTACAACCGCGACATCTACCTGGCGGAGCAGCAGACCCAGCTGGCCGACCTGCGCCGCGTGACGGTCATCGGCCTGGTCGCGGCGGCCGTGCTCGCCGGGTGCAGCGCGGCGATCGCCACCGCGGGATCGGTGATGGACCGCCGCCGCACGTTCGGCGCGCTGATGGCGGCCGGCACGGGGGTCGGCACGCTGTCACGGGCGTTGCGGGCGGAGGCGGCGCTGCCCGCACTCGCCGCGACGATCGGTGCCGGTGTGGTGGGAATGCTCGTGGGCATCGGGTTGTTCGGACTCGTTCGGGAGGGGCGTGAAGGGGTGTCCGCGGTGCTGACGCCGTGGCTGCTGGCTCCGGTGGTGCTCGGCCTCGGGGTGGCCGTGCTCGCCGCGTCGGTGTGCACCCCCGCGCTGAAGCGGGTGCGAGCCGAACCACTGGCCGACGAGTGACGGGGGCCGGGGGCGCCGCCTTTCGTCGGGGGAAGGGCGGCGCTCCCGGGATTTTCTCAGGCCGGGAGCCGCTCGAAGATCAGGTCGCGGCTGACCCGGCCTTCTTCGTCGGCACGCTGCTCGAACTTGGTCCTGGGGCGCCAGCCGGGGCGCGGTGCCCAGTCGGGGAAGCGGTTGCGCAGCAACGGTTCCGCGCTGCACACCTCGAGCATCTGGTCGGCGTAGTGCGCCCAGTCGGTGGCGAGGTGGAGTATCCCGCCCGGCGCGAGCCGGGACGCCACGAGCTCGATGAACGGCGGCTGCACCAGCCGCCGTTTGTGGTGCCGCTTCTTGGGCCACGGGTCGGGGAAGAAGATGCGCACCCCGGAGAGCGATTCGGGCGCGATGTGCTCGTTCAGCAGGACGACGGCGTCCCCGTGCAGCAGCCGCAGGTTCCGCAGCGCGAGCTTCTCGGCCCGCAGCATCAGCTGCCCGAGCCCCGCCTCGTACACCTCGACGGCGACGTAGTTGACCTCCGGCTCGGCGGCGGCGAGCTGCGCCGTCGTCTCGCCCATGCCGGACCCGATCTCCAGCAGCACCGGCGCCGACCGCCCGAACCACCCGGCGAAGTCGAGCGGACCCGGCGGCAGCTCCGCCACCTCGCGGCCCAGCTCCGGCCAGTGCTGCTCCCAGGCCCGCTGCTGCCCGACGGTCATCCGCCCGCCGCGCTGCACGTAGCTGACCACGCTCCGGAGTCTTGGCTGCTGCTCGCTCTCCACAGGCCCAAACTAGCCGGGCCCTAACGCACCGCTTCGAACTCCCCCAGGCGGGAGCGCAGCCCGGCCAGGCCCGCGACCGCGATCGGTGCCGGGGTGGTGCCGCTGTGCGCGGGCAGCACGTCGATCCAGCCGTCGTGCCTGCTGGTGTGCAGCAACGTCGTGGGGATGTGGTGCCCCGACCGGCCGCGCTCGGAGGGCACGAACTCCCAGTACCCGGACTCGCCGTCGGCGACCCACGGCACGTACTCCCAGCCCGGGCGCCGCGCCAGCAGCTGCGCCACGCGGTCCTCGACGCGGAACCCGTCCGCGCGGGTGGCGAGCCTGCCCTCGGCCAGCGCGCGCAGCCACCACGGACAGGGGATCTGCTCCCCGCTCGCGGACACCGCGCGGTAGAGGCTCAGCACCTCGCTCTCCGGGGCGCGGTGGATCCAGGCGCGGCGGATCTCCGCCGGTCTGGCCGCCATCGCGGCGTCACGGGGCAGCTCGATCGCGTGGGACCACTGCAGGCCGTCCAGCGGTTCGAGAAGCGGGGGGTGCGCGGCAGTGCGCGGAGCGGGAACGGGAATGGCGATCTCTCGTCCGATTTCCACCGTCAAGGGTCACCTCCATCGGGTTTCCTGACGTGGTGACACCCATATTCCCTGGTCAATCCCCCCATGTCTGCTTCCTGTGGCCCCCAACACAGATCATTAACGACGTCTTAACCTGATTCGGCTAACGGTCACCAGGGATTAATCGATGACCGGCCCCCCGGAATGGCGAAGGCCCGGGCCGCCCCCCGAATGGCGGCCCGGGCCTTTCTTCCCCTGTCCGGCTGGGCGCTCCCCGAATTTTTCAGCGCCTGTCCGCCGGAGTCCCCTGTGGGAGTTCCTACGCGTCGCGCCGCTTGGCGGTGCTGATCGCGATGATCAACAGGACGGCGGCCACCCCGGCGAAGTACACCAGCGCCCAGCCCTGGTCCAGCGGCGACGTCGACAGCGGTGCGCCCGCCGCCGCGTCCCGCCCGGCGTTGGCGCCGCCGCTGCCGGTGAGGAACTTGTTGGCCACGTTGAACGGCATCCACTCGTAGATGTCGTCGCCGATGCTGGGGATCAGCCGGACCAGGCTCTCCACCGCGAGCATGTAGATCAGCAGCAGCGCGATGGCACCGGCGCTGTGCCGCAGCAGGATGCCGACGGCGACCGCGATGACGGCGGCCAGCGCGTAGACCACGCCGACCCCGGCCACGTTGATCCAGTCGGCCCCGCTGTCGAGCGCCAGGTCCGCGTTAGGCTTGAGCACCGTGCCGATGGCCCACGAGCCGAACGCGCTGATCTCCCCGATGACCAGCGCGAGCAGCGCGACGACGGTCGTCTTGGCCAGCAGCGCCGACGCCCGGTGCGGCACGGCCTGGAAGGTGGTGCGGATGGTGCCGAAGCGGTACTCGGTGGTGACCGACAGCGCGGCCAGCACCATGATCACGGCCATCCCGAAGCTGTAGCCGAACTGGGTCGACGCGACGGTGGCCGGGAACTCGTCGCCGGAGTTGCCGACGACCAGCGCCGAGAACCCGATCGTGATCACGAGCGCGATCAGCGCGCACCACCACGGCGAGCGGGTGGTGAACAGCTTGATGCGTTCCACTGCGAGCAGAGTCATTGTTCTCGTCTCCCCTATTCGGCGCTCGTCCGGAGCACCTGCTGCGCTTCGGCCTCGAGGCCGGTGTGGTACTCCACCGAATCGCCGGTGATCTGCATGAACGCCTGCTCCAGCGAGCCCGTCTGCGGGCTCAGCTCGTGCAGCACGACGCCGTTCTCCGCGGCCAGCTCACCGATCTTGTCACTGTCCATTCCGGACACGAGCACGCCGCCGTCGTTGTCCGTGAGCGAGGCGCCCGCCCGTTCGAGCACGGGCCGCAGCCGATCGAGGTGCGGGCTGCGCACCTTCACCGTGTTGTCCGCGGCGCGGGCGACGAACTGCTGGGTGGTGCTCTGCGAGATGAGCCTGCCCTTGCCGATGACCACCAGGTTGCTCGCGGTCAGCGCCATCTCCGACAGCAGGTGGCTGGACACGAACACCGTCCGCCCCTCGTCGGCGAGGCGGTGCATGAACTTGCGGATCCAGAGGATGCCCTCCGGGTCCAGCCCGTTCACCGGCTCGTCGAACAGCAGCACCTCCGGGTCGCCGAGCAACGCCCCCGCGATGCCCAGCCGCTGCGACATGCCCAGCGAGAACCCGCCCGCCCGCTTGTTCGCGACGCTGGTGAGACCGACGATCTCCAGCACCTCGTCGACGCGGCGCATCGGGATCTTGTTCGACATCGCCATCCAGCGCAGGTGGGAGCGCGCCGAACGGTTCGGGTGCACCCACTTCGCGTCGAGCAGCGCGCCGACGGTGCGCAGCGGGAACTTGAGGTCGTGATAGCGCTTTCCGCCGATGGTGACGGAACCCGCGGTCGGGTTGTCGAGCCCGAGGATCATCCGCATGGTGGTGGATTTCCCGGCGCCGTTCGGGCCGAGGAAGCCGGTGACGCGGCCTGGTTCGACACTGAACGACAGGTTGTCCACGGCCAGCGTCTTGCCGTATCGCTTGGTGAGGCCTTGTGCCTCGATCATGACTGCTCCCCTGTGTCAGGCCTTCGATTGCCCCTCGTGCCACATCTTTTCGGATCGGGCGGTGCCGGCGCGTCATCCTGGAGGTCGAACTTCCACCCGACTGCGGTAGTAGCTTCCCCTGCCCGGCCCTCCCCCGCGATCGGGAATGACCCTGAGTGACCCCTGAGCTTTCGTCATCCGCGCCCTGAGATGTTCCGCAAATGCGCGGCGACGCCCTCCTTGCGGATGTTCCGGCCACATTCGGGGCACCAGACGCTGCTGGGGATCTCCGTGCTCCCGCCGCAGCGGCCACAAGCGACGTGCATGGCCTGGCCAGGGACCAAAGCGCGCTCGGGGACGCTCATTTCCGCACCGCAGTGCAGGCAGTCGAACACCTGGTGCAGCCAGGAGCCCCGCACGCGGGACAGATCAGAACCGGGTTCGTCAGCCCTGACCGGGCCGGATCAGGCCCGTCTCGTACGTGAGGACGACCGCCTGCACGCGGTCGCGCAGTCCGAGTTTCGCCAGAATGCGGCCGACGTGGGTTTTCACCGTCGCCTCGGAGAGGAACAGCTTTTCCGCGATTTCGACGTTCGACAGGCCTTTCCCGATCAACACGAGCACCTCGCGCTCCCGGTCGGTCAGCACGTCCAGCACCGATTCGTCCCGTGGCGCGCCCGCGCTGACGAACCGGTCCAGCAGGCGCCGGGTCACCGACGGCGAGACCACCGCGTCCCCGCTGGCCACGGCGTGCAGGGCGGACACCAGGTGCGCCGGCGGCGTGTCCTTCAGCAGGAACCCGCTCGCGCCGCCCTGCAGCGCCGCGTACACGTACTCGTCCAGGTCGAACGTCGTCATCACGAGCACGCGGGCGGTCCCGGCCGCGACGATCCGCTTCGTCGCCTCGACGCCGTCGAGCACGGGCATCCGCACGTCCATCAGCACGACGTCCGGCCGCAGTTCTTCGGCGAGCCGCACCGCCTCCGCGCCGTCACCGGCCTCCCCGACGAGCTCGATGCCCTCCTGCGCGCCGAGCACCATGCGGAACCCGGCCCGCATCAGCTCCTGGTCGTCGACCACCACCACCCTGATCACGGCGTCAACCTAACGGGCAGCGTCGCGTGCACCCGCCACCCACCGCCGGGCACCGGGCCGACCTCGAGCGAGCCCCCGTAGACGTGGGTCCGCTCGCGCATCCCGATCACCCCGTTGCCGCCCGGCAGCGGCCGTTCCGCGGGCACCAGCAGCCGGCCCGCCCCGTCGTCGGTGACCACGACCTCGACGACGTCCTCACCGCGTTCGACGCGCACGTGCGCCCGCGCCCCGCGCCCGGCGTGCTTGAGCGTGTTGGTCAGCGACTCCTGCACGATCCGGTACACCCCGAGCGAGACCCCGGCGGGCAGCCC
Source organism: Amycolatopsis sacchari (assembly GCF_900114035.1). Classification (GTDB taxonomy): domain Bacteria; phylum Actinomycetota; class Actinomycetes; order Mycobacteriales; family Pseudonocardiaceae; genus Amycolatopsis_E; species Amycolatopsis_E sacchari. Next base: position 90,732 of record NZ_FORP01000006.1, on the reverse strand, counting down.
GGTCAGCGTGCCCTCGATCTCCAGTCGCACCGGCACCCCCGCCTGCCGCACGCGTTCGGCCAGCTCGGCGAGCGACTCGGCGTCGGGCTGCGGGATGCGGGGCACGCCGGCGTCCTCGTCGCGCAGGACCTGCAGCAGCCTGCGCAGCTCGGCCAGCGCCTCCCGGCCGGTGGCCGAGATCGTCTGCACGGCGCGTTCCGCCAGCTCCGGGTTCGAGCGCAGCGCGTACGACGCGCCGTCCGCCTGCACGACGATCACGCTGACCGCGTGCGCCACCACGTCGTGCAGTTCACGCGCGATGCGCCCCCGCTCCACGGCGACGGCGATGCGGCTGGCGTGGTCGCGTTCGGTCTCCAGCAGGTGCAGCCGTGCCTCGACCTCCGCGTGGTACGCCCGCCGCGCGCCGACGAACTCGCCCATGAGCCAGCAGAACGAGAAGGCCACCGTGACCACGATCAGCGCGACCACCCACTGCGTCGACCAGGTCACCGCGGTCTGCACGACGATCGTGACCAGCTGCGCCGCGAGGTACCAGGCCCCCTGCCTGCGCCCGACGTAGACGACCAGCGTGTACAACGCGATCACGCTCGCGAACAGGCTGCCGAACCCCAGCTGGAGCACGCTGTGCGGGATGCTCACGGCCAGCACGACGTAGGCGGTGGTGAGCGGGGCTCGCCGCCGGAACGCCAGCGGCACGACCATCGCCAGGTCCAGCGGTACGGCGACGTACCACGGGTGGCCGTCCGGCTGCTGCTGGTTCGCGGCGATCACGAACACCAGCAGGTCCAGCAGTGCCAGCAGCGCGGCGAGGAGGCTGTCGCCCACCATCGGATGCGCGCGCATCCAGAGACTCAGTCGGCGCACGGGGTCCACGGTAGGCGCGGGCGGGCCGCACCCGCGTCAGCCGGCGGTAGCACCTTCGATGGGACTCCGGGACGATGCGTGGCAGTATCCGGTTCCGGAGAACTGCGGAGGGGGGCGCGTCGTGCCGGACCAGGGCCGTCTGGCTGGCCCGCTGTCGATGTCGGTGGCCGCGTTGTGCCGCCGGCTGCAGCCGCAGGTGTCCGCCCGCACCGCGGCCGGGTTCGCGGAGGTGGTCCGCAGGCTCGGTGCCCCGCTGCAGGTGGCGGTCGCCGGGCGCATCAAGTCCGGTAAGTCCACGCTGGTCAACGCCCTGATCGGGCGCCGGGTCGCGCCGACCGACGTCGGCGAGTGCACGCGGCTGGTCACCCGCTTCCAGTACGGCACGGTCGACCGGATCGAGGTGGTGTTCCGCAACGGCCGCAAGCAGGTGCTGCCCTTCGCGCCGGACGGCAGCATCCCCGCCGACCTCGGCCTCGACATCGCCGCCGTCTCGCACCTGGAGGCGTACCTGACGAGCGCGGTGCTGCAGGGCATGACCGTCATCGACACCCCGGGGCTCGGCTCGCTCGACGCGGCGTCGGTGTCGCGCACGGAGGAGCTGCTGGGCGCCGCGAAGCAGGACCAGGGCTCCGACGAGCTGGACGACACCTCGCGGAACGCGGTCGCCGGCGCCGAGGCCGTGCTGTACGTCGTGACACAGGGCGTGCGTGCCGACGACCACCAGGCGCTGGCGGCGTTCACGGCCGCCACGGCGAGCCGCGAGGCGGGGCCCGTCAACGCGATCGCCGTGCTGAACAAGGCGGACACGATCGCGCCGGAGTCCGTGGAGGGCGCGGGCGACGACGTGTGGAAGGCCGCCACGATCCTCGCCGAGAAGCAGGCCGCCCTGCTCAAACCCCGTGTCGCCGACGTGCTGCCGGTGATCGGTCTGCTCGCCGAGACGGCCGAGTCCGGGCAGTTCACCTCCGCCGACGCCGAGGCGCTGCGCAGGCTGGCGGCGCTGGACGAGGCGACGCTCGAAACCATGCTGATGGCGGCGGACATCTTCACCGGCTGGGAGTGCGACGTGCCCGCCGGCACGCGCCTGCGGCTGCTGGAGAAGCTCGACCTGCACGGCGTGCGCCGCGCGCTCGACGCGATCCGCGCCGACCCGGACATCCCGGCGGGGTCGCTGCGCCGCATCCTGCTCGACGCGTCGGGGCTCGCCGCGGTGCGGGCGAGGCTCAACGTCGTGTTCGCCGCCCGCGCCGACGGCATCAAGGCCGCCGCCGCGCTCGCCTCGGTGACCGCGCTCGCGCACGCGTCGGGTGATCCGGCGGAGCGGCAGCGCGTCCACGACGCGATCGAGGTCCTGCTCGCCCGGCCGGAGGCGCACCAGCTGCGGTTGCTGGAGGCGCTGACCCTGGTCGCGGGCGGGGCGGTGGACCTGCCCGAGGACCTGGCCGAGGAGGTGCTGCGGGTGGGCAGCAACGCCGACCTCGACGCCCAGCTGGGCCTGCCCGGCGGCACGAGGGCGGAGCTGGCGGCGCACGCGCTGGAGCGGGCGGGCTGGTGGCGTTCGTTCGCGTCCTTCGGCGCGACCCCGGCGCAGAGCCGCGTCGCCCACGTCGTGCACCGCGCGTACTTCCTGATCTGGCAACAGCTGCGCGAGAACCGGGGGTGAGTGCAGTGCCTTCGTGGTTTCGCCGGGAACCCGACCCGGACACCGAGGACCCGACCGGGCAGATCCCGGCCGAGCACATGGCGAAGTTAATCGAGGAGGCCGACGGAACCGGGGCGGGCGGCGGCGCGTCGAACGACGACGTGAACTCGCTGTTGGAGCGGGCGCTGGCCGACCGCCAGGCGCTCATTCAGCTGTGCCTCTACGCCCTCGACCGGGCGCGCAGCGGCGGCGTGGTCGAGCGCATCGAACAGGGCCTTGCCGGGATCGGCGTGACGGCGGTGCGCCCGGACGGGCAGCGGTTCGACCCGTCGCGGCACGAGGCGGGTGGCGCGGTGCTGACCGACGACCCGGCGCTGGACGGCGTGGTCGCCGAGACCGAGGTGGTCGGGTTCGCCGACCGCGACCAGCTGCTGCGGGCCCCGGTCGTCACGGTGTACACGAAGCGATGACGGTCACGAGCCTGCCCGCGCAGGTCAAGCAGGCGCGCGAAGCCCTGCTGGCGCTGCTGCGGGAGAACGACCCGCGTGCGGCGCAGTGGGTGGAGGACGTCCGCCGCGCCCGGCCGCGCAAACCGTCGGTCGTCGTGGTCGGCGAGACCAACCGGGGCAAGAGTTCGCTGGTCAACGCGTTGCTCGCGACGCCGGGGCTGTCCCCGGTCGACGCCGACGTGGCCACGGCGACGTACCTGGTGTTCGACCACGCGGAGGATTGGTCGGCGCAGGCGTGCTACCCCGGTCAGCTCGCGCCGGTGGGCATCCCGCTCGGCGAGCTGGTCCGGTGGGTCTCGGCCGCGCACGAGCTGCCCGAGGGCCAGCTCCCGCCCCGGTACGTCGAGGTCACGGGCCCGGTGCCGATCCTCGAACGGGTCTCCATTGTGGACACTCCCGGCGTCGGCGGGCTCGACGCCGCACACGGTGAACTGGCGATGGAGGCCGCTGCCGGGGCCACCGCGCTGCTGTTCGTGGTCGACGCGTCGGCCCCCTTCACCGCGGGCGAGCTGGACTTCCTGCGCCGGGCGGGTGACCGCGTCGAAACCGTCCTGTTCGCACTGTCCAAAACGGACCAGTTCCGCGGCTGGCGCGAGGTGCTCGAAGCCGACCGGAGGCTGCTGGCGGAGCACGCCCCGCGGTTCGCCGACAGCGCGTTCCACCCCGTGTCGGCACGCATGTTCGAGATGGCCGGCCGTGCGCCGAACGAGCAGGCGGCCGTGCTGCTGCGGGAGCAGTCGGGCGTCATCGCGTTGCAGACCGCCGTGCAGGAGCAGCTGCTCGGCCGGTCGGCGATGCTCGGCGAGGCCAACACGTTGCGCGCCCTCGCCACGGCACTGGGCGAGCAGCACGCGCGGCTGCAGGCGGAGCAGCGTGCGCTGTCCTCCGGCGAAGCCGAGGCCGAAGCCCTGCGCGAGCGCCGTGACCAGCTCGCGGTGGAACGGCGTTCCTCCACGCGGGGCTGGCAGCTTAAGCTGCGTGGCGAGATCCAGCGGGCGCGCGTCGACCTCGGGCACGAGTCGAGCAGGCAGATGCGGGACGCGCAGTCCTGGTTCCGCCAGCAGATCGAGGCGGCCAAGCGCGAGCAGCTGCAGGCGCTGCCGCAGCAGGTGGACGCGGCGCTGAGGATGATCTCGCAGCGGGTCTCGGCGACGCTGGCGTTCCGGCTCAACCGCGTCACCGACGTCGCGCTCGCCGACCTGTTCTCGCCCGAGGAGCTGGACGTCATCCGCGCCCAGTTCCTGCGTGCGGGCGGGCCGCAGGTGGTGCTGCGCCCGCCGGACAAGCGGCCGCCGACGCCGGAGGACAAGCTGCTGGTGTTCATGGGCGTCTCGGGTGGTGTCGGCGCCGGCAAGATCGCCGCGTTGCCGCTGGCCGGGGTGGCCCTGCTGAACCCGGTGGTGCTGCCCGCGACGATCGTCATCGGGCTCGGCGCGGGCTGGTGGATGGCGCGCACGCGCCGGCACGCCGCGGACAAGCAGCACATGAAGCAGTGGCTCGTGGAGTCGATCGCCGACGCGCGCTCGACGCTCGACCAGCTGGTCGCCGAGCAGCTCATCGAGGCCGAGCAGCAGCTGTCGCTCGCGCTCGACGACGCGCTGGGCAGGCGCATCGAAGCCATCGAGACCGAGCTGAAGGAAGTCGACAAGGCGATCAAGATGGACACCCAGGAACGGTCCCGCCGGCTCGCCGAGCTGAACCGGCGGATCCGCGAGACCGCGGAGGGCCGTGACCGGGCCGAACAGCTGTTGTCCCACATCCGCACCATCCGCGACCAGGGCTGATGCCGATCGGGTCTGGCTGGTTGTGCCGGGGAACCGAACCGGCATACGGTGAGTCCAAGTTCCCGAGATCAGTGACCTCGGAAGGGGAAGAGCGGGCCGTGTGGATCGATGAGACTGGTGGCGCCGACGCGACGAGCACCGCACCCGACGGCGAGCTGGAGATCTCCGTCGAGGGCCAGACGTACAGCGCGGATGAGAACTTCGACATCGACCACGACGGGCAGGACGACACGGTCCGCCTCGACAACGCCGACGGCACGATGACCGCGTACGTCGACACGGACGGCGACGGTCACGCCGACGAGTACCTGCACACCGACACCGAGGGCAACGTCGTCGAGGCCGCCCGCTTCGACTCCACCACGGGTGACTGGATCGCCTCCGGCGAGCCCGGCGGCACCGGTTCGGGCAGTGACGCCGGGCACCAGGGCGAGCTGACCGCGGACCTGGTGGACGGCACGGTGGAGCTCGGGCCCGCCACCGTCGACAGCGACAACGACGGCACGGCCGACACCGCGGTCGTCACCGACGCCGACGGCAACACCCGCCTGTTCACCGACACCGACGGTGACGGCAGTGCCGACGTGCAGACGGTCATCACCCCGGGCGGCGAGTCGCACACGTACGACCACAGCGGCACCGGCGAGTGGACCGAGGTGAACGGCGTCCGCGCCGACAGCGACGCGTTGTGGGGCACGCCGGGCCGGGACACCGTCGAAGGGGTCGCGCGCATCGACTCCGGCACCGGGCAGTGGATTTCGCAGAACTGAGGGGCCGGCACCCCAAGCCGGCTTCCCCGCGGGGGAGCCGGCTTTTTGCTGTCCGTTACGCGCGAATCGGGTATCGGCCAGATCACGGTGACGCCGGAAAAATTTCTCGGCTACGCCGTCTCAGCGATATCTGAATCGATTCCCTGATCGTTCTTGTGAGAGAACCGACAGCTCAGGGCTCGGTTACCGGCCTTCGCCTTGGCTACCCTCAAGGAATCCCATTTCCCAGCACACCGGTCGCCAGCCGGTGCGCGAAGCCATTCGGTCGCCGGCGATGGAGCCCGCATCCGGACAACCAGTCGCGTCCGGGTGCGGGCTCCTCCCGTCGAAGTCAGGAGAAGGAATGACTGCAGTAGCCATCCCGGGACTGGACAAGGCGCCGACCTCACACAGCGGAGTGCTCGCGTGGGTTCGTGAAGTCGCCGAGCTGACCACTCCTGACCGAGTGGTGTGGTGTGACGGCTCCGAGGAAGAGGCCGCGCGGATCAATTCCGAACTCGTCGACGCGGGCACGTTCGTGCCGCTGGAGGCGAAGCCGAACTCGTTCTGGGCCGCGTCGGACCCCAGCGACGTCGCGCGCGTGGAGGAGCGGACGTTCATCTGCTCCGAGCGCGAGGAGGACGCCGGGCCGACCAACAACTGGGTGCACCCGGACGAAATGCGCGCCACGATGACCGAGCTGTACCGGGGCTGCATGCGGGGCCGCACGATGTACGTGATCCCGTTCTGCATGGGCCCGCTCGGTGCGGACGACCCGAAGCTGGGCATCGAGATCACCGACTTCGCCTACGTCGTCGCGTCGATGCGCGTGATGACGCGGATGGGCAAGGCGGCGCTGGAGAAGTTCGTGACCGAGGACGGCACCGAGCGCCCGTTCGTGCCCGCGCTGCACTCGGTGGGCAAGCCGCTGGAGCCGGGTGAGCAGGACGTGCCCTGGCCCTGCAACGACACGAAGTACATCTCGCACTTCCCGGAGACGCGTGAGATCTGGAGCTACGGCTCGGGCTACGGCGGGAACTCCTTGCTGGGCAAGAAGTGCTACTCGCTGCGCATCGGTTCGGTGATCGCCCGCGACGAGGGCTGGCTGGCCGAGCACATGCTGATCCTCAAGCTGATCTCGCCGGAGGACAAGGCGTACTACATCGCCGCGGCGTTCCCCAGTGCGTGCGGCAAGACCAACCTCGCGATGCTGCAGCCGACGATCCCGGGCTGGCGCGCGGAAACCCTCGGCGACGACATCGCGTGGATGCGCTTCGGCGAGGACGGCCGGCTGTACGCGGTGAACCCGGAGTTCGGCTTCTTCGGCGTCGCGCCGGGCACCGACTGGCACACCAACCCGAACGCCATGCGCACCATCGAGCAGGGCAACACGGTGTTCACCAACGTCGCGCTGACCGACGACGGTGACGTGTGGTGGGAGGGCATGGACTCCAAGCCCGAGCACCTGACGTCGTGGAAGAAGCAGGACTGGACGCCGGAGTCGAGCGAGCCCGCCGCGCACCCGAACTCGCGCTACTGCACGCCGATGTCGCAGTGCCCGATCCTCGCGCCCGAGTGGGACGACCCGAAGGGCGTGCCGATCTCGGCGATCCTGTTCGGCGGCCGCCGCGCCACCACGGTGCCGCTGGTGAACGAGGCGCGTGACTGGCAGCACGGCGTGTTCATGGGCGCCACGATGTCGTCGGAGAAGACGGCCGCCGCGGCGGGCAAGGTCGGCGAGGTGCGCCGCGACCCGATGGCGATGCTGCCGTTCCTCGGCTACCACGCCGGTGACTACTTCAAGCACTGGATCGAGCTCGGCAAGTCGGCCGACGGCACGAAGCTGCCGAAGATCTTCTACGTCAACTGGTTCCGTCGCGGCGACGACAAGCGGTTCCTGTGGCCGGGCTTCGGCGAGAACTCGCGCGTGCTCAAGTGGATCGTCGAGCGCATCGAGGGCAAGGCGAACGCCGTCGAGACGCCGATCGGTCTCGTGCCGCGGGCCGAGGACCTCGACACCGAGGGCCTGAAGGAGCCGCTGGCCGACATCCAGGCGGCGCTGGACGTCGACGCCGACGAGTGGCGCCAGGAGATTCCGCTGATCGAGGAGTGGTTCGCCAAGATCGGCGACAGGGTCCCGTCCAACCTGCGGGATGAGCTGGAGTTGCTCAGGCAGCGGCTCGGCTGAGGTATGCCGGAGGCAGCCGGTTTTCCCTTGACAGAAGGGAAAACCGGCTGCTTCTGTGAGTGGCGTGTTCCGGTTCGGGGTCAACATGATGGCGCCCGGCGAGCGCGCCGGGTGGGTGGACAAGTGCCGCAGGGCCGAGGACCTGGGGTACGACGTGGTGTGCGTGGCCGATCACCTCGGCATGCCGGCGCCGTTCCCGGCGCTGGTGCTCGCGGCGGAGGTCACCGAGCGCCCGAAACTGTGCCCGTTCGTGCTGAACGCGGCGTTCTACAACCCCGTGCTGCTGGCCCGCGAGATCACGACGGTGCGGGACTTCCTGGGCGGGCGGCTGGAGCTGGGGCTGGGCGCGGGCTACGCGAAGCCGGAGTTCGACGAGGCCGGTATCCCGTGGGAGAGCGGCGGCAGGCGGATCGACCGGATGGTGGCCGCGCTCGACGCGCTCGGTGCGCCCGGCTGCCCGCTGCTCATCGGCGGCTGGGGCGACCGCATGCTCCGGCTGGCGGCCGAGCGGGCCGACATCGTCGCCTTCACCGGCGCGGGCGCGCAGCCGGACGGGAGTTTGTCGACGCTGGCGGGGGCGCCGGCGTTCCGCGAGCGCGTCGAGTTCGTGCGTGCCGCGCTGGGCGAGCGCGAAGCCGAGCTGAACGTCCTGATCCAGTTCGTCGACGTGACGGCCGACCGCCGCGGCTCGCTGGAACGGTTGCGGCCGTACGCGCCGGAGCTGTCGGCCGAGGAACTGGGCGAGCTGCCGACGCTGCTCGTCGGCACGGCGGAGCAGATCGCCGAGCAACTGCGCGAGCAGCGCGAAAAGCTGGGCCTGACCTACATCAGCGTCATGGAACGCGACTTCGAGACCTTCGCCCCGGTGATCGAACTGCTCCGCTAAGCCGGGACGGCGCCACGCAGGGCCTCGAGCGGCAGGCCGACCGCGTCGGCCACCGCGACGACCGTGAAGAACGCCGGCGTCGGGATGCGGCCCGTCTCGATCTTCCGCAGCGTTTCCACCGAGATCCCGGCCTCCGCGGCCACCTCGACCATGCTGCGCGAGCCCCGCGCCTCCCGGAGGACGGCACCCAGCCGCTCACCACGGGCACGCTCGGCTTCGGTCAGCGGGACACGCACCATGTCCCCAGTCTATCCGCCAAATCCTCCACAACCTGTGGACAACTCTGTGCACAGGTTGTGGGCAAAACGAAGGCCCCGCCGCGCGACCGCGCGACGGGGCCTTCGAACTGCGGGGACTCAGGCGCCGGGCGGCACCGGCAGCGGCATCCCCGGCAGGGTCTGGTCGTTCGGCACGATGCCGTCCACCAGGTAGTCCTCCACAACCTTGTCCACCGCCGCGTTGCCGCCGGCGTAGATGCCGTGGTCGCCCTCACCGGTCACGGTGATCATCCGCGAGCCCTGGAACGCCCGGTGCGCGCGCTGCGCCCCTTCGATCGGCGTCGCCGGGTCGTGGGTGGACTGGACCATCAGCACCGGGGCCACACCCTTGCCGTTGAGCACGGGCAGCGGCACCGGCTGGTTGCGCCAGAAGATGCACGGCTGGATCAGCCAGCCCCAGCCGAGCAGCGGGTACTGCGGGCCGAGCTGGTCGGACTGCCGGATCGCGGTCTGGCGGTTGCCGAACCACGGGCCCTCGTTGCACGGGATCGTCCAGAAGCTCGCGTCGTAGGCGTCGTCGTAGTCGGTCGGCACGACGAGCGGCTGCGGGCCGAGCGCCTTGTCCTCCGCGTGCTCCGCCTTGACCTCGCGCTTCGCCGCGACCTGCTGGTCGGCGGGTGCGTTCTGCGTCAGCGTCCGGACGTTGACCAGGTACTCGGCCAGCGACGGGAACGAGCGCTTGCTGTAGATGTTCGACGCGATGTAGGAGTCCAGCTCGTTGGCCGACAGCGGCGCGCCGTCGACGTCCACGGGCTGCTTCGCCAGCGCGGCGCGGACCTGCTCGTACGTCTGCCGAGCGGCCTCACCCGTGGTGCCGAAGTGGTACAGCTTGTCGTACTTCGCCATCCACGGCAGGAAGTCCTCGCGCCACCGGCGCTCGAAGCCCAGCGGCTGCCAGTCGAACGACTTCTGCCACGTGGTGGTGAACTCGGTGTTCGAGTCCAGCACGAAGTGCTCGGCGCGGTTCGGGAACGCCTGCGCGTAGTGCGCGCCCAGCCACGTGCCCGCCGAGTAGCCCACCCAGTTGACCTTCTGCCTGCCCAGCAGCACGCGCAGCAGGTCCAGGTCGTGCACGGTCTGGTCGGTGTTGATGAACGGGCCCAGCTCGCCCGACTTGACCTGGCACGAGTCCGCCGCGTACTTCGTCGCGTCGAGGATCAGGTTCAGGTTCGGCCTGCTGCGGTCACGCGGGTCGAGCGTGTTGCCCGTGCCGATCGCGCCACCGCATGTGATGTTCGTGCTCTTGCCCGTGCCGCGCACGTCGAACCCGACGATCTCCTGGTGTGCGCGCAGCTTCGCCTGGTTGCGCAGCCGGGCGGGGAAGATCCGGCCGGGCGCGCCCGGCCCGCCCGGGTTGACCAGGACGCTCGCGGTCGCATCGCCGGTCGCCTTGAGCCTGCTGACGGCGATCGTCAGGTCGACGTTCGCGCCGGGGTGGTACCAGTCGCGCGGGGTGCGGTAGGTCGCGCACTCGATACCCTCCGCACCCGCGGGCGGCGTCTGGCCGGACAGCTCGTCCGAGGTGCAGGTGTGCCAGCTCAGCGTCTGGCTCGCGTACTTGGCGGGAATGCCCGTGGAGTTCAACGGCAGTGCCGGGGCCGCCGCGGCGACCGTGCTGGCCGCCAGCAGGGCGCCGGCCAGTGCCGGGATCACCACCGCGTAGCGCTTCGACTTCATGCTTCGCCCCTTCGGTTCAGCGGTCGCACCTTCCTATCCGCCGAGGGCGATCCGGGCAACCCTCCTTAGTCGGGCGTTCCCTGCCCGAATCGATATCGCGGGTGGTCGTGACGGAGCCGGGAGGCAGGACATAAGGTGCTGCTCGGTCGTCCGAACGTGCTAGCGAGGTCCGATGTCTGGCAAAGCCGCCGGGAAGGTCACGGGGCTGCAGTTCCGCCCGTGGAACCTGTTCCTGCTGATCCCGTTGTTGATGTTGGTCACCCCGTGGTTCAACTTCGACAGGCCGAGGTTGTTCGGGCTGCCGTTCTTCTACTGGTTCCAGTTCGTCTACGTGATCATCGGGGTCGCCTCGGTGGCCGTGGTCTACCTGACCACGAAGGACACGCCCGTCGTGAAGGGCAAGCCGGACCGGCTCGCCGTCGACGAGCTGGACGAGGGGGAGCAGCGATGACGCCGGGCAACGGCCTGCAGTGGACCGAGCTGAGCATCTTCGTGGTGCTCTTCCTGTTCGTCACGGTCCTGGGGTTCGTGGCGGCCCGCTGGAAGGCGGCGGCCTCGCTCGACCACCTCGACGAATGGGGACTGGGCGGCCGCAAGTTCGGCGGCTGGATCACGTGGTTCCTCGTCGGCGGTGACCTCTACACCGCGTACACGTTCGTCGCCGTGCCGGCGCTCGTGTTCGGTGCCGGAGCGCTCGGCTTTTACGCCCTGCCGTACACGGTGATCCTGTACCCGATCGTCTTCCTGCCCGCGCTGCGCATGTGGTCGGTGTCCCGCTCCCGCGGTTACGTGACGCCGGCGGACTTCGTGCGCGGCCGGTACGGCTCGCCGACGCTGGCGCTGCTGATCGCGATCACCGGCATCGTCGCGACGATGCCCTACATCGCGCTGCAGCTGGTGGGCCTGGAGGCGGTGCTGCGCACGATGGGCCTCAACGGCTCGGGCATCGTCGGGCACCTGCCGCTGCTGATCGCGTTCGTCATCCTGGCGCTCTACACCTACCAGTCCGGGCTGCGCGCGCCCGCGTTGATCGCGTTCGTCAAGGACGGGCTGATCTACGTCGTCATCCTGGTCGCGGTGTTCTACCTGCCCGCGAAGCTCGGCGGCTGGTCGCACATCATCGACACCTCGGCGGCGACGTTCGCGCAGAAGAAGTCCGGTTCGGTGCTGCTGACCGGCACCAACCAGCTGCAGTACATCACCCTGGCGCTGGGTTCGGCGCTGGCGCTGTTCCTCTACCCGCACTCGCTCACGGGCGTGCTCGCCTCGCGCGGCCGCAACGTGATCAAGCGGAACATGATGGCGCTGCCCGCGTACTCGTTCCTGCTGGGCCTGCTCGCGCTGCTCGGCTACGTCGCCATCACGGCGGGCGTCAAGCCGATCACCAACGCGGCCACCGGCAGGCCGGACTCGAACACCGTCATCCCGGTGCTGTTCGACATCCAGTTCCCGGCCTGGTTCGCGGGCATCGCGTTCGCGGCCATCGGGATCGGCGCGCTCGTGCCGGCGGCGATCATGTCGATCGCGGCGGCGAACCTGTGGACCCGCAACATCTACAAGGAGTACCTGAAGCGGGACGCGACGCCGAAGCAGGAGGCGAACCAGGCGAAGCTGGCCTCGCTGGTGGTGAAGTTCGGCGCGGTCGCGTTCATCCTGTTCATCGACCCGCAGTTCTCCATCGACCTGCAGCTGATCGGCGGCGTGCTGATCCTGCAGACGCTGCCCGCGGTGGCGATCGCGCTGTACACGCGCTGGCTGCACCGCTGGGGGCTCATCGCGGGCTGGGCCGTCGGCATGGCGTGGGGCCTGATCATGCTCTACAACATCCCGAACCCGGCCAACGGCAAGGCGCACTTCGGTGGCTCGGCGATGCCGCTGGGCAAGCTGTCGATCTTCGGCTGGCACCCCTTCGACGGCGTGGCGACGCAGATCTACCCGGGTTTCGTGGCGCTGGTGGCGAACCTCGTGGTCGCGGTCGTCGTCACGGTGATCGCCCGGCAGCTGAAGATCTTCAACGGCACGGACGACACCGAGGGCACCGACTACCACGCCGACGAGCACGACGAGGACCTCCGGCCGATCGGGGCGCACTGACGTGCCCGTCAGCCGCTTCCCGGTGGTCGAGCTGGAGGACCTGCCCGGCGACCTCCGCGATCGCGTCGGCGCGATCGCGGAGAAGTCGGGGTTCCTGCCGAACATCTTCCGGGCGCTCGGCCACCGTCCGGCGGAGCTGCGGGCGTTCCTCGACTACCACGACGCGCTGATGGACCGCTCCGAAGGCCTGAGCAAGGCCGAGCGGGAGCTGGTCGTGGTCGCCACCTCGGGCGCCAACCACTGCACGTACTGCGTGGTGGCGCACGGGGCGATCCTGCGGATCCGGGCGAAGGACCCGGAGCTGGCGGACCGCGTGTCGAGCAACCCGTGGCAGGTGGAGCTGGACCGGCGGGGGCGGGCGATCGTCGAGCTCGCCCTCGCGCTGGCCCGCGATTCGCACCTGTTCGGCGAGCGGCACGTCGAGGCGGCACGCGAGGCGGGCCTGACCGAGGACGAGATCTGGGACATCGGCGCGATCACGGCGTTGTTCGCGATGTCCAACCGGCTGGCCCACTTCACCGCGCTCCGGCCGAACCCGGAGTTCTACGGGATGGGCCGGTAGTTCCCCACTCCAGCCGCCAGGTCTCGCCGACCAGGTCCGCGCCGAAGCTGTGGTGCGGTTCCCGGCCGACGACCTGGAACCCCGCGCTGGCGTAGATGCGGCGGGCCGCGGTGAGCACGTCGTTGGTCCACAGCTCCATCGCGGTGTAGCCCTGAGCCTTGGCGAACGCGAGGCACTCGTCGACGAGCCGTTTGCCGAGGCCCTGCCCGCGCGCACCCGGCTCGACGAGCAGCAGCCGCAGCTTGGCGGTGCGCTCGTCAGAACCGCGGACGCAGAACACGCAACCCGCGCGTTCCCCGCCGACCTCGGCGATCCACGCCGCTTCCTTCGCGGGCACGTGGTTCTCGACGTAGTCGGCCACGATCCGGGCGGTGAGCGCTTCGAACGTGGCGTCCCACCCGTACTCCTGCGCGTACAACGCGCCGTGCCGCGCCACGACCCAGCCGAAGTCGCCCGGCCGGGGCGGGCGCAGCACGACGGTGGCGTCACGGGGCCGGTCGCCGACGAGCTCGGTGATCACCCGCATGGAGCGCAGGAGCCGCTGCTGGTCCTCGTCGGTGAACCGGCCGAGGAGCTTGCCGATCTGTTCGATGGTGCGCTGTTCGAGCGAATGCTGGGCTTCCCGGCCGGCTTCGGTGAGCCGGATGAGCTGGCGCCGGGCGTCGGTTTCCGAGCGTTCCCGGACCAGCAGACCGCGGCTCTCCAGGCGGCCGAGCAGGCGGCTGGCGTACCCGGCGTCGAGATCGAGCCGGCGGCGCAGCTCCGCCACTTCCGTGACGCCCTGCTGCTCCAGCTCGTAGAGCACGCGGGCCTCGCTGAGCGAGTGCTCCGTGCCGACGAGCCCTTCGTCGAGGACGCCGATGACGCCGGTGTAGAGCCGGTTGAACGCGCGGACGCGGGAGACCCGGTCGAGCAGCTGGCGATCGTTCATTTGCTCACCTCAACCACTTCGTTGACTGCGTCAAAGAATAACGCGCGCGTCAACCGGGTTCAGGCAATGGAAAACCCCGTGATGCTGCCAGGTCGGGGGTCCGCCAGCATCACGGGGTCGTAAGGGGTATCGCCGACTCTTCCGGTGGCGTTACACCCGGGCTCGTTTGTGTTCCAGCTCACTTCTTACCGCATGTGCGACTGGTGCGCCTGCGCGATCGCCATCAGCTCCTGGCGCACGGTCGGGCTGGCGGCGGTCTCGATGGCACGGTTCACCGCGCGACGGGTCCGGGCCTGCGCGCGGCGGGCACGAAGCTTGGCGGCGAAGTTGCTCATGGGTTCTCGCATCCCCTCAGGTGGAGTCTCTCGTGGTGACTCCTCCAGTATGCACCTTTTTTCACAAGCTTGCCAACGATCCTCCGGTGACTTGGCGCACTCGCCGACGAATCATCGGCAGAGAAGGCGTATCGCGGACGATCGCGATCTCTAGCTGAAAAGCTAGAAAGCGTTAGAAGCCCCGATCAGTCCTCGCGGCGGCTGAGCAGGTAGTGCCCGAAGTGCGGCACCGTGAAGGCGATGAGCCCCCGCTCGGCGGAGTACACGAGCCCCTTCTTCATCAGGCTGTCGCGCGCCGGGGACAACGACGACGGCTTCCGGCCCAGGTAGACGGCGATGTCGGAGGTACCGGCACCCTCGTCGCGGCCCTGCGTCAGCTCCGCCATCGCCAGCAGGTACTCACGCTCGGCGGGCGTCGCGCGCTCGTAGCGCGAACCGAAGAAGCCCACGGCCAGCTCCTGCTCCGCCTCCGGGGCGGCGACCTGCACGTCCTTCACGGTGATCGGATCGGCGGGCGCGGCGTCCCAGGCCGCCTTCGCGTACGCCTGGATGAAGTACGGGTAGCCGCCCGAGGCGTCGAACAGCGCGTCCAGCGCCTCCGGTTCGATTCCGGCTTCCTCGCGCTCGATGGGCGCCATCACCGCCCGGTCGGCGTCGTCGCGGTCGAGCCGGTCGATCCGCGCGTACCGGAACAACCGCTCGGAGTAGGACTTCGACGCCGACAGGACCGCGGGCACGTGCGGCAGCCCGGCGCCGACCACGACGAGCGGCGCACCCGACTGCGAAAGCTCGTGGCAGGCCGCGCACAACGCCGACACGTCCGGTGCCTTGAGGTCCTGCATCTCGTCGATCAGGATCACCGCGCCCGTGCCCACGTCCGCGGCCAACTCGGCGACGTCGGTGAACAGCTCGACGAGGTCGATCTCGATGTCGCCGGAATCCGCCCGCCCCTGCGCGGCGGGCACGTCGATGCCCGGCTGCCACCGGTCACGCAGCTTCGCGTCGGGCTTGCTCGCCTTCAGCGCGAACGCCTTGAGCACGCCCAGCACCTCGTCGACGCGGTCCGGCGCGCGGTGCCGCACCGCGAGATCCCGGATCGCGCGGTGCAACGCCGCCGAGAGTGGCCGCCGCAGCTCCGCGTCCGGGCGGGCCTCGATCTTGCCCGCGCCCCAGCCGTGTTTGACCGCCATCGACCGCAGCTCGCCCAGCAGCACGGTCTTGCCGACACCACGCAGCCCGGTCAGGATCAGGCTCCGCTCCGGCCGCCCCCGCGCCACGCGTTGCAGCACCACCTCGAACGCGGACAGCTCGCGTTCCCGTCCGGCCAGTTCCGGCGGCCGTTGCCCGGCACCCGGCGCGAAGGGGTTGCGGATGGGGTCCATCCCTACGACGGTATCGGGGTTTCTAGTGCTGCTCTGATATTTGCCGAGAGACCGCTATCGGCGTGTCGCTACGGCTTTCTAGCGCTTTCTAGTGTTGAGCCAATAAAGCTGTAGAGCTTTGAAGAGGGGGCTAGTGGGTACTTCGGCGGCATCCGGAAGGCAACCTAGGAAGGCGACGACCGTGATCCTGCGTCGACTGGCCCGCCCCATGCTGGCGTCCATCTTCATCTACGGCGGCATCAACGCGCTGCGTCAGGCCGAAGGGCACGCCGAGGTGGCGAAACCCCTGATCGACAAGACGGTCGGGCAACAGCAGGACAAGCTGCCCGACCAGGTGCCCACCGACCCGGTGAGCCTCGTCAAGATCGACGCGGGCGTGAAGATCGCCGCCGGCACGGCGCTCGCCTTCGGCAAGTTCCCGCGCCTGTCCTCGCTCGCGCTGGTGGGCAGCCTCGTGCCGACCACCGTGGCGGGGCACGCGTTCTGGGAGGCCAAGGACGCCGACAAGCAGGAGCAGATCATCCACTTCCTGAAGAACCTCGCCCTCGTCGGCGGGCTGCTCATCGCGGCGGCCGACACCGAGGGCAAGCCGTCCGTCGGCTGGCGCACGCGCCGCGCCGCCGCGAAGGCCTCCAAGCAGGTGGCCAGCACGGCGGGCGCGGCGAAGGACCTGCTGCCCGGCTGAGGCGTTACTTCTCCAGGATGGCCGTGATCCCCTGGCCACCGGCGGCGCAGATCGAGATCAGCCCGCGGCCGGAGCCCTTCTCGTGCAGGAGCTTCGCCAGCGTGGCGACGATGCGCCCGCCGGTGGCCGCGAAGGGGTGGCCCGCCGCGAGCGACGACCCGTTGACGTTGAGCTTCGCGCGGTCGATCGAGCCCAGCGGCTCGTCCAGGCCCAGCTTCTCCTTGGCGAAGCCCGGGTCCTCCCACGCCTTCAACGTCGCCAGCACCTGGGAGGCGAACGCCTCGTGGATCTCGTAGAAGTCGAAGTCCTGCAACGAGAGCCCGGCCTTGGCGAGCATCCGCGGCACGGCGTACGCGGGAGCCATCAGCAGGCCCTCGCGGCCGTGCACGTAGTCCACCGCCGCGGTTTCGGCGAACGTCAGGTACGCCAGCACCGGCAGCTTGTGCGCCTTCGCCCACTCCTCGCTCGCGAGCAGCACGGTGGACGCGCCGTCGGTGAGCGGGGTGGAGTTGCCCGCGGTCATCGTCCCGTCCGGCCCGCCGAACACCGGCTTGAGCTTGGCGAGCTTCTCCGCCGTCGAGTCCGGGCGCAGGTTCTGGTCGCGTGTGAGCCTGAGGAACGGCGTCATCAGGTCGTCGAAGAAGCCGCGGTCGTACGCGGCGGCCAGGCGCTGGTGGCTCGTCGCGGCCAGCTCGTCCTGGGCCTCGCGCGTGATGCCCCACTCCTTCGCGGTCAGCGCCGCGTGCTCGCCCATCGACAGCCCGGTGCGCGGCTCGGCGTTGCGCGGGATCTCGGGCACGATCTGGCCCGGGCGCAGCTTCGTCAGCAGCCGCAGCCGCTCGCCGAGGGACTTCGCCGAGTTGAGCCGGACGAGGATGCGGCGCAGGTCGTCGTTCACCGCGAGCGGCGCGTCGGACGTGGTGTCCACGCCACCGGCGATCGCCGAGTCGAGCTGGCCGAGCGCGATCTTGTTGGCGACGTTGACGATCGCCTGCAGGCCGGTGCCGCACGCCATCTGCACGTCGGAGGCCGGTGTCTCGGGCGAGAGCTTGCTGCCGAGCACGGCTTCGCGCGCCAGGTTGAAGTCCCGAGCGTGCTTGAGCACCGCGCCGGCGGCGACCTCGCCGATGCGTTCGCCCTGCAGGGAGAACCGGCTGACGAGCCCGTCGATCGCGGCGGTGAGCATGTCCTGGTTGGACGCGCTCGCGTAGGGGCCGTTCGAGCGCGCGAACGGGATGCGGTTGCCGCCGAGGATCGCGACCTTGCGGACGTCCATGACTTGCCTCCTGGTGGATCGCTGGGAACAGTGTAACCTACTCGCGAGTAGGTTGCGTGCGAAGCAAGGAGGGGTCCCGATGGCCGACCGCTACCAGCAGTTCACCAAGACGCCCGTCGGCAGGTTCCTGGTGCCGAAGCTCGGTCTGCCCAACCCCGCCACGCTGCGCCGCTACCGGCCGGGGCAGCCTCCGCTCGATGGTCCCGCACTCCTCGGCGCCGCGCCCGGTGGACGGCTGGAGAAGACCGTCCGCACGCAGCTGTCCGGTGCCGGGATCGAGGTGCTCACCGCCCCGGTCGAGGACCGGCGGTACGGCGCGCTCGTCTTCGACGCCACCGGCATCACCGACCCCGCGCAGCTGCGCGAGCTGTACCTGTTCTTCCACCCGGTCATCCGCAAGGTCGGCGCGTGCGGCCGGGTCGTCGTGCTCGGCACGCCGCCCGAGCTGGCCGAAGGCCGTGAGCGGATCGCGCAGCGCGCGCTGGAGGGCTTCACGCGCTCGGTCGGCAAGGAGCTGAAGCGGGGCGCGACGGTGCAGCTCGTGTACGTCGCGCCGGGGGCCGAGGAGGCCGCGGAGTCGACGCTGCGCTTCCTGCTGTCGGCGAAGTCGGCGTTCGTGGACGGCCAGGTCGTCCGCGTCGGCACCGAAGGGATTCCGGCCGTGCCGACGCCGGAGAACTGGGAGAAGCCGCTCGCCGGCAAGGTCGCGCTCGTGACCGGTGCCTCCCGTGGCATCGGCGAGGCGATCGCCGAGGTGTTCGCGCGGGACGGCGCGCACGTCGTCGCGCTGGACATCCCCGCCCAGGGTGCGGACCTGTCGAAGGTCGCGAACCGCATCGGCGGCTCGGCGCTGCAGCTCGACATCACCGCGGCCGACGCACCGGAGAAGCTCGCGAACCACCTCAAGGAACGGCACGACGGGGTGGACATCGTCGTGCACAACGCCGGCATCACCCGCGACAAGACGCTCGGCAACCTCACCGAGGGCGCGTGGGACGCCGTGCTCACCGTCAACCTCGCCGCGCAGCTCGCCGTCAACGACAAGCTGCTCGCGGACAAGGTGCTCCGCCCGAACGGGCGCATCATCGGCGTTTCGTCGATGGCGGGCATCGCGGGCAACGTCGGGCAGACGAACTACGCCACCAGCAAGGCGGGCGTGATCGGCATGGTCAACGACGCCGCGCCGAAGCTCGCCGAGTACGGCGGCACGATCAACGCCGTCGCCCCGGGCTTCATCGAGACGCAGATGACGGCGGCGATCCCGCTGGTGATCCGCGAGGCGGGGCGGCGGTTGTCGAGCCTCGGTCAGGGCGGGCTGCCGGTGGACGTCGCGGAAACCATCGCCTGGTACGCGAATCCCGCGTCCGCCGCGGTGAACGGCAACGTGGTCCGCGTGTGCGGCCAGGCGCTGCTGGGGGCGTGATGGTGGAGGAACTGAAGGCCGCGCCGCGACTGGCGCCGCTCTACGCGAAGGCGTTGTTGCCGTCCCGTGGCGGCGACACGCTGCCCGATGCCGAATACGTGCGCCGGGACGTGGAATTCGATCCACGGCACGTCGCCGCCTACGACCAGGTGTGTGGATTCCGCTTCGGTGACGAACTTCCCGCGACGTACCCGCACATGCTCGCGTTCCCGCTGCAGATGGCGTTGATGACGCGGCCGGACTTCCCGTTCCCGCTGCTGGGCATGGTGCACGTGGCGAACCGGATCACGCAGCACCGGCCGGTGCGGCTGGGCGACACCGTGTCCGTGCGGGTGTGGGCGGAGAACCTGCGCCCGCACGAAAAGGGCCGCCAGTTCGACGTGCTGAGCGAGGTGTCCACTTCGGACAGTGTGGTGTGGACGGAGGTGAGCACGTACCTGCGTCGTGGCGGTGGCGGCGAGAAGTCCGCGCCGGGCAAGCAGCTCGCGGCGCCGTCGCCGAACGCGATCTGGCGTGTGCCGAGCGACATCGGCCGCCGGTACGCGGAGGTGTCGGGCGACCGCAACCCGATCCACCTGCACCCGTTGACCGCGAAGCTGTTCGGCTTCCCGTCGGCGATCGCGCACGGCATGTGGACGAAGGCGCGGGTGCTCGCCGCGTTCGAAGGCCGTCTGCCCGACGCCTACACGGTGGACGTGCGGTTCAAGCTTCCCGTGCTGCTTCCGGCGAAGGTGGCCTTTACGTCGTGGCAAACCGAGACGGGCTGGGCGTTCGAGCTGTGGAACGCGCGGAAACCCAAGCCGCACCTGGAAGGCACGATCAGTCCGCCGGGCGCCACACCCGCCCCTCGACGAGATCGTTGAACCCGAGCCACACGAGGTTCATCAGCCACGACGCGAGCACGCCGTCGGAGACGTCGGAGTGGTCGAGCCACCAGTCGGCGAGCGATTCGGCCGCGCCGACGAGCGACGCGGCGAGCGCGGGCCCGGAGAACTCGGCGACCTGGCCGAGGCCCTTCTTGGTGCCCGCGTTGACGACGAGCGCGGCGACGATGTCGATCGCCTTGCTGCGCAACAGGTTCACCTCGTCCGCGAACTGCCCGCCGGTGGTGAGCGCGTGGCGGTGCAGCACCGTCCAGGAGTCGCGGTACTCGGCGACGAAGCGGTAGAACGCGCGCAGGCCGTGCCACAGCTGCATGTCCGGCGGCAGTTCCGGGCGCACGCCCTCGCGCACGGCCTCCAGCAGCCTGGTGGACTCGCGCTGGACGCACTTGGCGAACAGGTCCTCCTTCGCGCCGAGGTAGGAGTAGATCATCGGCTTGGAGACGCCGGCGACCTCGGAGATCTCGTCCATCGACGCGGAGTGGTAGCCGTGGCGGGAGAACACCTGCACGGCGGCGTCGAAGATCTGCCGTTCCCGCACGGCCCTCGGCAGGCGCCGGGACCGGGGCGGCGGGGCTTTCACGTCGTCGGTCACAGCAAGACGCTACCCTTTTCCACCGGTACGATCATCGGGTGTCTTCCGAAGTGATCGACGCACTGGCGCGGCGACTCGACCTCGCGAAGCTCGATGCCGGGCAGTTCATCCGGCTGCTGGAAACCCTGCACATGCTCGGCGTCGCGGGCGCGGGCGTGGAAATGCGCGAGATGTCCACGGAAACACTGGTCGACGTCGTGGCCAGGGCGTCGAAGGAACAGTTGCGCGCGGTGGCCGAGCACCCGGAACTGCGCAGGGTGTTCCTGGAGGAGATCTTCCGCCGCATGTCGCGGCATTTCCTGCCCGAAAAGGCACGCTATTCGTCGGTGGTGGTGAACTGGCGGTTCTCCGGCGGTGAAGGGGACGGCGGGTACGACCGCTTCCAGACCGTGATCGAGGACGGGCGGTGTGTCTCCGGCGCCGATCTCGGCCGCGAGCCGGACACCACGATCACGCTGGCCGCCGACGACTTCTTCCGCATCGCCACGGGAAACGCGGCGGTGGCGGCGATGTTCGTGACGGGCAAGGTCCGCGTCAAGGGCGAGTACGCCCCCGCCGTGCGGCTGTCCGGCTACTTCGACATCCCTAGCGCCCCTCGATGACCGGGTGCGCGCGGTCGTCGGGCACGACCTCGCTGTCCACCACGATCACGCTCGGCGGCGTCCGCCTCTCGACGCGGCGCAGCCACGCGCGCCGGACCACGCCACGGGTCGGGGGCAGCAGCAGGAGCAGGCCCGCGAGGTCGCTGAGGAACCCGGGCACGAGGATGAGCACCCCGCCGAGCGCGACGAGCATCCCGTCGGTCACCTCGGCCTGCGGTGAACGCCCGGCCCGCGCGGCGTCGAGGAACGCGCGGGCGGCCCGCGCCCCCTCCCGGCGGGCGAGCCAGGACCCGAGCACGGCGCCGGCCAGCAGCAACCCGAGCGTGCCGAACACCCCGACGACGGAACCGACCGCCCAGACCGCGGCCACCTCGGCGACCACGTAGAGCAGGAACACGACAGCCATACCGGTTCAACGGACGGGCAGGTCCGTTTGCTCCCCGCAGCGGATGATCAACTCGGCGAGCGCCGCGGGCTGGGACAGGAACGGGTGGTGCCCGGCCGCCAGCTCCACCACCTCGCTGGCCCGGCGTGCCTGGGCGCGTTGCAGCGCCGGAGGTGTCGCGCGGTCCTCGGCGCACACGACGTACGTCGAGGGCAGCGTCCGCCAACCCACGGAGTGCGGCGACTGCCCGAAGACCACCGAAGACTGCGCTGTCAGCCGTGCCTCCGCTCCGGCAGGAAGGAGTCGATGAAGATCAGCCGCCGTGCCGGAGGAGCCGCGGCCTCGGTGATCACCATGCCGCCGTAGGAGTGTCCGCACAGCAGTGCGGGCTCGTCCGAGGCCTCGAGCGCGGCCCGGACCGCAGCGGCGTCGTCGTGCAGGTCACCGCCCCCGCCGCAGCTCGGCAGTTCCACCGCCACGCTGTCGATCCCCGCCTCCGCGAGCAGTGGAGCCAGCCGGCTCCACCACCACGCGCCGTCGCGGACGAGGGCGCCGTGCACGAACACCAGTCGCATATGAGTAGGTGTACTCAAGACAGGACCCGCTGCACAGGCGCATGGTTGCGCTCATGACGAAATCGACCACCGGGGCCTTCTTCGCCCAGGCCGCGATCTCCTTCGGGGTCGCGCTCGTCGCCGTCGCGGCGGGCATCGTGTTCCTGCCCGTCAGCGGGTGGGTGCGGGCCTTCCTCGCGCTCGGCCTGCTCTACACCGTCACCTCCGCCTTCACCCTCGCCAAGTGCGTGCGGGACCGGCAGGAGGACAGCGCGCTCACCAACCGCGTCGACCAGGCACGACTGGAGAAGCTCCTCGCCGAGCACGACCCCTACAAGGAGCCCGCACTGTGAAGTTCCACATGGCGGACACCGGGAACAACCCGCCGCGAACCGCTCGTTGTGCGTTGACGTGACTTCTGTGCAACGCACGCCCCGGGTGCGCGCGCCCGAGCTGTCCGGCGACGGGTGGTTCAACACCGGCGGCACGCAGCCGACGCTCGCCGAGCTGCGCGGCAAGATCGTGCTGCTCGACTTCTGGACGTCCGGCTGCATCAACTGCCTGCACGTGCTCGACGAGCTGCGCCCGCTGGAGGCCGAGTTCGCCGACGTGCTGGTGACGATCGGCGTGCACTCGCCGAAGTTCCTGCACGAGGGCGAGGCCGCGTCCGTCGAGGCGGCGGTGCGCCGGTACGAGGTGCACCACCCCGTGCTCAGCGACCCGAAGATGGAGCTCTGGTCGCAGTACGCCGTGAAGGCGTGGCCGACCCTGGTCGTCATCGACCCGCAGGGTTACGTCGTGCACGTCGCCGCCGGGGAGGGGCACGCGGAGGCGCTGCGCCGCGTCATTTCGGGGCTGGTCGCCGAGCACGAAGCCAAGGGCACGCTCCGCCGCGGCGGCAGCCTCTACGTGCCGGTGGAAGAACAGCAGTCCGAGCTGAAGTTCCCCAGCAAGGCCATCGCGACCGCGGAGGGGCGCATCCTCGTCGCAGACACGGCGCACCACTCCATCGTCGAGTTCGCCTCCGACGGGGAGACCGTGGTGCGCCGCTTCGGCAGCGGCGAGCGCGGCTCCGCGGACGGCGCCTTCGACGTGGCGACCTTCGCCGAGCCGTCGGGCCTGGCGCTGCTGCCCGCCGAGGTCGCCGAGCGCGTCGGCTACCACCTGCTCGTCGCAGACACGGCGAACCACCTGCTGCGGGGCGTGAACCTCGGCAACGGCATGGTCTCCACCGTCGCGGGCACGGGCAGGCAGTGGCGCGACGGCGAGACCGGTGGCCCGGCCCGCGAGATCGACCTCACCAGCCCCTGGGACGTCGTCTGGTTCGCACCCGCCGGTGGCGCGGTCGTCGCGATGGCGGGCAACCACACGCTCGGCCTGTTCGACCCCGTCGAGGGCACCATCACCCGGTACGCGGGCACGACGGTCGAGGGCCTGCGGGACGGCGTGCTCGCCGAGGCGTTCTTCGCGCAGACGTCCGGTCTCGCCGTTCAGGGCAACCGGCTGTGGCTGGCCGACGCGGAGACGTCGGCGCTGCGCTGGATCGAGGACGGCGAGGTGCACACGGCCGTCGGCTACGACCTGTTCACCTTCGGCCACCGGGACGGCGACGCCGCCGACGCGCTGCTCCAGCACCCGCTCGGCGTCGCGGTGCTACCCGACGGGACGATCGCCATCGCCGACACCTACAACGGCGCGGTCCGCCGCTACGACCCCGAGACCACCAAGGTCGGCACGATCGCGAGCGGGCTGGCCGAGCCCTCCGGGCTGCTGGTCACCGACGAGGCGCTGATCGTCGTCGAGTCCGCCGGGCACCGGCTCACGGCGCTGCCGCTGTCGCCGGACGCCGCGCAGGTCGCCGGGGACGCGCACGAGGTCCGCCGCCCGCCGAGCGTGCTCGCGCCGGGCGAGGTGGAGCTGACGGTGGTGTTCACGCCGCCGCCCGGGGAGAAGCTCGACGACCGGTTCGGTCCGTCGACGCGCCTGGAAATCAGCGCCTCCCCGCCCGAACTGCTCGTCGACGGTGGTGGCACGGGCACCGAGCTGACGCGGACGATCCGGCTCGCCGAGGGTGTGCCCGAAGGTGTGCTGCAGGTCGTGGCGCAGGCCGCGAGCTGCGATTCCGACGCCGAGCACCCGGTGTGCCGGGTGACGCGTCAGGACTGGGGCGTGCCGGTGCGGCTGGCCGCCGACGGTCCGGCGGAGCTGCGGCTCATCCTGGCGGGGGCGGGGTAAGGCCCCGTTCGAGGACGTCCATGGCCTGGTGCAGGAGTGTCACCAGGTCGGGACCCTCGCCGGGCTGCCAGGACGCGATGGCGGTGCGGTTCGCGGCGAACGCGGCCGCCGCCGTCGTGCGCACGTAGACGTCGTCGGCGGGCAGCCCGGTGCGGTCCGCGATCGCCCGCACGACGGTCTCTTCGATGGTCTTGTTGGTGTGCGCCAGCCGGTTCATCAGCTCGGGGTACTCGCGGAGCAGCAGCGTGCGCTCCCGGAACGTCTCGCTCCCCGTCATCTCGGCGAAGCGCGCGGCGAACACCGCCCGCAGCGCGGTGAGCGGGTTCTCCTCCGCCGGGCGCTCGATGATCCGCCGGCCCAGCGTGGCGATGCTGAGGTCGAGCGACAGGACGGCGTCGTCCTTGCACTCGAAGTAGTTGAAGAAGGTCCTCGGCGAGACGCCGGCCTTCGCGCAGATGTCCTCGACGGTCACCGACTGCGGCCCGTGCTCGCGGTAGAGGGTGATCGCCGCGTGCCGCAACGCCTGCCGCGTCGCTTCCTTCTTCCGCTCGCGAAGCCCCGTCGCTGTCATACTTCTTACAGTACTGCATTTTTGCACTGCTGCAAAAAAGCGTACGATGGACCATATGGCGGATGGAGTGGAGACCGAGACGAACGAATCGAAGCAGCCCCTGACCCGGACACTGGCGGAGACGCTGTGGTTCCCCGTGTTCTTCTTCACCGGCTTCCTGGTCTGCTACCTGCTGGCGTTCCACCAGCCGACGCCGCACCACGTGAAGGTCGCCGTGGCCGATCCCGCCGCGGCCGCGCGCATCGACGCCGCGCTGGGCCAGGCGAGCCCCGGCGCCTTCGACGTCCTCCCCGTCGCCAGCGGTGACGCGGCCCGCCAGGCCGTCCTGGACCGCGACGCGACGGCCGGCTTCTCCGCCGACCCGGCCCACCCGACGCTGTACGTCGCCAAGGCCGACGGCTACATGCTCGAGTCGATCCTCACCCAGACCTTCACGCCGATCGCCGCGCGGAGCGGCGGCACGATGGCCGTCGTCGACCTCGCCCCGACCGCGAGCGGCGACCCGATGGGCACCGGCATGTTCTACCTGGTGCTGGCGTGGAACATCCCCAGCTACATCGTGGTCATGATGCTGCTGCGGGCCGTCACCATGAGCCGTCGCACGAAGCTGTGGCTGCTCGTCGGCTGGGCCGCGTTCCTCAGTGTGGCCGGTTACCTCGGCGGGCTCGCGATGCACGTCATCCCGAACCACCCGGCGGTCATCCCGCTGGCGTTCCTGCTCAGCCTCGGCATCTCGCTGACCTCGTTCGGTTTCGTGCCGATCGCCAAGCAGTACTTCCCCGGGGTCGCGATGGGGCTGTTCGTGCTGCTGTCGATGCCCTCCAGCGGCGGGGCCGTGCCGGTCCAGCTCGTGCCGGGCTTCTTCCGCGCGCTGCACCCGTTCATGCCCATGGGCAACCTCATCGAGGCCGCCCGCGGCATCTTCTACTTCAACGGCGTCGGCGTCCTGCGGCCCATTCTCATGTTGTGCGCCTGGGTGCTGGTCGGTGTCGCCCTGGTCGCCGGTCACGCGTTGTGGCAGAAGCGGAAGGCGGCCCCCGAACAGGCCGTCGCCGAGCCGCCCGTCGAGGACCCGGTGTTCGAGATGCCCCAGCCCACGGCGGTTCCGGCGCGCCACCGCCACTTCGGCGAGCCGGTGCCCGTGGTCAGCGGTGCGGTCCGCGGCAGCGAAGGCGAACCCGTGCCCGGTGCCGTGGTGACGGTCATGGACGGGCGTGGCCAGCAGCTCGTGCGGACGGTCGCGGACGAGTCCGGTTCCTACGCCGTGGCGGGGTTGCCGGACCAGTTCGTGGACCTGGTCGTGTCCGCGCCGGGTCGGCATTCGACGGTGCGGCGGATCCTCGTCCGCGAGGGTGAAACACGCCGCGAGGACTTCGAGCTGAGCGGCAGGCGCCAGCCGGTGTCCGCGGTGGCGGGTGCGTAGCATTACCAAGGTGTCCGAACCCACCAGTGTCCCAGCTCCGGGACCCAAACTCGAGATTCAGATGCTGCACGACCGGGTACTGGTCCGGTTGGCGGCCGAGGAGGGCGAGCGGCGGAGCAGCGGCGGCATCGTGATCCCCGCGACGGCCCAGGTCGCGCGCCGGCTTGCCTGGGGCGATGTACTCGGGGTAGGCAGTAACGTGCGCAACGTGAAGGTCTCCGACCGCGTGCTGTTCAACCCGGAGGACCAGTTGGAGGTGGAGGTCCAGGGCGAGGCGTACCTCGTCATGCGGGAGCGCGACATCCACGCGGTGGCGACCGAACGCACGGAGCACGGAACGGGGCTGTACCTGTAACTGCGCGGGGAGGGGTGTGTGCGGGAGGAGCTTTGGCCGGGCTGGGACTCCGAGGCCCCGCCCACGGAACAGCTCGACAGACCCCTCGACGAGCAGCCCGCGCTGGTCGAGGAGCTCCTCGACGGCGACCGCGTCTCGCCCGTGCCGCCCTCGCCCGGAAAGCGCTTGCTGGCGAAGGTCCTGATGGCGGTCGGCGGCGTGCTCGCCGCCGGTGTCGTGCTCTACACCGTGGACCTGGTGCTCAGCGCCGGTGAGGTGCCGCGCGGGGTCGTCGTCGCGGGCGTGGACGTGGGTGGCCTCAGCCGTGCCGACGCCGAGGCGAAGCTGCGCCGCGAGCTCGAACCCCGCCTCACCGAACCGGTACCGGTCCTCGCCGGGGACGTCCGGACGACGCTGGACCCGGAGCGCTCGGGGCTCGGCCTGGACTGGCCCTCCACCCTCGCCCAGGCCGGGCACCAGCCGCTCGACCCGCTCGACCGCCTCACCTCGTTCTTCACCCGGCGCACGGTGGACGTCGTGACCACGGTGGACGCCGACGCGCTGACCCAGGCGGTCGACAGGCTCGCGGCGGAACAGCTCGACCACCCCGCCACGGAGGGCGGCATCGTGTTCCGCGCGGCGGGGGACGGCGTCGGCGCGTACGCCGTCGAGCCCCGCTGGGGCCAGCAGCTGACCGACCTGCGTGGCGCGGTGAACCTCGTGAAGGCCCGCTGGCTCGACAAGAGCGGGGTGCAGCTGCCGATGGCGCTCACGCCCGTGAAGGCGACCGCGGCGGGGGTGCAGGCGGCGCTCGACGACATCGTGCGCCCGGCGGTCGCGAAACCCGTTGTCCTGCACGGAGAAGGCACGGACGCGATCCTCACGCCGCTGGCCATCTCCGCCGCGATGACCATCACGCCGCGCGACGACGGGAGCCTCGACGTGCGCGTCGACCCGGCCAAGCTGCGGCAGAACCTGCAGCCGCAGCTCGCGGGGACCGAGCAGGAGGGCAGGGACGCGCAGATCGTGTTCACCAGCGGTGCGCCGACGGTCCGGCCGTCCGAGGACGGGCGTCGCGTCGACTGGGCGGGCACCTTCTCGCCGTTGATGGGCGTGCTGGTCAAGGCCGATGGTCGCGAGCTGCCCGTGCGGTACCGCACCACGAAGCCCGCGTTGACCACCGAAGCCGCGAACGCGCTGGGTATCAGGGAGGTCGTCGGCGAGTTCAGCACCGGGGGGCTGGCCGAACCCTCCGCGGCGAACGTCCGCGCGATGGCCGCGAAGGTCGACGGCGCGCTCGTGAAACCCGGTGAGACCTTCAGCCTGCTGGGCAGGACGGGTTCCTACGGCGCGGCGTTCGTGCCGGCCCCGGCGAACGACGACGGCACCGGGCCCACGGTCCGCGGTGGTGGCGTCTCGCAGTTCGCCACCACGCTGTACAACGCCGCCTACCTTGCGGGCTTGACCGACGCGGGGCACACGCCGCAGCCCTACTACCTCGACCGCTACCCGGTGGGCCGGGACGCCGCGGCGATCCGGGACGACGGCTCCCCGGTGGACCTGAAGTTCACCAACAGCCTCAACGGCGCCGTGATCGTCCAGGCGAACGTCACCGGCTCGACGGTCACGGTGCGGATCTGGGGCGCCCGGCAGTACCGGGTGGAGAGCGACACGGGACCGCGGACGAACTTCACGCCACCCGGCGTCGAACCGGGTCCGCCCGGCTGCCAGTGGTCGGCGGGGTCGCCGGGCTTCAGCGTCAGCGACACCCGCGTGCTCTACGACGCCGCCACCGGCGCCGAGGTCCGCCGCGACAGCACCAGCACGACGTACTCGGCCAGGTCCGCCGTCATCTGTTAGGGCAGCACGTCCGGGGGAAATCGCCCCGGAACCCTGGCGGAACGCGGTGCCCGCGGGGCCATACTCACCGTCGTCCTGGTGTCACGGAGTGTTTCTGGGAGGTTGGTGTCTTGAGGTCCGCCAAGGTGTTCGTCGTGTGCGCGGGGGTGGCGGGGGCGGTGCTGGCCGTGCCGCAGGCGGCGGGTGCCGCGGAAGCCGAACCGGCGCTGGTGCACGCCTCGCCGGCGAACGACTGCAGGCTCAACGTGCGGGCGGCGGCCGATCCCGGCTCCGCCCTGCTGGGCACGCTGACCTGCAACAACTACACGACGTGCGTGAGCGCGACGGACGTGCCGTGCGGGCCGTACGTGACGGGCGGCGAGTACAGCTGCGTCGGGGCGGACGGCAAGCAGGTGAAGGACAACCGCTGGGCCGAGGTGGCCTGGCGGACGCCGCAGAAGTCCTACGTCGCAGTGGCCTGCGCGGTGTTCCGGAAATGAAAAAAAGGGTGGGGAGGGCGCCCCGCCGCGCCCTCCCCACCCGGTTACCGGAGGGTTGGTCCTTCTACCTGGTCAAGTTGCGGCGGCCGTACATGCCGCTCGCCAGCGAGACCCCGATCGCGGCCAGCACCACCTGGGTGAGCACTTCCAGCCAGTCGATGCCGTCGGTGTCCGCGTAACCGATGCCCCGCGCGATCGCCGTACCGATGAACGCGGCGATGATGCCGATCACGATCGTCAGCCAGATCGGGATGCTCTGCTTGCCGGGGGCGAGCAGGCGACCGAGCGCACCGATGATCAGACCGACGACGATCGCCGAGATGATTCCGCCAATGGTCATCGAAACTCCTTATGTCGCTGGCCCCCAGGGGGTACCGCGGCGGTTCCTCCGGCAAACCTCCTGTTGTGGAAATGAGAAAGGGCCCCGTCACGAGGACGGGGCCCTTCCCACGGGGACCGGTCAGAACGCGGCTTCCGGAACCTCCATGAGGTCGTTGTCCGCGGCTTCGACGACCGCGCGGCGCGCGGTCAGCTCGGGCAGCACGGTCTTGGCGAAGAACGACGCCACCGCGAGCTTGCCCTGGTAGAAGGCCTGGTCCTTGGCGGAGGCGGTGTCGAGCTTGGCCAGCGCGATCTCGGCCTGGCGCAGCAGCTGCCAGCCGACGAGCAGGTCACCGGCGGACATCAGCAGCCGCACGGTGTGCTGGCCGACCTTGTACAGGTTGGTGATGTCCTCCTGCGCCGAGGTCAGGTAGCCGATCATCGCGCCGAGCATGCCCTGCACGTCCTCGAGGGCCTGCTTGAGCAGCTGCCGCTCGTTCTTCAGCCGCCCGTTGCCCGCCTCGGAGTCGATGAACTTCGTGATCTCGCCCGCGATGTAGCCCAGCGCCACACCCTTGTCGCGGATGAT
Organism: Amycolatopsis sacchari; assembly: GCF_900114035.1. GTDB lineage: Bacteria > Actinomycetota > Actinomycetes > Mycobacteriales > Pseudonocardiaceae > Amycolatopsis_E > Amycolatopsis_E sacchari. The sequence goes on along the minus strand of NZ_FORP01000006.1, from coordinate 60,638 downwards.
CTTGCGGAAGAAGAAGTCCTGCGACTGGATCGCGGTGGTGCCCTCGTACAGCGAGTCGATCTTCGAGTCGCGGATGTACTGCTCCAGCGGGTAGTCCTGCAGGAAGCCCGAGCCGCCCAGGGTCTGCAGCGACTGCACCAGCTGCTCGGTCGCGCGCTCCGAGCCCACGCCCTTGACGATCGGCAGCAGCAGGTCGTTGACCCGCTCGGCCAGCTTGAGCGTCTCCTCGTCGCCCTCGCCGGTCCACACCTGGTCCTGGAACGACGCCGTGTAGAGGTAGACGGCGCGCAGGCCCTCGGCGTAGGCCTTCTGCAGCATCAGCGAGCGGCGCACGTCGGGGTGGTGGGTGATGGTGACCCGGGGCGCGGTCTTGTCCGTCATCTGGGTCAGGTCGGCGCCCTGCACGCGCTCCTTGGCGAACTCCAGCGCGTTGAGGTAGCCGGTGGACAGGGTGGCGATCGCCTTGGTGCCCACCATCATCCGGGCGTACTCGATGACCTGGAACATCTGCGCGATGCCGTCGTGCACCTCGCCCAGCAGCCAGCCCTTGGCGGGGGTGCCGTGCTGGCCGAAGGTCACCTCGCAGGTCGTGGAGACCTTCAGGCCCATCTTGTGCTCGACGTTGGTGACGAACACGCCGTTGCGCTCACCCAGCTCGCCGGTGTTGGTGTCGAAGTGGAACTTCGGCACCAGGAACAGCGACAGGCCCTTGGTGCCGGGCTTGGGCTCGATGCCGGGGCCCTCGGGGCGGGCCAGCACCAGGTGCATGATGTTCTCGGTCATGTCCTGGTCACCCGAGGTGATGAACCGCTTCACCCCGTCGAGGTGCCAGGAGCCGTCCTCCTGCCGCACGGCCTTGGTGCGGCCCGCGCCGACGTCGGAACCCGCGTCGGGCTCGGTGAGCACCATCGTGGCGCCCCAGCCGCGGTCGATCATGATCCGCGCCCAGCGCTTCTGCTCCTCGGTGCCGTTGCGGTCGAGGATCATCGCGAAGTTCGGGCCCGCCATGTACATGAACAGGGCCGGGTTGGCGCCGAGGATCAGCTCGGAGGCCGCCCACTGCACGGTCGGCGGCAGGCCGAGGCCGCCGAGGTCGTTGGTCAGGCCCAGCCGCCACCACTCGCCGTCCCACAGCTGCTGGTAGCTCTTCTTGAACGACTCGGGCAGCTTCGCCGAGAACGTCTTCGGGTCGTACACCGGCGGGTTGCGGTCCGCGTCGGCGAACGACTCCGCCAGCGGGCCCACGGCCAGGTTGTTCAGCTCGTGCAGCGCGCCGCGCGCGGTCTCCTCGTCGGAGTCCGCGAGTACGCCCTTGCCGAGGCGGTTCTGGACGCCGAGCACCTCGAAGAGGTTGAACTCCAGGTCTCGGACGTTGCTCTTGTAGTGGCCCATGTCGTTCGCTCCGTTGGTCATCGGGTCTTCCGGCTGGGCGCATGCTGGTGTCCCCTACTGGCCGGTAACTTCAGGATATTACCTGTGGGTAACTGGGGCAAGGAGATCCAGCCGGTTGTGACCGGCGGAGCACGTCAGCGGGCGCGCTGCTCCACCATCCCGGACGGGGGTGCGGGCGTCTGGCCCTCCGTGCCGTCGTCGGGCTGCGCGATGAGGATGCCGCCGCGGAACGCGATCGTGACGGCGTGCGTGCGGTCCCGCGCGGAGAGCTTGCGCAGGATGCTCTTGACGTGGGTGCGCACGGTTTCGACCGACAGGTAGAGGATCTTGGCGATCGCCGCGTTCTCCAGGCCCTCCGCGACCAGCTGGAGCACCTGGAACTCCCGGCGCGACAACGGCATCCGCGGCCGCTGCGTCGCGACGACGGGTTCGCCCGGCCGCAGCCCCTGGCGCTGGGTCACGAGCGGGGCGAGCGCCGGGTCGAGGTAGCGCCGGTCGAGCTGCACCCGGCGGATCGCCTCGACCAGCCTGCGTGCCTCGGCCGTCCGCGGCAGGACGCCGTGCGTGCCCGCGAGCATCGCGGCCTGCAGGAACGGCGCCGTGCGGTGGGACTCCCGGACGAGCAGGACCACCAGGAGCGACGCGTCGCCGTTGACCAGCAACTTCGTCAGGTGCCCGTGCGGGTCGAGGCCGGAGTCGAGCAGGATCACGTCGGGGTGCACCTGCTCGGCGAGCTGGAGCGCGGCGTGCGGGTTCCCGGCGTGCCCGGCCCAGTGCAGGCCCGGGGTCCGCTGGACGATCGCGGACAGACCTTCGCGGCAGAACGGCACCGGGTCGACGGCGGCGATGCCGAGGCTGCGGACCGGTGGCGAGCCCTGCGGTGCCCGGCTGGGCTCGTTACTGCGCGTCATGAACAACTCCGTCTCGCACGGTCAGTCCCCGGGGTGCGCGCCGCCCCGGGACGGCCGCCCCCTCGACGGCCCTCCCGGGCTGCACCGGCGCCACAGTCCGATCCCCCCTGCTGGGACCGGCCGAGCCTGACACCTCGTCCATTGTGGGAGTAGCCAACCCGTCAGGTGTGACGCGGGTTCACCCAGCTGAGAACGGGACTACTCTGAGTAGAAATTTGAACGGAGTTCAGCGAACTCCTCGGCGAGCGTCGCGGGCGTCCAGTGGGCGTTCAAGCCACTCGGGTTCGGCAGTACCCAAACGGCGGTTTCGCCAACCGAATCCGGCTGAAGGCCCACTCGCGCCTTCGGGTGACCGAAGGCCGTGCGGTACGCGGTGACGCCGACGACGGCGAGGCAGCGCGGCCGGTACCGCTCGATCTTCCGCACGAGGATCTCGCCGCCCTCGCGCAGTTCGTCGGCGGTCAGCTCGTCGGCACGGGCGGTCGCGCGGGCGACGAGGTTCGTGATGCCGAGCCCGAGTGCCGGCAGTTCCGCCTGCTCGCTGGGGTCGAAGCGGCGCGGGGTGAAGCCGCTCGCGTGCAGCGCGGGCCAGAACCGGTTACCCGGACGGGCGAAGTGGTACCCGGTGGCGCCGGAGTACAGCCCCGGGTTGATCCCGCAGAACAGCACGCGCAGGCCGGGGGCGATGACGTCCGGGATCGTCGTGCCGTGCGCGGCGGCCAGCTGGTCCTTGGTCGGTCGGGAGGAAGTCATGAGCAGCCGGATCGTAGCCGTCGCGGTGGACTGCCACGACGCGGAAGCGCTCGCCGCGTTCTGGCGCGAGGCGCTCGGCCACCGCGAGACGAAGCGCTGGCAGGACGCGAAAGGCGTCGAATACGTCCAGCTCCAGGGCGAGCCGATCGTGCTCTTCCAGCCGGTCGGCGAGGACAAGGTGGTGAAGAACCGCCTGCACCTCGACCTGCGCCCGGACGAGGGCAGCCAGGCCGACGAGGTGCGCCGCCTCGTGGACCTCGGCGCGGAGGTCGTGTCGGACGAGCCGGACTTCCCGTGGGTCGTGCTGACCGACCCGGAGGGCAACGAGTTCTGCGTGCTGCCCCCGCGGTGACACTCTGGGGGCATGACCACCGCGGACGGCTGTTCCGTCGACCTCTACCGGCTCCTCCCGCCCGACGGGGAGGCGGAGATCGTGCACGCCGCGGTCCCGTCGGGAGCCGCCGTGCTCGACCTCGGCTGCGGGACCGGGCGGATCGCCCACCGCCTGCAGGAGCTCGGCCACCCGGTCGTCGCCGTCGACGATTCGCCCGAGATGCTCGCGCACGTGCGCACCGAGGCGGTCCTCTCCCGGATCGAGGACCTGCGGCTGGACCAGCGGTTCGAGGCCGTGTTGCTCGCGAGCCACCTGGTCAACCAGCCGCACGGCGCGCCGCTGCTCGCGGCGGTCGCACGGCACCTGTCACCGACGGGCCGGGCGGTCGTGCAGTGGCACCCCCCGTCCTGGTTCGACACGGTCGCGGACGGGATGGGCGGCTACTTCGGTGAGGTGCGGGTCGAGCTGTCCGGCGTCGAGCGCCAGGGCGACCTGCTGAGCGCGGCGGTCCGGTACGAGGCAGGCGCCTCGACGTGGACGCAGGCCTTCACCGCGAGGCGGCTCACCGAACCGCAGCTCACAGCTCTGCTCGCCGACGCGGGGCTCGCGTTCGACGGCTTCCTCTCGCCCGAGGAGTCCTGGTTCGCGGCAAAGGTGGCGTAAAGCACACCACAGGCGTACTCTGTGTGATCTGCCACACAAGGACGACGCCAAGGGAGGCGGCGTGGAACTCGCGATCGTCCTGGGCCTCGTAGTGCTGTTCTTCGCGATCGCCACGCTCGTGGTGGCGCTCGAGGACCGGCGGGCCGCTCATCGCCGCGCTGTGCAGCGCGCGGCGCGTCTAGCGCGCCTCGGTGAGGTGGACCCGCTCGCTCCGTCGCGTCTCCGCACGGACCGCTGAAGTCCGCAGCGCGAGGTAGCTCGCCGCGGCGATCCAGCCCAGCGCCGCGCCGCTGGTGTTGGTGATCAGGTCGTCGACGTCGAAGATCCGGTACTGGAACGGCGCCGTCCCCCAGTTCGCCGTCAGCTGCGTGACCTCGACGGCGAACGAGGCCGCGAAGCCCAGCAGCACCGTCCCGGCGAAACCGCGCCGCCACAGCAGCCGCGCGAAGAGCCCGAACGGCACGAACAGCAGGACGTTCAGCGCCATCTGCTCGAACGCCGTGGTGCTCAGTTCCGCGAGCAGCCCGGAGCCGGCCGCGTCCCGGTGCACGTCCGCGATCCACTGGAACGGCACCAGCTGGACGCTCTGCACGAGGTGCCGCGCCCTCGGCCCCGGCAGCGGCAGGAAGACCACCGCGAACGCCAGCCAGCCGTAGCAGAGCACGGCTCCCGTCGCGACGACCCGCCGCACGACCACCCGGCCGTACCGGGCGTGGTGCACGATCAGCTGCGGCACGAGCACGACGGCCCAGCTGGCGAGGAAGCCGAGCAACCCGGCCTGGAGTGCGTTGACCTGCGCTGATGTCATACCCCGACGCTAGGTCGGCCGGGTGGCGCCGCGGATCGGTCGAGCAGCCGGAAGCCCGCGCCCCGCATCGGCCGGATGGCCGATCCGTGTTCGTTCACCCACCTTCCACCTATCGGCTCTGGTTTCTGTCGCTCCGCGCAGGCAAGATCCTGCGGGTTCTGCCCGTTACGGAGGAAAAATGGCTTCTTCATCCCGCGTTGTGCGACGCTCGGTAGCCGTCACCGCTGCCGTGCTCGCCGCCGCCGTGGCCACCGCCACGCCGGCGTCCGCACAACGACCCGTCCCCACCACCGACGTCCGGTTGATCGCCTTCAACGACTTCCACGGCAACCTCGAACCGCCGTCGGGTTCGTCCGGGCGCATCACGCTGTCCAACGGCACCACCGTCGACGCGGGCGGCGCCGCGTACCTCGCGACGCACGTGAAGCAGCTCGAAGCGCAGGTGCGGAACTCGGTGCTGCTGTCCGCGGGCGACAACGTGGGCGCGTCCCCGCTGACCTCGGCCCTGTTCCACGACGAGCCGACCATCGACTTCCTCGACGAGATCGGGGTGCGCGCTTCCGTCGTCGGCAACCACGAGTTCGACGAGGGGTACCGGGAACTGCAGCGCATGCAGTTCGGCGGCTGCCACCCCACCGACGGCTGCCAGTACGAGAACTCCTTCCGTGGCGCGAAGTTCCCGTTCCTGGGCAGCAACGTGTACTTCGACAACGGGGTGCCCGCGCTGCTGCCGTTCACGGTGCAGGTCTCCGGTGGCGTGCCGATCGGCGTCATCGGCGCGACGCTGGAGGACCTGCCCACCGTCGTCACCCCGACCGCGATCGAGGGGCTGAAGTTCGGCGACGAGGTCGAGGCGATCAACCGCACCTCGGGCTGGCTCGACAGGCTCGGGATCAAGGCCCAGGTCGTGTTGCTGCACCAGGGCGACAACACCGGCGGCGGCGGTCCGGACGACTGCAAGGTCACCCCGGGTCCGGCGACGCAGATCGCCAAGGGTGTTTCGGCGAGCGTGGACGCGATCTTCACGGGCCACAGCCACCAGCAGTACAACTGCGTGATCAACGACCCCAAGGGCAAACCGCGGCCGGTCATCCAGGGCTCGTCGTTCGGGCGCCTGCTTTCGGTCGTGGACCTGAAGATCGACACGCGGACGCGGGACGTGGTGCGCTCGGCGACCAAGGCGCACAACGAAATCGTCACCCGTGACGTCACCCCGGACCCGGCGGTGCAGAAACTCGTCGACAAGGCGAAGACCGAATCGGCGCCCATCGCCAACCGGCAGGTCGGCACCATCACCGCCGACCTCAAAGCGGCCGGCGCGGCCTCCGGCGAGTCGGCACTGGGCGACGTGATCGCGGACGCGCAGCTCGAAGCCACCGCGGGCAACAACGCACAGATCGCCATCACCAACCCCGGCGGCATCCGCGCGGACCTCACGTACGCGTCGTCGCCCGCGGGTGAAGGCGACGGTGTCGTCACCTACGGCGAGGCGTTCACCGTGCAGCCGTTCTCGAACATCATGCAGACCATCACGTTGACCGGCGCGAACCTGAAGAACGTGCTGGAGCAGCAGTGGACCGCGACCACGACGCGGATCCTGCAGATCTCGTCGACGCTGCACTACACGTACTCCGCGTCCGCGCCGATCGGTTCCCGCGTCTCGAACATCACCGTCGGTGGCACGCCGGTCGACCCGAACGCCACCTACCGGGTGTCGGTGAACAACTTCCTCGCCGCGGGCGGTGACGGGTTCACCGAGTTCACCAAGGGCACCGACCTCACGGGTGGTCCGGTCGACCTCGACGCGCTGACCGCCTACCTCGGTGCGCACCCGGGTATCGCCCCACCACCGGCGGACCGCATCACCGTCGTGCCGTAGTTCCCCGCCGAGCCGGAACCGTTTCTCGGTCACACACCGCGTCCGGTTCCGGCACGCGGCGATTTTCGCCGGAATTTCCCACGATGTCCGCGGATCTCGTTACTTTCCTTTCAGGGCAACGGTTTTTCCCGGTCGGGCAGTGCTGCTCGGCCGGCCGTCGCCCACCTCCTCGTCTGTCGCAGTACCGGACACGCAGAGCCACGAACTCGTCGTCCGGTTGAGCGATATTCGCGTTTGCTCGTCCGTGCCGCTCAAGACGCGCCTCTGAGTAGACGACAGTAACTGCGTGACGGAGGTGGAGACGGTGACGCCGAAGCAGGTCGTGCCGGACGAGGCAAGCCTGCACGAGTCGATCGCGGGCGCCCTCGCGTCGCAGGGCGACTGGCGTCGTGCGTACGAGCACCTGAAGGTCGCGTTCGAGCTGGCGCGCGCGGAACCGACGATCCCCGAGCAGTTGCGCCGCGAGGTGGACCGCCTCCGCCGCGAGCGCGCACAGGCCCGCGAGGAGAGCCTGCGCGACGCGCTCACCGCCGTCTACAACCGGCGCTACCTCGACCAGCGGCTCGACGATCTGCTCGCCGACGCCAGGAAACCGCTTGCTGTCGCACTGGTCGACATCGACCTGTTCAAGAACGTCAACGACACGTTCGGTCACGTCGTGGGTGACCAGGTGCTGCAGCGGGTCGCCGCGCTGTTGCGGGAAGGCCTTCCGTCGCACGCGTTCTGCGCACGCTACGGTGGCGAGGAGTTCATGCTGGTGCTGCCCGCGGTGCAACCGGATGCCGCGGTCCGGATCGCCGAGCTGGCACGGGCGCGGGTCGCGGAACACCCCTGGTCCACGTTGTGCGAGGGGCTTTCGGTCACCATCAGCGTCGGACTCGCGTACGAGTCGGGTGAGGCGAGTGCGAACCGCAGGCAGGTGCTGGAGGCGGACGATCTCCTCTACGCCGCCAAGCACGCGGGCCGCAACAGGGTCGCGTACCGGGACCGCGTCGGTACCCAGGTGATCGAGTACTGTCCGTAGTTTCCGGAGCTTATTTCCCTATTTGAAGCTCCCTCGGTTCACCCGGTTTGTCGCACCTGGCGCTTCTTCTCGCACTCTATGTGAAAAAACTCGCGGGAGGGTGTCGTCAGGATCGGCGAGTATCCGTACGATAACGATGCTCGCCGTTCGGGCGATCAATGTTTGAAGCCGTATTTCGCCTGCTAGCAGACTTGGAAGGAGCCCGGGTGCCAGACGACCATGCCGCAGGCCCCGGCTCCCGCGGTACGGAAGGGTCCGCCAGGGCCCGCCGCCGCCGCTCGATCGACACGCACGGCGGGATCAGCGTGTCCGACGTGCTGGCGCAGGCCACCGGAGTCCGCCCGACCTTCGAAGGGCCGAAGCCGAAGGACGCCGTACCGCCGGGAGGCCGCCGTGCGGCGCCCGCCGAGCCCCCGGTCCAGCGGCGGCCGCTGACGCCACCGCCGGTGAGCCGCCAGGCCCGCCGTCCGGTGCCCCCGCTCGAAGCCCGCCACGCGGCGCCCGAAGCCCGGCACGCGGCCCCGGACGAGCAGGCCGAATCACGGCACGCCGCGCCGGAGTCGCCGGCGCGGCACCGGCAGCCGGCGGACGCCCCGGAGGCGGGCCGCCACACGGGCGATCGCGGCCGGCCGGAGGACCAGGGCGCGCCGGAGGACCTGCCGAAGAGACAGGCGCCGCGGGCAGCCACGCGGCCGTCCGCGGACCCGGAGGCGCAGTCGGCGGGTCCACGTCCGCCGCAAGCGCCTGAGCCCGGCCCGGTGGGCCGGCATGCGGAACCGGTCCCGGTGCGAGGTGCCGAGCCGGTGCCCCCGGAGGCGGCCACACCTGCCGGGCGACGATCTGAGGCGGTCGCGTCCCCTGGGCGGCAGCCGGAGTCGGTGTCCCCTGGTCGGCAGTCGGAGTCGGTGGGGCCCCCCGGTCGGCGCCCGGGGCTGGCCGCGCCCGTCGATCGGCAGCCGGAGCCCGCCCCACTCCCTCCGCGGCGGTCGGAGTCGGCAGGGTCTCTCGGTCGCCAGCCGGAGCCAGCATCCGCTGGTCGGCAGCCGGAGCCCGCCCCACTCCCACTGCGGCGGTCGGCGGAAGAGCCCCCGTCACGCAGCCCCGAGCTGACTCAGGCCCCGTCGCGACGTCCCGAATCGCCGTGGCCGCAGGGCGCCGAGGCGGGCGAACTCGCGTCACGCCGTCCGGAGCCGCAGCGCCTCGATGCGAACCAGCCTCCCGCGCGGGGCCCCGCGTCAGGCGCGTTCCCCTCGTCGCGCCCCGAAGCGGGTTCGCTTCCGTCACGGCGCCCCGAGCCGGGGCAGCTTCCCGACGTTGGCGACATTCAGCCGATGGGCCCGACGGCGGGCCAACTCCCGTCCCGCCGTGCCGAGTCGGCCGCGCACCTTCCCGGGGTGGATGACGCCCCGGGAAGGCGTCCCGGACCGGTCGCCGAGCCGGAGCCGTTCCCGCCGCACCGTGCCGAGCCGGGGCTTCCGCCGCGGCGCGGGGAGGTAGCCCCGTCGCCGCAAGGTGTCGAGGCCGGGCAGCTCCCGTCACGCCATCGCGAAGCGGATCACCCCGCCTCGCGACAGGTGGGGCCTGAAGCCGCGGCGGCCGAGCCCCTGCAGACGCGTCACTCCGCTTCGGGATCGCCGCGCGGTGGTGTCGTGGAGCCTGGCCGGCACTCCGCCCCCGAGGAGCCCACGCGTTCCGTACCGGGCGTCCGACGTCCCGCGCCCGCTCCGGAGGGGCCTGTCGCCCCTCGACGTCCCGCGCCGGATCCGCACCGTTCCGGTTTCGCCGAGGCTCCGGCCGAACCTCCCGCGACGCGACCCCCTGTCCCCGGCGCCCCGGAAGCGCAGTCGCCGGCCGCACGGCGGGCCGCCGAGTCCGGGGCCCGGCCCGCGGGAGAGAACCTGGCAGGCCGCGCGCTGTTCGCGGCGCCGGAAACCTCGCAACCGATGCCGCCCCGCAACGGCATCGCACCGCCGCCCTCGACAGCCGAGCCCACGCGGATCCGCCGCGCGGTGGGGGAAGCCGTCCGGCCCGCTGCCGAGACCGAAGCCCCCGCCGGAGGCCTCGACGACCGCACCGCCGTACGCCGTCCGGTGCCCGCTCGCCCGCTCGCCGACCAGCCCGCCCCGCGCCGCGACCCCGCGGATCGCGCGCCAGACCAAGCCGTGCCCGGCCGCAACGCCGGTGGCCTCGCGCCGGAGCAAGGCGCGCCCGGTCGCAACGCCACGGCTCAGCCCATCCCGCGCCGCGACCCCGCCGACCTCGCGCCTGGCCGCACTCCGGACCAGGCCGGGCCCGGTCGCAACGCCACGGCTCAGCCCGCCCCGCGCCGCGACCCCGCGGATCTCGCGCCTGGCCGCGCGCCGGAGCAGGCCGTGCCCGGCCGTAACGCCGCTGACCTCGCGCCGGAGCAAGCCGCCCCCGGCCGCAACCCGGCGGATCAGCCCATGCCGGGTCGCAACGCCGCCGAACTCGCCCCAGGCCGTCCGCCGCAGCAGCCCACCCCCGGCCGCACTCCGGACCAACCCGCCCCGGGCCAGAACACCCCAGCTCCCCCCGGCCGCAACGCCACCGAGCAAGCCGCTCCCCAGCCGTCCGCCGCCAACGCCACCGCAGCCGACGAGCCGCGTGGCGCCGCGGCTGAAAGCGCTTCCCCGGGTCGCAACCGGACGGTGCCGCCCGAGGACCGGCTCACCATGACGGACGAGCTGGAGCCGATCGACGACAGCACCATGGTGCGGCGCAAGATCGACCACACCCTCGCCCGGTTCTCCGCCGCCCACGACGAGCTCGAGGCCGAGGAAGCCAAACGCAAGCAGCGCCTGGAAAAGCTCGCCGCGCGGCCCGTGCAGCTGCTCGAGCACACGCGCACCAAGCTGCAGCGCGTCGTCGCCCCGGTCGCCGCGAAGGGCGCGCCGGACGAGAACGAGGTCGCACCCCAGACCCGCTTGCAGGAGAAGAAAAAACGCCACAACGAGCGGACCGTCCTCATCGGACGTATCTCCGTCGTCGTGCTGGCGGTGCTCGTCTTCCTCGGTACCGGTGCGCTGTGGGGCACCAAAACCTGGTTCAACAGCCAGTTCACGCAGATCGCCGCGCTCGACGAGAACTCATCCGACATCCAGGACGCCCCCGCCCAGCTCGGTGACGAGAACTTCCTCATCGCGGGCTCCGACACGCGCGCCGGTGCCACGGCGGACGAGAACGTGGGCAGCGCCGACGAGGTCGAGGGCGCCCGCTCCGACACCGTGATGCTCGCCCACATCCCCGCCGACCGGAAGCGCGCGGTCGTCATCTCCTTCCCGCGCGACCTGGAGATCACGCGGCCCCCGTGCGAGCGCTTCGACGTCGCGAAGAACGACTACACCAGCGAAATCGTCCCGGCCGCGAGCAAGGTCAAGCTCAACACCGCCTACGCCGTCGGCGGGCCGCGCTGCCTCATCAAGTGGATGCAGCAGCTCACCGGCATGAAGATCAACCACTTCGTCGGCATCGACTTCAGCGGCTTCAAGGACATGGTCAACGCGGTCGGCGGCGTCACCGTCCACGTGGACAGGCCGATCAACGACACGACGCTGGGCATGGTGATCTCGCAGACCGGCGACGTGACGATCTCCGGCGACCAGGCCCTGAGCTTCGTGCGCGCCCGGCACGTGGTCGGCGACCCCACGTCCGACTACGGCCGCATCAAGCGGCAGCAGGAGTTCATCGGCGCGCTCATGGCGAAGGTCATGTCCCACGGCGTGCTCACGAACCCGACCCAGCTGTCCGACTTCGTGACCGCCTTCGCGAAGGCCACGTTCGGCGACAACATCGGCGTCGACCAGATGCTCACCCTCGCGCAGTCGATGAAGGGCCTCGACCCGTCGAAGGTCAACTTCATGACCGTGCCGACCGTCGGCGAGCCGAACTCGCGCAACAACGAGGTCCTGCTGGAGAGCAAGGCCAAGGCGGTCTTCCAGGCGCTCATCAACAACACCGCGTTACCGGGCAGCGCCCCGCCGTCGCCACCCGCCGACAAGCAGACCGCCGGCGCGGGCAAGAACGCCGCCGACCAGTGATTCGTTAGCCCGGGTTCACCACCGGTTCATCCAGCGATGCGGCATTCGCCCTGCTCACGCCGTAAGGTGTGGCCATGCGCGAGGCTTACCACGTCGAACTCGAAGAGCTGGCCGGCAATCTGGCGAACATGTCGGTCCAGGTCGCGAACGCCATGGAGAAGGCCACCAAGGCCCTGCTGGATGCGGACCTCGGCCTGGCCGAACAGGTGATCGGGGACGACGCCAAGATCGACGACCTCCGTGCGGAGTGCGAGGAGCAGGCGTACGCCCTGCTGGCGCTGCAGGCCCCGGTCGCCACCGACCTGCGCACCGTGCTCGCGGTCATCCACGCGGCGGAGAGCCTGGAGCGGATGGGCGACCTCGCACTGCACGTCGCGAAGGCGGCCCGCCGCCGCCACCCGGAACACGCGTTGCCCGACCCGGTCCGCCCGTACTTCCAGGAGATGGGCGAGGCGGTCGTGAAGCTGGCGCTGCGCACCGAAGAGGTCATCAAGTCCAAGGACGTCGAGGCGGCCCGGTCGCTGGAGGCCGAGGACGACAGGGTCGACGAGATCCACCGCCACCTGTTCAGCGTGATCATGGCCAAGGACTGGGAGTTCGGCGTGCCGGCCGCGGTGGACGTCACCCTGCTCGGCCGGTTCTACGAGCGCTACGCCGACCACGCCGTCTCCGTGGCGAAGCGGATGGTGTTCGTCGCCACCGGCAAGATGCCGGGTTACGGCTCCGACGAGGACGTCTAAGCGGGCGACCGGGCCGCCCCCTGCGCGGCCCGGCCACCCTCGTCCACTTAGGACAGTTCTGCCGGCAGTGCCGCGGTGGGCACGTTCTGGAACGCCACCGGCCGCAGGAAACGCTGCGCCGCGGCGGTGCCCACCGACGTCGTCAGCGGGGCGGTCGTCGCCGGGTACGGGCCGCCGTGTTGCTGCGCGTCGCTGACCGTGACGCCGGTCGGCCACTGGTTCCACAGCACCCGCCCTGCGTGTTCGGCCAGCCGTGCCACGAGTTCCGGGCCGTCCGGGTCGTCGTCGGCGCCCTGCACCGTGCCGGTCAGCTGGCCGGGCATCACGTCGAGCACCGACAGCACTTCCGGCACATCGGTGTACTCGACGATCAACGCGGCCGGGCCGAACACCTCCAGTTCCAACAGATCCGGCTGCTTCAGCACATCGGATGCGTTGGCGCGGAAGAGGATCGGGGCGAGGTCGTCGTCGAGTGAGCCACGCGCCACCGTCACGGCCGACGCCATTTCCGCAGCGGCAGCACGGAAACCACGCTCGATGTGCTCGTTCAGCAACGGTCCGGCCGACAGCTCCGGGACCGCCGCGAGGAACGCGTCCGCGTCCGGCACCAGGACGATCCCGGGCTTGGTGCAGAACTGCCCCGAGCCGAGCACGGCCGAACCGGCGAAACCAGTGGCGATCTCCGTGGCACGCGAGGCCCAGCCCGCCGGCGTCACGACCACCGGGTTCGTCGAACCCAGCTCGCCGTAGAACGGGATCGGGTCGGGGCGGGACACCGCGAGGTCGAACAGGGCACGCCCGCCCCGCGTCGAACCCGTGAAACCCACCGCCTTGATCCGGGGATCCCGCACCGCCTGAGCGCCCTCGGCTTCGCCTTCGATCAACGCGAACGTGCCCGCCGGGGCGCCGCTCAACGCCGCGGACACGACGGCGGCCGTACGCCGGGACAGCTCGGGGTGCCCGGGATGCGCCTTCACGACGACGGGGCAGCCCGCCGCGAGCGCGCTCGTCGTGTCACCGCCGAACACCGAGAACGCGAACGGGAAGTTGCTCGCCGCGAACACCAGCACCGGCCCGATCGGCACCTGCGTGCGGCGGATGTCGGGGCGCGGGCCCATCGGCCAGTCCGGGTCGGCGTGGTCGATCCGCACGTCGTGCAGCCGCCCCTGCTCCAGCCGCTCGGCGAACAGGCGGGCCTGGAACGTCGTGCGCCCCAGTTCACCGGTCAACCGCGCTTCGGGCAGGTGCGTCTCGGCCATCGCGATCGGCACGAGTTCCGCGGCCGCCGCGTCGAGCGCGTCCGCCGCCGCACGCAGCCAGGCGGCGCGTTCGGCGCGGGTGGTCCTGGCGACGGGACGGGCGGCGGCCGCGGCTCCGGCGAGAGCGGTTTCCAGTGCGTCGGTCACGGGACGTCCTTTCTCCGCGACCTCGGCTGCTCAGGTCGAGATCGCGTGCGAGTTCATGTCGGCCACGGTCCACTCCTCGACCTCGTCGAGGTGGACCGCGGCCGCTTCCTGTGCGGCGGCGGCGTTCCGCGCCGCCATGGCGTCGAGGATCTGCAGGTGCCGTTCCGTGGAGCCGCGGGCCCGGTGCGGTCCGGTCGCGCCGAGGATCCGCAGCCACGCGACGAACGGCTCGACGGACCCGCGGGCGCGCACGAGCCGTTCGTTGCCGGTGGCCGCCACGATCTCCCGGTGGATGCGGAAGTCGCTGGCGAAGAAGGGCTCGAAATCCCCTTTGTCCAACGCGGAAAGCGCTTCCACGGCCTCGGCGCGCAGGTCGGCGATCAGCGAGTCCGGCATGAGTTCCGTGGCGAGCCCGGTCGCGACCCACTCGATTCCCTTGCGCAGCTGGCAGACTTCCCGCACGTCCTGCACCCCGGGCCGCGCCACGAACGTGCCGGAGCGCGGCCGCGTCTCGATCAGCTGGTCGTGTTCGAGCCGGGCCAGCGCGTCCCGCACCGGGGTCCGCGAGACGCCGAACTCCTGCGCGATGACCTGCGGGTCGAGCCGCGAACCCGGGGCGAACACGCCGGTGACGATCCGGTCGCACAGGATGCGGTAGAGCTGGTCGGCGAGTGATTCGACGACGAGTGCGGATTTTCCGGCCACGGCTTCCCCACAGATGTGTGACGTCTAGTCGATCAGGTTAGCCGAGCGGAGGGCGGCGGCGATACGCTCCCGGTCCTCCTCGGTGGCCGGGGCGAACGGCTTGCGCGGCAGCCCGCCGTCGCGGCCCTGCAGCTGGAGCGCGGCCTTGAGCGTCGCGGGCAGGTTGGGGCCGTCGATCGCGCGCCACACGGTGAGGATGCGCTCGTGCAGCTCCAGCGCGGTCTTGTGGTCGCCGGCCTGCACCGCGTCCCACAGCTCCACCGACAGCTTCGGCGTCACGGTCGGGATCGCGGCGAGCGCCCCGTGCGCGCCCAGCACGAACGCCGGGTAGTGCAGGTCGTCCAGCGCCGCGAGGATCGTGAACCGGTCCCGCACCCGCGCCAGCAGGTCGACGAGCAGGTGCATGTCGCCACCGGACTGCTTGACGGCGACGACCTGGGGCACGGCCGCCAGCTTCTCGATGACGTCGACGGGGACGAGCGCCCACGGCACGACGTTGTACAGCACGATCGGCAGGTCGGTGGCCTCGCCGACGAGGCGGTAGTGCTCCACGGTCTCCTCGGCCGAGGGCGCGAAGACGTAGTGCACGGGCGTCACCTGCAGCGCGTCGACCCCGGCCTCCTTCAGCGCGAGGGAGTACCGGATCGCCTGCGCGGTGGAGTTCTGGATGACGCCGCCGATGACCGGGACGCGGCCCGCGACCTCGTCGACGACGACCTCGCAGATCGCCTTGCTCTCCTCCAGCGAGAGCGTCTGCCCCTCCCCGGTGCTGCCACACGCGCAGATCGCCGTGACGCCCTGGTCGAGCAGGTACTTGACCTCGCCACGCAGCAGGCCGAGGTCGACCTGGTCGTTCTCATCGAACGGGGTGACGACCGTCGAGATCATCCCGTGCAACGCCACGTCCTTCATGGCTTCCCTTCTGAGGCTTGTTTGAAATCTAGTATCTGATACATTAGCGCCTCGTCAGCCAGATGACCACCGGGTACGAGGAAGTGCCGATGACTGCTCCAGGGAAAGCGGACGGGACCCCCGTCAAGAGAGTCGTGTGGGCCAGCGCCCTGGGCACGACGGTCGAGTACTACGACTTCACGCTGTACGCGACGACCGCCGCGCTCGTGTTCAACAAGATCTTCTTCCCCGCCGGGAACGCGATCGTCGGCACGCTCGCCGCGTTCGCCACGTTCTTCGTCGGGTACCTCGCGCGCCCGCTCGGCGGGCTGGTCTTCGGCCACTACGGCGACAAGCTGGGCCGCAAGACCGTCCTGATCACCACGATGATCCTGATGGGCGGTGGCACGTTCGCCGTCGGCCTGCTGCCCTCCTACGAGACCATCGGGATCTGGGCGCCGATCCTGCTCGTCGTGATCCGCCTCCTGCAAGGCGTCGGCATGGGCGGCGAGTACGGCGGCGGCGTGCTGATGGCGCTCGAATACAGCCCCGCGAAGAAGCAGGGGTTCTACACGTCGCTGGTCCACATCGGAACGCCCGCCGGGGTGCTGCTGCCCGTCGGCCTCGTGACGCTGCTCGACGCCGCGTTGCCCGAGGGCGCGTACGAGTCGTGGGCGTGGCGGCTGCCGTTCCTGGCCAGCATCGTGCTGATCCTGCTCGGCGTGTACATCCGCACGCGGGTCAGCGAAAGCCCGGAGTTCGTCAAGGCGCGGGCCGAGCGCGAGGTGCGCACGCTGCCGGTGAAGGAGCTGTTCGGCAACCACGCCGGGCGCGTCGTCCTGTCGATCATCGCGAAGATCGCCGAGAGCGGGCTGTTCAACGTCTACTACGTGGTCGCGATCGCCTACGTCACCACGGAACTGGGTCACCCGCGCGGTCCGGCGCTGCTGGCCGTGCTCGTCGCGTGTGCCGTGGAATGCCTGACGTTGCCGCTGTTCGGGGCGCTGTCGGACCGGATCGGGCGGCGCAAGGTCTACATCGGCGGTGCACTCTTCCAGGTGGTACTGGCGATTCCGTTCTTCCTCATGATCGCCACGGGTAACCTGCCGCTGATGATCCTGGCCACGACCCTCGGCCTGGGGATCGGGCACGGGGCGATGTACGGCGCGCAGGCCGCGCTGTTCGCCAACCTGTACCCCGTCGCGGTGCGCTACACCGGCCTCTCGGTCACGCAGCAGGTCGGCGCGACGCTCGGCGGCGGGCTCGCCCCGCTGCTCGGTACGGCGCTGCTCGCCGCGGGCGGCGGGCACTGGACCTGGCTGGTGGTCTACGCGATCGGGATCGCCGTGTTGTCCTCGCTCGCCGCGAGCCGCCTGAAGTGGGGAGAAGCGCGGTACTCGCCCACGGCGGAGAACCTGTCCAAGGAGAACGTCTGATGCCCCTGCCCTTCCACCCCGCCGACGGTGATCCCGTCCCGGCGGCGCTGCGCGGGTTCGCCCGCGCGCACGCGGACCTCGTGGAGCTGCACGAGAAGCCGGCGCACCTCGTGGCGCGGCACCGGAACCCGGGCCGCCGCGTCGGGCTCGTGTCGGGCGGCGGGTCCGGGCACGAGCCGCTGCACGCCGGGTTCCTCGGCCGCGGGATGCTCGACGCGGTGGCGCCGGGCAAGATCTTCGCCTCGCCGCACAACAAGCAGGTGCTGGAGGCCAGTCGCAAGGCCGCGGGGCCCGACGGCGTGATCCACGTGGTGAAGAACTACACGGGCGACCGGATCAACTTCGGCATCGCGGCGGAGCGGCTGCGCCTGGAAGGCATCGAGGTCCGCCGCGTGCTGGTGGACGACGACCTCGCCACGGAGTCGGCCGAGACCGCCACCGGGCGGCGTGGCACGGGTGCGACGGTCGTCGTGGAGAAACTGCTCGGGGCGGCCGCCGACACCGGGCTCGGGCTGGACGAACTGGCCTCGCTGGGTGCGGAGTTCGCGGCGGCGTCGCGCAGTCTCGCCGTCGCTTCGCGGGCGCAAACCTCGCCGCACACCGGTGAACCGTCCTTCGCGCTCGACGCCGGTGAGCTGGAGTTCGGCGTGGGCATCCACGGCGAGCGGGCGCAGAAGACGGTGCCCCGGCCGCCGCTGGAGGAGCTGGTCGAGCAGCTGCTGGACCAGCTCGTGGCGGGCCTGCCCGAGGGGCCGGACGACGTGGTCGTCGTGGTCAACGGGCTGGGCGGGACCACGTTGCTGGAGCTGTACGTGCTGCAGGACCTCGTCGCCGCAGGCCTTGAACGACGTGGGCTGCGCCAGGCGGGTGGGCTTGTCGGCACGTTCGTCCCGGCGCTCGACATGGCCGGGTTTTCGCTGACCCTGACCAGGCTCCAGCCGGAATGGCGGCAGTGGTGGGCGGCGCCGGCGATCACCCCGGCCTTCCCAAGGACGACCGAGGAGACCGCGTGATGTTCGACCAGGAGAGCGTGCTGCGCCGGTTCGCGCAGGTGGTGGAGGACGCACACGGCGAGCTGACCAGGCTCGACCAGCGCAGCGGGGACGGCGACTTCGGTGACAACCTGCGCGGTGGCGTCCGCGAGGCCGTCGCGCGGTTCGACGCCGGCGGGAGCAGCGCGTTCGGCGCGCTCGGGGAGGTGTTCCTCGACGAGGTCGGCGGCACCAGCGGCCCGTTGCTGGGCCTGTTGTTCACCGAGCTGGCGCACGCACTGGACCGCGAGGCCGAGCCGGTGGCGGCGTTCCGGGCGGGCGCCGCCGCCGGGCTCGCCGCGATCCAGCGGGTCGGGGAGGCGCAGGTCGGCGACCGGACGCTGGTCGACGCGCTCGCCCCGGCCGTCGAGGCCCTCGAGTCCGGGGGCTTCGCCACGGCGGCGAAGGCGGCGGCCGAAGGCGCGGCCCGCACCGGTGAACTGCGGGCGCGGATGGGCCGGGCGAGCTACGTCGGCGAGCGGGTCAAGGGCGAGCCGGACCCGGGCGCTGTGGGGATCGCCCTGCTGTTCTGGGCGGTCGCGACGGTGGCGGAGCCGGACGCCGACCTCCCCTCCCCGCTGGGCTGAAACCCTTACCAGCGGCGGAGGAACGTGTGCCAGGTCCGTTCGAAGGAGCGGGTCAGCGCCGACGCCGGTGCGAAGCGGTCCCAGGCGTGGAAGGCACGGGCGTAGACGTGCAGGTCCACCGGTACCCCGGCGGCGATCAGCCCGCGGGCGAAGTCGAGGCCTTCGTCCCGCAGCAGGTCGAACTGGGCGAGCGCGACGAAGGTGTCCGGCAGGCCCGTGAGGTCGGTGGCCCGGCCGGGGGCTGAGTACGGGTGCACGTCGTCCGTGCCGAACCGCTCGCCCAGGACCGCGGCCCAGGCGAGCCCGATGTCCGGGCGGGCGAAGACCACTTCGGAGCCGGCCTCGGAGATCGACGGCGCTTCGAGGCGGTCGTCGAGCATCGGGTAGAGCAGCGACAGCGAGCACGGCGGCTGGGCGCCCCGGTCGCGCACCATGAGCGCGGTGGCGGCCGCGGGCGCTCCGCCGCCACTGGCCCCGGCGAGCGCGATCCGCCGCGGGTCGATCCGGTGTTCGGCGGCGTGCTCGACGAGGTGGGTGTAGGCCAGGTAGCCGTCCTCGGCGGCGCCGGGAGCCTGCGTTTCCGGCGCGAGCCGGTAGACGACGGCGGCCAGGACGCAGTCGAGCTCCAGCGCCAGCGTCGTGTGGTAGGCGTCGTCGTCGCGGGCGTTGTCGCCCAGGACCTGGGCGCCGGCGTGGAACCAGACCAGCGCCGGGAGGATGCCTTCGGCGCCGGACGGGCGGTACAGGACCACCTCCAGCTCGGTCCGGTCGTCCCTGGGGATCCGCAGGCTTTCGATCGTGATCCGCGGGTCGGGTGGGGTCGGCGGCCGCTGGGCGAGTGCCGCACGGTGCTGCGCGCGCAGGCCGGCGATGTCGGAGAGTTGGAGCAGGGTGCCGTTCGCGGCCTTGGGCAGTGCGGCGAACGCGGTGGCGAGTTCGGGGTCGAGCGCGTCGTGGGCGCCGGGCATGGGAGGTCCTTTCAGAAGACGGAGGGCTGCCCGCTGCCGGCGGTGATGCCGCCGTCCACGGGCAGGGTGGTGCCGGTGACGAACCGGGCGTCGGGCGAGGCCAGGAAGGCGACCGCGGCGGCGACGTCGGCCGGGGTGCTGAAACCGGTGAGCGCCCGGCGCTGGTTGAAGGCTTCGACCAGCCCCGCGTACTCCGCCGCCACGCCCTCTTCGAGTGTCAGCGCCGGGGCGACGGTGTTCACGCGGATCCCGAACCGGCCGAGGTCGAACGCGAGCCCGCGGGTGAGGTTGACGACCGCACCCTTGGCCGTGTTGTAGGCGGTGAGGCGCCGGTCGCCGCCGAGGCCGGACGCGGAGGCGATCTGGACGATGCTGCCGCGGCTCTCCTTCAGGTGCGGCAGCGCCGCCTGCGCGCCGAAGAAGCAGCTGTCGACGTCGGTGACCATGATCAGCCGCCAGTCCGCGGGCGTGGTCTCCTCGAAGTCCTTCGCGAGGCCGAACCCGGCGTTGGACACCAGGACGTCGATGCCGCCGAAGCGGCCCGCACCGGCGTCGATCATCGCCTGGACGTCGTCCTGGCTGGTCACGTCGGTGGCGACCGGGAGCGCGCGGTCGGCCCCGATTTCGGCGGCGAGCGCCTTCAGCCGGTCCTCGCGCCGTGCGGCAAGGACGAGGTTGGCCCCTTCGGCCGCGAACCGGCGGGCGATCCCGGCGCCGATGCCGGAGCTGGCGCCGGTGACGACGACCGTCCTGCCGGTGAAGCGTTGTTCCATGGATTCCCCTGTCAGTTACTGACTCAGAACTGTCAGAAACTGACGGTACAGATCGACAGTCACTGACGCAAGGTAGTGACAGCGACTGTCGCTGAGGTAGGGTCGGAACCGTGCCACGGAACGGGGAAGAAGTGCGGCTGCGGCTCCAGGAGGCGGCGCTCGAGCTGTACCTGGAGCGCGGCTACGACAAGACCACCGCGGGGGACATCGCGGCCCGCGCCGGGGTCACCGAGCGAACGTTCTTCCGCCACTTCGCCGACAAGCGCGAGGTCTTCTTCGACGGTGAGGCGGAGCTGCGGGACCTGCTCACCGGCGCGGTCGCGGCGGTGCCCGCCGGCACCAAACCGCTGCCCACCCTGCGCGCCGCGTTCCACCAGGCCGTGCCGCTGATCGAACGCAACCTCCCCGTCACCGAACGGCGCGCGCCGGTCATCGCCGCCACCCCAGCCCTGCAGGAACGGGCGCTGGCCAAGACCGCGGCACTGGTCGCGGCCCTCACCGACGCACTCGTGGCCCGCGGCGTCGCCGGTCCGCTCGCGGCCCTGTGCGCCCAGGTGGGCATGGACACGTACGCGATCGCCGTCCGCCGCTGGGGCGCCGACCGCACCGACGACCTGCACACCCACCTCGACCGCGCCTTCACCGACCTGCGGCTGGCCGCGAACGCGCTGAAGTGACGGGCCGCATGCCCAACGGTTCGACACTGACTGTTGGAGTTCTACCCCGACTGAACTCCCGACGTTCGCTGGTCGGCCCGCTGGAGCCGGTCGTCTCTCGGACGTACCTCAGGCGGCTACGGCGATGCCGAAAGACGAGCGGCAGGAATCATCGTCGAATGGATACCTGACCGAGAAGCTGCTCCGCCGGGCGGTGCGCGACTGGGGCACAACCCACGCGCTACCGGCGGATGCGCTGGTGGAGCGCGGTCATCCGGCTATCGAGATCGGCGGCCGTGACCGCGGCGGCGCGGAGTTCCTCGGCGAAGTCGTCAGGGGCTTCGCCGTCGTACTTGTAGAACAGCTCGTGCTCCACGGCGGCCCAGAAGTCCATCGCGATCGTGCGCATCTGGATCTCGACCTTGACCTTCTCGACCCGGTCGGACAGGAACACCGGGATGCGCACGATCAGGTGGAGGCTGCGGTACCCGTTGGGCTTCGGCTCGGCGATGTAGTCCTTCGTGCGGACGATCTCCACGTCGTCCTGCTGCCCGAGCATCCGCGCGACCATGTACACGTCCGGCACGAACGGGCACACCACGCGGATCCCGGCGACGTCCTCGATGTGCTCGCGGATCGCTTCGATGCCCGGTGCGTGCCCCTTGCGCTGGAGCTTGCGCAGGATCGCCTCGGGCTGCTTGACCCGGCTGGTGATGTGCTCGATCGGGTCGTGCTGGTGGGCGAAGTCGAACTCCTCGGACAGGATGCGCAGCTTCGTCATCAGCTCGTCGACCGCAAACTTGTAGACCATCAGCTCCCGGCGCAGGTCACGCAGCACCGCGGCGGCATGGGGTTGGTCGAGGTCGTCGAGGACGGTCACCCCGCCAGCTTATGCGAGCGCGTGGCCCCTATCGAGGCGGCGACGACGCAGCACAACGCGACCCACTGCGGCGGGTGCAGGGATTCGCCGAGCACGACGAGCCCGGCCAGCGCGGCGACCGCCGGTTCGAGGCTCATCAGCACGCCGAACACCCGCGGCGGGATGCGGCGCAGCGCCTCCAGCTCCAGCGAGTACGGGATCACCGACGACAGCAGCGCCACCGCGAGCCCGATGACCAGGATCCACGGCGACAGCAGTTTCGCGCCCGTCTCCACGACACCGACCGGCATCGCGACCATCGCGGCGACGGCCATGCCGAGCGCGAGCCCGTTGCCCTCCGTCGTGCGCTTCCCGAGCGCCGCGCTGAGCAGGATGTACAGGCCCCAGCACGCGCCGGCCGCGAGCGCGAACAGCAGGCCGGCCAGCGACAGGTCGCCCCGCGTCTCGGCGAGCAGCACCACCCCACCCGCGGCGAGCAACGCCCACAGCGCGTCGACCAGGCGGCGGGACCCGGCCAGCGCCACCGCGAGCGGGCCGAGGAACTCGATGGTGACCGCGATGCCCTGCGGGATGCGGGCGAGCGCCTGGTAGAAGCTGAGGTTCATCAACCCGAGCACGACGCCGTACGCGAGCACCACCGGCCACCCGCGGCGGCCGAGCCGCACCGCGGGCCGCCACACGAGCAGCAGCACCAGCGCGGCGAAGAACAACCGCAGGGCGACGGTGCCCGCGGCACCGGCGACCGTGAAGAGCTGTTTCGCCAGCGACGCGCCCACCTGCACGCTGACGATCCCCACCAGGATCTGCAGCGGCGGCGGTACCGCGCCCAGCGCCCGGGCCGCGATCGCGAGCGGCCGCGCCCGCGGCACTGGATTGCCGAATTCGTTCACGTTCACCGAAACCACACCACGACGGTAGCCGGGGGGTACGACAGTTCCCGCACCGGAATATCCCTCCCGCACCCGTGGTTGTACGAGGCGGTCGGTGCGGTCCGTGTCCCCCGGGCCTCACCATTTCGCCGTCAGGGAATACCAGCCCGGCTGGAGCCCTGTTCGGACCTTTCGCCGAGAGGCGACCGCCGTACCGGCCACCGAACGTGAAAAGGCCCCTGGAACCGTGAGTGCCCAACGGTTCCAGGGGCCTTTCCCATCGGCTCAGCCGAAGCGGCCCGAGATGTAGTCCTCGGTGGCCTTCTCGTTGGGGTTGGAGAAGATCTTCTCCGTGTCGTTCAGCTCGACCAGCCGCCCGGGCTGGCCGATGCCGGCGAGGTTGAAGAACGCCGTCTGGTCGCTCACGCGAGCGGCCTGCTGCATGTTGTGCGTGACGATGACGATCGTGTAGTCCTTCTTCAGCTCACCGATCAGGTCCTCGATCGCGAGCGTCGAGATCGGGTCCAGCGCCGAGCACGGCTCGTCCATCAGCAGCACGTCCGGCCGCACGGCGATGGCGCGGGCGATGCACAGGCGCTGCTGCTGCCCGCCGGACAGGCCGCCGCCCGGCTTGTTCAGCCGGTCCTTGACCTCGTTCCACAGGTTCGCGCCCCGCAGCGCCCGCTCGGCGATCTCGTCGAGCTGCTTGCGGTTCTTCGTGCCGGCGAGCTTCAGCCCCGCCACCACGTTGTCCCGGATGGACATCGTGGGGAACGGGTTGGGGCGCTGGAACACCATGCCGATCGTGCGGCGCACCTGCACCGGGTCCACGTTCGCCGCGTAGATGTTCTCCCCGTCCAGCAGGACCTCGCCGTCCACCCGGGCGCCGGGGATCACCTCGTGCATCCGGTTGAGCGTGCGCAGCACGGTCGACTTGCCGCAGCCCGACGGACCGATGAACGCCGTGACGCTCCGCGGCGGCACCGACAGCGTGACGTTGTCCACGGCGTGGAACTTGCCGTAGTAGATGTTCAGATCCTTGACGTCGATTCGCTTTGCCATGGCGGATCAGCTCACTTCTTCTTCGGTGCGACCAGGCGGGAGACCACCGTGGCGACGAGGTTGATCAGGGCGATGATGAGGACCAGCGTCAGCGCGGCACCCCAGATGCGGTCGAACCCGACGCTGCCGGGTTCCATGCTGTTGGTCGCCCGCTCGTTGTTCATCAGCAGCGGCAGGGCGGCCTGCTCGTGGTTGAACAGGTCCCAGTTCACGTAGGCCGAGTACCCCACCAGCACCAGCAGCGGAGCGGTCTCGCCCATGACCCTGGCGAGCGCCATCATGATGCCGGAGATGATGCCGGACAACGCCGTGGGCAGCACGATCTTCATGATCGTCTTCCACTTCGGCACGCCCAGCGCGTACGAGGCCTCACGCAGGTCGTCGGGGACGATGCGGAGCATCTCCTCCGCCGACCGCACGACCACCGGGATCATCAGCAGCACCAGCGCCAGCGACACGGCGAACCCGCTGCGCGGCAGGCCCAGCGTGGTGATCCACAGCGCGTAGATGAACAGCGCGGCCACGATCGACGGGACACCGGAGAGGATGTCGACCATGAACGTGGTGATCTTGGCCAGCCTGCCGCCCCGGCCGTACTCGACCAGGTAGATCGCGACCAGCAGGCCGAGCGGGACCGCGATGACCGCGCACACCAGTCCCTGTTCCAGCGTGCCGATGATGGCGTGCAGCACGCCGCCGCCGACCTCGTCGGACAGGACCGAGCCGAAGTCCTGGGACCACCAGTTCGAGTAGGGGATGCGCTTGATGCCGTTCGCGATCACCGTGTAGAGCACCCACACGAGCGGTACCACGGCGATCAGGAACGACAGCCAGACCAGCACCGTGGCCAGGCCGTTGCGGACCTTCCGCCCGAGGCTGATCTGCTGGAAGGCCGGGGACAGTGCCGGCCGCTCGGTCTCGGAGAGCGTGCTCGTCATGCCTCAGTCGCCCTTCTTGTCGCCGATGATCGCCCGCGCGGCGAAGTTCACCGCGAAGGTGAGCACGAACAACACCAGACCGGACGCGATGTACGCCCCCGCCGACGTCGGGTTGTTGAACTCGCTCGCGTTGGTGGCGATCTGCGAGGCGAACGTCGCGCCACCGTCGAAGATCGACCAGTCGAAGTGCCCGCCCCGCGGGATG
This sequence comes from Amycolatopsis sacchari, assembly GCF_900114035.1. Classification (GTDB taxonomy): domain Bacteria; phylum Actinomycetota; class Actinomycetes; order Mycobacteriales; family Pseudonocardiaceae; genus Amycolatopsis_E; species Amycolatopsis_E sacchari. Next base: position 35,669 of record NZ_FORP01000006.1, on the reverse strand, counting down.
AACAGGATCACCGTGACGGCGATGGTCTCGCCGAGCGCACGGCCGAGGCCCAGCATCGAGGCGCCGATGTACCCGGCCTTGCCGAACGGCAGCACCGTGGTGCGGATGACCTCCCACCGGGTCGCGCCGAGCGCCAGCGCGCCCTCGATGTGCGCGACCGGGGTGCGCTCGAACACCTCGCGGGACAGCGACGTGATGATCGGCAGCAGCATCACCGCGAGCACGATGCCCGCGGTGAAGATCGTGCCCGAGAAGTTCGGGTACACGTTGCCGGTGCCGAAGATGGGGATGAACCCGAAGACGTCGTTGATCCACTGGGAGACCGGCGAGAGCACCGGCGCGAGCACGAGGATCCCCCACAGACCGAAGATGATCGACGGCACCGCGGCGAGCAGGTCGATGATGTACGCGAAGGGCCGGGCGAGCCGGCGCGGCGCGTACTGCGTCAGGAACAACGCGATGCCCAGCGAGATCGGCATCGCGAACACCAGCGCCACGATCGAGCTGTAGATCGTGACCAGCAGCAGGTCCAGGATGCCGAACCGCAGGTTGCTCGGGTCACCGGTCTCCCAGACGCGCGCGGTCAGGAAGTTGACGTTGTCCGCGGACAGCGCGGGGATGGCCTGCACCAGCAGGAAGATGCCGATCAGCCCGATCAGCGCCACGACGAGGACGCCGGCGCCCGTGGTCAGGTTCTTGAAGATGCGATCGCCCGGCCGGACCTTGGTCCGGCTCTGAGTCACTGGTTGCGCCGAAATCGTGGCCTCCGGGGGTCTAGGGACGACGATGGACGCCCACCGGGGTCACCGGTGGGCGTCCGCGTCGCGATTGCCTCGCTCATCGAGTTTTTCTTCGGTCCTGGTGGCCGGAGTACCTCAGGAGATGGCGTTGACCGCGGTCAGCACCTTGTCCTGCAGGCTCTGCGGCAGCGGCACGAAGCCCTTGTCCGCGATCGGCTGCTGCGCCGTGGTGGCCGCGACCGTCAGGAACGCCTTGAGCGCCTTGGTGGTCTCGGCGTCGTAGCCCTTCGAGCAGACGATCTCGTAGGTCGCCAGCAGCAGCGGGTACGCACCCGGGGTGTTGGCGGCGTAGATCTTGTCGAGGTCCATCGCCAGGTCGTTGGTGCCGGGCGCCTTGAACACGGCCGCGTCGAGCGCCTTGCCGACGTTGGACGGGGTCAGCTCGACCGCGCCGGAGCCACTGTCGATCTTCGCCGCGGTCAGGCCGTCCTTGACGTAGGAGGACTCGACGTAGCCGATCGCGCCGTCGGCCGCGCGGACGGCCGAAGCCACGCCGTTCGACTGGGCCGCACCGTTGCCGACGCCGCCCTTGAAGGCCTTGCCGGTGCCCTGGGTCCACGCGCCCTTGCCGGCGGCGGCCAGGTAGTGCTGGAAGTTGTCGGTCGTGCCCGACTCGTCCGAGCGCGAGACCACCTGGATCGGCTTGCTGGGCAGGTTCACGCCGGGGTTGGCCGCCTTGAGCGCGGGATCGTCCCAGGTCTTGATCTGACCGTTGAAGATCTTGGCGGCGAGCTCGCCGGTCAGGGTCAGCGAGGGGACGCCGTCCAGCTTGTAGGCGATCGCGATCGGGCCGACGACCATCGGCAGGTTCCACGCCGGGTTGCCGTCGCAGCGGGTCTTCGCCGCGTCCACGTCGGCGCCCGACAGCGCCGAGTCCGAACCGCCGAAGTCGACCTGTTTGGCGTTGAACTGCCGCACGCCGGCGCCGGAGCCGGTCGCGTTGTAGTTGACGACCTGGCCCGAGCACGCCTTGGCGTACTGCTGGGCGAAGACGTCCATCGCGGTCTTCTGGGCGGTCGAGCCCTCTCCGGAGAGGGGGGTCTTGCCGCCGCAGGCCACCTGCGCGGTGCCGGTCGGGGCGGTGGCCGCGCCGGAGGTCTGGGCGCCGCTGTTGTTCGCCGCCGGGTCAGAGCCGCACGCCGCGAGGACGAGGGCCGCACTCGCCACGATGCCGACGGCGCCCATGGGCCGCAGAATCTTCACTGTCATGTCCTCCGCTGTCTGAGCATTCCGAAACGGACACTAGGCAGACAGGGTGGCCGGGTGGCCGTGAACAGGTGAATGCAAAGTGAACAAGGGGGCCGGAACCGCGTGGTGTGCACCACCGCTGGGCTCTCGTGTCCTAGCTGTGACCAGCGGGTTTGCCGACCGTGACGGCTCGTTGGCGTGGCGTTAACCCGCTCCGCGATGCGGTCACCGTCCGTATTGGACATCTACAGCGAACCGGGTGAACCCGAGCCGCTGGTACACCGCGAGTGCTGGCGCATTGTCACCTTCGACGTAGAGGATGACGTGCTTGAGCCCGCGGTCCCTCAGGTGGCGCAGCCCGGCCAGCGTCAGCGCCTTGCCCAGTCCACCGCCCTGCGCCGCCGGGTCGACACCGACGACGTAGACCTCCCCGACGGGCTCGCCGTCGAACTGGTTCGGATCGGCCGGGTGCACCTTCGTCCAGTGGAAGCCGATGACCCGCCCGTCACGCTCGGCGAGGAAGAAACCGGCCGGGTCGAACCAGTCCTCGGCCTCGGTGGCGCGCAGCTCGGCGACGGTCAGCGCGCCCTGCTCGGGGTGCCAGTCGAAGGCGCGGGCGTTGACGTCGATGACGGCCTGCTCGTCCTGCCCCGGCACGAACGTGCGCAACGCGACGCCTCCGGGCAACGACGGTTCCGGCCAGTCGCGGACCTCGGTGTGCAGCACCAGCAGTTCACGTGCCCGGCGCAGGCCCACGTGCCCGGCGATCCTGGCCGCCGCCGGGTGGTCGCCGTGCGCCCACACGCGCAGCTCCGCCGTGCCCGCCTTGGCGACGAGCGCTTCGGTCAGCCGGGTGCCCACGCCGCGCCGCCGCAGCTCCGGGTGGACGATCAGCTCCGCCACCTGGCGGCCGAACGAGTCGCCCGCGGTGTCGAGGTGCGCGTAGCCCGCCAGCCGGCCGTCGAGACGGCCCAGCAGGTGCAGACCACCGGAGAACTCGCCGGGCAGCGGGCCCTCGGCGTCGACCTCCGGGCGCCCGTCGGCCCGGCGGGCGGCGAGCAGCAGCTCACGCACCTCGCGCACGGCGGTTTCGTCGAGTTCGTCGGCCCACACCAGGTTCAGCACGGGTCCGACGCTACTACTGCGCGGAGACCTCGCTCGGCAGGTCCGTGGCGTCGAACGACAGCGACGCGACACCCGGCTTCGGCGCGCCCTTCGCGGGCCGCTCGAACTTGTAGCCGACGTTGCGTACGGTGCCGATCATCTGCTCGTGCTCGGGGCCGAGCTTCGCGCGCAGCCGCCGGACGTGCACGTCGACCGTCCGCGTGCCACCGAAGAAGTCGTAGCCCCAGACCTCCTGCAGCAGCTGGGCGCGCGTGAACACGCGGCCCGCGTGCTGGGCGAGGTACTTGAGCAGCTCGAACTCCTTGTAGGTCAGTTCGAGCGTGCGCCGGCGCAGCCGCGCGGTGTAGGTCGCCTCGTCGATGACCAGCTCGCCGACCCGCAGCTCGGCGTCGACCTGGGTCGCCCCGCCGTCCCGCGTGGTGGCCAGCCGCAGCCGGGCGTCCACCTCGGCGGGGCCCGCGGTGGGCAGCAGGATGTCGTCGGTGCGCCACTCGGCGCTGACCGCGACCAGCCCGCCCTCGCCGACGACGGCGATGATCGGGGTGCCCGCCTCCTCCTCGCCGGTGCCCTTGAGCAGCCGGCACAGGCTCTTGGCCGAGGCGAGATCGGTGCGCGCGTCCAGCAGGATCACGTCGCGGTGCCCGGCATCCAGGAGTGCTGTGACTTCCGGTGCCCGCACGCGTACGGTGTGGGGCAGCAGGTCCAGGGCCGGCAGCACTGAGGTGGCGTCCGCCTCCGGAGTGAGAACGAGCAGGTCCAGGCTCATCGCCGCACCGCCTTCTGATAGATCGTAGCCTTGGGCGCCCCCGGTCGGTGTTCGACAAGAGTAACCGGCGAACAGCCGGAACACCTCCCCCCTGCCGTGCTCGTCACACTGACGTCACACTGGGGACCCATATCGTCGAGTGGCGCGAAGAGCAGTCTTCCGACAGATCGGATACGTAGAGTGAGCAGGCCTGGAACCCAGGATCGCACCGTGTCACCGGCCGCGGGCAACCGCCGCGGCCGGCGGGCGCGCCGGATCGTCATCAGCCTCGTCGTGCTGGCCGCACTGCTGGTCGGGGCCGACTTCGGGCTCGCGGCGTTCGCGGAGCACACGGTGTCGCAGAAGGCGCGCGAGCAGCTGCAGCTGACCGACGACCCGTCCGTGACGATCCACGGGTTCCCCTTCACCACGCAGGCGCTGGGCGGGGACTACCGCCACATCTCGCTGTCCGCGTCCGGCGTGCCGATCAAGGACCTGCAGGACGTCGGCGTCAACGCCGAGCTCAGGGACGTCGCCGCGCCGCTGTCGGACCTGGTGAACGGCAACACCGACGCGATCACCATCGGGCAGCTGGAGGCGCAGGTCACGATCAAGGCCAGCGACCTGGCGCGGATCGACCCGCTGACCAAGATCCAGGACCTGCGCATCGAACCGTCGAGCATCGAGTACGTGCGCACCGGGCAGGACAGCACCGACCAGGAGACGCGGCAGGCCGAGGAGCAGGACAAGTCGAGGGCGGGCATCCGGGTCTCCGGCACCGTCCAGATCGCCGGGCAGGAGCTGGAGATCTTCTGCTTCGCGCTCATCGAGCTGCACGGCACGCAGATCGACATCGTGCCGGAACGGCTGCAGTACGGGAATGACAAGGAGACGACGGTCGTTCCCCAGTCAGTGCAGAAGGCTCTGCTGCCCGAGTTCAAGGCGAGCATCGACACCGGCAGCCTGCCGTTCGAGGTGACCCCGACGGCGGTCCAGGTGAACAGCGGTTCGGTGACGATCAAGGGCGAGGCGAAGAACGTGAAGTTCAGCGGGGCCACGGCGGGAAGGTGAGCTGATGGTCGGCGTCTGGGTCGTGCTGGGGGTACTGGTGCTCGGCGGGGTCGCCGGGGCGGTGCTCAAGGCGCGCAACGGCCGGATCGGGGCCGCGAAGGAGACCGAGCGGGCGCTGCCCGGCCCGGTCGCGGACGCGCTCGACCCGGACGCCGCGGTCACCCTCGTGCAGATCTCCACCACGTTCTGCGCGCCGTGCCGCCACACGAAGGCCGTGCTGGAGCCGCTCGCGGAGCGCACGGACGGCCTGCGTCACGTCGAGCTGGACGTGACGGACCAGCCGGAGGTCGCGCAGGCGCTCGGCGTGCTGCGCACCCCGACCACGCTCGCCTTCTCACCCGCTGGGAAGGAGCTGCTCCGCATCAGCGGGGTGCCCAAGGGCCCCGCGGTGCTGGAAGCCCTGGAAGAGCACCTTCCCGCCGCGTCAAGCCGTCCCACCCAGTGAACGTGGTTCCCAGCAGGAGGACGCGCTGGGTACTCTGAACGGCGTGACGACGACCCTGCTGACGCAACGTCGCGCGGTGGACCTCTGCCGCGTGCGCAGCAGCCTGTGTCACTTCTGACGACGAGTCCCGCCTGAAGCGGCTCGTCCACCCCCGGTTCCGCAGTCCGTTCCACTCGCGCGCGTGCGCGCTCGTCCGGGAGGTCCGATGTCAGCAGGCCCAGCAGTCGATCCCCGCGGTCCGCGGTTCGCCGCCGCCGTCACCACCGTCGTCCTCGCCGTCGTGCTGGTCACCGGCTGGTGGCCGCTGCTCGCGGCGCAGACGGTCGTGTTCGCGATCGGTGCGTTCGTCGGCCTCAAACCCGCGCCGTACTCGGTCCTCTACCGCTACCTCGTCGCGCCGCGGCTGGCTCCGACGAGCGAGCGCGAGGACGCGGCGCCGCTGCGGTTCGCGCAGACCGTCGGGTTCGTGTTCGCGCTGGTCGGCACGATCGGTTACGCGTCGGGGGTGACCGTGCTGGGCATCGTCGCGACGGCGTTCGCCCTGCTCGCGGCGTTCCTGAACGCGGCGTTCAACTTCTGCCTCGGCTGCGAGGTGTACCTGCTGTTCCGGCGGGTCGCCCCGTCGGCCCGTCAAGCGTCCTAACAGTCCACCCAAGAGAAGAAGAAAGAGAGTCCGCTCAAATGAGCCGTGAAGACGTCCTGGTCACGACGCAGTGGGCCGAGGAGAACCTGGACACCCCCGGCGTGGTCTTCGCCGAGGTGGACGAGGACACGACCGCCTACGACGGTGGCCACATCCGCGGTGCCGTCAAGATCGACTGGAAGACCGAGCTGCAGGACCCGGTGCGCCGCGACTTCGTGGACCGCGCCGGTTTCGAGGCGCTGCTGTCCGAGAAGGGCATCTCGAACGACGACCTGGTGGTCCTGTACGGCGGCAACAACAACTGGTTCGCCGCGTACGCGTACTGGTACTTCAAGCTCTACGGCCACGACAAGGTCAAGCTGCTCGACGGCGGCCGCAAGAAGTGGGAGCTCGACGGCCGCGAGCTGACCACCGACGAGGTCAAGCGCGAGCGCACCACGTACACCGCGAAGGAGCCGGACACCTCGATCCGCGCCTTCCGCGACGAGGTCGTCGACGCGATCGGCACGAAGAACCTGGTCGACGTGCGCTCGCCCGACGAGTTCTCCGGCAAGCTGCTGGCCCCGGCGCACCTGCCGCAGGAGTCGGCGCAGCGCGGCGGCCACATCCCGTCGGCGCTGAACGTGCCGTGGGCCAAGACCGCCAACGAGGACGGCACCTTCAAGTCCGCCGAGGAGCTGAAGGAGCTGTACAGCGAGGCGGGGCTGGACACGTCCAAGGCGACCATCGCCTACTGCCGCATCGGCGAGCGCTCCAGCCACACCTGGTTCGCGCTGCACGAGCTGCTGGGCCTGCCGGACGTGAAGAACTACGACGGTTCGTGGACGGAGTACGGCTCGCTCGTCGGCGTGCCGATCGAGACCGGAACGGGGAAGTGACGATGAGTGCTGACGGTTGCGGCGCGCCGGTCCAGACGGCGACGCCCGCGGACATCGACACCCAGGGCCAGGTCGTGGTGGCCGGCAAGGTGATCGGCAACGACGGCCCGCTGGGCGGCGCGTACGTGCGCCTGCTCAACGGTGACGGCGACTTCGCGGGCGAGGTCCAGGCCTCCCCGGAGGGCGACTTCCGGTTCTACGCCGCGCCCGGCGACTGGAAGGTGCGTGCGCTGCACCGCGCGGGCAACGGTGAGGCCTCCGTGACGGCGGAGGGTCCCGGCCTGCACCAGGTGGCCATCTCGGTCGCCTGACGATCATCGGGAAAGGCCACCGGCGCCGCGGCGCCGGTGGCCTTTTTCCGTGAGCGCCCGCAGTTCCGGGCACGAGGCCACCGGGTCCTCGCGGGGGCAGTCCAGGAAGTGCTCGAGGAAGTCCGCCGCCCGGTCGAGGACGGCCTGCTGCTCGCGGACCGTGTCGAGGCGCCCCCGGACGGCGGCGCGCCAGTCCTCGCCGCGGCCGGGCCCGTGCAGGAGCGCGGAGATCTCGTCCAGGCTCAGCAAACCCGTGTCCTGCAACAGCTTCGCGACGGCGAGCCGGTGCAGCTCCGGCTCGCCGTAGACGCGTTTGCCCGCCCGGCGTCCGACCGGGCGCACGAGGCCGCGCTCGTCCCAGTAGCGCAGGGCCGACACCGCGAGCCCGAGCTTCGCGGCAACCTCACCGATGGACCACATGCGTCCAGTTGACCTCAAGCCGGCTTGAGCCTCCAGGCTGTCGGCATGACTGGAACGAAAACCGTTACCAAGAAGGCGATGCTCGTCGCCGTCCTGCTCGCGACGTTCATGGCCATGCTGGACGCGAGCGTCGTCACGCTCGCACTGCCCTCGATCGGCGGCTCGCTGGCCGGCCTCCAGTGGGTGCTCGACGGGTACGTGGTGGCGCTCGCGACGGTCATGCTCACCGGCGGCGCGCTGGGCGACCGCTACGGCCGCAAGAAGGCGTTCCTCGCCGGCCTGGTGGTGTTCACGCTCGCCTCGGCGGGTTGCGCGCTCGCCCCGGACACGGGCTGGCTCGTCGCCGCACGGGTGCTGCAGGGCGCGGGTGCCTCGGTGCTCGTGCCCGGCGGGCTCTCCCTCATCGCGCAGGCGTTCCCGGATCCCCGTGAGCGGGCCCGGATGCTCGGGATCGGCGGTCTGGTCGGTGGCCTCGGGTTCGTCGTCGGACCGCTGCTGGGCGGCCCGCTGACCGACGCGTTCGGCTGGCGCAGCATCTTCCTGCTCAACCTGCCGTTGGGCGTCGTCGCGCTCGTCGCCGGCCGCCGGGCCATCGAGGAGTCGGCCGACCCCGAGCACACGGCGCTGGACCCGGCGGGGCAGGTGCTCGCCGTCGCGTGGACGGGGCTGGTCGTCTACGCCGTGATCGAAGCGGGGCACGCGGGCTGGGCGGATGCCACGGTGCTGTGCTGCCTGGCCGCCGGGCTGCTCTGCCTCGCCGCGTTCGTCGCGGTGGAACGGCGGTCGCCGCGGCCGATGCTGCCGGTCGCGTTGTTCCGCCGTGCGGCCTTCTCGGTCGTCAACGTCGCTTCCTTCGTGCTCGGCGCGGCGTCCTACGGCGGATATTTCCTGCTCTCGCTCTACCTGCAGACCGTGCGGGGCGTGTCGGCCACCGAGGCGGGGCTGTGGTTCCTGCCGATGATGTCGGCGACGGCGCTGGCCTCGGTCCTCACCGGGCGCCTGCCGCACCGGGTGAGCCTGCTGGGCGGGTACGCGCTGTGCACGGTGGCGCTGCTGGTGCTGCCGGTGCTGGACGCCTCGACGTCGTACCCGGTGCTCGTGGTCCTGTTCGTCCTGCTCGGCGCGGGGATGGGGCTCGCGCTGCCGCCCACCAACCTCGCCGCGATCGGGGCGGCGCCGCGTGAGCGGTCGGGGATCGCGTCGGCGACCGTGAACACGGCCCGGCAGACGGGGACCGCGCTCGGCATCGCGGTCCTCGGCACCGTGGCGTCGGCGACCGCGGACTTCGCCGCCGGGTTCGTGATCGCCGGCGTGGCGAGCGCGATCGTCACCGTGGCGCTCGCCACCACGGTGCGGGCAGGCTGAGCGAAAGGCAGCGGGTTATTCTGCTCGACGTGGAAGCTCTCTTTACGACCCTGCTGGTGCTCGCCGGTGTCGCCGTCGTGTGGTTCACGATCTACGTCATCTACCGGCTGTACGCCGACCAGCGCTGAGACGAGGCCATGAGCAGCGGCGACGAAGCGATCCAAGCCGCCGAGGAGCGGGCGGCGAGTACCCGCGACCGCAACCTGCCCCAGTTCGAGGACCTGCCGATCCCCGGTGACACCGCGAACCTGCGCCAGGGCCCGAACCTCAACGACGCCTGCCTCGCGCTGCTGCCGCTGGTCGGCGTGTGGCGCGGCGAGGGCGAGATCAACTACTCCACGATGGAGAAGCCGGTCCGCTTCGCCCAGCAGCTCACGATCGCGCACGACGGCAGGCCGTTCCTCTACCACGAATCGCGCTCGTGGCTGCTCGACGACGAGGGCGCGGTGATCCGTCCCGCCGCCCGCGAGGTCGGCTGGTGGCGCCCGCAGGCCGACGACACGATCGAGCTGCTGCTCACGCACTCCAGCGGCATCATGGAGATCTTCTACGGCAAGCCGCGCAACCAGACCTCGTGGGAGCTGGGCACCGACGCGGTGGTCCGCACGGCCAGCGCCAAGGAGGTCACCGGCGCGCAGCGGCTGTACGGCCTGGTCAACAACGGCGACCTCGGGTACGTCGAGGAGCGGGCCATGGTGGGCGAGCCGATGCAGCCGCACGTTTCCGCCTACCTGCGGCGCGTGGTCGGCTAGTGCGCTGGCTGCCCTACGGGCCGCACGCCGCGCTCGTCGAGTGCGGTTCGCTGAGCGAGATGAGCGCGGTCAGGGCGACCGTCGCCGCCGCGCGGCTGCCGGACGTCGTCGAGATCGTGCCGGGCGCCCGCTCGGTGCTGGTCGTCGCGCGACCGGGGACCGGGGCGCTGCAGGAGGCGCGGCAGGCGGTCGAGGCCGCGGACCTGGCGCACCCGCCGAGCGCCGACCCGCGTGAGGTCGAGCTGGTCGTGCACTACGAGGGCGAGGACCTGCCGCTGGTCGCCGAAACCGCTGGCATCTCCGTCGAGGAGGTCGTCCGCCTGCACACGAGCGCCGAGTACACCGTGGCGTTCACGGGTTTCGCGCCGGGTTTCGCGTACCTCACCGGGCTGCCCGAGCCCCTGCGGCAGTCGCGTTTGGACACTCCGAGGACGAAGGTGCCCGCCGGATCCGTGGGTCTGGCGGGCGAGTTCACCGGGGTCTACCCGCGCTCGTCCCCCGGGGGCTGGCGATTGCTGGGGCACACCGAAACCGTGTTGTTCGACCCGCGTGCGGAGCGCCCCGCGTTGCTCGCGCCCGGCGACCGCGTGCGCTTCCGGAGCGCGTCGTGAGGACGATCGAGATCGTCGAGCCGGGCCCCGCCGCGCTCGTCGAGGACCTCGGCAGGCCGGGCCACGCACACCTCGGCGTGCCGCCGTCCGGCGCGCTCGACGTGCCCGCGCTGCGGCTGGCGAACCGGCTGGTCGGCAACGACGAGGGCTGCGCCGGGATCGAGTCGCTGCTCGGCGGGCTGGTCGTGCGCGCGGGTTCCTCGTGCACGGTCGCGGTGACCGGCCCGCCGGTGCGGGTGGCCGTCGACGGCCGTGAGGTCGGTTCCCACACGCCTGTGCACCTGACCGCCGGGCAGCGGCTGGAAGTTTCGCCGCTCTCCGCCGGACTTCGGTGCTACCTGGCGGTTTCCGGCGGTATCGCGGTCGAACCCGAGCTGGGCAGCCGTTCCCGTGACGTGCTGTCGGGCATCGGACCCGAGCCGCTGAAGGCCGGGGACGTGCTGCCGCTGGGCGAAGCGCGGGGCATCCCCACCGGCGAGGACGAGCTGGCCGCGCTGCGGCCGCCGGAGGAGCTGGTGGTGCCCGTGCACCTGGGCCCGCGCGACGACTGGTTCCCCGAACCGGCAGCACAGCTGGCCGTGCCGTGGACCGTCACGCCGGAGTCAAACCGGGTGGGCCTGCGTCTCGACGGCGCCCCGCTGCGGCGTGCGCGTGAGGGCGAGCTGCCGAGCGAAGGCCTGATCACCGGTGCGATCCAGGTGCCGCCCAGCGGACTGCCCGTCGTGTTCCTCGCCGATCACCCGACGACCGGGGGGTACCCGGTCATCGGGGTCGTGGCGCCGGGGGCGCTGCCCGCCCTCGCGCAGGCGCGCCCCGGCACCACCGTGCGCTTCCGGGCTCAGGCGTAGACGTCCTCGTACGCCTTCGCCAGCTCCGCGTGCACCGCGCCGGAGTCCGGCAGTCGCTCGCCGTCGAGCGTGTGCACCCTGGTCAGCTTCCGCACGGACGACGCCAGGAACAGCCCGTCGTTGTCCCGCAGGTCCTCCGCCGTCAGGGGTTCGATCTTGGTCGTCCAGCCCGCCCGTTCGGCGCCGCGGAACACCGCGGCCTGTGTCGTGCCGGGCAGGATGCCGATCGTCGCCGGCGGCGTGTACAGCGTGCGGCCACGCGCGATGATCACGTTCGACGTCGGGCCTTCGAGCACCGACCCGTCCGTCGCCAGGAACACCACGTCGTCCGCGCCACGGCGGGCCGCCTCGCGCCCGGCGGCCATGTTGACCGCGTAGGACAGGGACTTCGCGCCCAGCAGCAACCACGGCGCGCGCTCGGCCAGCCCCGGGTCGATGCCGCGCTCCAGCGTCACGACGGAAACACCCTCGGCGCGGGCCTGTTTGATCTTCTCGCCGATCGGGATGGCCAGCACGAACGCGGTGGGTTTGGTCTCGGGATCACCGTCGACACCGCGGCTGTAGACCAGCTTGATCGCGCACTCGTCCCCGCCGGTCCAGTTGTCCAACACCAGCCGGACCGTGCGCTCGAACGCCGCGTCGTCCGGCTCCGGCAGGTCGAGCATCGACGCGGAGCGGGCCAGCCGGTCGAGGTGCGGCCGCAGCTCCCGCGGCTGCCCGCCGACGGCGAGCACGGTCTCGAAGATGCCGTCGCCGCGCTGGACGCTCAGGTCGTCGACCCGGATGTGCGGGTCCTCCGGGTTCGCGAGGGTTCCGTCGAGGAAAGCGAGTACGCGCATGGGGTCACCGTACTCACCTAACATCGGAGGCATGACGTACTTGTCGCCGCTCCTCGAGGCTCCTGGCGCGGTCGCCGCCCCGGACGGCAACCCGGAACAGGGGGTGCCCTGGCACTGGGGTGACCCGTTCGCCGAGCAGCGCACCGCCACCCGCGGTGTCGCCGTCGTGGACCGCTCGCACCGCGAGGTGCTGAAGGTGGCGGGGCCGGAGCGGTTGTCGTGGCTGCACCTGGTGATCTCGCAGCACGTCACGGAACTCGCCGAGGGCAGCGGCACCGAGGCGCTGGTGCTCGACAGCCAGGGCCACATCGACACGCACATGGTCCTCGCCCACGTCGGCGAGGCCGTGTACCTCGACTCCGACCCGGGCGCGAAGGCGACGAGCGCGTTGCCGAAGGGCGGGCCGCAGACGCTGCGCGAGTACCTGGAGGCCATGAAGTTCTGGTCGAAGGTCGAGATCTCCGACGTCACGGGTGAGCTCGCGGTGCTGACCCTGCTGGGCCCGGAGACCGACCGCGTGCTGTCCGCTTTGGACATTTCGCTGGGCGCGGAGCCGTACGCGGTGTCGCCGCTGGAGGGCGGGTTCGCCCGGCGGATGCCGTGGCCGGGGCGGTCGAGCGTGGACCTCGTGGTGCCGAGGGCTGAGCTGGCCGGCTGGTGGCGGCGGATCACCGACGCGGGCGCGCGCCCGGCGGGCAGCTGGGCGTTCGACGCGCTGCGCGTCGAGTCGCTGCGGCCCCGAATGGGCGTGGACACCGACGAGCGCACCATCCCGCACGAGGTCGGCTGGATCGGCTCGGCCGCGCACGTCGCGAAGGGCTGCTACCGGGGGCAGGAGACGGTGGCGAAGGTCTTCAACGTCGGCCGTCCCCCGCGCCTGATGGTGCTGCTGCACCTCGACGGTTCGCCCGAGGTCTACCCGGAGACCGGGGACCCGGTGCGCCTCGGCGAGCGGGTGGTGGGCCGCGTCGGCAGCGTGGCGCAGCACCACGAGCTGGGCCCGGTGGCGTTGGCGCTGCTCAAGCGGTCGACGCCGATGGAAGCTGAACTGCTGGCTGGCGACGAGGACAGGGTGGTGCAGGCTGCCATCGACCCGGACTCGGTACCGGTCGAACACGTGGGTGCGGGCCGGGAGGCCGCGGCGCGGCTGCGGGGCTGACCCGCCCTGGCGTCACGCCGCCCGATGGAGCAGGATGTGCGCGTGATCGAAGTCCGGCCGGGTGGACGTCGTCGCATCGACCGCGTCCTGGACCCCGCCTACGTGCGCGACCCCGGCGCGCTCTCGCTGGAGGAGCTGCGGGAGCGGCGGGACGAGGCCGCGCAGGAGGAGACGGACCTGTCGTACCTGCGCCGGCTCCTGCACGCCCGCATCGACATCGTGAAGGCCGAGCAGCGGCGGCGCAGCACCGGCGGGCAGAGCAGCATCGTGGACCAGCTGGCCACCATCCTGTCCGACAACGCGCTGCGGCCACGGGGTTCGGGGCGGCACCAGCCGCTGGAGCCGTCGCGGGCCGGCGAGCACCGGCGGCAGGCGGAGGCGCTGGTCGGCAACTCGGACCTGACCGACGTGGGCGCGCTGTCGGACGAGAAGCTGGCCGAGACCCTGCGCGTGTACGGCGAGGAGGAGTCCTCGGTGTCGGCCCGCCGCCGTGAGGTGCAGGCGGTGGTCGACCTGTTCAACTCGGAGATCGCCACGCGGTACCGCGACCGGGTGGCCTCGGTGGACGACCTGCTGGCCGCGGAACGAGCCCGCGACGAGGATTGAATCCTGGGGCCCTGCTTGGGGGCCACCCTGCTCGCGTCGTGCTGCTAGTTGAAGTGTTCCCGTGCTGCCAGCTCGCTCCAGTACTCGCGGAGGTCGTTGAACAGCTCTGCCAGTTGCTCGACGTTGCCGGTGCGCAGGGCGTCCAGGATGCTGTGCACCTCTTCGGCCGAGGTGTCCGACTCGAGGATCGGGTCGGCGATCAGCTGCACGAGGCCGCCGTAGTCGAGCTCGACCGCTGAGCGCGGGTCGAAGTTCGTCAGCCAGCGCTCGGTCTCCTCCAGGATCCTCGCCGGACCCGAATCGCCGAGGGTGTTCTCGACCAGTTCCCTCGCCTCCGCCGCGCGGGTCAGCGCGTCGGACATCGAGACGCGCCACGACAACTCGCGTGCCGGGTCGTCCTGGCCGGTGCCGAGGTTCAGCCTGCGCTCCGCCGGGTCGACGAGTGCGAACCACGGCAGCGGCACCGTCCACGTCGTCGACAGGACGTGCACCGCGGCCTTCGGCAGGCCGCCCAGCGCCGCCGTCGTCCTGGAGCGCACCTTCTCCGGCGTCACCCCGCTCGCGTCGAGGACCGTCGCGGCGAGCGCGGGTGGCGCGTCCCCCAGGAAGCCGACCAGCGCGGCCGCCGAGCGGGCCCGCAGTTCCAGCGGGCACACCAGCGGACCCGGGCCGACCTCGCCGGGCACGTCTTCCGGGTCGAGCACCAGGACGTCGGTTCCGGTGCTGGGCGCGGGCTTGCCGTTGGCCAGCTCGGCGGGCAACAGCCGCACCGGCACGGCCACCTGTGATTTGAGCCACATGCACTGCTCGCGCTCGCCCACCGTGGCCCGCGACAGCGTCGCCGCCTCGACCGCCTTCTCCAGCTGCTCAGAAGGGGGTTCGCCGAAGGCGGACAGGGGCTCGTACACCCTCAGGTAGGCCACGATCGGTCGGAGCACGGTTGAATCGTGGCACGTCGGCGGACTTCCCGGTGCACCGACCACGCGAACCCGGAGAGACACTCGCCACGAGAGGAGATGCCACGTCGCATTCTCCCCCTCTGACAAGGTACGGTGTGGACAGGAAATAGTTGTCGAACGATACGGGGCCGCCGTTTCCCCCGGCCGCCCCGTCCCTGTGCGAGGGGGTCGAGCCATGGGGCGCGGCCGGGCTAAGGCCAAGCAGACGAAGGTGGCGCGGGAGCTCAAATACAGCACTCACGACACGGACTTCGATGCTTTGCAGCGCGAGCTGTCAGGTAAATCCTCTCAGAACTCCCACGACGAGGACGACAAGTACGAGGACCCGTACGCGGACGAGTACGACGACTACCGTCGTTGACGTCCGACGAGGCACGAGGGTGGGCTCCGGGGAGCTTCCGGAACCCGCCCTCGTTCCTCGTGGTGCCCTGGGTCGGTTGACCGGCGCCTCGCGGACACCTCGCTGCGAGGCCACCTGAACAAGGAGGTTTTCGTGGCGGACATCCAGCGCGTCGGTGTGGTCGGCGCCGGGCTCATGGGCTCGGGGATCGCGGAGGTGCACGCGCGAGCGGGTGCCGACGTCGTCGTCACCGAGGTCAGCCAGGCAGCGCTGGACGCCGGTCGTGGGCGCATCGAGAAGTCGCTCCAGCGTGCCGTCCGCAGCGGCAAGCTCGCCGAGTCCGACCTCGAAGCCGTCCTGGGCAGGCTGCGGTTCACCACGGAACTGGAGTCCTTCGCCGACCGTGACCTCGTCGTGGAAGCCGTCGTGGAGAACGAGGCCGCGAAGGTCGACATCTTCCGCTCGCTGGACAAGGTGGTGCGGCGGCCGGACGCGATCCTCGCCTCCAACACGTCGTCGATCCCCATCGTGAAGCTGGCGCGCGCCACCGAGCGGCCCGCACAGGTCCTCGGCATCCACTTCTTCAACCCGGTGCCCGTGCTGCCGCTCGTCGAGCTGGTGCCGTCGCTGCTGACCAGCGAGGAAACGGTCAAGCGCGCCGAGGAGCACGCCACCGCCATGCTCGGCAAGACCGTGATCCGCGCGCAGGACCGCGCCGGCTTCATCGTCAACGCCCTGCTGGTGCCGTACCTGCTCTCCGCCATCCGGATGGTCGAGTCCGGCTTCGCCACCGCCGAGGACATCGACCGCGGCATGGAGAAGGGCACCGCGCACCCGATGGGCCCGCTGCGGCTGTCCGACCTGATCGGCCTCGACACGGTCAAGTTTATCGCCGACTCGATGTACGAGGAGTTCAAGGAGCCGCTGTACGCGGCGCCGCCGCTGCTGCTGCGCATGGTGGACGCGGGGCTGCTCGGCAAGAAGAGCGGCCGCGGCTTCTACAGCTACGAGTGAGCATGGACGAGCAGCTGCGCATCGGTCTCGTCGGCGCCGGGCCGTGGGCCCACGGGGTGCACGCGCCGGGCATCGCCGACCACCCGGGAACGACGCTGACCACGGTCTGGGCCCGCCGTCCCGACGCCGCCCGCGAACTCGCCGAAAGCCACGGCGCTTCGGTGTCCTCGACGCTGGAGGAGCTGCTGGGCCAGGTGGACGCGGTCGCGTTCGCGGTGCCACCCGCCGTGCAGGCCGAGCTGGCGCTCGAAGCCGCCAAGGCGGGCAAGCACGTGATCCTGGAGAAGCCGATCGCGCCGGACCTGGCCGCGGCGGAACAGCTCACCGACGCCGTGGTGTCCGCCGGGGTGGCGAGCCTGGTCGTGTTCACGCTGCGGTACGCGGTGGAGACACGCGAATGGCTCGAAGACCTGGCGGCCGTCGGCGGTTGGACCGGCGGCGGCGCGCGCTGGCTGTCGGGTGCGCTGCTGGCCGGGCCGTACAGCGCGTCGCCGTGGCGGCACGACAGCGGTGCGCTGGCGGACGTCGGCCCGCACGTCGTCGATCTGCTCGACGCGGCACTGGGCCCGATCACCGACGTCCTGGCCGCGCACCGGTCGCCGCAGGACCTGTGGCAGCTCGTGTTCGCGCACGAGGGCGGGGCGACGAGCACCGCGACCCTGTCGATGAACCTGCCGATCGAGCCTTCGGTCACCGAGATCGCGGTCTACGGCGAGCACGGCTACCGCGCGCTGCAGCGGCGCCCGGTGCCCGGCGTGGAGCGCTTCACCGCGCTGCTCGACGACTTCGCCGCGATGATCGCCACCGGCACCACCACGCACCCCTGCGACGTCCGCCGGGGTCTGCACGTCCAGCGCATCCTGCACCGCGTGCTCCAGGTCGCCGGGGCCTGAGCCGCGGCGACCCGGAGCGGGGCGGTCAGCTCACCGCGGCGGCGAAGGCGCCGACCTCGTAGGAACCGCCCTGCTGGTGCACGATCACGGCGAGCCGGTTGGCCGCGTTGATCAGCGCGACCAGGCACACCAGCGCGGCGACCTGGTCGTCGTCGTAGTGCTTGCGCACCTGCGCCCAGGTCTCGTCCGACACGCCGGGCGACGCGTCGGCCAGGCGGGTGCCCTCCTCGGCCAGTGCGAGCGCGGCGCGCTCGGCCTCGGTGAACACGGTCGACTCGCGCCAGGTGGCGACGAGGCTGAGCCGGACCGCGGTCTCGCCGGCGGCCGCGGCCTCCTTGGTGTGCATGTCGGCGCACCAGCCGCAGCCGTTGATCTGGCTGGCCCGCAGCGAAACCAGCTCCTGCGTGGCGCGCGGCAGCGTCGAGTTGTGCAGCACCAAGCCGGTGTTGGCGAACCGCTTGGTGAACTTGCCGGCGATCTCGTTGCTGAACAGGTCGAACCGGGGTTCCATCGCTTCCGTCCTCACTTCGTGTTCCGTTCCGGACGACCACCAGATGCCGGCCGCGGATCGGGTGTGACAGTGACGGGCGCCACAGCGAACCGGTGTCACAGGAAGGCGGGGACCGGTATCTGGTGGGTATGGACGAGCGCGCGAACCCCGCCACCGAGGCGTTCCTGGCCCACCGGAACCTGCTGTTCACCGTCGCCTACGAGATGCTCTCCTCCGCCGCCGACGCGGAGGACGTGCTGCAGGAGACGTGGCTGCGGTGGACCGGGGTCGACCAGGAGACCGTGCGGGACCAGCGCGCGTACCTGGTCCAGATCACCACCCGCCAGGCGTTGGGCCGGTTGCGGACGCTGGGCCGCCGCAAGGAGTCCTACGTCGGGACCTGGCTCCCCGAACCGCTGCTCACCGCGCCGGACGTCGCCGAGGACGTCGAGCTGGCCGACCACGTCTCGATGGCGATGCTGCTGGTGCTGGAGACGCTCACGCCGACCGAACGCGCGGTGTTCGTGCTGCGTGAGGTGTTCGCGCTGGACTACGACGAGATCGCCGGAGCCGTCGACAAGAGCCAGGCCGCGGTCCGCCAGATCGCCCACCGGGCGAGGGAACACGTCGCGGCGCGGCGGCCGCGCGGTGACGTCTCGGCAGCTCAAGCCCGCAGCGCCCTCGAAGCGTTCCAGCGGGCGACCGAGACGGGGGACCTGCGCGGGCTGCTCGACGTCCTCGCGCCCGACGTCGTGTTCCTCGGCGACGGCGGCGGGATCAAGCAGGCCGTGCCGCGGCCCGTCGTCGGGGCCGACAAGGTGGCGCGCCTGCTCGTCGCCGGGCTGCCGCGGCTCGCGGAACTGGGGACGCTGCGGCCTGCCCAGGTCAACGGCTATCCCGCACTCGTCTTCCAGCAGGACGGCGAGGTCGACACCGTGCTGGCGGTGCGCATCGACGACGGGAAGGTCACGGGGCTCTACGCCGTGCGCAACCCCGACAAGCTGTCGCACATGGACCGCGAGACCGCGCTGCGCCGCTGACCGTCAGTCGTCGAACCGGCCGCGCCGCCCGCGTTTGACCTCGCCGCGGCGCTTCTTCTCGGCGATCCGCCGCTCCTTCGAGCCGCGCGTCGGCTTGGTGGGGCGGCGTTTCGGGGGCGGCGGGGCGGCCGCGTCCCGCAGGACCGCGACCAGCCGCAGCCGGGCAGCCTCGCGGTTCGCCAGCTGCGCCCGCTGCTCGCTGGCCGCGATCGTCAGCACGCCGTCGGTCAGCCGGGACGCGAGCCGGGCGAGCAGCCGCGAGCGCAGGTCCTCCGGGACCGACGGCGACCGCGCGACGTCGAACGACAGCTCGACCCGCGAATCGGTGGTGTTGACGCCCTGCCCGCCCGGCCCCGAGGACCGCGAGAAGCGTTCACCCAGCTCACCCGGCGGGATCACGAACCGCCGGGTGACCACGAGATCGGCGTCGAGCGGCACGGCGGTCAGAAGCGGGGGTGGTCCCCGGACAGCACGGCACGCGGGCCGTCGCTGTCCTCGGCGGCCCGCACCTCGCCCAGCACCCACGCCGGCACGTGGCGCGCGGTGAGCACGGCGAGCGCGCGGTCGGCGTCCTCGGCGTCGAGCACCGCGACCATGCCGACGCCCATGTTGAACGTCTTCTCCATCTCGGCGCGCTCGACCTTGCCGCGCTGCGCGACGAGCGCGAACACCGGCGCCGGGGTCCACGTGTCGCGCGAGAGCTGGGCGACCAGCCCGCGCGGGATCACGCGCGCGAGGTTCGCCTCCAGGCCACCGCCGGTGACGTGCGCGAACGTCCGCACCTCCGCCTCCGCGGCGAGCGCGAGGCAGTCCTTGGCGTAGATCCGGGTCGGCTCCAGCAGCTCCTCGCCGAGGGTGCGGCCGAACTCCTCGACGTGGCCCTCCAGCGGCATCCGCGCGATCTCCAGCAGCACGTGCCTGGCCAGCGAGTAGCCGTTGGAGTGCAGCCCGGACGAGCCCATCGCGACGACGACGTCACCCGGCCGGACCCGGTCCGGGCCGAGCAGGTCGGCGGCCTCGACCACGCCGACGCCGGTGGCCGACAGGTCGTAGTCGTGCTCGCCCATCAGGCCGGGGTGCTCGGCGGTCTCCCCGCCCAGCAGGGCGCAGCCCGCCTGCACGCAGCCCTCGGCGATACCGCCGACCAGCGCCTCGATCCGCTTCGGCACCACCTTGCCGACGGCGATGTAGTCCTGCAGGAACAGCGGTTCGGCGCCGGTGACGACGAGGTCGTCGACCACCATCGCCACCAGGTCGATGCCCACCGTGTCGTGCTTGTCCAGCGCCTGCGCCACCGCGATCTTGGTGCCCACGCCGTCGGTCGAGGACGCCAGCACGGGCTCCTTCCACCGGTCGAGCTTCAGCGAGAACAACCCGGCGAACCCGCCGACCCCACCGAGGACCTCCGGCCTGCTCGCCCGCTCGGCGTGCGGTTTCAGCAGCTCGACGGCTTCGTCACCGGCTTCGATGTCGACACCGGCGGCGGCGTACGTGGCGTTCGTGGACTCGCTCACGGCAAGCGGACTCCAGACTCGGTTTTCGGCTCAGGGACGCCGGACGGCATCCCCAGCACCGTACCCGGCCTGGGTGACGGGCCGGGCCGGACCATCGGTCCCTTCGAGGCTTTCGAGGAGGTGCTTGCCGATGAGCGCGTCATCGGGCAGCGGGATCGGGTACTGGCCGCTGAAGCACGCCGTGCACAGCCGTGACTTCGGCTGCTCCGACGCGGCGATCAGCCCGTCCAGCGACACGTAGCCCAGCGAGTCGGCGCCGATCAGGCGGCGGATGCCGTCGAGGTCCGCGCCGTTGGCGACCAGTTCCGCCCGCGACGCGAAGTCGATGCCGTAGAAGCACGGCCAGCGCACCGGCGGCGACGCGATCCGCACGTGGACCTCCAGCGCGCCGGCCTCGCGGAGCATCCGCACCAGCGCGCGCTGGGTGTTGCCGCGGACGATCGAATCGTCCACCACGACCAGCCGCTTGCCGCGGATCACGTCGCGCAGCGGGTTCAGCTTGAGCCGGATGCCCAGCTGCCGGATGGTCTGCGACGGCTGGATGAACGTGCGGCCGACGTAGGCGTTCTTGACCAGGCCCTGCCCGTACGGGATGCCGGACTCCTGCGCGTACCCGATCGCCGCCGGGGTGCCGGATTCGGGCACCGGGATGACGAGGTCCGCGTCGACCGGGTTCTCCTGCGCCAGGCGCCTGCCGATGTCGACGCGGGTGGCGTGCACGCTGCGCCCGGCGATCGAGGTGTCCGGCCGCGCGAGGTAGACGTACTCGAAGATGCAGCCCTTGGGCTCGGGGGTGGCGAAACGCGAGGACCGCAGGCCCTCCGCGTCGATCGCGATCAGCTCGCCCGGCTCGACCTCGCGGACGAACGAGGCGCCGATGATGTCCAGTGCGGCGGTCTCGCTCGCGACGACCCAGCCGCGTTCGAGCCTGCCCAGCACCAGCGGGCGCACGCCGTGCGGGTCGCGGGCGGCATAGAGGGTCTCCTCGTCGGAGAACACCAGGCAGAACGCGCCGCGCAGCGTGGGCAGCAGCTCCAGCGCGGCGGCCTCGATGCCCTTGTCCGCGGCGGCCTGTGCCAGCAGCCCGCAGACCAGGTCGGAGTCGCTCGACGAACCGGTCAGCCCGGCGTGGGGTTTGACCCCCAGCTCGCGGGTGCGGTCACGCAGCTCCGCGGTGTTGACGAGGTTCCCGTTGTGGGCGAAGGACAGCCCGCTGCCGGTAGCCGTCGTGCGGAACATCGGCTGGGCGTTCTCCCACGTGGAAGAGCCGGTGGTGGAGTACCGGCAGTGCCCGACGGCGATGTGGCCCTGCAGCGAGGACAGCACCTGCTCGTCGAAGACCTGGCTGACCAGGCCCAGGTCCTTGAAGACCACGATCTGCTTGCCGTCCGACACCGAGATGCCCGCGGCTTCCTGGCCGCGGTGCTGGAGCGCGTACAGCCCGTAGTAGGCCATCTTCGCGACTTCTTCACCGGGTGCCCAGACCCCGAAGACGCCGCATTCTTCCCTGGGTTCGTTCTCGGGCTGGTCGATCGGACTGTGGTCGGAGGAAACCACGAATGTGCTCCCTGGAGACGAGGGCAGGCCGACTCAAGTGTAGGTGGATCCCGCCCCCGCCGAGATCACGGCCGACGTGACCTTCGGCTCCCTCACGAGGACGCGGCGAGCCACTTCGCGCGGCCGTGCTCCCCGGGAACCCAGCAGCCGGGGATGGGCTTCGCCCGGTCGGCGCCGTAGTCGTCGGCCAGCGCGAGCAGCTCGTCGAGCACGTCGTGGGCGGAGCCGCGGCAGCGCCACAGCAGCTTGCGGGGCGCGAGGACGTCCTGCTCGTCGCCGGGCAGGCGGGTCGCGACGGCGTCGTCCTCGGCGTCGAGCCGGATGACGTCGATCACGCAGCCGTGCGCGCGGATCCCGACGACGGTGACCACGTTGCCGTCCGCGTCACAGGGGTGGAGGAACTTGTAGCCGCGGTCGATGAGGTCCAGCAACCGCGCCTCGACGGAGGTCTGCTCAGCGGAGTACGTCATCGAACTCGCCGTCCTTCGCGCCCGCGACGAACGCGGCGATCTCGGCGCGGGTGTAGACGAGGGCGGGGCCGTCCGGGAAGCGCGAGTTGCGGACGGCGATCTCGCCGGAGCCGAGCTCGGCCACCTCGACGCAGTTGCCCATCGCACCGCTGCGCTTGCTCTTGCGCCAGCTGACACCGGCGATGTCGGTCGCCGGCATGCCGTTCGCGTATCGCTTCGCCATCGTCCGCAGCCTCCCCGATCGACTGGTCTGGTAGTGCAGATGCACGTGCATCTGAACGTGAAGGCGAAGCTACCAGTCAATGGGTGCACGGGTAAATGCACGAGTCGATGCACGTGCAGAAGTGGATACGGCCTGCGTACCACCGCCGGGTTAGGCCGTTCGATACCCACTCGGATGGGTGAAGAAATCGGCAGTCAGCGGCGAAGAGATCTAACCGAATGTCACGAAAAGGGTGACTAGATCTCCGCGATCCGCTTGATCAGCATCTGCCTGCTTCGATCGGGTGTTTCCGCGTCGACGGTGAGCCGGTCGAAGGCGCGGCCGTACAGTTCGAGCTCGTCGGGCTTCTCCAGGTAGCTGGCCCCGTTGAGGTGCTCGAGGTAGGCGATGTTCGGCAGTTCGGGCTCGGCGAACTGCAGCAGCGAGAAAGCGCTTTCGACCGCGTACCCGCTCATGTCGAAGGGCACGATCTGCAGCGAGATGGTGGGCAGCTTGATGACTTCGAGCAGGTGCTCCAGCTGCTCCTTGAGCACCGCCATCCCGCCGACCGGCCGGTACAGCACCGCTTCGTCGAGCACGGCCCACAACCGCGGCGGTTTCGGGCCGGTGAGCAGTTTCTGCCGCCGCATGCGGATCGCGACCCGGCCTTCGACACCCGGGTCCGCGGTGTCGGGGTTGCCGCGGGAGATCACCGCGCGGGCGTAGGACTCGGTCTGCAGCAGGCCGGGCACGAACATCAGCTCGTACGTGCGGATCCGCGTCGCGGCTTCTTCGAGGCCGATGTAGTTGTCGAACCAGTTGGGCAGCGTGTCGTTGAAGCTCCGCCACCAGCCGGGCTTGTTGGCCTGCTTGACCATCTCCACGGCCCACTCGCGCTCGGCGGGGTCGTGCACGCCGTACATGGTGAGCAGGTCGACCACGTCGCGTTCCTTGCAGCCGACGCGGCCCAGCTCCATCCGGGAGATCTTCGACTCGGAGGCGCGGATCTCCCACGCCGCCTGCGCCCGCGTGACCCCGGCGGCCTCCCGCAGCCTGCGCAGCTGGGTGCCCAGGATCATCCGCCGTGCCGTGGGGCCGGTACCCGGCTCGAAGCCGGAAGCGTCGACCGGAGCCATAGGACCTTCCTGAATTCGGGGAGCGGGAGAAAACACCCAGCATCCGAAGGTACACCGCGGCCGGACGCGGTCAAGTGCGCAGCAGGATTTACCAGCGCGACTTGCCCGATTACGCTACGTGGATCCGACCAGGCCGCCAGCACGAAACTCGACCGCCCGGGAGTGTGTCCCATGTCCGGTGCCACCGCCCCATACCCCAGTTCGGTTCCCGTCGGGGTCGACCCGAACCGCGCGAGCATCGCCCGGGTCTACGACGCGGCGCTCAACGGCAAGGACAACTACGAGATCGACCGCCAGGTCCTCGCGCAGGTCCGCACCGTCGCGCCCCAGGTCAACGACCTCGCGTGGGCCAACCGGGACTTCCTCATCCGGTCCTGCCGGTTCCTCGCCATGCAGGCGGGCATCGACCAGTTCCTCGACCTCGGCTCCGGCCTGCCGACGGCCGAGAACACCCACCAGGTCGTGCAGCGCGTCAACCCCGAGGCCCGCGTCGTCTACGCCGACAACGACCCGGTGGTGCTGGCGCACGGCCGCGCGCTGCTGGAGGAGAACGCGCAGACCCACCTCGTCGAGGCCGACATCTTCGACCCACCGCGGGTGCTGGAGCACGAGCTGGTCCGCAAGGAGCTGGACTTCTCGCGGCCCATCGCGTTGTTCCAGATCGGCACGCTGCACCACTACCTGGGCGACGACACCGCCGAGCTGATGCGTGCCTACGTCGACGCGCTGCCCTCGGGCTCGTACGTGGCCATCGCGCACTTCTTCGACCCCGAGAAGCCCGAGCTCAGCGAGCTGGCGCGGCAGATGGAGGAGAAGTTCGTGCACAGCCCCATGGGCAGCGGCCGGTTCCGCACCAGGGCCGAGATCCAGGCGATGTTCCCCGGGCTCGAGATGGTCGAGCCGGGCCTGGTGCTGTGCGACGACTGGTGGCCGGACGGCCCGCGGATCCAGCCGTTGAACGCCGTCCGCCAGTGCATCGTCGGCGGCGTCGGCCGCAAGCCTTAAGCGGGGACGATCGGTAACCAGTGCGAAAGGTCGGCCCGGGTGCCGGAGGCGGTGACCCGGCCGGCCTCGACCGCGTCCGTCCACTTGAGACGGCCGGTGGCGAGCTCCAGCCACGTGCGTGGATCGGTCTCCACCACGTTCGGCGGGGTGCCCCTGGTGTGCCGGGGGCCCTCGACGCACTGCACGGCGGCGAACGGCGGCACGCGGACCTCCACGCTTTTTCCCGGCGCGTCCTCGGCGAGTGCGCGTAGGCTGAGCCGCACCGCGGCGGCCAGCGCGGGCCGCAGCGGTTTCTCCTCCTTCCCGCTCAACCAGGCGGACATCGCCGTCACCGCGGCACGTAACTCTGCGGGGTCGACCGAACGCGAAGTGGGCATGGGGGAACAGTAGAGTGATGGCCAGTACGAAGGCACGCGAAACGTGGGGTTGAACATGGCGCAGCGGGACGAAGCAGACCGGCTCGTACCGAATCCCCAGACCACCGCCAGGCTCGGCAAGCCGAAGATCACCGAGGAGATGCGCGCCAACGCCAGGGCCAACCCGAACAGCTGGCTCTACGTGATCGACGAGGCCTTCGACCCCAACGGTCCCGTGCCCTCCTGGGCCGTCGTCGGCGCGTACCCGGTGAACGGCCGCGGCATGATCGTCGAGGACTTCCACCCCAACGACCGGTACCGCCCCTCGCCCAAGGCGCTCGGCTTCCCCGAGCCCGCCAACGAGCTCGAGCGGCTGCTGCAGCTGGTCCGCACCAACCACCGCCCGGCGGAGGACCTGCCGCCGGTGATCCTCGACGCCACGCTGTTCGTGTACGCGATGTCGCCGTTGCAGCGCACGGTCATCGGGTTCCACAACACCGACGGCCGGGTCATGGTGCCCGCCTACACGTCCAAGTCGCTGGTGCCGCGGGAGTGGCCGCACGCGCGGGCGGTGCTGGGCCGGGACATCGTGCCGCTGCTCGCCGGCCACCCGGTGACGATCAACCCCCACGACGTCGTCACCGCCGTGGTGCCTGCCGAACACCTCGTTCAGGCGCTGGCGCGTGAGGGTCAGCGGTAACGCGCGCAGCAGGACACGCCGGTCGTCACTCCGATGAGTGACATCCGATTCGCATACTGTGCTCGATAGAGGCATGGTTGCTCCCTGAGGGAGAGGGGAGTTGCCGTGCGTTCCTGGAAGACACGGCTGCGCTGGGGTGCGGCCCTGTGCCTGACCGGTGCCCTGACCACCGGGTTCGCCCCCGAAGCCGCCGCGGCCGACTACAGCAAGGCGGGCACCACGTCCGCCGGCTCGCAGATCGCCCGCGTCGAGGGCGTGGGGGCCGCCCCCGCGTACCAGCAGCTGGGCGGCACGCTCGGGCACGACGTCAGCGGCCACCAGGGCGCCGTCGACTGGGGCGGTGCGTGGCAGGCGGGCGGCCGGTTCGTCTACGTCAAGGCCACCGAAGGCACGGGGTACGTCAACCCGCAGTTCGCCCAGCAGTACAACGGCTCGTACGCGGTCGGCATGACCCGCGGGGCGTACCACTTCGCGAGGCCCGACCTGTCCTCCGGCGCCGCGCAAGCCGACTACTTCCTCGACCACGGCGGCGGCTGGTCGGCCGACGGCCGGACCCTGCCCGGCGCGCTCGACGTGGAGTACAACCCGTACGGCGACGCGTGCTACGGCAAGGACGCGGCCGCGATGAGCGCGTGGATCGCCGACTTCTCGGCCACCTACCGCACGCGCACCGGCAGGCTGCCGACGATCTACACGTCGACCCGCTGGTGGAACCAGTGCACCGGCGGCAACACGGGCTTCGGCGCGAACCCGCTGTGGGTGGCCCGGTACAACGCCGAGCTGGGCGCGCTGCCGTCCGGCTGGCCCCGGCAGGCGATCTGGCAGTTCGCCGACCGCGGCACGCTGCCCGGCGACCAGAACCTCTTCGACGGCAGCGCCGACCGGCTCCGGGACTTCGCGCTCGGGCTGTGACGGAAGCCCTGCTCAGCCGTGCTCTAGACCAACGGGAGGACGACGAAAGTCGGCTCTCACGGTCGCGACGTGCGTAAATTCCTGACCTGACCCAGGAATTTCCCGGAAGTGAGTGACAAGTCGGCATGTCGTCATAAAGAATCCGCTCGGGCGGCCTCCCTGCACCAGGCCGCCCGCATCGCGAGGGCAACCGAAAGGGACACGACCATGCCGATTTCCGGGAGAAGACGGCGGCTCAGCGCGCTCTCCTGCGCGGCGGCGATTGCCGCCCTTGTGCCGGGACTGCTCGCTCCCCAGGCTGAGGCGATGGACTCGACGAACGAGTACGTCGCGCAGCACGACCACGAGATGGGCTCGCAGATCCGGCGCGTCGAAGGTGATCAGTCCACTCCGGACACGAAGGCGGCGGCACGGCGGCCGCAGGGGGTGAACGTCGACGGCGTCGTCGCCACCGCGACCGTGTCGGGCATCGACGTCAGCGGTCACCAGGGCAACGTCGACTGGGCGAGCTACTGGAACCAGGGGATCCGGTTCGCCTACGTCAAGGCCACCGAGAGCGTCGACTACACCAACCCGTACTTCGCGCAGCAGTACAACGGCTCGTACGGCGTCGGGATGATCCGCGGGGCCTACCACTTCGCCACCCCGGACACCTCGTCCGGCGCGGCGCAGGCCAACTACTTCGTGGACCACGGCGGCGGCTGGTCGCCCGACGGCCGGACGCTGCCCGGTGCGCTCGACATGGAGTACAACCCCTACGGTTCGACCTGCTACGGCAAGTCGAAGAGCGCCATGACGGCGTGGATCAAGGACTTCAGCGACACCTACCACGCGCGCACGAACAAGTACCCCACCATCTACACGTCCACGAGCTGGTGGGGCCAGTGCGTGGACGGCGACTTCAGCTCGACCAACCCGCTGTGGGTCGCCCGGTACTCCTCCAGCGTGGGGACCCTGCCCTACAACTGGGGCTTCTACACGTTCTGGCAGTACAGCTCCAGCCCCGTCGACCAGGACGTCTTCAACGGCGCCTACGACCGGCTGGTGGTGCTGGCGACGAATTCCGACTGAGCAACGTTTCGGTCGACAGGGGCTTCCGGTCACACGGACCAGAAGCCCCTTTCGCGTATTTTCCGGGAACCAGGCCCGGGGCAGGCACGTCCGAGCGGGCGAAGTGACTTGCGAAAGGCGAAGCCGATGACCTACCCACCGCAGCCGGGCCAGCCGGACTACGGACAGCAGCCGGGTCCGTACGGGCAGCAACCGGAAGGCTCCGGGCAGCAGCCCGGCTACCCGTCCTCCGGTGGTTTCCCGCAGCAGCCGGGACAGCCGCAGTACGGGCAGCAGCCCGGGTACGGCCAGCAGCCGGGGTACGGTCAGCCGCAGTACGGGCAGCAACAGCCGTACGGGGGCGAGGGTTACACGCAGCCCTACCCCGCCTACGACCCGTCCGGCGGTGGTCAGTACCCGCCGCCGCCCGGGCAGTACCCGCCGGGGGTGTACGGGCAGCAGCCGCCGCCGTCCGGCGGGGGCCGCAAGGGGCTGTGGATCGGCTTGAGCATCGGCCTCGTGGTGGTGCTGGCGGCGCTGGGCATCACCGGGTTCTGGAAGCCGGGGTTCTTCGTCGGCGGTGGCGGCGACTCCGGGCCGCAGACCCTCGCGCAGTCCATTGTGGATGGTCTGAACCAGCACGACAAGGCGGGGCTGAAGGCGCTGGTCTGCGCCAACGCGGAGTCCGACGTCAACGACGCGATCGACGAGGTCGAGGACGTCTCCACCGCGAAGCTCACGAGCGTGCAGACCAACGGTGACAAGGCGACGGTGGTCGCGGCGGTCACCGCCTCCGACACCACCGGCACCGCGACCGGCGGGCTGGAGAAGCAGAACGGCAAGTGGTGCTGGCACGACCTGGCGCTCAAGGCCGACAAGGCGTCGAGCCGGACGGTCACGCCGCCGTCGTCGCGCCGCAGCGCCACCAGCAGCAGCCGGCCGTCGAGCAGCGGCGGCAGCATCGCCTCGG
The DNA here is from genome assembly GCF_900114035.1 of Amycolatopsis sacchari. Classification (GTDB taxonomy): domain Bacteria; phylum Actinomycetota; class Actinomycetes; order Mycobacteriales; family Pseudonocardiaceae; genus Amycolatopsis_E; species Amycolatopsis_E sacchari. The sequence goes on along the minus strand of NZ_FORP01000006.1, from coordinate 7,255 downwards.
ACGCCTACAAGGTGACGACCCAGAGCTTCGTGGACAAGGTCAACGGGAAGGACAGCGCCGGTGCGATGGCGCTGGTGTGCCAGGACAACGTCTCCGAGGTGCAGCCCAATGTCGACAAGGCGGTCTCGGGCGGCTCGCAGCTGACCGCGAACGTCTCGGGCATCGAGGGGATCGGCTTCGGCAGCGTCCGTGGCACCGTCGGCGGCCAGCAGGTGACCGGCTTCATCTCGACCGACGAGGTCGGCGACCAGGCCTGCATCGACTCGTTCGACCTCTACTGAGCCGGCTTCATGCGGCCGAGGCCGGGGGTCCTCGGCCGCATGACCAGTGCCGCCACGTAGTACGTGCAGGGCGCGTCGGAGTGGTTGGCGTAGGAGAGCGTGACGTCGGCGGCGAGGTACAGGGAGTCGCCTTCGCCGAGGATCACCACCTCGCCGTCGATGGTCAGCGTCAGCGTGCCGTCCAGCACGACGATGAACTCGTGGGAACCGGTGGCGTACGGCGGGTACGTGCCCGCCTCGCAGTCCGGCGGCAGCGTCGAACGGATCCATTCGAAGTTCACCCCGGGCACGACGGGGGTCAGGACCGTGCGCTGCCAGCCGCCGGGTTCGTGCACGGTGTCCTGCTCGGCGGCGCGGCGGAGGATCCGGCGGGCCGGCTGGGTGATCAGCTGCGCCAGCGGCAGTCCGAGCCCCGTCGCGATCCGGTCGAGGACCACGATCGTCGGAGCCTTCGCCCCTCGTTCGACTGAGGACAGCATGCTCACGCTCACCTCGGAGCGTTCGGCCAGAGCCTGCAGGGTCAGGCCCCGTTCCAGACGGGCGGCCTGGACGCGTTCCCCGAGGGCGACAAGATCCATGTATTCTATAGTAGTGGCAGATTCCGCTATAGTGAAATCAGCGTCCGCGGCTGACCTTCCGGCAGTCGCGGAGATCTACGCGCACTACGTCGAGCACAGCGTGGCCACCTTCGAGCTGGAGCCGCCGGACCTCGCCGAGTGGGAGCGCCGTTTCGCGGCCGTGACCGGTGCGGGCCTGCCGTTCCTGGTGGGCGAGCTGGACGGCGCCGTCGCCGGTTACGCCTACTGTTCGCCGTGGAAGCCGCGCCCCGCCTACCGGCAGACGGTGGAGGACTCGATCTACCTCGCGCCGGACGCCGTCGGCAAAGGCCTCGGCGGGCTGCTGCTCGACGAGCTGCTCAGCCGGTGCGGGGCGGCGGGCATCCGCGAGGTGATCGCGGTGATCGCCGCCCCGGGACCGGGCAACGTCTCGTCGTCGCTGCACCGCCGACGGGGTTTCACCGACGCGGGCAGGCTGACCGCGGTCGGCTACAAGCACGGCCAGTGGCTGGACACCCAGCTGATGCAGCGTTCCCTCGTGCCGCGCTGATCAGCCGAACAGCTTGGGCAGCGTGCCCTCCCACGCCTCACGCAGCTCGGCGAGCGGGAAGGACGTCACGCCCTGGATCTCCAGCGCGCCGGACTCCGGGTCGACCACACCGGTCTTGCGCCACGGCAGGCCGCGCGCGGTGCACATCTCGGTGAACCGCAGCTCCTCGGTCCGCGGCACCGCCACCAGCACCCGGCCCGACGACTCGGAGAACAGCTGCACGAACGGGTCCACGTCCTCGTCGAGGACGATCCGGGCACCGCACTGGCCGACCAGCACGGTCTCCACCAGTGTCTGCGCGAGCCCGCCGTCGGACAGGTCGTGCGCGGCCGAGATCATGCCGTCCCGCGAGCCGGCGACCAGGACCTCGGCGAGCAGCCGCTCGCGCTCCAGGTCCACCTTCGGCGGCCGCCCGCCGAGGTGGTCGTGGACCACCTGCGCCCACGCGGAGCCGTCGAGCTCGTCGTGCGTCTCGCCGAGCAGCAGCAGCGTCTCCCCGGCCTCGGCGCCGATCCCGGTCGGGATGCGGCGCTTCACGTCGTCGATCACGCCGAGCACACCCACCACCGGGGTGGGCAGGATCGCCGTGTCGCCGGTCTGGTTGAAGAAGCTGACGTTGCCGCCGGTGACCGGGATGCCCAGCTGCGCGCAGCCGTCGGCGAGGCCGTGCACGGCCTGCTCGAACTGCCACATCACGCCGGGATCGGTGGGGGCCCCGAAGTTCAGGCAGTTCGTGACGGCCACCGGCGTCGCGCCGCTGGTCGCCACGTTGCGGTAGGACTCGGCGAGCGCGAGCTGCGTGCCGAGGTACGGGTCCAGGTAGACGAAGCGGGCGTTGCAGTCGGTCGACACGGCCACGCCGCGGCCGGTCTTCTCGTCGATCCGGATCAGGCCGGAGTCGGCGGGCTGCGCGAGCACGGTGTTGCCGCGCACGTAGCGGTCGTACTGCTCGGTGACCCAGTCCTTCGACGCCTGGTTCGGCGACGAGATCACGCGCAGGATGGTCTCCCGCAGCTCCTCGGGGGTGCTGGGGCGGGCCAGCCCCGCCGTGGTGCTCGCCTGCAGGGTGTCCTGAGTGGACGGACGGACGACGGGCCGGTCGTACACCGGGCCCTGGTGCGCGACGGTGCGCGGCGGCACGTCCACGACGGTCTCGCCGTGCCAGGTGATCACCAGGTGGTCGCCGTCGGTGACCTCGCCGATCTCCGTGGCGATGACGTCCCACTTGCGGCAGACCGCGAGGAACTCCTCCACTTTGGACGGTTCGACGACGGCGCACATGCGTTCCTGCGACTCGCTCGACAGGATCTCCGCCGGGCTCATCCCGGTGGCGCGCAGCGGAACGCGGTCCAGCTCGATGCGCATCCCGCCGTCACCGGCCGCGGCCAGCTCCGACGTGGCGCACGAAAGCCCGGCACCGCCGAGGTCCTGGATGCCGACCACGAGCTTCTCGGCGAACAGTTCGAGGCAGCACTCGATGAGCACCTTCTCGGTGAACGGGTCGCCGACCTGGACGCTGGGCAGCTTCTTGCGGCCGCCGGCGGACTCCTCGCCGGAGAACGTGTCGCTCGCCAGCACGGACACGCCGCCGATGCCGTCGAGCCCGGTCCGCGCGCCGAAGAGGATGATCTTGTTGCCGGTACCGGAGGCGAAGGCGAGGTGCAGGTCCTCGGTGCGCATTGCGCCGACGCACATCGCGTTCACCAGCGGGTTGCCGGCGTAGCTCGGGTCGAACACGACCTCGCCGCCGATGTTCGGCAGGCCGAGGCAGTTGCCGTAGCCCGCGACGCCGGCGACCACGCCGGGCAGCACGCGGCGGGTGTCCGGCGCGTCGGCGGGGCCGAAGCGCAGCGCGTCGGCGACCGCGAGCGGGCGCGCGCCCATCGCGAGGATGTCGCGCACGATGCCGCCGACTCCCGTCGCCGCGCCCTGGTAGGGCTCCACATAGGACGGATGGTTGTGGCTCTCCACCTTGAACGTGACGGCCCAGCCGTCGCCGATGTCGACGACGCCGGCGTTCTCGCCGATACCGGCGAGCATCCTGGCCTTCATCTCGGGCGTGGTGGTCTCGCCGAAGTAGCGCAGGTGCTTCTTCGAGGACTTGTACGAGCAGTGCTCGCTCCACATCACCGAGTACATGGCGAGCTCGGCGTCCGTGGGGCGGCGGCCGAGGATCTCCCGGATGCGGGCGTACTCGTCCTCGGCGAGGCCGAGCTCGCGGTAGGGCTGCGGGGTCTCCGGAGTGGCTGCGGCGCGGGCGGTGGTGTCGATGACCAGGGCTTCCGTCACCAGACCAGGGTAGCTTGACGGGAAATTCGGTCGACCTGGACACGGGGCCTCCATACCGTTTGCAGAATGCGTCTGCCGTCCCGGCTCACCCCCTTGCGCTTCCTCGGCGCCCTGCTCAGGGCCCGGCCCTTGCTGGCCGTGGCCGCCTGTGTGCTGGGCGCGGTGTGGTTGCTGCCGGGCGCGCTGCTGCCGTTGGTGATCGGAAACACGGTCACCGCGATCGCCCGCGGTGAACGGATCTGGGGCCAGATCGTGCTCGTCGCGGGCCTCGGCGTGGTGCAGGCGGTCTTCGGCGGGGCGTTGATCTTCGCGGTGCACACGACCTGGCTGCACGGCTCCTCGACCGCGCAGCGGCTGATCGCCGACCACACCGCGCGCCTCGGCGCGTCGCTGCGTGCCCAGGCGGCGACGGGGAACGTGATGGCCCTCTCCTCCAGCGACATCGGCCGGATCGGCAACGTCCTCGAGGTGGGGCCCAGGATGTTCGGGTCCGTCGTGGCGTTCCTCACGGTCAGCGTCGTGCTGCTGTTCTCCTCGCCGCTGCTCGGTGCGGTGGCACTGGTCGGGGTGCCGGTCGCGGTGCTGGGCATGGGCCGGCTCGTCGCCCCGCTCCAGCGCCGCAAGGGCGAGCAGCGGGAGGAACTGTCCGAGGTGAACTCCATCGCCTCGGACATCGTGTCCGGCCTGCGGATCCTGCGGGGCATCGGTGGCGAACGGCAGTTCGCGCAGCGGTTCCGCGGCGCGAGCCAGCGGGTGCGGCTGGCCGGGGTCGGGGTGGCCCGCAGCGACTCGTGGCTCGTGGGTGCCGAGGTCCTGCTGCCCGGACTGGTGACCGTCGCGATCACGTGGCTCGGTGCGCGGCTGGCCGTGGCGGGCACGATCGGGGTCGGCGAGCTGGTCACGTTCTACGCCGCGTCGGCGTTCCTGGTGGTCCCGGTGAGCACGGCGACGGAGTTCGCGAACGCCTTCACCTCGGGGCTGGTGGCGGCCCGCAAGATCTGCGGCGTGCTGGCGCTGCGCCCGGTGCTGGCCGAGCCGGAGCGGCCGGTCGCGCTGCCGGAAGGGCCGCTGGAACTGCACGACAGCGAGACCGGCTTCACCGCCGTGGCGGGCAAGTTGACGGTGATCGACGCGGGGAAGCGGGCGGAGGAGCTCGCGGAGCGGATGGCGCGCTTCGCGGACGCGGCGCCCGGCGAGCGCGTGCTGGTGTCGGGAGTTCCCGCCGACCAGGTGGCGCTGAGCGAGCTGCGGTCGCGGGTGGTCTACGCGCACAACCAGGACCTGTGGTTCTCGGGTCCGTTGCGGGAGCAGCTGGTGCCGGAGGAACGGGCGGAGGCGGCGCTCGCCGCGGCCGACGCCGGCGACATCGTGGCCGGTTTCCCCGACGGGCTGGACGAGGTGATCGGCGAGCGGGGCCGCGAGGTCTCCGGCGGGCAGCGGCAGCGGCTGAGCCTCGCACGGGCGCTCGCGCTCGACGCGGACGTGCTGCTGCTCGACGAACCGACGTCGGCGGTGGACACGCACACCGAGGCGCGGATCACCGAGCGGGTCGCGGAACTGCGGAGGGGCAGGACGACGGTGGTGTTCACGGAGAGTCCGTTGTGGACGGTCGTGGCGGATGAGGTGATCTCGTGCCGGTGAAGCTGCCGCTCGCGACAACGCGGGCGGCGAGGGCGTGGCTGCGCACCACGGTGCGCACGCACCGCGGGGCGTTCGCCGGGGTGATCGGGCTGTTCGGCCTGGCCTCCGTGGCGGGCCTCGTGGGGCCGCAGATCCTGGGCAGGCTGGTGGACTCCGTGGTCGCGGGGCACGCGAACATCGAGGCGCTTGCGCTGCTGTTCGTCGTCGTGCTGGTGGTGCAGGCGACGCTGAAGCGGCTCGCCAGGGTGCGCGCGGGGATGCTGGGTGAGCGCGTGCTGGCCGAGACGCGCGAGTCCTTCGTGGGCGAAGCGCTGAAGCTGCCGTTGAGCACGGTGGAGGCCGCGGGCACGGGCGACCTGCTCAGCCGCGCGACGACCGACGCCGACCGGGTGGACCACGCCGTCCGCAACGGGGTGCCGGAGATCGTCGTGTCCACCGTGACCGTGGCGTGCACGGTGGTCGCGATGGTCGTCACGTCGCCGCTGCTGTCGCTCGCGTTGCTGGTCGTCGTGCCGGTGCTGTACCTGTCGTGCCGGTGGTACTGGACCCGCGTGCCCAGGACGATCGAGCGGATGCTCAGCGGGTGGGCCGACGTGCAGACGCAGCTGCACGAGACGGCGGACGGCGCCCGCACGGCGGAGGCCCTGGGTCTGGTCGAGCGCCGCGTCGCGCTGGGCAGGCGGGCGCTCGCGGACGCGGTCGGGCGCGAGCGTGAGCTGCGGAGCCTGTCCGTGCGGTGGGTGCCGTGGATGCAGCTGTCCCAGGTGCTGCCGATCGCGGTGATGCTGCTGCTCGGCGCGTGGGCGTACGGGCGGGGGCTCGTCGGGCTGGGCGTGGTGACGACGATGGTCGTGTACGTCCAGGCGCTCGCGGGGCCGCTGGAGGAGCTGCTGTGGTGGACCGAGGACGTGCTGGTGTCGGGCACCGCGCTGCGGCGGATCATCGGGGTCCGCGGCAGCGACGAGCGGCGGCGGGACGGGCGCCCGCACGGCCGGGAGATCGTGGTGCGCGGGGTGCGGTACGGGTACTCCGCGGACCGCGAGGTGCTGCACGGCATCGACCTGCGCGTACCGCCTGGCGAGCGGCTGGCGATCGTCGGGCCGTCAGGTGCGGGGAAGTCGACGCTCGGCAGGCTGCTCGCGGGGGTGGCGGCGCCGGGAGCCGGTTCGGTGACGATCGGCGGGGCGGAGGTGTCGACGCTGCCGGAGGACGTGCTGCGTGGTGAGGTGCTGCTGCTGACGCAGGAACAGCACGTGTTCGCGGGCACGCTGCGGGAGAACCTGACACTGCCCGCGGGCGAGTGGCAGGACGCCGACCTGGTGAGGGCGCTGGAAGCCGTGGGGCTGCGGGGGTGGTTCGACGGGCTGCCGGACGGGCTGGACACGCGGCTCGGGGCCGGGGCGCTGGCAGTGCCTGCTGCGGTCGCGCAGCAGCTCGCGCTGGCCCGGGTCGTGCTGGCCGACCCGCACACGGTGGTGCTGGACGAGGCGACGTCGCTGTTGGACACGTCGTCGGCGCGGCAGTTGGAGCGGTCGTTGAGCGGGGTGCTGGCCGGGCGGACAGTGATCGCCATCGCGCATCGGCTGCACACCGCGGCGGCCGCTGATCGGGTGGCTGTCGTGGAGGACGGGCGGATCAGCGAGCTGGGGTCGCACGCTGAACTTCTCTCCACTGACGGGGCCTACGCTCGGCTGGTGGCTGCGGCTTCTGTGGATGTTTGAGGGGTGACGGGTGGGCGGCCGGTGCCGGTCGCCGTGCGGGCTGCCGGTTCACCGCCCTTCGTCGCTGATCGTTTTACGGCGGGGCGGCCGCGTCAAGGGCGCCTCAGTGTGAGGGTGTGGGTGGGCTGTGGCTTGGTGGTTATGGTCCGGTTTGGTTGCGTGGTGACTGGCAAGGGCGCTGCCGCCGTGTGGGGTTGGCTTGGCCAGGAAGTGTCC
>NZ_FORP01000063.1 GCF_900114035.1 Amycolatopsis sacchari | reverse complement strand
GTTCTGGGCGGAGCAGGCGGAGCGGTTGACGTGGGACACGAAGTGGTCCCGGGTGCTGGACTGGTCCGGTGCCCCGTTCGCGAAGTGGTTCGTGGGCGGCAAGCTGAACGTGGCCTACAACTGTGTGGACCGGCATGTCGAGGCCGGGCACGGGGACCAGGTCGCCATCCACTGGGTCGGCGAGCCCGGCGACACCCGTGACATCACCTACGCCCAGCTCAAGGACGACGTCTCCCGCGCCGCGAACGCCCTGCTGTCGCTGGGGGTCAAGGCCCATGACCGGGTGGCGATCCAGCTGCAGATGATCCCCGAGGCGATCGTGGCGATGCTGGCCTGCGCCCGCATCGGCGCCCTGCACAGCGTGGTGTTCGGCGGGTTCTCCCCCGCCGCGCTGCGCTCCCGCGTGGACGACGCCGCCGCCAAGATCGTCATCACCTCCGACGGGCAGTTCCGCCGCGGCAAGGCCGCCCCCATGAAGGCCAACGTCGACCAGGCCCTGGAGGGCGCCGAGTCGGTGGAGAAGGTCATCGTGGTGCGCCGCACCGGCGAAGACGTCCCCATGACCGAAGGCCGGGACGTGTGGTGGCACGACCTGGTCGACGCCCAGTCCCCCGAGCACACGCCGGAGGCGTTCGACTCCGAACACCCCCTGTTCATCCTCTACACCTCCGGCACCACCGGCCGCCCCAAGGGCATCCTGCACACCTCCGGCGGCTACCTCACCCAGGTCGCCTACACCCACCACGTCGTCTTCGACCACAAACCCGGCCGCGACGTCTACTGGTGCACCGCCGACATCGGCTGGGTCACCGGGCACTCCTACATCGTCTACGGGCCCCTGGCCAACCGCGTCACCCAGGTCGTCTACGAAGGCACCCCCAACACCCCCCACGAGGGCCGGCACTGGGAGATCATCCAGAACTACAAAGTCTCCATCTACTACACCGCGCCCACTTTGATCCGCACGTTCATGAAGTGGGGCGACGACATCCCCGCCAAGTACGACCTCTCGTCGCTGCGGGTGCTGGGGTCGGTGGGTGAGCCGATCAACCCCGAAGCCTGGATCTGGTACCGCGAACACATCGGCGCCGGCAAAGCCCCCGTCGTCGACACCTGGTGGCAGACCGAAACCGGGGCGATCATGATCTCCCCGCTGCCCGGGGTCACCGCGACCAAGCCCGGTTCCGCGCAGACCCCGCTGCCCGGCATCTCGGCGATCGTCGTGGACGACACCGGCAAGGAGGTCCCGCACGGCGGCGGCGGTTACCTGGTGCTGGACAAGCCGTGGCCGTCGATGCTGCGGGGCATCTGGGGCGACGACGAGCGCTTCAAGGAGACCTACTGGTCCCGTTTCGCCGACCAGGGCTACTACTTCGCGGGTGATGGCGCGAAGTACGACGACGACGGCGACATCTGGCTGCTGGGCCGGGTGGACGACGTGATGAACGTGTCCGGCCACCGCATCTCCACCACCGAGGTCGAGTCGGCGCTGGTCTCGCACCCGACCGTCGCCGAGGCCGCCGTGGTCGGCGCGACCGACCCCACCACCGGGCAGGGCATCGTCGCGTTCGT
>NZ_FORP01000045.1 GCF_900114035.1 Amycolatopsis sacchari | reverse complement strand
GCAGCGCCCTTGCCAGTCACCACGCAACCAAACCGGACCATAACCACCAAGCCACAGCCCACCCACACCCTCACACTGAGGCGCCCTTGACGCGGTGAGCCAACCGTTAAACCATCAAGGGGATGGGGCGGGGGTGGGGCCGCCCGAGCAGGCGCGCCAGCGCCGGTGGACCCCGGTACCCGGGCACTCAGGCGAGAGCAGCAAAAGAAAAGAATGCCTCGCCGGTGTCAGGCGACGGGATGATCACCCAGCTCTCGGGGTCGGGTGGGGTGGGTCGGGTGCTGACGCAGGTACTCCTCCGCGATCTCATCGCTGGTCGTCAGCCACGCACCCTCCTGTCCCGCAAGGAACTCGAGTGCCTGGTCGAGGTACTTGTGCCGGAAGGGCTGGCCGATGACGAACGGGTGCAGTGCGAGGGCCATCACCCGGCCGCTGTGTTCGGAATCGGCGTGCAGCTGTTCGTACTGGTCGCGCACCATGCGGACGAACTCCGGACCGCTGCAGCCCTTGCCGAACAGGATCAGGTCGTTGAGCTCCACCGAGTACGGGACGCTGATCATCCCCGGCACGGTCAGCGGATAGGGCTGATCGTCGTTGGTCCAGTCCAGTACGTAGCTCAGGCCGAGTTCGGCGAGCAGTTCCGGGGTGTGGAAGGTCTCCGTCAGGCCCGGTCCCATCCAGCCGCGCGGCCGCTGTCCCGTGGCGGTGGCGATGGTGTCGATCACGTCGGTGAGGAACTGCCGCTCCTCGTCACGCTCCATGCCGGTGTGCAGGATGGAGTTGGTGCGGCCGTGTGCGAGCCAGGCCCAGTTCCGCGCGCGACCGGCCTCGATGATCTGCGGGTAGTGGTGGGCGACCGCGGAGTTCAGCAGCACGCTCGCCCGGATGCCGTGGCGGTCCAGGCTTTCGATCGTGCGCCAGATGCCGACCCTCGCACCGTAGTCCCGCCAGCCGTAGTTCAGCGGATCGGGCACCAGGTTCGCCGAACCCGGCCAGATGCTGGTGGACGGCCGGTCGACGAGGAAGTGTTCGACGTTGAGCCCCACGTAGACCGCGACCCTGGCGCCACCGGGCCAGGTGATCGCGGGCCGCTCGGAGATCGGGCTGTAGGTGAAGAGCTTGTTTTCCGCCATGCCGGCAAGGTAAGAGTTGACATTGGTGTCAGGTTCAAGTGTGCAGGGGGCAGGCATGCGGATCGGGGAGCTCGCGCGGCGGACCGGGGTCAGCGAGCGGTCGCTGCGGTACTACGAGCAGCAGGGGCTCCTCACGCCGGCCCGCACGCCCGGCGGCCAGCGCGACTACCCCGAGCAGGCCGTCGACCGCGTCATCCGGATCCAGGAGCTGTTCGCGGCCGGGCTGCACAGCAGGAAGATCGCCCACCTGCTGCCGTGCATGCGCGACGCGGACGGCGGCCCCGCCGAGATTGCCACCCCGCGACTGGTCGCCGAACTCGCCGCCGAACGCGACCGCATCGACCGGATGATCGCCGAGCTGCGCAACTCCCGCGACGTGCTGGAGGAGGTCATCGACGCGGCGTCGGACCACGCCGCGTCCGCCCGTCGATGACCTCGGGGGCTCACTGCTTGTCGTGCACGGTCACCGCGTAACCGTCGGGGTCCGTGAACGTGAACGTGCGGCCGAACGGGCCGTCGAACGGCGGTGCGACGATCGGGACGCCGGCCTCCGCCAGCTTGTCGTGCAGCGTCTGGGCGTCGTCCGCGTGCAGCCACAGCGCCACACCGAGGCCGGGACGTCCGGCGTCGAGGTCGACGCCGGGAAGCGGTTCCCGCACGGCGAAGGCGACGGGGGTCGTCGCGAACACGACCGCGTGCGGCGGGCTCACCTCGGCGCGGTCCAGCCCGAGCTGCTCCTCGTAGAACGAGGCGGCGCGCTCGAGGTCGCGCACCTGCAGTGCGATGAAGTCGGGTCCGGTGACGGTCATGCGAGACTCCTTCGATGTCAAAGTCCTGACATCGACCACGGTATGTCAGAATCCTGACATGAGTCAAGAGGTGGTCGGTCCCGTCGAGAGCGCCGTCGGGTACGTGCTCAAGCAGGCGGCCGTGTCGCTGCGGGGTGCGATGGACGTGGCGCTGCGCCCGCTGGGGCTGACCGTGCCGCAGTACGCGTGCCTGGAACTGCTGGGCCAGCGCCCCGGCTTGTCCAACGCCGAGCTCGCGCGCGGCGCGTTCGTCACCCGCCAGTCGATGAACGTCGTGCTCCGCGGTCTCGAAGAACGCGGCCTCGTCACCCGGCCTGCCGCCGCCCCGCGCGGCCGGGAGCTGCCGACGGAACTGACGTCGACCGGGCGCGAGCAACTGCACACCGCGAGTGTGGCGGTGCGCCGGGTGGAAAAGCGGATGTGCCGCGGGCTGAATTCCTCGCAGCAGCAGGTGTTGCTGGAAGCGCTCACCTCCTGTGTGCGCAACCTCGCGGAGGACTGAAAACCGCTCGTTCGGGTTGTTGTATTCAGCCGCACTGCGAACGGGTGCGATGCGTTTTAGGTTGGTGGCTCACCAACCCGAAACGACACCGCAAAGGGAGAAATCGTGAACAATTCGCGGAAAATCCGCCGGGGGATCACCGTGCTCGCGCTGGCGGGGGCGGCTACGGCCATTTCCGCCGCACCCGCGCTGGCCGAAACTTCCGCGACGCACCAGGACGTTGCGCAGGCGCGGACGGCCCAGCTGGGCGGGCTTGGTGGTGGCAACCTGCTGAACGGGCTGCTCGGTGGCCTCCTCGGCGGCAAGAGCGGGCCGCTCGGCGGAATTCTCTAATCGACAATTCGTCCGGTTCGGTCGCGGTCCGGTGAGGATTCGCGACCGAACCGGTCAAGTCCACGCGTCGATCACGTGGGAGAGCCGCGCGCCGGGGTCATCCTGGCCCGCTCGTGTCAATTCCGCGGCCGGGAAACCCGACTCCCGCAAAGCCTGCGCGGCTTCCGATTCGTCGGCGAAATGCAGGTGCACGCGACCGCGGACGACGGCCGAGAGCACGCCGGCGCCGATGCGTTCCACAATGGACCGCGGTTGCAGCACGAGATCCGCGAAGTAGGCGCCCTCGGGGAACCGCCGGAGCACTTCGGCGAAACGGCGCCACATGCCCGTCACCGCGTCGCGGTCGAAGTAGTTCAGCAGGCCTTCGGTGATGATCGCGGTACCGACCGACGGGTCGAGCGTGTCCGCCAGCGCGTGGATGCTGTGCGGACCGTCGTCGGCGAGCGCGTCGATCGTCTCGACGCGCGGGAGCGGGCCGTCGAGCCGCTCCAGTAGTTTTCTCTTGCGGGCGGCCATTCCCGGCAGGTCGGCCTCCACATAGGTCACCGGGTACCGCTGCTTGAACCGCCAGCCCCGCGCCGAGAGCCCGGCCGCGATCTCGACCACCTGCCCGACCTCACCGCGGTCGATCGCGCCGGCCAGCAGCACGTCGAGCATCCGGTGCCGCGCGACGAGCAGCCCTTCGAACGTCGGCCGCCCCAGCAGCCTGCTCACCCGCATCGCGGGTTCGAGCGCGTGGAACAGCACCCGCCCCTCGGGGGTCGCCAGCTCCGCCGGCGCCAGCCCGTGCCGCACCCACACGTACCCGGTGTAATGGCCGGTCGGGCTGATGGCCTGGGAACCACGCGGGAGCAGCACACCCGAGATCGTAGAGACCGAGCCCGCTCCGCGCGACGCGGTCAGCCGACGGCGGCGCTCAGCTCGCGCATCCCGGCGGTCAGCAGCTCGGGCAGCTCCGCGTCCGGGCTGCGCAGCCACTGCTCGTACGCGGCCAGCGCGACGCCGAGGGTCGCGTACGCGATCGCCTGGGGGGCGAGGGAGTCCGCGGGCACGCCGAGGCGGTCGGCGACGAACTCCGCGATCACCTGCCGCCAGTCGGCGTACCGCAGCGTCGAGTGCGCCTGCAGCGCGGGCGTGGTGAGGATCAGCTCCATCCGGCGCCGGTGCCACGGCGCCTCCTCCGGATCGATCCGGTTGAACTCGACAAGCGCCTCGCGGATCGCGTCGCCCAGCGGGACCTCGGGCGGGTAGCCGGCCAGCCGCTTGCGCAGCCGCTCCAGCTCGCTGTCGAAGTCGCCCCACGCGATGTCGTTCTTCGACGGGAAGTACCGGAAGAACGTGCGCCTGCCGATACCGGCGGCCTGCGCGATGTCGTCGACCGTCGTGCGCTCGAAACCCTGCCGGGCGAACAGTTCGAACGCCGCGTGCTCGACCTCCGCGCGCGACGTGATCGGGCGCCTGCCCGCCCGCGAACCCGGTTGCTCGGTCATCGCCTCTTCCATTCGGCACTGGGTGCCATTATTGTCTGTGACGCGGGCCGCACCGTGGCGGCCGCTGGCGAAGGGAGCATCCCATGTCCGAGACCCAGCAGGTCCCCCAGACGCGCGACGAGGCTCTGGTGGAGGAGGAGCTGCTCGTCGAGGAGGTCTCCATCGACGGTATGTGCGGGGTGTACTGACCGTCGTGTTCGAGCCCGAACAGCCCTACCGGTGCTCACCGCGCATCGCGCTCCGGCCCGAGCCCTTCGGAGCGCTCGCGTACGACTTCGGCACCCGCAGGCTGTCGTTCCTGAAGACGAAGTTGCTGGTCGAGGTGGTGCGCACGCTGGAGGAGCAGCCGGACGTGCACACCACCCTCGACGCGGCCGGGGTCCCGCCGGACCAGCGGCCGTCCTACCTCAAGGCGCTCGAAGGGCTGGAGCGCACCGGAACCATCGAGCGACGGATTTGAAAGGCGTGCGATGAAGCTCGTCGAGCACTTCAAGGAAGGCCTGAACTCCCCGATCTGCCTGACGTGGGAACTGACCTACGCGTGCAACCTCTCCTGCGTGCACTGCCTGTCCTCCTCGGGCAGGCGCGACCCGCGTGAGCTGAGCACGGCGGAGTGCAAGGCCGTGATCGACGAGCTGCAGCGCATGCAGGTCTTCTACGTCAACATCGGCGGCGGGGAGCCGACCGTCCGCCCCGACTTCTGGGAGCTGGTCTCCTACGCGGTGGCGCACCAGGTGGGGGTCAAGTTCTCCACCAACGGCGTCAAGCTCACCCCGGAGCGCGCGCGGTGGCTCGCCTCGACCGACTACGTGGACGTGCAGATCTCGCTCGACGGGGCGACCGCGGACGTCAACGACGCCGTCCGCGGGCCCGGTTCGTACGACACCGCGATCCGCGCCATGACGAACCTGCGGGACGCCGGGTTCCGCGACTTCAAGCTCAGCGTCGTGATGACGCGGCAGAACGTCGGCCAGCTCGACGCGTTCGCCGAGATCGCCGACACCTACGGGGCGCAGCTGCGCATCACCCGCCTGCGGCCGTCCGGACGCGGCGCGGACGTGTGGGACGAGCTGCACCCGACCGCCGAGCAGCAGCTCCAGCTGTACGACTGGCTCGTCGCGCGCGGCGAGAAGGTGCTGACCGGCGACTCGTTCTTCCACCTCAACGCGCTCGGCTCGGACCCGCTGCCCGGGCTCAACCTGTGTGGCGCCGGCCGGGTCGTGTGCCTGATCGACCCCGTCGGCGACGTCTACGCGTGCCCGTTCGCGATCCACCGCGAGTTCCTGGCGGGCAACGTCCGCGACGAGGGCGGGTTCGGCCGCGTGTGGCGCGAGTCGGAGCTGTTCACCCGCCTGCGCGGGCCGCAGACCGGCGGCGCGTGCACGTCCTGCTCCGCCTACGACTCCTGCCAGGGCGGCTGCATGGCGGCGAAGTTCTTCACCGGCCTGCCGCTCGACGGCCCCGACCCGGAATGCGTGCAGGGCCACGGTGCCCGCGCGCTGGCGACCGTCGGCGCGGCACCACGGTCCGATGTGGACCATTCGCACCGGAAGAGCCGCAAGGTGCCGGTGAGCATCGGCTTCGGTCCGCCCCGGCCGGACCGCGCGTGTGACACCAGCCCGCTCGCCGGGCTGTGATGGCCGCACTGACCGCCCCCGTCGAGATCGCGGGGAGGACCGCGCCCAGCCGCGTGCTTTTCGGGCCGCACGAGACGAACCTCGCGCGCGGCCGGGTGCTGTCCGAACGCCACGTCGCCTACTACGCGGCGCGTGCCGCGGGCGGCGCGGGGATGATCGTCACCGAGACGGCGAGCGTCCACGACTCCGACTGGCCGTACGAACGGGCGCCGCTCGCCGTGTTGTGCGGTCCTGGGTGGGTGTCCGTCGTCGAGGCCTGCCGTCCACACGGGACACTCGTCGTCGCGGGACTCGGGCATGCGGGTTCGCAGGGGTCGTCGGCGTACGGGCAGTCGGCGTTGTGGGCGCCGTCGCGGGTGCCTGATGTGGCGAGTCGTGAACTGCCGATGGAGATGGAAGACACCGAGATCCGGGCGCTCGTCGAGGGTTTCCGTGAGTCGGCGGCACTCGCCGCGGAGTCCGGAGTGGACGGTGTCGAGCTGGACGCGGGGCAGTACTCGGTGCTGCGGCAGTTCTCCTCCGCGCTGACGAACCAGCGCGGCGATGAGTACGGCACGGACAAGTCGCGGCTGTTGCGGGAAGTCCTCGGCGTGGTGCGGGAGGCTGTCGGCGACCGCATCATCGGGCTGCGGCTGTCGTGTGACGAGCTGGCGCCCTGGGCCGGGCTCACACCCGAGCAGGCGGCGGTGCTCGCCGCGGACCTCGCCGCCTCGGTCGACTACCTCGTGCCCGTGCGGGGTTCGGCGATGAGCGCTTCCGCCACCAGGCCTGACTTGCACACCGAGCCGGGCTTCAACGTCGAGCTGTGCCGCCGGATCACCGAAGCCGTCGAGGGGCGCACGCTGACGGTGTTGCAGGGCAGCGTGGTCGATCCCGGGCAGGCCCAGCAGGCGCTCGACGACGGCGTCGCGGCGCTGGTGGAGATGACGCGGGCGCAGGTCGCTGACCCCTCGCTGGTCGAGAAGGTGCGGGCGGGCGCGGCGCCCCGGCCGTGCGTGCTGTCCAACCAGAAGTGCCGCGTGCGGGACAACCGCAACCCCGTCGTTTCGTGCATCGGCGAGCCCCGCAGCGGGCACGAGACCGAGGACCCGCTGCCGACGGGGGCCGATGCGCCGAGGGACGTGCTCGTGATCGGCGGCGGTCCGGCCGGGCTGGAGGCGGCGCGCGTGCTGGCGATGCGCGGGCACCGCGTGGAGCTGCGCGAACGGTCCGACCACCTGGGCGGGATGCTGCGGGTCGCGGCGCGGGTCGGCGGCCGCTCCCGGCTGGCGCGCCTCGCCGACTGGCTGGAGTCCGAGGTGAGCCGCCTCGGCGTGCGGGTGATCACCGGCGTGGAGGTCACCGACGTGCCGGAGGGCGCGATCGTCGCGACGGGATCCGTGCCGGGGCCCCGGAACTACGCGGTGCACGGGCGTGTCGTCGACGTCGTCGACTTCCTCAACGGCGCCGAGTTGCCGCCGGGACCGGTCGTGGTCGCCGATCCCGTGGGGGACTTCGTCGGCGTGGGCATGGCGGAACTGCTGGCCGCGCAGGGCAGGCCGACCACGATCGTGAGCCAGGACCAGGTGATCGGGACGCAGCTCGCGTTGACCGGCGACCTCGCCGACGCCAACACGCGCCTGCAGCAGGCCGGGGTCACGCTCGCCAAGCGGTCGCTGCTGCGTGAGGTGCGGCCCGATCACGTGGTGCTCGAAGACGTGTTCACCGCCGAGCGCCGGGAGCTGCCCGCGGCGGTGGTCGTCCACTGTGGACACCGGCTGCCGGACACGTTGCCCGGCGCGCTCAGGGCGGGGGACTGCGTCGCGCCCCGCACGGTGCACGAGGCGATCCTCGAAGGCCGTCGCGCGGCGTTGTCGGTGAACGAGGTGCTGGTATGAGGTACCTGTTCTCCCCGCTGCGGCTCGGCCCGCTCGTGGTGCGCAACCGGATCGTGTTCTCCGCGCACCTGACGAACTACGCACAGGACGGCCTGCCGACCGAGCAGCACGCCGAGTACTACGCGGCGCGTGCCGCCGGCGGCGCGGGGCTGATCATCACCGAGGAGCACTCCACCCACCGCACCGACTGGCCGTACGAGAAGCTGATCCACGGCTTCTCCCGCGACGTGATCCCGGGCTACCGGCGCATCACCGAGGCCGTGCACGCCCACGGCACGCCGATCCTCGCGCAGCTCAACCACAACGGCGGGCAGGCTTCGTCGATGTACTCGCGGCTGCCGGTGTGGGCTCCCTCGCCGGTGCCGGACCCGATGTTCCGCGAGGTGCCCAAGGCCATCGACACGCGGGAGATCGCCGAGGTCGTCGCGGGATACGGCACCGTCGCGGGGCACTGCGCCGAGGGCGGGTTCGACGGCGTGGAACTCCAGTGCTCGCACTCGTCGATCGTGCGCGGGTTCCTGTCCCCGGCGACGAACAAGCGCACCGACGCCTACGGGGGCTCGCTGGAAAACCGCGCCCGCATCCTGCTGGAGATCATCGATGCCGTGCGGGAGGCGATCGGGCTGGGGCGCGCGCTGGGCGTGCGGTTGTGCGGGGACGAGCTGATCGAGGGCGGTACGACGATCGACGAAGCCGTCGAAGTCGCGAAGCTCGTGGAGGCGACCGGCAAGGTCGACTACATCAACACCTCGATCGGCGTGGCGACCTCGACGTTGTTCATGATCGAGGCGTCGATGGCCATCCCGCCGGGGTACGCGTTGTTCATCTCCAACGCCATCCGCGAGGCGGTGCGGCTGCCGGTCGTCGGCGTCGGCCGGATCAAGGACCCGGTGCAGGCGGAACGGGCACTCGAGGAGGGGCACTGCGACCTCGTCGGCGTGGTGCGCGGGCAGATCGCCGACCCGGACTTCGCGGCGAAGGCCCGCTCGGGGCACGCGCCCGAGATCCGCACTTGCCTGTCGTGCAACCAGGAGTGCGTCGGCAGGATGGGGCTCAACCGCTGGCTGGGCTGCATCGAGAACCCGCGTACTGGCAAGGAAAGCGTGCCGCTGCCGACTCCGGGGCCGCGCCCGAAGCGGGTGCTCGTCGTCGGCGGTGGACCGGGCGGGTTGCAGGCGGCGTCGACGGCGGCGCAGCGCGGGCACCACGTGACGTTGTTCGAGCGCGCCGAGAGCACGGGCGGTCAGGTCGCGCTCGCCGCGAGCATCCCGAGCCGCGCCGAATTCCTCGACGTGGTGCGGAATCTGCTGTCCGAGTGCCAGCGTTACGGCGTGGACGTCAAGACCGGCGCCGAAGCCACCGCCGAGCTGCTGCGGTCAGAGTCCCCGGATGCTGTCGTGCTCGCGACCGGTGCGAAACCCCAGGCGCCTCACTGGGCGGGTGGGCTCGACCGGGTGGTGGACGTGCGGGACGTGCTCGAAGGCCGTGCCGCGCCCGAGGGCGAGGTCGTGGTGCTCGACGACCTCGGCTTCCACCAGGCCACGTCCGTCGCGGAACTGCTCGCCGACCGCGGGTGCTCGGTGCGGCTGTCCACGTCCGGCATGGTCGTCGGCCAGGACCTCGGCGTGACGCTGGACATGGAGACGTTCAACGTGCGTGCCCACGCGAAAGGCATCACACAGCACACCGACGAGGTGGTGCTGGCAGCGTCCGAAAAGGACGGTCGGGTCGTGTTGCAGGTGCTCACCCACACCACCGGCGTCACCGCGGAGCTGGCGTGTGACTGGGTGGTGTGCGCGACGCACCAGGCCCCCGAGGACGACCTGTGGCACCAGCTGAAGGGCGCGCCGTTCCCCGTCCACCGCGTGGGGGACTGCCTCACCCCACGCCGGGCACACGCCGCCGTCGTCGAGGGGCATCGCGTGGGGGTGGCGTTGTGAACCGCGTGCTGGCCGTCCTCGTGGTGCGTGATGGGGTGTTGCCGCTGGGCGCGGACGAGACCATCGCCGAGGCCGGTGGCGCGGCGTTGCTCGTCGGCACCGGGGCCGACAAGGCCGCGACCGAGCTGCCGTCCCTGTCCGCGGGCTGGCTCGCCGACAACGGCACCTTCGCCCCCGGCCGCTGGGCCCGCCAGCTCGCGGCCGTGCTGCGCGACACCGAGCGCGTGCTCCTGCCCGCCTCCGCCGACGGGCGGGACCTCGCGCCCCGCCTCGCCGCCGAACTCCGGCGCCCGCTGCTGGCCGGGGCCATCCGGGTGAACGAGACGGGCGCGGAAGTGGCGCGCTGGGGTGGCCGCGTGTGCGTGGACCTGGTGGCAGACGGCCCGTTCGTCGCCACGTTGCAACCCGGGGTGCGCGGTCCGGCTCCGGCGGAAGCACAGACGCTGACCGGGATCTCACTTCCGGAGGCCGATGCTCGGGACGTGACGGTCGTCGAAGTGCTCGACCCCGAACCGGGCACGGTGGACCTGGCCGAAGCGCCGCGGATCTTCGGTGCCGGGGCGGGCCTCGGCGGCCCGGAGGCCGTGGAGCTGCTGGGCGAGGTGGCCGCCGCGCTCGGCGCCTCACTCGGCGCGACCCGCGTCGTCACCGACGCCGGGTGGACCGGTTACCAGCGTCAGATCGGCACCACCGGTGTCGTGGTGCACCCCGAGCTGTACGTCGCGTTCGGGATCTCCGGCGCGGCACAGCACCTCGGCGGGCTCGGCAGCCCCGGGCACGTCGTGAGCGTCAACACCGATCCGTCCTGCCCCATGACGGCGATGGCGGACCTGGGCATCGTCGCCGACGCGCCCGCCGTGCTCGCCGAACTGGCCCGGCTGCTGGAGGTGCGATGACCTACGCCGGACCGGATTCGCGGTCCACCGTCGTCGGCGAATCGACGAGGACCTTCGACGTCGTCGTGGTCGGTGCCGGGCCCGCGGGCTCGGCCGCCGCGCTGGAGGTGGCGCGGGTCGGGCACTCCGTCGCGCTCGTCGAGCGGGGACCGTTCCCCGGCTCGAAGAACGTCTACGGCGGGGTGGTCTACGGCCGCATCCTCGACGAGCTGGTGCCGCGGTGGTGGGAACGGATGCCCGTGCAGCGCTGGGTGACCCGGCGCTCGACGATGGTGATGACGCCGACGCAGGCGCTCACTCTCGACTTCCGCACCCAGGACTGGGGCAAGCCGCCGTACAACGGGGCGACCGCCCACCGCGCGGACCTCGACTCGTGGCTCGCCGAGCTGGCCGTCGAGGCGGGGGCCGTGCTGATCCCCTCCACCGTGGCCACCGGCCTGCTGCGCGACACCTCCGGTGCCGTCGTCGGGGTGCGCACCGACCGGCCGG
Organism: Amycolatopsis sacchari; assembly: GCF_900114035.1. Classification (GTDB taxonomy): domain Bacteria; phylum Actinomycetota; class Actinomycetes; order Mycobacteriales; family Pseudonocardiaceae; genus Amycolatopsis_E; species Amycolatopsis_E sacchari. The sequence goes on along the minus strand of NZ_FORP01000045.1, from coordinate 14,493 downwards.
ACGGCGACCTCACGGCGGGTGTGGTGATCGCGTGCGACGGGGTGAACTCGTTCCTCGCCAAGGAAGCCGGGATGTACCCGGTGGGCGGGGAGTCCGCGCACCTGACGCTCGGCGTCAAACAGACGCTCGCACTGCCGCGGCAGACGATCGAGGAGCGGTTCGGGGTCACCGGACGCGACGGCGTGGACATCGAAATCCTGGGCTGCACAAGGGGAATCCCCGGCGGGGGCTTCCTGTACACGAACCTCGACTCGGTCAGCATCGGCGTCGTGCTGGGGCTCGAAGGCGTGCGGGACGGCGGGACGCGGCCGGAGGAGCTGGTCGCGGACCTCAAGCGGCATCCCGCGATCGCGCCGCTGATCAAGGGCGGGGAGCAGATCGAGTACTCCGCGCACCTGATCCCCGAGGGTGGCTACCACGCGATGCCCGAGCTGGTCGGCGACGGGATGCTGGTCGCCGGGGACGCCGCCGCGATGTGCCTCGCCGCCGGGATCTGGCTGGAGGGCGTGAACTTCGCGCTCGGCGCCGGGATGTACGCCGGGCGCGCGGCCGCCGCCGCGCTGGCCGCCGGCGACGTGTCGCGGCGGGGGCTGTCCGGCTACCGGAAGCTGCTGGAGGACTCGTTCGTGCTCGCCGACCACCGCCGGCTGCGGCAGCTCCCCGGCCTCGTGCTGTCGGACCGGGTGCAGCGCAACTACCCGGGTTTCGTGTGCGACCTGGTGCAGGGCCTGTTCCAGGTCGACAACCCGCTGCCGAAACCGGGGCTGCGCAAGCTCCTGCTGCGCAGTGCGAAGGACAACGGCGTGCGCCTGCGCGAGCTCGCGCGGGACGCGTGGACCGGGATGCGGGGGCTGCGATGACCGACCGGCGGTACGCGGAACCCGCGTTCGCGGACGTGCTGTCCACTGTGGAGTTCCGCGTCGGCGAACGCCCGCACATCGTGGTGGACACCGACGTCTGCCGTTCGTGCACCACCAAGGCGTGCGTGCACGCGTGCCCCGCCGACCTGTTCGTGCCCACGAGCGACGGCGGGATCCTGTTCAACTACGAGCAGTGCTTCGAATGCGGGACCTGCTACCAGATCTGCGACGGCGAGGGCGCGATCAGCTGGAGCTACCCCGACGGGGGCGCCGGCGTCGTGTTCCGGAAGGGGTAGCGATGCTCGTCGTGGCCGCGTTGCGCTGGAGCGACCAGCGCGCGACCGTGGACCCGCTCACCGGCGAGGTCCGCACCGACCCGCGCACCAGCGGGGCGAGTGCCGCCGACCGGGTGGCGCTGGAGCACGCGCTGCGGATCGCGGAGGCGTTCGACGGGCGGTGCCTAGCCGTCACCGTCGGACCGCGCGAGGCGGACGAGGTGCTGCGCGAGGCGCTCGCGGTGGGCGCGCACGAGGTGATCCGCGTCGAGGCCCTGGCCGAGACGATCACCGAGGACGGCAGCGAGACCGCACGGCTGCTGCTCGACGGGCTGCCGGACCGGCCGGACGTCGTCGTGTGCGGGGACCACTCGGCCGACCGCGGCACCGGCAGCACCCCGGCGTTCCTGGCGCAGCGGCTCGGTGCGTGCCAGGCACTCGGCCTGGTCGAGCTGACGGTGGCGGGGGAGGAGCTGCGGGGCGTGCGCCGGCTCGACGGCGGGCGCCGTGAGCGGCTCGTGTTCGGCCCACCCGCGGTGTGCTCGGTCGAACCGGCCGACCTCGGTCTCCGCAGGGCGTCGCTGCCCGCCACGATCGCCGCCCGGCGCGCGGAAATCCCGGTCGCGCGTCCTGGTTCGCTGCGGTACCTGCGGGCGGGCGGGACCAGGGCGTACTCGCCGCGTCCCCGCGCGTTGCCGGTACCGCGGGAGGCCGCGCCGCACCAGCGGCTGCTCGCGCTCACCGGGGCGCTCGTCGAGCGCACCCCGCCCCAGCTGGTCCGGCCCGCGACACCGGAGGAAGCGGCGCGCGAACTGCTGGACTACCTGCGTCGGCACGGGTACGCGGAATGACGAGGGTGGCGGTGGTGACCGGAGCGGCGCGCGGCATCGGCGCCGCGGTCGTCGGCCGCCTCGCGCGGGACGGGTGGCGGGTCGTCGCCGTGGACCTGGGCGCGGACCTGCCGGGGCTCGCCTACTCCCCGGCGGGCCGCGAGGAACTGATCGCGCTCGCCCGCCGCTGGCCGGGGCAGGTCCTCGACGTGTTCGCGGACGTCCGTGACCCGCGGGCGGTCGCCGAAGCGGTCGCACTCGCCGAGCAGGAGTTCGGCGGGGTGGACGCCGCCGTCGCGGCCGCCGCGGTGATGGCGGGCGGGAAACCGTTGTGGGACACCACGAACGCGGAGTGGGACGCGTTGTTCGACGTCGGCGTGCGCGGCGTGTTCAACCTCGCGCGTACGGCCGTGCCCGCGATGCTGCGGCGGCCCGAGCCGCGCTCCGGCCGGTTCGTCGCGCTCGCGTCCGCCGCCGCGCACCGCGGGTTGTGGCACCTCGCGGGGTACAACGCCGCGAAGCACGCCGTGGTGGGGCTGATCCGCGGACTGGCCCATGACCTGCGGGGCAGCGGGATCACCGCCACGGCCGTCTCACCCGGCTCGACCCGCACGGCGATGCTCGACGCCACGGCCGACCTCTACGGGCTGGCCGACGTCGAGGAGTTCGCACAGCACCAGCTCGTGGAGCGGCTGCTGGACCCGGACGAGGTGGCCGCCGCCGTGTGCTGGCTGTGCGGCGAGCAGTCCTCGGCGATCACGGGCACCGTCGTGCACGCGGACGGGGGGTTCACGGCATGAAGCTGGAGCTGCGCCTCGACCCCGGCACGAAACTGCTCGGCCGCGCCATCCTCGGCGGCGCGCCCCTGCGCGTGCTGCGGTTGTCGGAGGCAGGGGCGCGGCTCGTGCGGGAGTGGCGCGACGGGGCGCTCGTCGCCGAGAGCCCGCAGCACCGGAAGCTCGCGGACCGGCTCATCGACGCCGGGATGGCGCACCCGGTGTACGGGGAGGCCCACCTCACGCGCGCCGACGTCACGGTCGTCGTGCCCGCCCGCGACCCGGAAACGCTGCCGGAAGCGGACGTCGTGGTCGACGACGGCTCGCGAGTGCCCATTTCCGGTGCGGCACAACGACATCCGGTCGCCCGTGGTCCCGCTGCGGCGCGCAACACCGGGCTGGCCCACGTCACCACGGAACTCACCGCGTTCCTCGACGCCGACACCACGGCACCACCGGACTGGCTCGACCCGCTGCTGCCGCATTTCGAGGACCCGGCGGTGGTCGCCGTCGCGCCCCGGATCCGCAGCACCCCGGGCAGTTCCGTCCTGGCGCGGTACGAAACCGCCCGTTCGTCACTCGACCTCGGCGACGGGCCTGCGCCGGTCCGCCAGGGTGGCCGCGTGACCTACGTGCCCACGGCGGCGCTGGTCGTCCGGACGGCGGCGTTGCGTGAGCTGGGCGGATTCGACGAGCGGCTGCGGTTCGGTGAGGACGTCGACCTGGTCTGGCGCCTCGTCGCCCGGGGCGGGCGCGTGCGCTACGAACCCGCCGCCGAGGTGCTGCACGTGCCGCGGAAGACGTGGCGCGCGTGGGCGCGGCAGCGGTTCGACTACGGCACGTCGGCGGCCCCGCTCGCCCGGCGGCACGGGCACCAGGCGATCGCGCCGCTGCGGATCTCCGGCTGGACCGCGCTCGCGTGGGGACTCGTGGCCGCCCGGCGTCCCGCGCTCGGCGTGGCGGTCGCACTGGGCACGGCCGCGTTGCTGCCTCGGAAACTCCGCCCGCTCGGGGTGCCCGCGCGGGAATCGCTGACCATCGCCCTGCGCGGTCATCTCAGGGCGGGCAGGTACCTCGCCGACGTGCTGACGCGGACCTGGGGGCCGGTGGCGGTGCCGCTGTTGCTCGCCACGCGGCGAGGACGGGCCTTGCTCGCGCTGGCGCTCGCCCGGCACCTCGCGGAGTGGCGGGAGGCGCGGCCCGATCTCGATCCGGCGCGGTGGCTGCTCGCCCGCACCGCAGACGACCTGTGTTACGGCGCCGGGGTTTGGCGAAGTTGCCTGCGAGAACGAAACTTCCTGCCGCTGGTGCCTGACTTCTCCAACTGGCCGGGCAAGAAATGAAGGACGTCACCTGGCCCGAGCTCCGGCCGAAGTTGCTCGCCGTGCCGATCGGCGCGACCGAGCAGCACGGCCCGCACCTGCCCTTCACGGTTGACACGGAGATCGCCGTCGCGTTGTGCGAAGAACTCGCGCGGCGGCGGGACGACGTCGTGGTCGCACCCGCGCTGCCGTATGGATCCAGCGGTGAGCACGCGGGTTTCCCCGGCACGCTGTCCATCGGGCAGGACGCGACCGAGCGGGTGCTGGTGGAACTCGGGCGCTCCGCCGACGCGTTCTCGGCGGTCGTTCTCGTGTGCGCGCACGGTGGCAACGTGGAACCGTTGCGCCGCGCGGTGAACACGCTGCGGTACGAGGGACGTGCCGTGGGCGCCTGGTGTCCCACCGGTCCGTCCGGCGATTCCCATGCGGGGCGCACGGAAACGTCGGTGATGCTGGCGCTGCGACCGTCGGCCGTCCGGCTGGACCGGCTGGACCGGCTGGAAACCGGTGTCACCGAACCACTTCCGGCTCTGCTGGATCGATTGCGGGAGGGAGGTGTGCGTGCGGTCAGCCCCAGCGGGGTGCTCGGCGATCCGCGGGGTGCGAGTGCGGAAGAGGGCCGGGAAACCTTGCTCCGGTGGGTGGAAAGTCTACTTAAGTCTGTCGAGACGCTTGTCTCGGATGTCATGATGAAGCCGTCCGAGTCCGCGACCGGCATCACAAAGAGGTGAGAGCGTCGTGAAGACGAAAGCCGCTGTCCTGCACGATCCGCACAAGCCCTTCGAAATCGAGGAACTCGACCTCGACGGCCCCCGCGAAGGCGAGGTGCTCATCAAATACACCGCCGCGGGGCTCTGCCACTCCGACCTGCACCTCATCGACAACGACCTCGTGCCCCGGTTCCCGATCATCGGCGGGCACGAGGGCGCCGGGATCATCGAGGACGTCGGCCCCGGCGTCACGAAGGTCAAACCGGGTGACCACGTCGTCTGCAGCTTCATCCCCAACTGCGGCACGTGCCGCTACTGCGCCACCGGCCGGTCGAACCTGTGCGACATGGGGGCGACGATCCTCGAGGGCCACCTGCCCGACGGCAGCTTCCGCTTCCACCGCGGCGGTACCGACTACGGCGCGATGTGCATGCTGGGCACGTTCTCCGAGCGCGCCACGATCTCCCAGCACTCGGTCGTCAAGGTCGACGACTGGCTGCCGCTGGAGACCGCGGTCCTGGTCGGCTGCGGCGTGCCGACGGGCTGGGGCACGGCGAACTACGCCGGTGGCGTGCGTGCGGGCGACACCGTGGTCGTCTACGGCGTCGGCGGTATCGGCATCAACGCGGTGCAGGGCGCCGCGCACGCCGGCGCGCTGAACGTCGTGGTGGTCGACCCGGTGGAGTTCAAGCGCGAGTCGGCGCTCAAACTCGGCGCGACGCACGCCTTCGCCACCGCCGAGGAGGCGATGACGAAGGTCGCCGAGCTGACGTGGGGCCAGATGGCCGACCAGGCGCTGATCACCGTCGGCACCGTGGACGAGGACGTGGTGACCGCCGCGTTCAACACCGTCGGCAAGGGCGGCACGGTGGTCATCACGGGCCTGGCGAACCCGGAGAAGCTCACCGTGCACGTGTCGGGCGGCGTGCTGACGCTGTTCGAGAAGACGATCAAGGGCACGCTGTTCGGCTCGGCCAACCCGCAGTACGACATCGTCCGCCTGCTGCGCCTGTACCAGGCGGGCGCCATCAAGCTCGACGAGCTGGTCACCAGGCGTTACACGCTGGAGCAGGTCAACGAGGGCTACCAGGACCTCCGCGACGGCAAGAACATCCGCGGCGTACTGCTGCACGACGCGAACTGACCGCCGCAGAAGGGCCCGGCGCACGCGCGCGCCGGGCCCTTTCTGCGCCGTCCGGGCGTACGTCGTACGACATTCGGCTGTGTCCGCGTCACAGTTCTGGCGAGTTCCGCTGTCACCTCGTCACAGAAATCCGCACGGACGGCTACGGATCGTTGACCCGCCGGGCAAGCGCTTTCTATCGTGACCGCGGTCACTGTCAGTGCTGAGAGGACTTCGATGGCAGATCAACGCCGATCGCCGCTGCCCGGGCTGGAACGCCGCCGCTTCCTCGGGTACCTGCTGGCCGCCCCGACCCTCGCGGTGGCCGCCCGGCTCGGGGTGGACACCCTCGCCCCGGCGCGGGCCGGCGCCGCCGTCCCGTCCCCGCCCGAACCCGCCGACCTGCTCGACCTCGGCGACGCCCTGACCCTCGCGGCCGCACCCACGTCCGGCCTCATCGCGCTGCAGGTCAACCGCGACGACACGGTGTCCTTCGCGCTGCCGCGGGCCGAGGTGGGGCAGGGCATCACGACCACCATCGCGATGCTCATCGCCGAGGAGCTGGACCTGCCGCTGGACAAGGTGCACGTCACGCTCGCCGACGCCCGCCCGGAGCTGGTGTTCAACCAGCTCACCGGCGGCTCCAACTCGGTACGCTCGATGTACACGCCCGTCCGCACGGTCTCCGCGATCGCCCGCGCCCGGCTGCTCGCCACCGCCGCCGCGCAGTGGGGTGTCGCGCCGTCGAGCCTCACCGTCCACAATGGAGCCATCACCTCCAGTGCGGGGCAGACCGCCACCTACGGTTCGCTCGCCGAAGCCGCCGCGAGCAGCCGCCTGGAGGAGGTCACCGCCCAGCCCAAGGCGACGTCGCAGTTCAAGCTCGTCGGCACCCCACAGAACCGCATCGACGCCAGGGACGCCGTCACCGGCCGCAAGCGCTTCACGATGGACCTCCAGGTGCCGGACGCGCTGCCCGCGATGGTGTGCCGTCCGCCGACGATCGGCGGCACCGTCGCCTCGGTGGCCAACCTCGCCGAGGTCAAGGCCATGCCCGGCATCACCGACGTCGCGGTCATCTCCACCGGCGTGGCGGTGCGCGGGCGCACCATCACGCACTGCATGGACGCCGTGCGGGCGCTGAAGGTGAACTGGAACCCCGGCCCGGTCGCCGCGGAGTCCGACGCGAGCGTGCTGAAGAAGCTGCGGGCGGCGACGCTGCCGATGGTCGTCCCGCCCGTCCTGACCGGTTCGATCGACGCCGAGTTCACGTTCGCCTTCGCCAGCAACAGCGCGCTGGAGACCAACTGCGCCATCGCCGACGTCCGCGCCGACCGGGCCGAGATCTGGGCCGCGCTCAAGTCGCCGATCGTCACGCAGGAGCAGGTCGCGACGTCGCTCGGGTTGCCGGTGACGGCGGTGAAGGTGCACGTGGTGCAGGGCGGCGGATCCTTCGGCCGCAAGCTGTTCGGCGACGCCGCGCTGGAGGCCGCCGAGTTCTCGAAGAAGATCGGCAAGCCGGTCAAGCTCATGTGGCACCGCACCGACGACTTCCGGCACGGCCGCGCGCACCCGATGTCGCTCTCGCGGATCCGCGTGAACTACGCGCTGGGCAACGTCGTCAGCTACGAGCAGCGGCACACGAGCGTCACCACCGACTTCGGGCACGGGCTCGGCGAGCTGCTCACGGCCGTCGCCGCCAAGCTGCCGGTCGGCGACGTCGGGTTCTCGCAGACGGTGTTCGAGCTGTCCCAGTCCATGCCCTACAACTTCGGCGCCACCACGCAGCTGCTCAACGAGGTGCCGCTGAAGTTCCACACCGGCAGCATGCGCAACGTCTACTCGCCGAACGTGGTGTGCGCGCGGGAGCTGATCGTCGACCAGCTCGCCGCGAAGATGGGCAAGGACCCGCTGGAGTTCCGCAGGTCCTTCTTCAAGGACGACCGGTACCGCGCCGCGCTGGACAAGGTCGCCGAAGTCGGGCGGTGGGGCCGGAAGATGCCCGCGGGCATGGCGCAGGGCATCGGCTTCCACGCCGAGTACAAGAGCTGCAGCGCCGTGCTCGTCGAGATCGACTGCCGTCCCGAAACCGTCAACCGCAAGGTGCGCGAGGGCGTGACCGGCCCCCGGATCACCAAGGCGGTCATGGCCGTGGACGCCGGGCTGCCGATCAACCCACGCGGGCTGGAGGCCCAGATGATGGGCTGCATCAACGACGGCATCGCGCTGGCGCTGACCGAAAGCCTGCACATCCAGGACGGCCTGCCGCTGGAAGGCAGCTGGGACAACTTCTTCTACACCCGCCAGTGGAACACCCCGCCGGAGGTGGAGATCATCGTCATGCCGGCGACCGGGGAACCCGGCGGCGCTGGCGAACTCGGCGTCGCCAGCTCGCTGGCCGCGGTCGCGTGCGCCTACGGCAGGGCCGTCGGCAGGATGCCCACCAGCTTCCCCATCAACCACGGCACGCTGAGCTTCGAACCGCTGCCCCGCGTCCCGTCCATCCCGGACTCACCCGTCGACGGCCTGTCCTACGCGCACTGAAGGAAGAAACCTTGTCCCGACACACTTTCGTCCTGAACGGCAAGCAGGTCACCGTCGACACCGAGGACAACGTGCGCCTGCTGTGGGTGCTGCGCGACCTGCTCGGCGTGACCGGCCCGAAGTACGGCTGCGGGCTCAACGTCTGCAAGGCGTGCACGAGCCACATCAACGGCAAGGCCTTCAACCCGTGTTCCGTGCCGGTCTCGGACATCCAGCCCACCGACGAGATCACCACGATCGAAGGGCTGGAGGACGAGCGGACCGGTGCGCTGCACCCGATGCAGGAGGCCTGGCTGGAGCACGACGTCGCCCAGTGCGGGTACTGCCAGCCCGGCCAGATCATGACCGCGATCGCCAAGGTGCGGGAGGCCAAGGCGGCGGGCAGGGAGCTGACCGACGCCGACTTCGACGGCATCCGCAACATCTGCCGCTGCGGCACGTACACCCGCATCCGGGAGGCGATCAAGACCGCGGAGGCGCGGATGTAGCCACTGCCCCGCTTTCGGGTTAGATTCCTTCCGGCGGAGGCACTCGACGGGGAGTGCCGGAAGTGAGGACGACCCATGCGGTACACGGGTGCCGAACCGGCCGTGGCGCGGCTGGCCGCCGCGGCGCGGGCCAGGTTGCCGGAGCTGACGCGGGACACGTTCGCCCGGATCGTCGCCGAGATGCCGGTCTACGGGCAGGCCCGTTTCGTGTCGCACGAGGACCTCCGCGCGTCCTGCGCGGCGAACCTGGAGTTCCTGTTGCGGGCGCTGGGGGAGCCGGGCACGCCCGACCTGAGCCAGGCCGCTGCGACCGGCAGGGAACGCGCCCACCAGGGTGCGCCGCTGCCGGAGCTGCTGCGGGCGTTCCGGATCGGGTTCACCGAGGTGTGGCAACGGTTCGTGGACGTCGCTGTGTCCGAAGAGGACACCGCGGGGCTGGCGGCCGCGACCCGTGCGCTGTGGGCGTTGATCGACGAGTACACCGAAACCCTCACCGAGGCGTACCGCGAAACGCTCGCCGAGATCACCCGCACCCGGCACGAGCGCCGGCTCGCGCTGGTGGAAGCGTTGTTCACCGGCGGCACGGCGACCGACGGCACGCTCTGGGACATCGCCAGGATGCTCGACCTGTCCCTCGACGGCACCTACGTCGTGGTCGCCGCAGAAACGCCGGGGCTGGGCGAGGAACCGTTGCCCGGTATCGAAAACCTCCTCCGGGAGCGGTGCTATGCGTCGGCCTGGCGGCTCACGCCGGACCTGCAGGTCGGGGTGGTGTCACTGCGCGCCGCGGACGGGGTGGAGAAGGTCCTGGTGCTGCTGGAGGAGATGGCGACCGGGCGGGTCGGCGTGAGCCCCGTGTTCACCGGGCTGGGGAACACCGCACGGGCGCTGCACCTGGCCCGCGTGGCGCTGCAGAGCCTCGTGCCGGGGACCACGGGGACCGTGCAGTTCACTGAATCGCCGCTGGCGGGCCTCGTCGCGAGCGACCCGGAGGCCTCCGCCCAGCTCGCGCACCAGGTCCTGCGGCCGGTGCTGCGGTTGCCGGCGGAGGAACGCACCGTCCTGCTGACGACGTTGCGTGCGTGGTTCGACTGCCGGGGCTCGACGAAGTCGACCGCCGAGCGCGTGTACTGCCACCCGAACACCGTGCGGCACCGGCTCAAGCGGATCACGGACGAACTCGGCCGTTCGCTGACCGACCCGGCGGACGTGGCGGAGCTGGGCACGGCGCTGCGGGCGCTGACCATGTTCCCCGACGCCGCCCACCTGCCGCCGGTGCCGTGAGCCGTCAGTCCTTCTCCAGCTTTTCGCCGGTCGCCTTTTCGAACGCCTGGGCGCCGCCGCGGTCCACGGCCGCCTTCACGAGCCCGAAGATCGCGCCCTGGATCGCGGCCGCGAGCAGCACCTCCTGGATCTTGCGGTCGGTGGCGGTGGCCTTCGGCGCCTCGTCGTCGCCCGAGATCGCCTTCCACGCCTGCTTGAACACCGCGCCGGCGAGCACGCCCCCGAGCGCGCTGATCAGGATGTTGAGCGGTTTGTAGAGCAGTTTCATACCGTCGGGCTTACCCGGACGGGCGGTGCTTCACACCGCCGTTGTGCCGGTGGAGGCGGAGGCGGTACCTTGGCGCGACATCCTCTTGGGGCGGTTCTCGGCCCTGGAATTTCCGAGGCGGGGTTTGTGGTGGTCACGGGTAAGGTCGTCCGGTTCGACGAGATTCGCGGGTACGGTTTCGTGGCGCCGGAAGGCGGCGGCGAGGACGTGTTCGTGCACGTCAACGACCTCGACGTGGACAAGCGGCTGATCGCGCCCGGCGCGGTCGTCGAGTTCACTGTGGAGGATGGCGAGCGCGGGCCGAAGGCGTCGAACGTGCGGATCGTGCGCGGCAGTTCCCGCGCCGCTCTCGACGAGGACTACCTGCCGCCGGGGCTGGACTTCCGGGAGGAGCTCACCGAGGCCCTGCTGTCCGGCGTGCCGACGCTCACCGCCGAGCAGGTGCTGCGGGTGCGCAAGACGGTGCTCGACCTCGTCCACGAGCACGGCTGGCTGGACGAGTAGGTTTGCCGCCCCCGCCCTCGGCTAACCGGAGCCAGGAACGGTTCCGGACAGGCGGAAGGGGCGGGGCATGAAGGCGGTCGCGTGGCACGGGAAGCGGGACGTCCGGGTGGACACGGTGCCCGACCCGAAGCTGGAGGAACCGACTGACGCGATCGTCCGCATCACCTCCACGGGCATCTGCGGCTCCGACCTCCACCTGTACGAGGTGCTCGGGCCGTTCCTGGAGGAGGGCGACATCCTCGGGCACGAGCCGATGGGCGTCGTCGAGGAGGTGGGCAGCGAGGTCACCGGCCTCAAGCCGGGCGACCGCGTCGTGGTGCCGTTCAACATCTCCTGCGGGCACTGCTGGATGTGCACCCAGGGCCTGCAGTCGCAGTGCGAGACGACGCAGGTCACCGAGCACGGCAAGGGCGGTGCCCTCTTCGGCTACACCAAGCTCTACGGGCAGGTCCCCGGCGGGCAGGCCGAGTACCTGCGTGTGCCGCAGGCGCAGTACGGCCCGATCAAGGTGCCGGACGGCCCGCCGGACGAGCGGTTCGTCTACCTCTCCGACGTCGTGCCGACCGCGTGGCAGGCGGTGGAGTACGCGGCGGTGCCCGTCGGCGGCAGCGTCGTCGTGTTCGGGCTGGGCCCGATCGGGCAGATGTGCTGCCGCATCGCCGGGCACCGCGGCGCCGGCCGGGTGATCGGCGTCGACCTGGTGCCCGAACGGCTGACGCTGGCCGCCCGCTACGGCGTCACCACCCTCGACCTGCGCGACCACGACGACCTCGCCGGGGCGGTGCGGGAGCTGACCGGGGGCCGCGGGGCCGATTCGGTGATCGACGCGGTCGGCATGGAGGCGCACGGGGCGCCGGTCGGCAGGCTCGCCCACCAGATGGTGAACCTCCTGCCGAAGCCGCTCGCGGCGAAGGTCACCGAGACGGCGGGCCTTGACCGGTTGAGCGTGTTGTACGAGGCCATCCGCACGGTCCGGCGCGGCGGCACCATCTCACTCAGCGGGGTGTACGGCGGGATGGTGGACCCGATCCCGATGATGGAGCTGTTCGACAAGCAGGTCCAGCTGCGGATGGGCCAGGCGAACGTGCGCCGCTGGATCGACGACGTGCTTCCGCTCGTCCAGGACGGCGCGGACCCGCTGGGCGTGACGGACCTCGCGACCCACCGGTTGCCCCTGGACGACGCGCCCGAGGCGTACCGCATGTTCCAGGAGAAGCGCGACGGGGTGATCAAGGTGCTGCTCAGGCCTTCGGCCTGACCGACGCGGCGGTAGCGGTTTTCCGGCGAACGGGGCGCAGCGCCTGAGGATCTCCCGGCTATGATCTGGCTTCCTGGGATTGTCCAGCAGCGTGGCACCCGTGTAACCGAAAGCTCGTGCACAGGAGCCGCACCGCATGTCCACCAAGCCGGATCCGCTGTTCGCGCTGCCCGCGGGCCAGAGCGCCGACCAGGTCGGGATGTACCACTGGGACATCCGCACCGGCCAGTGGTCCTGGTCCTCGGAGATCTACCTCATGTACGGCTACCAGCCCGGTTCGGTGACCCCGGACCTGGCACTGGTCACCAAGCACGGCCACCCGAAGGACCGGCCGGCGCTCGCCGAGGTGTTCGAGCAGGCGCGGCGGACCGGCCAGCCGTTCAGCTGCCAGCAGCGCATCGCCGCCGCGGACGAGAGCACGCGGGCGGTGGTCGTGGTGGGTGACGTCGACACCGAGGACGACGCGCCCTCGGCCGTGCACGGGTACTACGTGGACCTCACCAGCGCCCGGCTGCGGGAGGCCGAGCAGCTGTCGGAGCTGGCCGGCGAGGCGGCCGGGCTGCAGCGGGCGATGGCTTCGCGGGCCACCATCGAGCAGGCCAAGGGCATGATCATGCTCGCCTACCGCTGTGACTCGGGGGCGGCGTTCGACCTGCTGATCGGGACGTCGCAGCGCGCGAACGTGAAGCTGCGGGAGCTGGCCGACCGGCTGGTGGCCGCCGTGCAGTCCCCCGACGAGCCGCCGGAGCGCGCCCGGGAGTACCTGGAGGCCGTGCTGACCAGGCTGACCAGACCCGGCGAGGACGTGTAGCCCTGCCTGTCTGAGGTACCCGGATCGGGACCGCAGAAGGGAGCACACATGAGCACGATCACCGAAACCGTTGACGTCGAGGTTCCGGTCACGACTGCGTACAACCAGTGGACGCAGTTCGAGTCCTTCCCGGAGTTCATGGAAGGCGTCGAGCGGATCAGCCAGCTCGACGACACGCACCTGCACTGGGTGACGAAGGTCGGTGGTCAGACGCGTGAGTTCGACGCCACGATCACCGAGCAGCACCCGGACGAGCGGGTCGCGTGGAAGTCCGACAGCGGGCCCACGCACGCCGGTGTCGTCACGTTCCACCGCCTCAACGACGCGACGACGCGCGTGACCGCGCAGATGGACGTGGACCCCGAGGGTTTCGTCGAGAACGTGGCCGACAAGCTGGGCGTGCTGAACCACCGCGTGAAGGGCGACCTGCGGCGGTTCAAGGAGTTCATCGAGCACCGCGGCGGGGAGACCGGCGCCTGGCGTGGTGACGTCGAGCGGCCGAGCTGACGCCATGGCGGCCACGAAGACGAAGCGGGACGCCTCCGAGTTCGTGCCCGGCAGCCTCGAGTTGCCGCGGTTGCGGGAGGCGTCCCGCGGGTGCCGGGGCTGCGACCTCTACCAGGACGCCACGCAGACCGTCTTCGGCGAGGGGCCGCCGGAGGCCGATGTGCTGATACTGGGGGAGCAGCCGGGAGACCGCGAGGACCGCGAAGGCGAACCGTTCGTCGGACCGGCGGGCAAACTGCTGGACCGCGCACTCGTCGAAGCGGGGATCGATCGTGAGCGCGTGTACGTGACGAACGCGGTGAAACACTTCAAGTTCACCCGTTCCGAGCGCGGCAAGCAGCGGATCCACAAGAAGCCGTCCCGGGGCGAGATCGTCGCGTGCCGCCCCTGGCTGGTGGCAGAACTGAAGGCGGTGCGGCCCCGGCTGGTGATCCTGCTGGGCGCCACGGCCGCGTCTTCGCTGATGGGCCCGTCCTTCAAGGTCACCGAGCACCGGGGCACGTTGATCGAGGCCCCGGAGGAGTTCGAAGGCACGCCGGAGCAGGTACTGCCGGCGGTGCACCCATCGTCGGTGCTGCGAGCGCCGGACAGAGATGCGGCGTATGAAGCGTTGGTGGCGGATCTGAAGGCAGCGCCGCGGGCGTTGTGAAACAACGGCCCAGCACAAGAGTTGGGTGATCATCCCGTCGCCTGAAACCGGTCGATCACTTTGAGGAGCAGCCGCAACCTTCCTGCTCGCTGGCGGTTGCTATGCCAGGCTTGCGGCTGGTCCTCAAAGTGATATGCACAAACCGCAGGCGACGGGATGATCACTCAACTCGACCACCCACCTCAGGTGTGGGGTGCCTCGGAGATTCCGGACAGGGACCCAATCGGGTTATCCTGTAAGGAATCGAAGGGATCAAAACGGTGGCGCGACCGAGGAAGTATTCG
>NZ_FORP01000034.1 GCF_900114035.1 Amycolatopsis sacchari | reverse complement strand
GCGCAACCGCCACTGCCACCCAAAGCGTCACTTCGCCGTCAACTCCAAGATCCGCCGACCGGATTACCTACCCAACGTTGCTTGATGCGGCACTACAAACCCGGTCGTGCCCGCTCGAACGTGCATGTCCGAGCTGCGGTTGCGGATTTCGCGAGGCTCGAAGTGGCGGGCTGGTTGGCGTCACATCGCAGCCGTTCCTCGTTGTCCGGCCTGGCGGCCGAGTCTGCGAGCGGAAGGGGGGATACCAGGGAGATCTCGGGGCGGGAACCTGGCCGACCTGTCGTACGGGGCATGGCGGTCGATGAGGAATCGGTGTCAACTTTGCCGGAAGGCGATGTGTCCGACAGCGGGAGCGATTTGCCCGGTGTCCCGCCGCAGCGGGTCGAGTCTCGCGGTGTGAATTATCCAACCTCACCTGCAGGGCGGTCGCCCGAAGGTGCTGCCGTGTCAGCCCAGCCGTCGTCGATCGAGCAGGTGGAGATCTTCGCCGAGGCGATGACCGGTGTCTGGGAAGCGATCGTGGCAGAACTCCGCGGCACGGTTCCAGACGTCAGGGAGGTGGCGCGTCAACTCGCGCACCACGGGTGGTGTGATCTGTTCATCGGTCTCGTTCAGGTAACCGTGAAGTTCAACACCGCGCTCGACAAGATCCCGGAGCGGGGAAAGCAGTTGGTCAAGGATGCTATTCGGAAATCTTCGATGCAGAAATATCGTTCGGTAGTAACTGACGTCGTGATCGACATCATGGTCGACAAAGTCTGGGCTGCGTTCAAGGGGGCCGCGGTGGCTCAAGTCCCGTTGCTGAGTTTGTTGACCGGTGACGATGCCATCCGGTCGCTGCGGATCCTCGCCGTCTTCAGTTGTCCGGCGCCTGAGGGGCACGACGAAGTGCGTGAGCACGCGTTGAAACCACTTGCTGACGATCCGCGCGGTATCCTCGCCGCGCAGACCAGGGAGCTGCTCGCAAAGCTCTTCAAGGAGTGGACTGTGGAAGCGGTTACCTGATGGTCCCGTGCGAAGCAGATGGGACGACGTGACTGGCCTCCTGTATCGGGTAGAAGATCTCTGTCACCGGTGCATGCGTTGGATTGCCCTCGCTCATCCGGTGCCCACCCGCGGTCAGCGTTCGATGATCGAGACCTTCGGCGCGAACAAGACCCGGTAGTCGTAAGTGCTACCGTCCCCGTTGGCGTAATCTTTCATGGTTATGAAGCCCGCGGAGTTCAATATCGCCGCACTTGCGTCCAACATCGCTATTCGCCCCTTGGCGACATAGGTCAGTAGTGGGGAATTGACCGCTCCGTCGAGCACTACTTTCGTGAATTCGGGTGTTCCGGCGATGGGTGGTTCCCAGTTTAGGACAACTCCGAACGGGCGCGCGCTACATACGAGGATTTGCACCCCGGGGGACGCGACACTGAAATCTTCCTCGGCCCTCATCACTGTTGCTGGCAGGCCGAACCTTTCCAGTTCGACCTGTGCCTGGTTGGCGACCTCCGTCCAGCCCGTCATCACCTCCTCGGGTGCGCGGAAGAGTGGCTGCTCCTCGAAGGGCGGTGCCGACCAATAGAACTGGCGAGCATCAACAACGGGCATGGTGTCACTTCCTGTCGATCCGCTCGCCGTTCTTACCAGGTACCCCTGCCGCTGGGGGTGCTGATCATCATCTGTATGACAACTGTTACTCTTCGGCCGTGTTTCGGTCCTGTGGGTCGACTCCCTTCCGCGAGTTGACGACTGTATTGCCTCGCGATGAAGCCGAAGCGGTCGAAATCCAGAACGAACTCCGGCGACATGTCCACGTTGAAGATGACCTGCGTGGGCCGGTGAAAACTGCGATGGGCGTGGACGTTGCCTATCGCTTGTCGTCGGATCGAGCCTTCGGTGCCGCTGCCGTGCTCGACGTGGCCGACTTCTCCGTCGTCGAGAGCGCGGTCGCTGATGCGAACTCGGAATTCCCGTATGTCCCAGGGCTGTTCGCGTTCCGCGAAGTACCGGTCCTGGTCGAGGTGCTGCGGAAGATATCCACCGCACCTGATGTCGTCCTCTGCGACGGGAACGGTATCGCACACCCGCGGTCGTTCGGCCTTGCTTGTCACCTCGGACTACTGCTGGATCTGCCGACGATCGGCGTAGCGAAGAACCCGATGATGGGCGAGTACTCGGAGCCAGGCCAGAACCGCGGCGATCGGTCCCCGGTGCACATGAACGGCCGGGTGGTGGGGTACGTGCTGCGCACGCGCCCCGGGGTCAAACCGATTTTCGTCTCGCCCGGGCACAAAGTATCCGTCGACACGGCCGCGCAGATCGTCCTCGACCTTTCGCCGCGCTATCGGCTGCCGGAGCCCATCAGGGCCGCGGACCACGAGTCGAAGCTCGCCAGGGGTTGAGTTTTCGTTCAAGCTGATGGCATGTCGGAACAGGTGACCGCCGGACGTCGCGCTGCGCGAGCGATCCTCATCGACGACAGCGGCCGGTTGGCGTTGATCAAGCGCACCAAGCCGGGCTAGGCGCCGCACTGGACCGCGCCCGGTGGAGGCGGCTCTGCAACCGGGAACTGGTGGAGGAACTCGGCGTAAAGGCCACGGATGCGTCAGGGGTGCTCCTGTTCAGCTTGTGGGCCCCCGGATGGCGCGGCACTGCTGCACGCGGCGACGACCGCGGTGATCGGCGGGGTGCCGCTGGACCGGCTCTGGCATGCGGTGCCGGCGTATCCCACTGTCAGCGCAGGTGTGCCTTCACCGCGACGTGGTCCACTATGGACGCATCCCGGTACTTCAGGATCCCTTCGACGCCGAGCAGGAAGGTCTCGCAGACCGGCGCGGGGTCGGACAGGCAACCCGCCGCCATCGCGCCGTCGCGCAGCATGACGAAGTGCCGGGCGTGCGGCGCGGGTGTGGTCTCGCCGGTGGCGGCCATCAGCTCGGTGATCGTGTCGAGGAACCACTGCCGGTGCTTCAGGACGGCTTGGTGGACCGGGTGCTCGACGTCGGGGTACTCGGCGGCGGCGTTGAGGAACGCGCACCCGCGGAACCCCTCAGAGCGGATGCCGTCGGTGATCGTCCCGGCGACGGCCCGGACCGTGTCCGCGGGGGAGTGTCCCGCCGCGCGCACGGAGTCGATCTGGCTCCGGATCAGTTCGTCCGCGGCGGTCAGGTAGGCGACGACCAGGTCGTCCTTGCTGGGAAAGTGCCGGTAGAGCGTGGCCCGCGTGACCTTCGCCTCGGCGACGATCCGGTCGATGCCGACCGAGTGCAGCCCCTCCGCGTAGAAGAGCCGGCTGGCTGTGCCGAGCAGCCGGGCACGTGCTTCCGACACCTGGTCACCTGCTTTCTGGTCGCTCCCAGTGTACGAGGCGAACGTTCGGTCTTGATGACCGCGACGGCTTGGCGTCAGGGAGGCTTCCGGCTCCCTTCCGGCAAGGAGCCGGAAGCCTCGAGCGTCAGCTCCGGGGGTGTGGTCGTCCCGGTTTGTTTTGAGCTGACCGTGTCATCGTGCTGCATGCCCGTTCGGGTGCCGTTGGCCGGAAGCGTCCCACCGCGGCATGGTGTGTTCGGGGAGGCCGACGGGAGCGCTTGCCGAGACTAGGGCACCAGCTTTGCCGCAGCGGCGGCGAAAGCGTCGATCAGCGGCGACCGGCGCGTCGCGAGCCAAGCCAGGCACACCTGGTTCGGCCCGATGTCCTCGACCGGGATGCCGATGACGTCCGGGCGGGTGTAGAACGTCGCCGTCGACAACGGGATCACGCTGATCCCCGCTCCGGCGGCGACGAGTTCCAGTTTCTCTTCGACGCTGTTGATGCGAGGCACTTCGGGGCGTTCCGGCTTGCGCAGTTCGAGGGCGATGTCGCGCCACTCCGGGACGGCGTCGGGGTCCTGCAGCAGGTGCTCGCCGGCGAGTTCGGTGACCGACACGGACTCCTTGCCGGCCAGCCGGTGCCCGGCGGGCACCATCACGACGCGGGGTTCGGTGAACAGCGGTCGCACGGTCAGCCCGCGCTGGTCGACCGGCAGTCTGACGATGCTGACGTCCACGCGGCCGTCGTGGACGACCTCCACCTGGTCGTGCCAGCTCGTGCGCAGCAGCCGGACGCTGACGTCCGGCCGCCGCCGGACCAGTTCCTGTATGGCCGGGGTGACCACGATGCCCGGCATGAACCCCACGGTGAGCACCGGCTTCGCCTCGGCCGCGGCCGCGACCCTCCGGTGCACGGCCTCGGCCGCCGCCAGCAGGTCCCGGGCGTCGGCAAGGAGCTGTTCACCCGCCCCGGTGAGGACCGTGCTCCGGCGGTCGCGGACGAACAGCGGCGTCTTCAGCTCGTCCTCGAGGGCGCGGATCTGACGCGACAACGCCGGCTGGGCGATGTGCAGCCGCGCGGCGGCCCGCCCGAAGTGCAGCTCTTCGGCCACCGCCACGAAATATCGCAGCTTCCGCAAGTCGAAGTCCACGTCGACGCACCTCCGCTCCCGCCCATCATCGCAGGTCTGTGATGCCGTCGCGGCATCACAGCGCGCGGAACGGGTCTTGGACGCACCCCGGGTGCCCGGGTCACCGTGGAGGAGGAACGGAACACGAGTGATGGGACAGTGATGAAGATCTTCCTCACGGGCGGTTCGGGCTACATCGGCCGCGCGACGATCGGCGAGCTGGTACGGCAAGGGCACATCGTCGAGGCGCTCGCGCGCAGCGAGCGTGCCGAGGCGGCCGTGATCGCCGCCGGGGCGAGCGCGGTCCGTGGCGACCTGACCGACCTCGACGTGCTCAACCAGGCAGCGGCCCGGGCGGAAGCGGTGGTCCACCTCGCTCAGGCCACCAGCGGCGAGGAGGACCTGGCGGCCGCGACCGCGATGCAGGACGGCGTCGGGGGCGGTACCTACGTGCACACCGGCGGCAGCTGGGTCTACGGCCACACCGACGGGGTCCAGGACGAAACCGCACCGTGGAACCCGCCGGCCGTCGTGGCCTGGCGGCAGGCCGTCGAGAACGCGGTGCTGGCCCGGGCCGCCGACGGCGGACGCCCGGTCATCGTCCAGCCCGGCCTGCTCTACGGGGGCGACAACCGCCTGATCGACATCTTCTTCGTCCAGCCGGGGAAGGAAAACGGCGCGATCCCCTACATCGGCGACGGCGGCAACCACTGGGCACTGGTCCACCTCGACGACCTCGCCCGGCTGTACGTGGCGGCGTTGTCGGCTCCGGCGGGCTCGGTGTACCTCGGCGTGGGCGGGGTCAACCCGACGGCCAAGGAGGTCGCCGAGGCCTGCGCCCACGCCGCCGGGCTCGACGGGAAGACCGTCTCCCTCAGCCTCGAGCAGGCCCGCGAGCAGATGGGCCCGATCGCCGACGCGTTCGCCCTCGACCAGCAGCTCACGTCGGCCAAGGCGCAGCGCGAGCTGGGCTGGACGCCTGCGCACACCGATCCGCTGACCGAGTTCGCAGCGGGATGAGCCGGGAGTACCAACCAGGGCAGCACCGTTACGGCGGGAAAGCCGCACGGCGGTCAGCGCCGGAAGCGGTCCCACGGCCAGCGCTTGAGGTGGCCTTCGCGGCGGGCCCACGCCACGAACGCTCGCGCGTCCTCCCGGGCGTGGACGCCCTCCTGCCGCGGATGAGCCCGCGCGTACTCGGCGAACAACGCCGGAAAGCGTTCTCCGAGCAGCCGGCACTCCCGGAAGGCGAGTTTCGCCACGACGCGCCCGCGCTTCGCCCGCAGGGCCGCCGCTTCCACGTCCAGCCGGACGGGGTCGAAGCCCGGCGGCGGGGGAGCGCCGGCGAGCAGCGTACGCAGGAGGGCCGCCTGGGCCGCGGCGAGCTGTTCCCGCTGGGGCTCCGTCACGGCGGGGTCACCACCGCGCGGATCGCCGCCAGCTCGGCCGCGAGCTCGTCGTCGGTCGGGAAGTCGTCGTCGCGTTCGAGCAGGACACCAGGCGGATCGGTGCGTGCCGCCAGCTCCTCGAGCAGCTCGAGGACCTCGGGGAGGATCGGATGGGCATGCGTGTCGTGATACACCCCGTCGCGCTCGACGCCGCCCGCGATGTGCACGTACGCCAGCCTCTCCAGGGGCAGTTCGTCGAGCAGGCGTTCCGGGTCGCTGCCGAGGTTGCGCGCGTTCGCGTACAGGTTCGCCACGTCGACCAGGAGGAGGCAGCCGGTCCGCTCGGTCAGCTCGGTGAGGAACTGCGCTTCGGTCAGTTCCGCGTCCGGCCAGTCGAGCAGGGCGGCGATGTTCTCCAGCGCGAGCGGCACGGGAAGCGCTTTCTGAGCCTCGCGCACGTTCGCCACGAGCACGTCCAGCGCCTCGCGGGTGCGGGGCACCGGCAGCAGGTGCCCGGAGTCGAGGCCACCCGCCCGCACGAAACACACGTGATCGCTCACCAGGGGAGCTTCGAGGGCTTCGGCCAGCGCGGCCAGGCGCGCGACGCGCTTCACCTCGACCGGCGCGGCCCCGCCCAGCGACAGCGAAACCGCGTGCGGCAGCACGGGGAGCCCGCGTTTCCGCAGCAGCACAAGGGATTCCGGCAGCCGGTCCGGCCGCAGGTTCTCGGCGACCACCTCGGCGAAGTCCACTCCCGGCAGTCGTTCCACCGTCAGGTCGAGCTCCGGCCGCCAGCCGATCCCGACACCCAGCGCGCCCATCAGCCGCCGCACCCGCCTCCACCGCCGCACGAGGAACCGCTGCTGCACGACGAGCTGAACGACGACGAGTCGCCCCCGGAGGAGCCCGATGAGCTGGACGCACCGAGGGCCTGGGCGATGGCCTGGTTCGGATAGGCGGCGATGCCGCCGATGGCGACGGCCGCGGCCGCGCCGGTCAGACTGGGCAGTCTGACCGGGAGGTTCTTCGAGCGGTTCCGGCTGCGCATCGCGGTATGCACCTCTGCTCCGGCCCGGCTGCGCCACGGCGATCGTGGCCAGAGCGCGACGAACGTGGCGATCGCGGCGCAGACGAGCAGCAGGATCAGGTTGCCGACGGGCCGGTACAGCCGGACGCCGTTGACCAGCCGGGCGATGCCGACCCCGAGCACCACGAGCAGCGGGAGCGCGCACAGCAGCGCACGCGACCACGCCTGTGGAACGATCAGTCCGCGTTCCACGAGCGAGGCACGCGTTTCCCGTACCTCCGGATGGCGTCGCAGCGCCGAACGCACCTGGCGCAGCGATCGCTCGCCGTACTCCCGGACGTGGTCGTACACGGCGCGCGCCAGGTCGGCTTCGCTCGACTCCTTGCCGACGGCCTGGAGCCACCCGCCGCGCCGCGCCCGCAGCCGCTGGGCCTTCAGCAGCGTGGCGACCGCGGAGTCCAGCACGCGGCGCGGGCCGCCCGCGAGGTACGCGGCCTCCCGCAGGCTCAGCTTGCTCTGCGCCGGCGGGACCGGGCGCCGTGCCACCAGCCGCCGCAGCAGGAAGGTCAGCAGGATCCCGGCCACCACGGCCGCGAAGTACAGGCCGGTGAACTGCGGTCCGGACAACCCCCATGGCTCCATGCGCGGAGCCTAACCTCCGGAACGGCCGTTCCGGAGCGAAAACCCGGTGCTCGTCCCGAGCTGTGATCTTGTTGACTCGGGGACCGGGTGGGTACCCCGAGCGCATGAAGGACCATCCACGGACGAGTGCCGTGTCGCTGTTCACCGCGGTCGGCACGGTCGGGATCCTCGCCGCCGGTGTGCTCGGGCTCGTGGCGCGGCACGCGGCGCTGGGCTGGTGGCTGCTGTGGTGCGGAGCGCTGGTCGTGGTGATCGGCCTCAACGTCTGGGCGTATTTGGCGTCGCGGTGAGCACGTTCTGGCGTTGGCCACTGAAAATGCGAACGTTCGAGTCGGAGAACAGCAATTCGGCGATGACGAATCCAGAAGAGGCGATCTTCAAGGTCGACGAAGCGTTCTAGTTCTCTGGCAATCATGCTTGGTCGCAGCTGGTGGGCCGGGCGGGGCTCGAACCCGCGGCCAAGGGATTATGAGTCCCCTGCTCTAACCAACTGAGCTACCGGCCCCAGGGCACAGGGCGAGCGCACCCCGGCCGTTATGAGTTGTTCGTCAACATACCGCACGCACCCGGCTGCGCCCGACAGCGGGCGTGCCGACTGGTCCGCAGGTGGGCACGCCGACCCGCCCGCACCCGGGCGTGCCGGGCACGCCGACCCGCCCGCACCCGGGCGTGCCGGGCACGCCGACCCGCCCGCACCCGGGCGTGCCGGGCACGCGCCCCGAGCGTCAAGGCGCTGACCGCCTCCGGGCCCGCCCCGCAGGCCAACGCCACAGGCACACCAAACACCCGGGTGCGCCTCCGCGGCATCAAGCGCGGAGGCGCACCCCAACTCACCCGGCCAACCACGCCCCCGCGTGCTCCTGCGCGAACTCCGCGAACGACCTGGGCGCGTGCCCGGTCAGGTCGAGGACCGTCGTGGTCACCTGGTCCTCCCGGCCCGCTCGCACGCGGGCCTCCACCGCCACGAGGGCCTCCGCGAACGCGGCGGGCACGCCGGCCGCCTGGTAGTGCGCCGACAGCTCCCGGCTGTCCGCGTGCACCACGCGGACCGGCCGGCCCGTGTGGGCCGAGATGATCGCCGCCGCGTCTGGGTAGCTCAGCGCCTTCGGGCCGGTCAGCAGGTGGTCGCGGGGCTCCGCGGGGTCAATGTCGGAGCAGGACAGCAGCACGGCGGCCGTCGACGCGATGTCGCGCGCGTCGATCCAGCCGATGCGGCCCTCGCCGGCCGACGTGCGGATCTCGCCGTCCCGGCGGATCCGTTCGCCGAGCGGGTGCGGGCTCAAAAAATTCTGCATGAACCCCGACGGGCGCAGCACCACCCAGCCCGGCCGCGCCCGCACCTCGGCCGCCAACTCCTGCGAGTTCGGCAGCACGATGGCCGTTCCGAGCAGCACGACCCGCCGCACCCCGCGCCGTTCCGCCTCCGCCAGGAACGGGGCGACGACCGGCACCGGGTCGACGCTGTTCACCGGTGGCACCAGGAAAACCCGGTCCACGCCCTCCAGCGCGCGAGCATGCGTCGCCGGGTCGGTCCAGTCGAAGGCGACTGCGTCCGGATCACCCGCAGGCGGCTTGCGGCACGCCACCCTCGCCATGACCCCGCGCTCCCGCAACAGCCTGACCAGCGCACTCCCGGTCTTCCCAGTGCCGCCGGTCACCAGTACCGCGCTCATCGGGCGACCGACGCGAGCAACTCCGGCAGCACCCCGGCCGCCGACGCCGCGGCCAGCGGGCTCCAGTAGTCCCGGTACCGCGTGATGAGACCGTCCCGCACCGTCACCACCACGATGTAGTCCAACCGATACGGCTCCCCAGTACGAACGGTGAGCCCGGTCGCGGTCAGCTCGACCACGATCGTGTCCGGGTGATCCGTGCGGTACACCGTCAGCGCCGGGAATTCCCGCACGTCGATCCGCTCGGGGTAGTTCGCCAGGTACCGGCGGACCTCCTCGCGGCCCGTCAGCCGCCGCGGCGAGGCTCCCGCGGCGAACGGGAACTCCGCCACCCCGTCCTCCGCCCACAGGTCCGCGACCGCGTTCATGTCCTTGGCCAGCAGCAGATCCAGCATCTTCTGGACCAGGTCTTCGGGTTGAGTCATGTCATCCACAGTCACGGACCGTCCGGCACCGTGGCACACCCAGCTGTGCCACGGACTGCCAGTCCGTGGCTCGCGCCGCCGCCCCGTGCCACCATGAACGTGATGAGCAAAGGGGAACTGGCCGACTTCCTGCGACGCCGCCGGGAAGCGCTGCGGCCGGACCAGCTACCGGCGACCGGCCGCCGCCGCACCCCCGGCCTGCGGCGCGAAGAAGTCGCCGCACTGGCGGGGGTGTCGGTCAGCTACTACGAACGTCTCGAACAGGCCCGCGCACCGCGCCCGTCCCCCGAAGTGCTGGCCGCGCTCGGCACGGCGCTGCGGCTGACCGGCGTGGAACGCGAGCACCTCGCCCGCCTGGCCGGCCAGGTCCCGCCCGGGCCGGACGACGGACGCGCCGAGGTGCCCGCCCACGCCCGCCTGCTGCTGGACCGCCTCGGCCCGGTACCGGCGTACCTGGCCGACGAGCGGCAGGACATCCTGGCCTGGAACGCCGCCGCCGCCGCGTTGATCACCGAGTTCGCGGAGCTGCCCGTGGCGGAGCGCAACGTCCTGCGGATCGCCATGCGCCTGGGTGGCACAGTCTGTTCAGGACAGCCGGGCCGCTTCGCCCGGCAGTCGGCCGCGCAGTTGCGTGCGGCCAGCGCCCGCAGACCGGCCGACCGCGTGCTCGCCGAGCTGGTCAACGCCTACGCCGCACACAACCCCGAGTTCGCCGCCGGCTGGCGCGAGCACGACGTGCAACCGGTCCCGACGCTGCGCAAACGCTTGCGCCATCCCGATTTCGGCGAACTGGAGCTGGACTGCCACACGCTGCTGGTGCCCGGAACCGACCTCCGGCTGGTGATGTACACCGCGGAGCCGGGCAGCCCCAGCGCGGCCGCGCTGGCTCGCCTCAGTCCAAAGGGGACAGAGGTCACCCCGTCGTCGAAGCACGCACCATCAGCTTCGGCGTAAGCCGTTCCGGCTCGACGGTCTCGCCCGCCATCAGGCGCACCAGCAACGACAACCCCCGGTACCCCATCTCGTGCATGGGGGAGCGCACCGTCGTCAGGGGGACCGGCAGCTCGGCCGCCAGAGGAGTGTCGTTGAAGCCCACGATCCCGATGTCCTCGCCGACCCGCAGTCCCGCGTCGCGTGCCGCGCCGATGGCGCCGATTGCCGCGAAGTCGTTCACCGCGAAGATCGCCGACGGGCGTTCCGCCAGGAGCCGCTCGGCGCCGAGGCGGCCGCCGCGCGCGTCGAACGGGGTGTGGACGATGCGGGACTCCGGCACGGGGCAGCCGGCCGCCGCGAAGGCGTCCACGAAACCCGCCGTCCGGTCGATTCCCGTGCTGGCGTACGGCTCGCCCGCGATCACCGCGACCCGCGAATGCCCCAGCGACAACAGGTGTTCCGCCGCGAGCCTGCCGCCTTCGTAGTCGTCGCACGTCACCGACGGGTACTCGCCCGAGCGGCGGCTCACCAGCACGAACGGGACACCGCGAGCGGCGACGGAAGCGAGGAATTCCCCGTCGGCGTAGGCATCACCGAAGATGAGCCCGTCCACGCGGCGGCCCAGCACCATTTCGGTGCGCGCCCGCTGCACCTCCGGCACGTCCCGCGTGTTCGTGACGAACGTCGACAGTCCGTGCTCCGCCGCCGCTTCCTCGATGCCCTCGTAGATCGTCGCGAGCACGATGTCCGACAGGCGCGGCACGAGCACGCCGACGAGGTTGCTCCGCCGCGTCCGCAGGCTCGTCGCGTGCGGGTTGGGGCGGTAGCCCAGCTCGTCGGCCAGCTTGCGGATCCGCTCCACCGTCGCGCCTGACGCCGCTCGCGCGCCTTCGTCCGGCTTCGCGTGCAGCACCCGGGACACCGTGGAGACGTGCAGCCCGAGCTGGTCCGCCAGGGTGCGCAGGGTGACGGGTCGCTGCTTCTCCGTGCCCACTTCGCGCTGCCTCCCGGCGGGTTTACAGAGCCTTTCCCGATCGTAACAGCGAGTTGATTGACCGCGGCCCCTCCTCGTGTGCATGATACCCAAACGTTTGGGCCAAACGATTGGGTAGCTGAAGGTGACCGCCGTGGTCACTCCGAGGAGGTATGGTGAGCAAGGTCGTGGTGTTGTCGACGGGCGGAACGATCGCGTCGCGCCAGAACGGGCGGGGTGCGAGCCTCGCCAGCGACGCGGTGTCCGCGCTGCTCGACCGCCTGCCGTTCGACGTGCCGGTCCCCGTCGAGGGCCGGGACGTGCTGTGCGTCGGCAGCTACCTGCTCACCCCCGCCGACATGGCGCTCATCGCGCGGGAGATCCGCGCCGCGCTGGCCGAACCGGGCGTGCTCGGCGTCGCGGTCACGCACGGCACGGACACCATGGAGGAAACCGCTTTCCTCGCCGACCTCGTGCACGACGACCCGCGTCCGGTGGTGTTCACCGGCGCGCAGCGGCCGGCGGACGCGGCCGACACCGACGGCCCGCGCAACCTCGCGGACGCCATCACCGTCGCCGCCGACGAACGGGCCCGCGACCGCGGCGCGCTGATCACCTTCGACGGGGCGGTGTTCGCCGCCAGGGGTACGCGCAAGACGCAAACCCTTGCCGCTGCGGCGTTTTCCACCCCCGACGCCGGTCCCGTCGGCCAGGTCCGCGAAGGCGCGGTGCTGTTCACCGCGGCCCCCGCCCGCGGCCCGCGCGTCGAGCTGACCGGCCTCGACGCGCGGGTCGACATCGTCGCGCTCTACCCCGGCGTGGACACCGCCGCGCTGGACGCCGTGGTCGCGGCGGGCGCGACCGGTGTCGTGCTCGAAGCGACCGGCGCGGGCAACGGCAACCCGCGCATCCGCGACGCCGTCGCCCGGCTGACCGCCGACGGTGTCGTCGTCGCCCTGTCCACCCGTGTCCACGCCGGGCCCGTCGCCGCGCTCTACGGCAACGGCGGTGGCGTGGACCTCGTCGAGGCGGGAGCCGTCCCCACCGGGATGCTCCGCCCGTCGCAGGCCCGCATCCTGCTGACCGCCCTGCTGGCCGCCCACCGCGATCCGGTGCGCGTGGCCGAGGAGCTCACCCGGCACGCCGAGAACCCCTTCGGCGCCCGCAACCCCCTGTCTCTCGGAAGGAAGTACTGACGTGGCAAAGGAAATTCGTGTCGCCTTCGGCGTGGACGTCGACGCGGTGGCCGGCTGGCTCGGCTCCTACGGCGGCGAGGACTCGCCCTGCGACATCTCGCGCGGCATGTTCGCCGGCGAGGTCGCCGTCCCGCGCCTGCTGAAGCTGTTCGAGCGCAACGACCTGCGCACGACCTGGTTCATCCCCGGCCACTCGATCGAGACGTTCCCGGACCAGACGCGGATGGTGGTCGACGCCGGGCACGAGATCGGCGCGCACGGGTACTCGCACGAGAACCCGATCGCGATGACCCGCGCGCAGGAAAGCGCTATCCTCGACCGCAGCATCGAGCTGATCGAGAAGCTCACCGGCAGCGCGCCGACCGGCTACGTCGCGCCGTGGTGGGAGTTCTCCCCGGTCACCAACGAGCTGCTGCTCGAACGCGGCATCAAGTACGACCACTCGTTGATGCACAACGACTTCACGCCGTACTACGTGCGCGTCGGCGACAGCTGGACGAAGATCGACTACGCCAAGCCCGCCGAGGAGTGGATGAAGCCGCTGGTCCGCGGCGAGGAGACGAACCTCGTCGAGATCCCGGCGAACTGGTACCTCGACGACCTGCCCCCGATGATGTTCGTCAAGGCCAGCGCCAACAGCCACGGCTTCGTCAACCCGCGTGACCTCGAACAGATGTGGCGCGACCAGTTCGACTGGGTCTACCGCGAGCTGGACTACGGCGTGTTCACCATGACCATCCACCCGGACGTCTCCGGCCGCCCGCAGAACCTGCTCATGCTCGAGCGCCTCATCGAGCACATCAACAGCCACGAAGGCGTGCGCTGGTCGACCTTCGACGAGATCGCCGACGACTTCCTCGCGCGTTTCCCCCGTTCCTGAGCACTACCCTCCCCAGAAGGGCACTCTCATGACCACTGCGCCTTCCACCGGTGTGCGCTCCTTCCCCCGCGTCGGGGTCAAGGCCACCCGCCGGGCGACGATCATCGCGTTCTTCGCCTGGCTGTTCGCCGTCTACGACTACATCCTGTTCGGCACCCTGCTCCCGGAGATCGGCGGGCACTTCGGCTGGAGCGACTCCACGGCGTCGCTCGTGTCCACTTTGGTCTCGGTCGGCACGGCGGTGGTCGCGCTCGCGGTGGGACCGATCGTCGACCGGATCGGCCGCCGCCGCGGCATGATCCTGACGGTCTCCGGCACCGCCGTCGCCTCCGCGCTCAGCGCCGCCACCCCCGGCGCGGGGTACCTCGTCGGCGTGCGGGCGTTCGGCGGGCTCGGCCTGTCCGAGCAGGCGGTGAACGCGACGTACCTCAACGAGATCTACGCCGTCACCGAGGACGAGAAGATCAAGAAGCGGCGGGGCCTGATCTACAGCCTCGTGCAGGGCGGGTGGCCGCTCGGCGTGCTGCTGGCGTCGGCGTTCGTCGCGATCTTCCTGCCGCTGGTCGGCTGGCGCGGCTGCTTCCTGCTCGCCGTGTTCCCCGCGGTCGTCATCGCGCTGGCGCGGCGCGGGCTGAAGGAGAGCCCGCAGTTCGAGCTGGAGCAGCGGCTGCGTGCGCTGCGCAAGCAGGGCAAGGCCGACGAGGCGGCCGCGCTGGCGGGGGAGTACGGCGTGTCGGCCGAGCCGTCGGCGCCGCTGGCGGCGATCTTCAAGGGCGCGGCGCTGCGGAACACGCTGGTGCTCGGGTTCGCGTGGCTGGTCAACTGGTTCGGCATCCAGGTGTTCAGCGTGCTCGGCACGACGGTGCTCACGGCGGGCAAGGGCGTCAGCTTCACCGGCTCGCTGGTGATGCTCATCGTGATCAACGCGATCGGCTACCTCGGGTACGTGTTCCACGGCTGGATCGGTGACCGCTTCGGCCGCCGGAACGTGATCGCGATCGGCTGGCTGATCTCGGGTGTGCTGTTCACGCTGACGCTGACCGTCGCGAGCGGGACCGTCGCGGTGGTGACGCTGTACTCGCTGGGGATGTTCTTCCTCATCGGACCGTACGCGGCGCTGCTGTTCTACATGGGAGAGTGCTACGACACCCGTTGCCGTGCCACGGGAACCGCTTTCCTGAACGCGCTTTCCCAGCCGGGCGCGATCCTCGCCGGCGTGATCACCACGGCGATGCTCGCCTCGGGTTCGAACTGGAACACGGCGGCGCTGCTGGTCGGCGCGGTGGGCACGTTCGCTTCGGGACTGGTGATGTTCGCCGCCCGCAAGGTCAAGACGCTGGAGGCGTGATGGAGGTCGCGATCATCAGCGGCGCCGCGAGCGGCATCGGCCGCGCGCTGGCCGTCGCCTACGCGGAACGGGGCGTGCGGACCGTGGTCGGCACGTTCCCCGGCGACCCGCACGATCCACAGGAGACGGTCGCCGCCGTGAAGGAGGTCGGCGGGGAGTGCGTCGTGCACGAAGTCGACGTGCGGGACTCGTCCCAAGTGGACGCTTTCGCACAGCGTGCGCTCGACGAGTGGGGGCGGCTGGACTTCGCCGTCGCCAACGCCGGGGTGCTGCGCAAGGCCGCGCTCGCCGACCTCGACGACGCGGCGTGGGACGACCTGCTGCAGGTGGACCTCACCGGCGTGCTGCGGGTGTTCCGCGCCGCGGCCGCGCGGATGAGCGGGCCGGGTGCGATGGTCGCGGTGTCGTCGATCGCCGGTGGCGTCTACGGCTGGGGCGAGCACGCGCACTACGGCGCCGCGAAGGCCGGGGTGTTCGGGCTCAGCCGGAGCGTGGCGGTGGAGCTGGCGCCGCGCGGGATCCGGGTGAACACGGTCGTGCCCGGCTACGTCGTGACGCCGCAGTCGCTCGACCCGGTCAACTCACTCGGGCCGGACGGGCTGGAGCGCGCCGGCCGGGACATCCCGCTCGGCCGCCCGGCCCGGCCGGAGGAGATCGCCGCCGTGATCCGGTTCCTGACGTCGGCGGAGGCGTCGTACGTGACCGGGCAGACGATCACGGTGGACGGTGGGCTGACCGTGCGGATGCCGGCGTAGGAGGAATGGTGTCACTGCTGGAAAACCGGACCGCGCTCGTCGTCGGCGGCGCGAGCGGGATCGGGCAGGCCATCGCGAGCGCGTTCGTGAAGGAAGGTGCGCGCGTCGTCGTGGCGGACCGGGCGGAGAGCGCGGCGTTCGACTCGGTGCCGATCGACGTGACGGACGAGGACTCGGTGGTCGCGGCCGTCGCGGCGGCCACCGGGCGGCTCGGGGAGATCGACGTCCTGGTCAACTCGGCCGGGATCCTCACCGAGTCGCCGCTGACCGAGATGTCGCTGGAGACGTGGTCGCAAACGCTGGCCGTGGACCTCACGGGCGTGTTCCTGTGCTGCCGCCACGTCGTGCCGCGGATGGTCGAACGCGGGCAGGGGCGGGTGATCAACATCGCTTCGCAGCTCGGCATCAAGGGCGGGCACGGGCTGGCGCACTACGCGGCGGCGAAGGCCGGCGTGATCGGGCTGACGAAGTCGCTCGCGCTGGAGGTGTCGGGGCGGGGCGTGCTGGTGAACGCGATCGCGCCGGGCCCGATCGAGACGCCCATGGTCGAGGGCATCACGGAGGACTGGAAGGCGGCGAAGCGGGCGGAACTGCCGCTGGGCCGCTTCGGGCGGCCGGAGGAGGTCGCGCCCACGGCTGTTCTGTTGGCCAGCGATCCGGGTGGGAACCTCTACTGTGGACAGACGCTGGGTCCGAACTCGGGTGACGTGATGCCGTGAGGGGCTTTCCGGGGCTTGCCTCCGTCCCTGGCCTCGTGGTGCGCGGTCCGGGCGCGGTGGCCTGGGCTCCGTCGCCTGCTGAGGCTCACAGGCTCGGCGATACCGTCCGGCCGAGCGGGATCGCCGGGTGTGAGGGCGTCGTCCGCCGCGGAAGGGCGAGGAGCGAAAGGAGGCGGGATGTGCGGAGCCTGCGGTGAGCACGGCGCAGTGGACTGGGCCCGCCCCTTCCTCGCCAGCGTGCCTGCCCGAGGTGCGGTCGCGGGCGCGGTAAAAGCGCTTGCTCGGCCGGGTCTGCGCGTGCAGGCCCGGCCCGGCGGCTGGCTCGTATCGGCCCCGACCGGGCGGACCGTCGCGTGTGCGGGGCTCACCGAGCTGGCCGACGCCGTGCGGCCGTGGGTGGCGCCGGGGTCGTACTGCGGACGTGGTTCCGGCGCTGTGACGGTGCCGGAACCCGACGCCCGGCGGCCGGTGCGCATCCACGTCGATCCGAGTCGGCCGGAGAAGCTGAGTGGTGACGACCTCGTCGTGTCCTACGTCGAGCACGAGCGGCACCTGCTGGCCGAGCTGGCCCGGCCGCCGTGGTCGCTGCGCTGCTACCTCGCGCCCGGGCGCGAGCCGGATCTGGTCGACGACGAGCCCGCCAACGCTGCCGACCTTCTCGTGTGGCTCGCGCTCACACAACCGGAGGAAGCAGTCGTGCGAGGAGCGCTCGCCGAAGAGGTGTGGCTGGACATCGAGATCCGGGCCGGGCACGTCGTGAGGGCGTGCGCGCGCAGGTAGTGGGGTTTGGGTCACGTCACGTCGTGAAGGCGCGAGCAGGTAGCGAGATCCGGGCCGGGCACGTCGTGAGGGCGTGCGCGCGCAGGTAGCGGGTTCGGGCCGGGTCGCGTCGTCAGGGCACGGGCGTGCAGGTGGCGGGATCCGGGCCGGGCACGTCGTGAGGGCGTGCGCGCGCAGGTAGTGGGGTTTGGGTCACGTCACGTCGTGAAGGCGCGCGCAGGTAGCGAGACCCGCGCCCCATCACCTGTTCGGGGCGTGCGCCTCCAGGTAGCGCGCGAAGCGTTCATCGACCTGCTCGACGGTCAACCCGAAATCCTCCAGCGCGTACCGGTGGCCGGGGCGGGAAGCGCTTTCCCGCTGCAGCCGCGTCATCTCCGCCCGCGCGGACGGCGTGAACGGCAAGTCGAAATGGCGATAAATCCCCTCGACCGTGCCCACCGGGTCCGCCATGAAATCCGCGTAGTCCACATCGCAGAACTGGGCCGCGTCATAGCGCTTGCGGGCATCGAGGAACTCCGACGCGCCGCGCGACCACAGCTCCAACTGCGTGCGCCCCACGGTCTCCCCGTGGAAGACGGTCGACCACTCCGCCGCGGCCTGCTCGTTCAGGCTGCACACCGAGGCGATGATCGTCGACGGCGTGCGGTGGGTTTGGACCACCAGCGCATCCGGGTACACAGCCATCAGCGCGTCCAGCGCGAACAGGTGGCTCGGGTTCTTCAGCACCCACCGCCGGTCCTTGTCCGGCAACCCGATCAGCTGCAGGTTCCGCCGGTGCCGCCGGTAGGCGTCCGTCCAGTCCTGCCGCCGCAACCACTCCGAGTACGTCGGCAGGTACGCCAGGCACTCGTAGGACACCGACTTCGCCGACTGCCGCAGCAGCTGCCAGCACTCCTCGACCTGGTCCGCCGACATCTCGTGCGCGCCGAGGAACTCCGGGTGCTCGACGTGGTGCTGCTCGTACCCGGCCTGGATCCGCTGGAACACCGGGTTGTCCGCCCACGTCGCCCGCGGCGGGCGAGGCTGCGGGACCTCCGTCAGCCACACCTCCAGCCCCTGGTGCGCCGGATCGGCGGTGAGCAGCCGGTGCAACGCCGTCGTGCCCGTGCGGGGGAGGCCCGTGACGAAGATCGGTCGCTCGATCGGGACGTCCGCGTGTTCGGGAAAGCGCTTCCACGCCGCCTCGCTCAGCAGCCGGGCGATCAGCGCGCCCCGCAGGAACGCGCGCTTGACCCGCCGCCCGAACGGCGTGAGTGACGCGTCGCGCTCGTACGACTCCAGCAGGACCGCGAGGCCTTCGCGGTAGTCGTCGTCGCCGAAGTCGTCGAGGCCCGTGAACCGGGTGGCGGAGGCGTGGAGATCCTCGACCGTGCCGACGTTCTCGCGCGTCATGAGTGGTACTCCCCGCCGTTGACGTCCAGGCAGTGCCCGGTGATCGCGCGCGCCAGGTCCGAGACCAGGAACACCACCGCGTCGGCGATCTCCTCGGGCTCCGGCAGCTTCCGCAGGTCGATCGTCGCGGCCGTCTCCTCGTAAACCTGTTCCGCCGTCACGCCGCGTTGCTGGGCCAGGTAGGCGAAGTAGAACTTCAGGTGGTCGCCCCAGATGTAGCCGGGCGCCACCGAGTTCACGCGCACCCCGCGCGGCCCGAGCTCGGTCGCCAGCGCCTGCGCGACCGCCAGCAGCGCCGCCTTCGCCGTCTTGTACGGCCCGAACCCCTGCCGCGAGTGCCGCAGCACCGCGGAGTTGATCATCACCGCCGAGCCGCGGGTCTTCTCCAGCTCCGGCACGAACAACCGGGTCAGCCGGAGCGTGGCTAGCACGTTCGTCTCCAGTGCCGCCCGCAGCTCGGGCAGTCCGACTTCGGCGAGCCCGGTGATCGGTGGCATCGCGAAGGCGTTGTTCACCAAGGCGTCCACTCGACCGAAAGCGTCCACAGAGGACTCGACCAGCCGGCGCGCGGCGGCTTCGTCGTCGATGTCGGTCGGTACCACCACCGCCCGCCGACCGATCTCCGCGACCTCCTTGGCGACCTCCGCGAGCCGGGACTCCGTCCGCGCCGCCAGCACGACGTCCGCCCCCGCCCGCGCGCTCTGCACCGCGATCGCCCGGCCCAGCCCGGACCCGACGCCGGACACGACGACCACCTTGTCCCGCAACAACATCAGCCGAGCATCCTCCTCGCGACGGCGGCCTGCCGGGCCGCGATGCGCGCCGCGAACCCGTCCGGCGCGATCTTCGCCTCGTCGTAGTAGGGCAACCGCGCGGGCAGATCGTCCACTTTGACCACCGACACCTCCGGCCCGTCCTCGGGCCCGAGCGCGCGGGACAGCCGCTGCCAGCGGATCTGCACGTACCCGCGCCGGTGCCCGGTGCGCTCCAGCCAGTTCACCACGCCGGGATCGCGCTCGCTGATCACGAACCGCAGCTTGCCGTCCGGGTCCAGGTGCGCCTGGTCGGCGGTGAGGCTCGTCTGGTGGTTGACGTAGTCCAGCGAGATGTACCACATGCTGCCGAGCTGGATGCCCTGGTACGGCGCGTCCGACTTCGGCACCGTCACGATCATCGCCTCGTCGTCGGCGAGCTCGTAGTGCCCCGCGGAGGAGAACTGCGTGCTCAGCCCGCCCGGGGTCGAACGCGGTTCGGTCATCGTGTTGACCGGCAGGTCCAGGTAGAACCACTTCGGGAACGCCAGGAACGTCCGCAGCCGGGACAGCAGGAGCTTGCCGGCCACGCCGTACCGCTTCTCCAGCACGTCCCGGGTCAACGGAGGCGGTGCGTGACCCACGTGATCCGCCCGCGCGATCCTGATCGTGCCGCGTTCTTCGCCGGTCCAGTCGCTGTACACCTCGCGTACGACGAGCATCGCCGAACCCGGGCCGAGCGTGAAGTAGTTCGGTCCCGCCTTGCCGGGACCGAACCGGATTTCGTAGTCCCCGTCCGGGCCGATCTCGATCTCGCGGTCGTCGAAGGCGGTCAGGCTGTCCGGCACGTCGGCGGGGGAGTAGTCGCCGTTGAGGATCTGGAAGCTGAGGTCACGCGTCGTGCCGCGCGTGCCCGTGACGACGTACTCCGCGTTGTCGCGCAGGTAGGAGTGGAAGTACAGGGTGTCGGGGTTGTCCAGCCCCATCTTCGTGTACGGGCCTGTGGACTGGACGAAGAACGGGAAGTCGCGCTCGTAGGCCCACGCCATCTGGAGCGAGGCGCGGATGCTGCCCGCGAGGTAGTCGTAGCCTTCGACGAGGTCCTGTTCGTCGCGGACGTGCGGCGCCTCGGCGATGACCTTCTCGGCCTCCGCGATGGCGGCGGCGAACTTGTCCGTCAGCATCGCGCGGCCCCCTAGAACGCGTTCTCTACGGATGTCCAGCGGTTCGCTGTGAAGCGCAGGCTCGGCACGTCGTCGAAGGACAGCATGAACTCGTACGTCCGGGTGTAGCCGGTGTGCGTGATGCGCCAGCGCCCGTCCTCGCAGCGGCGGTAGGTGTCCTCGTACACCGCCGCGCCCTTGATCATGATCCGGTGCTCCGGCGCGATGACCGTGTCCTCGAACGGCCACAACCCGGTCGCGGTGTCGCCGTCGACGTCGATCTCCGGCTGCACCGCGAAGTGTGTGGTGATCAGGCTTCCGCCGAGCTTCTCGCGGAGGAACCCGACGATGGCCTCGCGCCCGGTCAGCGAGATCGGCTCCCCGTAGGTCGGCGTGCCGTAGCTCGCCGTCGCCTCGGGGGTGAGGGTGTCGGCGACGTCGTCCCAGCGCTTGAGGTCCACGCAGCGGAGGTAGCGGTGCTTGACCCGCCTGATGTCTTCGAGCACGCCGAGGTCCATGCCGCCCAGCATGCTCCGGGGATTGACCGAAAGCAAGAACGTGTTCTAATTTCGAGCTCGTGACCACGGCCTACGAGCTGTCGGGCCTCGAGGCGCTCGAGGCCGAGTCGGTGCACGTCTTCCGCGAGGTCGCGGCCACGTTCGAGCGGCCGGTGCTGCTGTTCTCCGGCGGCAAGGACTCGGTGGTGATGCTGCACCTCGCACGCAAGGCGTTCTGGCCCGCGCCGCTGCCGTTCCCGGTGTCGCATGTGGACACCGGGCACAACTTCGACGAGGTGCTGGACTTCCGTGACCGCACCGTCGAGAAGTACCACCTGCGGCTCGTCGTCGGTTCCGTGCAGGACGACATCGACGCCGGGCGGGTGACCGAGGAGACCGGCCCACGAGCCTCCCGCAACCGCTTGCAGACCGTGACGCTCCTGCGCCTGATCCGGGAAAACGCTTTCGACGCCGTGTTCGGCGGGGCCCGGCGCGACGAGGAGAAGGCCCGCGCGAAGGAACGCGTGTTCAGCTTCCGGGACGAGTTCGGCCAGTGGGACCCGCGCAACCAGCGCCCGGAGCTGTGGCACCTCTACAACGGGCGCCACCGGCGCGGCGAGCACATCCGCGTCTTCCCGCTGTCCAACTGGACCGAGCTCGACATCTGGTCCTACATCGCGGCGGAGGACATCGAGCTGCCGTCGCTGTACTACGCGCACCGGCGCCAGGTCGTGCAACGCGACGGGATGCTGCTCGCGCACACGCGGCACCTGCGCCTGCTGGACGGTGAACACCCTTACGAGGCCACGGTCCGCTTCCGCACGGTGGGCGACGCGACGTGCACCGGTTGCGTGGAGTCCACCGCCGCGACGGCCGAGGAGGTCGTCGCCGAAACCGCCGCCACGCGGCTCACCGAACGGGGCGCCACGCGCGCCGACGACCGCATTTCCGAGGCGGGCATGGAGGACCGGAAGAAGGAAGGGTACTTCTGACATGCCCCAGGAGCTGCTGCGGCTCGCCACGGCGGGCAGCGTCGACGACGGCAAGTCCACCCTCATCGGCCGCCTGCTGTTCGACTCCAAGACGCTGTTCACCGACCAGCTCGCCGCCGTCGAGCGCGCCAGCCGCGACCGCGGCGAGGACTACCCGAACCTGGCGCTGCTCACCGACGGCCTGCGGGCCGAACGCGAGCAGGGCATCACGATCGACGTCGCGCACCGCTACTTCGCCACCCCGCGCCGCCGTTTCATCATCGCCGACACCCCGGGCCACCTGCAGTACACGCGGAACATGGTCACCGGCGCGTCGACCGCCGACCTCGCACTGATCCTCGTCGACGCCCGCAAGGGGGTGCTGGAGCAGTCGCGGCGGCACGCGTTCCTCGCCAGCCTGCTCGGGATCCCGCACCTGGTGCTGTGCGTGAACAAGATGGACCTCGTCGGCTGGTCGCGGGAGCGGTTCGACGAGATCCGCGAGGAGTTCCGCCGGTTCGCGATGAAGCTGTCCGTGCCCGACCTGACGTTCGTGCCGGTTTCCGCCTTGCACGGCGACAACGTCGTGCACCGGAGCACGAGCATGCCGTGGTACGAGGGCGTGCCGCTGCTGCACCACCTGGAGGAGGTGCACGTCGCGTCCGACCGCAACCTCGTCGACGCCCGGTTCCCCGTGCAGTACGTGATCCGCCGCGACGACTTCCGCGGGTACGCCGGCACCCTCGCGGGCGGGGTGTTCAAGCCCGGCGACGAGGTGCTCGTGCTGCCGTCCGGCCTGCGGACGCGCGTGCGCGAGATCGTCGCGCCCGGTGGCCGGGAACTGGCCGAGGCCTTCGCCCCGCAGGCCGTCACGATCCGGCTCACCGACGACCTCGACGTGGGGCGCGGGGACCTGATCTGCCGTCCCGGCAACCGGCCGCACAGCGGGCAGGACCTCGACGCGATGGTGTGCTGGTTCTCGGACCGCAGCACGCTCGCCCCCGGCGCGACCTACACCCTGCGGCACACCACGCGCGAGACCAGGGCGGAGGTGCGCTCGCTCGACTACCGGCTCGACGTCAACACCCTGCACCGCGACGAGTCCGCCGCCGCGCTGGCGCTCAACGAGATCGGCCGCGTCCACCTGCGCACGCGGCAGCCCGTCCTGTTCGACCCCTACCGCCGCAACCGCGCCACCGGAAGCTTCATCCTCGTCGACGACACCACCAACGACACCGTCGCCGCCGGCATGATCACCGGGGCCGCGACGCCGGTCGTGTGGCACGCGGCGACCGTCACCCGTGACGAGCGCCCGACCCGCGGGCTGACGGTGTGGCTCACCGGGCTGTCCGCCTCCGGCAAGTCCACCGTCGCCGCCGAGCTGGAACGCCTGCTCGTCGCCGCCGGGCGGCCCGCCTACCGGCTGGACGGGGACAACCTGCGGCACGGGCTCAACGCCGACCTCGGGTTCGGCGCCGCCGACCGCGCCGAGAACGTGCGCCGCGTCACGGCCGTCGCGCAGTTGTTTGCCGACGCGGGAATCGTGGCGATAGTGTCGCTGATCAGTCCCTACCGCGCGGACCGGGCCAAGGCCAGGGCGGCGCACGAGGACGCCGGACTGTCCTTTGTGGAGGTTTTCGTGGACACGCCGCTGGAGGTGTGCGAGGCACGCGACCCGAAGGGCATGTACGCCCGCGCCCGTGCCGGCGAGATCCGCGGCTTCACCGGCGTCGACGACCCGTACGAGCCGCCGGTGGCGCCGGAACTCGTGCTGCGGCCGGGGGACGGCGACCCGACGACGATGGCCTCGGCCATCCTGAACCTCCTGGACGGCTGACATGGGCGTCAACCAGCGCGCGCAGATCCGCATGACCGACGACGAGATCGAGGCGTTCGTGGCGCGCAGCCGCACCGCCACGATGGCCACCCTCGGCCCGAACGGCACCCCGCACCTCGTCGCGATGTGGTATGCGGTCGTGGACGGGAAGATCTGGTTCGAGACGAAGGTCAAGTCGCAGAAGGTCGTGAACCTGCGCCGCGACGACCGGATCACGGTGCTCATCGAGGACGGGCACACCTACGACAAGCTGCGTGGGGTGTCGATCGAGGGCCGTGCCGTGATCAGCGACGACCCCGACGACATCTGGCGCGTCGGCGTCAGCGTGTGGGAGCGCTACACCGGCCCGTACACCGACGAGGCGAAACCGCTCGTGGAGATGATGATGAACAAGCGTGTCGTGGTGCGCGTGGACCCGGAGCGGACGCGTTCGTGGGACCACCGCAAGCTCGGGCTCGACCCGATGCCGCTGGGCGGCACGACGGCGGAGTTCCTGAACGGCAGCGACTGATCAGTTCTGCGGCGTGGCGAGCGCGGACGTCTGCGAAGCCTGCCTGCGCGGCGCGTCGCCGAGTGACTTCACGAGCACGCCGCCCGCCGTCATCACCAGCCCGATCGTGACCAGGCCCCACTTCGCCGAGCCGAACAGGCTGGACATCCAGCCCACCCAGTACGGGCCGATGAAGCCCGAGAGGTTGCCGATCGAGTTGATGACGCCGATCGCCCCGGCGGCCGCCGCACCGGCCAGGAAGGCCGACGGCAGCGTCCAGAACGCCGGGAACGCCGCCATCACCCCGATGGCGCAAGCGCACAGGCCCGCGTACCCGAGCCACGGCGCGCTGGTCAGGAACGCCGAGACGACCAGCGCCAGCCCGCCGATCACCATCGGCAGCATCGTGTACGTCGACGACCTGCCCGTCCGGTCGCACGCCCGGCCCCACACCACCATCGCCACCGCGCCGATCGCGTAGGGCGCGGCGGTGAGCAGCGTGACGCTGAGGTTGTCCTTGATCGCCAGGCTGGACTTGATGATCTGCGGCATCCAGAAACCGAGGCCGTAGAGCCCGAACGCGATGCCGAAGTACACCAGGCCGAGCGCG
This sequence comes from Amycolatopsis sacchari, assembly GCF_900114035.1. Lineage (GTDB taxonomy): Bacteria > Actinomycetota > Actinomycetes > Mycobacteriales > Pseudonocardiaceae > Amycolatopsis_E > Amycolatopsis_E sacchari. The sequence continues at coordinate 32,394 of NZ_FORP01000034.1, read as the reverse complement.
ATCGTCCGGCCGCTGAACAACGCCTTGCGCACCGGCAGCGGGTTGCCGCGTTCGGTCGCCGCCTGCTCGCGGGTCAGCACGTCCTCGATCGCCGAGCGCTCGTCCTCGGTGAGCCATTTGGCCTTCGCGGGCCGGTCGGGCAGCAGCCACAGCAGCGCGACGCCGAGGAAGACGGCGGGCAGGCCCTCCGCCAGGTACAGCCAGCGCCAGCCGCTCAGCCCCGCGACCCCGTCGAGCTCGAGCAGCAGCCCGCCCAGCGGGGCGCCCAGCGCGGTCGACAGCGGCACCGCCACCATGAACAGCCCGGTCACGGTGGCCCGGCGCGCGGCGGGGAACCAGTAGGTCAGGTACAGGATCATGCCGGGGAAGAACCCGGCCTCGGCGATGCCGAGCAGGAACCGCAGCACGAAGAAGCTGACCTCGCCGGAGATCGCCGCGCACGCCGCCGCCACGAGGCCCCACACGATCATGATCCGGGCCATCCAGCGCCGCGCGCCGACGCGGTGCATGATCAGGTTGCTCGGGGCGTCGAGCAGGATGTAGCCGAGGAAGAGCACGCCGGCGCCGAAGCCGTACGCGGTCGCGGTGAACCCGAGTTCCTCGTTCATGGTCAGCGCCGCGACCGAGAGGTTCGTGCGATCCAGGTAGGCGACGAAGTAGCAGACCGCCATCAGGGGGACCAGCCGCCTGGTGGCCTTGCGCAACGCCGCGGACGTCAGCTCGGACATGCCTCTCCTCGGGCACCCGGGTCGGTCCTCGTCCGACCACACCGTCGGAAGGCGACGCTAGCAGAGACGATCAGCAACTGGTAGGACCAATTTTCGGGCCGCGGGACGCGCGACAGGGCGCGGGTGATCGGGCAGGATGCCGTCGTGAGCACCGGCGACGAGCAGGTCTGGAGCGCGACGGTGGACCACCTGCGCGCGCTCATCGACAGCGGGGAGCTGCCCGCGGGCTCGCGGCTGCCCTCCGAGCGGAAGCTGTGCGAGCAGCTCGACGTCAGCCGTGGTTCGCTCCGGCAGGCCCTGCGGGTGCTGGCCTCCATCGGGTACGTGTCGATCCGGCCGGGGTCGGGGACGTACGTGCGGGACCGCGAGGGCACGGACCGGGAGCTGCGCACGTGGTTCCGCGAGCACGACCAGCTGGTGGACCGGCTGTTCGACCTCCGCATGATGGTCGAGCCGACGCTCGCGGAGCGGCTGGCGGCGGAGCACACCGAGCCGGTGCTCGCGCGGCTGCGGTCGAACGTGGCGGAGATGGCGGCCGCCGCGGCCAAGGGGGACATGCTGCGCGTCATCGCCACCGACGCCGAGTTCCACCGGGTCATCGCGGAGAACGCGGGCAACGACGACGTCGCCGGGCTGCTGCGCTCGGTGCTGTCCCTCGTCGGCGAGGAACGGCGCGCCGCGCTGCGCCTGCCCGGCCAGATCGCCAAGGCCGTCGAGGAGCACGGCGAAATCCTCGCCGCCATCGAGAAATCCGATGGGGAGCGGGCCAGGGAGCTGACGGTGAGTCATCTGCGCGAGGCGCAGTCACTGGTGCACCGGTACGCCGGTGAGTCCACTTCGGACTGACCGGCGCTACGCCACGAGCTTCTCCCGCAGCCGCTGGGCGTCGGACTCGCCGAAGCCGTGTTCCGCCAGCCACGCCAGCGGTCCGCCGTAACGCTCGTCGACCTGGGTGAGGAACGCTTCCATCGTTTCCGGGCGCGGGCGGTGCTTCTCGTCGTCGCCGCCGCGTTTTTCCAGGTCCGGCGCGTAGGTCGGCGACGCCCGCAGCCGCGCCATGATCCCCGCGATCCGCGTGCCGCTCGCGGCGTAGTCCGCCACCACCGCCTCGCGCTCGACGCCCGCCACCGTCAGCGACAGCGCCACCACGACCCCCGTGCGGTCCTTGCCCGCCGCGCAGTGCACGAGCGCCGCACCCGGCGTGTCCGCGATCGTCCGCAGCGCGCGCACCACGCTTTCCGGCCGGTCCTCCAGATAACCCAGGTACAGCGCGCACATCGGGTCGTCCGGGTAACGCTCCAGCGTGCGCTCACGGCGCGAGAACAACGCGTCCACCGCCGCGTCGGTCATCTCGCCGAGCTCGGGCAGGACGGACAGGTGCACGTGCCGCACCCGCTCGACCGCGCGCAGCGGCCCCGGCCCCTCCGACTCGACCTCGTGCGTGCTGCGCAGGTCGACCACCGTCCGCAGCCCGACGTCCTCGACGAGGAGCTTGACGTCCGCGGGTGTGAGGCCCTGCAGGTTGTCCGAGCGCAACAGCGTGCGGTCCGCGATCACCCCGCCGTCGGCGGTCGGCAGGCCGCCGAGGTCACGGGCGTTGGCCGCCCCTTCGAGTTCGAGCCACTGCATGCCCCCATCGTTCACGGCGCGATCGAGCCGGCCAAGGGAGCGTCCGGGCGAACCGGATCACGGCGCCGCCGGGGCAGCCGCAGCGTGCCGGTCAGCCCGCGCCGCCGCAACCACGCCCACCAGCCCAGAACCCCGATGTGCACGGCGATCGCGTGCCCCGCGAGCGTGACCACCGACAGCAGCGAACCCGGCTCGTCAGCGACGTAGATCACACCCACGAGGAGTTCGAGCAGCACCACGGCGGGCAGCCGCAGCCGCCGTTCCAGCACCGGCACCATCGCGCCCGCCGTGGCGAAGAAGCCGTAGCTGACGCCGATGTCGAGCCAGTGCGCGTCCGTCGGCGGCAGCCAGCCCTCCCGCAGCGCCACCATCACCGGCAGTTCCGTGGCCAGCGTCGCGAGCGCGTGCCCGCTGGCGAAGACCGCGAACGTCCAGCCCGCGCCGACGCGGCGTTCCAGCGGCGCGACCGCCACCGCGAAGATCAGCACGTAGACCAGCCAGCCCGAGTCGTCGATCCACAGCGCACTGCTGATCAGGCTGGACACGGGGCGGTGCCACAGGTTGTGGGCGTCCGTGCTGGCCTCCGCGAGCAGCTCCGCCGACACCGATTCGCCCACGACGCGCTGCAGCACCGTGGTCGCGAGCAGCACCGCGAGGTACCAGAACGTGAACGGGGTGGTGCCGGGACCGGGCAGCAGTACGGCGGCGCGGGTGGTCCACCGCGGACGGCCGTGCGGGGTGATCGTGTCTGTGGGCACGCGGCCAGTGTGGTGGCTCACCCTGAAAGCCAACCAGCCGCGCGCTGTGAGTCCGCTGAGAAGACGCACTTTCCCACTGTGCGCCGAAATCCCGTGATCCGCTCGCCGGGATCGGGCAGGCTGGGGGCATGCGCACCGCTTTCGGCGCCGGGTTCGACGTCCCGGACGGCTACCTCAACACCCCCAGCATCGGCGTCCCCCCGGCCCCCGTGGCCGACGCGGTGGCGGCGGCGGTCGAGGACTGGCGCCGCGGCGCCGCCACCCCCGGTGACTTCGACGAGCCGGTGGCGCGGTCCCGGCAGGCGTTCGGGGACCTGATCGGCGTGCCGGCCGAACGCGTCGCCATCGGGGCCGCCGTCTCGCAGCTGCTGGGCGTGGTGGCGTCCGGACTGCCGGACGGGGCGAAAGTGCTGGTCGCGGAGGGGGAGTTCACCAGCGTCACGTTCCCGTTCGCGGCGCACGCGCACCGCGGCGTCACCGTCACCGAGGCCCCGCTCGCGCAGCTGCCGGAGCGGGTGGCGGGGTACGACCTCGTCGCGGTCAGCGTGGTCCAGTCCGCCGACGGCGCGCAGCTCGACCTCGACGCGCTGCGTGCGGCGAGCGAGGCCGCGGGGGTTCCCGTGATGCTCGACGCGACGCAGGCGGTGGGCTGGCTGCCGCTGCGGCTGGACTGGGCGGACTGGGTGGTCGCGGCGGGCTACAAGTGGCTGATGTCGCCGCGCGGGGCGGCGTGGCTCGCGGTCCACCCCCGCGTGCTCGACCGCGGCGTCCCGGTCGCCGCCGGCTGGTACGCGGGGGAGGACCCGTGGCAGGCGTTGTACGGCCTGCCGGCGCGGCTCGCCGGGAGCGCGCGGCGGTACGACCTTTCGCCGGTGTGGCTCGCGCACGTCGGCGCCGCGGTTGCGTTGCCGTACCTGGCTTCGCTGGACCTGGAGTCCGTCCGGGAGCACTGCGTCGGGCTGGCCGACACCCTGCGCGTGCGCCTCGGCCTGCCGGAGGCGGGCAGCGCCATCGTCTCCTTCGACGGCGACGCCGAACGCCTCCGCGCCGCGGGCGTGGTCGCCAGCGCCCGAGCGGGCAAGGTGCGGGTGGGCTTCCACCTGTACAACACCACCGACGACCTGGACCTCGTGCTCAAGGCCGTGCGGTAGCGGTCTCCAGCAGCCGGTGCAGCCGGACGCCCGCCGCGAAGCCGGGCACCGGCGCCCCGGCCGCGAACGCGCGGTAGAGCCCGGCCACGTTCACCGCTTCCGCGGGCAGGTCCGGCTCCGGCACGTCGATCCCGCGCAGCGGGCTGATCTGCAGCTGGCCGCCGAGCGGGTCGCCGTCCGCGTCGGCGGTCAGCGTCAGGTCGCCCCGGGTGCCGGTGATCTCGATCCGCACGCGGGAGCCGCCGACCCGGCCGTCGTGCACGTGCAGTGACGCCACCGCCCCTCCGGCGAGCGTGGCGTGTGCCAGGAAGTGGTCGGGTGCGGTGACCTCGATCGAGCGGCCGGTGTCGGTGACGTGGTGCGCGCGCTGGACCGACACCGCGGCCGACAGGTCCGTGATCTCACCGCCCAGGAAGGCGATCGCGTCGAGGGTGTGCCCGCCGTACACCTCGACCAGCCCCGCTCCTGACGCGGCGTCGTAGGTGTAGGCCGTCCACTCCGGCACGACGTCCTCCGCGCCCTTGCCCCGTGCCGCGTACACCGTGATCGACGTGAGGCGCCCGAGGGAGGGCAGCAGCTCGCGGGCGCGCACGAGGGCGGGGGAGTAGCGGGCCTGCAGGCCGACGACCGTCCGCACCCCGGCGGCTTCCGCTTCCGCCGCCAGCTCCTCGGCTTCCCGGGCGGTGCGGGCCAGCGGCCACTCACAGTAGACGTCCTTGCCCGCCGCGAGTGCCGCCCGCACGAGCTCGGCGTGCGCGGGCACCCGGACGGTCACCACGACGAGGTCCACCGCCTCGGCGAGTGCCCGCGGATCGGTGAAGGCGGGCACGCCGAACGCTTCCCCCGCCCGGGCGGCGCTTTCGGCCCGGCTCGTCCCGACCGCCGCCAGCTCGTAGCCGTCCAGCCGCCGCAAGGCGGGGATGTGCGAGCGCCCGGCCCAGCCGCGGTCCGGGCTGGCGCCGAGGATCCCGACCCTGATGGTCATCGTGTCCACCTCCAGTAAACGGACTAGCTGCGTCCGTTTCAAGCCTAACCGGACCCGCCGAGTCCGTTTGCTAGGGTCGGCCCGTGGGCGCGGTGGAGCGGTTGCAGGAGGACGGGGCGCGGGCGGACGCGCGGCGGAACGTGGCGCGGCTCGTCGACGCGGCACGCGAGGCGCTGGCGGAGGTCGGCATCGAGGTCACGGCCCACGAGATCGCGCGCCGGGCCGGCGTCGGCATCGGCACGTTCTACCGCCGCCTGTCCTCGCGGGAAGCGTTGCTGGAGGCGGTGCTCACCGACCTGCTCGACGAGATGACCGCACTCGCCGAGGACGCGCTGACCGATCCGGACCCGTGGGCGGGGTTCGCGCGGTTCGCCCACGACTACGTGCGGCTGCGGGCCACGAGCTGCGGGGTGCGTGAAGCGCTCGGCGGGACCGCGCTCGACCTCGCCGCCCCGCTGGCGAGGATCCGGCGGCGGCTGCGGGAACTGGTCGAGCGCGCCCAGCGCGCCGGGGTGCTGCGGCCGGACGTCGGCTGGCGCGACGTCGCGTTCCTGCTGGCCGCCGTGCTGCCCGGCGACCACACGCTCGGCCTGGTCACGCCGAAGGGGCAGTGGCGGCGCAACCTGGGGCTGACCCTCGACGGATTGCGCCACAGGCACACGTCAGGGTGAACCGTCCGATACGGTGTTCCCTCGTGGTCGGACCGCAATACCCTCCGGGCCGTGGGGACACGGCGCCCCTGCCGCGCGTTCCCGCGCAGCCGCGGCGAGGCGCAGGCTGGCTGCTCAAGGGCGCCGGGCTGGTGGCCGTCGCCGTGGTGGCGGGGCTCGTGTGGTGGCTCGTCCAGCGCGACAGCACCCCGGCCCCGGTGGCCCAGCCGCCGGCGAAGCAGTTCTCGTTCACCCTCACCGAGGGGCCGGTCGCGTCGACCGACTGCGTGGCCAAGTCGACCGCCGACGTCAAGCGCTGGTTCGGCGAGCACGCGTGCGCCAGGCTCTCCCGAGCGCTGTACACGACGACCGCGGGCGGTGGAAACGCCCTGGTGTCGGTCGTGCTGGTCACGATGCCCGACGCGGCGCAGGCGCAGCAGCTGAAGGCGCTCGTGGACCGCGACGGCACCGGCAACGTCGTCGACCTCGTCCGCGACGGCACCGCGAAACTGCCGAACGCCCCGAAACTCGCCGACGGCAAGTACGCCTCCCGCGCCACGGGCGCGAGCGTCACGATCGTGCTGTCCGCCTTCTTCGACGGCCGGGCCGACGACGGCACGCTCGGCCGGGTCAACGCCGAGGCGCTGGATCTGGCACCGCAGCTGGGTTAGGCGCCGCCACCGCTCGCGGCAGCAGGGAACAGGCCAGTAGCGCCACCAGGAACAGTCCGGCGCCGACCAGCAGGCTCGTCGTCGTGGCCGCGGGGAAGTCGCCGTCCGCCGCGAGCCTGCCGAAGAACACCGTGCCGACGGTGGTCGGGTGCCGCGCATCAGGCGCTGACGCCGGTGGGGTGGGATTCTCACGGGCGACCACGAAGCCGCCCGAGGGCCCCGAAGCGGGTCCGGGGCTCCTCAGGCGTTCACGCCGATCAACGCCAGCGCGGCCGGGTTCTCCCCGGCGGCCTGGCGCCACCGCGTGCCGCGGCGGGCCGAGCCCAGCAGCGCGGTCAGCGCGACCTTCCGCAGGCCTTCGTCGTCCGTGCGGGCCAGCACCCCGGCCCACGCGTTCGCCGCGTCCGCCTCCGCCGTGGCCACCACGCTCTTCGCCGACGTCGCGTCCGTCACCGGCTTCGGCGTGATGTACGCGGGCTCCGGCCCGTGCGGCGTCGCACCGGCCGCGTCGAGCATCCGGACGCACGCGTCGCGCCGGTCCTGGTGCTCACCCGCCCCCTCCGCGACCCCGGCGTTGTAGTTGGCCGGCAGGAAAGCGCTCACCAGGCCGTACACCCACACCGCGGCGTGCTCGGCGTCGAGCGCCTTCTGCAGCGGGTCGACCGATTCCTCCGGCACGGAGCCCACCGGGCTGACGGTCCCGGGATCCGCACCCGGCCCGAGCCGGTCGTCCAGCTGCTGCAGCCCCGCGCACCCCGCCGCGACGGCGGCGACCAGGCCGGCCCGGTACCGCTCCATCGGCACCACCAGCGCCTCCGCCTGTCCGCGTGCGGTCGCCAGCCGCTCCTTCAGCCCCGCGAGCCCACTGCCGCCCGGGGTCTCGGCGTGCACGGGGGCCTTGGGCCGGTTGAGCCGGTCCACTTCGGCCTGCAGCGCCCGCGCGTGCGCGTCCCGCACGGTCGCGACCTGCTTGGCCAGGCTCGCTTCCGCCCCCGCACCCGACGCCAGCGCGTTCGCCGCCGCGGCGTCGGCCCTCGCCTGCTCGGCGAGCGACGCGAGCGGGTCGGGCTCGTCGGAATATCCGGTTCGGCACGCGGCGAGCGGGACGGCCAGTGCCGCCAGTGCGCTCAGCCGCAGCAGGTCGCGGCGCGTACGGGGGGTCACGTGACGCCATATTGCCAGGAGGGCGACGACCACGGGCGATGCCGGGGGCCAACCGGTTAAGCTGGTCCCTCACGACAGGGACCAAACAGGAGAGAGAGCGCCAAGGTGCCAGGAGAACTCGCCGGCAAGCTGGAGCCGATCGTGGCCGAAGCGGTGGCCGGTGCTGGTTTCGACCTCGACGCGCTCGACGTCCAGCAGGCCGGGCGCCGCAAGCTGGTGAAGGTGGTCGTCGACGCCGACGACGGCGTGGGGCTCGACGAGGTGGCCGAGGTCAGCCGCGTCGTCTCCGCCGTGCTCGACCGGCACGACCACCTCATCGCGGGCGCCTACACCCTCGAAGTCACCTCGCCCGGCGTGGACCGGCCGCTGACCACCCCGCGGCACTGGCGGCGCGCGAAGTACCGGCTCGTGCGGATCACCCCGCACGAGGGCGCCGGTTTCCTCGGCCGCGTGGGTCACGCGGGGCCCGAATCGGTCCGCGTGCTCGCCGACGGGCAGCTCCGCGACGTCCGCTACCGCGACGTGGCGAAGGCCGTCATCGAGATCGAGTTCAAGCAACCGCCGACGGAGGACCTGAAACTGCTGGAGCAAGACGCCTCGGGGATGATCGACACGACCGGGACGGAGGGAGAGCCGAAGTGAACGTGGACATCGCCGCGCTGCGCGCGATCGAGCGGGACAAGGACATCCCCTTCGAAACCGTCATCGAGGCCATCGAAACCGCGCTGCTGACGGCCTACAAGCACACCGAGGGCCACCAGCCGCACGCGCGCATCGACATCGACCGCAAGACCGGCTACGTCCGGGTGCTCGCCCACACGCTCGACGAGAACGGCGAGGTGGACGAGGAGTGGGACGACACGCCGGAGGGGTTCGGCCGCATCGCCGCCACCACCGCGCGCCAGGTCATCCTGCAGCGGCTGCGCGACGCCGAGCACGAGAAGACCTACGGCGAGTTCTCCGCCAAGGAGGGCGAGATCGTCGCGGGCGTCATCCAGCGTGACGCCCGCGCGAACGCGCGGGGCATGGTGATCGTGCAGGTGGGCGACACCGAGGGCGTGCTGCCCCCGGCCGAGCAGGTGCCCGGCGAGTCCTACCAGCACGGCAGCAGGCTCAAGGCGTACGTGGTGGGCGTGTCCCGCGGCAGCCGTGGCCCGCAGATCACCCTGTCCCGGACGCACCCGAACCTCGTGCGCAAGCTGTTCGCGCTGGAGGTGCCCGAGATCGCCGACGGCACGGTCGAGATCGCCGCGGTCGCCCGCGAGGCCGGGCACCGTTCGAAGATCGCCGTGAAGTCCACGGTGCCGGGCGTCAACGCCAAGGGCGCGTGCATCGGGCCCGTCGGCGCCCGCGTGCGCAACGTGATGAGCGAGCTGGCCGGGGAGAAGATCGACATCATCGACTACTCCGAGGATCCGGCTCGCTTCGTCGGGAATGCGCTGTCGCCCGCGAAGGTTGTCTCCGTACAGGTGGTGGACGAGCGCGCGAAGACGGCCCGCGTGGTGGTGCCCGATTTCCAGCTGTCCCTCGCCATCGGCAAGGAAGGGCAGAACGCCCGGCTGGCCGCGAGGCTGACCGGGTGGCGCATCGACATCCGCAGCGACGCCGCGGGAAGTGAGCAGGATGACACCCCGCGCGCCGCGACAACCGGTTCGGCTGAGTGACAGGCCAGGGGCTAAACTCGAACATGGTTGAGAGCCCGCGTTCGGGTAACGCGCGCGACGGACACCGGGAGGCACCGGTCCGGACGTGCGTGGGCTGCCGGAAGCGGGCTTCGGTCGGTGAGCTGCTGCGAGTGGTCGCGGCGGACGGGCACGTGGTCGTCGACGAACGTCGGCGGCTGCCGGGCCGGGGTGCGTGGCTGCACCCCGAACCGGGTTGCCTGGCCAAAGCCGGGCGGCGGCGGGCGTTTCCCAGAGCGTTACGAAGTTCTGGGACACTCGACGACGCACCGGTGCGGCGCTACCTCGAGCGGCACGCCGGTTGAGCGGGCCGGGGACCTTCCCCGGGCCGAACGGAAACGAAGGAAGCAGGTCGACCCGTCATGAGTCAGCCGTGAAGCTGAAGCCATGAACGCGCGACGATAGGACGAGGTCAGCGGGTCCCTTACCGCCAGCTGGCCTCATCAGTTGAGGAGAGCAGTGGCAGGCAAGGCCCGCGTGCACGAGCTGGCGAAAGAGCTCGGTGTCACCAGTAAGGAAGTTCTCGCCAAGCTCAAGGAGCAGGGCGAGTTCGTGAAGTCCGCGTCTTCGACCGTCGAGGCACCCGTTGCCCGCCGGCTGAGGGACGCGTTCACCGCCGGCGGCGGAAAGCCCGGCGGCAAGTCCGGCGGCCGCAAGCCGGTGCCGGGTCCGTCGAACGGCAACGGCGGCGCTCCCGCGCCCGCCAGGACCCCGGAGTCCCAGGACCGGCCGCGGCCCACCGCGGTACCCGGTCCGCGTCCCGGCCCCCGGCCCCCGGCGCAGCAGCAGCCGCAGACCCCCCAGCAGCCGCAGCAGCAACAGCCGCGTCCGCAGCAGCAGCCGCAGGTGCCCGCCGCGAAGGCGGAGCCGAAGCCGCAGCAGCCGGGCCCGCGGCCCGGTGGTGCGCCCGCGCAGGGCGGCGGCAGCTCGGTGGTGCCCCCCAAGCCGCAGGGCCCCAAGCCCGGCGGTCCCAAGCCCGGTCCGCGCACCCCGCGGGTCGGCAACAACCCCTTCGGTGTCGGTTCCGGCGCGCCCGCGCCGCGTCCCGCGCCGCCGCGTCCCGGTGGCGGGGCAGGCGGTGACCGCGGCCCGCGGCCCGGTGGCGAGCGTCCGGCCGAGCGTGCCGGCGGCGACCGGCCGGCCCCCGGGCCCCGTCCCGGCGGCGGCAACCGGCCGAGCCCCGGCAACATGCCGCCGCGCCCGAACCCGGGCATGATGCCCGGCCGCACGCAGCGTCCCGCCGGTCCCGGCGCGGGCCGTGGCGGTCCTGGCGGTGGCCGTGGTGGCGCCGGTGCGGGCCGTGGTGGTCCCGGTGGCGCCGGCCGTCCCGGTGGCGGTGGCGGCGGTGGTTACCGCGGCGGCGGTGCCGGTGCCGGTGGCGGCGGCTTCCGCGGCGGCCCCGGTGGCGGTGCGCCCGCCGGCGGTGGCGGTTTCCGCGGTGGCGGCGGTGGCCGTGGCGGCGGTGGCCGCGGCGGTACGGCCGGTGCCTTCGGCCGCCCCGGTGGTCCCTCGCGCAAGGGCCGCAAGTCGAAGCGGCAGAAGCGCCAGGAGTACATGGACAACATGCAGGCGCCCAGCGTCGGCGGTGTGCGGCTGCCCAAGGGCAGCGGCGAGACGATCCGCCTGCCGCGCGGTGCCTCGCTGACCGACTTCGCGGAGAAGATCGACGCGAACCCGGCTTCGCTGGTGCAGGTGCTGTTCCACCTCGGCGAGATGGTGACGGCCACGCAGTCGGTGTCCGACGAGATCCTCGAGCTGCTCGGCTCGGAGATGAACTACAACGTGCAGGTCGTGTCGCCGGAGGAGGAGGACCGCGAGCTGCTCGAGTCCTTCGACATCACCTACGGCGAGGACGAGGGCGGCGAGGAGGACCTCCAGGTCCGGCCGCCGGTCGTGACCGTCATGGGTCACGTCGACCACGGTAAGACGCGACTGCTGGACACCATCCGCAAGACGCGGGTGCGCGAGACCGAGGCGGGTGGCATCACCCAGCACATCGGCGCGTACCAGGTCGAGACGGAGCTGGAAGGCAACAAGCGCCTGATCACCTTCATCGACACCCCGGGTCACGAGGCGTTCACCGCCATGCGTGCCCGTGGTGCGCAGTCGACGGACATCGCGGTCATCGTGGTCGCCGCCGACGACGGCGTCATGCCGCAGACGGTGGAGGCGATCAACCACGCCCAGGCGGCGAAGGTGCCGATCGTGGTCGCGGTCAACAAGATCGACAAGGAAGGCGCGAACCCGCAGAAGATCCGCCAGCAGCTGACCGAGTACGGCCTCGTGGCCGAGGAGTACGGCGGCGACACCATGTTCGTCGACATCTCCGCCCGCGAGAACATCAACATCGAGCAGCTGCTCGAGGCGATCCTGCTGACCGCGGACGCGACGCTGGACCTGCGGGCCAACCCGGACATGCCGGCCCAGGGTGTCGCCATCGAGGCGCACCTGGACCGCGGCCGCGGTCCGGTGGCCACGGTGCTGGTGCAGCGCGGCACGCTGCGGATCGGGGACTCGGTCGTGGCGGGCGACGCCTACGGCCGCGTGCGCCGGATGGTCGACGAGTACAACGAGGACGTCACGGAGGCGCTGCCTTCGCGGCCGGTCCAGGTCATCGGGTTCACCTCGGTGCCGGGCGCCGGTGACACGTTCCTGGTCGTCGAGGAGGACCGCGTCGCGCGGCAGATCGCCGAGCGCCGCCAGGCCCGGTTGCGCAACGCGCAGAACGCGGCCAAGCGGAAGCGCGTCAGCCTGGAGGACCTGGACTCCGCGCTGAAGGAGACCTCGACCCTCAACCTGATCATCAAGGGTGACAACTCGGGTACCGTCGAGGCGCTCGAGGCGGCCCTGGTGCAGCTGGACGTGGGTGACGAGGTCGAGCTCAACGTGGTCCACCGCGGTGTCGGTGGCGTGACCGAGTCCGACATCGACCTGGCGACGGCGTCCGACGCGATCGTGCTCGGGTTCAACGTGCGGGCACAGGGCAAGGCGACCGAGCGGGCCACCCGCGAGGGCGTCGACGTCCGGTACTACACGGTGATCTACCAGGCGATCGAGGAGATCGAGCAGGCTCTGAAGGGCATGCTCAAGCCGGAGTACGAAGAGGTCGAGCTCGGCAAGGCGGAGGTGCGCGAGGTCTTCAAGTCCTCGAAGTTCGGCACCATCGCCGGGTGCCTGGTCACCTCGGGCGAGATCCGGCGCAACGCCAGGGCGCGGTTGCTGCGGGACGATGTGGTCATCGCCGAGAACCTGCCGGTCAGCTCGCTGCGGCGGTTCAAGGACGACGTGGTCGAGGTGCGCGAGGGCTACGAGTGCGGTCTGACGCTCGGGTCGTACAGCGACATCAAGGTCGGCGACGTGGTCGAGACCTACGAGCAGCGCGAGAAGCCGCGCGTCTGAAGTCGCGAGTGAGCCGGGGCCGGTCCTGCGGGACCGGCCCCGGCCCTGCCCACGAGGAGCCCGTTGTACGTCGGTGCGTGTGAGTTCGACCTGTTGCTGGGCGACGTCCGGTCGCTGAAGCAGAAGCGCTCGGTCGTGCGGCCGCTGGTCGCCGAGCTGCGCAAGCGGTTCGAGGTGTCGGTGGCCGAGGCCGGGCACCTGGACCTGCACCGCCGCGCCCTGATCGGGGTCGCGGTGGTGGCGGCGGACGGGGAGCACGTCCGCGACGTGCTCGACGAGTGCGAGCGGGCGGTCGCGGGCAGGCCGGAACTGGAGCTGTTGTCCGCGCGCCGCCGGCTGCTCGGACCGGAAGACTAGGAAGTAGGGGAGATGTGATGGCCGATCCGGCGCGTGCGCGGAGGCTGTCCAAGCGGATCTCGCAGATCGTGGCCTCGGCCATCGAGCACGAGATCAAGGATCCGCGGCTGACTTACGTGACGATCACCGACACCCGCGTCACCGCGGACCTGCACGACGCGACGGTGTACTACACGGTGCTGGGCGAAAGCCTCGACGCCGCACCGGATTTCGCGGGTGCGGCGGCGGCGCTGGAGTCGGCGCGCGGGGTGCTGCGGACGAAGGTCGGGCAGGGCACGGGCGTGCGGTTCACGCCGACGCTGACGTTCGTCGCCGACACCGTGCCGGACACGGCGCGGCACATCGAGGAGGTGCTGGCGAAGGCCCGCGAGGCCGACGCCGAGGTGGCGCGCCGTTCGGCGGGCGCCCAGCACGCCGGCGACCCGGACCCGTACAAGGCGCCGCGCGAGGACGACGAGGACGACGAGGACTGAGGTCCTTTTCGGAAGCGGGCCACCCTTCGCGGGCGGCCCGCTTTTTCACGCCTTGCGGGCGACGATCAGGTCGCGCTGGATGGCCTGGTCGACGCGGTGCGCGAAGTCCGGCAGCTCGCGGACGTCGAGCCCGGCGTCGGTGAGGATCCCGGCCACCTCGTCCCGTTTGGCCACGTGCGTGTTCCACGAGATGCCGAGCGCGCCGCCGGGCCGCAGGGTGCGCACCCACGCGGGGACCGCGGACTCCAGCAGCTCCAGGGGGTTGCGCGAGAGGTCCTCGGGGCGGTGGCTGCCGTGCTGCACCCCGTACGGCGCGTCCGTCACGATCGCGTCCACGGAACCGGTCTTGAGCAGTCCGGCGGCGGTCACGGTGTCGCAGTTGTAGTACGTGATCCGCCGGACGTCACCGGCCTTGTACTGCTCCTTCGTGAGCCCGAAGCCCAGCTCCAGCCGCTGCCCGAGCTTGACCTTGTTGCGGCGCAACTGCCCGGACTCCGCGGTGTGCTTGATCCGCCGGCCGCGCAGCCAGGTCTTGATGAAGTGCTCGTAGGCCTCGAAATCGCGCTTGTCGAGTTCGAACCCGGTGGCGTCGAGGCCGTAGTTCATCGCCTGGTTCAGCGTGGTTCCCCGGCCGCACAACGGGTCCAGCACGTGCAGGGGGCCGTGCAGGAACGCGGTGGGGTCCGTTGTGGACAGCAGCGTCACGTTCAGCAGGAGCTTGGTGAACAGCTCGTTCGTCTTGCCGGGGTACTTCTGGATCGTCAGCAGGTCCGAGCCGAACCGGTCGAGCGGGGTGACCTCGACCGGGCGCAGCAGGCCGTCGGTGAGTTCGAACAGGGCGTAGAGCGCCGAGAGGTTCGACAGCAGCGCGATGTCCTCTTCGGACAGCCGCTCGGCGGTGGAGAAGGTCACGTAGGTGACGCCGCCGAGCCGCCGCTCGCCGACTTCTTCCGGCGGCGTGCTCAGCGCCTCGCCGAACACGGCCAGCTCGGCCCGCAGCAGGCCGGCGGAGGCGTCGGCGTACACGCGGTTGGCCGAGGGGTAGAGGAGGATCCCGTAGTCGAACATCGCAGAGAAGGGTACTGCCCTGTTGAGGGTGGCGGTGGCTGCCGGGTGGGCCTAGCTTGCGGTCATGAGCCTTTCCTCGCCGCTCGACCTGCTCCGTGCCGCGACCGACGTCACGCTGCTCGCCCACGTCCGCCCGGATGCCGACGCACTCGGCAGCGCACTGGCCCTCGGCCGGGCGCTGCGGCAGCGGGGCGCGGTGGTGCGGGTGGCGTTCGCGCTCCCCGACGAGGTCCCGGAGAGCCTGCGCGGCCTCGACGTGGGCGGGCTCGTGGTGCCCGCCGCGGAGGTCCCGGCGAGCAGCCCGCTGCTGATCTGCTGCGACACCCCGGTGCCCGCGCGGCTGGGGTCCCTCGCCGACCGCGTCGAGGCGACGAAGGCCGCCGGGGGAGCGGTGCTGGTGGTGGACCACCACGCGTCCAACACCCGCTACGGCACGCACCACGTGGTGGACGAGACGGCGGAGGCGACGGCGGTGCTCGTGCTGGACCTGCTGGACCAGCTGGGCGTCGAGCTGGACGAGCCGATCGCGCGGTGCCTGTACGCGGGCCTGATGACGGACACGAGCGGTTTCCGCCGCGCGAAGCCGTCTACGCACCGGGCGGCCGCACGGCTGGTCGAAGCGGGCGTGGACCCGGACCGGCTGACCCGCGAGGTGGTGGACGACCACCCGTTCGCGTGGCTGCCCATGCTGTCGGCGGCGCTGGGCACGGCGAGGCTGGAGCCGGAGGCGGCGCAGGGGTACGGCCTGGTGTCGGCGTTCGTCACGCTGGAGGCCGCGGCGGGGGTGCGGCTGGAGGAGGTCGAAGGCGTGGTGGATGTCGTGCGCGGTGTCCGGGAGGCCGAGGTGGCGGCCGTGTTCAAGCAGCAGGCACCGGACGAGTGGACGGTCTCGCTGCGCGCGGTCGGCAAGATCGACGTCTCGGTGGCGGCCCGCACCCTCGGCGGAGGCGGCCACCGCCTCGCGGCGGGCTGCACGGTGCACGGCTCAGCGGACGAGGTACTCACCGCGGTGCGCAACGCGCTGGCGACGGCCCCGCTGCTGTAGGGGTTGGGGCGGCGGTTTCGCGGGCGGCAGCCCGGGAACTTGCCGCTCGCCGTCCGCCGCTCGCCGTCCGCCGCCGCTCCGCGGTGGGCCTGCGCGCTCGCCCCCGCAGCCATCCCGCCGAACCCGACCGGGCCTCCGCGCCCCGCTCCGCAGTGCGCCCCGCCCTCGCGCCGCACCGATGGCACCCCCGCCCCGTTTCGCGGGGCCCTGGCAGGCGGCCGCCGCTGCCCCACAGCGCGCCGCGCTCGCGCCGCCGCCCCGTGTCGGGGCGGCGCCAGGCGGCCGCTCCGCCAACTGCGCCGTGCCCTCGCGTCCCGCAGCGATCGGGGCTCCGCGCCCCCGCTCCGCGGTCCGCCCCGCCCCGCTTCGCGCCGCCCCGCTTCGCGCCGCCCCGCTTCGCGCCGCCCCGCTTCGCGCCGCCCCGCTTCGCGCCGCCGCTGCGCGCCGCCGCTGCGCGCCGCCGCTGCGCGCCGCCGCTTCGCGCCGCGCCGCCGCTGCGCGCCGCCGCCGCTGCGCGCCGCGCCGCCGCAACCCCCACCCCGGCCACCGCCCCTCCCGGGGAACGCCGGTTAACCTGCCTCATGTGCGCATGACGGCGGAGCGGGTGCCCGCGAAGAAGGTGTTCGGGCTCGCGATTCCCGCGCTCGGGGTGCTCGCGGCGGAGCCGTTGTACGTCCTCGTCGATACGGCCGTTGTGGGGCACCTTGGCGCCCTGCCGCTCGCCGGGCTGGCGCTCGGCGGCGTCGTGCTGTCGCAGATCTCCACGCAGCTGACGTTCCTCTCCTACGGCACCACCTCGCGCACCGCCCGCCTGCACGGCGCCGGCCGTCGCGCGGAGGCGGTCAGCGAGGGCGTCCAGGCGACGTGGCTCGCGCTCGCCGTCGGGGTCGTGCTGCTCGTCGCCGGGCAGTTGCTCGCCGGGCCGATCGCCCGCGCCCTCTCCGGCAGTGACGACATCGCCGCCGAGGCCGTCTCCTGGTTGCGGATCGCGCTGTGCGGGGCGCCGCTGATCCTCGTCACGATGGCGGGCAACGGCTGGATGCGCGGTGTGCAGGACACCGTCCGCCCGCTGCGTTTCGTGTTGCTGGGCAACGGGATTTCCGCCGTCCTGTGTCCCGTGCTCGTCTACGCCGCCGACTGGGGGCTCGAAGGCTCCGCCGTCGCGAACGTCGTGGCCCAGCTGATTTCCGCGAGCCTCTTCCTGCGGGCGCTGTTCGTCGAGAAGGCGCCGCTGCGACCGCATCCCGCCGTGATGCGTGCCCAGCTGACCCTGGGCCGCGACCTGGTGCTGCGCAGCCTCGCGTTCCAGGCCTGCTTCGTCTCGGCCGCCGCCGTCGCGGCCCGCACGTCCACCGCCGCCGTCGGAGCGCACCAGATCGTGCTGCAGCTGTGGACGTTCCTGTCCCTCGTGCTCGACTCGGTCGCGATCGCCGCGCAGTCGCTCGTCGGGGCCGCGCTCGGCGGCGGGGCGCGGCGGCAGGCGCAGGGCGTCGCCGGGCAGATCACCGCCTACGGGCTGCTGCTGGGCTGCGTGCTGTGCGGCCTGTTCGCGGCCCTGTCCCAGGTGCTGCCGCACGCCTTCACCGCCGACCCCGGCGTACTGGGCGAAATCCCGCACGCGTGGTGGTTCTTCGTCGCG
The DNA here is from genome assembly GCF_900114035.1 of Amycolatopsis sacchari. GTDB lineage: Bacteria > Actinomycetota > Actinomycetes > Mycobacteriales > Pseudonocardiaceae > Amycolatopsis_E > Amycolatopsis_E sacchari. Next base: position 14,995 of record NZ_FORP01000034.1, on the reverse strand, counting down.
CTCCAGCCGATCGCGGGCGTCGTGTTCGCGCTCGACGGCGTGCTGCTGGGGGCGGGGGACGCGGCGTTCCTGCGCACCGCGACGCTCGGCAGCGCCGCACTCGGGTTCCTGCCGCTGATCTGGATCTCGCTCGCGCTCGGCTGGGGCCTGACCGGCATCTGGACCGGGCTGTCCCTGTTCATGGTGCTGCGGCTGGCGGCCGTCGTCGCGCGGTGGCGGTCGGGCCGCTGGGCGGTCGTCGGCGCAGTGCGTTAGGCCATGTGGCCGAGAACACCGTTATTTCCGGTAAGTATTTCTGTTGCGTAGTCGATACAAACAATGGTTGTACCCCGACTTCGCATCAGGAGGCTTTCTTCGTGCCGCCCCAGCAGGCACCCGTGATCGGCAAGGCCAGCCGCCGGTCCTGGCTCATCTGGTTCACCGCAGCTCTCGTCTACCTCCTCTCCGTCTTCCACCGCACCTCCTTCGGGGTGGCGGGACTGGAAGCCGCCGACCGCTTCGGCGTCGGCGCCGCCGCACTCGGCACCTTCACCGTCCTGCAGGTCGGCGTCTACGCCGCGATGCAGATCCCCACCGGCGTCCTCGTCGACCGCCACGGCCCGCGCAAGGTCCTCGTCGCCGCACTGCTGTTCCTCGGCCTCGGCCAGATCCTGCTCGCCGTGGCGCACTCCTACGGCCTCGGCCTGCTCGCGCGCGGCGTCCTCGGCTTCGGCGACGCCCTCACGTTCGTCAGCGTCCTGCGGCTGATCGCCGCCCACTTCCCGGGCCGCCAGTACGCCGTGGTCACGTCCTTCACCACCGCCATCGGGTTCGTCGGCAACCTCGCCGCGACCGTCCCGCTGACGCTGCTGCTCGCCGGCCCCGGCTGGCTGCCGACGTTCCTCGTCGCCGGCCTCGTGACGACGCTGTACGCGACCGTCGTCGCCGCGCGGGTCCGCGACACGCCGCAGGGCCACGCCGCGAAGACCGCGCGTGTCGACCGCCGTGAGCTGCTGCGCCAGGTCCGCACCGCTTGGCGCGTGCCCGGTACCCGCCTGGGTTTCTGGGTGCACTTCACGACGATGTTCGCGCCCAACGTGCTGACCCTGCTGTGGGGCGTGCCGTTCCTCGTGCAGGGCCAGGGTCTCGCCCCGGCGACGGCCAGCGCGCTGCTGACCGTGTTCGTGTTCGGCTCGATGCTCGGCGGGCCGCTGACCGGTGCCCTCATCGGGGCACGGCCGGGCCTGCGCATGCCGCTCGTCGTCGGCTACCTGGCGGGCGCCGCGCTGGTGTGGGCGCTGCTGCTCGGCTGGCCCGGCACGATCCCGGTGGCGGTGCTGGTGCCGTGCTTCGCGTTCCTGTCGCTGGGCGGCCCGGCGTCGATGATCGCCTTCGCGTTGGCCCGCGACTACAACCCGCTGCACCGCGTCGGCACGGCGACCGGCGTCGTCAACGTCGGCGGCTTCGTCGCGACGACGATCACCGCGCTCGCGGTGGGCGTGCTGCTGCAGCTGAGCGGGAACTTCCGCGTCGCGCTGCTGGCCGTCGTGGTCGTGCTCGCGCTGGGCACGTTCCGCACGCTGGTGTGGTGGCGCCGGGCGCGCGCGGCGCTGTTCGCGGCGCAGGCGCGGGGTGAGCAGGTGCCGGTGCAGGTGCGGCGCCGGCTGTGGGACGTCCAGGAGGACCGCCAGGTCCCCGCCGCCGCGTGAGCGTCGACGGATAGGGTTTCTCGTCGTGCCACCGAAGTCCCCGCCTCCGCCGCCCGGTCTGCTCGTCGTCGACAAGCCGCCGGGGATGACGTCGCACGACGTCGTCGCCCGCGTCCGCCGCATCATGGGCACCCGCAAGGTCGGGCACGCCGGCACGCTCGACCCGATGGCCACCGGCGTGCTGGTGCTGGGCATCGAACGCGCCACGAAACTGCTCGGCCACCTGGCGCTGGACCGCAAGACCTACCTGGCGACGCTGTCGCTGGGCAGTGCCACCACGACGGACGACGCCGAGGGCGAGGTGCTGTCCACAGCGGACACCGGCGCGGTCACCGACGAGGAGATCGCCGCCGGGATCGCCGCTCTCACCGGGGAAATCGAGCAGGTGCCCAGCGCGGTGAGCGCGGTCAAGGTGTCCGGCAAGCGGGCCTACGCCCGGGTGCGCGCGGGCGAGGAGGTCGCGCTGCCGCCCCGCAAGGTGACGGTGTACCGGTTCGACCTGCTCGCCACGCGCCGCGAGGCCGACCGCATCGAGCTGGACGCCGTCGTCGAGTGCTCCTCGGGTACCTACGTCCGGGCGCTCGCGCGGGACCTCGGCGCCGCGCTCGGCGTCGGCGGGCACCTCGCCGCGCTGCGGCGCACCACCGTCGGCCCGTTCACCCTCGCCACCGCGCGCACCCTGGAGCAGCTGGAGGAGAAGCCGGAGCTGACCCACGACCTCAGCGAGGCCGTGGCGAAAGCGTTCCCGCGTTACGACGTGGACGCGGCGACGGCGAAGGCCGTCCGGTACGGGCAGCAGGTCCGGGCGTCGGGCATCGAGGGCACCTACGGCGTCTTCGGCCCGGACGGCCGCGTGCTCGCGCTCGCCGTCGACGCGGGCGGCGTGGCCCGTTCCGTGGTGGTGCTGGAACCGGCCTAGATCGCGCGGCAGTAGGCTTCCCGCGTGCAGAGGTGGCGTGGTCTGGAAGAGCTCCCCGGCGGCTGGGGGCGGTGCGTGGTCACGATCGGCGTGTTCGACGGGGTGCACCGCGGGCACCAGGCGCTCATCGGCAAGACCGTCGAGATCGCCAAGTCCCGCAACCTGCCCAGCGTCGTGCTCACGTTCGACCCGCACCCGTCGGAGGTCATCCGCCCCGGCAGCCACCCCGCGCAGCTGACCACGTTGCGGCGCAAGGCCGAGCTGGTCGAGCAGCTGGGCGTCGACGTGTTCGCGGTGCTGCCGTTCACGCCCGAGCTGATGCGCATGCCGGCGCACGAGTTCGTGCACGAGATCCTCGTCGACCGGCTGCACGCGGCCGCCGTCGTGGTGGGGGAGAACTTCACCTTCGGCGTCAAGGCCGCCGGGAACGTGGCGCTGCTGCGGGAGCTGGGCAAGCGGTTCGGGTTCGCGACCTACGGCGCCGAGCTGCAGGGCGAGCGGGACGACGCCGCCGAGATCACCTTCTCCTCCACCTACGTCCGCTCGTGCATCGACGCCGGTGACGTCGTCGCCGCCGCGGAGGCGCTGGGCAGGCCGCACCGCCTCGAAGGCATCGTCGTCCGCGGCGACGGCCGGGGGCACGACCTCGGCTACCCCACGGCGAACCTGTCCACCCCGCGCTTCGCGGCCGTGCCCGCCGACGGCGTGTACGTGTGCTGGTTCATCCGCGCCGCCGACCCGGAGCGCCGCCTGGCGTCGGCCGTGTCCGTCGGCACCAACCCCACGTTCTCGGGCCGCGAGCGCACGGTCGAGGCGTTCGTGCTCGACGTGGACGAGGACTTCTACGGCCAGCACGTCGCGCTCGACTTCGTCGCGAGACTGCGCGACCAGATCAAGTTCACCTCGGTCGAGGACCTGATCCTGCGGATCGACGAGGACGTCGCCCAGACCCGGGGGATACTCGGGCTCGCCTCCGGCTGAGTCGCGTTCGCGAATCGCTGCGCCAAACCCCGTCCGCGCCGGCGCCGCGCCTGGCAAAATGCTCCTGCGCCCGCCGGGCGCGGCACAGGGGAGCAAAGGGGAGTACTGGCAGCGTGGAGGACTCGAAGATCGTCCAGCGGAACATCGCACTGCAGCGCGAGTGGTACGGCGAGCCGCTGGGTGACCGGGTGCGCAGGCTCGTCGTGGCCTTCGACGTGTCGCAGGCCTACCTGGCGGAGGTGCTGGGCATCAGCGCCCCCATGCTGAGCCAGGTGATGAGCGGCCGCCGCGCGAAGATCGGCAACCCCGTCGTGCTCGCCCGGATGATCATGCTCGAACGCAAGTGCCTGATCCCCGAGGTCGCCGCCGGCCACAAGGACGCGCTGATGGCGGCGCTGGAGGACGTGAAGGACGCGCGGCCCACCGTGGGCCGCGACAACATCCCGGTCGCCGCGGTGGACGACCGGATGGCGCTGGCCGCGCTGCGCGAGGTCGCCGAGGACGAGGACCTCACGGAGGCGGCGAAGCGCCTGGACGACGACTTCCCGGCGATCGCGGACCTGCTGCGCCGGGCCGGAGCGCAGGGGTGAGCTGACATGCTGCTGTTCTCGGCACTGCTACCGCCGGACCAGGTCGTCCGGTCGCTGCGGGCGCACCTCGCGCCGCTCCAGGAGGAGGTCACCGCGCCGCGGTGGGTCCCGCCGAGGCAGTGGCACGTGACGCTCGGCTTCTACGGCGAGGCCGATCCGGACGAGCGGGTAGAATGGCTGACGAAGGCGCTCGCCGGGCACCACGCCCCGACGCTGCGCCTCCAGGGTGCCGGGGCTTTTTCCCGGGTGCTGTACCTGGGGGTCTACAGCGAGGGCCTGACGGAGCTGGCCACCGCGGCGGGCGCCGGGGACGAGCGGCCGTACCTGCCCCACCTGACGATCGCCCGCACGGAGGGTGACGTACCGGCCGAGCTGCCGAAGCGGCTCGGGGGTTACGTCAGCGAACCGTGGACGGCACTCGAGGCCGTGCTGATGCGCAGCGAACTCACCGGTTCCGGCTCGCGCTACTCGATCGTGGCCCGGTTCCCCCTCGAGTCCCGGCAGGCCGGGGGAGGGGCTGCCTGATACCCTGAAACACCGGGTCCGGCTGCAGTCCGTGGCGGCCGTGACCGACTCACCCGGCGCGCACCCGCGTCCGGGCCGCACGGCACAGAGAAGAACCAAGGAGAACACGGCGTGGCGCTGTCCACCGAAGAGAAGAAGTCGATCCTCTCCGAGTACGGTCTGCACGACTCGGACACCGGATCCCCCGAGGCCCAGGTGGCCCTGCTGACCAAGCGGATCATCGGCCTCACCGAGCACCTCAAGGCTCACAAGCACGACCACCACTCGCGCCGCGGGCTGCTGCTGCTGGTCGGCCGCCGCCGCCGGCTGCTCAACTACGTGGCGAAGGTGGACATCGAACGGTACCGGTCGCTGATCCAGCGACTCGGCCTCCGCCGATAGCGCACTGGCGAGGGGGAGCGGCCGCCCGGTCGCTCCCCCTCGCCACATGACAGCAACAAAGAGGCAAGGCGAGAACCGCGCGAGGACTTCCCCGCCGGTCCTCGGTAGTGGCTTCCGGGACGCCTCCCGGTGGCTTCGATCGAAGACCGGCCTCGTTCCTCGGGCGTCACCCCGCACGGGCGGGGTGAGTTTCCCGCCGCACGAACGAGGAGAAACACAACTCATGACCGACGCAGTCGGCAACCAGGTGCACGAGACCGAAGCCGTCATCGACAACGGCCGGTTCGGCACCCGCACCATCCGGTTCGAGACCGGGCGCCTGGCCCGCCAGGCCGCCGGCGCCGTCGTGGCCTACCTGGACGAGGAGACCATGCTCCTGTCCGCCACCACGGCGTCGAAGCAGCCGAAGGAGCACTTCGACTTCTTCCCGCTCACCGTGGACGTCGAGGAGCGCATGTACGCCGCGGGCCGCATCCCCGGCGCGTTCTTCCGCCGCGAGGGCCGTCCCTCCACGGACGCGATCCTGACCGCGCGGCTGATCGACCGGCCGCTGCGCCCGTCCTTCGCCGACGGTCTCCGCAACGAGATCCAGGTCGTCGTCACGGTGCAGAGCCTGCACCCCGAGGACCCGTACGACGTGCTGGCGATCAACGCCGCGTCCGCGTCCACCCAGATCGGCGGCCTGCCGTTCTCGGGCCCGATCGGCGGCGTCCGCGTCGCGCTGATCGAGGGCCAGTGGGTCGCGTTCCCGACGTGGACCCAGCTGGAGAAGGCCACCTTCAACATGGTCGTCGCGGGCCGTGTGGTCGGTGACGATGTCGCGATCATGATGGTCGAGGCCGAGGGCACCGAGCAGACGCTCGACCTGGTCGCCGCCGGTGCCACGGCGCCGGACGAGGAGACCGTCGCCCAGGGCCTGGACGCGGCCAAGCCGTTCATCCGGGTGCTGTGCGAGGCGCAGCAGAAGCTCGCCGACGTGGCCGCCAAGCCGACCGGTGACTTCCCGGTGTTCCCGGCGTACCAGCAGGACGCGTACGACGCCGTCGCCGCGATCGCGACCGAGGACCTGTCCCGCGCGCTGACCATCGCGGGCAAGCAGGAGCGCGAGAACGCGACCGACGAGGTCAAGGCCGCGGTGCTGGAGAAGGTCGGGCTCGGCGAGGGCGAGGCCTTCGAGGGCCGCGAGAAGGAGATCGGCGCCGCGTTCCGCGCGCTGACCAAGAAGCTGATCCGCCAGCGGATCCTGCGTGACAAGGTCCGCATCGACGGCCGCGGCGTCACCGACATCCGCAGCCTGTCGGCCGAGGTCGGCATCGTGCCGCGGGCCCACGGCTCGGCGCTGTTCGAGCGCGGTGAGACCCAGATCCTGGGCGTCACCACGCTGAACATGCTCCGCATGGAGCAGCAGATCGACTCGCTGTCCCCGGAGACCACGAAGCGCTACCTGCACCACTACAACTTCCCGCCGTTCTCCACCGGGGAGACGGGCCGCGTCGGCTCGCCGAAGCGGCGCGAGATCGGGCACGGCGCGCTCGCCGAGCGGGCGCTGGTGCCGGTGCTGCCGAAGCGTGACGAGTTCCCGTACGCCATCCGCCAGGTGTCGGAGGCGCTGGGCTCCAACGGGTCCACCTCGATGGGCTCGGTCTGCGCCTCGACAATGGGCCTGTACAACGCGGGCGTGCCGCTGAAGGCGCCGGTCGCGGGCATCGCGATGGGCCTGGTGTCCGACGAGGTCGACGGCGAGACGCGCTACGTCGCGCTGACCGACATCCTCGGCGCCGAGGACGCGTTCGGCGACATGGACTTCAAGGTCGCCGGCACCCGCGACATCATCACCGCGCTGCAGCTGGACACCAAGCTCGACGGCATCCCCTCCGAGGTGCTCGCCGCCGCGCTGAAGCAGGCCAAGGACGCCCGGCTGACGGTGCTCGAGGTCATGCTCGAGGCGATCGACGGGCCGGACGAGATGAGCCCGTACGCGCCGCGCGTCACCAGCGTGAAGATCCCGGTCGACAAGATCGGCGAGGTCATCGGCCCGAAGGGCAAGATGATCAACTCGATCACCGAGGAGACCGGCGCCGACATCTCCATCGAGGACGACGGCACGATCTACGTGGGCGCGGCCGACGGCCCGTCGGCGGAGGCCGCGATCAGCAAGATCAACGCCATCGCCAACCCGCAGCTGCCGAAGGTGGGCGAGCGGTTCCTCGGCACCGTGGTGAAGACGGCCGCGTTCGGCGCGTTCGTCTCGCTGCTGCCGGGCAAGGACGGCCTGATCCACATCTCGAAGCTGGGCAACGGCAAGCGCATCGGCAAGGTCGAGGACGTGGTCAACGTGGGCGACAAGCTCCGCGTCGAGATCGCCGACATCGACAACCGCGGCAAGATCAGCCTGGTCCTCGTCAAGGAAGAGGACGAGAAGGCGGGCGACAAGGCCGAGGACAAGGCCGAAGCCAAGTAGGGTTTCCCCTTTCGCGAATGGCCCGTTCGAGCGCGTCTCGAGCGGGCCATTCGCGCGCTGGAGGAGTTAGGGACTTCATGGCACGACAGATCCCGGGCTACGAGCAGCCCGTGGGCAGCACCCGGAAACTGGACGAGGCGGTCAGGCGGACCGTGCTGCCCGGCGGCCTGCGGGTGATCACCGAGCACGTGCCGGGCGTGCGCTCCGCGACCGTCGGGCTGTGGGTCGGCATCGGCTCCCGCGACGAGCCGCCCGCCGTCGCCGGCGCGGCGCACTACCTCGAGCACCTGCTGTTCAAGGGCACCCGCACCCGCAGCGCGACGCAGATCGCCGAGGAGATCGACGCGGTCGGCGGCGAGTTCAACGCGTTCACCGCCAAGGAGCACACGTGCTACTACGCGCAGGTGCTCGACGAGGACCTGCCGCTCGCGGTGGACCTGGTCACCGACGTGGTCTTCGAGGCGCTCTGCGCGGAGTCCGATGTGGACACCGAGCGCAGCGTGGTGCTGGAGGAGATCGCGATGCGCGACGACGACCCCGAGGACCTGCTGCACGAGACGTTCGTCGGCGCGGTGCTGGCGGGGCACGCGCTCGCGAAACCCGTGCTGGGCACCGAGGAGTCGATCCGCGGCATGTCGGCGAAGGCGCTGCGGGGCTTCTACCGCCGCCGCTACACGCTGCCGCGCATGGTCCTCGCGGTCGCGGGGAACGTCGAGCACGCGCAGGTGCTCCGCCTGGCGCGCAAGGCGCTCGGCGAGCGGCTGTCCGGTCCGGGCACCCCGGTCCCGCCGCGCCGCGGCCGGGCCCGCATCACCGCCGGGCCGCGGCTGGAGCTGCACACCGACGACACCGAGCAGGCCCACGTGATGCTCGGCATGCGCGCGCTGTCACGGCACGACGAGCGCCGCTACGCGCTCAGCGTGCTCAACGCCGCGCTCGGCGGCGGCATGAGTTCCCGGCTGTTCCAGGAGATCCGGGAGCAGCGGGGGCTGGCGTACCAGGTGTACTCGTCTATCGCGGCGTACGCGGACACCGGGCACCTGTCGGTGTACGCGGGCTGCCAGCCGGAGCGGCTGGGCGAGGTCGCGAACGTGCTGCGGGACGTGCTGGGGCAGGTGGGCAAGGAGGGCTTCACCGACGCCGAGGTCGCCCGCGCGAAGGGCCAGCTGCGGGGCGGGCTCGTGCTGGGCCTGGAGGACACCGCGTCGAGGATGTCGCGCATCGGCAAGCAGGAGCTGAACTACGGGCTCTACGCGGGCGTCGACGAGACGGTGGAGCGCATCGACGCGGTGACGACCGAAGAGGTCTATGACCTGGCTCGCAGTCTGTTCTCGGCGCCGGGTGGGGTCTCCGTCGGCGCGGTGGTCGGGCCGTACGCTTCCCCGCAGGACCTGCCGGACGACCTGCACGAGGTGATTGCGCGATGACCCGCGGCGAGAACGACCCGATCCGAGTCGGTGTGCTCGGTGCCCGTGGCCGCATGGGGGCCCAGGTGGTGAAGGCCGTCGAGGCTGCGCCGGACATGACCGTCGTCGCGACGGTGGACGCGGGTGACGAGCTGTCGGCGCTCACCGGGGCCGAGGTCGTCGTCGACTTCACGCACCCCGACGTGGTGATGGACAACCTGCGCTTCGCGGTCGAGAACGGTATCGCCGCCGTGGTGGGCACCACCGGGTTCACCGAGCAGCGGCTGGAGACGGTGCGCGGCTGGCTGCGGGACCGGCCGGAGCTGGGGGTGCTGATCGCGCCGAACTTCGCGCTCGGCGCCGTGCTCGCGATGCGGTTCGCCCAGCAGGCGGCGCGGTTCTACGAGTCGGTGGAGATCATCGAGCTGCACCACAACCGCAAGGCCGACGCCCCGTCCGGCACCGCGGCCCACACCGCGCGGCTCGTCGCGGAGGCCCGCCGCGAAGCCGGGCTGAAGCCGGGCGCGGACGCGACGACGTCCGAAGTGGACGGTGCGCGCGGTGCGCTGGTCGACGACGTGCGGGTGCACTCGGTGCGCCTGCCCGGCCTGGTCGCGCACGAGGAGATCCTGTTCGGGCAGGAGGGCGAGACGCTCACCATCCGCCACGACTCGATGGACCGGACGTCGTTCATGCCGGGCGTGCTGCTCGGCGTGCGCGAGGTGCTGGGCAGGCCGGGGCTGACCGTCGGCCTCGAGAACGTGCTGGACCTGTGAAGGCCCGCAACCTCGCGCTGCTGCTGACGGCGGCGCTGGTGGTCTACCTGGTGCTGCTCGCCGACCGTGCGGTGCAGCTGCTGCGCACGGGCACCGGCGTCGGCATCGCGCTCGGCGTGGCGGTGTTCGTGCTGCCGGTGCTCGGGGCGTGGATGGTCGTCGCGACGTGGCGTTCCGGCGTGCGGATCCAGCGGCTGGCGCGGCGGCTCGACGAGGAGGGCGGCCTGCCCGACGTCTCCGACCTGCCGCGCCGCCCGTCGGGCCGGGTGGACCGCGCCGCCGCCGACGCGTGGTTCGAGGACCGCCGCGCGGAGCTGGAGGCGCACCCGGACGACTGGCGGTACTGGTACCGCCTCGCGTACGCCTACGACGTCGCGGGCGACCGCCGCCGGGCGAGGGCCACCATGCGCAAGGCGCTCGACCTGGAAGCCGCCGAGCACCAGCACTGATGTTCAGCTGAGGTGCGCCCAGGACGCGAACAGCGCGGGGCACGCGGCCAGCACGCTGTACCGGACGAACCGCCCCGCCAGCCCCGCGGTCAGGAACGTGGACAGGCGCATGTCGGCCAGCCCGGCGAGCACGGTGGTCGCCATGAACGGCGGCAGCCCGATGACCGAGCTGACCCCGTACGTGCCCGTCATCCAGAACGGGTGCCGGTGGCAGCGCTCGCGCAGGGCCTCCACCTTGCCGCGCAACCACTTCGTCCGCGCGTGCCAGCGGTCGCGCCGCCTGCTGGGCGGGCGCTGGCGGTGCAGCCGGTCGTGCAGCACCGGCGGCAGCTTGATCGAGCCGCGCGCGGCCAGGTAGTAGAGCAGCTTCCCGGCGATCTGCCCGATCGCGACGGCCGCGCCCACGAGGAACCACTGCGCGCCGGGCTCGCTGGACATCAGCCCCAGTACGAACACCTCGATGCTGATCACCGGGATCAGCGCCGAGCCGAAGGCGACCCCGAGCGTCAGGAAGAACCAGCCGAGCACAGCGCCTCCCGAGGTCTCCTGACGGATGGGCCCACTCCCCTGATCGGTGAGACGGGCCACTCCGTTTCGTGGTGGAACCCAGTCAACCGCACCACGATCGGGTGCACAGGGGGGTTCACCCTACTCTTCGCACCCTGCTGACCACCGCATGGCAACCTCCCGGTCACCCGCCGCTGGGAACCTGGCCGCGTGCCCGACGGACCTCCCGCCCCGCCCGCCCGGTTCGCCGCCCTGTGCGCCGCGATCGTGCGCCCGCTGCCGGTGCCCGTCCCGCCGAGCCTCGTGGGTTTCGCCCTCATCAACGGGATGACGTTCGGGGTGGACCTCGCGTTGCTCACGATCGCCACCTCGGTGCTCGGGCTGCCGCTGCCGCTGGGCATCACGATCGGCTACGCGACCGCGTTCGGGCTGGCGTTCGTGCTCAACCGGACGCTGAACTTCCGCTCCCACGCGCCGCTCGGCGGGCAGACGCTGCGTTACGTCCTGGTCGTCGCCGTGAACTACTTCGGGTGCATCCTCGGCATCGGTGCCGGCCTGGCCGCGCTGGGCGTGGAATACCACGTCGCGCGCGTGCTCGCCGGGGCCGCCGAGGCGGTGTTCATGTACTGCTCGCTGCGCTGGTTCGTCTTCTCCGGCGCCCGAGAGGGGACCCGCTCGAAGGTCGCGACACGCGGGCAACCATGATAGGAGCCGCCGCGTCTGTATGCCGGGATACTTCTCGTGGCTTAGGCACCTGGGAGAAGCGTTTTGAATTCAGTGGTCTCGACCTGGAGGCACGGGAGTACCGCCGCACGGGTGCGGCTCGCCCTGCAGCTGCTGCTGGCGCTCGGCCTGTTCTGCGCGCTCGCCTACTACGCGCACGGTATCCGGAAGTGGCCCACCGACGTCGACATCTACCGGCTCGGCGCGGACACCTTCCTCAAGGGGCACTCGATCTACACGCAGCTGCCGGTGTCCTCGATCGGCGGCGCGCTGCCCTACACGTACCCGCCGTTCTCGGCCGTGGTGTTCGTGCCGCTGGCGATCGTCCCGCCGCCCGTCGGCTACCCGCTGCTCACCGCCGCGACCTGCCTGGCGCTGTTCCCGATCCTGCTGGCCTACCGCAAGGTCTCGCCCGAGCTGAAGGGCCTGCTCGCGAAGCCGTGGATGGTCACCGCCGGCGCGTGCGTGCTGGTCGTCGCGCACCCGGTCGCGAACACGATCTTCTGGGGCCAGATCAACGTCCTGCTGATGATGCTGGTGGCGGTCGACTGCCTGTGGCCGAACCCGAAGTGGCCGCGGGGCGCGCTGATCGGCATCGCGGCCGCGATCAAGCTGACCCCGGCCGGGTTCGTGCTGCTGTTCCTGCTGCGCAAGGACTACCGCGCGGTGGTCACGAGCTTCGTCAGCTTCTGCGTGTGCACCGCGATCGCGTTCGCGCTCAACCCGGGTGACTCGTGGCAGTACTGGACCGACCGCGTGTTCCACGCGAGCAGCATGAACATCGGCCCGATCCACGCCAACGAGTCCGTGACCTCCAGCCTGGAGAAGCTCGGCCTCGGCGGCACGACGCTCACGATCGCCGGCGGGCTCGGCGTGCTGGCCGTCGTGGTGATGACCTGGCTGGGCACCCGCCGCGCGCTCGACGACGGTGACCTGGCCATGGCGCTGGGCGTCAACGCGACGGGCGTGCTGCTCGTCTCGCCGATCTCCTGGTCGCACCACTGGGTGCTGGCGCTGCCGACGGCGGCCCTGATCATGATCAAGGGCTACCAGCAGCACCGGTTCTGGCTGCTGTTCTCCGGCTGGGTGGGGGTCGTGGTGCTCTGGCTCGCGCCGCACTACCAGGTCCCGCTGGAGTACCAGATCTGGAGCTTCGCGCAGAAGGTCGCGGGCTCCAGCTACCAGCTCCTCGCGGTGATCTTCCTGATCGTGATGACCGTGCGGTGGTACCTCGGCCGCCGCGGGCGCGGGTCAGCCGACAAGCTCGATGTCGAGCTGACCGGTCAGGCGGACCTCGCGCAGCCTGCGCTCGCCGGTGTCGAGGGTGCGCACGGTGCCGTCCGGACGCCAGCCGGCGCGGCGGAAGAAGGAAAGTGACGCCGAGTCGGACTCGGCGACCCAGCTGATCCCGCGGTCCTTCTGCTGACGGCGCAGCCCCTGCGCGGCGCTGTGCAGGAGGCGGCCGCCGTGTCCCCGGCGGCCCCACCGCGGTTCCACCAGGATGGTGGCGATCAGCCCGGTGCGCCCGGCGTCCTCGGGCAGTTCGCCCGAGGCGCTCGCGACCTCCTCCTCGGGCGCGGGCCCGGCCACGCAGAAGCCGACGGTGTGGACACCCTCGGTGGCGACGTAGACCGTGGTGGCGGGGTGCGCGATCGCCTCGGCCCACTGCTGCTCGGCGGTCGTTTCGAGCTCGGCCAGCGCCTGCTCGCCGAGCAGGTCGGCGTAGGCGGTGCGCCACGTGACGAGCTGGATGCGGGCGATCTCCGGAGCGTCCTCGGGCACGGCAGCGCGGACTGCGGCTTCTGGCATGGCCCGGACACTAGCGACCCGGTTTTTGTCGGTGGGTGCTGGCACGATGACTCCCGATGGACACGATGAGCAACGCGGTGGCGCGGCGGGTCGCGCTGGCCGCACAGGGCTTCGCCGATCCCCGGCCCGAGGTCGCCACGCGCAGGCACCTCCGCCGGGTGCTGTCGCGCGTGCAGCTGATCCAGCTGGACTCGGTGAACGTCGCGGTGCGGGCGCACTACGCGCCGCTGTTCTCGCGGCTGGGGGCGTACGACCAGGCGCTCATCGACGAGGCGGCGTGGTCGCACAGCGCGCGGAAGCCGCGGATGCTGGTCGAGACGTGGGCGCACGAGGCGAGCCTGATCCCGGTGGAGGACTGGCCGCTGCTGCGCTCGGGGGCGAAGCGGGCGGGGTGGTGGCGGCACTACGCGCGGCTGGTCGACGAGTCGCCTTCGCTGGTCGAGGACATCCTCGCGGTGGTGAAGGAGCAGGGGCCGATCGGTGCCGGTGCCATCGAGCGTGAGGTCGTGGGGGAGTCGCGCCGCAGGCAGGGGCCGTGGTGGGACCGGTCGGAGGTCAAGAAGGTCTGCGAGTGGCTGTTCGGGATGGGGCAGCTGACCACGGGGACGCGCCGGTCGTTCGAGCGGTTGTACGACCTGACGGAGCGGGTGGTGCCGCCGGAGGTGCTGGCGCGGCGGGTCGGGCCGGAGGAGGGGGCGCGGGAGCTGGTCGCCCGCTCGGCGGCGGCGCTGGGGGTCGCGACGGAGACCGATCTGCGGGACTACTACCGGCTGGGCCCGGAAGTGATGAAGCAGGCGGTGGGGGAGCTGGTGGAGTCCGGGGTGCTGGAGCCGGTGCGGGTGCGGGAGTGGCGGCCGCAGGCGTACCGGTTCGCGGGGGCGCGGATGCCGAGGAAGGTCGTCGGGCGGGCGCTGCTGTGCCCGTTCGACCCGCTGGTCTGGGAGCGCGCGCGGACGGAGCGGCTGTTCGGGTTCACGTACCGCATCGAGATCTACGTGCCGGAGCCGAAGCGGGTCTATGGGTACTACGTGTTCCCGTTCCTGCTGGACGGTGAGCTGGTGGCGAGGGTGGACCTGAAGGCCGACCGGGAGGCGGGGGTGCTGCGGGTGCAGGGCGCCTTCGCCGAGCCGGACGTGGACGAGGTCCACGTGGCGGGCGAGCTGATGGCGGAGCTGCGGCTGATGGCGGAGTGGCTGTCACTGGACGGCGTGGCGGTCGGGGAGCGGGGTGATCTGGCACCGGTACTCCGGCGGGTGTGAGGCCGGGGGTTGGGCGCGGTGCTGGGGGCTGGGCTGGAGCTGGCGGCTGGGCGCGGCGCTGGGGGCTGGGCGTTGCGCTGGGCTGGGGGGCGGCGCTGGGACTGGGCGCGGCGTCGGGGGCTGGTGGTGCTTCGGCAGGGCGTTGTGGGCGCCTGATGCACGGGCGCGGCTGCTGTGGTGGCTTTGGCTGGCTCCCGACAGCAGTGCGAGGGGCGTCTGTTCGACGCCCCTCGCCATCCCCCTGACCTGGCGGCAGGCGCGGACTGAGGGAACACCCCCGGTCGCCTCGTCCTCGCCTTCCGCCGTTGGCAGGGCCAGCCGTCCGCCCTCGGCCTGCCCCCAAGCCCGGGCGCGTGCCCGCCGGCCGCACTGCCCCTCGCCCGGCCGCTCGCCGCCGGCGGCCGTCGCTCGTCGGGCCCGCTCGGCCTAGGGCGTGTCTGACAATGATTTCGGTTGTTGGCTGGGATGCTTCCGGGTGTGTCGCGGTTTCGGTTGTTGTCGGATGAGCAGTGGGCGTTGAT
>NZ_FORP01000001.1 GCF_900114035.1 Amycolatopsis sacchari | reverse complement strand
GTTTCCGCTCCAGCGCCGCGTTCGCCATGCACACCGGAGCCGCCCCCATCCCCGTCTGGTCCAGCAACAAACCCCAATACCGGCTCAACCGACACGGCAACCGGCAACTCAACGCCTGCCTCCACCGCATCGCCCTCACCCAACTCGTGCACCACCCACCCGCCCGCACCTACCGCGACCACTGGCTCGAACACCACCCCCACGCCACCCGAAAAGCCGCCATCCGCGCCCTCAAACGCCACCTCTCCGACGTCCTCTACCACGCACTCCACACCGACCACCACCACTTGACATAGAAGCTTCCTGGGCACCGAAGCTCTGCACCTGTTCCTCGGGCATGGTCGAGGGGATCAGCGGCGTCCAGATCGGCCCCGGCGCCACGCTGTTCGCCCGGATTCCCTTCGGACCGAGCATCTGGGCCAGCGCGGCGGTCATGTTGGCGAGCCCCGCCTTGGTCACGTCGTAGGGCAGCAGCTGGGGCGGCGGGTTGTCGGAGTTGACCGAGCTGCTGGCGATGATCGAGGAGCCCGGCGCCATGTGGGGCACCGCCGCCTTCGTCAGGTGGAAGAACGCGCTGAGGTTGAGGGCCAGCGTGTGGTCCCATTCCTCGTCGGGGATGTCTTCGATCCACTCGTGGGTCATCTGGAACGCCGCGTTGCTGACCAGCACGTCGATCCGGCCGAACTCGGCCACCGCGGTGGCGATCACCGACCGGCAGTGCGCGGGTTCGGCCAGGTCACCGGGTACCAGGACGGCCTTGCGCCCGGCCTCCTCGACCCACCGCTGGGTCTCCCGCGCGTCCTCGTGCTCGTCGAGGTAGGAGATGAGCACGTCCGCGCCCTCGCGGGCGTACGCGATCGCCACGGCACGGCCGATACCGCTGTCGGCCCCGGTGATGACGGCCGCTTTCCCGGCCAGCCGCCCGGAGCCGCGGTAGCTGTGCTCCCCGTGGTCGGGCGCGGGATCCATGGCGCCGGTGGCGCCTGGCGGGGTCTGCTGCTGGGGAGGCTGGGACACGGGAACTCCTGTCGTCGGTTCTTCGCCTGTCGCCCCGGTCGGTACCCGCTACCACCGCGCTCACACGGGACACGCGCGTGCGTCGGGTACACTGATCACGCGGCCCGTCCAGTTCTGCCTCGGGCCGCATTTCCGTTGTCGGCTACCACGCGCCGCGGTCACCAGGTCCGCGCCGGGCAGGACAACCCTCTACTTACGGAGATCCAGGGCGCCCCGCGTCCACAACGCTTATGACCACACCTACTTTCACCGAACTCGGTCTGTCCGCGACCCTCGTCGACGCGCTGGCCGGGCAAGGCGTCACCAGTCCCTTCCCCATTCAGACCGCCACGCTCCCGCATTCGCTCGCGGGCCGGGACGTCCTGGGCCGCGGCCGCACCGGCTCCGGCAAGACCTACGGTTTCGTGCTGCCTGTGCTGGCCCGGCTCGCCGCCGCCCCGGCGCGGCGCCGGCCCGGCCGCCCGCGGGCCCTGATCCTCGCGCCGACCCGTGAGCTGGCCACCCAGATCGAAGGCTCGATCCTGCCGCTGGCCAGGCCGCTCGGCCTCAAGGTCACCACGATCTTCGGCGGCGTCAGCGCCAACCCGCAGATCTCCCGCCTGCGTGACGGCGTCGACATCGTCGTCGCTTGCCCGGGGCGGCTGGCCGACCACATGCGTTCGGGAGCCATCGGGCTCGACGCCGTCGAGATCACCGTGCTCGACGAGGCCGACCACATGGCTGACCTCGGTTTCCTGCCCGAAGTCCGTCGCATCATGGCGGCCACTCCCGCGCGCGGGCAGCGGCTGCTGTTCTCCGCGACCCTCGACGCGGGGGTCGACGTGCTGGTCAAGCGGTTCATGAACAACCCGGCCACGCACAGCGTGGACTCGGCGCAGTCGCCGGTGTCGACCATGGCGCACCACGTGCTGCACCTGGAGGAGAGCCACCGGCTGCCGGTGCTGGTCGACCTCACCGCCGCGGCGGGCCGGACGCTGGTGTTCACCCGGACGAAGCACCGTGCGAAGCAGTTGACGCGCAAACTGGTCGCCTCCGGCGTGCCGGCGGTCGAACTGCACGGCAACCTCGGGCAGGCGGCGCGGACGCGCAATCTGGCGGCGTTCTCGTCCGGAGCGGCGAGGACGCTGGTGGCGACCGACATCGCGGCCCGCGGAATTCACGTCGACGACGTCACGCTCGTCATCCACGCGGATCCGCCGGTCGAGCACAAGGCGTACCTGCACCGGTCCGGCCGCACGGCGCGGGCCGGGGCGGCCGGCACGGTGGTCACGCTGATGACCGACGAGCAGGTCGCCGACGTCCGCGACCTGACCCGCAAGGCGGGGATCAAGCCCACCACGACGCGGCTCGGTCCCGGTCATCCGCTGCTGTCCGAGCTGGCGCCGGGGGAGCGGTCGTTCACCGCGCCGCCGTCGCGGCCGGCCGCGGACACGCGGCCGAAGAAGGTGTCCGCGAAGGGTGGTGCGGCGCGGTCGCGTGCGGAGGACCGCTCGTCCGGGTCGGGCCGCGGCGGGGCCGGGAGTGCCCGTGGCGCGCGGCGTGGTGCCGTAGCCGGACGGCCGGGGCGGTCCCGGGCCGGCCAAGACCACGGTGGCCCGTCCGCTGGTGAGGGCCGCCGCTCGGCCGAACCCGCCGGACGTCGCGAGGGCGCCGGGAAGTCCGGCCAGGCTCGTCGTGGTGCCGCCGAGTCCCGTCAGCGCAGTTCCGGTGGCGTGAAGTCCGGGTCCGGCCGGGACTCCTCCGGTGGCGTTCCTGCCCGAACCGGCGGTGTCGCCGCCTTCTCGGCCGGTGCGCGCGCTGGTTCCCGCCGCTCGCGCTGACCCTCGTCGGCCGCGGCGCCACGGGCACGCCCGTACCCGGCCCCGCACGGCGGCCACGTGGGGCGGCTCTTCGCCGCGACCGACCGCGATGGTGTCCGCCTTCGGCGCGGTTACGCCCCGAGCTCGGTGGGAGTGCGGCGGAAGCTGGTCGGCGACATGCCGTACTCGCGGCGGAAGGCGCTGGAAAAGGCGAACTCGCTCGAATACCCGGTCCGGCGGGCGATCGTCGCGAGGGTGGCGTCGGTTTCCCGGAGCAGCCGGGCGCCGTGCCCCAGCCGGCAGCTGATCAGGTAAGCCATCGGCGGCCGGCCCACCTCCGCGGTGAAGCGCCGGGTGAACGCCGTCCGCGACATCCCCGCGGCCTCGCTGAGCCCGCCGACGGTCCACGACCGCCCCGGGTCCTCGTGCACCATCCGCAGGACGCCGCCGATCACCGGGTCCTCGGTCTTCGGCCAGCGGGCCGTGGCGTCGTGCTGGTCGTGCCACTGCCTCAGCGTCTGGACGACGATCAGGTCCAGCAGCGCGGGCAACGTCGCCCCGGTGCCCAGCCCCTTCCCGGACGTGTCCACGCGGAGGAGTTCGGCCAGTGCGAGCAGGCCGGGAAGCCGGTCGGCGTCCGGCGAGACCACGATGAGATCGGGCAACGCGCGGAGGTACTGCGGGACCTGGCCGTGGTCGAGCCGGTAGGCGCCGCACAGGAACTCGAAGTCGAACGGCCCCGGCGCCGGCGGGAACGGGCCCAGCTCCAACGGGGGCAGGTCCTGCAGTGCGGCCGGGGCGTGGCTGAGCCCGTGCGCGGCACCGGAGGAGGTGAGCACGACGTCTCCCGGCTTCAGCGCGACCGGCTCCTGGTCCTCGGTGATCAGCCAGCACGAGCCGTGCAGGACGAAGTGGAACCCGCTGCCGGCGAACGCGGGGAACCGCAGCCCCCAGGCACCTGACTGCCGGATCACGCGGCTGCCCACAGCGCCGGTCCGCATGCCGCGGAGCCCCTCGCTCATCAGGTCCATGCGGCCGATGCTAGCGAGCAGCCGCACAAGCGCGCATGGACCGGTGCCGCGCGCGCATGGTCCCGGTGCGGCTTCCGGTGCTTGGCTGGCGCCGTGATCGATGACTCCCCGAAGGACGAAACCAGCGAGATCCTGCGTGCGCACGCGGAAAAGGCGGAACAGTACGACCGGCCCGCGACGGAAAGCCTTGGCGCACTGCGCAAGGACGGCGTCTTCGCGCTGCGCACACCGCGGGCCTACGGAGGCGAGTGGGCGGGCGCGGAGACCATTGGGCGCCGCCTGGCCGGTCTCGGCCGCGCGTGCCCATCCACGGCGTGGATCGCGGGGGCCTGCGTGACCGCGAAGAACCTCGTTGTCGGCTCTTTTCCCGGCTCGCGGTCGGACGAGTTCTTCGCCGACCCGGACGCCCTCTTCTGCGGCTCGGGTGTGCCCGCCGGACAGGGCGTGCGGGTGGCCGAAGGCGTGCGGATCACGGGCCGCTGGCCGAACGTGTCGGGGTGCGAGGACGCGGCCTGGGCCGTGCTCGCCCTCGCGGTGGAAGGCACGTTGTCCTTCACCGTCGTGCCGGTCGCCGACCTGACCGTCGACCGGACGTGGCACATGGCGGGCATGCGCGGCACCGGCAGCCACAGCCTGGTCGCCGACGATCTGCTGGTGCCCGCGCGGCGCGTGGCCGCCGCATCCGCCTTCGCCGCCCAGGACCTGCTGCTGTACTCGATCACGGTGCTCGGTCCGGTGGTCGGCGCCGCCAGGGGCGCGCTCGACGCGACCGCGGCGATGTTCGCCTCGGACCGCAAACCGTTCATGTCCACCTACTCCCGGATGGGCGAGTCACCCGGTGCCCGGCACTGGCTGGCGGAGGCCGCGCACCTGGTGAACCGCGCCGAGAACACCATGCTCACGGTCGCCAGGGCGGCGGAGTCCGCCGGGCTGTCCGGCGCCGCCAGCGCCCGCCTGCACATGGAGCTCGCCGACGCCGGCCGCGACTGCCGGTCCGCCGTCGAGCGCATGCTCGACCTGCACGGCGCGAGCGGCTTCGCCACCGGGAACGTGCTCCAGCGGTACTGGCGCGACGTCGCCGTGGGCAGCCGCCACCCCCACCTGAACCCGTACCTCGCGGTGGAAAGGTTCGGCACGGCCCTGGTTTCCCCCGAGAACACGGACTGAAGGCAGGACGGGCACTGCGGTGAAGGGCGCCGAGGCGGCGTGCGGGTGTGCTTCGGCAACCCCGGCACGTCCGAGATGCATTTCGTGGCGGCCTTGGACGGGGTCGCGCGCTCCGTGTCCGCGTGGCTTTACCGCCCGGCGGACTTCGGCGAACTCAGCCGTGACGTCGCGACGGCCATTGCCGCGACGCGGGGCTTCGGCGACGACCGGTGTCTCCGGTGCGGTCGCGACGGTCGTCGTCGGGGCCGACCTTTCCTGGTCGGACGGCGCGGAACCCGCTGCCGCGGTGCCGCTTTGCCGGCCGGAGACCGGTCGCCGAAGTGGCGGGCGCAGCGGGTCTCCGACCACCGGTTGACGCCGACGGTGTGGGCCAGGCGCAGGTTGTGAGCGACGCCGAAGACCCGGTCGTGCCGGTAGCCGAGGTCCTTGACCTCGAGGTCGTCCCCGGCGGCGAGCACGGCCGCGCCGGCGGGCGCCAGGAAACAGTGGATGGGTGTGGTGTCGATCTGGAATCGCCTGGTCGAAGGGTGCGGTGCGGGTGATCTTTCGAATCCGCGCTACACCGGCACGCCACGTGTGGAACAGGCGGCGGAAGGAGGAAGTCCTCATCGACGTGGACGACGTGGGCTCGGTCACGAAGCCCGGATGCGCTGCAACGGGCGGGACAAGCTGCCCGCGGTGACGCGGGAACGGAACCGCACACGACACCGATATGTGTTGCGTGGTCTGGTGCGCGGCGGGCAGCAGAGCCGGGAGGTGTTGTTCTACGGCTCGCCGTGTGGTGGAGAAGCGCGACCAGGCGCTGGTGCGCCATCGAGCGGCCTTGGAATCGGGGGCGGACCCGCAGCTGCCGACCCGCTGGATGGTTGAGACGCAGGTCCGGCGCGCGGAGACACTTCCGAAGACGCGTCCGGGTGTGCAGTCGTCACGGCTGTCCCGGTGTGCGATCCGGCAGCTCGTCACAGGCCTGAACGATATCCGCCAAGTCTTGACCCTTGTGGACCCAGACGACAAGGCAGAGGTCTACCCATCGGGGCCTGTAGCTGCTGGTGGGTGCCCCTGCCGCCGATCCCGTGCCCGGCGTTGAGCACGAGGCCCGCGCGACGCCCCAGGCGCCGGCGAAGGGACCGGCGCGTTCACCTATGACCCCGCCGACCCCGGTACCGACCACCGGCGGCGCCTTGCTGATGTCGAACGAGTTCCCGCCCGGCCCGCTCGACCAGGCCCGCGGCGAGGCCAGACCCGACGTACTCGTCTACACCACTGACGCGCTCTCCCAGGACCTCGAAGTCACCGGCCCGATCCGCGCCCACCTCACGGCGAAGACCGACGCGCCGGCCACCGCATCCGGGTGCACGTCACCTCCAGCAACTTCCCGCGCTGGGACCGCGACCTCAACACCGGGGAACCCATCGACCAGGCCAGGGACTGGCGCCGGGCCAGGCAGGAGATCGCGCACGACGCGGACCGCCCTTCGCGGATCGTGCTCCCCGTGATCCCCGCCGCGCGACCGGGTTCGTAGCCAGCCGTTCCCGCTCGCAGGTCTGCGCGCCCGTCTGGTGCGCCTGCGGTCAATACCCCTTCAGCGCGAGGCAACGGTGCCGCCCCGCCGCCGGGCGAAACTACCGGGACGGGAGCGCGACGAAGGGAGTTCAACGGTGAACCAGACCCGGAACGTGGTGGCCCCGGCTCGCACATCGGGCCGGACGGTGGGGTGGGCGAGCTTCATCGGCACCAGCGTCGAGTGGTACGACTACCACGTCTACTCGATCGCCTCGGCGCTGGTGATCGGCAAGCTGTTCTTCCCCGCTTTCTCGTCGCTGGCGGGGACGCTCGCCGCGTTCGCGACCTTCGCCGTCGGGTTCGTCGCCCGGCCGGTCGGCGGGATCCTCGCCGGGCACCTCGGTGACCGGATCGGGCGCAAACGCGTCCTGCTCGCCACGCTGATCACGATGGGCGCCTCCACCACGCTGATCGGCCTCCTGCCGACCTACGACACGATCGGCCCCGCCGCGCCGGTGCTCCTGGTGCTGCTGCGCCTGGTCCAGGGGATCAGCGCGGGCGGCGAATGGGGCGGCGCCTCGCTGATGGCCGTCGAGCACGCGCCACCGGCCAAACGCGGGCTGTTCGGCAACTTCACCCAGCTCGGCACACCCGCCGGCATGTTCCTGGCGAACGTCGTGCTGCTGAGCACCACGTTCGCGCTGCCGGACGAGGCGTTCCGCTCGTGGGGCTGGCGCATCCCGTTCCTGCTGAGCTTCGTGATGGTCCTGGTCGGGTACTTCATCCGCCGGCGCGCCGAGGAGAGCCCGGTGTTCCGCGAACTCCAGCAGGCGAAGGAAACCCTCTCGGTGCCGCTCGCAGAACTGTTCCGCCACCACAAGAAGCGCATCCTCATCGCCGTCGGCACGTTCGTGGGCAACAACGCGTGCGGGTACATCTTCCTGACGTTCGTCACCGCGTACGGCACGAGCGCGCTCGGCCTGTCCCGCAACTTCCTGCTCGACGTGCTGCTCGTCGGCTGCGTGTCCTGGTTCGGCAGCATGATCTTCTTCGCGTGGCTGTCCGACCGCGTCGGGCGGCGGCCGGTCTACCTCGGCGGGTACGCCGGGATCATCGTGTGGGCCGTGCCGTTCTTCGCGCTGCTCAACACGGCGAACCCGGGGCTGGTGATCCTCGCCGTGGTGGTGCTGACGTTCGGCCTCGCCGCGACCTACGGGCCGCAGGCCGCGTTGTTCGCCGAGTTCTTCCCCGCCGCGGTGCGGATGAGCGGCAGCTCCGTCTCCTACGCCGTCGGCGCGTGCCTCGCGGGCGGGTTCTCCCCGCTGATCGCGACCGCGCTGTGGGGCGCGTCGGGCACGGTGTTCGCCGTGTCCGCCTTCATGATCGCTTTCTGCCTCGTCAGCGTGCTGGCCGTGCACGCGCTGCGCTGGTACTCCTCGACGCTGCCCGAGGCCGACGGCAGCCACCGCCGACTGTGACCCTCATCGGAAAGGGAGGAAAAGCATGATCCGGGACGAGCACTTCGAACTCGGCCGCGAGCTCCGCAGGCGGATGTTCGGGCGGGCCGGGGCCGACGACCAGATCGAGTCGACCACCGAGCTCGACGACAAGCTGCAGGACATCGTCACCCGCCACGTGTTCGGGGACATCTGGCAGCGGCCCGAACTCGACGTGCGCACCAGGAGCATGATCACCCTGGCCATGCTCGTCGCGCTCGGGCGCGCCCACGAGATCCGCATCCACCTGCGCGGCGCGCTGGCCAACGGCGTGACGCCGGAGGAGATCCGCGAGATCATGCTGCACTCGACCATCTACTGTGGACTGCCCGCCGGGGTCGACGGCATACTGGCCGCCGGCGAGGTCTTCGCGGAGCAGGGCGTGGACACCGGGAGCGCGGCATGACCCGCGTGGCGTTCATCGGCCTCGGCACGATGGGCGAACCGATGTCCCGCAACGTGGCGAAGGCCGGTTTCCCGTTGCTGCTGCACGACGTCGACCGCGCCCGCGCGGAGCGGCTCGCCGCCGAGTACGGGGCGAGCGTGGCGACCGCGGTGAGCGACTTCGCCGAGATGGACTGCGTGGTCACCATGCTGCCGACGAGCGCGCTGGTCGCCAGTGCGCTGACCGGGGACTGGCCGGACGGCGGGTCCGTCGCCGGGGCGCTGCCCGAGGGCGCGGTGGTGATCGACATGAGTTCGTCGAACCCGCTGGAAACCAAGGTGCTGTCGGAAAAACTGGCCGGGCACGGCGTCCGGCTCGTCGACGCGCCGGTTTCCGGGGCCGTGGAGCGGGCTCGGGCCGGGACGCTGTCGATCATGCTCGGCGCTGACGACGAGGACGCCGTCGCCGTGGCGGTCCCGGTGATCGAGGCGATGAGCGAGCGGATCTTCCGCACCGGCCGCGTGGGCACGGGCCACACGATGAAGGCGCTCAACAACTACGTCGCCGCGGCCGCCTACACCGCGGCGTCGGAGGCGTTGCTCGCCGGGCAGCGGCAGGGGCTCGACCCGCAGCTGATGGTGGACATCCTCAACGCCTCGACCGGGCAGAGCTTCGTGACCACGCATGTGCTGGGCCCGCACGTCGTGCAGGGCCGGCACGCGTCCGGGTTCGCGCTGCCGCTGATGACGAAGGACGTGGGCATCGCCAAGGAGGTCACGCACGCGGCCCTCGGCGAGGCGCCGGTGTGCGACGCCGTGCACGGCAGGCTCGCCGACGCGCTGGAGGCGCTGGGCAACGTGGACCACACGCTCGCCTTCGAGCACTGGAAGCGGCGCGCGGAGTAGCCGCCGCGACGGCCGCCGTCCGAAGTGGACGGCGGCCGTCGTCATGCCGACAGGTCGCGGTACCGCGCGGGTGGCACGCCGTAGCGCGCCTTGAAGGCACGGCTGAAGTGGGCCGGGTCGCCGAAGCCCCAGCGCCGCCCCACCGCGCCCACGGGCTCGCCGGCCCGCAGCGGGTCGGCGAGTTCGCGGCGGCAGCGTTCGAGCCGCCGGCTCCGGATCCAGCCGGTCACGGTGTCTCCCCGGTCGCTGAACAGGTTCTGCAGGTACCGCGGGGAAACGTAGTGGGCCTGGGCGATGCGGCCCAGTGAGAGACCGGGGTCGGACAGGTTCGCCTCGATCCAGTCGAGCACGTCCGCCAGGGTCGGGACCCGGTCCCGGCGCACGCGGTGGTGCCCGCCCTCCAGCACGTCCGTGAGCAGGGTCGTGACGAGGTCGAGCGCGTTGTGGGCGAACCGCAGCGCCTGCGCCTGCGGCAGGTCGAGCACGGTGTCGGCGAGCGTGCGGAGGAACGGGACGACGAGCCGCCCCGAGGGGCTGCTGCCGTCGATCCGCACGGCCGTCACCTCGCGCAGACTTCCGGTGCCGAGCCCGATCGCGCTGCGGGGGAAGGCGAACACCAGGCAGCGGATCGTGTCGTCGAAGGCGAGCGTGTACGGCCTCGCCGTGTCGTACACCGCGACGTCGCCCGGGGAAAGGACCGCCTGGCGGCCGTCCTGCACGATGAGACCGCCACCATCGAGCTGCACGCTGAGCTTGAGCAGGGCCGGGTCGTCCGGCGAGATCTGCGACGAGGCGCGGATGACGCGGTGCGAGTCGGCGGTGATCTCCGAGACCGAGACGTCCCGCAGCACGCGCTCGCGCAGCGTGCCGGTGAACGCCGCGCCGTGCTCGCTGACCAGCCGCACCGGGACGAACCGGTGCCCGAGCATGCGTTTCCACTCGTCGAACCCGGACGCGTGCCGGACCCCGTCCTGGCTCGTCCCGCTTCCCGTCGGCAGCGTTGCACCGTCCACGACCCGCTCCTTCGCGACGTGACCC
Organism: Amycolatopsis sacchari; assembly: GCF_900114035.1. Taxonomy (GTDB): domain Bacteria; phylum Actinomycetota; class Actinomycetes; order Mycobacteriales; family Pseudonocardiaceae; genus Amycolatopsis_E; species Amycolatopsis_E sacchari. Next base: position 840,255 of record NZ_FORP01000001.1, on the reverse strand, counting down.
TCATCCTTCACGATCTCATATACGATCTGGAACCGGAAGACCCGTGTCCCGCACCTGGTCCACGGCCGCCGCGATCATCGCCTTCGCGCGGTCGGTGAGGCGGACGTCCCGGGGCCACGCCATCCGGACGCCCACCCCGGGCACCTCCGGGGTGATCGTTCGCGGCACCACCGGCAGGCCCTCGTAGGACCGGTCCACCGCCGGGCGCTGGACCAGCACCGCGTAGCCGAACCCGCGAGCGACGAGTGACCGGGTCAGTTCGAAGTCGGACGTGCGCTGGGCGATGCGCGGGGTCAGCCCGGCGCGCTCGAACAGCGACAACGTGTGCTGTGCCGCGGGCGGCAGGTCGAGCAGGATCATCGGCTCGGCGGCCAGTTCCGCCAGCGTCACGGCGTCCCGTGCGGCCAGCGCGTGGTCCGGGGGCAGCAGTGCATACGCCGGGGTGGTGGTGAGCAGCACCGAGTCGAGCCCGGGTGGCAGCGCCATGTCGTAGACGACCGCGAGGTCCAGCTTGCCCTCCAGCAGGAGGTGGGGCAGCTCGGCCTGGCTGCCCTCGGCGAACGTCAGCCGCACGCGCGGGTGGTGCACCGCGAACCACTCCAGCAAACCGGGCACGATCGTCGGGGAGATCGTGACGTAGCAGCCCAGCACGAGCGGGCCCGACAACTCCCGCCCGCCACTGGGGGCGGCCAGCTCCAGCTCGTCGGCGGTGTGCAGCAGCTCCGCCGCCCTGGCGCGGACGAACGAACCGGTCGGCGTGAGGCTGACGCCGTGGGCCTTGCGGCGCACCAGCAACTGGGTGCCGAAGATCCGCTCCAGCTCGGTCAGCGCGGCGGCCACGGCGGTCGGGGACACGTGCAACCGTTGTGCCGCCCGGGAAATCGAGCCGACCTCGGCGACCGTCACGAGGTACTCGAGCTGCCGCAAGGTGTAGTGCGCCATTGCACACCTCACTAGTGGAAGTTGCGAAGTTCTTTGAACTTTACCTGCGCTGTCCGCCGCGAACACACTCTAGGCGAACGCGGGAGCCAGCGGCGGTCCCCGCGAGGAGGGACAAGTCGACGATGACCGTGGAGCTGACCGGCGCGCGTCCGGTACCCGTGGCCGACTGGGTCACCATCGCGGACCTCTACCGCGACCCCTATCCCATCTACCAGCGGCTCCGGCCCGAGTCTCCGGTGCACTGGGTGCCCGCCGTGAACCGCTACCTCGTGGTCCGCTACGCCGCGTGCCACGAGATCGAACAGGACCAGGAACGGTTTTCCGCCAACGAAACCGGCTCGCTGATGAAGCGCGCGATGGGCCACAGCATGCTGCGCAAGGACGACCCCGAGCACGACGTCGAGCGCCGGTCCTACGGCGGGGTGCTGCGGCCCAAGGCGATCAAGCAGCACTGGCAGGCGGTGTTCGAGGAGAACGCGGAGACCTACCTGCGGCGGTTCCTCGACGCCGGGCCGGGCGCCGACCTGATCGAGCACTTCGCCGCCCCGTACGCGGCCGAGAACCTCCGCCGCATCCTCGGCTTCCGCAACGCCACCCAGGAGGACCTGCAGCGCTGGTCGCAGACCCTGATCGACGGCACCGGCAACTACGGCGACGACCCGGAGGTGTGGGCGAAGGCGGAGCGGTCCTACCGGGAGGTCGACGAGGCGATCGACGAGATGCTGCCCTACCTGCGGGAGCACCCGGACGCGAGCCTGCTGTCGGGGTTGTCGGGGCTGCCGATCCCGCTGGAAGCGGTGCGGGCGAACCTCAAGATGACGATCGGCGGCGGGCTCAACGAACCGCGGGACGCGCTGGGCACCACGGTGTGGGCGCTGCTGCGGCACCCGGACCAGCTCGCCAGCGTCCTCGACGGCGGCCGGTGGTCGGACGCGTTCGAGGAGTCGATCCGGTGGGTCGCGCCGATCAGCATGTACCCGCGCGAAGCCACGGCCGACACCGTGCTCGACGGGGTGCTCGTGCCGCGGGGCGCGCGCCTGGGGGTCGTGGTCGCGGCGGCCAACCGCGATCCGGAGGTGTTCGCCGATCCCGAGTCCTACGACGTCGACCGCCCGCGGCAGCCGCACCTCGCTTTCGGCGGTGGCAACCACTTCTGCGCCGGGGCGTGGGTCGCGCGGGCGTCGGTCGTGGGGGTGGCGTTGCCGAAGTTGTTCGCGGAGCTGCCGGGGCTGCGGCTCGACCCGGACGCCCCGGCGGTCGCCGGCGGCTGGGTGTTCCGCGGGATGCTGCGCCTGCCCGTGCGGTGGGGCTGAAAGGGGAGTTGCGATGCCGAAGGTGACCTACCACCAGCTCGCCGGGGACCCGGACGTGCTGGAGGTGCCCGCGGGCACCAACCTGATGCGAGCCGCCGTGACGAACGGCGTGCGCGGGATCGTGGGGGAGTGCGGCGGCCAGGCGATGTGCGCGACGTGCCACGTCTACGTGCGTGAGCCCTACCTCGGCCGGCTGCCGGAGATCGGCGAGGACGAGGAGGAGATGCTGGAGTGCACCGCTGCGCCGCGCGACGAGCGGCGCAGCAGGCTGGGCTGCCAGGTGACCGTGGGGGACGGCCTCGAAGAGATCGAGGTCGACGTCCCGGAGACGCAGGTATGACGGCGGTCGTGGTCGTCGGCGCGGGACAGGCCGGGCTGCAGGCCGCCGACGCGCTGCGGGCCGGCGGCTACGGCGGTGAGCTGGTCGTCGTCGGCGAGGAGCCCGACCCGCCGTACCAGCGGCCGCCGCTGTCGAAGGACTACCTCATGGCCGAGACGGACCCGTTGCCCTTGCGGGGCCCGGCCTTCTTTGAAGGGATCACGTACGCCGGCGGTGCCCGGGTACTGGCCGTGGACCGCCGGAGACGGGAGGTCGAACTGGACGACGGCCGCCGGATCGGGTATTCGGCGCTCGTGCTCGCCACGGGAGCGGTGAACCGGACGCTCCCCGGAGCGGACCTCGCCGGGGTGCACGGGCTGCGCACCCTCGCCGACGCCAGGGCGTTGCGCGCCGAGCTGGCGGATGCCCGCTCGGTGGTGGTGGCCGGTGCTGGGTTCATCGGGCTGGAGTTCGCGGCGGCCGCGCGGGCACGGGGGCTGGCGGTGACCGTGCTGGAGGCGGCGGAGCGCCCGCTGGCCCGCGCGGTGTCGCCGGTGATGTCGGACTTCCTCGCCGGGGCGCACCGGTCGGCCGGGGTGGAGCTGCGGCTGGGCGAGGGCGTTTCCGCGCTCGAGGGCAGCGGCGGCCGGGTGCGTGCGGTGGTGGGGACCAGCGGCGCGGTGCTGCCGGCGGACGTGGTGCTCGTCGGCGTCGGGGTCCGCCCGCGGACGGAGCTCGCGGAGGCGGCGGGCCTGGCGGTGGACGACGGTGTGGTGGTGGACGAGTACCTCCGCACGGCCGACCCCGCCGTGTACGCGATCGGTGACTGTGCCCGTTTTCCCTGCCACCACGCGGGAGTCCCGGCACGGCTGGAGTCGGTGCAGAACGCCGCCGACCAGGGGCGGCACGTGGCGAAGGTCCTGCTCGGCACGCCGGAGCCCTACCGCGAGCTGCCGTGGTTCTGGAGCCACCAGGGCCCGGTGCGGCTGCAGATCGCGGGCCTCGCGCAGGCGGCGGACACCGCCCTGGTGAGCGGGGACGTCGCAAGTGGACGGTTCTCGGTGCTGCGCTTCCGGGAGGAGCGGCTGGTCGCGGTGGAATCGGTGAACCGGCCTGCCGACCACCTCGCCGCCCGGCGGCTGCTGGCGGCCGGAGGGGCGCTCAGCCCGGCGGACGCCGCGGCGCCTTCGTTCAGCCTGAAGGAGTTCGAGGCACGGGATCGCGCGGCGGTGGGGTAGTCCCCGGGGCCGCGCCCGAGCGCGATCTCCCCTTCGACCCCGGGCGATTCCGCGCCCTCGCGGCCCGCCGTGCCAAGGGCTCAGTCCGCGGCCGCGCTTTCCCGGCTGTACCGCACGAACGCCTCCGCCCGGCGGGTGAGGTGCGTGTGGCGGGGCCAGCCGAGCACGACCGGCACCTCGCGGCCGGGCAGTTCGGCGATCTCCTTGTGCACCACGCGCAAACCCTCGTAGGTCCGGTCGTTGGGCGGGCGCTGCATGATGATCGCGTATCCCAGCCCCCGGCCGACGAGGGCGCGCGCGGTCTCGCCGTTGCGGGCGCGGTAACGCACGACCGGCGTGATCCCGGCTTCGTGGCACAGCCCCAGCGAGTGGTCCGGGCTCGGCGGTTCCTGCAGCAGCACCATGGGTTCGTCGGCGAGGTCGTGCAGCGCGACCACGGGTTCCCCCGCGAGGCGGTGGTCCGCGGCGAGCATGACGTGCGGGCGCATCCGCGCCAGCTCGACCACCTGGATGTCCGGGGTGAGCGAGACGTCGTAGAGCATGACCAGGTCCAGCTTCCCGGCGAGCAGACGCTGCTGCAGCCCCGTCTGGTCACCCTCCTCGAAGTCGATCGTCACGCCGGGATGCCGGTCCCCGAAGCCCTGCAGCAGTCTCGGCAGGAACACCGGGGCCAGTCCCATGAAACAGCCCACGGACAGCACACCGGACAGCGGGCCGTCCACATTGGCCAGTTCGTGCTCAAGTTCGCGCGCCTGCCGCAGCAGGGTGCGCGCGTGCCGGAGCAATTGCGTGCCCGAGACCGTCAGCGTGACGCCGTGCGCCTTGCGCCGCACGCACAGTTGGACCTTCAGCGCCCGTTCGAGTTCGGTCAGCGCCAGCGAGACCGCCGACGGCGAGACGCGCAGCCGTTCGGAGGCCCGGCTGACCGTGCCCTCCTCGGCGACCGCCACGAAGTAGGCCAGCTGGCGGAGCGAGTAGCCCGGCGGCTTCTGCGGTTTTTCCACGGTACCTCCGCACAACTGTGTGCTTTACCTGTGGTTATGGCCGCTGTCACTGTAAAACACGTGAGTTCATCGGAGAACCGCCCAGCCCCGGCGCTGGCCGGCGTGCGGGTCCTCGACCTGACCCACCAGGTCGCGGGGCCGTCGGCCACGCTGGCACTCGCCTTCCTCGGCGCCGACGTGGTGAAGGTCGTACCACCCGGCGACCGGTCCAGTTACGACGCCACCCCCTTCTACCTCAACAACGCGAGCAAGCGGTCGATCGCGATCGACCTGAAGTCCGAGGCGGGGCACGACCTCGCCCTGCGCCTCGCGGACGCCGCCGACGTGTTCGTCGAGAACTTCAGCCCCGGCGTCGTGGACCGCCTCGGGCTGTCCTACGACGTGCTGAGGGAACGCAACCCCCGCCTCGTCTACGCGCAGATCAAGGGCTTCGCGAGCGACTCGCCGTACGCGAACTTCCCGAGCTTCGACCCGCTCGTGCAGGCCGTGTCCGGTGCCTCCAGCATCACCGGCGACCCCGGCGGGCCGCCCATGAAACCCGGACCGGACGTCGGCGACACGGGGACCGGGATGGTCGCCGCGGTCGGCATCCTCGCCGCCCTCTACCAGCGGATCGCGACGGGGGAGGGGCAGCACCTGGAGCTGGCGATGGCCGACCACGTCGCGACGTTCCTGCGCATCCACTACGGCTGGCCGGTCGAGCGCGACCTCGACACGCCGCGGTTCGGCAACGGGCCGCCGTTCCTGGAGACCACCGCGCCGTCGGACATCTACCCGTGCCCGCCCTTCGGTCCCAACGACTACGTGCAGATCCACTGCGGCAACGACAAGCAGTGGCTGCGCTTCGCCGAGGCGATCGGACGCCCGGAGCTGAAGGACGACCCGCGGTTCGCCACGATGGCCGGCCGCGGTGAGCACAAGGCCGAGATCGACGCGATCGTGACCGAGTGGACGTCCACGAAGGACAAGGTCGAGGCGATGGTGATCCTCGGCGAGGCGGGGGTGCCCGCCGGCGCGGTGCGGACCACCGGGGAGGTGCTGCGTGACCCGGACCTGCGCAAACGGGGGATCTTCGTGCCCGTCGAGCACCCGGTGTACGGCGAGGTGCCGATCCCGGCGTGGCCGGTGCGGATGTCGGGTTCACCGGTCACCGTCACGCCGCCCCCGGAGCCGGGCCGCCACCGGGCCGAGGTGCTGCGGGACTGGCTGGGCGAGGAGGAGGGCTGATGCGCCGTGAGGTCGCGATCGCCGGGATCGGGCAGAGCGAGTTCAGCAAGGCCTCCCCGTACCCGGCGTGGGAGCTGGCGCTGCAGGCCATCCTGGGTGCGCTCGCCGACGCGGGGGTCGAGGGGTCCGAAGTGGACGGTATGTGCCGGTTCGCGCCCCCGTTCGAGCCGGTGAGCGAACCGATGGTGGTGCGGGGGCTGGGAATCCGCGAGCTGTCGTTCTTCGCCGAGTCCCCGCTCGGCGGTGAGGCGCTGGGCGCGGTGATCGCCCACGCCGCCGCGGCGGTGAGCACCGGGCTCGCGAACGTCGTCGTGGTCTACCGGGCGCTCAAGCAGAGCGGTGGCGCCCGGTTCGGGCGGGCCGACCAGGGTCCCGCCGGTTCGGCCGCGACGGGCGAGCACGTGCTCGTGCCCGAGGACGAGAACCGCTCGTTCGCCTGGCCGTACGGCCTGCTGTCGCCCGGCCAGCTGTTCGCACTGTGGGCTGCGCGGTACCAGTACGTCCACGGGCTGCGCGAGGAGGACCTGGCGCGGGCGCTGGGCAGCGTCGCGATCCAGCAACGCCGTTACGCCAACGAGAACCCGGCGGCGCTGATGCGGGACCGCGTGCTGGACTGGGACACCTACCTCGGCGCGCGGATGATCAGCCGCCCGCTGCGGCTGTTCGACCTGTGCCTGGAGAACGACGGCGCCTGCGCGCTCGTGCTCACCTCGGCGCGGCGGGCGCGGGCGCTGCGGGAGGACCCGGTGTACGTGCTGTCGGCGACCCAGACGCTGGCGCCCTACCGCGAGCCGATGGGCCTCTACACCGACGACCTGCTGGAGTCCTTCCCGCCCGCGGCGGCGGAGCGGCTCTACCGCACCGCCGGTGTCGGCCCTCGCGACATCGACTTCGCCGAGCTGTACGACGCGACGTCGTTCATGACGGTGAAGGGCCTGGAGAGCTACGGGTTCGTGCCCGAGGGCAGCGGGTGGAAGCACGTGACCGAGGCCGGGATCGGCCCGGACTCGCCCCTGCCGGTCAACACCCACGGAGGGCACCTGTCCGAGGGCTACCTGCACGGGATGAACGGCGTGACCGAGGCGGTCCGGCAGCTCCGCGGAACCGCCGTGAACCAGCTGCGTGACCCGGAGGTGGCGCTCGTGGGTGCCCCGTCGGGCAGCGCCATGATCCTGAGCAGGTGAGGGCGAAATGGCCATCCTTCCCGTTCCCGGTGAGCTGACCGCGCCCTACTGGGAGCACGCGCGGCGGCACGAGCTGGCGCTCCAGCACTGCCGGTCGTGCGACCGCTCCTGGCACCCGCCGCTGCCGCGCTGCCCGCACTGCCACTCCGCAACCCTGGACTGGCAACGCGTTTCCGGCCGCGGCACCGTCTACAGCGCCACCGTGGTGGAGCACCCCACCCACGCCGCGCTCGCCGATCGCGTCCCGTACGTGGTCGCGCTCGTCGAGCTGGCCGAAGGCCCGCGCGTGGTCGCGAACATCCGCGGCTGCGCGCCGGACGAGGTCCGCATCGGGCAACCGGTGCGCGTGACGTTCGAGGACGTCACGGACGAGATCACCCTTCCGCAGTTCACCGTCGAGCGTTAGCGGAGTCGAAATCATGAGAAAGCGTATTCTCCTGGCCGTGGCCGCCGTGTTCGCGGCCACCGCGTGCGCCAGTGGCGGCGCGTCCGGCGGTTCGGCCGGCTCACCCGTCCTGTTGGCCGCGATGGGGCCGAATTCCGGTCCCGAGTACAACCCCGGTCCCCAGAGCACGCAGAACCAGTACCAGGCGCTGGCCGACGCGTGGAACGCGCTCGGCGGCATCAACGGCCACCCGATCAAGCTGGAGTTCCACGACACCCAGTCCTCGGCGCAGACCGCGGTCACGATCGCGCAGAAGGTCCGTCGCAGCGGCGCGAAGGCGTTCTTCAGCTGCTGTTTCGCCGCCGAGAGCCAGGCGGCCAACACGCCGCTGGAAAACAGCGGGCCGGTCACCTTCAACGCCGCGTCGCCGCTGCCGACCCCGGCGAACAGCTACGTCTTCGACGCGGCCGCCCCCGCCAGCACCGGCTACACGGTCATCCAGAAGTTCCTCGGCCTCAAGCAGTGGAAGCGCGTCGCGCTGATCACCGACACCACGCCCGGCGAGGACGCGGCGCGCGACGCCATCAGCGCCGGGCAGGGCACCTACGGCTACCAGCTGGTGACCAGCCAGATCTTTGACGTGAGCGCGACCTCGGTGGCCACCCAGGTCGCGCAGGTGGCGCAGTCCCAGCCGGACGCGATCGTGCTGTTCTCGACCGGACCCCAGGTGGCGACGGTGTTCTCCGCGCTGCGGGCGGCCAACCTCGCGAACGTGCCGGTGGTCCTCGCCGACGGCGAGCTGAACCGGGCCATCCTGGCCAAGTTCGCGGACTCCTTCCCCGCCGAGGTCTACGCCCCCGCCGCCTACTACCTCGTCGCCCCGGCCGACGTCACCGGCGACAACAAGGCCGTGCTGGACCACTTCCTCAAGGCGCAGGGCTTCGCCGACGGCCAGAACGACAACGTCGCCTCCTACCTGGTGGACGATTTCGGCGTCGTGGTCCACGCCTTGCGCGCACTCGGCCCGGACGCGAGCAACGAGAAGATCCGCGACTACATCCAGAACCTCAAGGGCTACCAGGGCATCGGTGGCACGTACAACTTCTCGCCCGCCGATCACCGCGGCACGGGCGGCGAAGGCTGGGGCGTGGTGCGGATCGAGGGCGGCACCCTCGCCATGAAGCCGGTCACCAACCCCGGCGTGACGGCGCTGGCGGGCTGATCATGGGCGGCTTCCTCGGCATCCTCATCGCCGGTGTCTCAGCCGGCGCGATCTACGCCCTGTGCGCGCTCGGGTTCACGCTCGCGTTCAACTCCTCGGGCGTGCTCAACATGTTCCAGGGCGTGTTCATCGTGCTCGGCGGGCTGCTCACCTACACCGGCGTGCACGACTGGCACCTCGGCGTTCCGCTGGCCGTGCTGTGCGCCGTGCTCGTGGTGACCCTGCTGGCCGCCGTGTGCCAGGTGGTGGTCGTCGCGCCGAACCAGCACCGGCTGTCCCTGCAGAACGTGCTGCTGGTGCTGCTCGGCGGGCTCATCCTCACGCAGGGCGCGGCGACGATGATCTGGGGCCAGTTCGCGTACTCGCTCGACCCCTTCAGCGCGAAGGCGAGCGTCGTCGTCGGCGGGCTCGCGGTGCCGACGCAGGTGCTGTGGATCCTCGGCGCCACCGCCGTGGTGTGCCTGGTGCTGCTGGGCGTGCTGCAGCGCACGAACCTCGGCCGCGGCCTGCGGGCGCTCGCGGAGAACCCGTGGGGCGCCAGGGCTCTCGGCATCAGGGTGGGCAGGCTGTCCCTGCTGAGCTTCGCCGCGACCGGCACGCTGGGCGCGCTGGCCGGGGCGTTCGTCACCCCGTACCTGTCGGTCACCGTCGGCGGCGCGACGAACTTCACCGTCATCGGCATCATCGCGATCTCCCTCGGCGGCTTCGGCTCGTACTTCGGCGCGACCGTCGGCGGGCTGGTGCTGGGGCTGGTGGAGACGTTCGCGACGGCGTACGTATCCTCGCTGTTCGGCCAGTCGGTGATGCTCGTGGCGCTGATCCTGATCCTCGCGGTGCGGCCCGAAGGGCTGCTGAGGGTCGTCCGGCGGGTCCGCGCCGACACCGTGGCGCGGGTCGCGGTGTCCTATGTGGAGCGGGCACCGAAGGCGCTCGGGCGCCCGGTGCTGGCCGCGCTCACGCTGCTGATGGCGCTGCTGCCGCTGTTCGTGCCGGGCGAGGCGGTCTACTACGTCAACATCATCGGCATCACCGCGCTCGCGCTCATCGGGATGGACGTGCTGCTGGGCTACCTCGGGATGCTCAACCTCGGGCAGTCGGCGTTCATGGCCGTCGGCGGGTACACCAGCGCGCTGCTGATGGTGCTGCGCGGCTGGTCCCCGCTGCCCGCACTGCTGGCCGGTGTCCTGGCGGCGGTCGCGGTCGCGGCGGTGTTCTCCCTGGTCACGCGGCGGCTTTCGCCGCACTACCTGGCGATCGTGAGCCTGGCGTTCGCGTTGCTGGCACAGGCGCTGGCCGGGCAGCTGACGGTCACCGGCGGCACCGCCGGGCTCAACGGCATCCCGCCGTTCTCGGTCGGCGGTCTGACCTTCGACACCGACACCGGCTTCTACTACCTGGTGTGGGGCCTGGTCGCGGTGTTCGGCTTCGGCACGCTCCTGGTGGTCCGCGGCCGCACCGGGCGGGTCATGAAGGCCATCGCCTTCGACCCGGGCGCGGCCTCGGCGCTGGGCGCGGACGTCCGCCGCTACCGGCACTGGGCGCTGCTGTACTCGGCGGTGCTCGCCGGACTGGCCGGGGGCCTGTACGCGATGTACTTCCAGTTCCTCGCACCGAGCATGGTCGGGATGAGCCTGTCGTTCACGCTCATCGTGAGCACGGTCGTCGGCGGGTCGGGCACGCTGCTCGGCCCGATCCTCGGCGGCGCGCTGTTCACCTACCTCGCCACCGCCTCGCAGTCCTTCCAGACGTGGGCCACCGTCGCGCAGGGCGGGCTGATCATCCTCGTGCTTTCCCTGGCGCCCGCGGGCCTGCTCGGCAGCGTGCTCAACCTGATCGGCCGCCTGCGGAGGCCCGCTCCCGCACCGGTCGCCGCGCCCGAGGAGGTGCTCAGCCATGCCGCACGGCCTTGAGGTCCGCGGGCTCGCGAAGTCCTACGGCGGGGTGCGCGCGGTCGACGGCGTGTCGTTCGCCGCCGCCGCGGGCCGGATCACGGGGCTCGTCGGCCCGAACGGCGCGGGCAAGACCACCGTGCTGAACCTGCTCACCGGCGTCGACCGGCCCGACGCGGGCGAACTGCTGCTCGACGGCCGCCCCGTGGAAACCCGGCAGCCGCACCGGATCGCCCGCCTCGGCATCGTGCGCACCTTCCAGTCGGCGCGGGTCTTCCCGAACCTCGACGTGCTCGACAACGTGCTCGTCGGCGCCGACTGCGGGCGGCAGCGGGACGGGGCGACCGAGCGGGCGCGCGAGCTGCTCGACGTGTTCGGGCTGGGCGCTCGAGCCCGGGACCGCGCGGCGGACCTGTCGTCGGGCGCGCAGAAGATCCTCGAACTGGCGCGGCTGCTGCTGGCCCGGCCCAAGGTGATCCTGCTCGACGAACCCGCCGCCGGGCTGTCCGAGCACGAGACGCAGCGGCTGGCCGACACGCTCGTCGCGGCCCGCGACGCCGGCCTGACCGTGCTGCTCGTCGAGCACAACCTGCGGCTGGTGATGGGGGTCTGCGAGCGCATCGTCGTGCTCGACGCGGGCAAGGTCATCGCGACGGGATCACCGGAGCAGGTGCAGGCCGACGCGGCCGTCCGTCAGGCGTACCTGGGAGGTCAGCGTGTTGCGGGCTGAAGGCGTCTGCGCCGGTTACGGCACGGGCGACGTGCTCACCGGGATCGACGTCATCGTCGAGCCGGGCACCGTCACGGCACTCGTCGGGGCGAACGGCGCGGGCAAGACCACGCTGCTCAAGACGCTCACCGGGCTGCTGCGGCCCCGGCGGGGCCGGGTCGTCGCCGACGGCCGCGACGTGACGGAGCTGAGCTGCTCCGCCCGGGTGCGGGGCCCGCGGATCGTGATGGTGCCCGAGGGACGGCAGATCTTCGGCAGTCTCAGCGTCGAGGAGAACCTCGCGCTGGGCGCGTGGACCGGCCGCGACGGGAGCAACTGGGACCTGGTGTGGGAGCTGTTCCCCGCGCTCACCGAGGTCCGCGCCCGCCCCGCCGGGCTGCTTTCCGGCGGGCAGCAGCAGATGGTCGCGCTCGGCCGGGGCCTGCTGGCCGCGCCGCGGTACCTGCTGCTCGACGAGCCGTCGCTCGGGCTGGCCCCGCTGGTCGTCGACTCGATCTTCGAGCGCATCCGGCTGCTCGCCGGCACCGGGATCGGCGTGCTGGTGGTGGAGCAGAACGCGACCGTCGCACTCGCGGCGGCCGAACGGGGTTACGTGGTCGAAGGCGGGCGCATCGCCGATGAGGGCACGGACCTGCTGGACAAGCCGGAACTGGTGGCGCGGTTCTTCGGCACGCGGGGCGTCATCCGCGGCAGGGCCGCCGGACTGGGAGGACAACTGTGGAGACGATGACGATCGGCGGCCGCGCCGTCGAAGGCGCGGGCACGTTCGGGGTCGAGAACCCCGCGACGGGACGGGTGTTCGCCCAGGCGCCCGAGTGCTCGCCGGAGCAACTCGACGAGGCGCTGCGCGCGGCGTCGGACGCGTTCCCGGCCTGGCGGTCGGACGAGGGCGCGCGGCGTGATCTGCTGCGGGCGGCGGCGAAGCGCGTCGAGGACGCGGCTGACGAGCTGGCCGCGCTGATCACCGCCGAACAGGGCAAACCGCTCGCCGACGCCCGCCTGGAGGTCCAGGGCACCGTCGCGGGCCTGCGGTTCGTCGCGGACCTCGAGGTGCCGCGCGAGGTGCTGGCCGACGACGACCAGGCGCGCGTCGAACTGCTGCACCAGCCGTTCGGGGTGGTCGCGGCGATCACCCCGTGGAACTTCCCGGTCGCGATCGCGGGGCTCAAGCTCGGGCCGGCACTGCTGACCGGCAACACGGTGGTGCTCAAGCCCTCCCCGTTCACGCCACTGTCCACTTTGCACCTCGGCGGGGTGCTGCGGGACGTGCTGCCGCCGGGGGTGCTCAACGTCGTCAGCGGCAGCGACCCGCTCGGCGCGCGCCTGACCGCGCACCCGGTGCCGCGCAAGATCTCCTTCACCGGTTCGGTCGCCACGGGCCGGAAGGTCGCGGCGGCCGCGGCGGACGACCTCAAGCGCGTGACGCTCGAGCTCGGCGGCAACGACGCGGCGATCCTGCTCGACGACTTCGACGTGGACGCGCTGGCCGACCGGCTGTTCTGGGGCGCGTTCCTCAACTCCGGGCAGGTGTGCGCCGCCATCAAACGGGTCTACGTGCCCCGCCGCCTGCACGACGTGGTGGTGGACGCCCTCGCGGACCGGGCGCGCTCGGTCGTGGTGGGGGACGGCACCGCCGAAGGGACCCGGCTCGGCCCGCTCACCACTCGCCCGCAGTTCGAACGCGTGTCGGAACTGGTCGCGGACGCGCTCGCCCGCGGCGCGACCGCGGTGACCGGAGGCGGCCCGCTGGACCGCGAGGGCTACTTCTTCCAGCCCACGATCCTGCGCGACATCGACGACGGGGTCCGGCTGGTCGACGAGGAGCAGTTCGGCCCGGCGCTGCCGGTGCTCGCCTACGACGACGTCGAGGACGCGATCCGCCGGGCCAATGCGACGCACTACGGCCTCGACGGGTCGGTGTGGAGCGCCGACCCGGAACGGGCCGCCGCGGTCGCGGAACGGCTGGAATGCGGCACGGCGTGGCTCAACACCCACGCGCTGCCGCACCCCGCGGTGCCGTTCGGCGGCTGGAAGCACAGCGGGCTCGGCGTCGAATCGGGCGTGCCGGGGCTGCTCGCGTTCACCGAGTCCAAGGTGCTGTACCGGGTGAAGGGATAGGACATGCTGTCAGGGAAGGTCGCGCTGATCACCGGCGCCGCGCGCGGGCAGGGCCGTTCGCACGCGGTGCGGCTGGCGCAGGAGGGCGCCGACGTCATCGCCGTCGACGCGCTCACCACGCCGCCGTGGATGACCTACGAGCAGGCCGGCGCCGACGACCTCGCCGAGACCGTGCGGCTGGTGGAGAAGGAGGGCCGCCGCATCGTCGCGCGGCAGGCCGACGTCCGGGACTTCGCCGCCCTGGACGCGGCCGTCGCCGAAGGGGCCGCGGAACTCGGCGGGGTGGACATCGTGTGCGCCAACGCGGGGATCTTCCCGCCGGGCGCGCTGACCTGGGAGATCGACCCGGGGCAGTGGCGGGACGTCGTGGACGTCAACCTCACCGGGGTGTTCCACACGGTCAAGGCGGCGATCCCGCACCTGCTCGAACGGGGGCCGGGCGGGTCGATCGTGCTCACCAGCTCCGGGGCCGCGCTCATCTCCGGTTCGCACTTCGCCGACTACTCGGCGGCGAAGGCGGCGCTGCTCAGCCTGAACCGGACGCTCGCCTACGAGCTCGCCCCGCACTCCATCCGCTGCAACGCGATCTGCCCGACGTCGGTGGACACACCGATGATCCACAACGACAACCTGTACCGGATGCTGCGCCCGGACCTGGCCGCGCCGGGGCGGGAGGACATCAAGGCGCCGTTCCAGGAGAAGAACCTGCTGCCGGTGCCGTGGATCGAGCCGGGCGACGTGAGCAACGCCGTCGTCTGGCTCGCGTCGGAGCAGGCGCGGTACATCACGGGCGTGACGTTGCCGGTGGACGCCGGCAACGCGCTGAAATGCTGAGGTGAGCATGCGTACGCGAGCGGCAGTGCTGTGGGAGGCCAGGACCGACTGGAAGGTGGAGACGATCGACCTGGACCCGCCGCGGGCGGGTGAGGTGCTGGTGCGGATCGTCGCCGCCGGGATGTGCCACTCCGAGGACCACCACGCGACGGGGGACGTCCCGTTCACCGCGCCGATGATCGGCGGGCACGAGGGGGCCGGCGTCGTCGAGGAGACCGGGCCGGGGGTGACGTCGGTGGCGCCGGGGGACCACGTCGTGTTCTCGTCGCTGCCCAGCTGCGGGCGGTGCCCGTCGTGCTCGGTGGGCCGGCACAACCTGTGCGACCTGGTGATGCACATCGGCGCGGGGCGGCAGCTGTCCGACCACACGGCACGTCACCACCTCGGCGGCGAGGACCTGGCGATCAACTGCTTCCTCGGCGCGTTCGCCGAGCACACCGTGGTCAACGAGATGTCACTGATCAAAGTGGACAGTTCGCTGCCGCTGGAGAAGCTGTGCGTCCTCAGCTGCGGGGTGCCGACCGGCTGGGGGAGCGCGGTGTACGCGGGCGAGGCGAAGCTCGGGGACGATGTGGCGGTGGTCGGCGTCGGCGGGCTGGGCTCGGCCGCGGTGCAGGGCGCCAGGAACGCCGGCGCGCGGCGGATCTTCGCGATCGATCCGGTGGAGTGGAAGCGTGAGAAGGCGCTCGGCTTCGGAGCGACCCACACCGCCGCGGGTGTGGCGGAGGCGTTCGACGTGATCCAGGACGTCACGTGGGGCCGGATGTGCGACGTGGTGGTGCTGACCATGGGCGTCGGCCGCGGTGGGCTGATGGCGGACGTGATGAGGCTGGCGGCCAAGCGCGGCCGGGTGGTGGTGACGAACATCCACCCGGCCGACGAGATCGACGTCAGGCTGAGCATGAATGATTTGATCCAGATGGAGAAGCGGATCGTCGGCGCGATCTTCGGCTCGGTCAACGCCCGGCGCGACATCCCGGCGCTGATCGAGTCCTACCGCGACGGCCGCCTCGACCTCGATGGGATGATCACCCGGGAGTACCCGCTCGACGAGATCAACCAGGGCTACCGCGACCTGCGTGCGGGCCGCAACATCCGCGGAGTGCTGCGAATGGGGTGACGCCGCCTTGGCCCTGGGCGGCGGGGCTGCGAAATGTCGCTCGGGTTGTGAAGATGCGCCCTTGAGGTCCTCCTTCGCGGGCGTCGACCTGTGTTTGCCACTCGCTTCAGCCAGTACTGCGCCATGCCGCCACATTCCAGCGCGGCTCGCGATCTCGTCGCCCGGCGGCTCCCGCGGCCAGGGCAAGTGCTGGAAGGCCGACCTTGACGGGCCGTGAGGTCCCGTGCTCTAGTCATGTAACTAGCTACTGTAACTAGTTACATGCCGCTGAAGAGAGGGAATCGGCTCATGGCCGAGCAGGTCGTTGTCATCGGTGCCGGGATCGACGGCGCCGCGGTGGGCGTCGAACTGGCGCGGCGCGGTGCGCGGGTCACGGTCGTCGATTCGGGCCCGCCCGCGGCCGGGACGTCGGGTGCGACCTTTTCCTGGACGAACTCCAACGGCAAGCAGCCGCGGGCGTATCACGAGCTCAGCATCGGCGGGATGCGGGCACACCGGCGCCTCGCCGGGGAAGTGGCCGGCAGCGACTGGTACCACGAGGGCGGCAACCTGGAATGGGGCGATGACGAAACCGAACGGGAACAGCTGCGGCGCAAGGTGGATTCGGTTCTCGAGTACGGATACGAAGCCCGCTGGCTCACCCGCGCGGAGGTGCTTCGCCTCGAACCCGACATCAACCCCGCCGAACTGCCCGCCGAGGGGATCGCCTACTTCCCGTCCGAAGGCTGGGTCGAACCGGCTCGGCTCATCGGACACCTGCTGTCCACAGTAGACATCGAGCGGTGCTGGCACGACGCGGTCACCGGTATCGACGTGGCCGGCGGCCGGGTGCGGTCGGTTCGGCTCGCCTCGGCACGACGGCTGCCCGCCGATGCCGTGGTGAACTGCGCCGGCCCGGCGGCGGCGCAGGTCGCGGCGCTCGCCGGGCTGGAGCTGCCCATGAACAACACACGCGGGGTGCTCATCTACACCTCGCCGGTCGCGGTCTCCGTCGCCCGGGTCGTGCACGCTCCGCGCGTCCACCTCCGGCCGGACGGCGGCGGGCGCTTGTTGCTGCATACGCACGAACTCGACGACGCGGCGGACGGCGCGACCGTGGACGAGGCCGCGGTCGAGAAGGTCGTCGAGGCCGGGTGCGCGCTGTACCCGGGAATCCGGGCGGCGAGCGTCGAGAGCGTACGCGTCGGCGTACGACCGATCCCCGCTGACGGCCTGCCGGTGCTCGGCCGCGCGCGTGAGCTGCCGAACTTCCACTTCGCCGTCTCCCACAGCGGGGCGACGTTGAGCCTGCACGCGGGTGCCCTCGTCGCGGCGGAGGTGCTGGGCGAGGACCGTTCCGAAGAGCTGGCGCCGTTCCGGTTCGAACGATTCTGAAGGAGGACCTGTGGCGACGACAGTCCTGCACGGCTGCGACCTCATCGACGGCACCGGCGCGGAACCCCGGCACGCTGTCGACATCGTGGTCACGGATGACACGGTCCGCGAGATCGTGCCCACCAGGCCGGCGGAAACCTACGGCACGGTCACCCTCGTCGAGGCCTCGGGCCAACTCGCGATTCCCGGCCTGATCAACAACCACACCCACGGCACCGCCTACGGCCCGCTGTTCCCCAGCGGTCACCAGGCCCTGCCGCCCGAACAGGTGCGGGCCAACCTCGACCGGCATCTCCTGGAGGGGACGACGACCGTGCTGTGCGTGGACGGGTTCGTCACCGCCGAGGGGCTCGCGCGGACCAACGACGACCACCCGCTCACGGTCAAACTGGCCTCCTGCAACACCCCGGCCTGCCTGGAAGCGGCGACGGTCGCGGACGGCGGTGGCCTCACCGGCGAGGCGCGTGCGTTCACCGCGCGTCAGGCCGTCGAAGCGGGGCCGTCGCGCTCGGTGAGATCGGCGCCGGGCACACCCTCGGCGGCGGGGGAGCGAGCTACCTGTACATCCCGGCCGAGGTAGCCAGGCGCACCGGCGTGACGATCACCGCCCGGCAGGCGGACGCGCTCAAGGTCGCCGTGCTGGGCAGGCACATCTCGGCCTCCTCGTTCGACAAGGACGCGGTCGAGGAGGCGCTGGAGGGAGCCGGCCTCACCGGGAAGTTGTCCGTCGAGGAGGTCCGGGAGATGGTCTCGGACATCGTGCTGCCCGCCTTCGACATCGCCCTGCACGGGCTCGCCGAGGCCGCGGACTACGCGCGGCGGGCGGAAGTCCCCGTGCTGGTGCACAACGCGGCGGCGTCCATGACGCAGGTCGCGGCGATCGCCAAAACCGGTGTGCCGCTCATCGCCGGGCATTCGAACCATTCGAGTTTCGAGCTGCGGGAGGCGCTCCAGCACGCCGAACGGCTCAAAGAACTGGACGCGACCATCGATGTGTCCACTTTGGACACCTTTGGGGCGCGGCGGCTGACCAACGGGCCGGAGCTGCTGTACGCGATGTTCGAGGCGGGGCTCGTCGACACGATCTCGACCGACTACGCGGGCGGGCACCACGACCCGATCCTCCTCGCGATCGATCGGGCCGGCAAGGCCGGTGTGGTGCGCCTCCCCGCCGCGATCGCGATGGCCACCGCCCACGTCGCCGACGCCATTCCCGGAGTGGCGCCACGACGGGGGCGGGTCGTCCCGGGCGCGGTCGCGGACCTCGTGTTGACCGACCCGATGGAGCTGCCGCGCGTGCGGACGGTCATCATCGGCGGCGAGATCGTGGTCCGCGACGGCGCACGCGCCTGACCGGCGGGAAAGGACGAGACGGTGAAGCGAGCGACCATCGGCGACGTGGCGGCGGCGGCCGGGGTATCGGTGGCGACGGTGTCGCGGGTGCTCAACGGCGGTGCCGTCCGGCAGGCGACCGCGGCCAGGGTGTGGGAGGCCGTCACCAGCCTCGACTACACGCCGAACGCGCTCACCAAGAGCATCTTCGCCGGGCGTTCGAGCACCATCGGCGTGGTCATCGACGATCTGACCAGCCCGTTCTACCTCGACCTGATGCGCGGGATCGACGAGGTCGCCTCCGCCAACGGCAGCCTGGTCATGTTCGCCAACACCTTCCACGACCCCGGCCGCGAGGTCGCGCACGTGCGGACGATGGACGAGCAGCGGGTGCGCGGGCTGGTCGTCACCAGCGGCGCGTCCACCGACGAGCGGACGCGCCGGATGGCCGAAGGGGGCACGCCGTGCGTCATCATCGCGCGTTCGCTGCCGCAGCCACCGCCGCACCTGCATTCGGTCAAGC
The DNA here is from genome assembly GCF_900114035.1 of Amycolatopsis sacchari. Taxonomy (GTDB): domain Bacteria; phylum Actinomycetota; class Actinomycetes; order Mycobacteriales; family Pseudonocardiaceae; genus Amycolatopsis_E; species Amycolatopsis_E sacchari. Next base: position 821,501 of record NZ_FORP01000001.1, on the reverse strand, counting down.
TGGACAACCGGGCAGCCGGCCGGATGATGGCCGAACACCTGGTCTCGTGCGGGCGCCGGTCGGTCGCGGTGATCTCGTCGGGCCCCCGGCCGTCCCACACCGAACGGATCGAGGGGCTGCGACGGGGACTCGGCGAGGCGGGCCTGGCGCTCCCCGACGACGCCATCGCCTCGGCGGACGCCAACTCGGAAGTGGACGAAGCGATGGCGGCGTTACTGGTCCGCCGTCCGGACGCGATCGTCTGCCTCACCGGCCGCCGCACCGTCGCGGTCCATTCCGCGCTGGCCGCACGCGGGCTCCGCTTTCCCGACGATCTCGCCTTCCTCACGATGGACGATTTCGCCTGGGGCCCGGCGTTGGGCATCACGGTGATCGCGCAACCCGCCTACCGGATGGGGCAACGGGCCGCCGAGCTCATCGTCGAGAACCCGAACCGGGCCGCGCGCCTGACCTTCAAACCTGAACTCATCACCCGCACCTCGTGTGGCGAGAAGGGCTGACCTCGGGTCCTGCCGCCGACGGCGAAAGCGCCGAAGGCATTCCAGAAAGGGGCGATCCATGCCCGTCGGAAAGCGTGAAAAAATTGTCGCCAGAGAACCAGGGCAGTTCGCGGTGCGCATCGGTGGCGCCGCCGGTCAGGTGATCGAGTGGTACGATTTCACCATTTACGGCTATTTCGCCGTTTACCTCTCGGCTCAGTTCTTCCCGGCGAAGAACGACGTCGCGAGCTTGCTGGCCACCTTCGCCGGCCTGCTTTCGACCTTCATTTCCCGGCCGCTCGGGGCGGTCGTCATCGGCCATTTCGCGGACCGGCTCGGGCGGCGCAGGATCCTCGCGGTCACCGTCTTCGGCGCGTCGGGTGCCGTCGCGATCATCGGGGTGCTGCCCCCGGCCTCCTCGATCGGCGCGGCCGCGCCCGTTCTCGTGGTGCTGTGCCGGCTGGTCCAAGGGGTGTTCGCGGGCGGCGAGGTACCCGCGGCGGGCTCGCTGGTGCTCGAGCACAGCGCCCACGGCCGGCGCGCGTTCTCGGCGAGCTGGGTGCAGGTCGGCGCCACCGCGGGGAGCATCCTCGCCCTGCTGGTCGCGACTTTGCTGTCGTCGACGCTGTCCCATGACTTGATGGGCTCGTGGGGCTGGCGGATCCCGTTCCTCATCGCGGCTCCGCTGGGCGCGGTCGGCTGGTTCGTGCGCTCCCGCCTGACGGAGACGCCGCAATTCCGCAAGATCGAGGAGGAGGGCGCCGTCGCCCGCGCGCCGATCGTCGAACTGCTGACGAACAAAGAACATCTGGGCCGGATGCTCCGGCTGCTCGGGATATTCCTGTGCGGCAGCTTCTTCGCGTTCTACGTTTTCCTCACCTATGCCCCGACGTACCTGATCAGCCATACCCGGATCGGGACGGGTTCGACGTTCCTGAGCGCGCTGATCGCGCAGTGTTTCATGATGTGCGTCATCCCGCTTTCCGGTCGGCTCGCCGACCGGGTCGGGCGCCGCCCCGTGCTGTTCGCGGCACAGGTCCTGTTCATGATCATGGCGGTTCCGGCGTTCCTGCTCATGGGCCGGGGCACGTTCGGCTTCGTGCTGCTGGCGCAGCTCGCGATCGTCATCCCGATCGGGCTGCACCAGGCCGTCCAGCTCCCGGTCATGCTGGAGCTGCTCCCGACCCGCGTCCGGGTCAGCGGTGGCGGGCTCGCGTTCGCGATCGCGTCGGCGCTCTTCGGTGGTACCGCGCCGATCTTCGCGGTGTGGCTCGTGGGCCGGACCGGAACCGGGACGAGCGTCGCCATAGCCGTGGTCGTGGCGGCGGCGATCAGTTTCGCCGCCACCGCGCTGACCCCGGAAACCGGCCGTCGCGAGCTGGCCTCCTAGACCGCCGGCTCACCAGGGCAGTCTGCCGTTGTCGTCGAAGAAGCCGCCCGTCGGACACTCCCGCCCGAGGGTGGCCAGCCGCACCACGATCGCGGCGCCCTCGGCCGCGGTCCGGGTCAGCTGGAACGGCAGGCCCTTGGCGAAGTCCGTGTCACACGCGCCAGGCGCGACCGCGTTCACCAGGATCCCCTCGCGTGACAGCGCTTTCGCGTACTGCACCGTGAGCATGTTCAGTGCCGCCTTCGACACCGGGTAGCCCAGCGAACCCGGCATCCGGCTCAGGTAGTGGGTGGCGTCGGTCGTCCACCCCATCGACGCGGTGCCGCTGGAGACGTTCACGATCCGCGCCGCGGCCGAACGGCGCAGCAGCGGGAGCATCGCCTCGGTCACGGTGACGACACCGAACAGGTTCGTCTCGAACACCGCCCGCAGCCCGTCGAGGTGGGCGGAGCCCGGCGCCTGCGCCGCGAGGTCGCCGGCGATGCCGGCGTTGTTGACCAGGACGTCGAGGCGGCCGAACCGGTCGGCGATCTGCTCGGCCGCCGCGCTCACCCCGCGTTGGTCGGTCACGTCGAGGCCGATCGGGTGCGCGGTACCACCCGCCGCGTTGATCTCGGCCACCGCCTCGGCGCCCTTCTCCGGGTCCCGGGCACCGACCACCACCGTCATCCCGAGCTCCGCGAGCCGGCCCGCGACGGCCCGCCCGATCCCCTTGTTCGCCCCCGTCACCAGGGCAATGGTTGCGTCATCACTCACATGATCAGCGAACCACCCGTCGTCCCCCTGGGCCAGGACCGGCTTGATCTCGCTCGATACCCTCGTTGTATGGACGTCCAGACCCGGGAACTGCGCTACTTCGTCACGGTCGCCGAGGAACTGCACTTCGGGCGGGCCGCCCAGCGGCTGGGCATCGCCCAGCCACCCCTGTCCCGGGCGATCCGCCTGCTCGAACAGCGGATGGGCCTCACCCTGCTGGACCGCACCAGCCGCGGGGTCCGTCTCACGGCGGCCGGGGAGGTGTTCCTGGCGGAGGGACGCGTCGCACTGGATGCTGTGGCCGCCGCGGTGCGCCGCGCGCGAAGGGCGGCGGCCACCACTCCGCGGCTGGTCCTGGCGCTCAAACCCGGCAGCGACGCCGACCTGTTGCAGCCGATCCTGGACCGCTACGCCGCCACCCCTGGCGCCGTTCCGGTCGATCTCGCCTTCAGCGTCGGCGAACGCGCCGCGATGGTCCGCGACGGCCGCGCCGACCTCGCACTGCTGCACCGGCCGCAGAACGACCTGAGCGGCCTGGACAGCGAGGACCTCCACGTCGAAGGCCAGGTCGTGGTGCTTCCGGAGGGGCACCCCCTGACCGCCCGCACCGAGGTGTCGATGGCCGACCTGCGCGGTGGCACCCAGCCCCGCTGGCCGGAGTCCCGCCCCGAGGTGACCGGCCCCCTCGTCAGCGACACCGAGCAACTGCTGCAGCTCGTCCGGCTCGGGCGGATGGTCGCGGTGCTCCCGGAATCGATCCGTGATCGCCTGCCACCCGGTACGGTCAGCCGTCCCGTCGTCGACGCCGAGCCGGCCACCCTCGTGATCGCCTGGCACCGGGAGTCCACGTCTCGCCACGTCGCCGCCTTCATCCGCGCCGCGACCTCCGTCAAGACCGAGCTGGAACAGGTCTGACAGGGGACGGCCGGAACCTTGGCAGTGGGGTTTCAAGAGTCAGCCACCGGCTCTGATGCGCTGCGCGGACGATGGTTCCGGGCTCGTCCGCTGACACCGCTCGGCAACGTCTGGAGGCTGCGGAGGCGAAGCTGCTGCGGCTGCGGTCAGCGATCGAGGCAGGAGTTGATCCGGCCGCGCTGGTCGAAGCGATCAACGACGCGCAGGCGCAGCGGGCTCGACGGGGCGCCGAGACGGAACCTGCTGGCAGCCGCCGAGGTATACGCGATGGTCGACTCACTCGGCGTCGTAGGCTGGGAGCTGAACAGGGCCAAGCCGGAGAAGCTGCAACAGCTGGTACGAGAAGCTCGGCCTGGAGATGGTCTGCCAACATGAAGAACGGGCGGGGATGTCTCCATCCGTCCCGCCCGTAGGGTTAGTACCGGTGTCCGAGGGGGAGCTGCACACTAACCACACGACTTGGGCTGTCCAGATGAGACACGGCCGATTTCATCCATGACGGGCCGACTACGCTCGCAGCTTCCGACGACCTTGCGGGGGAGCGCCTCATGCTCGATGAGCCCGGCCCGCTCGGCGCGGGACCATCCCCGCTCGCGCGGGGAGCACCAACTGCTCAAGCAGGTCAACAGGTTCAATCTGGGACCACCCCGCTCGCGCGGGGAGCACGGACAGATCACGGTCACACCGTCCAATGGGGACGGACCATCCCCGCGCCCGCGGGGAGCACTTACGACTGCCGTGGCTTCGGGTGTGGGGGACCACTCCCGCTCGCCCGGGGACAACCGGGTTCCGACGTCGCCCAAGCCCTCGTCGGTCGGACCACCCCCGCTCGCGCAGGGACAACTCCGGTGTTTCGGCGCGCTGCGCGAGCGCGACCGGACCACCCCCGCTCGGGCGGGGACAACTTCAGTGAGGAATCCGCGAGCACGAACTGCGGGGGACCACCCCCGCTCGCGCGGGGACAGCACTTCTTGAACAGGGGGTTTGTGAATCGAAACGATGTTACTTCGGCGGGAGGCCTTTGCGGAAGGTGGCAGTTGTAGCCGTGCCGGTGGTGACGCCTCCTTCGCACGCTGCTTCATTGGGTGCCCGAAGTGACGGCGACGATGGACCGGACGGCGGCTTCGATCTTGCTGGTGTCGGGCACGTCCGCGAAGACGGAGATGCCGACTTTGCGGAGGTGGCAGGCGATGCGGGCAGCCTGGTCGGTGGTCGGTGGTCGGTGGTCGGTTTCCCCGTCGTCGATGCGCCCCACTGCCCGTCGCGTGCTCGTTCGAGGTGATGGCGGGCGCGCCGGACGGAGTCCAGAGTGTCCCGCGCGGGTCCGGGCAAGTCGGCTGGAGGTCAACCCGGTCAAGCGCACTGGTCGCACGCGACCTTGCGCGACGGGCGCCGGGGGGACGGTGAGCTGTTGACTTTCGTGGTGCGCACCAGCCGCGAGGCGAACATCTTCCATTTCGGCGACTCGGCGCTGCGCACCACCAAGGCAGGGCCCTCGGGTTCACCGTGGCGGCTACGTGCAGGAATCGGCCAAGGAGACTGTACCGGTGCGGGAGCTGTTCCCCGCCAGACTTGAGCACCTGCGCCACTGCGCAATCGATGTTCAGTGGCGATTCCAGGAGTCGGGGCGAAGACTCAGCTTGCCGGATTCGGCGCACCTCTTACCGCCAAGGCGAGCATGCCGGCCGCCATCGACGTTGAGGCGCAGGCGGCCTGCAGTTCCTGGATCGCCACACGCGCTCGGGGAAGTACCTGCCGCCGACGCACGGAGCGGTTCCCGTGCTGCGTGGTGCGAGGAGGAAGCCCTGCCTATCGCTCTCCGCCGGGCACCGGCGATCGCGAGTCAGGCTCACGTGGCAACCGGTCCGGCTGTCCGGCTTCTTGTTACACCGGCGGGAAACAAGCCACCGCCGCTACCAACACGTACGACATCTCCGCGTCATGTGGCTGATCGTCGGCGCGCCTCATGCTGAGGACATGATCACGCGCCGGGCTTTGCTGAAGTCGATCGGGATCGCCGGTGGTGCGGGGGTGATGTTCGAGTCCATGCAAGCATTGGGACTCACCGCGCCTGCGATCGCCGCCGCGGACTACCAGGCACCGGCCCGTGGTGGCGGGCACACGAAGGTCGTCATCCTCGGCGCGGGGATCGCCGGCCTCGCCACCGCGTACGAACTCGGCAAGGCTGGCTACAACTGCACGATCCTCGAAGCGAAGAACCGGGTCGGCGGGCGGAACTGGACGGTCCGCGGCGGCACGACCGAGACCGATCTCGACGGCTACAAGCAGACCGCGCGCTTCAGCGAAGGCCAGTACCTCAACGCGGGCCCGGCGCGGCTGCCGCAGTCGCACATCACCCTCGACTACTGCCGGGAGCTGGGCGTCGAGGTGCAGCCGTTCCTCAACCAGAACGCCAACGCGTTGCTGTACTACGACGGCAAGGCGCCGGTCCGCTACCGCACCGCGAAGGCCGACGTCTACGGCTACGTGTCCGAACTGCTGTCGAAGGCGATCGACCAGGGCGCGCTCGACAAGGAGCTGACCGCCGACGACAAGGAACAGCTGCTGACGTTCCTCGAGGACTTCGGCGACATCGGCGGCAAAGCCGACGGTTTCGCCTACACCGGCAGCAGCCGTCGCGGCTATTCGGTCGAGCCTGGCGCGGGCGACACCCCGGGCGTGGTTCTCGGGCCGCCGCCGTCCCTTTCGGAGGTGATCGCCGCGCGGCTCGGGCGGACGTTCACGTTCGAGTTCGAATACGACCAGGCGATCACGATGATGCAGCCGGTCGGCGGGATGGACGCGATCCCGATGGCGCTCTACCGCGCGGTCGGCACGCACAAGGTTCGCCTCGGCGCGGAGGTCACCCGCGTGACGAACCACGCGAACGGCGTCGAGGTCGCCTATCGCGACGCCACCGGCGAGCGCACGATCAGTGCGGACTACTGCGTCGCCGCGCTGCCGCCGCACATCATGGCGCGCGTGCCGACCAACCTCGGCGACGCCGTGACCGCCGCGCTCAAGACACCTACGCTGACACCTGTCGGCAAGATGGGTCTCGAGTACAAGAGCCGCTGGTGGGAGGCGGAGGACCGGATCTACGGCGGGATCACCGAGACCGACCTCGATCTCACGCACGTCTGGTACCCCTCGTACGGCTTCCACGGCAAGCGCGGCACGATCGTCGGCTACTACAACACCGGCGCCAACGCGCGGACCTATGGATCACTGACGCCGGGACAACGGGTCGAGCGCGCGCTCGCGCAGGGTGCGAAGATCCACGGCGACAGGTACCGGACCGAGCTGGCGAACGCGTTCTCGGTCGCCTGGCACCGCACGCCGTACGTCGAAGCGGGCTGGGTCGGCTGGCCGTCGCGCACGACCGGTGAATACGAGCTGTTGAACCAGCCACAGGGCCGCGTCTATTTCGCGGGCGACTGGCTCACCTACTGGATCGCCTGGCAGAACGGCGCCTTCGACTCGGCGCGGAAAGTGGTCACCGCACTGCATTCTCGTGTCCAAGCGGGCGGTTGATCACCAAACAGGAGTGCGGGTAACGGCCGCCGCCCACCACTTCATGGCCGAGCGAGCCAAGAACGAGATCGTCAGCATCGAGGGCGCGTCCCACGCCGCGGTCGCCTCGCATCCGGCCGAGGTCGCCGATCTAGTTGCACTGACCTGTGGGTGGGCCTGCGAGCGGGGTGTGGCCACGGTGATGGTTATAGGTGTGCGGCCAGTGTGGCGGGCAGGTCGACGCGTTCGACGGCGTGGGTGAGCACGAACCCGTCCATCCGGGTCGACCGCATCGCGGGGTCACTCGGATCGCCGGGCGCGCGGTTCACGCCGCGCCCGCCGCCCGAGGAGAACACGGCCGCCTACGTCTCGCACGGCATCAGCTCGGCGCCGTGAAGCGGGCGCGAAGGACTGTCCGGACCGGTCCAATCCGGACGGCGTCGCCGCGTGGGTCCTACCTGATCGTCAATCCACCGTCGACGTGCAGCACTGTGCCGGTCACCCAGCGGGCGTCGTCCGAGGCGAGGTAAACGGCGGCTTCGGCCACGTCCTCGGGTTCGCCGATCCGCTGGGCCGGATACGCGTCGTGGACGTAGTGCAGGTAATCCGCGCGCTGGTCCGAGGTCATTCGCGCGAGGTAGGCGCGTTCGAACGTCGGCGTGCGGATCGAGCCGGGTGCGATGGCGTTGACCCGGACACGCGGACCGAGTTCGTTCGCCAGCGCCTTGGTGAGCGAGTTGAGCGCGCCGCGGGTGGCCGAATAGACCGAAGAGGGGCGCCCGGCGACCATTTTGTCCGCCCAGTAGCTGGAGATGTTCACGATCGCGCTCAGCCGCTCGCGCAGCAACTGGGTCAGCAGCACCGGTACGCGCAGGTTGAGGTGCACCATCGCGTCGAACTGGGGCTTGGTGAGCTCGGACAGCGGCGGCATGTGCGAGACACCGGCGTTGTTCACGAGCACGTCGACGTCCAGGGATCCGGCAGCGGCGACGAGTGCGTCCTCGTCGTTGAGGTCGACGGCGACGGTGCGCGTGTTCGGCAATGTCACGGCGTCGAGCTTGCGGCTGTCGCGCGCGAGAAGCACGAGGTTCGCCCCTTCCCGCGCGAAGGCCGTGGCGATGGCGAGGCCGATTCCCTCGCTGCCACCGGTGATCAACGCGGTCTTGCCGGTCAGGCGATCCATCGGGTCTCCAAGTCGGCCAGCTGGCGGATCCGGGCGGCGCGGATTCCGGCAGTGGCATCGGTGCCGACGGTGAGCCGCAAGGGCGGTTGCGGCAGGCCGACCAGCGCGATGATCGCGGCCGCCACTTCCTCCGGCTCGGTCGGCCGCCGAGCATCGCGCCCCATGCGGCCGAGCCGGGCGGCGAGATCGTCGTAGTCGGCGATCGTCCCGGGACGCTCGCGTTCGGCCCAGCTCCGCCGAAATCCTGTGTTGACGGCGCCCGGTTCGACGATGCTGACCTGGATGCCGAACGGAGCCAGCTCCTCGGCGAGCGACACCGACAACCCTTCGAGCGCGTGTTTGCTCGCCGTGTACGCGCTCATCCCGGGGGCGCCGATCTGACCGGCCAGCGAGCTGATCTGCACGATGTGACCCGAGCGAGCGGCCCGCAGGTACGGCAACGTCGCACGCAGGACGTTGGCGGCCGCGAAGAAGTTGACCTCGAACTGTTCGCGCAGCGCCGAGTCGGACAGCTCCTCGAAGGCGCCCGCCGCCGCATAGCCGGCGTTGTTCACCACGACGTCGATCCGGCCGACAGCGGTGACGGCCCCGGCGACAGCCCGCCGGACTTGCTCAGGGTCGCTGATGTCCACGGATTTCCTGCTGATCGCGAACACCTCGTCCCCGGCCGCGCGGACCGCGCGCACCAGCGCCGAGCCCAGTCCTCCGGACGCACCGGTGACCAGCCAAACTCGTTTTCCCATGCCCCCACGCTAGACGGAGAACCCCTCTCCGTCTAGCGTGGGGGCATGGCTGGACTGCGGGCGGACGCCCGGCGAAGCGAGGCGGCACTGGTCGCGGCGGCGCGAAAGGCGGTCGCGGAAGTCGGGCTCGACGTGTCGACCAACGAGATCGTCAAGCGGGCCGGTGTCGGGCCGGGCACGTTCTACCGGCGCTTCCCGTCACGGCAGGCGCTGCTCGAGACGATCCTGCTGGAGGTCATCGGCGAACTGGAGGACAAGGCGCGAGCCGCGCTCGAGGATCCCGATCCAGGCCGGGGTTTCGCCCGGCTGTTGCGGGCGTTCACGCTGTCCCAGGTGGAGAACAAGGGCCTGTCGGACGCGCTGGCCGCGCAGGGCGGAAGTCCCGAGGCCGACAAGGCGCGCGACCGTCTGCGCGATCTCATCCGCCGGACGACCGAACGGGCGCAGCGGGCCGGCGCCGTGCGCCCGGACCTGTCGTGGACCGACGTGCCGTTCCTCGCCGCCGCCGCGGCGGGGATGACGCAGAACTGTCTGGACCTCCAAGCCGGTGCCGCACAACGAGACCGGGTGCTCGCCGTACTCCTCGCCGGAACTGCGAATTCCGGCCCCGAACTCCCCGGGGAAGCCGCCGCCTTCGCAAAGTGACGCGGTAGCCGATTCCTTAGCGGACGAGGCGGAAGAACCCGCGCACTTGGTCGACCAGCGACTCCGGCTGCTCCAACGCGGCGAAATGACCGCCTCGCGGCAGTTCCTCGAACCAGCGCAGGTCGGTGAACCGCAGCTCGGCCTCCCGCCGCGACGGGCGGGTGATGTCGCGTGGGTAGACCGAGAGCCCGGATGGCGCGGTGACGGTGTCCCGGAAGTTGGCGAAGCTTTCCCAGTACAGGCGCGCCGATGAGGTGGCCGACGCGGTGAACCAGTAGACCGAGATCTCGTCGAGGATGGTCTGCCGTGACAACGCGTCCTCGGGGTGTCCGTTGTTGTCCGTCCAGGCCCAGAACTTCTCGGCGATCCAGGTGGCCTGGCCCGCCGGGGAATCGGTGAGGCCGTAGCCGAGGGTCTGCGGCCGGGTCGACTGGATGGCCGAATACCCCCGGCCGGTGCGCTGGAACTCTTTCTCGGCCTCGAGGTTCGCCAGCTCCGCGGGTGTCGGGTCGTCGAAGGTGCCCGCCGCCACGGACCCCAGGTTCAGGTGCACGCCGGCGACGCGCTCGGGCGCCACCTCGCCCAGCGCGCCGGACACCGCCGAACCCCAGTCGCCGCCTTGCGCGCCGTACCGCTCGTATCCCAGCGAAACCATCAACGTGTCCCAGGCGCGCGCGATGCGCGTGACGTTCCACCCGGTCGTCGACGGCTTGTCACTCCAGCCGTATCCGGGCAACGACGGCGCGACCACGTGGAACGCGTCCGCCGGGTCGCCGCCGTGTGCGCGCGGGTCGGTCAGCGGGCCGAGGATCTCCAGGAACTCGAGCACCGAACCCGGCCATCCGTGCGTGAGCACGAGCGGGAACGCGTCCGGTTCCGGTGATCGGACGTGCAGGAAGTGAATGCCCAGTCCGTCGATCGTGTCGCGGTACTGCGGGAAGGCGTTCAGCCGCTCGGCGAACCCGAAGTCGTAGTCCTCGGCCCAGCTGCGGCAGAGCTCCTGCGCGTAGGCCAGCGGCACCCCCTGCGACCAGTCGTCCACCGGCTCGGGCTCGGGCCATCGCGTCCGCCGCAACCGTTCCCGCAGATCCGCGATGTCGGTTTCGGTGATGCTGACCTTGAATGGCTCGGGGGCCATGGCGGGCTCCTTTCCGGTCACGGGGTTATCGGATGCCGGCACCGGGGCGCCGGGTCAGGCTGAGGACGAGTCCGGTCAAGGGAAGTGCCGCGAGCATGGCGAGGGCCACCGGCACCGGCGCGATGCCGGACAGACCCGCGACCGCGGCCGGGCCGATCCCGCCACCCAGGTTGATCACGAAGGTGAGCAGGCCCTGTGCGGTGTCCCGATCGTGCGCGGTGACCAGTTCCGGTGCGAGACCCACCAGCACGGCTTGGGCGCCGGCGAATCCACACACGGTCAGCGCCACGCCGACGACAACCGGGATCGGCCCGGTGAAGATCGCGATCACGAGCACGCCGACGGCGGTGAGTGCCGCGAGCCCAGCCGACACCTGCCACGCGGTGAACCGTGCGGACGCGGCGCCGGCCAGCCGCCCTGCCGGTACCGAGCAGGCGGCAGCCGGAACCAGGAGCACGCCGGCTTCCAGGGCGCCACCGCCGGTGGCCTGCTCGATCAGGGACGGGGCGAGGAACAGGACGCCGTAGTAGCCGGCGAAGACCGTCCCGCCGATGAGCCCGGCTGGCAGGAAGCCGGGGGCGGTGATCACCCGCCGGGGCACGAACCCCCCGGGCGTGCGCCGCACGCGCCACCACAGTCCCGCGGCGGCGAGCGCCCCGGCGGCAGCCACGACGAGCGTGACCGAAGTGGACAGACCGACCGAATGGGCCTGCAGCAACGTGATCAGCGAACCGGCGAGCACCGACAGCACGGCCGCGCCGACGATGTCGAGTCGCTCGGCCGAGTTGTTCCCTTCCCTGCCACCGTTCCGCGTCAGTGCGCGCCTACCCGGCACGGCGGCCAGCAGGAGGGGGAGTGCGAGGACCGGGATCGCGAGCACGGCACGCCACCCCAGCCAGGCCGTCACCGCCCCGCCCAACAGCGTCCCGCACCCCGACGCCGTGGCGCTGGCGGCTGCGACGATTCCCAGCGCGCGAATCCGTTCCCGCCGTGGAAGCGCAGTGGCCGCGGCGAAGACGGCGATCACGGTCGTACCCGCCCCGGCGCCACCGATCAGCCTGCCGATGATCACGACTGCCAGTGTCGGGCCGAACGCCGCGAGCGCCGAGCCCGCGGCGAGTGCCACGACCCCGGCGACGAGTACCAGGAAGGGGCTCCGCCGGGCCATCAGGCGACCCGCGACCGGCATCGCGAGCGCGGAGGTCAGCGACCACGCGGCGAGAATCCACGCCGTGGCCCCGAACGGCACCCCCAGCGCGCGGCCGATGACCGGCAGCGCCACCGACGGTGCGCCCAGTGCCACGTACATCGGCAGCACCAGCAGGCCAAGCGCCAGCCCGAGCCGGCGTCCGTCCGGGGCGTGTCCCGATCCGTCGCGGAGGACCCTTCCAGACGGGATCGCCTGCGGCATCGCCATCTCCTCCGGGGTACGCTGTGACATGTAAAAGCTAGAACGGGTGTCACGTTATAAGGCGGCGAGGAGACACGTCAAATGCTTGACGCGTGTTACAACCCATCGGCGGTCCAGGCGGCCGTCGATCTTGCGAACACCTTGAAGCCGGTCAAGGGGGAGGACGAGCTCGAGACCGTGGAGCAGCTGCGGGACTTCCTCGACGAGCATTCCCCAGCCGAGCCCGCGGACCACGGAGCCGGCCGGCGGTGGCGTCTCACCCGCGCCGATTTGGCGGAGGTCCGCGCGTTGCGCGAGACGGTGCGTGCCGTGCTCGAACGAGCGAACACGGACGCGGTCGAAGCCGCGGCCCTGATCAACGACGGTCTGCGCCGCAGCCGCGCCACCCCGGCGCTGCGCCACGATCACGACCGTTGGCGGATCGAGATCACCTCCGACACCGACCGCTGCTGGACGCACCTGGCCGCGACCACACTCAGCGCACTGGCCTCCGTGATCGCCACGCTCGGTCCGGCCCGCCTCGGCGTCTGTGCCGGCCCGGCCTGCCGGGCGACTTTCGTGGACCTCTCGCGCAACGGGTCGAAGCAATACTGCACACGAACCTGCGCACACCGGGCCAGCGTCACGGCCTACCGGAGCCGGCAAAGCGCGCGTTGAGTCCCGGCACGGCCCTGTCGGGCAGGCGCCGGGTTTGGGTGTCCAGACGATCGCTGATCACGGCGGCTGACCCTCGTCGCCGGGCGATGTTCCGTGTGCTGGAACGCCACGGGCACGCGGACCCGGTTCGCCGGCAGCGTCAGCGCTCGGCCTACACCGCCTCGCCGTCCGCCGCGGGAATCGCGCCGCGGAACGACGTTGATCGGCCAACTGTTTGACTCTGATGGGGTGGGTTCGTCGAGTGGGCGGTGTCCCCCGTGAGCGTCGATGCGGTTCCGGTAGGCGCCGTAGACGCGGCGGGTGTCGTCGGTGACCGCGGCTGAGACGATTGGGATGTGCTCATGGAAGGTGGGCATCGTTGGCCGGGCGGCGGGCGTCGTGAGGAGGTCCTCGGGGGACAGGCCCAGGCGGGTCAGCAGCAGGCGCGCGGCGTGCAGGTCGCGCTGGCGCCGGCCGCTCTCGGCGCACGGGTGACCGTGGTGGCTCGTCGAACGGACCGTCTCGACGCGATCGTCGGCAAGACCGCCGCCATTGGTGGCCAGGCTCTCGCCGGGCGCGCCGACATCACGGACGAGGAACAAGCTCACGGTTTGGGCGACATCCGCCGGACGCTGATCAACCCCGACCCGGCGGACAAGGCGGAGGTCTACCACCCTGGAAAACGAACAGTGCGAGTCGAGACGAATCTCGACCCGCACAGTTGGGGTTATGGGAAGTGTCCGAGGGGGAACTGACCCAAGTCCCCAGCCTGGTGTATGCGACCAACCTGCAGCTTCCTTGACGGTGACTGTGCCCTGCGTGTGCGGCGTAGCGCTTCGCTTACGTGCTTGGCCACAAGGGCTGGAGCGCGCGCCGCGGCCCGGGCAGAGCTCGGGGGTCAGGGGTAGGGCGTTGCAGGCGCTGTTGGACGCCTATTTGCTGCACAGCGAGCTCGTGACGAAGGTAAATGTTCCCGGCGCCGAATGCTCCTGAGGCCGCTTCGATCAGGTGGGAAGTCTGGTTCGCGCTGGTCCACGAGATCATCGAGTAGGTCTGTCCGCACCGGCGAAGGTCGGTGCGGACGGGCAGCTCCTGCTGCGACGTGACCGTCGAGGGGGTCCCTGGAACTGTCGGGTCGTCCGGGATCGAAACGACGTCGTGTGCGTTCTACTGGCGCACCGGCCCTGCCGGCCAATCTGACGGCGCTACCTGGCCCGGACGGCACAGCAGGCGGGCCGCCCCATGGCCGATCGATGGATTACTCGGCAGGCCGTGGCACACAACTACTAGCTGACCGAGCTGTGGCGGCTGCTGGAGTACTACGAGGGGTGCGGCCGGGAGCGCCTCGAAGATCTTGGCCGTCAGGCCCGGCCCGCGGTTCGTCGTGTGCGTGGCGCCGCTTTGCGTTCGTGCCAGCGACGCATCATGGCGCGGGTCTCCTCCTTGAGGAACTGGATGAGCTCGAGTGTTTCGGTCAGCCGGTCGGCTGCTGGTGACTCGCCCAGGACGGCGATGCCTTCGCGGAGGTCGGCCTCGCCCCTTTCGAGGAACGGGTTCGCCGTGACTGTGGACTCGTACCACGAGCTGTCGACGACGTAGGCGTGGCGGCGCGTCCCGGGGTCCCGTTCGGTGCGGATGAGGCGGAGCTGGACCAGGTAGCGGACGGCACCCGAGACCCCGCCGGTGCTGGCGCGCAGGCGTCCGGAGAGTTCGGCGGCGGTCATCCGCCCGCTCTCGCTGACCAGCAGCGTCGCGAAGACACGGGCGGCCAGACGGGGAAAGCCGGTGTCGGTGAGGGTGGCGGCGAAGCGTTCGGCGAACCGGCTGACCTCGTCTCTCTCGTCTTCGCGCACGGCGCCCCCTTCGGTCATCTCACCGCCACCCTACCGCACGAACTTTCAATAAATTCTGAAATCTGGTGTAGGTTGTGGTCAGGTGGCGGGACGGAGGACGGATGAACCAGCGAGCCAGGGAACGGACGCTCGGGCAACGGCTCGCCGACCTGCTGTGGACGAAGTACGCCCGGCTGCCCGCCGCGACGACCGGCTACCGCACGACCCGTGACGTGCGGATCCCAATGAGAGACGGTGTCGACCTGCTCGCGGATCTCCTGGAGCCGGAAGGGCCGGTGTCCGGAACGATCCTCGTCAACTCGCCCTACGGCTACAACGTGATGGGCATGGCGATGACCGGCGGGCTGTTCGCCCGCCGTGGCTACCGGGTCCTGCTGGTCCGGTGGCGGGGCACGTTCGGGTCGGGCGGAACCTTCGAACCGCACATGCGGGAGGCCGACGACGCGGCCGACATCGTCGCCTGGATGCGCGAGCAGCCGTGGTTCGACGGGCGCTTCGCCGCGCACGGCTTCTCCTCGGTCGGCTTCGCCGCCTGGGCTCTGCTGAAGGATCCTCCGCCGGAGCTGGTCACCGCCGTCATCGCGCACGCGCCACACGACTTCCGCGCGCTGGTCTATACCAATGGAGCGTTCACGCTCAGCACGGTGCTGGAGTGGTCGTTCGTCACGACCCAGCAGGAGAAGCCGATCCTGTCCCGGATGCTCGCGGTGCTGTCCGCCCGGGGCCGTGTCAAGAAGGCCTTGGCGGGTCTTCCGCTGGTGGACGCGGCCGAGAAGCTGATGGGCGGACAGGCACCCTGGTATCGCGAGTGGGTCAGCCGGCGGGACCTGGACGACCCGTGGTGGAAGCGCGCGGACCTGACCGGTGCGCTGGACCGTGCGCGCGTCCCGGTGCTGCTGCAGGGTGGCTGGCAGGATGGTTTCCTCCGCCAGACGCTGGCGGGGTACGCGCGGCTGGCCGAACGGGGCATCGATGTCGGGCTCACCCTGGGCCCGTGGACGCATGCGCAGGGGGGCGCCGAGGGCGCCCGTGTCCTGCTCCCCGAAGCCCTCGCCTGGTTCGACGAGCACCTGGCCGGATCGGGGGTTCAGCACCGGGTCACGCCCGTCAAGGTGTTCGTCAGCGGCCCGGGCGAGGGGTGGCGCGACCTCCCGGCCTGGCCACCCCCGACGGTCGAGCAGGTCCTGTACCCGCGCTCGGGCGAGCTTCTGGCCACGCGGCCGGCGGAGCCGGGAGAGGTGGGCGGGTTCACCTATGACCCGGCTACGCCGACGCCCACCTGCGGTGGCCCCTTCGTCACGCAGGTTTCCCCTGGTATCACCGCTGGTTACACCGACGACAGCGCGCTCGCCTCGCGTTCCGACGTGCTGGCCTTCACCTCGGAGCCGTTGACCGCGCACCTCGAAGTCCTCGGCAGCCCCGTGGTGGAACTCGGTCACCGGTCCGACAACCCCTTCGCGGACCTGTTCGTCCGTCTGTCCGAAGTGGATACTCGTGGCCGCTCGCGCAACATGAGCGACGGGTTCGTCCGGCTCGACCCGTCGGCGCCCCCGGAGGTGGTCCGGGTCGAGCTTGACCCCGTCGCGCACCGGTTCGCGCGGGGCAACCGGCTTCGGCTGATCGTCGCGGGCGGGTCGCATCCGCGCTGGGAACGCAACCTGGGTACCGGCGAGGACCCGGCCACCTCGACGAGAATGCTGCCGTCGCACCGGACGATCGACCTGTCGGCCTCACGGGTGGTGCTTCCGGTGGCGCCGGTCTAGCCACCGCGGAGGTCCGGGATGGGGGCCGGCGTGCTGGTGGGCCGCGGGCGAGCGAGCAGGAGGTGATCGCCGGCCGGCTGGCCTCATGCGGGTGCGGTGGTGCTCCGCGGGCTTGCTGGTGCGGGCAAGTCCGCTCTGATGGAAGTGGTTGGACCGGGAGTCGGTGGGCGTCCTCGACCTCGCGTCAGTTCGCGCCGTGAGCCGCACCGGAGTCGGCCAAGCGGCCTCGGGCCTCACGGCAAAGGCCGGAAGTCCCTAGGCCGTGCACGCCCGGCGGACGAAGCATGGGCCGAAAGCCCGGCGAAGGAGACGAGACATGGCGACGCGAGTGGCGATCAACGGGTTCGGCCGGATCGGGCGGGACGTGCTGCGGTGCGTGCTCGCCGCTCCCCGCGAGGACATCGAGGTGGTGGCGGTGAACGACCTGGTGCCGGCGGAGACGCTGGCGCACCTGCTGGAGTTCGATTCCACCTACGGTCACCTCGGCACGCCCGTACACGTGCGCAAGTCGGCCATGGTGGTCGGGACGCAGACGGTCCACGTGACCGAGGAGGCCGACCCGGCACGCCTGCCGTGGGGCGAGCACGACGTGGACGTCGTGATCGAGTCCACCGGCCGGTTCCGCACCCGCGAAGCGGCCGCCGCGCACCTGACGGCGGGGGCGCGGAAGGTGATCGTGTCCGCGCCTGGCAAGGGGGTCGACGCGACGATCGTCATGGGGGTCAACGAGGACGCCTACGATCCGCACCGGCACGACGTGGTCTCCAACGCCTCGTGCACCACCAACTGCGTGGCGCCCATGGCGCAGGTGCTGCACCGCGCGTTCGGGGTGCGGCGCGGTTTCATGACGACGATCCACAGCTACACCAACGACCAGTCGCTGCTGGACGGCCCCCACAAGGACCTGCGGCGCGCGCGGTCGGCGGCGGTCAACCTGATCCCGACCAGCACCGGTGCGGCGCGGGCGATCGGCGAGGTGCTGCCCGAACTCGCGGGCCGGCTGGACGGCGTGTCGGTGCGGGTACCCGTCGAGGACGGTTCGCTGACGGACCTCACCGTGGAGCTCGAAGAACCCGCCACGGCCGGGCAGGTGAACCGGGCGTTCGCGGAAGCCGCGTCGGGCGGGCTGAAGACGGTGCTGCGCTACACGGACCGGCCGATCGTCTCGCGGGACATCGTGGGTGATCCGGCTTCGTGCGTGTTCGACTCGAGCCTGACGAAGGCGGACGAGAACCTGGTGAAGGTGTTCGGCTGGTACGACAACGAGTGGGGCTACGCCCACCGCACGCTGGACCTCGTCGAGCTGGTCGCCGCCTACCTCGGCTGACCGGTGCTGCGGGAGGCGCTGCGCACCGCCCGGCGACCTGCCGTGCGGCTGGTCCTCGACGTGGTGCTGGCCGCGGGCGGCATCGGGATCGCGGTGTGGCGGGTCGCGCCGGCGCTGACGACCGTCGGTGACTTCGGCACGCGGTTCGCCGCGGTGCGCTGGCAGTGGGTGGCGCTCGCCGTGGCCGCCGCGCTGTCGTCGTTGGCGGCCTACGGTGAGCTGCACCGCCGCCTGCTGGTCACCGCCGGCGCGCGCGTGCCCGTGGGAACGGTGCAGGCCGTCAACTTCGCCGGAAACGCCATCGCACAAACGATGCCGTCCGCCGGGTCCACCGCCGGCGCCGCCTACACCGTGGCGGCACTGCGCGCGCGAGGTGTGGACACGGCGGCGTCCCTCTGGTCGGCCACGGTGGCGGCGCTGCTGTCGGCGGCGGTGCTCGTCGTGCCCGCTCCCGCGATGCTCGCCGGCGCCGGTGTGCTCGGCTGGCCCGCGGCACTGGGACTGGTCGCGTTGTTCGCGGCGCTCGCGGTTCTCGGTTCGCGGTTGGTTCACCGGCCCGCGGCGGCGCACTGGGCCGCCCGCCGGGTTTTCGCGTTGGTGCGGCACGTTCCCGCGCTCCGCAACGGCCGGTGGGTGCACGCTGGGATCAGTCCGCTCGACGAACTCCTCGGCCGGTTGGCGCGGTTCCGCCCGTCCGCGAGGGCGTGGTCGGGGTTCGCCTCCTGGGCCCTGCTCAGCTGGGCGCTGGACTACGTCGCGCTGGTCGCCTGCGTCCTGGCGAGCGCCAGCACGGTGCCCTGGCTCGCGCTGGCCGCCGGCTACCTCGCGGTCCAGGTGAGCATCGGGATCCAGCTCACCCCGGCCGGTGCCGGACCGGCGGAGACGGGTCTGCTGGCCGCGTTGGTGGCCGGGGGACTGGCCGCACCTGGGGCGGCGCTGGCGGTGGTGCTGTACCGGGCGATCACGTGGCTCGGGCTGACCGCCGCGGGCTGGCTCGTCTTCGCTGTTCACGCGGTGCGGACGGACGGCAGGTGAGAAGTCTTTGGTCCGCCTTCCCGGGGACTTCGGTATCTCGCCGCCACGCTCGTGCCGGGCGCACGGTGGCGGGTGAGGTGATGTGGTCATGAGTGCACCCGTCGAACAACCGTCCCCTCCCGCGTCGAAGTCCCACCGGCGGCGCTGGATCGCCGTGCTCGCGGCCGTCGTGGTCGTCGTCGCCGGGGTGCTGACCGCCGTGCTCCTGCGGTCCGGCCCGGGTGAGCGGGAAGCCTCTCCCGGCTCCCCGCCCGGCACGACCGAGAGCACGCCCGCCCCGGTGGTGCCGGTCCCGTCTTCGCCCCCGGCGCCCCCGCCGTCCAGCTCGCGGAGCCTGCCGGTTCCGGGGTTCGGGTTCCCGCCGTTGTGGCCCTTCACCGGCACCGCTGACGCGCTGGCCTGGCAGCAGAGCTACCGCAGCGGCGGGCACCAGCCGTGGCACCTGGACGCGGGCAGCACCGCCCAGTCCTTCACACAGGGCTACCTGGGCTACCAGAACGTCGACCTCGTCACGGAAACGACCGTGCACGGCCGGGAGGCGTGGGTCGGCGTCGGCTACCGGAACCCGAGCGGAACACCGTCCACCGCGGGGGTGATCCACCTGGCGAAGCTGGGCTCGGGCACGGACGCGCCGTGGGAGGTCGTGGGTACCCGCGACACCCTCCTCACCCTCACACAACCGCGTTACGGCGCCATGGTCGCCTCGCCGGTGACCGTCGGAGGCCGCGTCACCGGCGTGGACGAGAACCTCGTGACCCAGATCCGCGAATCGCGGCTGGGCCTCGTCGGGCAGGCGCCCGGTGTTCCGGCGGGCGGTCAGAACACCCCGTGGTCAGTGCGGGTTTCGTTCAGGGCACCCGTGGGCAGTGTGCTCACGATCGCCGTCGCCACCGGTGGACACGTCACCGACGTCGAACGGTTCGCCGTCACGGCGGTGGTGGCGGGATGACGTCCGGCTCGAGGCCGGCGATCCACGCCCGGAGGCGCTCGGCGGCGTCTTCGGGCGTGACGGTGCTGACCGGGACACCGGTGGCGAGCTCCAGCCCGGCGGGGACGCTCAGCCGGGGCAGGATCCGCAGCCACCACGACAGGTAGGGCACCTGCTCCAGCCCGGTCGGTGCACTGTGGACGATGAGGTTGTACGGCGGGTCGACCAGTCCGATGCGCAGCGCCGCGAGCACGATCCGCAGCACGTGGGCGACGGCGGCCAGTTCCGCGGGGGAGGCCGCGCAGAAGTCCGCGTGGTGACGGGTCGGCACCACGCGGACCTCGAAGTTCGCGGCGGGGGCGAACGGCGTGAACGCGACCGCCTGACCGTGGGAGAGCACGATCCGCTCGCCGTGGGCGAGCTCGCCGGCCAGCAGCTCGACGGCGAGGGGCCGGGTCGTCGCGTCGTAGTGCTCGCGGGCGACGGCGAGCTCCCGCTGGGTGGCCGCGGACAGCACCGGCAGGCCGACCACCTGCGAGTGGGGATGGCTCAACGAGGTCCCGGCGGCTTCTCCGTGGTTGCGGAAGACCAGCACCTGCGCCGTGCCCGCCCTGGTCATGAGGTGGCGGTGCTGCCACGCCTTCAGGAGCGCCGTGGCTTCCGCGTCGGTGGCCATGGCGAGATCCCAGCCGTGGTCGGGTGATTCGATGACGACTTCGTGGTGGTCGGACAGCGCGTACCGGTTGGGCACGGCGCGCATGCGCCAACCGCCGCCGGGATCCGGCAGGCGCCAGGTCTCGGGGGGCGTGTCCTCGCCGGGGCCAGGGCAGAACGGGCAGGTGACCGCGCCGTGCGGACGACCGGCCCGGCCGGGAGCGAGCACGGTCCACTCCCCGCTGTGGTGGTCCCAGCGCAGTTCACCGCCGTGCCAGCGTTTCGCCGTCATCACCGCTCCTGGGCCAGTGCGTCGAGCAGGGTGAGCTCGTCGAGCAGGAGCCGGGGCAGCAGGAAGTGGCGGCGGACGCGTTCGTGGCCGGCGGCGGCCAGCGCCGCCGCGCGGGGCCGGTCGGTGAGCAGCCCGGTGATCGCTTCGGCGCAGCCGGCCACCGAGTCGACGAGGACGCCGCCCACGCCGTCGGCGATCTGCAGCGGGATCCCGCCCGCTCGTCCCGCGACGACGGGGGTGCCCTTCCACAGCGCTTCGCAGACGACGAGCCCGAAACCCTCGCGCAGCGATTTCTGCACCATCACCGCGGACATCCGCTGGAACGCGTTGACCTCGACGTTGCCGACGCCGGTGAGGTTGGTGAACAGGTGCACGGCAGGGTCGTCGCGGGCGGCGTCGGCGATGGTGCGGTAGACCTCCCACGCCTCCGGGTCGTCCAGCGCCATCGACCCGACGAGCGCGAGCTGCAGGTCCGGCACTTCCTTGCGGACCAGCCGGTAGGCGTCGATGACGCCGAGCGGGTCCTTCCACGGGTCGAACCGGGACACCTGCGTGATCAGCGGCCGCCGCGGCTCGATGCCGATCCAGTTGAGCACGGCGTGCGCGGTCCGGTCGTCCAGCGACATGTTCTTGGGGCTCAGCGGGTCGATCGCGGGCGGGATGATCTCAACCCGGCCGGGCGGCAGGTCGGGCGGGACGAACTGCGCCGTGGTGAACACGGTGGCGTCGTAGGGTTCGAGGAAGCGCCGCAGGTAGTGCCAGGTCGCGAGGTCGGGCTGCGACGTGTCGATGTGGCAGCGCCAGACCCACCGGGCGCGGGATCCGTCCACATAGGACCGGACCGCGGTCGGCTGGGGGTCGTGGACGAAGACGTAGTCGAAGCCGGCGAACTCCGGGTCGGCCCGCAGCTGGGCGGCGTTGCGCTCGGCCGTCCGTTCGTACAGGGCCCGGTCCTCGGCGGTGACCGGGGTGGTGGCGCCCTGCAGCGCGTTGTGCATCTTCTTGGTGACGGCGAAGAACGGCGGCAGGCCGGTGATGATCTTCCAGGTCGCGTGGACCCCGAGGTCGTTGTAGAGCGGGACAGCGGACCGCAGCAGCTCCGACACCCCTCCGCCGTAGGGGGTCGCGCTGAGGTGCAGCACGCGGGCGCCACGCAGGCGGCCGGCCACCTCCAGCAGCGGGGCCATGATCTCCTCGGGCACGACCTGCAGGTAGGCGCCGATCGACAGCTCACCCACGTCCACGGTCTGCAGCACGGCGCACCTCCGTCGTTCCGCCTCGAACACTGGCGTGGGCTGCGCCGCGGCACAGGAGACTTCGGTCCCGCGGACGGGGGACTCTCGGTCCCTGTGGAGGCGGTGCCGGCGGACGAGCATGGTGGCCGTCGACCGAAGGAGGCGGCTGTGAGCAGTCTGGGTGTGGCCATCGTCCGCCAGTACCAGCGCGGCGTGGTGTTCCGGTTCGGGAAGATCCGTCCGGTGCGGGAGCCCGGTATCCGGTTCATGATCCCGCTCGTGGACCGGATGCGGAAGGTGAGCCTGCGGACGGTGACGATGCCGATCCCGTCCCAGCAGGTCATCACGAAGGACAACGTGTCGATCGGGGTGGCCGCGGTGGCGTACTTCCAGCGCGTGGACCCGGTGCGCTCGATCGTGGCCATCGAGAACGTGGAGGCGGCGATCAGCCAGATCGCGCAGACGACGGTCCGCAACGTGGTCGGCCGCTCCAACCTCGACCACGTCCTGTCGGAGACGGACAAGCTGAACGAAGCCATCAAGACGATCCTCGACACGACCACCGAACGCTGGGGCGTGCTGGTCGAGCTGGTGGAGCTCAAGGACATCGAGCTGCCGCAGTCGATGCAGCGCGCGATGGCGCGGGAGGCCGAGGCGGAGCGGGAGAAGCGCGGCAAGATCATCGCGGCCGAGGGGGAGGCCCTTTCGGCGGGCAAGCTCGCCGAGGCCGCCGACGTCATCGCACGGCACCCGGTCGCGTTGCAGCTGCGCAACCTCCAGGTGCTCTCGGAGATCGCGATCGAGCGCAACTCGACGATCGTGTTCCCCGCGCAGCTGATGGACAGCTTCCGCTCACTGACCTCGTTCGTGGGCGGGGAGACGACCGCCGCGCCTGCGGGTTTCGAGCCCGTGCTGAAGGGAGATGGCCGGTCATGACCGAGCAGACACCCGAGGAGAGGCCGGACCCGCGTGCGGAGGCACTCGCCCGGCTGAAGAAGAGGCGGGACTTCTACCAGCACGTCCTGGTGTACGTGCTGATGAACGGTTTCCTCGTGCTGATCTGGTGGCTCGTCCTCGCGCCGGGCTTCTTCTGGCCGGCGTTCCCCCTCGGCTTCTGGGGTGTCGGGCTGGCCCTGCACGCCTGGGACACCTTCACCCCCGCGAGGATCAGTGAGGAGAGGATCCGCCGCGAAATGAACCGCCGCCGGTGACGCTCACCGCGAGGGGCGTTTGTCACTGGCACAAGAGCAGAAATGCTGTGTTGCGAGTTCCTCCTGCCCGATTCGCTGGCCCGGCCGTCCGCGAATCCGAGGAGGGAAACATGCGCAGAATACCAGCCGTGCTCGCCATTTTCGTGCTGGTGGTGGCGTCCACCGGACTCTCGCTGTTCTGGGCAGCGCCTGCGAACGCGACGTCGCCTTACACGACAGAGCGCTCTGGCTACAACGGGAGATGTCTGGATGCGGATCTGAACACCATGGGAACCAACGGTGGGAAGGTGCAGCTCTGGGACTGCAACGGGCAGCCGCAGCAGTCGTGGACACCGTTGCGTGACGCCACGATCCGGAGCGCCAACGCCCGGTGCCTGGACGCGGACCTGAACCGGATCGGGTTCAACGGGGTTAAAGTGCAGCTGTGGGACTGCAACGGCCAACCGCAGCAGAGGTGGTTCCTGCAGGAGGACGGTTCGATTCGCAGCGGGTACAACGGCCGGTGCCTCGACGCCGACCTCGCCACGCTCGGGGCGAACGGGACCAAGATCCAGCTGTGGGACTGCAACGGGCAGATCCAGCAGAAGTGGACCACGGAGTAGGAGACCCCGCCCGGCGGGTTCCGCACCCGCCGGGCGGCCCTCGTTCAGCGGAGCGGCACGACCCACGCGGTGGCGGTGTCGTTCCCGGTGTCGCCCACGACCAGTCCGCTGCCGTTGACGAACATCGGGCGGGCATCACCGCGGTCGGGCACCGGCAGCAGCGCGGTCGTGCGCCCGCGGTACCACAGGGCGGCGCCGCTGCCGGGCACGCTGCCCAGCACCGGCCCGAACCCGTGCGCCGCGCTCGGGACGAAGTTGCCCAGGTCGACGAACCTGTCCTGGTACCACAGGAATCCGTGCTCCGACGACGCCCCGGACGGCTGGTAGGTGCCGAAGATCTCGCCCCGCTCGCCCAAGCCGGTCACGCCTGTCGGCAGGGCGATGCGGCGGCCGTGGTCCCAGAGGAAGCGGGACACCTGTCCCTGCTCGTCGGTGCCGTCGACGAGGACACGGCCCTGCTCGTCGAGCGCGGTCACCCGCCCGGGGCCAAGGTCCACGACCCGGCCGCCGGTCCACAGAACCGCGTGCACACCCGTCCCCAGTGAGCTGTACCCGGCCACGTCGCCGCGGTCGTTCACGAACCCCGGGTTGTCGTATTCGGCGCCGGCGAGCGCCGGGAGGACGGTCATGACGCCGCGATACCACGTGACGGCGCGGAACTGCGGAGCGTGGAGTTCCGGCTGGCTGTTCCCCACGATCATCCCGCGGTCGTTGATGGCCGCGGCGAAACTGTTGCCTCCCAGCGTTCCGAGGTCGGTGATCGTGCCGTGGTGCCACAGCACGGCGTGCAGCGGGCCGAGCGGGTAGATCCCGCTGTAACCGGCGATGTCGCCGGACTCGTTGATCGCCGTCGCGAGGCTGTAGTCGCCGCCGGGCAGGGTGCCGAGGTCCGTCACCACGCCCTTGCGCCAGACGTAGCCGTGGACGTCGGCCCCGACGACGTGCGCGCCGAGCACCTCACCGCGCTCGTTGAGTCCGGACGCCCAGCTCGCGCCGTTCCCCGGCTCGAGCGCTACGCCCGGTACGGACGCCGGTGCGGTCGCGGCCGCGGAGACGCCCGGAACCGCCGCGACGGCGAGGGACAGGGCCAGAAACAGCGTTTTCATCGCACTACCTCCTGAGATGAGCTGTCGTGGCAACGCCAGAGCACGGCGTGGCTCTGGCCGTTTCCGGGGGAGCCGGCGAAACCGGCGACGGCGACCGCGGTGGCTCCCGCGTAAGTCCGTCCGCCGACGGTGCCGAGAGCGGGCAGGACGTTCACCCGGCCGCTGATCCCGATGACCACTCCACTGTCGTCGACGGCGAAGGCGTCGCTGCCGGTCGTGCCGGGCCCGGTGGCCAGTCCGGGCAATTCCGCGATCGCGCCCCTGTTCCGGCCGACCGCGTGCGGAAAACCGTTCGCGTCATGGGTGGTACCGACGACCGTGCCCCGGTCGTCGGACGCCGGCGCCGCGCTGTCCGGGTGGCGGGGCAGCGTTCCGAGGTCGGTGGGCCGGCCGGTGGCGGCCCAGGCGACGGCGCGGGTGCCGGCCGCGAGCGACACGCTGCCCACCACCGTTCCGGTGTGGTCGACGTCCGTAGCGTTGGCCGACCAGGCCTCCGCCGGGATGGGCAGCACCGTCACCGGTCCACTCCACCGCTGGCGACGCGTAAGCCAAGCCTGCGACATCGGTGTAACCGGCGATGTCACCGTGGTCGTTGATCCCGCCGTGCCGGTCCCAGCGCACGGTGTGGAACTCCTGCCCCGGGGCCCAGGTTGGCCGGGTTCGCGCAGGCAGCCCCGGCCGACGCCACCCCGGTGAGCGTTCGCGCGGCGAGTGCCGTGATGGTGAGCAGTGTTTTCGTCGCGGTGCCATGCGATCTCCTCGCTGCCGTCGTGTGCCAGGACGTTCGCGGCGAGCCGGACACCGGAACAGAACCGAAAGTCCCCCGTGCGTGGCGCGGAGACCATCGGCCCTGCCGAAAGGACTTAAGCAACCAGCGGTCACCCCCTACGCGCTGCCACTGTCGTGAGCCATGACGCTGACTTCCGCCGCCCCGGTGCCCGACGACATCGATCCGCGGGAGCCTGCCGCCGCGCTGATGCGCGACCTGCGCACCGGCAGCGCCGGGCTCGGTGAGCGGGAGGCGGCGCGCCGGCTGGAGCTGTACGGGCCGAACGAGCTTCCGCAGCGGCGGGGCCGCCGCTGGTGGGTTTCGCTGGGCAAGCAGTTCACCCATCCGCTCGCCCTGCTCCTGTGGCTGGCCGCGGTGCTGGCGCTGGTGTCCGGTTCGACGTCGCTGGGCATCGCGGTGTTCGTCGTGATCGTGCTCAACGCGGTGCTGGCGTTCTGGCAGGAGAGCCAGGCCGAGCACGCGGTGGAGGCGCTGGGCCGCTTCCTGCCGCAGCAGGTCTGGGTCGTGCGCGACGGGCACCGCACCCGCGTCCCGGTGCGGGAGCTGGTGCGCGGCGACCTGCTCGTGGTCGAGGAGGGGGAGCGTGTTCCCGCCGACGCGCGGCTGGTCGACGGGGCCGTCGAGGTGGACATGTCCGCGCTCACCGGCGAGTCGAACCCGGTGCCGCGCAGCGCCTCCGCCGCCGACGACGCGGACCGGACGCTGGATTCGCCGGTGCTGGTGTTCAGCGGAACGGTCTGCACCGGTGGCGAGGGACGGGCCGTGGTGCACGGCACCGGAGTGCACACCGAGCTGGGCCGGATCGCGGCGTTGTCGCAACGGGTGCGGCAGGACGAGAGTCCGCTGGAGCGGCAGGTCCGGCGGGTGGCGTGGCTGATCGCGGCGGTGGCGGTGGGCGCCGGGGTGGCGTTCCTGCCGCTGGGGCTGGTGGCGGGGCTGTCGCTGGGGGCGGCGTTCCTGTTCGCGATCGGGCTGCTGGTGGCCAACGTTCCCGAAGGGCTGCTGCCGACGATCACCCTGGCGCTGGCGGTGGGTGTGCGGTCCATGGCCCGCCGGGGTGCCGTGGTGAAACGGCTGTCCGCGGTCGAAACCCTGGGCTCGACGACGGTGGTCTGCACCGACAAGACCGGAACGCTGACGGCCAACTCGATGCGGGTGGTCGAGGCGAGTGCGGACTCGCCGGAGCTGGGGGAGGTGCTGGCCTGGTGTTCCACGGCGGAGCTGGGGGAGCACGAGGCGGGTGATCCGATGGAGATCGCGCTGCTGCGCTACGCGGAGTCCGCGGGCACCGCGTTGCCGCCGGACCGGCGTGAGGCCGGGAGGCGCGTCCTGAACGCCT
This sequence comes from Amycolatopsis sacchari, assembly GCF_900114035.1. Lineage (GTDB taxonomy): Bacteria > Actinomycetota > Actinomycetes > Mycobacteriales > Pseudonocardiaceae > Amycolatopsis_E > Amycolatopsis_E sacchari. The sequence continues at coordinate 794,557 of NZ_FORP01000001.1, read as the reverse complement.
TCGACCCGCGCCGCAAGATGATGTCCACTGTGGACCAGATCGGTGGAGCACTTCGGGTGCACGTGAAGGGCGCGCCCGAAGCGGTGCTGCCACGCTGCGGTTCCACTGTGGACGTTCAGGACCGGGTGGACGAGTGGACCGGGCGCGGGCTGAGGGTGCTCGCGGTCGCCTGCCGGGACTGGGACGGGCCGCGCCTGCCGTCGCAGGAAGAAGCCGAGCAGGGGCTGCGTTTCGTCGGGCTGGTCGGGTTGCTCGACCCGCCCCGGCCGGAGGTGTCCGCCGCGGTGGGGGTGGTGCACGCCGCGGGAATCCGCGTGCACGTGATCACCGGCGACAACGGGCGGACCGCGGGGGAGATCGCGCGGGAGGTCGGTATCGGTGCGGACCGGGTGGTCGACGGGACGGCGGTGGACGCGATGTCCGACGCCGAGCTGGACGCGCTGCTGGCCGCGCCGGGCGAGATCGTGTTCGCCCGCGCCACCCCCGAGATGAAGCTGCGGATCGCCGATGCCCTGCGCCACAACGGGGAAACGGTCGCGATGACCGGTGACGGCGTGAACGACGCCCCGGCGTTGCGACGCGCCGACATCGGCGTCGCGATGGGCAGGGGCGGGACCGATGTGGCCCGGGAGGCCGCGACCCTGGTGCTGACCGACGACAACTTCGCCACGATCGCCGCCGGGATCGAGGAGGGCCGCCGGGTCTTCGACAACGTCCGCAAGTTCGTGCTCTACATCTTCGCCCACGCCGTCCCGGAGATCGTGCCGTTCCTGCTGTTCGCGCTGTCCGGCGGCCTGATCCCGCTACCGCTGACGGTGCTGCAGATCCTGGCGATCGACCTGGGCACCGAGACCTTGCCCGCCCTCGCGCTCGGCCGCGAACCCGCGGAGCCCGGGCTGATGTCGCGGCGCCCGCGCCCGCGCACCGAGGGCGTCATCACGCGGCGGCTGCTCGCTCGCGCCTGGGGTCTGCTCGGGGTGGTGTCGGCGGTGCTGGTGACCGCCGGGTTCTTCGCCGTGCTCCTGGCGGCGGGCTGGCACCCGGGTGACCCGGTGGGGGAGGGCACGCCGTTGCACCACGCCTACCTGCAGGCCACCACGGTCACCTTCGCCGGGATCGTCGCCTGCCAGGTGGGCACCGCGTTCGCCGCCCGCACCGAGTGGGCGTCGCTGCGGTCCGTCGGCGTCTTCAGCAACCGGCTGCTGCTGGGCGGGATCCTGTTCGAACTGGTCTTCACCGCCGCGCTGGTCTCCGTGCCGCCGTTGCAGGACGTGTTCGGCACGGCCGCGCTGTCGCCGTGGATGCTCGCGATGCTGGTGCCGTTCCCCGTGGTCGTGTGGGGTGCCGACGAGCTGCTGCGCTACCGGCGCCGCCGGAGGGACCAGTCGCGTCGGGCGGCGTTCCCCGGGAGCTGACCGCGATGCGGCCGTGGATGCATCGGACGGACCGCTTGCGAATCGAAGTCGAGGACGGATCGGGCACCCGGCCCGTGCTGCACCAGTCTCCCTGACCCCGGGTACGGGGGGTAGCCGGTGGCTTCAGCTCGCGGCGACGGTCTCCGCCGGGCCGACGTCGTACGCCTCGAACGTGCGGCCGCTGACGATGTCGATGGGCAGCCGCAGGAAACACGACCGTTCCCCACCCGGCCACGGCCGCCGACGCGGATCGGCGAGGGTCACCAGTTCCTCGATGTTCGTGACCGGGTGAATCTTTCCGACCACGACGACGCTCCAGCCGGTGTGGGTGGCGGGGTCGATGTCGTCGACCTCGAACGCGACCACCTCGTCGACGAGCTTCGCGATCGATCCCGTCCGGCTCGTGCGGATGACGAGGTCTCCGCCGTGCAGCAGGAAGTTGACCGGCCGGATGGCCGGCATCGCGTGCTCGGAGAAGGCCAGCCTGCCCACGGTCCCGGAGGACAGGAGATCCATGCACTGCCGTGGGGACAGCGCGCGCAACTCGGTCATGACTCGATCCCTGCGATTTCGGTGGAGCGATGGTGTCAGGGTCGAGCGTGCCCGGGAGGTCCCGGCTCCGATGAGGGCAGGAAGTCACTTGATCCCGGGACGGTCGGCCGCTGTCCGGCCACCCCTGCTGTTCCTAGCGTGGTCGGCATGCGGGCACAGGACATCATGAGCAGGCCGGTGACCACGGTGACCACCGGCACCGCGGCCAAACACGCGGCGGAACTGCTGACCCAGCACGGGTTCACCGCACTGCCGGTGGTGGACGAGGACGACCGGCTGGTCGGCGTCGTGACCGAGGCCGACCTCATCGCCGACCGGATTCCCCGGGACGCGCGGTGCGCTCCCGGCGAACGGGTGGGACCGCGGACGGCCGGAGCCACTGTCGGTGCCCTGATGAGCACCCCGGCCATCGGGATGGCGCCGGGCGCGGACCTCGCCGAGGTGGCCAGGGCACTGCTGGATTCCCGCATCCGCGCGATGCCGATCGTCGACGGTTCACGCGTGGTCGGGATCGTCACCCGCGGCGACCTCGTGCGCGTCTTCGCCCGGCGGGACAACGACATCGCCACCGACGTCCGCCACCACCTGTCGGTGTACGGCGGGCCGGAACGGTGGGAGGTCGAGGTGCACGACGGGGTCGTGCGCGTCCTCGACGAGTTCGACGACCAGACCGACCGCCACGTCGCGAAAGTCCTGGCGGAATCGGTACCGGGAGTGGTCAGCGCGACCGTGCTGACCCGGAACAGGGAGAGAACCGATGACTGACTCCGCTGGCGCGATCGTCGCCGGTGTCGATGGGTCCGAGTCGGCACTGCGGGCGGTGACGTGGGCGGCGGCCGAGGCATCGGCCCGCAAGCTGCGCCTGCACCTGGTGTCGTGCTTCGACCCGGCCCTGGGCTACTACGGCGCGGGTCTTCCGATGCCGCAGGAGGCCTTCGACGCGGTCGAAAAGCTCGCCGAGGACCGGCTGGCCGAAGCCGCGGAAATCGCCCGCGACGTGGACGGCGATCTGGTGGCGACCACCGAGCGGGTGCGCGTGTCGCCGGTGCCGTTCCTCATCGAACTGTCCCGGGTGGCCCGCATGATCGTCCTGGGACCCACCGGGCGGGGCGGGTTCGGCGGCATGATGACGGGCTCGACCGCGGTCGCGGTGGTGGCCCACAGCGAGTGCCCCGTGGTGATCGTCCGCGGGGACGAACCCGCGAGCGGGCCGGTGGTGGTCGGCGTCGACGGCAGCCCCACGAGCGTCAAGGCGCTGGGAGCGGCGTTCGAGGAAGCGTGCCGGCGCGAGGTGCCGCTGGTGGCGGTCCACGCCTGGAGCGACTACGAGTACGTGACCGCGGTGCCGGTCGAGTACGCGGTGCTCGACCTGGAACCCGCTGAGGAGGAGCAGGCCCGGGTCCTGGCCGAGAGCCTGGCGGGCTGGCAGGAGAAGTACCCCGACGTGCCCGTGGAGCGGGTCGTGGTGAAGGACCGCCCACGCCACCAGCTGCTCGACTGGAGTGCGAAGGCGCAGCTGGTCGTGGTCGGCAGCCGCGGCCGTGGCGGGTTCCAGGGGCTGCTGCTGGGCTCGACGAGCCAGGCGCTGGTCCACCGCGCGCAGTGCCCGGTCATGGTGGTGCGCCCGTGAGCACCGCGACCGAGGTCCGCGCGGCGCTGAGCGAGGACGAGCTGAGCCAGGTGGACGCGTTGTGGCGGGCGGCGAACTACCTGTCGGCGGGGCAGATCTACCTGCTGGACAACCCGTTGCTGCGCGAGCCGCTGCGGCCGGAACACATCAAGCCCCGCCTGCTGGGGCACTGGGGCACCTCGCCGGGGCTGAACTTCGTGTACGCGCACCTGAACCGCCTGATCCGACGCCATGACCTGGACATGATGTTCGTGACCGGGCCGGGTCACGGTGGTCCGGCGCTGCTGGCGAACACGTGGCTGGAGGGCAGCTACCCGGAGGTGGCGCCGGAGGCGGGACAAGACGCCGACGGGATGCGGGTGCTGTTCCGGCAGTTCTCGTTCCCGGGTGGGGTTCCGAGCCACGTGGCACCGCAGGTTCCCGGGTCGATCCACGAGGGCGGTGAACTGGGCTACTCGCTCGCGCACGCCTACGGAGCGGCGTTCGACAACCCGGACCTGATCGTCGCCTGCGTGATCGGGGACGGGGAGGCGGAGACCGGGCCGCTGGCGACGAGCTGGCACGCCAACAAGTTCCTGGACCCGGTGCACGACGGTGCGGTGCTGCCGATCCTGCACCTCAACGGGTACAAGATCGCCAACCCGACTGTGCTGTCCCGCATCCCCGGGGCCGAGCTGGACGAGCTGCTGCGCGGTTACGGGTACGCGCCCCATTACGTGACCGGAAGCGATCCGGCGCTGATGCACCAGGCGATGGCGGCGACCCTGGACGACGTGCACGCGCGGATCCGGCGCATCCAGGACGAGGCGCGCGGCGGTTCCCGCGAGCGCCCGCGCTGGCCGGTGCTCGTGCTCAGGTCCCCGAAGGGCTGGACCGGCCCGTCCACTGTGGACGGCAAGCCGGTGGAGGGCACGTGGCGCTCGCACCAGGTGCCGTTGCCGAACGTGCGGGGCAACCCCGAGCACCTGCGTGCGTTGGAGGCGTGGCTGCGCTCCTACCGTCCCGAGGAGCTGTTCGACCGTGACGGCGGGCCGAAACCGGAGGTGACCGCCCTGGTGCCGCGCGGGGAGCGGCGGATGGGCGCGAACCCCCACGCCAACGGCGGGCTGCTGCTGCGGCCGTTGCCGTTGCCGGACTTCGCCGCGCACGCGGTCGTGGTGCCCGAGCCGGGTGCGTCGAGCGCGGAACCGACCCGGGCGCTGGGCCGCTACCTCAAGGAACTGTTCGCGAATGACGCCGGGCGGCGGGACTTCCGGCTGTTCGGCCCGGACGAGACGGCGTCGAACCGGCTGGACGCGGTGTACGACGTGACGGCGAAGGCGTGGCAGGCTGAGGTCGAGCCGGCCGACGAGCACCTCGCGACCGACGGGCGCGTGGTGGAGGTGCTTTCGGAGCACCTGTGCCAGGGCTGGCTGGAGGGCTATCTGCTGACCGGGCGGCACGGGTTGTTCTCCTGCTACGAGGCGTTCGTGCACATCGTGGACTCGATGGTCAACCAGCACATCAAGTGGCTGCGCACCGCGCGGGGAATTCCGTGGCGGCGGCCGGTCGCGTCGCTGAACTACCTGCTGACCTCGCACGTGTGGCGCCAGGACCACAACGGGTTCTCCCACCAGGACCCCGGGTTCATCGACCACGTGGCGAACAAGAGCGCCGAGGTCGTGCGGGTGTACCTGCCGCCGGACACCAACACCCTGTTGTCGGTCGCGGAGCACTGCCTGCGCAGCCGGGACTACGTGAACGTGATCGTGGCGGGCAAGAACGAGACGCCGAACTGGCTCGGCCCCGAGCAGGCCGCCCTGCACTGCGCGCGCGGCGCGGGCATCTGGGAGTGGGCGAGCACCTTCCCCGAACGCGAACCCGACGTGGTGCTCGCGTGTGCCGGGGACGCGCCGACGATGGAGGTGCTGGCCGCGGCGAAACTGCTGCGCGAGCACCTGCCGCGGCTGGCGGTGCGGGTGGTCAACGTGGTGGACCTCATGCGCCTGCAGCCGGACACCGAGCACCCGCACGGCATGACGGGCTGGGAGTTCGACGCGCTGTTCACCCCGGACCGCCCGGTGATCTTCGCCTACCACGGGTACCCGTGGCTGATCCACCGACTGGCCTACCGGCGCACGAACCACGCGGAGTTCCACGTGCGCGGTTACAAGGAGCACGGCACCACCACGACCCCGTTCGACATGCTGGTGCTCAACGACATGGACCGCTTCCAGCTGGTGATCGACGTGATCGACCGCGTGCCGGGCCTGGCCCGCACGGCGGCGCCCGTCCGCCAGGCGATGACGGAGGCGCGGGAGCGGCACCACCGCTGGATCAGTGAACACGGCGAGGACCTGCCCGAGGTGCGGGACTGGACCTGGAGCTGAGTGACCGCTGTTTGCGGGGCCGGAGGCTCCTCGGTAGTCTCCCATCATGTGGGTTTCGTATCCCACATGATGGGAGATATCGTGGCACCTCGGGACATCTACACCCACGGGCACAGCGAGGTCGTCGTGCGCAGCCATGCGGCTCGCACGGCCGCGAGCTCGGCGGCCTACCTGCTGCCGCTGTTGCGGCCGGGACTGGACCTGCTCGATGTGGGCTGTGGGCCCGGAAGCATCACCCTCGACCTCGCGGAGGCCGTCGCGCCGGGGCGGGTGCGCGGCATCGAGATCACCGAGGCGCCATTGCAGGAGGCTCGCCGGAGCGCCGCCGAGCGCGGGCTGGCCGTCGAGTTCGCCGTCGACGACGCCTACCGGCTCTCCGATCCCGACGACACCTACGACGTCACCCACGCCCACCAGGTGCTGCAGCACCTGTCCGACCCGGTGGCGGCGCTGCGCGAGATGCGGCGGGTGACCAAGCCCGGAGGGGTCGTGGCGGTCCGCGACGCGGACTACGCCGCCTTCACGTGGTGGCCCGCGGACGAGCGGCTGGACGCCTGGCTGGAGCTCTACCGCGCGGTCGCCCACGGCAACGGCGCGGAGCCCGACGCGGGCCGGCGCCTGCTCGCCTGGGCGCACGAGGCGGGATTCACCGAGGTCACGCCCTCGGCTTCGATCTGGAGCTACGCGACCCCCGAGGACCGCGCGAGCTGGGGCGGGATGTGGGCCGAGCGGATCCACTCCTCGGTGGGGCGGATGGCGCTCGAACGCGGCCTGGCCACGGAGGCCGACCTCGCGGCGATCTCGCAGGCGTGGCGGGACTGGGCCGCCCATCCCGACGGCGTGCTGCTGATACCCCACGGCGAACTGCTCGCCCGGGCCTGACCACCGGTGCGGGTAGCGCGAGGTGGCTGCCCTGCAGCGGGCGGCGTCGCCTGTGAAAGGGTGGCGGGCGTGGCAGCGCGTCGAGGTGTGATGGGAGTGGGTTATGAAGGTCGCGACGTCGGCGGTTTCGTCGCCGATCTGCGTGCCTCCGGCGCGGAGCTGCTGGTGGATGTGCGGTTGACGCCGCTGTCCCGTAAACGCGGTTTCAGCAAGCGCGCACTGGCGGCCGCTCTCGAAGAGGCGGGTGTGCGGTACCTCCACCGCCCGGCACTGGGAAACCCGAAGGAGAACCGGCCGGGTTTCGCCGGGAAGGTGGACGAGCTGGCGGCCGCTCGCAGCACCTATGCCGACCTCATCGAGCGGAACCCCGCGAGCCAGGCGGCACTGTCCGAACTCGTCGACCTCGCACGGGAGTCCAAGGTCGCGGTGCTGTGTTTCGAGGCCGACGAGCAGCGCTGCCACCGGCACGTCGTGCTGAACCTGGTCGAACAGCGGTTGCGGGAGACTCGGGATCCTCACCGGGGCGGCGAGTAGACCCCGAGCACGCTGAAGACGTGCTGCCGCTTCGCCTGGTTGCCGACGTAGAAGGCGGCGTTCCGGCCGGGAGCGCAGAGCTGCCCGAGGAACCTGGCGCGCAATTCGCGGGCGAGGGCGTCGTCGTCGAGGTGGTTCAGACGACGTTGCAACGCGACGAACTCCCAGTCGAGGATGCCCTGGCGGTGCCCACGGCAGGAGGCGTCGCAGCGGTAGCGGTACCAGCCCCGCAGTCTCGGAGCTTCCAGTGCACTGCGCTCGGTGCCGAGGAGGTCGAGCTGGCTCACGTACTGGTCGATCTTCGCGCGGTCGTCTTCGTTCCAGCCCGGGTGGGGTTCGATGTCCAGGCCCACGATCCGCGCGGGCCGGACGATGGCGAGCGACCGAGCGGGCGGAGCCGACCGGACAGCGGCGAGGAGTTCGCACATGGTCCCGCCCAGGTACGGCTCGACGTGGGGGCGACGGGGGTTCCACGGGTTCAGGTGCCTCTCGACGCGCAGGCTGTGCAGGTCCGGGCGCCAGCTCTCCACGCGGGGATCGTTGCGTGCGGGCCGCGCGCGGACTCTCACCACGTCGTACTTCCTGAAGGAACGGTCGCTCTCGAGATCGCGGAAGTTGATCGGGTAGAGCCGAACCCAGCCGGGGCTGGCGAGATCGAGCCGGATGCCGGCGACGCACACGGTCTCACCGTAGGTCGCCGACGGGTTCGGAGCCGCTTTCACGGTGATCAGGACGCGCAGCACCTGCCACTGGTCGCCGGCAGGTTTGCCCGTCATGGTTTCACCCGGTCCGAACAAGCTTTCCTGGCTCATCCCGCCTCCCCACGGCCGCGACCTCCCACCGTGCGGGTCCGGTTGATCAGTGTGCAATCCGGCAGCCGGGTGATCGGCGCCTGACCCCGGCGCGAGGGACCTTGGTCATCGCCATTGGGGGACTCCGGCCGCGTCGGGGCCGGGGCGGTTGACGGTTCTCTGAAGGCATGCCTCCTACCTCCGCGGGCACCAGTGCCGTGCTGGCCGACGGCGAGGTCGTTTTCGTGCGGCCCCTGCACCCTCCGGACACCGCCGCCGTTCTGGCCCTGCACGAGGGGCTCGGCGATCGCGACCGCTACCTGCGGTTCTTCGGCCTGCCCTCGGGGCTGGACCGGTTGTGCGCGCAGATCGCCGGAGAGGCTGGGCCCCGGCACGCGGCCGTGGGCGCGTTCCGGCGTGAGCGGCTCATCGGCGTCGCGCACTTCGAGGTCTCGGCCGATCCCACCGAAGCCGAAGTGGCGCTCGCCGTGGACGGACGGGCTCAGGCGCACGGTGTCGGCACGCTGCTGCTGGAGCACCTCGCGTCGCTGGCCAGGAACCAGGGCATCCGCCGGTTCACCGGGGAGGTGATGGCCGAAAACAACCGCATGCTCCGCGTCTTCACCGATCTGGGCTTGCCCTACCGGATGAGCCGCGGCGGTCCGGAGCGGGAGTTCGTCATCGTGCTGGAACCCGGCGAGGATTACTGGACCGCGCTCGCCGAGCGGGAGCGGGTGGCGGACGTCGCGAGCCTGCAGTCGGTCCTGCGGCCGGAGTCCGTCGTGGTGGTCGGGGCGAGCCGCCGTACCGGCTCGGTGGGGCGTGCCGTGCTGAGCAACCTGCTCGATGGCGGCTTTCCTGGGCGACTGTTCGCGGTGAACCCGCATGCCACGGAGGTCGCCGGAGTGCCATGCGTGCCTTCGGTGCCGCAGCTGCCCGAGTGCCCGGAGCTGGCGGTCGTCTGCGTGCCCGCCGCGGCCGTGCCCGAAGCGGTGGAGGAGTGCGGGAAACGCGGTGTCCGTGCCGTGGTCGTCATCTCGGCCGGGCTGACGGGCACCGAGCTCGGCGACCGCGTCGTCACCGCCGCCCGCACCTACGGCATGCGCCTGGTCGGCCCGAACTGCGTCGGGGTCGCGGACCCGGGAGCCGGGCTGAACGCCACGTTCGTGCCCGGCACGGTACCGGCGGGCCCGGTCGGCGTGGTGAGCCAGTCGGGCGGGTTCGCGATCGCGCTGCTGGAGTCCCTGCGCCGGCTGGGACTCGGGCTGTCCAGCCTGGTGTCCACAGGCGACAAGTACGACGTCAGCGGCAACGACCTGCTGCTGTGGTGGCTGCGCGACCCGGCGACGGAGATCGCCGTGCTGTACCTGGAGTCGTTCGGCAACCCCCGCAAGTTCAGCCGGCTCGCCCGGATGCTCGCGCGGGACAAACCGGTGGTGGCGATCCGCACCGGTGAAACCGAGGTGGCTCAGCGTGCCGCCGCTTCGCACACGGCCGCCGCGGCGACTCCGGCGGTCACCCGCGATGCGCTCTACGAGCAGGCCGGGGTGATCGCCGTGGACACGATCAGCGAACTGGTCGAGACCGTCGCCGCACTGTCGTGGCAGTCCTTTCCGGCGGGCAACCGGGTCGCCGTCCTGAGCAACGCTGGGGGTGCCGGGGTGCTCGCGGCCGACGCCTGCGTGCGGCACGGGCTGGTCCTTCCCGGGATCCGGCCGGAAACGGCGGACACCCTGCGTGCGCTGCTGCCGGCCCAGGCTTCCCTGGCCGATCCCATCGACACCACCGCGGCCGTTGCTGCCGAAACCTTCGGCGCGTGCCTGGACGCGGTGCTCGCCGACCCGGAGGTGGACGCCGTGCTCGCCGCGACGGTGCCGACCGCACTCGGCGATCCGATGACCGCGGTACCCGCGCGGATCCGCCGGGCGGGTAAACCGGTGCTCGCCGTGCGCCTGGGGCAGCTCGCCCACGTCGAACCGCTCGCCGACGAGCAGGGGCCGGTGACCGCGAGCTACACCGATCCCGCCGACGCCGCCGCGGCACTCGGGCACGTCGTGCGGTACGCGCGGTGGCGGGCGGCACCGGCCGTGCCCGCACCGGAGCTGTCCGATGTGGACGCTTCGCGCGCGGCGTCCCTGGTGCGTTCGTACCTCGCGGCAGGCCGTCGCTGGCTCGCGCCACCTGAGGTCGTGGACGTGCTGGGCTGCTTCGGCATCCCGCTCGTCGAAACCCGCTACGCCGGGACCGAGGACGAGGCCGTCGCGGCGTTCGCCGACCTGGCGCGGCCGGTGGCGCTGAAGGCCGACGTCGAGGGGATGTTGCACAAGAGCGCCCAGGGCGGTGTCGCGCTCGATGTGTCCGACGAGGCGCGCGTGCGGACGATCGTGGCCGCCTGGCGGCGGGAGTTCGGCGCCGGCTGGCGCGGGGTCGTGCTGCAGCCGATGGCCGCGCGGGGGCGCGAGTTCCTGGTGGGGATCAACTCGGACGAGGTGTTCGGCCCGCTGGTCGTGTTCGGTCTCGGCGGGACCGACACCGACGTGGTCGCGGACCGGGCGGCGCGCCTGGCACCGCTGACCGCGACCGACGCCGATCGCCTGCTCGACGGCCTGCGCTCGTCGACGAAACTGTTCGGCGGCGGGCAGCTCGACCGGGACGCGGTGCGGAACGTGCTGCTGCGCGTCAGCCGGCTGGCGGAGCTGCTGCCGGAGGTCGCGGAGCTGGATCTGAACCCCCTCGTGGCCGGCGGTGATGGGTGCCTCGCGCTCGACGCGCGCATCCGGATCGAGCCGCGCACCCCTGCCGACCCGTTCCTGCGGCGACTGCGGACCTGAGGAGAAGCATGCGCATCCTGACCCTGAACCCCGGTTCGTCCAGCATGAAGGTGTCGCTGGTCGAGGACGGCGAGTCGGTGCACGCCGAGACGTGGGCCGCCGCGGAAGCGGTTTCGGACGAACGCGCGGTGCGGGAGGCGATCGAGCGCTGGGGACGCCCGCAGGCGATCGCCGTGCGGTTCGTGCACGGTGGCTCACGCCCCGGTCCCGCGTTGGTCGACAGCGAACTGCTGCGGCAGCTGGAGCGGCTTGGCACCCTCGCGCCGCTGCACCAGCCGCTGTCGGTGGACATCGCCCGGCTGGTCCGCGCCGCACTACCCGACCTGCCGGTCGTCGCCTGCTTCGACACCGCGTTCCACAGTGGACTCCCCGAGGCCGCGTCCCGCTACGCGCTCCCACGCGCGTGGACGGCGCAGAACAGGTTGCGCCGCTACGGTTTCCACGGGCTGTCGTGTCAGTACTCCGCACGCCGGTGCGCCGAGCTGCTCGCGGCGTCCGACGTGCAGATGCTGTGCTGCCACCTCGGCGCGGGCGTGTCGGTGACGGCGATCCGGAACGGCCGCAGCGTCGACACCTCCATGGGCTTCACGCCGCTGGAAGGCGCGGTGATGGCCACGCGGTCTGGCTCGGTGGATCCCGGGCTGCTGCTGCACGTCCTCACGACCGGGGAGGCGGATGTCGACAGCCTGGCGGACACGCTGTACCACCGCTCGGGCCTGGCGGGGATGACCGGAACGAGCGGGGACCTGCGCGAGGTGCTGGCGGTACGGGCGGCGGGGGAGGACTCGGCGGAGACCGCGGTCGCGGTCTACCTGCACCGGCTCCGGCGCGAGATCGGAGCCGCGGTGACGAGCCTGGACCGGCTCGACGCGGTCGTGTTCACCGGCGGCGTCTCCGAGCACCAGCCCGGGCTCGTCGGCGAGCTGGTGGACGGTCTTGGCGTGCTGGGGCTGCGGACCGACCCGGCGCGGCTCGCGGGCAGTGGCGACAGGGTGATCAGCCCGCCGGAGGCGCCGGTGACGCTGTTCGCGGTGACCGCGCGGGAGGACCTGGAACTGGCCCGCGAAGCGGCGGCCCTGCTGGGGGCGACGGCGCCGGCGTGAGGCTCACGCCGGTCAGGGACTTCGAAGTTGTCGCGCTCCGTCCCGGCTGTCAACGGCGACTTGGGACGCGACGGCGGTGAACGCTGTGACGTCGCGACCGTCCACGCGGCTTGGTGCGCGCGGCCCGGCGGACCGGGTGCCTCCGGAGGTAGTGCAGCACACATTTCCCGCCATCGATGGCAATCAGCTCGCCTGCCAGCAACAACGTGTCTTGGCGGGCTCATCGTGAGGCCGAGGGACCGGCCTGATCTCGATGCTACTCATCGCGTCCGAGTCTAAATGTGCTGCAGCAGCTCGCCCAGCTCGGCGATCGACAGGTGCTTGTTGTGCTGCCGCGGCGCCTGGGGCCGTTCGGGTCGCGGGTGGACGTCGGTGGCCTTGAGGCCGAGCATGTCCAGGAGCTCGACCAGGTCTTCGGCATCCTTCGCGTGACCCGCAACGGTCCGCACCGCTCTCGCACGGCGTTCCGGTTCGGGCATGCGCGGACTGGTGCTCGCCATCGCCGGTCCTTTCAGGACAGTCGCTGTGCGGACTCGGCGGTGAGGACGACCACGGGGCAGTGAGCGTGGCGCACGCACTGCGTCGCGACGCTGCCGAGCAACAGCTCTGTGACCATCCGGGCGCCGTGTGAGCCGACGACCAGCAGGTCGGCCGCGCTGGATTCCTTGATCAGCTCGGTGGCCGGGTCGCCGTCGGCGACGAGGTCCTCGACGAGCGGCGGGTTCTCGATGTTCTGCAGCGTCTTCCGCACGCTCTCCCGGAGCAGGCCGGCGTAGTCCTCGTCCTGGGCCACTGGTCGGCGGCCGTGCGGCTGGATGGCGTACGACGTCCCGGGCAGCAGTTCGTCCCGTGCGCGCACGAGCACCGCGCGGACCTCGCCGCGGTCCGCGGCGGCCTCGCCGACCGCCCAGCGCAGCGCGGCCTCGCTCTGCGGGGAACCGTCGACACCGACGACGATCTTTCGCTTGCGCGCCATGGCTTCCTCCCTTTCCGGTTCGCCACCAGCCTGCGCGCCGCGGGCACGGGGCGGGAGAGGCGAAGGTCATGCCGGGAGGCCTCGTCCCAGAGGACTTCGGGCCCTCGTCCCCGCTTCCGCGCGTGGTGACGCTGGCAGCAACGTCGCCCGGAACACCAGGAGGAGCACGATGGCCGTCGTCAAGGATCTGGGAGAGCTCCGCGCCGTGGACGCCGAATCCGCGGGCGGGAAAGGCGCCAACCTGGGTGAGCTCGCCTCGGCGGGGTTCCCCGTCCCGCCCGGCTTCACGGTGCTGCGGGAGGGGTACTGGGCCGCGATGGAGTACAGCGGGATCCGCGAGGACCTGGCCCGCCTGCACGCCGAGACGCTCGCCGCCGCCGACGACTCCGACCGGCTGACCGAGAACTGCGCGCAGATGCAGAAGATGGTGCGCGGGGCGGCGCTGTCACCCGGGGCACGGGACGAGGTCGTGGCCGCCTACGCCCGCCTCGGCGAGGACGTGCCCGTCGCGGTGCGCTCCTCGGCGACCGGGGAGGACGGCGCCGACGCCTCGTTCGCCGGGATGAACGCGACCTTCACCAACACCACAGGGGAAACCGCCGTGCTGGAACGGCTCGTGGACTGCTGGGCGTCGGCGTTCTCGCCGCGCGTCGTGGCGTACCGAGCCGAGCGGGACTTCACCGGTGAACCCGCCATCGCCGTGGTGGTGCAGCGGATGGTGCGCGCCGAGCGCGCCGGGGTGATCTTCACCGCCGACCCCCGCACCGGCGACCGGGACCGGCTGGTCGTCGAAGCGGTGTTCGGGCAGGGCGAGACGCTCGTCAGCGGGTCGGTGGAACCCGACTCGTACGTCGTGGCCAAGGGCGAGCTGCACGTCGAGGACGTCCGGATCGGCGACAAGAAGTACAAGATCGTGCGCGGGCCCGACGGGCGGGACGCCCGGGTGGACCTGCCCGAGCCCGCCGCGCACCGCCGCGTCCTCGGCGACGAGACCGTCCTGGAGCTGGCGCGCCTCGCCGTCCGCGTCGAGGACCACTACGGCTGTCCCCAGGACATGGAGTGGGCGATCGACAACGGCGGCGCGGTGTTCCTGGTGCAGACCCGGCCGATCACCACGCTGCCGGCCGGTCCGTCCACGCCTGGCGAGCCGATCCTGCGCGGCCTGGCCGCGTCGCCCGGTCTCGCCGGAGGTGCCGTGCGCGTGCTGACCAGTCCCGAGCAGGGCAAGCAGCTGCGCGACGGGGAGATCCTCGTCGCCCCGATGACCAACCCGGACTGGGTGCCGGCGATCCGCCGTGCCGCCGCGCTGGTGACCGACGGCGGCGGCATGACCTGTCACGCCGCGATCGTCGCCAGGGAGCTCGGCGTGCCCTGCGTCGTGGGCACCGAGCGGGCGACTGAACTGCTCACCGACGGCCAGCTCGTCACGGTCGACGGCGGGACAGGAGAGATCACCGCCGGAGCCCGGCGAACACCAGCGCGCACCCAGCCGGTGACGGTCGAGGTCTCGGCCGCCGTCGAAGCCATCGCAACCCGGATGTACGTCAACCTCGCCATGCCGGAGCAGGCCGAGCACGCCGCGGCCCTGCCCGGAGTCGACGGGGTGGGGCTGCTGCGCGCGGAGTTCATGCTCACCGAGGCGTTGGGAGGACGGCATCCGCGCGACCTGCTCGCGCACGGCGAGCAGCAGTCCTTTGTGGACGAAATGACCGAGTACCTGCTGAAGATCACCGAGCCGTTCGCACCGCGGCCCGTGGTCTACCGGGCGACGGATCTGCGCAGCAACGAGTTCCGGGGCCTCGTGGGCGGAACGGCCTACGAGCCGGAGGAGCACAACCCGATGATCGGCTACCGCGGCTGCTACCGCTACGTCCGCCAGCCCGACCTCTTCGCGCTGGAGCTGGAGGTGCTGGCACGCGTGCGTGAGCAGACGCCGAACCTGCATCTGATGATCCCGTTCGTGCGCACCAAGTGGGAGCTGGAGGAGTGCCTGCGGCTGGTCGACGCGAGCCCGCTCGGGCGCCAGCGCGGGCTGCACCGCTGGGTCATGGCCGAGGTGCCCTCGGTGCTGTACTGGCTCCCGGAGTACGTCGGGCTCGGCGTCGACGGGGTGTCCATCGGCAGCAACGACCTGACGCAGCTGATGCTCGGCGTCGACCGTGACTCGACCGAGTGCGCGGAGCTGTTCGACGAGGCCGATCCGGCGGTGCTCGACGCGATCGGCGGCATCGTGTCCAAGGCCCGGGCGCTGGGCATCACCTCGTCGCTGTGCGGGCAGGCCCCGTCGAACCGGCCGGAGTTCGCCGACCACCTGGTGCGGGCGGGCATCACGTCGATCTCGGTCAACCCGGACGCGGTGGCGGCGGCCCGTGGCGTGATCGCCTCGGCGGAGCGGCGCGTGGTGCTCGAACACGCGCAGGGGTTGCGGTAGGTACGCCATGAGCGGTAAGCGCTTTCTCATCGTCGGTGTGGACGGATCGGCTTCGGCCACCGCCGCGTTGCGGTGGGCGATGCGCTACGCGGCCGCCACCGGCACGGAGGTGGTGGCCGTGACCGCCTGTGCGTCTCCGCCCGCGGTCGGCGGCAGCCGCCTGGCGCTGGACGAACTGGTGGGACAGACGCGGCCGCCGGCCGTGACCGTGGGTACGCGGGCGGTCGTGGGCGATCCCGCTCAGGTGCTCCTCGCGGCCGCGGAGGACGCGGACCTGCTGGTGCTCGGCAGCCACGGGCACGGCCTGGGGCTGCACGCGCTGCTGGGCTCGGTGAGCGCCCAGTGCCTGCGGTTCGCGTCCTGCCCGGTGGTCATCCTGCCGGTGCGGTGTGCCGGCCGGACCGCTCGCGACGGCGCCGTCAGCCTGGAGGCGAAGTGAGCCGGGCGGTCGCCTCGGCGATGCCGTCGCTGATCACCCGCGCACCGTGCACCGACGCCAGCAGCTCGGCCACCGGACGGTTGTCGGCCAGGTACAGCGCGGTGAACCCGGTGAACCCCCGCGCCTGGGCCGCCTCGGCGAGCATCCGCAGGAGCGCGCTCGCCAAGCCGTTGCCGCGCCAGCCGGGAGCGACCACGACGGCGACCTCGGCGACACCAGGCGCACCGGTGGCTTCGTAACGCGCGACCGCCACACCCTTTCCGGCGGGGTCGCGGGCGACGAGCGCGAAGCGGCGGACGTAGTCGAGCTCGGTCAGGTACCGCAGCAGCTCGGGGGTGACCTTCGGCGGCGTGCCGCAGAAGCGCCGGTACAGCGTCTCGGAGTCGGCGTGCCGCAGCGCGTCGCCGAGCTCCTCGGCGTCGCCGGCCGTCAACGGCGCGATCACGACTTCGCGCCCGTCGCGCAGGCGCAGCGACCGCCGGAACCCGGTCGGCGGCTCAGGCTCATTTCCGTGCACCGCCCGAGTGTGGCGTGCGCGGACGGTGGCGGGAAAGGTCGTTGGTCCCCGGGATCCGGGCAGAACGGCCACAGTGGTGATCGCCGGGGACGCGGGACCGTTGCCGCATGCAGACAGTCGACGCCACGGCGGGCTTCCACGCGCTGACCGTCCGCGAGAGCGCCGAGCACCTCGGCACCGACCCCAGCGGGGGCTTGACCGCGAGCCAGGTGCGGGATCGTGCGGGCCGGTACGGCCCGAACGCACTGGAGCCCCCGCCCGGCCACGGGGTGCTGTGGCGGCTGGTGTCGCAGGTCCGCGATCCGCTCGTGTACGTGCTGCTGGTCGCGGGAGTGGTCACGGCGGTCTTCGGCGGCTACCCGGACGCGGCGGTGATCGCCGGGGTGGTCGTGCTCAACGCGGTGATCGGCTACGTCCAGGAGTCCCGCGCTCGGCGGGCGCTCGACGCGCTCGCCCGGATGGTGCGCACCCACGCCACGGTCGTCCGCGACGGGCTGGCCGCGCGGGTGCCCGCCGAGGACCTGGTGCCCGGCGACGTGCTGGAACTCGCTGCGGGGGACCAGGTTCCCGCGGACGTGCGGATCGTCGAGGCGCATCTGTTCGAGGTGGACGAGTCGGCGCTGACCGGCGAGTCGCTGCCGGTCGCGAAGACGACGGGGGAACTGCCGCCGGCCACCGCGCTCGCGGACCGGGTGAACACGGCCCACTCGGGGACCATGGTGACGCGGGGATCCGCGCGTGCGCTGGTCACCGCCACCGGCGCGGCCACCCAGCTCGGGGCCGTCCAGCGGATGGTGGCCACCGCCGGCCCGGTGGCCACGCCGTTGACGCGCAAGCTCGCGGGCTTCTCGAAACAGCTGAGTGTCGGCATTGTGGTGATCGCGGTGCTCACGTTCGCCGTGGGGCTCGTGCGCGGCACGGGCGTCGCGGAGATGTTCACCGCCGCGGTCGCGCTCGCGGTCGGGGCGATTCCCGAGGGGCTGCCGGCGGCGGTGTCGATCGTGCTCGCGATCGGCGTGGTGCGGATGTCGAGGCGCCGCTCGGTGGTGCGCAACCTGCCCGCGGTGGAGACCCTGGGCGGTACCACGGTGATCTGCACCGACAAGACCGGCACTCTCACGCTGAACCGCATGACGGTGACCGCGGTGGCCGCTGGAGGCCGCACCGTGGACGCGGGGAACCTGCCGGACGACCCGGCGGTCCGGGAGTGCCTGACGGCCGGGGTCGTGTGCAACGAGGCGGCACTGTCCCGCGTGGACGGTCTCTGGAGCGCCCAGGGCGATCCGACCGAGACGGCCCTCGTGCCGGCCGCCGAGCGCGCCGGACTGGACCCGGCGGAGCTGAGGGCCCGGCACCCGCGGGTGGACCTCGTGCCGTTCGAACCGGAGCGGCGGCTGATGGCCACAGCGCACGCGGGCGGAGTCGGCTACGCGAAGGGCGCGGTGGAAGAGATCCTCGCCCGGTGCGACCGGGAGCTGCGCGCCGATGGCTCCACCGGGCCGCTGGACGCGGCAGCGG
This sequence comes from Amycolatopsis sacchari, assembly GCF_900114035.1. Taxonomy (GTDB): domain Bacteria; phylum Actinomycetota; class Actinomycetes; order Mycobacteriales; family Pseudonocardiaceae; genus Amycolatopsis_E; species Amycolatopsis_E sacchari. Next base: position 776,569 of record NZ_FORP01000001.1, on the reverse strand, counting down.
CCCACCGGCTCCAGCGGGAGTTCGCCGAGCGGGGCCTGCGGGTGCTGGCGTTCGCCCGGTTCCGGTCCGGTGAGGAGCCGCTCGCCGCGCTCGTCGACCGCGGCGGCTGGACCTTCCTGGGCCTGCAGGCGATGCAGGACCCGCCCCGGCCGGAGGTGGCCGGCGCGATCGCCGCCTGTCACAGTGCGGGCATCGCGGTCAAGATGATCACCGGGGACCACGCGGGCACCGCCCGCGCGATCGGCAGGGCGGTGGGCCTGGCGGACGAGCCGGTGGTGCTCACCGGTGCGGGGCTCGACGAGCTGACGGACGGGGAACTACCCGCCGCGGCAGCGCGCACGACCGTGTTCGCACGCGTGTCGCCGGGCCAGAAACTCCGGCTGGTCAAGGCTTTCCAGGGCGCGGGTCACATCGTCGCGATGACCGGCGACGGGGTCAACGACGCGCCCGCGTTGCGCCGGGCGGACATCGGGGTCGCGATGGGCCGCGGCGGCACGGACGCGGCCCGCGACGCCGCGGACATGGTGCTGACCGACGACGACTTCGCCGCCATCGAGTCCGCGGTCGAGGAGGGGCGCGGGGTGTTCGACAACCTGCGCAAGTTCCTGGCGTGGACGCTGCCCACCAACATCGGCGAGGGCATGGTGATCCTGGCGGCGGTCCTGCTGGGCGCGACGCTGCCGATCGTGCCGGTGCAGATCCTGTGGATCAACATGACCACCGCGGTGTTCCTCGGGCTGACCCTCGCCTTCGAGCCGAAGGAACCGGGCCTCATGACGCGCCCGCCCCGCCCGCCGGACCGGCCGCTGTTCACGCCGGCCCTGTTCCGCCGCGTGGGCCTGATCTCGCTCCTGCTGGTGGTGGCCGCCTTCGCCGCGTACCGGTGGGAGCTCGGCGGCGGCGCGTCCGTGGCGCAGGCGCGCACGGTGGCGATCAACCTGTTCGTGGCCGTGCAGATCGGCTACCTGTTCAGCTGCCGGTCGCTGGAGCACCCGGTGGTGCGGGCCTGGCCGCGCGGGAACCGGATGCTCGCCGTGGGCATCGGCATCACCGTGGGGCTGCAGGTGCTGTTCACCTACCTGCCCGCCATGAACACGATCTTCCACACGGCGCCGATCGGGGCCGGCGCATGGCTGCGGATCCTCGCGGCCGCCGTGCTCGCGTTCGCGGTTGTCGAGGCGGACAAGCTGCTGTGGATCCGGCTGAGGCGCTACACCGCCGGAACGCCGGGGACGCGGCGGCGGCCGAACCGCAGGTAGGCCAGCGGTCCCGCGAAGTTCACGGCGATCGCGAACGCCCACACCGTCTTCGAGCCGCGCACCGCGGCCGCGGGCCGCCGGGACAGGTCCCACCAGGCGAACCCGGCGAGTCCGAACTGCACGAGCGCGGCCCCGGCCAGCGCGGAGACCTGCGGGGCGCTGAGCTTGCGGTGAGTCATGCGGCGAGACTGCCACCCGCCGTTGCGCCGGCGAAGGGCACAAGGTCGCTCCACGCGGGGACGTGCTCCCCTGTGCCGGGCTCGCGGGTGCTTCGACAGTGGGGGCATGAGCAGACTCGACTGGCACAGCGACACCCGGCGGCACGCCTGGCTCGCCTCGTTCACCGGCCTGATCGCGATCCTCGCCTACGCCGGCGCGGTCGCGGTGGCGACCGGAGTGCTCGGGCCCGGGGTCGAGGCGCGGTTGCCCTTCGAGAGCCCGGTCTTCGCCGGGGTGGCGCTGGCGGTGGTCGTCGGCGTGCCGATGACCGTCGTCACCACCCTCGGTCTCCGCGGTGACGCCCGGACCAGTGCCGCGGCGGTGGTCGCGGGCGCACTGTTGATCGCGTGGATCGCCGTCGAGGTGGGGTTCGTGCGTACCTACAGCTGGCTGCAGCCGGTGTTCGCGTTCGCCGGGGTCGCGGTCCTGCACACCGGGCTGCAGGGACTCCGGGGAGTCCGCAGGTGAAACTCTCGTGGGAAGCCCGGCTGCTCATCGCGGTGGCCTCGTTGCTGGCGGCGGGCGGCTTCGCGCGCCTGGCCGGCCCGGTGCCCGCGGACGTGCTGTGGGCGGTGGCTGACGCGCTCGCCCTCGTTCCGGCTGTGTGGTGGGTGGCCGCCGATCTGCGGGCGCACCGGTGGGGCGCCGACCTGCTGGCGGTGCTGGCGCTGGCGGGCACGCTCGCGGTCGGCGAGTTCCTGGCGGGCGCGATCATCGCGGCCATGGTGGCCACCGGCCGCCTGCTGGAGTCCGCAGCGCAGCGGCGGGCGGGGCGTGACCTGTCGGCGCTGCTGGAGCGGGCGCCGAGCCAGGCGCACCGCCGTCGCGGCCATGAGCTGGAAACCGTGCCGGTGGGGCGGATAGCCGTCGGCGACCGCGTGGTGGTGCTGCCCGGCGAGGTCGTGCCCGTCGACGCGACGCTGCTCGGTGACAGCGCCTTCGACGAGTCGGCGCTCACCGGGGAGGCGGCCGCCGTCGCGCGGCGCAGCGGGGACCCGGTGCGCAGCGGCGTGGTGAACGCCGGAGCGGCCGTGGACCTGCGCGTCACCGCCACGGCGGAGGCCAGTACCTACGCGGGCGTGGTCCGGCTCGCCGAGCAGGCCGCCGCCGGAACGGCACCGGTCGCGCGCCTGGCCGACCGGATCGCGATGTGGTTCCTGCCGCTGTCGGTGCTGATCGCCGCGGCCGCGTGGGCCCTCACCGGGGACCCCGGGCGTGCCGTGGCCGTCCTCGTGACGGCCACGCCGTGCCCGCTGCTGCTGGCCGTGCCGGTTGCGGTCACCAGCGGGATGTCGCTGGCCTCGCGGGCCGGTGTGGTGCTCAAGGACGGCGCGGCGCTGGAGCTGCTGGGGCAGGCGCGGCGGTTGGCGATGGACAAGACCGGCACGGTCACCGAGGGACGGCCGGAGGTCCTCGCGGTCGTGTGCGCGCCGGGGGTCACCGCGGGACAGGTGCTGGCCGAAGCCGCCGGGGTCGAGCGGTACTCCCCGCACGTACTGGCCACCGCGGTCACGCGAGCGGCCCGGCGGGCCAACGTCGTCGCGGCGCAAGCGGAATCGGTGACCGAGGAACCCGGGCGCGGCGCGCACGGGACGGTCGGCGGGCACCTCGTCCACGTGGGAAAGCTGGGTTCCGCCGCCGACCTGCCCCCGTGGGCGCGCAACGCGATGCGGCGGGGAAGTCTCGATCTGGCGTCGCTGGTGTGGGTCACACGAGACGGGGTGCCAACGGCGGCGTTGCTCGTGCGGGACCAGGTTCGCCGCGACGCCGCCCGGACGCTGCGGCGGCTGCGCGCGGCCGGGCTCGCGCACGTCGTGCTGCTGACCGGCGACCGGGTGGACAACGCGGGGGAGGTGGCTGGGCTCATCGGGGTCGACGAGGTCCAGGCCGATGCCACGCCCGCGCAGAAGATCGAGCGGGTCCGGGCCGAACACGAGCGCGACGTCACGGTCATGGTGGGCGACGGTGTCAACGACGCACCCGCGCTCGCGGCAGCGGACGTCGGCATCGCACTGGGGTCGCGAGGATCGACCGCGGCCGCGCAGGCCGCCGACGCGGTGATCCTCGACGACCGCATCGACCGGCTCGCGGACGTCATCGAGATCGCTCGCCGCACGCGACGGCTGGCCGTGCAGAGCGCGGGAGCCGGGACCGTGCTGTCGCTGCTGGCCATGGCGGCCGCGGCCTTCGGCTGGCTCGTGCCGGTCGCCGGCGCGGTCGTGCAGGAGGCCATCGACGTGGCGGTCATCCTCAACGCACTGCGGGCCCTGCACCGCCGCCGTCCGCGCACCGGCCCGGACGAGCTGCTGCACCGGTTCTCCGGTGAGCACGCAGGACTTGTGCCGGTCCGCGCCGCGGTCCGCCAGGCCGCCGACGCGCTGGCCGAAGGCGCGGGCCCGGCGGCGGACGCGGCGGTGCGGGAGGCGCACCGGATGCTGGTGGCGGAGCTGCTGCCGCACGAGCGCGCGGAGGAGTCGGAGCTGTACCCGGCACTGACCCCGGTACTCGGCGGCCCGGAGGGCACCGTCACGATGAGCCGCTCCCACGCCGAAATCGAGCGGCTGGTGCGCAGGCTCGGCAGGCACCTGGCGGCGGGGCCGATCCAGCCGGATCAGGTCGACGATCTGCGGGCCACCCTGTACGGCCTGGATGCCGTGCTGACCCTGCACTTCGCCCAGGAGGAAGAGGCGTACTTCACGCTCGCGCGGGAGTGAGGGGTCACCGCTTCCCGGCACGTTCCCGGAGCGACTCGACGTAGTCCGTACGCAACACGCGGCGAGAACGTGGGCGCTTCCCGGCGTTGATGTCGCGCACGTACTGCGCGAGCCGTTGCGGGTTCTTGCCCGACCAGCCGTTGGCGAGCGCCCGGCCCTGCATCGCCTCGCCGTCCATCGGAACGCCGGCGTCGTGCAGTGCGAGCAGGGTGCCGACGACCATGTCCTTCTCGAAACCCGCGGAAATGGTGTTGCTGTGGTTGATCGTCTTGGTGAGGCTCTTCATCTCTGATCGCTTCGTGATCCTGAGCCAGGACGCAGAGCGCGCGGATGCGATGGCCGCTGTGCTGCGTCAGCTGCCCGATGTCGTCCATGTCCGGCCACGCCATCAGCACCGGACCAGTGCCCCGGACGGACCCGCCGCCCCTGCCGGTCACGTGCACGACGTCGGAGTACCGGGCGACGAACTGCTGCAGCGGCGTGCAGTTCCGCAGGTTGGACTTGAGGTAGGTCCACACGGTGAGCGCGTCGCCGTCCCGCAGGTGCTCGCAGCACCAGTCGATCGCGGCGTCCACCCCTTCGTCGTCGTAGCTGGCGACAGCCTTCGGGTAGTCCGCGTCGCGTTCGAACATGTCTGCTCCAGGTTGATCGGCAGTGACAGCCCGACGCTAGCCCCACCCACCGACAGAAAGGACCACGTGTCCGGCTTCACCTCGTCGGTGCCAGTGCGCCTTCCCGCGCCAAGGCCTCGAGGACCGCCCCGCCGTCCACGGTTTCGTGGGTCATCAGCTCGGCGGCGAGGTTGTCGAGCGCCGGGCGGTGCGCGGTGAGCAGCGCGACCGCTCGCTTCTCCGCCTCCCGCAGCAGGCGCGCGACCTCCTCGTCGATGACGCGCTGTGTCTCCTCCGAGTACCGGTGCCCTGCCGCTCCCGGCGCACCGGGCAGGTAGGCCGCCTCGGTCGCCGGGTAGCCGATCGGCCCCAGCGCGGGGGACAGGCCGAACTCGGTCACCATCTTCGTGGCGAGGTCGGTCGCGCCCGACAGGTCGTTCGCGGCACCGGTGGAGCCCTGGCCGAACGCGACCAGCTCGGCCGCGCGGCCACCGAGCCGCACCGCGAGCAGGTCCTTCAGGTAGGCCTCGTTGTAGAGGTGCCGTTCGGCTTCGGGCAGCTGCTCGGTCGCGCCGAGCGCCATGCCGGCGGGCAGGATCGTCACCTTCTCGACCGGATCGGCGTGCTCGCACAACGCCGCGACGAGCGCGTGCCCCGATTCGTGCACGGCGACGGAGTGGCGTTCCTCGGGCAGCAGGGCGTTGGAGGTCTCGCGGCGCCCGAGCAGGACCCGGTCGCGGGCGGCGCCGAGGTCGTCGCGGGTGATGAGGGTGCGGTTGTCCCGGACGGCGTTGATCGCGCCCTCGTTGACGAGGTTCGCCAGGTCCGCCCCGGAGAAACCGGGTGTGCCACGGGCGATCAGCTGCAGGTCCACGTCGGGGGCGAGGTGCTTGTCCGCCACGTGCACCGCGAGGATCGCGGCGCGCTCGGCCTGGTTCGGCAGGGGCACGGTGACCTGCCGGTCGAACCGGCCCGGCCGCAGCAGCGCCGCGTCCAGTGTCTCGGGACGGTTCGTGGCCGCCAGTACCACGATGCCGCTGCTCTGGTCGAAACCGTCCATCTCGGCCAGCAGCTGGTTGAGGGTCTGTTCGCGTTCGTCGTGCCCGCCCACACCGCCGATCCCGCGGCGGCTGCCGACCGCGTCGATCTCGTCGATGAAGATGATCGACGGCGCGCGGTCGCGGGCCTCGGTGAACAGGTCCCGTACGCGGGACGCGCCGACGCCGACGAACATCTCCACGAAGGCCGAGCCGGTGACCGACAGGAACGGCACGCTGGCCTCGCCCGCCACCGCGCGGGCGAGCAGTGTCTTGCCGGTGCCCGGCGGCCCGACCATGATCACCCCGCGGGGGCCCTTCGCACCGGCGGCGGCGTAGCGCTCGGGGTTGCGCAGGAAGTCGACGACCTCGCTGACTTCCTGCTTCACACCTTCGTATCCGGCGACGTCGGCGAACCGGGTCGTGGGCCGCTCCGCTTCGATGATCTTCGCCTTGGACCGGCCGAACCCGCCAAGGCCCCCGGCCAGTGAGCGTTGCGCGTTGCGCCCGGCCCAGGCGATGAACGCGATGAGCAGCACCACCGGTACGAGTCCGATGAGGACGGCCAGCCAGGCGGAGCCCGACGAGGAGACCTTGCCCGTGACCTGAACTCCGTGCGCCTGCAGCTTCTGCTCCAGCTGCGTGTCGCCGAGCGCGGTGGGGAGCTGACTGGTGAACTTCGAGTCGTCGGAGTAGGTGCCGCCGACCGAACCGTGATCGTCGATCTCGACCGCCTTGACCTGCCCGGAGTCCACTTTGGTCACCAGCTCGGTGTAGGACAGCGAGGGCGTGGTACCCGCCGAACTGGTCAGGATGCTGGGCAGGAACAGCAGGAACATCACGGCCAGCAGACCGAGCGAGACCAGCCACGTCCGCCACACCGGGGGCTTGGGCGGCTCCGGTTTCGGCACGGGATCCGGCGGCGGCCCGGACTGGGCGGTTCGCGACATGGGCCTTCCTTTCGTCGGCTTCCAGGAGACCGCACGCCGGCACGGCGGCAGCAGCGGCGAAAGTCCTCCACCGCGATGCCTGAAGTCTCTCCTTCCGCTTGTGGCGCCGCGCCTAGCTTCGGTGACCGAGGAACGAGGAGGAGCCCATGCGAACGTTGACCGTCGGAGCGGTGATGACGAGGGACCCGTACGTGGTCTCACCCGAGGCCGAATTCAAGGATGTCGCGGTGTTGCTGGCGCAACGCGAGATCAGTGCCGTCCCCGTCGTAGGCGACGACGGCACCCTGCTGGGCGTGGTGTCCGAGGCCGACCTGCTGCCCAAGGAGGAGTACGCCGGGGACCAGGAGCCGCCGTCCGGCTTCGCCCGGTCCCGCACCAAGGCAGCGTGGCACAAGGCCGGTGCTGTGCGGGCGCGTGAGCTGATGACCGCACCGGCGCAGACGGTGGACGTCGGCGAACCCCTGCCCGCGGTCGCCCGCAGGCTGGGCGGCGGTGGGTTGCGGCGGTTGTTCGTGCTGGAAAACGGAAAGCTCGTCGGCGTGGTGGCCCGGCGCGACCTGCTCGGGGTCTTCCTCCGCCCGGACGAGCAGATCAAGGCGGACGTCGAGACCGAGGTGTTCGGCAAAGCACTGGGGGCCGCGCCGGGCTGTTACAGCGTGACGGTGCACCACGGCGAGGTCATGTTGCTGGGCCGGCTGGAATACCGCAGTTCGGCCGCGGCAGCCGGGTCCCTGACCGCCTCGGTGCCCGGGGTGGTCGAGGTGTGCAACCGGCTCGGGTACGTGTGGGACGACGGGCGCTGAAACCGCGGAAGGTGCCGCCGGGAAGCCCCGACGGCACCTTCCGCGGTCAGTCCAGGTAGGCCAGCGCCTGGGTGAGGGAATCCCGTTCCGTGCCGGCGGTGAAGACGACGTGCGCGTCGGGCCACGGGTGCACGTGGGTCGCCATGTGCCGCGCGATCCGGGGCGTGGCGTCGGAGATCCCGCCCTTCCGTGAGGCGAGCCGCGTGGACGTCGTCGCCTCCGGCGCCCAGCAGCGCAACGGCTTCAGGCGGCTGTGGGTCCGGGTGCCCAGTGCCGCGGCTACGGCACGGTGCTCGGCGGAGTTCCACGACGCGTCCAGGACGACCGTCTCACCCATCGCCAGCAGGCGTTCGGCGCGCCGGACGAGTTCGTCGTAGGTCCGTTTCGTGTGCTCCGGCGAGTAGATGCCCCGCTCGTACTCGGCGGCGGCGCTCTGCTCGGCGGGCAGGCCGGCCAGCTCCTTGCGCACACGGTCGCTGCGCAGCACCGTCGCGCCGAGGTGGTCGGCGAGCGCACCGGCCAGGGTGGACTTCCCGGACGCCGGGAGCCCGCCGACGAGGATCAGCCGCACCACGCCCTGGCGCAGGTGCCGCAGCGCGATGTCCGCGTAGTCGCGCGCCAGCTGCGCCGACGCGTCGTCGCCCTGCTGGTGGCGCAGGCACGCGACCTTCACCCGGACGAACGCCCGGTAGGCCAGGAAGTGGTGGCGCAACGCGGATGGTGCCGGGTCGCCGGAGAACTCGGCGTAGTGGTCCAGCAGCGACCGCCCGAGCTCGCGTGCGCCCAGCCGCTCGAGGTCCATGGCGAGGAACGCGACGTCGTCGAGCGCGTCCACCCAGCGCAGGTGGTCGTCGAACTCCAGGCAGTCGAGGATCTGGGGGCCTTCGTCCAGGCAGAAGATGTCGTCCGCGAGCAGGTCCCCGTGCCCGTCGACGACACGTCCGGTGTTCACCCGGTGCTCGAACAACGCCTCTCGCCCCGCGAGGAACTCCTCGGTCCGCTGCTCGATTTCGGCCGCGATGTCCGCGTCCAGCACCGGTCCGTGGAAAGGCCGGACCTGGGCGAAACTGGCGCGCCACCGGGCGCGGATGGCGTCCCGGGTGCCCTGCGCGGAGACCTCCGGACCACGCTGCGCCCGGTCGTGGAACCGTGCCAGAACGCGGGCGAGGTCGCGGACCGTGCCCGCCAGGGGTGCGCCTTCGCGCACCAGCGTGGCCAGCCTGCGGTCGTCGGGCATCCGCCGCATCACGACGAGGTGGTCGCACACCTGACCGTCCGGCCCGGTGACGTCCGCGACGCCGAGGTAGGCGTCCGGGGCGAGCCGGCGGTTGAGGGTGACCTCCTTGTGGCACACCCGTTCCCGGGTCTCGCGGCGGGTGAAGTCGAGGAAGCCGAGGTCCACGGGCTTTTTGAGCTTGTAGGCGCGGTCGCCGACGAGGAACACCGAGCCGATGTGGGTCTCGCGCACCGCAGCCCAGTGGCCGGTGGTGCGGGAGGTCAGGGCGCTGACGGTCATGGCCCGAGCGTTCCGCCGGACCCGGCGGGCGGGGAAGGGCACTACGTCATGGTCGCCGGGGCCGGCAGTCCCTAGCCCCGGTTCCGGCCCGGGCGGAGCCTGGGGGTGTGACAGAGCAGACCTACCGGCACACGGTGCCGGAGCGGGGGGACGGACGGCCCGTCGAAGCCGGGCATGAAACCTTCGCCGGCGTGCTGTCCCCGGGCGGCGTGTGATGGGGGACAGGCTGCCGCGCAAGGTCTACGAGCGCGAACTGGCGCGGCTGCAGGCCGAGCTGGTCAAGCTGCAGGAGTGGGTGCGCGCCGAGCGGCGGCGGCTCGTGGTGATCTTCGAAGGGCGCGACGCGGCGGGCAAGGGCAGCACGATCAAGCGCATCACCGAGTACCTGAACCCGCGTGTCGCGCGGATCGTCGCCCTGCCACGCCCCGACGACCGGGAGCGCGGGCAGTGGTACTTCCAGCGCTACGTCGAACAGCTGCCCGCGGCGGGGGAGATCGTGTTGATGGACCGCAGCTGGTACAACCGCGCTGGGGTCGAGTGGGTGATGGGCTTCTGCTCGAACGAGGAGCACAGACGGTTCCTGCACCAGTGCCCCATCTTCGAGCGGCTGCTGGTGGAGGACGGCATCCTGCTGCGCAAGTACTGGTTCTCGGTCAGCGAAACCGAGCAGGAGCACCGGATCCGCGCCCGCCTGAGCGACCCGGTCCGCCGCTGGAAGCTGTCCGCGGTGGACCTGGAGTCCATCGAGCACTGGGACGACTACTCCCGCGCCAAGGACGAGATGATCCTCTACACCGACATACCCGAGGCGCCTTGGTCCATCGTGGACAGTGACGACAAGCGCCGCGCGCGGGTCAACATGATCGCGCACCTGCTGGGCAGCGTGCCGTACCACGAGGTGCCCCCGCCGGCGATCCGGCTGCCGCAACGTCCGCCGGCCACGGGCTATCGGCGCCCGGAGAAGAACCCGGGCAACTACGTGCCCGACCACGCCGCCACGTTGTGACCGACGTCCGGTCCCCGAGGTCTTTGTGCCCTCCGCGCTCACGACCACGCGGAGCAGGGTCGGTGGCGTGAACGACAACGGAATTCCCCTCGGCAGCATCGAAATCAGTGTGCGAGGGCAGTTGCCCGGCGCGGGCGAGCACCTGCGCCGCCGCCTGCACGACGCCCTGGCGCGAGCACCCCGGCCGGTACTGGCGGCCCGGGCGACGATCGCCCGGCGCAACGACGCGGCCGCGGCCGTCCGGATCTCCGCCACCATCGATCTCAACGGGCGGATCCTGCACGTTGACGTGGACGGCGAGACCGTCGCCACGGCCGTGGATCACCTGCAGGACTGCGTGCGGCGGGCGCTGGACCGGGCGGGGCGGCACCGCGCGGCGGCGGACCGCCACCGCCCGGCCCGGCCGGTCGCGGTCCGGGACCGGGAGATCGTGCGGCACCGCACGTTCAGCCTGGCCCCGGTCGCCGTGGCCGTCGCCGCGGAGGAACTGCAGGCGCTGGGCTACGAGTTCCACCTGTTCACCGACGCGGGCACCGGGCAGGACTGCGTGCTCTACCGGGTTCCCGGCGGCCTTCGGCTCGCAGGGCTCGATCCGGCCGTGCAGGGCGGCCCGGCCACGGTAAGCCCCCATCCCGCCCCGCGCCTGACCCTCGACGAGGCCCGCGAGCGCTTCGAGCTCGACGACCGCCCGTTCCTGTTCTTCGCCGAGGCCGGCACGGGCCGTGGCGCCCTGCTGCACCGGCGGCACGACGGCGACCTCGGTCTTGTCACCGCCGGCTGACGCTTCACGAGACGGGCGCGCTCCAGACCAGTTTGGTGCCGCCGGCCTCGGCTGTCTGGACGCGGAAGGCGCCGCTCGCTTCCTCTGCCCGGGTCGCGAGGTTGTGCAGCCCGCTGCGGGCGACCGTGGCGGGCATGCCCCTGCCGTCGTCGGTGACGTCGATGACGAGGTCGTCGCCGACGGAGATGGTGATGGTCACCGTGTTCGCCCGTGCGTGCCGCACGGCGTTGCTCACCGCCTCGCGTACGACGGCCTCCGCGTGCTCGGCCAGCTCGGCCGACACGACGCCGAGCGGGCCGGAGACCCGTACGGTCGACCGGAGCCCGGATTCGGCGGTGATCTCCGCGATGATTTCGTGCAGCCGCTTGCGCAGCTGGGTGGTGCCCTGCAGGCCGCCGTGCAGGTCGAAGATCGCGGTGCGGATTTCGGCGACGATGCTTTGCACGTCCTCCACGGCGTCGGACAGTCGGCGCTGGATTTCGGGGGAGCGGGTGCGCAGTCGGGTGCTTTGGAGGGCGAGGCCGTGGGCGAACAGGCGTTGGATGACGTGGTCGTGGAGGTCGCGGGCGATGCGGTCGCGGTCGGCGAGGACTTCGAGTTCGTAGAGGCGGCGCTGGTCGTCGGCGAGCTGGAGGGCGAGCGCGGCCTGGTCGGCGAAGGACGCCGCCAGGGGCAGCTGGTCGGCCGCGAACGGTTCGCGGCCGAGCCGGCGTAGTGCGACGAGGACACCGGAGACGGTGTCGGCGGAGGCGCGCAGCGGCAGGACGAGCGCCGGGCCGAACTCCTCGTCGAGGTCACGGTCCAGGTCGTAACGCAGCCGGTGGGTGTGCACCGGCTTGGCTTCGTGGAAGGCGGTGCCGCAGCTGGACCCGTGGACGGGGATGCGCCGCCCGCGCAGCCTGTCCGAGTCCAGCCCCACGCTGACGGTGACCACCAGCGTCTGCACCTCGCTGGCGGGCAGTTCGGGATCTTCGGGCTGGGCGAGGAAGGTGTAGTCGGCGCCGGTGAGAGCCAGGGTGCGGTGCGCGATCAGGTCCAGGACCTGCTCGGAGCCGGTCTGGGAGAGCAGTTCGGCGCGGATCTCGCTGGTGGCCTCCTGCCACTGCTGGCGCAGTTTCGCCTCCTCGTAGAGGCGCGAGTTCTCGATCGCGATGCCCGCGGCGGCGGCGAGCGCCTGCACGACGACCTCGTCGTCCTCGGTGAAGGGCTGCCCACCGGCCTTCTCCGTGAGGTAGAGGTTGCCGAACACCTTGTCCCGCACCAGGACCGGCACGCCGAGGAAGCTGCGCATCGGCGGGTGGTGCGCCGGGAACCCTGAGGAGGCCGGATGCTGCCCCAGGTCGTCCAGGCGCAGCGGTTTGGGCTGCTGGATGAGCAGGCCGAGCAGGCCGTGGCCCTCGGGCAGGTGCCCGATCTCGGCGCGTTTTTCCTCGTCGATGCCCTCGTAGACGAACTGCGCGAGCCCGACCCCGTCGGCGTTGAGCACGCCGAGCGCGCCGTAGCCGCAGTCCACCAGCTCGATGGCGGCGTGGACGATCCGGCGGAGAGTTGCTGCCAGGTCGAGGCCCGCGGCGATGGCGAGCATGGCTTCGAGCAGCCCGTCCATCTGGTCCCGGGCGCCGACGAGCTGCTCCACCCGGTCCTGCACCTCGCGCAGCAGCTCCCGCAGCCTCAACTGCGACAACGTGCTGCGCAGCGAGGGAGACGCTTCTCCGTGCCGGGGGTCCTCATCAACCATCGGCCCAGCTTGACATTCGCGCTCCAGGATTACCATGGCTGGCGTCGTCGCTGGTTGCGCCACCTCGGGCCTCAGCCGTCAGGACGCACGGGGCAGGGAGAGGCGCAGGACGGCGCCGTGTCCGTGGGCGTTGTGCGCCGATACCGAGCCGCCGTGGCGGGCGGCGATCTCGCTGACGAGGGCGAGCCCGAGACCGTAACGGCGGCGGCCGGTGGGTGCGTGCCCGGCCGGGCCCGGGGCGAAGCGGGTGAACAGGGTCGGCATGACCTCGGGGTCGATGCCTGTCCCGTCGTCGGTGACGGTGAGGGTGACGTGCTTGCCGGACTGCTGCACGGCGACGGTCACGGTGCTCGTGGCGTGCCGGATTCCGTTGTCGAGCAGGGCGGTGACCGCGCGGCGCAGCGCGGTCTCGGTGCCGTTGACGGGCGTGGCGGCGCTCTCGGCGAGGTCGAGCTGGATGCCTCGTTCGGTGGCGGCGGGACGGGCGGCCGTCACCGCGTCGCGCACGGTCGCGGCGAAGTCGGTGCGCTGGTGGGAACGGCCCTCACGCGGATCCGCGGCGAGGAGCAGATCCTCGAGTATCCCGGTGAGGTGGCGGGCATCGGTGACGAGTTCGTCCACTTCGGACTCGAGCGGGGTACCCACTGCGTGGCGCCGCAGGAGCTGCGCGCGAGTGGTGAGCAACGTGAGGGGGGTGCGCAGTTCGTGCCCGGCATCGGCGACGAACCGGCGCTGCAGGGACAGCGCGCGGGCCAGCGGGACGAGCGCGCGGCGGCCGGACCAGGCACCTGCGGCGGCGGCGAGGACGAGCCCGACCGCGCCGGTGACCAGCAGCGCCTTGATCAGGCGGTCGCGTTCGACATGGGCGGGGCGCAGGTCGAGCACGGCCTGGACCACCTCGTCTCCGCGGCGCTGGGTCAGCGTGCGGTATTCGTCGTGCCGCGCGGACGTCCCGGTCGTGCGGGTGACGCCGTCCGCGGCGGTCGCGGCGAGTGCGTTCCGGTCGAGGGCCTCGGCGGGCAGGCCAGGGGTGAGGTCGAGGTGCCCGTCCCGTTCGATGGCCAGCCACAACCCCGCCGGCGGGTCGGTGACGTCGTCGGTGCGCTCCACGGTGGTGACCAGCAGGGTGTTCTGGTCGGCTTCCTGGCTGCGCAGCACGATGAGCACCGCGACCCCGCACAGCACGCCGACGGTGATCGCGACCGCGAGCGCGGACTGCAGGCCGGCGGCGAGCGCCGTGCGCCGCAGCATCCGGGTCTCGGGGTTCACGCGGTCCGGCCCAGCTGGTAACCGCGCCCGCGCACGGTGTCGATCACTTTGCGGCCGAGCTTGCGCCGGAGGTAGTGCACGTAGCTGTCGACCACGGCCTCGTGTTCGGCCTCGTCGAACACCAGCGCCAGTAAGCGGGCGCGGGAGAACACGTGCCCGGGCCGGGTGGCCAGCAGCGCGAGCAGGGCGGACTCCCGTTCCGACAGCCGGACCGGTTCGGCGGTGTCGCGGACGACCAGGCGCGTGTCGAGTTCGAGCCGTCCGCCGGGCACCGGCAGGGTCCGCGCGGTGTCGAGGTGGCGGCGGCGCAGCGCGCGCAGGCGCGCGAGCAGCTCGTCGATGTCGAAGGGCTTCGCGAGGTAGTCCTCGGCCCCGGCGTCGAGCCCGACCACCCGGTCCGCGGGGTTGCCGAGCGCGGACAGGATCAGGGTGGGCGTCACCACGCCGCGGCCGCGCAGCCGGGCGAGCAGGTCGAGCCCGTCGACGGCGGGCAGGCCCCGGTCCAGCAGCAGGACGTCGTAGTCGCGGGTCAGGCCCAGGTGGAGCCCGCGCTGGCCGTCGGCGGCCTCGTCGACGTCGTAACCTTCCTCGGTCAGCAGCCGGGTGAGCATGGCCAGCAGCTGGGGATCGTCCTCGACCACCAGCACGCGCGGTGCCTGCCCGTTCACGACGCCATTGTGCCGGGCGGCACGAGCAGGCCGCCCAGCGCGGACGAGTGGTGCACCCGGCGTCCGGCGTCGACCGCGTGCACGAGGCATCCCGGCTGCGCGGCGGCCCAGGCGATGCCGTCCCGGCCGAGGGCGAAGGCGGCGGTGGACACGGCGTCGGCCGTGGTGAGGTCGGCGGCTACGACGGTGAGGCTGACGAGCTCGCGCGCCGGGCGTCCTGTGCGGCCGTCGATGACGTGCTCGCCGCGTTCGTAGCTGCCCGACGTGGCGACGGCCAGGTCGCGGACCGCGAGCACCGCGCACACCGCCATCGGCTGGTCGGGGTGGCGGATGCCGACCGACCAGGTCCGGCCCGCGGCGAAGACGTCACCTCCGGCGTTGAGGCAGAACTCGCCCACCCCTTCGGCCCGCAGCAGGTCGGCCGCCCGTTGCGCCGCCCAGCCTTTCACGACGCCGGACGGGTCGAAGCCGCGGCCGGGCAGCCACGCGCGGAAAGCGCCGCCGCTGCGGTGCTCGTAGGTGCGGCAGAGATCGAGGATCTCCCGCATCTCTTCGCTGTGCGGGCCGCCGGGCGTGAACCGGGTGACTTCGCTGTCAGCGCGGAAGGGGCTGAACCGCCGGTCCACCTCGCGCAGCCACGCGAAGGCGCGCTCAGCCGCGTCGGCGGCGTCGGCGGGCACTTCGAGCGAGATGGGCAGGCTCATGATCTGGCGTACCAGCCGCATCAGTGGCCTTTCGCGTCGAGCGCGCCCTGCAGTGACTGCGCGTAGGCCTCGCTGGTGGCGGTGGCGCCGGAGACGGTGTCGATGTGCGCGCTCTGCGCCTGCAGGGCTTCCTGCCGCAGGGTCGGCGCGGCCCGGTTCGCGATGCGCTGGCTGTGCCGGTCCCCGGGTTCGGTGATCAGGGTGACGTCGGTGATGCGACTGCCGCTGAAGGTGACCCGCACCTGGTAGGGACCGTAGTCGCTGTCGACGACTGGACCGTCCACAGTAGACCCGTTGCTGCCGCTCGGTGCCTGGGAGGCCGGGGGAGCGGTAGCGGCAGCGGGCTGGGCGGCCGACGGTGTGGACTGGTAGCGCAACAGCGGCAGCGCGGCCGCGACGCCCAGCACCACCACGACGAGGGTCTTGCGCATCGGGGCTCCTTTCACGCGGCGAAGGCGAACCGTTCGGTGTGGCACTGCCCGGCCGGGACGCCGAGCTCGGCGAGGGTGCGGCGGACGGCGTCGGTCATCCCGGGCGGCCCGCACACGTACACGTCGCGCTCGCGGACGTCGGGCACCATCGCGTGCAGGTGCCGGGCACCCAGCACCGGACCGAAGCGGCCGACCGCCGTGGAGGGCCCGAGGACGAGGAACATCCGCGCGCCGCACAGGGAGGCGAGGCGCCGCAGCTCGTCGGCGAGCACGGCGTTCTCCGCGGTGTTGGCGCGGTAGATCAGGGCGATGTCGTCGTGCTCGCGGGCGAACTCCTCCAGCAGTGCGCGGACCGGGGTCACCCCCACCCCGCCGGCGATCAGCAGCACCCGCCGCCGCGTGCGGCGCCGCGCGGTGAACGCGCCGTAGGGGCCCTCGGCGAGCACCCGCGTGCCGGGCGGGACGGTCTGCAGCCAGGCGCTGCCGTCCCCGAGCGCTTTGACGGTGATCCTCAGGCTCCGGCCGTCCGGCATGGCCGACAGCGAGTACGGGTGGGCTTCGTGCCAGTGGCCGGGGGTGAGGAAGCGCCAGAGGAAGAACTGCCCGGCCCGCGCCGGGAGCGCGTCGAGCGCCCGCCCGGTGATCACCACCGAGACCACGTCTGGGCTTTCGCGGATCACGGACTCCACGCGCAGCCGGTGGCGCAGGTTCCGCACGAGTGGCAGGCCGATGCGGGACACCGCGATCAGCCCGAGTGCGAGCCCGTAGAGCGACCACCAGTACACCCGGCCGATCGGGGAACCCGTGAAGTCCTGGCCGACCGTGACCTGGTGCAGGAACCCCAGTACGACCGCGAGGTAGGCGAGCAGGTGCACCAGGTGCCACGACTCGTACCGCAGCCGCCGCCGCGCCACGCGGGCGGATGTCGCGGCGACCGCCAGCAGCAGGACGAACGCGATTGTCGCGATGAGCACGTCGTCGGTGTGGAACACGAGGGTGCCGACCTCGGCGAGGACGGGCGAGCCGTCCTGCGACGCGTAGCCGAGGGTGATGAACACGACGTGGGCCACCACCAGCCACAGCACCCAGAACCCCGTCCACCGGTGCCACAGCGTCAGCCGGTCCAGGCCCAGGCGGCTCTCCAGCCACGGCAGCCGGGAGATCAGCACCAGCTGCAGCACGAGCGCCAGCGCGCCGTAGAGGCCGGTGAGGCGGCCCAGCGCGGTCAGCGGACCGGCGGGCGCGCTGAGCTCATGGCCCAGGACGAACAGGTCCGTGACCCACGCCGCGTTGAGCCCCAGCAGGGCGGTCAGCCACCATCTCGCGTTCACGAACCCCAGTTTCGGCGCGGTTTCTGGGTGAAACCTGGGAAGTTCGGCGTTCCCAGGAATCTCCCAGGAACCGTCGGCAGGCTGTGCCGCGTCCGCCGCACGAACAGGGGGCTTGATGCCTGTCTTCATCTCCGGTCTGCCGCTGCACGTCATGGTCGTGCACGCGGTGGTCGTCCTGGTACCGCTGTCGGTGCTGGCCGCGCTCGTGGTCGCGCTGTGGCCCGCCGCGCGCCGCCGCTACGGCTGGCTCGCCGTGGGTGTCACCGCGGTCGCGACGGTGTGCATCCCGATCGCGACGAGCAGCGGCGAGGACCTGCGCGACCGGCTGGTGCCCACCGAGCTGATCCGTGAGCACGCGCACCTGGGCGACCAGCTGCTGGTGTTCGTCGCCGCCCTGCTGGTGGTGCTCGCGGCGTTGGTCTGGTTCGCCCGTCGCCCGCGGGAGGCCCCGGGCGCGGCCCGCCCGCCGCTGCGGGCGGTCGTGCCGGTGCTCGTGGTGCTCACGGTCGGCCTCGCCGTCGTGTCCGCCGTGCAGGTGGTGCGCATCGGTGACTCCGGTGCCCGCGCCGCGTGGAGCGGCGTGCAGTACACCGCGCCCCAGCACGAGGGCGACGACGGCTGACGGAGGTCCCGTGGACCGGGGACGTCGGCCTCTCCGGAGCGCTGCCGGCTCGGCGGATCATCCCTCCCACAGCCTCGGAGGAGGAATGAGATGCCTGGTTCCGGTCTCTCCGGCCCGCTGACCGCGGCACTGGAAGCCGCCGTGCGGGCGCCTTCACCGCACAACACCCAGCCGTGGAGCTTCGAGTTCGACGGTGACCGGATCGCGGTGTTCCTCGACCCGCGGCGGGTGCTCGGCGTCGTCGACCCCGACGGCCGGGAGGCCCGCCTGTCGTGCGGCGCCGCGGTCCTGAACATGCGGGTCGCCCTGCGGGCCGCGGGGCGCAGGTCCGTGGTCCACCTGCTGCCGGACCACGAGCGCCCGGAGCTCGTCGCGCTCGTCGGCGCGGGCGGGGTGCACCACCCCGCTCCCGCTGACGAGGTGCTGGCGAGGGCGGTCTTCCGCCGCCGCAGCAACCGGCGTCCGTTCACCGACCAGCCGGTGCCGGTGCGGGTGCGGGAGTCACTGGTGCGGGCCGCGCGGGTGGAGGGCGCGGAGCTGTTCGTGCTCGAGGAGCCCGCGCGCCTCGACGAAGCCGCGAGGCTGCTGCGCCGCGCCGAGCACGTGCAGAGCCAGGACCCGGCGTTCCGCGAGGAGCTTCGGCGGTGGACGGTCGAGGGGCGTGACCGCGAGGACGGCGTGCCGGTGCTCGCCGGGGGACCGCGGCCGGCGGTGGGCAGCCTGCTGTCCCTCCGGCAGTACGCGGACGAGGACACCCGGGCGGAACGGCCTTACGAACAGCAGCCGCTGGTGGCGGTGCTGGCCTCGTACACCGACACGGCCCTGGCACACCTGCGCACCGGCCAGGCAATGCAGCGGGTCCTGCTGACGGCCGCGTCACAAGGGATCAGCGCATCGTTCCTGTCGCAGCCCGTCGAGGTGCCTGCCACCCGCACGGCGCTGCGCGCACTGGTCGGCGGCCGCGCGCACCCGCAGGCCATGCTGCGGTTCGGCTACGGGTTCCCCAGCCCAGGAACGGGACGCCGTCCGGCGGAAGCGGTTGTGCGGCGGGGTGGCGCCTCCCGTTGAGAGGTAGCGGCGATCCCGGTCCTCAGCCCTCCGGCTGCTCGGCGTGCCGCGCGGCCGTGCGCAGTGTCGCGTTCTGCACGGCCCCGACGAGAGGCGCCGCCACGGTCCAGTAGGCGCGGAACTTCGCCTGGCTCGCGCGGTCGGCGAGCGCCACCCGGACGTCGTAGGTGAGCACGGCCCGCGCCCGGCCGTAGGGCAGTGCCGACAGCGAAAAGACGATCTTGCCCCAGCCGGGCTCGGAGAACGACGCGAACTCCTCCGGTTCGATCCGCCGCCACTCGACGACCGGTTTCCAGAACCGGCCGCCCACGCCGGCCGCGATCTCGGTGCCCGGCCGTTCCCCGAGGACGACCCACTCGGAGCCCGCGGTCATGTCGTCGATCGTCAGCCTGGTCGGCCTGCGGGGCATCCGGTGGTGGCGGTTGTGCCACCGTTCCGGTAGCTCGCGGACGCGGAACGCGGCGTCGACGAACCCGCCGCCCACCTCCGTGAAGTCGAGCGCGCGCAGGGCGTGGTACGCCCGCTCCGCAGGAGCCGCGGCCACCAGGTGCCGGGTCTGCATGAAGTCGTAGTGCGGCGCGAAGCGGTCGGCGAGCAGCGTGGGCAGGCCTTCGGTGGTGCTCATGGCGACTCCTTCCGGTGCGTGCCCCGGAGTCCACCCGGGGGGACGGGTGGCGGGCAGCGGCCGAAGGTCCCCCGGACAGGGGCCCAACAGCCCCAGACCGGCGCCCACCCCGGCCGTAGCGTCGCGCCCGAGGTGAGGACGATGACCGTCATCTGGCTGATCGTGTGGCTGATCTACCGCACACCCGAGGTGGCCTCCTGGGGCCCGTGGAACAACTGGGGCGTCGCGTTGTTCGTCTGCCTCGCCATCGATCTCCTGGGCGCGCTCGCCTCCGGTGGCAAGCGGACGGCGCGGCGGTGACCCCGCGGCGGCGGCACCCGTCGCGTAGTGGGGGCCCGGACGAACGCCCGGGCCCCCACTACGCCGAGCCACGCTTTCAGAGCAGCCAGCGGCGCTGCCGCACGACCTGCGCCCACCGGCGGCCGAAGCCCCAGGTGTTGCCGGCGTAGACCGCGGCCAGCGCGATGAGCGCGATCGCGTAGAGCAGGTGGTAGTCGATGATCGGGTTGGTCGAGCCGCTGGGCTGGCCCGCTTCGGTGAACCGGTCGAGCGGCCACTCGGCGACCCACATCAGCAGCAGCATCAGCGTGCCGGTCACGGCGGCGACGCGCAGGCCGATCCCGAGGACCACGGCGAGTCCGATGGCGAGCAGGCCGGTCATGAACAGCCAGTCCGCCCAGGGCGCTCCGGCCCACGAGCGCAGCGTGCCCGCGAAGGGGCCGACGTCGACGTGGCTGAGGAACCCCTTGGTCGGCGAGCCGCCGTTGATCCACGCCTGTGCCGACGTGGTCGAGTAGCCCCAGCCGAAGGTCTTGTCCAGGAACGCCCACAGGAAGACCAGCCCGGTGGCCACCCGCAGCACGGCCATCACCTTCGCCGCGGTCGGGGTCATCACCGCGCCGTGCACGCGGGCGGTCTGCGCCGCGCGCTGGGGCGGCACCTGCAGTTCGTCGTTGAGCTTGGGGTCGTACTGAATGGACATCGGATCTCCTCTCCTCGCTCCGCCCCGGATTCCACTCCCCGGCGCGGAGGGAGTCTGGGGGACAAAGTCCTCTGGGCGGAGGACGAACGCCCGCCGTCGCTGTGCCGCGATGCGGCTAGCTTTCGCTTGAGTGACAAGGAAAAGAGGAGCGAACGGCGATGGTGGACAACAACACGGGCATGCTGGCCGTCGGCGTGGACGCGGCGCCTGGTGCGCTGCACGCCGCTCGCTGGGCCGCGCGGGAGGCGGTGCGACGCCACCGCGGACTGCGGCTGGTCCACGCGACCGACGAGCGGTCCCTGCACTACCCGCGTGGCCTGCCGGTCGGCGACGACCTGCTGGAGGTGGTCCGGATGCGCGGGCACCGCCTGCTGCGGGCGGCCCGCGATGCCGTCCGGGAAGTCGCGCCGGAGTTGCCCGTCGAGCTCGTCCTGAGCCGCGAAGCACCGGGTGAGGTACTGCTGGACGAGTCGAAGGCGGCGCCGCTGCTCGTCCTCGGCACACCGGGGCTGCGGCCGCTGGCGCGGGTGTTCGCGGGATCGTTGTCGATCGCCCTCAGCGCGCACGCCGCGTGTCCGGTCGCGCTGGTGCGCGGGCACGCGGGGGACGACGAACCGCCGTCGGAGGGGCCGGTCGTGGTGGGCGTCGACGGGTCGTCGTCGAGCGAGGAGGCCGTGGCGATCGCCTTCGAGGAGGCGTCATGGCGGGATGTGCCGCTGATGGCGGTGCACGCCTGGGACGACGCGTTCCTGTCCGCGGTGTTTGAGGAGACCCACTGGACCCCCGACGAGGCCGCGGTCGAGGCGAGGGAGTCCGAGGTGCTCGCCGAACGGCTGGCCGGGTGGCAGGAGAAGTTCCCGGAGGTCGCGGTGGAGCGGGTGATCACCCGGGGCAGGCCGTCGGCGGCACTGCTCGACGTGGCCGACCGCGCGCAGTTGCTCGTGGTCGGCAGCCGGGGCCGGGGTGGGTTTTCGGGCCTGCTGCTGGGTTCCACGAGCCAGGGGGTCATGTCGTATGCGTTGTGCCCGGTCCTCGTCGCGCGGCACAGGAGGTGAGGCCGGTGCGGAAGCCGCTGGTGGCGGACCTGATGACCCATCCGGTCGTCACGGTGTCGCCCATGACTCCGTTCAAGAACCTGGTCGCGATCCTCACCGAGTACAAGATCGGCTCGGTGCCCGTGCTCGACGGCGGCGACCACCCGGTCGGCGTGGTGTCGGAGACCGACCTGCTGCTGAAGGAAGGCCAGCGCGAAAAGGCCGAGCCCCCGTCGGTGCTGGCTTCCCGCGCTCGCTGGCGGCGCTGGGACCGCGGCAGGGGAACGACGGCGCGGGACGTGATGAGCGACCGGGTTCACGTGATCGGCCGCGAGGAACCGGCCGCGGCCGCCGCGCGGCGCCTGCTGCGCCAGGGGCTGCGGCGGCTGTACGTCGTCGACGGCTCCGGCCGGCTCGTCGGCGTACTGTCCAAACGGGACCTGCTGCACGTGTTCCTGCGCTCCGACGAGGAGCTGCGCGAGCAGGTCGAGCAGGACGTGCTGCGCCGGTGCCTGTGGGCGGATCCCGACCGGACGAGTGCCCGGGTGCGCGATGGTGAGGTGACGCTGAGGGGGTCGGTGGAACTGCGCAGCGAGGCCCGCCGCGCGGTGGCTCTGACCGAAGCCATTCCCGGTGTCGTCGCGGTGTACGACGAGCTGAAGTTCGACGTGGACGACGCCGGGGCGGTCTGAAGGAGGACGACATGCCTGTCGTATCCACAATGGAGGATGAGCGTGCCGTCGGCGGGATCGTCGTCGGCGTCGACGGATCCGCGCGGGCGCTCGAAGCCGTCCGCTGGGCGGCGCGCGAGGCGGCGAGCCGGCACGCCGGGCTGCACCTGGTGTCCGGGTTCGATCCGGCGATCGCGTGGTACGGCGAGGGCGGTCCCGTCCCACCTGTGCCGGTCGACTCGGTCGAGCAGGCGGCGAAGGCGGACCTGGTGCGCGCGGCCGCGGTGGCCCGCGAGGTCGCGCCGCGGGTTCCGCTGCGGACCGAACGGGCCCGGCACCAGCCCGTCCCGTTGCTGCTCGACGAGTCGCGACGGGCGCTGATGGTCGTGCTCGGCGCGTCCGGCCGTGGAGGCTACCGCGGGATGCTGACCGGCTCCACCGCGGTCTCGGTCGTCGCGCACGCCGCCTGTCCGGTCGTGGTGGTCCGTCCACCCGGGACACCGGGCGGGCCGGTGGTCGTCGGCGTCGACGGCAGCCCAGCGAGCGCGCGGGCGCTGGAGGTCGCCTTCGACGCGGCTTCGCGGCGCGGGGTGCCGCTCGTGGCGGTCCACTCGTGGAGCGACGCCGACTACGTGACCCTTCCCGTCCAATACGGGCTCGTCGAGACCGCGCCGACGCGGGAGGAACAGGCCCGTGTGCTCGCCGAATGCCTGGCGGGCTGGCAGGAGAAGTACCCGGACGTGCGGGTGGATCGCGTGGTGCTGAAGGACAGGCCGCGGCACTGCTTGCTGGAGTGGAGCGGGAAGGCGCAGCTGGTGGTCGTCGGCAGTCACGGCCGGGGCGGCTTCCAGGGCATGCTGCTGGGCTCGACGAGCCAGGCGCTCCTGCACCACGCCCGCTGCCCCGTGCTGGTGGTCCGCCCGTGAGCGGGTGCTGATTCCCCCAGTTCCTCCCCGTCATCGTCCGTACGGGAAACGGGCGATCCGCTGCCGCTCCCGCGCCCTTCCTCAGGTGCGCGGGAGCAACTGCGCCAGCACGTCCCGCCAGCTGATCATGCCCACCAGGCGGTTCCCGTCGGCCACCACGGGCACGCAGCGGCGACCCGAGTCGACCATGATCGCGATGACGTCCGTCAGCTCCGTGGTGACGGGCACCGGTGGAACGGTGTGCACGAGCTGCCGGACGCGCCTCGGTGCGAGGCCGGGGATCGTGCCGCTGTCGGGAGCGGGCTCGCCTCGGGCGCCGGGCACGAACCGGGCGCCGACGAGGTCCGCCTCGGTCACCACACCGAGCAGCCGCCCTTCGCCGGTGACCACCGGCAGCGTGGTGAACCCGCGCTCCAGCATCAGCGCGGCCGCTTCCTCGATGCCGGCATCGGCGGTGACGCCGAACACCGGGCTGCTCATGATGTCGCTCGCTCGCATGACCCGAGCTTCGCGCCCGCACGGCCGCCGGAACAGAGGCACCAGTGCTGACCGGGACAGGGCCTCGGGCACCGCCGGAAAGGACCAACGACCCTTCGCCGCCACCCGTGCGGTGCGGAACCTTCGAGGCATGAAACGGTGGTGGAGAACGGCACACGTGACGCCGAACCCGCTCGTGCGGCCGGTGGACCGGCTGGAGAGCGCGCTGCTCGTCTTCGTGGTGGCGCTGGTTCTCGCGGCGGTCCCGTTCGCCTGCGCGTTCGGCTCACAGACCTACGCCGACCGGCGCGCGGCCGAGGCCGCGACGGACCGGCGGCCCGCGACCGCGGTGCTGCTGGCCGACGCCCCACCTGAAGCCGTTACACCCCAAGGAGTTCCCCTCGACAGCCGGGCCGCGGTCGTAGCGGCGTGGCAGCTGGCCGATGGCAGCGAACGCACCGGGACGATCTCCGCCGACCGCGGTACGGCGAAAGGCACGCGGGTGCCGGTCTGGCTCGACGCGACCGGAAACCCGGTGGCGCCACCGCCGCAGCCGGGAGATCTCGTCGTGGTCGGGGTCATGACCGCGCTGATGACCTGGCTGGGGTTCTCCGCGGTCGTCGGCGGTGCGTTCCTCGCCTCCCGCGCCCTGCTGGACCGGCACCGGCGCGCGCTGTGGGACCGGGAGTGGGCGGTACTACACCTGAGGAGGACCCCGTGAGAGCACGCGACATCATGACCGCACCCGTGGTCGCCATCCACACCGCCGAGGACGTCAGGATCGCCGGGCAGCTGCTGGCCGAGCGCGGCTTCACCGCGCTGCCGGTGGTGGACGACGACAACCGGGTCACCGGCATCGCGACCGAGGCCGACTTCATCGCCGACCGGTTCCCCGGCGAGCCGCGCCGCCCGGCGCACACCGTGGCCGAGCTCATGACGGCCCCGGTGCGGACCGTCGACGTCGACGACGACGCGGCACGGCTGGCACGGCTGATGCTCGACGAGCACCTGCGCTGCCTGCCGGTGGTCGACCGGGGCAAGCTGGCCGGCGTGGTCACCCGCAGGGATTTCCTGCGCGTGCTGGCCCGCCCGGACGAGGCACTGGCGAACGACGTCCGCGGCCGGCTGGCCGTGTTCGGCGGCGGGGACCGGTGGATCGTCGACGTCCGTGACGGCGAGGCCACCATCCTCGACCGGTTCGACAGCGACAAGGACCGCGAGGTCGCCGTGATCCTCGCGGAAGGGGTACCGGGCGTGATCCGCGCACGGTGCTACGTGGGAGAAATCGAGCACCAGGAGGAAAAGGCATGAACGCCCCGGTCGTCGTCGGAGTGGACGGAACCCGGCAGTCGCTGCGCGCCGTCGAGTGGGCGGCCGAGGAGGCCGCGCTGCGCCACTTGCCCCTGCACGTGGTCAACGGGTTCGGCATCCCGGACGCGTTCTACGGCGAAGCGCTCCCGCCCCGGGACTGGCTGGACTCGCGCCGCCTCGAAGCGGAGGAGATCGTGCGGGAGGCCGCGGCGGCGGCCGGGCACCGCGAGCACCACCCGGTGGTCGAGCAGGAGTCCGTTCTGGACTCCCCGGTGCCGTTGCTGCTGCGGCGGTCGGAGGACGCGACGATGCTCGTCGTGGGTTCCGCCGGCCGCGGGGTGCTGGGTGACCTCGTCGTCGGCTCGGTGGCCACGGCGCTGACAGCCCACGCGCATTGCCCCGTGGCCGTGGTGCGGGGTGAGGACCGGGCGGGCACGGCCCCGGTGGTGGCCGGGGTGGACGGCGGACCGGCTTCGGAAGCGGTGCTGGCACTGGCCTTCGAGGAGGCTGCCGTCCACGGCGTGCCCCTGGTGGCGGTGCACGTGTGGGCCGACGCCGACCCGGGCCGGGTGTTCGCCGAAGCGATGGCGCCGTTCGACTTCGAACCGTTGCGGGAGAAGGCGAACCGGGTCCTCGCGGAGGCACTCGCGGGCTGGCGGGAGAAATTCCCCGACGTCGAGGTCCGCCGCGTCGTCGAGGAGGACAAGCCGCGTCAGCGGCTGCTGGACTGGAGCCGGAGCGCGAGGATGGTCGTCGTCGGCAGCCGCGGCCGCGGCGGGTTCACGGGGCTGTTGCTGGGTTCGGTGAGCCAGGCCCTGGTCCAGCACGGCGGCTGCCCCGTGCTCGTCGCCCGCGGTTGAGGAGCGCGGCGATGCGGGCGAGGACGGGCGACTGGATCGTCGTCAAGAGCCGCACGGTCGGTGCGGCGGAACAGCGCGGCCGGATCGTCGAGGTGACCGCTCCCGACGGAGCACCACCCTACGTCGTGCACTGGGTGCACGACGACCACGTCTCGACCTTCTTCCCCGGTGCCGACGCCCAGGTGCTGACACCGGACGAGCTCGCCGCCGCAGAGGAGAGGCAGCGCAGGCGGTTCCTGGCCGTGCAGCAGGAGATCTTCCGGACGAGGAGGGCATCATGAGCGAACACAAGATCGTGGTCGGCGTGGACGGTTCGCCGATGAGCGCCGCCGCGTTGCGGTGGGCGGTGCGCCAGGCCGAGCTGACCGGCGGTGCGGTGCACGCGGTCACGGCCTGGTCCTACCTCCCCGTGCTCGACCTCGGTGCGGTGCAGAGCACGGCCCAGGAGATGGCCGAAGCACACCGGCGCGCGCAGGCGAAGTTCGTCGACGCCGTGCGCGTGCCCGGCGTACCCACCCGGGCGGAGGTCGTCGAGGGCGATCCGGCCGACGTGCTGCTGGCGGCGGCCCGGGACGCGGACCTGCTCGTGGTGGGCAGGCACGGGCACGGGAGGCTGGTGCGGGCGCTGGTCGGTTCGGTCAGCGCGAAGTGCCTGCGGGACGCGACGTGCCCG
The DNA here is from genome assembly GCF_900114035.1 of Amycolatopsis sacchari. Lineage (GTDB taxonomy): Bacteria > Actinomycetota > Actinomycetes > Mycobacteriales > Pseudonocardiaceae > Amycolatopsis_E > Amycolatopsis_E sacchari. The sequence goes on along the minus strand of NZ_FORP01000001.1, from coordinate 750,283 downwards.
GTGGTGGTCCTGCCCGCGAAGGCCGCGGAGGCCGAGCGCGAGGTGATGGGCTCCCTCGGCTACGAAGCCGGGCCGATCGTCTGATTCGTCCACGGTGTCCACAAGGGACAGGAGAGGTGTCATGAACGACAGGGAAAGCGCCAACGCCACCCGCGAGGCGAAGGAGTCGGCGAAGAACCGCGTCTCGTCGCACAGCACGGAGGAGCTCGCCGAGCGGGCCATCCGGGTGTACTTGGCCACGCAGAAGCGGGAGAAGCAGGACAAGCACGACGACGAAGACGAGTGACGACAGCGGCGACCGCCGCCGGGATCCGTGGTGTCCCGGCGGCGGTTCTCGTCATTCGAGCAGCGCGGCACGCCGCCGTTCGTACTCCTCCTGGTCGATCTCCCCGCGCGCGAAGCGCTCGTCGAGGATGCGCAGCGCCTTGTCCTCGGGCCGGGCGCGGCTGCCCCGCAGCAGGACGGCCACCAGTACGACGAGGGTGACCGCCAACAGCACCGACAGCAGGAGTGCCGGCAGTCCCCAGCCGGCGTTCATGTGGTTCCAGTACGGCATTTCGTCGCTCCTCATCGGCGGACGGGACGGTCCAGGGGCGCCAGGACCTCGGCGAGGTCGCGCCGGGGTGTCGCGGGCAGCGGGTCGGCGTTGATCGGGGCCCAGCCGACCCGCAGCACCATCTGGGGGTAGCTGCCGCCGGTCACGCGGGTGCGCAGGATCTCCCGGGTGTCCGCGACTTCCAGCGGTTCGCTCAGCGGGCAGGTGGCGAGCCCCAGCGCGGTCGCGGTCAGCAGGACCGCGCTGGTCGCCTCGCCGGCCCGCAGCTGGGACATCCGGTCGTCGGAGGTGGTGCCCAGGACGAGCAGCATCGTCTCGTCCGCCTCCCCGTCGGCGTCGGCGGGCTGCGCCAGCCGAGGATCGGCGAACCGGCGGCCGGGCAGTGCTCCCGGTTTCGGATCCGGCGCGGGCGTGTTCGCACTCGGGACTCCGTCGGGTGCGGCGTGGCGGCCGCTCCACTCGGCGAGCTCGGCCCGGTACGCGGGATCGTGCTCGTGGTGCCGCGCGGCCGTGACGATGGCGCGCCACAGGTGGTAGCGGGCCGATCCGTCGCTGGTGCTGAGAAAGGTGCCTTCGGCCGCGGCGCGCCGGGCCATCAGCTGGACGTCCTCGTCCGGCACGGGCCAGGAGCTGTGGCGGCGCCGGTCGCTGCGCCGCCGCGGGATCGCGGCGGCGAGCTCGATGTCCTGTTCGGACGCGTCATGCCGGTGCAGCTCGACCGCGGCGAGGTGGTCGGGGTCGGCGGGGTTGGGCAGCCGGTGCACCTGGGCGCGCCAGCCCAGCGCGGCGAACCCGGTGCGCAGGTGGTGCAGCGCCGCACCGCAGCTGAGCAGGAGGTCCCGGCCCTGCGGGTCGGTCTCGGGCAGCAGCCGGGTGCGGTCGGCGTAGAGGTGCACGCTGCGGTCGCCCACTCGCCAGCGCCACGGCTGCGAGTTGTGCAACGACGGCGCGCGGACCGCGAGGGCGATCGCCGCTTCGACGGTCTGGGTGTCGGGAAAGCCACGGTCCATCGAAAAAACCTGCCTCGGTCTGCGGATGACGGCCTACGGCCCGAATCTCGCAGCCCGGGGGCGAGGTGGAGCAGAGCCGAAGTTCCCGAGCACCGGGGACCTTGGTGCCTGGCCCCGCCCCTGCCGCGGCGCGCACGGTCGGGGGGACTTCGAAGGAGGTGGCTCCCGATGACCGCTCCCGCGCCGTACCCGGTCCGGGTGGAAGCGAGACCGGACCCCGTGCTGTCCCGGTGGCTGTGGCTGGTGAAGTGGCTGCTGGCCCTGCCGCACTACTTCGTGCTGGCGTTCCTGTGGTTCGCCTTCGCCGCGCTGACCGTGGTCGCGTTCTTCGCGATCCTGTTCACCGGCCGCTACCCGAGGGCGATCTTCGACTTCAACGTGGGAGTCCTCCGCTGGACGTGGCGGGTGCAGTACTACGCCTACGCCGCGCTCGGCACCGACCAGTACCCGCCCTTCACCCTCGCCGAGGTGCCGGAGTACCCGGCGCGGCTCGACGTGGCCTACCCGGAGCGCCTGTCGCACGGGCTGGTGCTGGTGAAGTGGCTGCTGGCGTTCCCGCACCTGGTCGTGACCGGACTGTTCGTCGGCGGCGGGGTGTGGCTCGCCGGAACGGACCGCGGCGGGAACTTCGACTGGGCCGCGGGCGGGCTGGTCGGCGTCCTGGTGCTCGTCGCCGCGGTGGTGCTGCTGTTCACCGGCCGCTACCCGCGGCCGATCCACGACTTCGTCGTCGGCATGGACCGGTGGGTCATCCGCGTCGGCGCCTACCTGGCCCTGATGACCGACGAGTACCCGCCGTTCCGGCTCGACCTGGGTGGTGAGGACACCGGCGGATCGCTGGGCGGTCCCCACGAGGCACGCCCGTCGCAGCACCGCTGGACGGCCGGGCGCGTCGTGTCCGTGGTCGCCGGGGCGGTGCTGGCGCTGACCGCGATGGGTCTGCTGACCGGCGGGGCCGCGCTGCTGTGGGCGGATCGGACCGGCCGGGACGCCGACGGCTACCTGTCGGCGTCGAACACGTTCACCACGGGCACATACGCCTTGATCACCGAGCCGTCCGGTCCCGTTCCGTTCACCGCCGCGGTCGGGGACGTGCGGGTCCGCGTCGCGGCGGCCGATCCCGCGAGCGCTGTGTTCGTCGGCGTCGCGCCCGCCGGGCAGGTGCGCGACTACCTCGCCGGGGTGAACTACGTGACCCTGCGCGGGCTGTCCGGCCGGGACACGACTGTCCACAATGGAAGTGCGCCCGCCGTTCCGCCGCAGGACACCAGGATCTGGACCGCCCGCGCGAGCGGCACCGGTACGCAGACCGTGCGCCTGCCGGCCACCGGCGGCGACTGGACGCTCGTGGTGATGAACCTGAACGGCGCTCCCGGGCTCGCTGTGCGGGCCGAAATCGGGGCCACGGCACCCGGTCTCGGCTGGATCGCCACGGGCGTGCTGGTCACCGGCGCGGTGCTGCTGGCCGGTGGGGCCGTCCTCGTCGCGGTGCCGGTGCACCGGGCGTCGAAGCAACTCCAGAACCTGTAGGAAAGGAGAGGACCGATGCGTGCGCTCATCGTGTACGAGTCGATGTTCGGCAACACCGAGGCGGTCGCCAAGGCCGTCGCGGGAGGAATGGCGCCCGAGGTCAGCGCGAAGGTCGTCAACGTCGATGACGCGCCCGGCGACCTCGCGGAGTTCGACCTGCTCGTCGTCGGCGGCCCCACCCACGTCCACGGCATGAGCCGGCCCGCGACCCGCAAGTCCGCCGCCGAGCAGGCGAAGGACGGCGTGTGCTCCCGCGGGGGCGTGCGGGAGTGGATCGCTTCGCTGAAGCCGGTACCGGCGGGCCTGCTCGCCGTCACCTTCGACACCCGGCTCGACAAGCCGCGCTGGCTCGTCGGTTCCGCGGCGGCCGGGGCGGCCAAGGCGCTGGAGCGACGCCACGTCCGGATCATCTGCAAGCCGGAGAGCTTCTTCGTCACCACAGCCGAGCCGCCCGCCCTCGCCGGCGGCGAACGGGAACGCGCGTGGGGCTGGGGCACGGCGATCGCGGCCGAGATGACCGCCAAGCCGTGATGCGTCGCGACTTCGAGGGGCGAGGCGGATGAACACCAGCGGTGTGGTGGTGGGCGTCGACGGTTCCGCGTCGGCACTGGCGGCCGTTCGCTGGGCAGCCGAGGAGGCGCGGTCGACGGGGGAGCCGCTGACCCTCGTGCACGCGTACTCCCCGGGCGGGCAGAGCTACGCGGCCCGGGAGCTGCGCGCGGTCCAGCAGCGTGAACAGGGCACTGCCCACCTGCGCGAGGCGGAGGTCGTGGCGTCGCTGGCGGCTCCCGGTGTGCGGGTGGCGAGCCGGCTGCGTGCCGGTGACGTGCGGAAGGTGCTGCTGGCCGAGTCGAGCGGGGCGCGGCAGGCGGTCCTGGGCTCGCGCGGAGCGCACAGCGTCAGCCGCCTGCTGCTGGGCTCGGCAGGGCTGGCGCTCGCGATGAAGGCCTTGTGCCCGGTCGTGGTGGTGCGCGACCGGGCACCGGCGACGGGGCCGGTGGTCGTCGGGCTCAACGGGTGGCCCGAGTGCGCCCCCGCCGCCCGGTTCGCGTTCCTGTGGGCCGCGGCGCACGGAGCACCGGTCACCGCGCTGCGGGTGTGGCGTGCGCTGGGCACCACGAACTCGGCGGGCGTCCACGAACGCGCACGAGCGGCCCTCGCGGCTGAGCTCGCCCCGATCGCGGGCGAGTTCCCCCAGGTACCCGTCGAGCACCTCGTGCTGCGCGGACCGGCGGGCGAGACCCTCTTGCAGTTCGGCGAGCACGCCAGGCTGCTGGTGGTCGGCGCGCGGGGGCACACGGGATTCGCGCGGCTGCTGCTGGGCTCGACGAGCACGCACGTGGCCGGCCAGGCGGCGAGTCCGGTCGCCGTGATCCGTTCCGCGGAAGTCGTGCGGCACTGGCGGGAGGGCGCCCGGCTGGATCCGGCGGCCGACGGGGCCGGCTGAGATCAGTCCCCGTCGGGGTGCCGGCGCTCGTGCAGCTTGGTCGCCAGCACGGCGGCCTGGGTGCGGCGTTCGAGACCCAGCTTGGCGAGCAGGCGCGAGACGTAGTTCTTCACGGTCTTCTCCGCGAGGAACATGCGCCCGGCGATCTGCCGGTTCGTCAGGCCCTCGCCGATGAGCTCGAGCAGGGTGCGCTCCTGCTCGCTGAGGTGCGCGAGCGGGCCGTGGTCGGCCGCGTCGGCACGCAGCTTGGCCATCAGGGTCGCGGCCGCGCGGTTGTCCAGCAGTGACCGGCCCGCGCCGATCTCCCGCACCGCCGAGATCAGCTGCAGGCCCTGGATGTCCTTGATGACGTAGCCGCCTGCCCCGGCGAGGATGGCGTTGAGCATGGCCTCCTCGTCGGTGTAGGAGGTCAGCATCAGCACGTTGAGGTCGGGCAGCTTCGAGCGCAGCTCGCGGCACAGCTCGACCCCGTTGCCGTCGGGCAGGCGCACGTCGAGCAACGCCACGTCGGGGCGGAGAGCGGGAATGCGCGCGAGCGCCTGCGCGGCGTTCGACGCCTCACCGATGACCTTGAGGCCCGGATCGGTCTCGAGCAGGTCGGCCACGCCGCGGCGGACGACCTCGTGGTCGTCGACCAGGAAGATCGAGATCACAGTCCTCACCTTTCCGCTCGGTCGTCATCCAGGTTAGGACCACCCCTTGTCCCGGCGGCGTGGCGTTTGGTCCCCGGCTTCGGGGACCAAGGTCATCTCTTCGGTAGGCAGCGGGGCTCTGTCGTCCCCCTCGCCGCACGCGAACGCTGGCGGCGGAGGAAACGGGAGGGTGGTCACGATGACCTGGTCGGACATCGAGGTGGGAGTGCTCGCGCGCGCGGCGGCGAACGCGCCGTCGGTGCACAACAGCATGCCGTGGGCGGTGGAGATCCACCCGGACGGAGCCGAGGTGTACGAGCGGTTCGAGGCCCGGCTGCCGCGGCACGACCCGAGCGGGCGCGACCGGATGATCTCCTGCGGCGCCGTGCTGACCAATGTGGAGCTTGCCGTGCGCGCACTCGGCCGGCGCGCGGAGGTGACCCTGTTCCCCGACGGCGCCCGCCCGGACCTGGTCGCCCGCGTCGCCGCCCGCGGACGGGAACCGGCGACCGAGGACGAGGTGAACCGCTACAGCGCGATCTACCGGCGGCGCAGCTACCGCGCACCGTTCGCGCTGCAGCGGCTGGCCAGGCACGAAGTCGCCGCGCTCGTGGCGGCCGCCGGTGTCGCGGGCACGCAGATCCGGCCGGTGCACGCCGACCGGGAGTCCCCTGCGCTGGCCGAACTGCTCGGCTACGCGGGGCGGGTGCTGCGCGCCGACCGGGCCTACCAGCGCGAGCTGTCCGCGTGGTCCGACCAGTTCCGCGACCCACTGCCGCTCGAGCCGACGCTGCCGTGGAGCGGGCTGGTGCGCGCCGACAGCCACCTGCCCGACACGATCACCCTGGCCGAGCGCCTCGCCAGGGAGCAGCTGCTGCTGGTGCTGACCCCCGACGACGCCCGGCGCGACCACGTGCTCGCCGGGCGCGCGTTGCAGCAGGTCTGGTTGACCGCGGTGGCGAACGGCCTGGTCGGCTCGGTGCTGACCCAGCCGCTGCAGCTGCACGAGGTGCGGGCCGGGCTCATCGCACGACTCGGCCTGGCGGGACACCCGCAGGCGTTCCTGCGGTTGGGCTACCCGGTCAACGGGGTACTGACGGCGCAGCGCGCGGCGGCAGGTTCCGGTACGGGCCTTGGTCCCCGCCGCCGGTGACCCCGGACCCTGCCGGAACGCGAAACGTGGCGCCACTCTGGCCCGCATGGGTGAGACAGCAGCACAACGCGCGATCCTCGTGGGCGTCGGCGGATCGGCTTCCGCGTCCCGCGCAGTCGCACGGGCGGCGAGAGAGGGGGCGCGCCGCCACGTTCCGGTGCACCTGTTCCACACCTGCGACTTGCCTTCGCTGGGCCCGCACATCACCGCGGGCAGCAGGCACGGCCTGACCGAGACCCCCGTCGAGCAGGGCCACCACCGGCTGCACCTGGCGAAGGTGCAGGCGCGCGAGGCGGCGGCGCGGACCCGGGTCGAGACGGAACTGAAGGTCGGACCGCCGACGGGCGAGCTCGTAGCGGCTTCGGCCCACGCACTCATGGTGGCGCTGGGTTCCCGTGGCTTCGGTGGGTTCCGCGGCATGCTGATGGGTCCGGTCTCCAGCAGCGTCGCGGTTCACGCACACGGCCCCGTGGTCCGCGGCGGTGAGCCGCACGCGCGCGGCGCGGTCGTGGTGGGAGTGGACGGGTTCCAGCCCGCCGAGGCCGCTGTGGCGTTCGTTGCCGACCGGCATCGACTGGGAGGCCGTGGGCCGGGACGAGCAGCGGCTGCTGGTCGTCGTCGGCTCACGAGTGCCCTGTCGTGATCGTCCACACCGGACACGAGGGAACCGCGAGCCAGGAGGAGGAAGAAAATGCGTGAGAAGCGCTGGCGCGTCGACGTCTTCATCGACGAGCACGACAACCGCACCCGTGCCCAGGCCCGGCTGCACAACCCGGACGACACGGGCTTGGCCGGTACCGGCCTGGCCCGGCTGAACCCCCGTGACGCCGACGTGCCGGAGATCGGCGACGAGCTCGCGGTGTCCCGCGCGCTGGCCGACCTCGCCCACCGGTTGCTCGACGCGACCGCGGCGGACATCGAAGCCATCACCCACCGCGAAGTCCACCTCGGACGGTGAGGCACCGTGGCGACGGTGGTGCTGGACCTGGACGGGCTCGACCGCTTGATCCGGGTGCTGGGCGAGCGCGGGTACCAGGTGATCGGGCCGACCGTCCGCGACGACGCGATCGTGCTGGCCGAAGTGGACTCGGTGCGGTGCCTGCCCGCCGGCTGGGGTGTCGACGCCGCGCCGGGCCGGTACGCGCTGCGGCGGCGCGAGGACGGCGCGCTGTTCGGGCACTCGGCCGGCCCGCAGTCGTGGAAGCGTTTTCTCCATCCGCCGCGGCGGCGTCTGTGGTCCGGTGACTTCGAGCCGGATCACGGGGAGGCACCGCGCTACGCGTTCCTCGGCGTACGCGCGTGCGACCTGGCGGCGATCGGCGTCCTGAACGGAGTGCTGGGGCGGGGCGCGTTCCCCGACGAGTCCTTCGCCCGGCGGCGTCGGCAGGTGTTCGTGATCGCGGCGAACTGCACCGAGCCCGGTGGCGTGTGCTTCTGCGCCTCGATGGGCACCGGCCCTGGCGCCACGAGCGGGTACGACCTCGCGCTCACCGAGCGGATCGACGGCGGCACCCACCACTTCGTGACCGAGGCAGGCAGCGCCGAGGGCGCCGAGGTCCTCGCTCTGGTGCCGCACCACGAAGCTCCCGCCTCCGAGGTACGGGCCGCGGCCGGCGCCGTCGAGGCGGCGGCCGGCGCGATGGGACGGCAGATGCCGCCCGGTGATCTGCGGGCGCTGATGCGCGAGTCACGCGAGTCACCGCACTGGGAGGACGTCGCGAGCCGCTGCCTGACGTGTGCCAACTGCACGATGGTCTGCCCGACCTGCTTCTGCACCACCACCGAGGACGTCACGGATCTGTCCGGACAGCACGCGGAACGCTGGCAGCACTGGGCTTCGTGTTTCGAGCTGGACTTCTCGTACCTGCACGGCGGCAGCGTGCGCACCTCGGGGGAGAGCCGCTACCGGCAGTGGATGAGCCACAAGCTCGGCACCTGGCACGACCAGTTCGGCACCTCGGGCTGCGTCGGCTGCGGCCGCTGCATCGCGTGGTGCCCGGCGGGGATCGACATCACCGAGGAGGCCGCCGCGCTCGCGCGGTACGCCGGGCAGGAGCGGTCATGACCGACCTCGCCACCCTGCCGCTGTTCGGCGGGCTGACGCCGGAGGAGCGAGGGCTCATCGCGGAAGCCGCCGCCGAGGTGAGCTACACCGCCGGCGAGCGGCTGTTCTCCACCGACGAACCCGCCGACGCCTGCTGGATCCTCTCCAGCGGGCTGGTCGAGCTGACCACCGCGGTGCCCGGCCGGGGCGACGTGGTGATCCAGACCCTCGGGCGCGGTGACCTGCTGGGCTGGTCCTGGCTGGTGCCCCCGTACCACTGGCACTTCGACGCGACGGCCGTCCAGCCGGTGTCCGCGGTGCGGCTGGACGCCGCCCGGCTCCGCGCGCTCGCCGAGCGGCACCCCGCCTTCGGCTACCGCCTGGCGACGGCGGTGGTGGAGGTGCTGTCCGGCAGGCTGCAGGCCACCCGCGCCCGCCTGCTGGACCTCTACGGCAACCCCGGTGATCGGGCGTGACCGCGGCGATGATCCCCGTCCCGCACCGCGTCGCGAACCGGGTGACCGAGACCCACGACGCGGTGACCGTGTGCCTGGAGCCGGTGCGCGACGCGCTGCCGCGCTCGCGGCCGGGGCAGTTCATGATGCTCTACGCGCACGGCGTCGGCGAGGTGGCGATCTCGGTCAGCGGTGATCCGTCCACATCGGACGGTACAACCACCCACACGATCCGTGCGGTGGGCGCCGTGAGCCGTGCCTTGCACGACACGCCACCGGGCGCGGTGCTGGGCGTGCGCGGCCCCTTCGGCACGGGATGGGACCTCGCGTCGGTACGAGGCAGGGACCTCGTCGTCGTCGCGGGCGGGCTCGGGCTGGCGCCACTGCGCCCCGTCGTCCTCGCCGCACTCGCTGACCGGGCGTCCTACCGGCACGTCGTGCTGGTGGCGGGTGCCAGGACGCCCCGGGAGTTCCTCTACCGCCACCAGCTCAACGCGTGGGCCTGGCACGAGGACATCGACGTGTGCCGGACGGTGGACGTGCCGGGGCCCGGCTGGGCCGGCGGCGTGGGGTTCGTGACCGAACCACTGGCGGCACTCGACCTCGAACCCGCGGGTACCACGGCGCTGCTGTGCGGCCCGGAACCGATGATGCGGTTCTGCGCGCGGACGCTGCAGGGCAGGGGAGTCGCGGCCCGCGACATCCAGGTTTCGCTGGAACGCAACATGAAGTGCGGCGCCGGGCAGTGCGGGCACTGCCAGCTCGGTCCGCTGCTGGTGTGCCGTGACGGTCCGGTGGTGACCTACGACGTCGCCGGGCCGCTGCTGAAGGTGCGGGAGCTGTGATGGGCAAGCCGACACTGGCCGTCTGGAAGTTCGCCTCTTGTGACGGCTGCCAGCTGACGCTGCTGGACTGCGAGGACGAGCTGCTCGCGCTGGCGGGCGAGATCACGATCGCGCACTTCCTGGAAGCGTCCAGCGCGGTGGTGCCAGGGCCCTATGACGTCTCATTGGTGGAAGGGTCGATCACGACGCCCGCCGACGAGCGGCGCATCCACGAGATCCGCGAGCAGTCGCGGGTGCTGGTGGCGATCGGGGCCTGCGCTACGGCGGGCGGGATCCAGGCGCTGCGAAACTTCGCCGACGTCCGCGAGTTCACGTCCGTGGTGTACGCGCGGCCCGAGTACATCGACACGCTCGCCACCTCGACCCCGGCCTCGGAGCACGTGCGGGTCGACTTCGAGCTGCGTGGCTGCCCGATCGACCGCGGCCAGCTGCTGGAGACCCTGTGTGCGCTGCTCGCCGGGCGGGAGCCCGCGACGCCGCGGACGAGCGTGTGCACCGAGTGCAAGCGGCGTGGCCTCACGTGCGTCATGGTCGCCGACGGCACGCCGTGCCTGGGTCCGGTCACCCAGGCCGGGTGCGGGGCACTGTGCCCGGCCTACCGGCGCGGCTGCTTCGGCTGCTTCGGGCCGATGGCCGAGCCGAACGTGCCGGCGCTGCTGCCGCTGCTGCGGGCGCGCGGCATGAGCCAGGGCGAGGTCGAGCGGGTCTTCGCCACCTTCAACGTCGCCGCGTTCGGGCGGGGGAGCCACGATGAGCCATCGCACTAGGCAGCTCAAGGTCAGCTCGCTGGCACGCGTCGAGGGGGAGGGAGCGCTGCACCTGACCGTCCACAACGGACAGGTGCAGCGGGCCGAGCTGAACATCTACGAGCCGCCGCGGTTCTTCGAGGCCTTCCTGCGCGGGCGCGCCTACACCGAGCCCCCGGACATCACCGCGCGGATCTGCGGGATCTGCCCCGTGGCGTACCAGACCAGCGCGTGCAACGCCCTCGAACAGGCGTGCGGCGTGGAGCTCGACCCGCCGCTGGCCGCCCTGCGCAGGCTGCTGTACTGCGGCGAGTGGATCTCCAGCCACGCACTGCACATCCACCTGCTGCACGCCCCGGACTTCCTCGGCTACCCGGACGCGATCACGCTCGCGAAGGACCACCGCGAGATCGTCGAGCGGGGCCTGGAGCTCAAGAAGGCGGGCAACGCGATCCTGGAGCTGGTGGGCGGCAGAGCGATCCACCCGATCAACGTCAGGGTCGGCGGGTTCTACGCCGTGCCCGCCCCCGCCGACTTCGTGGCGCTGGCCGAACAGCTGCGGCGCGCTCTGGACCAGGCGATCGAGACGGTGCGGTGGGTGGCCGGGTTCGAGTTCCCGGACCTGGAGCTCGACCACGAGCTGCTGGCCGCATGGGAACCCCACCGGTACGCGATCGAGCGCGGTGATCTGCGCCGGACCACGGGCGGGGTGTTTCCCCCCGCGGAGTTCCCCGAGCACGTCGTCGAGGAGCAGGTCCCGCATTCGACCGCGTTGCACGCCCGGCTCGACGGCCGCCGCTACCTGACCGGGCCGCTCGCGCGCTACACGTTCAGTTCGAGCTCGCTGTCCCCGCTCGCGCGGCAGGCCGCGGTCGAAGCAGGCCTGGGAGCCGAGTGCCGCAACCCGTTCCGCAGCGTCGTGGTGCGGGCGGTCGAGGTCGTCCACGCGGTGGACGAGGCACTGCGGCTGATCGGCGACTACGAGCGCCCGGCACGGGCCTTCGTGCCCGTCGCGCCCCGCGCGGGGACCGGACACGGGGTCAGCGAGGCGCCACGGGGCCTGCTGTACCACCGGTACGAGCTGGGGGAGGACGGGCTGATCCGCTCGGCGGTGATCGTCCCGCCCACGGCGCAGAACCAGCCGGCGATCGAGGAGGATCTGCGGCGGGTCGCGGCGGCGAACCTGCACCTGGCCGACGCCGAGCTGACCGCGCTGTGCGAACGGGCCATCCGCAACCACGACCCCTGCATCTCGTGCTCGGCGCACTTCCTCGAACTCACCGTGGACCGCACGTGAGGGCGGTGCTGATCGGCGTCGGCAACGAGTACCGCCACGACGACGGAATCGGCCCGGCGGTGGTGGCGGACGTCGCCGCGCGGAACCTGCCCGGTGTGCGGGCCGTCGTGTCCGACGGCGAACCGGCCTCGCTGCTGGAGGCGTGGACCGGGGCCGCGCTGGCCGTCGTGGTCGACGCGGTCCTGTGCGAACCCGCCACGCCCGGCAGGCTCTGGCGCTCCACAGTGGACGATCTGCCCGGCGGCACGGGGGTGGCGAGCTCGCACGCGCTGGGGATCCCGGAAGCGCTGCTGCTGGGGCAGGCGCTCGGCCGGGTGCCGGGACGGCTGGTGGTGCTCGCGGTCGAGGCCGCGGACCTCGGCCTCGGCGTCGGCCTCTCCCCGGTCGTCCAGGCCGCGGTGCCCGCCGTGGTCGACGCGGTGCTCGCGGAGCTGGCCTCAGCAGATGCGCGGTAACTGCTCGCCGACGAGCATGTCGACGATGCGGGAGGAGCCGACGAGCGTGCGCGCGGTGACCCGCCCGCGCGGCGCGGCGGACACGGTGCCGATGACACGGGCGTCACGTCCGGCGGGGTCCGCCCGCATGGCGGCCAGCACGGCGTCCGCGGACCGGGGGGCGACGAACGCGACCAGGCATCCTTCGTTGGCCACGTGCAACGGGTCGAGGCCGAGTAGTTCACAGGCGGCGTGCACCTGGGCGGGCACGGGCAGCGCGGGTTCGTCGATCTCGACCGCGACGCCCGAGGCGGCGGCGAGCTCGTTGAGCGCGCCGGCGAGACCGCCGCGCGTAGGGTCGCGCAGCGTGTGGACGTCTCCGCCACCGGCGTCGAGCATCGCGCTGACGAGGTGGTGCAAAGGCCTGCTGTCGGAGGAGATCGCGGTCTCGAAGCCGAGTCCTTCCCGCGCGGACAGGATCGCGGTGCCGTGGGAGCCGATGGGCCCGGACAGCAGCACGCGGTCGCCGGGACGCCCAGCCGCGGCTGACGGGCAGGTCTCACCCAGCCGGATCCCGATACCGGTCGTGGTGAGGTAGAGACCGTCCGCGGCGCCGCGCTGCACCACCTTGGTGTCACCGGTGACGACCCGGATGCCGCATCCGGCCGCGGCGGCGGCGACGGACGCGGTGATCTCTCGTAGCTCCGCGATCGGCAGTCCCTCTTCCAGCACGTACGCCAGCGCGAGGGCGACGGGCCGGGCGCCGCGCATGGCCACGTCGTTCACGGTGCCGTGCACCGCGAGCGAGCCGATGTCCCCGCCGGGGAAGAACCGGGGTGTCACCACGAAGGAGTCGGTGCTGACCACGACCTCCACATCGCCGAGACCGACCAGTGCGGCGTCTTCCAGCGGCCCGGTTGCACCGAGACTCCCGGTGACGAGGTCGTCGAGCAGCTCGGCCATGAGCTGACCGCCGGAGCCGTGCCCGAGCAGTACCCGCTCGGAGCCGCCGGCCGGGGTGGGGCAGGTCGCGCGCAACGGGTCGATCGTGGTCATCGTTCCTCCGAAGTGGACAGTGGACGTCGGCCGGCGTGGTGGAACGCGGCGCAGGTGCCCTCCGCGGAGACCATCGGCGCGCCCAGCGGGGTGCGCGGGGTGCAGCGGACACCGTAGGCCGCGCAGTCGGTGGGCAGCGCGGTCCCGCGCAGGATCGCCCCGGAGATGCACTCCGGGTGCTCCGCGGTCCGCACCCCGGTCGTGGCGAAGCGAACGTCGGCGTCGAAGCCGGCCAGCTCCGGCACCAAGGCCAGGCCGGAGGCGGGGATGTCGCCGATCCCGCGCCACGTCCTCGTGGTGACCCGGAAGGCCCGCCGCACGGCGTCCTGGGCGGCGGTGTTGCCGGAGCGGCGTACCGCACGCGCGTACTGGTTCTCCACCTCAGCGCGGCCCGACTCCAGCTGCCGCACGGTCATCAGGATGCCCTCCAGCAGGTCGAGCGGCTCGAACCCGGTCACCACGATCGGCACCCGGTAGCGGGCGGCGATGGGCTCGTACTCGGTCCAGCCCATCACCGCGCACACGTGGCCGGCCGCGAGGAAGCCCTGCACCTGGTTCGCCGGATCGTCGAGGATCGCGGTGATCGCGGGCGGCACCAGGACGTGGCTGACGAGCACGCTGAAGTTGCTCACCCCGGTGGCCGCCGCGTGCAGCACGGCCATGGCGTTGGCGGGCGCCGTGGTCTCGAACCCGACGGCGAAGAACACCACCTCGCGGTCCGGGTTCTCCCGCGCGATCCGCACCGCGTCCAGCGGTGTGTACACGACGCGGACGTCGCCGCCCGCGGCCTTGACCGCGAGCAGGTCGCCGGTGGTGCCCGGCACGCGGAGCATGTCCCCGTAGCTCGTGAAGATCACCCCGGGCAGCGCCGCGATCGCGACGGCCTTGTCGATCATCTCCAGCGGGGTCACGCACACCGGGCAGCCGGGGCCGTGGATCATCCGGATCCCGGCGGGCAGCAGCTCGTCGATGCCCTGGCGCACCAGGGTGTGCGTCTGCCCGCCGCACACCTCCATGATCGCCCACGGGCGCGTGGTCGTGGCGCGCAGCCGCGCCAGCAGCCGCCGGGCGAGCTCCGGGTCGCGGTACTCGTCGAGGTACTTCACGCGTCCTCCCCGAGCTCCGACGCGAGCGCGCCGGGGATCGCGGACAGCACGGCGAGGGTCTTGGCGGCCTCGGCCTCGTCGACCTGGCTGATGGCGAAACCGACGTGCACCACCACGTAGTCGCCCACGTCCGCGGACGGGGTGTAGGCCAGGCACACCTCGCGCCGGATGCCGTCGAAGTCGACGGTTCCCATGCGCAGCACCCCGTCGCGCACTTCCGTGATCCGGCCGGGAATGCCGAGGCACATCCCGTTCACCTCCCCGCGAGGCGGGCCGCGGCCACCGCCGCCTGCCCGTAGCTGATACCACCGTCGTTGACCGGGATCCGCTGTCCGGTGAACACCTCCAGGCCCGCCGCGGTGAGGCTGCCGAGCACACCGGTCGTGAGCAGCGCGTTCTGGAACACCCCGCCGCCCAGGCACACGGTGCGGGTGCCCAGCTCCGCTGCGGCCTCGGTGGCGAGGGCGGTCACCACTTCGACAAGGGTGTGGTGGAAGCGAGCGGCGAGCCGGGCCGCGGGGCCGCCTGCGCTGAGCAGATCGCGCAGGGTCGGCACCGGGTCGTACACCCACAGCCCGTCGCGCCTGTGGAGCCGCCATGCCAGTGGTGCACCTGCGCCGCCGTCGGCGGCCGCTTCCAGCCGGACGGCGGCTTCGCCCTCGTACCCGGCGTCGTCGCAGACACCGAGCAGTGCGGCGACGGCGTCGAACAACCGGCCCGCGCTGGAGGAGAGGGGGCAGTTGAGCCCGCGGTCGACCATGGTCCGGACCACCTCGACCTCACGCGGATCGAGCCGCGACAGCAGGGGTTCCGCGAGCTCCGGAGGAACCCGCTCGCCGAAGTCCTCGGCGCCGAACAGGTAGCCGAGCGCCATCCGGGCGGGCCGCCGGATCGCGGCGGCGCCGCCGGGCAGGGGAGCGGTGGCGAACCGGGCGAACCTCCGATAGCCGCGGAAGGTCGCCAGCAGCACCTCCCCGCCCCAGAACGTGCCGTCGTCGCCGAGCCCCAGCCCGTCGAGCGCGACACCCACGAACGGCTCGCGGACGCCGTGCTCGGCGGCGGTCGCGGCGACGTGCGCGTGGTGGTGCTGCACAGCGATGCGTTTCGCCGCGGGCCAGCGCCGGGCGTACTGGGTGGACAGGTAACCGGGGTGCAGGTCGCAGGCGCAGACCCGGGGCTGCACGCGCGGCACCTCGCACAGCTTGTGAGCGGCGTCCTCGAAGGCGGCGAACGTCGCGGCGTCCTCGAGGTCGCCGGTGTGCGGCCCGACGACCGCGGCCGCTCCGACCGCGAGTGCCGTGGTGTGCTTGAGTTCCGCGCCGAGCGCCAGCACCGGTTCCGGTGCGGCGACCGGGAGCGGCAGCGGGGCCGGCGCGTATCCCCGGGCGCGGCGGACGACGAGCGGCCGGTCACGCACGACGCGCACGACGGAATCGTCGTAGCGGGCCCAGATGGGCCGGTCGTGGCCGAGGATCCCGTCGCAGACCGGCGCCAGCGCTTCGCGGGCTCCGGCGTCGTCGACGATGATCGGTTCGCCCCCGCGGTTGCCGCTGGTGACCACGAGAGGCCGCGCCAGTTCGGCGAGCAGCAGGTGGTGCAGTGGCGTGTAAGGCAGGAACACGCCGATCTCGCGGAGCCCCGGGGTGACCTCCTCGGCCACCGGCGCGCCAGGACGGCGCGGCACCAGCACGATCGGTGCCGCGGCGGAGGTCAGCAGCTCGCGCGCCGCGCTGTCCACAAGCGACACCCGGGCCGCGGCGTCGACATCGGGAACCATGACCGCGAGCGGTTTCGCGGGCCGGTTCTTCGCCACTCGCAGCCGGGACACCGTGTCCGCGGCGCCCGCGTCGCAGACCAGCTGGTAACCCCCGACGCCCTTCACCGCGACAATGCCGCCGTCGGCGATCGCCGCGCACGCCTCCCGCAGCGCGTCCTCGCCGTGCGCCGGGGTCTCGCCCCACCACGCCAGGCGCGGTCCGCAGTCCGGGCAGGCGATCGGCTCGGCGTGGAAGCGGCGATCCGCCGGATCGCGATATTCGGCGGCACAAGCCGGGCAGAGGGGAAATCCGCGCATCGCCGTGCTCGCCCTGTCGTAGGGCAGGTCCGCGACGATCGTCGCGCGCGGCCCGCAGGCGGTGCAGTTGAGGAAGGGGTACCGGTAGCGCCGGTCGCCGGGGTCGAACAGCTCACGCAGGCAGTCGCGGCAGGTCGCCAGATCGGGCGGTGGCTGCGCGGCCAGTGGAAGGGCCGGCACGCTCTCGGCGACCGCGAACCCCGGTCCCAGCGTCACATCCTCGGGCAGGGGCGCCACCTCCAGCCGTTCGACGCGGGCGTGGCGGGGCGCGGAGTCCCGCAGAGAGGCCAGGAACTGCGCCAGTGGGTCGGCCGCACCCGCTGCGCGGACCACCACGTGGCCGCCGGCGTTGCGCACGTCGCCTTCGATACCGAGACGCGTGGCCAGCCGGTACACGAACGGCCGGAATCCGACACCCTGCACGGTGCCGTGCACTTCGATCCGCGTCCGTGTCGTCATCGCCGTCCACGCTGCCGGGGCGCGGGCTGGGCCGGGCAGGGCGGAAGGTCATCGGCAACGGGGGCCGTAGGTCCCTGGAACCGCTCACCGCCGGCGGACGAGCGTGGGTGGGTACCGGGCGGAAGGGGTGGATCATGAACGGCAGCGACCGGCTCGACCCGCTGGCGGCGGCGTTCCTGGAGATCGAGGACGCCGATCCGCAGGTGGCGCTGGCGATCGGCTCGGTCGCGGTGCTTGAAGGGCCCGCGCCGCGCCAGGACGAGGTCGTCGCCGTGATGGCGCCGCTCGTCGCGCGGCTCGCGCCCTACCGGCGCAGGGTCGTGCGGACCGCGTTCGGCGCGCTCGCGCCCGTATGGGCCGAGGACCCGCACTTCGACCCGGCCGGCCACTTCTACCGCGCCCGGGTCCCCGGAGACGGCACGGAGGCGGAGCTGTACGACCTCGTCGCGTTGTTGATGGCCGAGCGGTTGCCGCGCCACCGGCCGCTGTGGGAGTTCTGGGTGCTGGAAGGGCTGGCGGGCGGGCGCTGGGCGGTGCTGTCGAAGGTGCACCACAGCCTCGCCGACGGTGTGTCCGGCGTCCACCTCCACGAGCTGGTCTTCGCGGGCGGCGCGCCGGAGCCGTCGCGGCCCGCGCAGCCGGCACCCGGAGGGATCACCCCAGCCCTGCGTGCCGCTGCGAAAGCCGTGGAAGGGCTCGGCGCGCTCGCGTCCGCGCTGGTGCCCGTCGCACCGTCGTCGCTGACCGGCCGGCTGGGCAGGCAGCGGCGTTACGAAGTGGTCCAGACCTCGCTGTCGCAGGTCGCCGCGATCGGGCACACCCTGGGCGCGACGGTGAACGACGTCGCACTCGCGGCGATCACCGCGGGCCTGCGTGAACTGCTGCTGGCGCGGGGTGAGACACCAGAGACCGACACGGTGCGGGCGCTGGTCCCCGTTTCCACGCACGGTTCCACGGACAGGGCAGCCACCGGCAACCGGGTGTCCCTGCTGCTGCCGACGCTGCCCGTCGAGCTGACCGATCCGGCGTTGCGCCTCGCCGCCGTGCACCGCCGCCTCGCGACCGTCAAGCGCAGCGGGGAGACCGAAGCGGGAGACGCGGTCGTGCGGTGGGCGGGACGGGCGGCCTTCGCCCCGGTCGCCGCGGCCGTGCGTGCCGTGGCCCGGCTGCCGCAGCACAGCGTGGTGACGGTGGCGACGAACGTGCCGGGACCGCGCGGCCGGGTGTCCCTGCTGGACCGGAAGGTCCTCGCGCTGCACCCGTACGTGCCGATCGCCCTGCGGTTGCGGGTGGGAGTGGCGATGCTCAGCTACGACGACCAGCTGAGCTTCGGCGTCACCCTCGACCACGACGGCGTGCCCGAGCGCGGGATGCTCTCCCGCGCCATCGCACGGGAGATCGCCGCGTTGTCGGCCCGGGCCGAGGCGGTGCACGGGCGTCACGAGGCGGTGGTGGCGCCCATCACGGCTTCGGCGTAGCGCACCTCGTCGTCCAGGGCCCGCACCAGCCGCCCCGGATCCGGGATCAGCGTCTCGTCGGTGGCGAACCCGAAGCGGATCCGCCCGGCGTAGCTGAAGATGCACACCGTGATCGGCTGGCGGCCGCTGCACGGTGCCCAGCCCACGGCACCGAGCACGCGGGCTCCGGCCAGCGCCATCTCCTCGCGTGGCCCGGGCACGTTGGTGAGCACGCCTGCCGAGCGGGCGGTCAGGTAGCGGGTCAGCGCGACCGCCGCGCCGCGGGAACCGCGGCCCACCAGGTCCTGCACGCCGACGTTCACCAGTGGCTCGTAGGAGTCCCGGATCCGCGCCATGCGGCGGTGGACCTCCAGCAGCCGCTCGGGGAAACCGGCCCTGGCCAGCGGCAGCGCGGCCAGGACGAGGGCGAAGTGGTTGCCCAGCAAGGGAGGCAGTGCCGCGTCGAACCGTTCGAGGCTGACGGGCACCATCCACGGCATGTCGTGGAGGAGGTCGTGGTCGCGTCCGGCCAGGTAGCGGTCGAGCGCGCCGGTCAGCAGCGCCGCGCAGACGTCGTTCACGGTCGTGCCGGTGCGGTGCGCGATGCCGTGAACGAGGTCCAGCGGGACGGGCTCGCTCCACGCGGCTGCCTTGGCCAATCCCGGTTCGCCGTGCCACGGGCCCCGGTAGGCGGGGCGCACGAGGTGGCTCGCGCCCACGGCGGTGTGCCAGGCGGTGACGGCCTGTTCCGCCACGTGCCCGGCGAGGCGCCGGGGACCGCCGGGCAGCCTGCCCGCCACGCCTTCGACGAACGCTCCGGTCACCGCGAGCGCGGCGGCTCCGCCGAGGGTGCCCAGCGCCAGCGCGGCGCGGACGGGCGGCACCTCCACGTGCTCGCCCAGCCGCGTCAGCAGCTGCACGCCCGTCGTGGCCAGCCGGGCCGCCGCGTGCGCGGTGGGGCCGTGCCGGACCGCGGTACCGCCGACCGGCGCGGGCGGGGTGGGGTCCGGCCGCAGCGGGTCGAGCATGCCGAACATGACCTGGGTGAGGCGGATCCCGTCGGCCATCGCGTGGTGGAAGCGGGAGACGACGGCTGAGCCGGGACCGTAGCCCTGGAGCAACTCGATGGTCCACAGTGGATGGTCCAGGTCCAGTCGGCTTCCCAACCGCCGCGCGACGTGCTCCCGCAGGGTCGCGGTGTCACCGGGCGGGGGCAGAGCGGACACCGTGAAGTGCCTGCCGAGGTCGAAGTCCGGGTCGGCCTCCCAGACCCGCCTGCCCACGGGCCGCTGCAGGAAGACCGGGTAGCGGGCCAGCACCCGGTCCGCCAGGACCGAACGGAGGGCACCGGGATCGACCGGGGTGGCCGTCCACAGCACGGACGTCACGACGAGCCGGTTGACGGGGGTGTCGAGGTGGAGCCACAGGTGGTCCTGGGCGCGCATCGGCCGCCGGAGCGAGGGATTGTGTCGCGTCATCGCGGCCTCCTTCCACACACCGCCAGCGTGCGCCCGCGGGGAACCGGCGCAAAGGGCCCTTCGGCTCTCGTTGCGGGCCCCGCGCGGGGTGCAGTTTCGAACGAGCGAAACCCTGAGGAGGAGGACATGAAGTTCACAGAACTGGCGACCACGGTCCGGGAGGCCATCTCCGTCCGGCGGGTGTACGGGGAGCCCTACGAGCACGACGGTGTGGTGATCATCCCGGCGGCGACGGTGTCCGGTGGCGCGGGCGGTGGGAACGGGCGCGACGAGAAGGGGCAGGAAGGGGAGGGCGGCGGCTTCGGCGTCGGCGCCCGGCCCGTCGGTGCCTACGTCGTCAAGGACGCGAAGGTCACGTGGCTGCCCGCGGTGGACGTCAACCGCCTGTTCCTGACGATCGGCGCGGTCCTGATCGCGCTGCTGGCCACCCGGGCCCGCAGCGTGAAGGCCCGGGCCAAGGCCGCGGGGTGAGCCTCACCCCACGGCTCGCACCCGGACCACTGGCAGCTCCGGGAAGTCCGCGGGCCGGTGGGTGACCAGTACCGCCGGCCGGTTGCGCGCCACCGCGGCCAGGTCGGCCGCGAGCCCGGCCGCGGTGCGGGCGTCGAGGTGGGCGGTGGGCTCGTCCAGGAGCAGCACGGGCCGGTCGGCCAGCAAGGCCCTGGCCACGCCGAGGCGCTGGCGTTCGCCACCGGAGACGGGGGTGCCGTGCGCGCCCAGCGGGGTGTCGAGACCGTGGGGGAGCCCGGCGAACCACGTGCCCAGGCGCGCGCGGGCGAGGCACGCCGCGAGGTCGGCGTCCGTGGCCAAAGGCCGGGCCAGCAGGAGGTTCTCCCGCAGCGTGCTGTCGAACAGGTGGGTGCCCGGTCCGCACCAGCCGAGCGCGGCGCGGACCTCGTCTCCCGCACACCGTCCGATGTCGGTGTCGTCGAGGCGGATGCGCCCCGCGGACGGGCTGAGGTGGCGCATGACCGCCGCCAGTGTGGTGCTCTTGCCGGAGCCGGACGGGCCCGTCAGCACCACGCTGCGCCCCGGGCCCGCGGCGAGGTCCACATCGGACACCGCCTCACGGGAGGCGCCGGGCCAGCGGACCGCCAGGCCGCTGACCGTCAGCGCGGCCGGTGCGGGCAGCGGCCGCGGTTCCGCGGGTTCCACCACCGGCGAGGGGGTGCGATTGAGCTCGGCCAGCCGGTGCGCGCTGTGGCGGGCGGCGAGGAACCGCTGCGCCGCTTCGGGCAGGGCGGCCACCAGTTCCGCGGTGGCCAGCGGCGTCAGCGCCAGCACCGCGAGCTCCGGACCGGGCAGCCTGCCCGAGCGCAGGGCCGCGATCCCGGCGAGCAGGCAGCCGAGCATCGCGGCGCCGAGCGAAAGCGTGCCGACCCCGGCACCCAGCCCGCGGGCGCGCGCCGAGCGCCGCAACGCGGCCGTCAGCGCGGCACCGGTCGCCCGCACCGCGTCGTGCCGCGCGTCCTGCGCGCCGAACGCGATCAGGTCCGGCGCCGCTTCGAGGACCTCGACGGTCCCGGACGTCGTTTCGGCGCGCAGGACGCTGGTGTCCCGTTCGGCCCTGCGCGCCGCGAGTGCCGACAGCGCGGGCGCGAGGATCCCGGCGCCCAGCAGCCCGAGGAACAGCAGCCCTCCCGCTTCGGGCAGCAGCACGCCGATACCCATCGAGACCCCGCAGGCGACCACCGCCGCCGACACCCCCGGCACGAGCACGCGGACCAGCAGGTCCTGCTGGTTGTCCACATCGGACAGCAACCGTGCGAGCAGGTCGCCACGCCGCATCCGCTCGGTGAGCGCGGGCCCGAGCCGCACCAGCGAGGCCCACACCCGTACCCGCAGACCGGCCAGGGTGCGGAGCGCGACATCGTGTGACAGGAGACGTTCGCTGTAGCGCAGCACCCCCTTCGCGATGCCGAACGCGCGCACGGCGACGATCGCGACGGTCAGGGTGAGGATCGGCGGGTGCAGCGCGGCCGTGGAGATCAGCCACGCCGAGGTGGCGGTGAGCGCGACGCCGCTGCCGAGTGCGAGCGCCCCGGCGAGGCAGGCGAGGGCGAGCCGCCACCGGTACGGCCTGACGACGGCGGCGAACCCGCCGCCGGTCCGGTCCTCGGCGTCCTCCTCCTGCGGGCGCTCCAGCCGGACCGGTGCGATCGCCGGGACCGGAGCCGGATCGGGCGCGGGAAGCTCGACCACGCGGTCGCAAACCCCGAGCACGGCTTCGTGGTGGGTCACGATGACGGCGGTCCGTCCCGCGAGCGCCAGTGGCAGGCAGCTGAGGATCTCCGCTTCGGTCTCGGCGTCGACGCCCTCGGTGGGTTCGTCGAGCAGCACCAGCGGGCGGTCGAGCAGGAGCGCGCGGGCCAGCGCGACGCGGCGTTGCTGCCCGGTCGAGAGCCCGGCGCCCAGTTCACCGACCGGGGTGTCGAGCGGCAGGTCCAGACCGGCGGCGCTCGCGGCGGCCGCCACGTCCGCGTCCGGTGCGTCCGGTCTGCCGAGCCGGATGTTGGTGGCGATGGTCCCGGTCAGCAGCCGGGGCCGTTGCGGAACCCATGCGACCCGCTGTTGCCACGCGGCCCGGTCCACCTCGGCGAGGTCGACCCCGTCGGCGAGCACCCGGCCCCCGTCCGGCGGGTACCAGCCGAGCAGGAGGTCCAGCAGGGTGGACTTCCCGGCGCCGCTGGGGCCGGTGACGCCGACGACCTCGCCCGGCTCGATCCGCAGGTCGAGGTCGTCGAGCACCGGCGCGGACCGGCCGCGTACGGTGACCCCGCTCAACCGGACGGGCACGACCGACGGGTCCGGCGCCGGCCTGCCCGCCCCCCGCGCTGGTGGCTTCTCCTCCAGCAGTTCGAAGATCTCCCCGGCCGCGGCGACGCCTTCGGCGCTGTCGTGGAAGCGGGCTCCGACGGTGCGCAGCGGGAGGTAGACCTCGGGGGCGAGGATCAGGACGACGAGCGCGGTGTGCAGGTCCAGTTCCCCGGCGACCAGCCGCAGGCCGATCGAGACCGCTACCAGCGCCACCGAGAGGGTGGCGAGCAGTTCGAGCGCGAGCGCGGACAGGAACGCGACGCGCAGGGTCTTCATGGTCTGCACGCGGTAGGCGCGGGTGATTTCGCGGAGGCTACGCAGCTGGGCCCGCGCCCTGCCGAACGCGGTGAGCACGGCGAGCCCGGCGACGAGGTCGAGGAAGTGGTTGCCCAGCATGGCCAGCGTGCGCCACTGCTTGCCCGCCTCGCGCTGGGTGTACAGCCCGATGAGGACCATGAAGACGGGGATCAGGGGCGTGGTGATGCCGACGATGACCGCCGAAAGCCAGTCCGACAACAGGATCCGCGCCCCGACGACGGCGGGCACGACGGCGGCGACGAGCAGCGTCGGCAGGTAGCGCGCGAAGTAGCCGTCGAGCCGGTCGACGCCGCGGGTGGCGAGGGTGGCCAGCTCGGCGGGGGAGCGCTCCGCCCGGCGCCCCGGCCCCGAGGACGTGGCCGACGATCGCCGCGCGCAGCTGCGTCAGCACCGCCGCCGAGGCGCGGTGCGCGGAGGTCTCGGCGAGCCAGGACACGAAGGAGCGGCCGAGCACCACGAGCGCGAGCAGGAGGACCGGCACCGCGACGGCGGCGAGCCCCGCCCCGCCGAGGAAGGCACGCGAGATCGTCGTGGCGAGCAGATCGGCCTGGGCGATCACGAGGCCGGCGGTGGTCACACCGAGCGCCGCGCACCCGAGGATGAAGGGGCGCGCGGCGGCGGCGTGGCGCAGCAGGCGCGGGTCGAGCGGTTTCACAGCCCCTGGCCCGCCGGGATCGAAGCGCGGGTGACGCGCTTGCGGAACACCCAGTACGTCCAGGACTGGTACAGCAGCACGATCGGGGTGAACGCGACGGCGACCCACGTCATGATCTTCAGCGTGTACGGCGTGGACGAGGCGTTGGTGGTGGTCAGGCTGTTCGCCGCGTCCGTCGTGGACGGCAGGACGTCGGGGTAGAGCGAGCCGAACAGCAGCACGGTCGTCGCCACGATCGCCGTGGCGGTGAACAGGAACGCCCAGCCCTCGCGCCCCGCACGGGCCACGAGCACCGCACCGGCCAGCGCCACCGCTGCGACGGCGAGCGGCGCCCACGTCCAGGTCTCGCCGTGGGCCAGCTGGGTCCACAGCAGGAAGGATCCGGCGCACAGCACGGCGAGCGCGCCCAGCGGCCCGGTGAGCGTGCGGGCGCGCTGTCGCAACTCGTCAGTCGTCTTCAGTGCGAGGAACACCGCGCCGTGCAGGGTGAACACGCTCAGCGTGGCCAGCCCGCCCAGCAGGGCGTAGGGGTTGAGCAGGGTCAGCAGGTTCCCGGTGAAGTGGTGCTGGGCGTCCAGCGGGACACCACGGACGATGTTGCCGAACGCGACGCCCCACAGCAGCGCGGGCACGAGCGAACCGCCGACGATGGCGCGGTCCCACCAGGCTCGCCAGCGGGGGCTGTCGATCTTGCCGCGGAACTCGAACGCGACCCCTCGTGCGATGAGCGCCACGAGGATCAGCAGCAGTGCCAGGTAGAACCCGGAGAACAGGCTGGCATACCACAGCGGGAACGCCGCGAAGGTCGCGCCACCCGCGACGAGCAGCCAGACCTCGTTGCCGTCCCAGACCGGGCCGATGGTGTTGACCAGGACCCGGTGGTCGGTGTTGTCGCGGGAGAGCACCGGCAGCAGCATGCCGACCCCGAAGTCGAAGCCTTCCAGCACGAAGTAGCCCGTCCACAGCACCGCGATGAGCAGGAACCAGATGTCGGTGAGAGCCATGGCTTCTTCTCCTAGTAGACGAAGACCGGAGGACGCTCGGCGTCCACTTCGGAGGGTTCCGGCGCGGGCTCGGGCGGTCCCGCCTTCGCGTAGCGGAACATCAGCACGCCGTCGACGGCGGCCAGGATGCCGTAGAGCACGGTGAACACGATCAGCGAGGTGAGCACGCTCCCGGCGCCGACGGTGGGGGAGACGCCGCTCGCGGTCTTGAGCACGCCGAACACGGCCCACGGCTGCCGGCCCATCTCCGTGAAGATCCAGCCTGCGGAGTTGGCCACGAACGGTGCGGCGAGCGAGGCGATCGCGGCACGGTAGAACCAGCGCGAGCGCGGGATGCGGCCCTTGCGGAAGGCCCACAACCCGACCAGCGACAGCAGGCCCATCAGGAAACCGAGGCCGATCATGATGCGGAACGTCCAGTAGGTCGTGGGGATGTCGGGCTTGTAGTAGCCGGGCCCGTAGGTCTGCTGCTCGGTGGCCTGCAGGTCGTTGATGCCCTCCACCTTGCCGTCGAACGACCCGGTCGCCATGAACGACAGGACCTTCGGCACGCGGATGCTGAAGACCTCCTTCGACCCGTCCAGCGAGCCGACGGTGAACAGCGAGAACGACGCGGGCGAGACGGTGTCGTAGAGGGCTTCGGCGGCGGCCATCTTCATCGGCTGCTGCTGCGTCATCAGCCGTGCCTGCAGGTCACCGGTGACGATGACGCCGAGGCTCGCGATCAGGACGGTCACCAGCGCCAGCTTCATCGACGGCCGGTAGACCTCCGTGGCGCGCTTGCGCTTGAGCTGCCACGCGCTGATCGCGACGACGAAGACCCCGGCGGTGAGGAAGCACGCCGTGATGGTGTGCGCGAACGCGCCGACGGCCGTGGAGTTGGTGAGCACGGCGCCGAAGTCCTTCAGCTCGGCGCGGCCGGTGGCGGGGTTGACCGCGTAGCCGACCGGGTGCTGCATCCACGAGTTCGCGGCGAGGATGAAGTAGGCCGACAGCACCGTGCCGATCGCGGCGAGCCAGATGGTGGCCAGGTGCAGGCGTTTCGGCAGCCGGTTCCAGCCGAAGATCCACAGCCCCAGGAACGTGGACTCCAGGAAGAACGCCAGCAGGCCTTCGATGGCCAGTGGCGCGCCGAAGATGTCACCGACGAAGGTGCTGTAGTCGCTCCAGTTCATGCCGAACTGGAACTCCTGCACGATGCCCGTGACGAGGCCCATGGCGAAGTTGATCAGGAACAGCTTGCCCCAGAACTTGGTCATCCTCAGGTACTTCTCGTGGCCGGTGCGCACCCACGCCGTCTGCATGCCCGCCACGAGGAGGGAAAGCCCGATCGTCAGCGGCACGAAGATGAAGTGGTACACGGTGGTGACGCCGAACTGCCACCGCGCCAGATCCAGCGGGCTCATCGGTCCCTCCCTGCTCCCGGGTCAAGATCGCGTTCAGACTGGCCGTGCGACGGCGGGACGAGCGAGGGTCCTTGGTCATCTCATCGGAGGGACTACGACCGTCCGGCGCACGAGCGCGAATCTCGGACGCTTCTCGGTGGAACACCCGCCCGTGCGGCCGGGAGACCGGGTCGAAAGCGCGGTGCTGGCTGGCTCGACGGACGCGGGAACCCGGCTCCGCTGCCTACTTCACGCGCCTCGGCGCAATGACCGTCGCCGTGACCGCGACCGTGGTGATCCGTGTTCGCGCTTGTCCTCTGTGGACGAATCGTATCGCTGCTGTGCGCCGGAGACCGGCGGCGCCACGCGCGCTGGGAACGCGAACGGGCGCGGCTGGCAATCGGCCACCGCCGTTCCTAGCCGGTGACGGGGTAAGCGCGGCGCCCGCTCGCTTTCGGCGAACCCTGTCGAGTCCCTAGCCCGGCCGGCGACATAGCCGACGACCTCGTGTCCAGGCACGAAGGGCTGAAGGACTCCGCCGAGGGGCACGTTCGGCCCGGGACGCGCGAGCAGAGGGCCAAGGTCGTCCCGGGTGGGGACGTGCTGCTCTCCCGCGGCGGGTCAGGCGCGGTGACCCTGGAACTGTCCCTGATGACACGACTCGAGGAGCGGTTATGAGGCGGCTGCTGGTGCGTGACCTGATGACCACGGCGGTGCGGTCGGTGCGGCGGACGACTCCGGTCAAGGACGTCGTGGGCATCCTCGTCGGGGCCGGGATCTCCGCGGTGCCGGTCGTCGACGACGAGCGCACGGTGGTCGGTGTCGTGTCGGAGGCCGACCTGATGGACAAGGAGGTCCCGGCGGGCCGGTGGGCCGGGCGGTACCGGCGGGCCCGGTCCTCGGCGCGGACGGCCGAAGACCTCATGGCAGCGCCGGTGTCCACCATCGGGCCGGAAGAGTCCATCGTGGAGGCCGCGCGCAGGATGTCGCGGCGGCACGTGAAGCGGCTGCCCGTCGTCGACCGCTACGGCAAGCTCGAAGGCGTGCTGAGCCGCTCGGACATCGTGCGGATCTTCGCCCGCGGCGACGAGGAGCTGCGGGAGGAGATCGCCGTCGAGGTCTTCGAAAGGGCCTTGTGCGTGCCGGAGGGCGACGTGAGCATCGAGGTGACCGACGGCGTCGTCACCCTGACCGGGCGCCTGAAGCGGCGGAGCGCGGTGCCCATCGCGGAAACCCTCACCCGCCAGGTACCCGGCGTGGTGGATGTCGTCTGCCGCCTCTCGTTCGACTTCGACGACAGCCACGTGCGGGCACAGGAGCCCACGAACCGCGGCGTCTGGCCGAGGTGAGTACGCGCCTCCGCCGCGGAGTTGAACGTGCGACACGCCGTCAGGTGAAGATGATCTGCCCGCCCGCCGCGAGGTCGTAGAACTCGCCCACGGTGATGATGTCCCGCACCTGGTCGATGAAGTCGTCCTTGCCGAGCCCGAACAGGTCGACGGAGGCCTTGCAGGCGTAGAGCCCGGCACCGCTGTCGGAAATCATCTCGACGAACTCCGGGATCGGCGGGATGTCGAGGTCGTCCATCTTGCGCGACAGGTAATGCGTCATGACGCTCGACATCCCCGGCAGGCCGCCCGCCCACGTGGCCAGGTGCAGGCCGGGGTTGCCGACCGTCGCGAGCTTGATGTGCTCGTGGCGCTGCCGGTGGATGGCGTCCAGGCCGAAGAAGGTGAAGAACAGGTTCGCCTCCATGCCCTCGGCCCGCGCACCGTTCGCCATGATCAGCGCCGGGTACACGCCCTCCAGCGAGCCCTTCGACACGATCACGGACACCTTCTCGATCTTGTCGCTCATCGTCGTCTCCCGTCTCAGATGCAGCCGCGGGGCTTGGGGATGCCGGCGATCCTCGCGGCGAGTTTGGCCGGCCCCTTCGGGAACAGCCGGTAGAGGTCCTTCACGGTGACGCCGGAGGTCTTGCCCAGCGCCCGGACGGTCGGTCCGGTGCCCTTGCTCTCGTACTCGGCGCGCATGAACTTGATGACCTGCCAGTGCTGGTCGGTGAGGTCGCCGAGACCGGCGTCGCGGGCGATGGCGGGCGCCATGTCCTCGCGCCACTGCGCGGGGTCGGTGAAGAAGCCCTCGTCGTTCACCTCGACGGTGGTGCCGGCGTAGGTCCGGGTCGTCATGACGGCGTCCTTTCCTGCTCAGGGAGGAGCTTTCCCGCGTGCGGCATGGCGGAGCCGATTCCGGGGATGTCGCGGCCGGGCAGCAGGCTGTGCCAGTACAGCCACGAGAACATCAGCTTGCCCAGGTGGTTGAGCCGGGACTGCTTGAGCAGCGGCAGGCCCGCGCCCGTGGGGTAGTGCCCGGGGAGGGGCTCGGTGTCGTAGTTGAAGTCGATGAGCAGTGCCTTGCCGAAGCCGCTTTCGATGAAGCAGTTCGTGTGCCCGTCGAAGGTCGCCCGCAGCGGCTCGCCCGCGAGGAAGCGGGCGACGTTGGCGGCCAGCGTCTCGCCCTCGAAGTGGGTGACCGAGCCGGCCTTGGACGCCGGCAGACTGGTGGCGTCGCCCAGGGCGAAGACGTTCGGCGCGGCTTTCGACTGCAGCGTCGCGGGATCGGTGGGCACGAAGCCGAGCTCGTCGCCGAGCGCTGGGGAACGCCCCACGTAGGCGGCGCCGCCGTGCAGCGGCACGACGACGGCGAGGTCGAAGCCGACCGTGCGCTCGTCGTAGGAGACCAGCCGTCCCGCGGTGCCGTCGACCTCTCCCGTGTTGAACTCCGTGACGAGACCGACGCCCTTCTCCTCCAGCAGGCCGCCCAGCACCCCTGCGGCCACGGGTTTGGTGAACGCGCTGTCGAGCGGGGTCACGTAGGTCAGCTCCACCCGGTCACGGATCCCGCGTTCCCGGAAGTACCAGTCCGCCAGGAAGCAGAACTCCAGTGGCGCCACCGGGCACTTGATCGGCAGGTCCACCACGTTGACCACCAGGCGGCCGCCCGCGAACCCGGCGAGTGCGGCCTCCAGCGCCAGTGCGCCGTCGAGGTCGTAGAACGTGCAGACGTTCTCCTGCCAGCCCGGTCCCGTCAGGCCCTCGGTCTCCTCGGGCTGCAGCACCGCCCCGGTGGCTACGACGAGCACGTCGTAGTCCAGTGTGGTGCCGTCCTCGAGGAGCACCGTGTCCCCCTTGAGGTCGACGTGGCCGACCGCGCTCTCGTGGTAGGAGATGCCGCGGTGCAGCTGCCGCTCCCGCGGGCGCACGAGGTCCTCGGGATGTGCCAGTCCGAACGGGACGAACAGCAGTCCCGGTTGGTACACGTGGTCGCCGTCCCGGTCCACGACGACGATCTCGACGTCGTCGCCGAGGCGCCGGCGCAGCCGGTTGGCGGTGAGCGTTCCCCCGGTGCCACCGCCGAGGATCACCACGCGTCTGGTCATGCCCCCACGTTCGGCGTTCCCCGGGTGGCCCGGTAGGGACCGGGGACCCGGGTCCGGAGGACGATCGGCCCTCCGGCCGGACGCGCGATGGTGCTCCTCGCCGTCGCGCGCGACGACAGCCGAGCGCGGGTCGAAGGTCCTCCGGTGCGGTGACCAGCCGCCCTTTCCCGGCGGCGGGACCCGGACTTGCCTGGAAGGTGTCCGGAGACGATGACCGGAGGAAGGAGAGGTCAGATGCCTACTTTGATTCCGCGGACCACACTCATCCCCGACGTGGTCCGGTTGCTGGGAGAGGAGTTCGGCGACCAGCACCCCGTTCGCGTCGAGGACTACTTCGAGGACGGGACGTACGTCGTGCGTGCGGAACTGCCCGGGATGGACCCGCAGAAGCAGATCCACCTCACCGTGGACCGGGGTGAGCTGCGGCTGCGTGCCGAGCGGGAGTTCGTCAAGCACGACAAGGCGCACACCGAGTTCGCCTACGGCGCGTTCGGCCGTACCCTGCGGCTGCCCGAAGGCGCGGACCCCGCGCACGTGACGGCGGCCTACGAGGCGGGCGTCCTCGAAGTCCGGATCCCCGTGCGGGTCAAGACCGAGCCGCGCGAGATTCCGGTCAAGGTGGCGACCTGACCACCTGAGGAAAGGGGCGCCGGCATCCTCTCAGAGGTGCCGGCGCCCCGTTTCGTTCAGCCCTACTCCGGCCGCATCTCCATGGCGCCGCAGGGGCATTCGGCCACGCAGAGGCCGCAGCCCTTGCAGTAGTCGTAGTCGATGGCGTACCCGCCGTCCGCGAGCTTGACGACCGCGTTGTCCGGGCACACGGCGAAGCAGTTGTCGCAGCCGAAGCAGTTGCCGCACGACAGGCAGCGCCTCGCCTCGAACAGCGCGCTCGACTCGTCCAGGCCGCCCTCGACCTCGTCGAACGTGGACGTGCGCCGCGCGGCGTCGAGCTGGGGCCGCACCGTCGCGGGCGCGTCGCTGTAGTACCAGGTGTTCAGGCCGCCGTAGTCGGCCGGCGGGTGCTTGGGGCCCTGCTGGTACGCCTCGCCGCGCAGCCACGCGTCGATCGCGCGCGCGGCCTTCTTGCCGTCCCCGACCGCGGCGGTCGCGGTGCGCTCACCGCCGACGACGTCGCCGCCCGCGAACACACCGGGGTGACCCGTCATCCGGTCCTTGCCGACAGCGACGTGACCGTCCTCTTCGGACACGTCGGGTAGCCCGGACAGCACCGACAGATCGGCCTCCTGCCCGAGCGCGAGGACGACCGAGTCGGCGGTCAGCTCCTCGAACTCCCCGGTGGGCCGCGGAAAACCGGTGTCGTCCAGGCGCATCTTCTCCACGGTCACCGCGCCGGGCCCGGCGTGCGCGAGCGTCGACAACCACCGCAACCGGACGCCTTCGGCCTCTGCCGCGGCGACCTCGCTCGCGTGCGCCGGCATGCGCTCCCGCGTGCGGCGGTACACCACCAGTGCGTCAGTGGCGCCGAGGCGCCGGGCGGTGCGGGCGGCGTCCATGGCGGTGTTGCCGCCCCCGTAGACGACGACGTGCCTGCCCAGCGACGGCCGGTGCTCGCCCTCCATGTCGTGCAGCACCGCCACGGCGTCGAGGACCCGGGCGGAGTCGCCGGCGGGCAGGTACGCGCGTTTCCCGATACCCGCGCCCACGCCGAGGAATGCGGCGTCGAACCCCTCATCGCGCAGGGTCGCGTCGAGATCCGAGACCCGACGACCGGTTTCGATCACGACGCCCAGCGCAGTGATCCGCCGGATCTCCCCGTCGAGGACCTCCCGCGGCAGCCGGTAGCGCGGAATGCCGTAGCGCAGCATCCCGCCGGGCTCGGACTCCGCCTCGAAGACCGTAACCGCGTGGCCCAGCATCCTCAGGTGGTACGCGGCCGAGAGGCCGGCCGGGCCGGATCCGACGACCAGCACGTGCTTCCCGGTCGCCGGGGCGGGTGCGTCCGGCGTCCAGCCTTGCTTCAGCGCTTCGTCGCCGAGGAAGCGTTCGACGGAGTTGATACCCACCGCCTCGTCGAGCTGCCCGCGGTTGCACGCCGTCTCACATGGGCGGTAGCAGACGCGGCCTAGTACGGCTGGCAGCGGGTTGTCGGCCATGATCTGCCGCCAGGCACGCTCGTAGCTCCCGTCCTCGGCGTCGTAGAGCCACTGCTGGACGTTCTGGCCCGCCGGGCAGGCGTTGTTGCACGGCGGCAGCAAATCGCGGTAGACGGGGCGCTCGCTGCGCCACGAACCGGTCTTGTTCGCCAGGCCGGAGTCGGCGCGCAGGGTGATCGCGAACGGTTCGGTCTTCATCGTTCCTCCTCGCCGAGCAGGCCGTAGCGGCGGATGTTGCGGTCGGCGAGCTCCTGGATGCGGGCTAGCACCGCCGTGGCGGGCGGTTCGCCGAACAGGTGGGCGTAGCGCGCCTGCGGGCGTAGGTACTCCTCGACGGGCACCCGGTGGCGGATCTTCGACACCGCCACGACCTCCCCGCGCTCGGCCTCGAACACGGGGAACACGCCGGATTCCGTCGCCAGCCGGGCGAGCCGGATCGTGTCGCGGGAGGCGCTGCCCCAGCCCAGTGGGCACGGCACCAGCACGTGGAGGTACCGCGCGCCGCGGAACTCCATCGCGCGGGCCACCTTCGCCTCGAGGTCGTGCAGGTCGGCGACCGTCGCCGTCGCGACGTAGGGGATCTCGTGCGCCATCGCGATGCGCGGCACGTCCTTGCCCTGCCCGAACACGTTTCCGGGCTCCGCCCCGAGCACCGGGGTGGTCGCGGTGCGGGCGGCCGGGGGAGTGGCGCCCGAACGCTGCACCCCGGTGTTCATGTAGGCCTCGTTGTCGTAGCAGATGTAGAGGACGTCGTCGTCGCGTTCGAACATGCCCGACAGGCAGGCGAATCCGATGTCGACGGTGCCCCCGTCCCCGCCCTGCCCGACGACGCGGATGTCGGTGCGGCCGTTGGCCTTCAGCGCCGCCGCCACGCCGGTCGCGACCGCGGGCGCGTTGCCGAACAGCGAGTGCAGCCACGGCAGCCGCCAGGACGATTCCGGATACGGCGTCGAGAACACCTCCAGGCACCCGGTCGCGTTGACGGCGATCAGCTGGTTGCCGGTGGCGCGCATCGCCGCGTCGAGCGCGTACCGCGCGCCCAGCGCCTCGCCGCAGCCCTGGCACGCGCGGTGCCCGGAGTCGAGCGCGTTCGTCCGGGCCGTGCTGGCCTGCACAGTGCGCACCTCGACGTCGAGCAGGCGGTTGCCCGCCACGAAGCTGCCGGTCTGGTAGAATTTCACGGGCTGGGTGTTCATGATCGGCTCCTCACCGGGCCCTGGCCAGCTCGCGCTCAACGCTGACCCGGTCCAGATCGAGAAAAACCAGTGGTTCCAACGTGTCCGCGAGCGCGTCGGCGAGCGCGAAGTGCAGCGACCGCTTGGTCACCGGCCGGCCGCCCAGGCCCGCGACGACCGTGTGGCAGGGCACGGGCACCCCGCCGAAGGCCAGCCGCAGCTCCGCGGTGACGATCCCGCCCGAACCGAGCGAGAACGCCCGCTCCAGCACGACAACGCGCCGGGCGCCGCCCAGCAGTTCGCGCACGATCCGTGCCGGGAACGGCCGGAAGCTCGTGATGCCCAGCGCGCCGATGCGGGCGCCGGTCTCCCGCAGCTCGTCGATCGTGTCGTAGAGCGTCCCGAGCACCGAGCCGAGCGCGACGACGACCACGTCGGCGTCTTCGATCCGGTACGGGTGCACCAGGCCCCCGGAGTCGCGCCCGAAGACCTCGGCGAACCGGCCGGAGACCTCGGGGATGACGTCCAACGCCCGCTGCTGCTTGAGGTGGGCGAGGTAGCGCACCTCGGTGAACGCCTCGGGCCCGACCATCGCGCCCATCGTCACCGGCTCGGCCGGGTCGAGGACCTGGCGTGGCGCGTACGGCGGGAGGAACGCGTCGACCTGCTCCTGGGAGGGCAGGTCGACGCGTTCGACGGCGTGCGTGAGCACGAACCCGTCCATGCACACCATCACCGGCAGCGACAGCTCCTCGGCGATGCGGAACGCCTGCACGTGCAGGTCGGCGGCCTCCTGGTTGTCCCGCGCGTAGAGCTGCAGCCAGCCGGAGTCGCGCTGGGACATCGCGTCGCTGTGGTCGTTCCAGATGTTGATCGGCGCGCCGATCGCCCGGTTCGCGACGGTCATCACGATCGGCAGGCCGAGCCCGGCCGCGTTGTGCACGGCCTTGGACATGTAGAGCAGGCCCTGGCTGGCGGTGGCGGTGTAGGCGCGAGCTCCGGCGGCGGACGCGCCGATGGCGACGGACATCGCGGCGAACTCGGACTCGACGTTGACGAACTCGCACGGCGTCAGCGCGCCGCTCTTCACCTTCTCGGAAAGCGCTTCCACGATGTGCGTCTGCGGGGAGATCGGATAGGCGCAGACCACCTCGGGACGACATAGCGCGGTGGTGTCGGCGACCGCGCGGGAACCCTCAATCTGCCGCAACACGGGACTGCTCCTTCAGCTGTTCGCGGACGTGGTCGCAGGCAGCGTTGGCAGCCGCGACGTTGCCGTCCGCCACGCGGCCGGAGAACCGCTCGCGGATGGCTGCCTGGACGGACTCGATGCGGACCTGCCCGGTGAGAGCGGCGAAAGCGCCCAGCAGCACCACGTTCGGCACCGGACGGCCCAGGTGCTCCCGGGCCAACGCGGTCGCGGGCACGGTCAGCGCGCGGCCCGGTGGCAGCCGGGCGACGACGTCGGCGAGACCGAGCTCGGCGAAGTCGTGCGGTGAGTTCACCAGCAGGCACCCGTCGTGCGCGAAGCCGTCGAACACGGGTACCTGGTGCAGCAGGGTCGCGTCCTGCACGACGAGCCCGTCCGGACGCACGACGGGCTCGCGTGAGCGGATGGGCTTGCCGTCGAGGCGGCAGAACGCGACGACGGGCGCGCCGGTGCGCTCGGAGCCGAAGCTCGGAAACGCCTGTGCGTGGCGCCCGTCGAGGAACGCGGCCACCGACAGCAGCTCGGCGGCGGTGACGGCCCCCTGGCCGCCACGGCCGTGGATGCGGACCTCGAACACGTCGGCCTGCCTTCCGGGTCGGGACGTTGCCGCCGACGATCGCAGTGGCCGCGGTGGCCCTCGAAGGGCGGCAAGACACCGGTGGCGTGGACCAAGGTCCCGAAACGGTGTGCGGCCGCCGGGGCCTGCCCAGGCAGACGACGTGGTCGGCGAGCCCGGCACGGCGTCGGCCGCCGTCAGGACTTGCTCTGGTCCTTGATGGTGTTGAGGTTCGCGCGAATCGCCTTGGTCAGGGGATGATCGGGTGCGAGTACGCGTTCAGCGTCGGCGAGCGTGGTTTCGTACAGCCTCCTCGCTTGCTCCCTGTCCTCCGCGGCCAGGTAGGCGCCGGCCAGGCTGTTGCGTGTCGCCAAGGTGTCCAGGTGATCCGCACCCAGCACCCGGTCCCGCCCGGCGAGTGCCGTCTCGTACAGCGCGATCGCCTGCCGCACGTCGCCCGTCGCCAGGTAGGCGGCGGCCAGGTTGTTCCATGAGCGCAGGGTGTGGGGGTGGTCTTGTCCGAGGACCCGCAGTTGGTCGGAGAGCAGTTGTGTGAGCGCGGCGGCGGCGCCCGCCGGGTCCCCGGCCTCTCCGCGGAAACGCGCGAGGTTGCCTCGGGTGTGCAGTGTGTGGGGGTGGTCGGGTCCCAGGATCCGCAGTTGGTCGGAGAGCAGTTCGGTCAGGGCTGCGGCGGCACCCGCCCGGTCCCCGGCCTCCCCTCGCCAGTACGCGAGGGCATGGCGGGTGATGAGCATGTAGAGGTGGTCGGGTCCCAGGACTCGCAGCCGGTCGGGAAGCAGTTCGGCGAAGACCGCGGCTGCCCCCGCGGGGTCTCCGGCTTCCCCGCGCCACCGGGCGAGGCTGGCGCGCACGGCGAGGGTGTGGGGGTGCTCGGGTCCCAGTACTCGCAGTTGGTCGGGGAGCAGCTCGGCGAGGGCCGTGGCGGCGCCCGCTGGGTCCCCGGCTTCTCCTCGCCAGTAGGCGAGGCTGTGGCGGGTGGCGAGGGTGTAGAGGTGGTCGGGTCCCAGGATTCGCAGCCGGTCGGGAAGTAGTTCCGCCAAGGCGGTGGCCGCGCCCGCGGGGTCTCCGGCTTCCCCGCGCCACCGGGCGAGGTTCGCGCGCACGGCGAGGGTGTGGGGGTGCTCGGGCCCCAGCGCGCGCAGCTGGTCGGCGAGCAGTTCCGCGTAGGCCGCGGCTGCGCCCGCCGGGTCCCCGGCCTCCCCGCGCAACCGGGCGAGGTTGTAGCGAATCGTGAGCGTGTCCGCGTGATCGGGACCGAGCCGGGCGGAGGCCTGAGCGAGCAGTCGGTGGTTGACGGCGACGGCGGAATCCAGAAGCCCGGCGTCGCCGAGACTGCGCGCGAGGCGGAACAGCACCGGATGTCCCCCGGCACGCCAGAGGTGTTCTTCGGCGATGCTCTGGAGCGTGGTGACGTTGGACCGCAGTGCCTGGGCGAGTTCTTGGTTCGTTTCGATTTCGGGCCAGACGAGAACCAGCGCGTCCGCGGCGGTCCTCGCGAGCTCGGCGAGGTGGCCGGTCGTGAGAGGATCGCGGACGGCGCGCTGGACGAGGGCGTGCACACGGACGGCGTGGTGGGGTTGCTCGGGGTGCAGGGTGATCAAGCTGAACCGTCGCAAGCATTCCAGGCCGTCGAGGACGTCGTCGCCGGTGACATCGCGGTTGAACCGCGCGGTGAGGTGGTTCGTGAAGGCGCGTGTGGTGAAGACGGCGGTGGGGATTCCCGCTGGGTCGAGCAGCGAGGCCAGCTCCAGCGCCGGGCGGGCGAGGCCGGCGGGGTCGAGTTCGTCGGCGGCCTCGATCGACAGAGACCAGGTCGCGGCCACTGTGCGCTCGTGTTCGTCGGGCAGGTGCGGTTCCCGGGGCAGCACGTCGGGCAGTTTCGTTCGCCGATCGGCGAGTCTGGCTCGGTAGGCGGCGGTGGTGAGCATCGGCTTGTTGGCCAGGTAGGCGGCGGCTTGGGCCAGGGCCAAGGGCAGGTGTCCGAGGTCGCCGGCGAGACCGGCCAACTCCGTGGTCACGGGGCCCCGCTCGGGGAGTCTCTCGGTGAGGTAGGCCAGCGCCTGCTCGGGGGCGAACAGGCCGACCTCGACGACATGACGCTGGTAACTGTGCAGGGCGGCGTCGCGACGGCGAGTGGTCACCACCACCTGCCCGCAGGGGGTGTGCGGTGGCCACAGTCCCGTGAGGTGGCTGGGGTCCTGCAGGTCGTCGAGCACCACCAGCCAGGGGTCGGTGGTTTCGGCGAGCCACTCCAGCAGCCGCCTCCAGGCCCGCTCCGGCGTGGCGGGGTCCTGACCGAGCAGCTCGACCGCGACCTCGGTGTAGGCGGAGGTGATCGCCACTCGGCTGCGGGCGGAGATCCACACCAGCAGCCGCACCCGCCCGTGGTCCCACTGGGTGTGGGCGTGGTCGGCGGCCAACTGGGTCTTGCCCACCCCACCGAGGCCGGTCAGTACTTGCGCTGTTCCGGTACCGATGAGGACGGTGGTGCCCCCGCCCGCGGCGGTGTCGGCCAGCGCCCTCGCCGCGAGACGCTGCTGGAACGCCCCGGCACGCGGTGGCACCGCTCCGAAACGACGCCGTCCCCCGCCCCGCGCCGACCCCGGATCTGAGCCGCCGCCGTGTCCGAGGCCCACCCGGCCAACCTCGGGGGTGCCGTTGTCGGCTGGCGCGCCCCGGTTGCGGGGAGGGACCTGGTCCAAGGCGACGGCCAGGAACTCGTGCCGGTGCCGCCACTGTTCAAGCAGGATCTCGTCCGGCGGCATCACGCGCTTCTTGGCCTTGCCGATGCGCACGCACGCGGTCACGAACGCCGAGACCCGCTCCCAGGGCGGCACCCGCGCGAACTTCCCGTGGAGCAGATCGGACACGGTCTTCTGGTTCAGCCAGGCCGGGTCCTGCGTCTCCAGATCGGCCAGCGTCGGGTTGCCGGCCTGCACCCGCAACTGCTTGAGCTGGTCGACGAACCGCGCTCGCGGATCTGGCTCCACCCGCCGCGCTCCCTTCCGATGCTTCCGGAGTCCACCGGACCTCGAGCCCTCGGAAACACCAACGACCTGGGACAACAATGCAGGACTCCCGGGCTGTACCGGAGAACGCCCACCCGATTGGCCTAGCACCGCATCGTGGTCACAGCAGGCCTGCAGCACTCCCGCACCACAACAACGACCACGAGGAGCATCCAATGAGCCACATCCACCGCCACGGGCCCCGCCCGATGGTCACCACCGTCGTCGGATCCATCGCCTCCGGCATTGTGCGCGCGCTTTTTGACTGGCTTCTGCAACACTTCACGCATTGACCGGCCAAGTACTGCGACGGCAATCGGGTGAGCGGATAGCTGCGCGTTGGCCAAGCTCCCGGTTCCAGGCTCGGCGAAGAGGTTGTCGAACTGGTCGTTCGTGTCGCCCGCGGTGAGTCACGGCACCGAACACCAGTGTCCGCACGTTGACCGCAAGCCGCCGACGCCGATGACCGGATCGAACCGGAGGTCGGCGTGCTTGCGGTCAACGGATCTCGCCACCGAGCTTCGACAGCGGTCCGGACCCGCCGATGAACACGACGATTCTCCGGTGCTGACCACGCGTCGAGTAACCATCGCGGCGCTGGAAGCCGGCGCTGACCCGCGTTTGGTCACGCGGTGGATGGCCGAAACGCAGGCAGGCGTGCCGAAGCCCTCACCGCCCTGCCGCTCGCCCGCCGAGAATGACGAAGATCGAGATCCGCCACCTGGCCGAGGAGTTGGGGGGACATCCGCCAGGCACTGATCGATGCCGACCCGGACGACAAGGCCGAGGTCTACCGCCAGCTCGGCCTGCGGCTGACCTACCATCCCGCAAAACGAACTGTGCGGGCCGAGACGAATCTCGACCCGCACAGTTGAGGTTATGGTAAGTGTCCGAGGGGGAGTTGCACACTAACCACACGGCTCGGACTCAGCTGATCTGTCCGCGTAGACCGCGGATCGCGACAGCTAGCCGAACTCCTACTATTGGGCAACTATGCACCCGAGTCAACCTCGCATGTTGACCAGCTGCTTGGGCGATGTCAAGCTTCGACGTTGTCCGTGACCGGCAACTTCTGGAATCCGGGTCCGTACAGGGGCCGGGGTCCACATCGCTCGTAGCCGTCCCGACGACGGACTGACGTGCAGAAATACCTGGTCGGCCGCTAGTCGCGCGTCCAAGGCTCGTGATGATGATTGTTGTCGATAACTCGCCGTCAGGGAGGGACACGATGGCCAAATCTGGTGAGCGTGAGGACGATCAACCAGTGGAGATACTGCTGGAAGTTCGTCCTAGCTCGGTTTCCGGTGATCTTTCTCCGCGGGTGGCGGTGCCGGAAGACTTTCGCCGGCGTGCCTCCGAAATCGCCGACAGTGTGGCGCAGGTAGCGGACCGGTTCCGAGCTCGGCTCGAGCGCGTCCTAACCTCCGACAACGAGAGTCCGTGGGCAGTTGACACCATCGAAGTCGGGTTCGACATCGCCGTGCAGGCCGAAGCCGGCGTGGTGATCGCAAAGGCATCGACTGGAGCGACGCTGTCCGCAAAGTTGATATTGAAATCCCGGCAGAGCGAAAGGTGACTATGGCGGTCGGCCGGTTGCTGGATGCTGCAACCGGCGATGAGCGCGGCACCGTCTTCGCGGTCACAGACCGTCTCGCATTGACTGCCTTTCACTGCATCGGTGACAGGGAGACCGGCGAGATCGCATTCTCACGGCTGCGATGCGTGTGGACCGGGCACGTCAGTGACGCCACTGTCGATGAGGGCGATCACCATCTCGATATCGCCCTGCTGCGCCTCGGGCGCGCTCTGCCGGAGGGTCTCGAACCGATTCAGCTGACCCGCGATGCCGTAGAACACACGCCGTTCGTCGCACCGGGGAGGCCAGCGGCTGTACGTGCAATGCCTGGTTTCGCTGTGTCCGGCGAGATCACCTGGGTTTCGGGGGAGCTTCCCGACGGCGCTCCCGTCATGCAGCTGGCTTGCCGGGAGTCCGCAGCAGCGTTACCACTGGCCGGAGTGAGTGGCGCGCCAGTGCTGATCGGACAGCCGGCGTGTGCGGCGGGCGTAGTCCGGTTCAACGTTCCTCGTGTGGACCAGCCAGAGCTCGCCGCTGGTGCCGCCGTCTTCGCCACACCAGCCACTGAGGTGCTGCGCCGCTGGCCGTCGCTACCCTCGGCCGACGGCGACGACCCGACGACCCTGCTCGCGTTGGTCAGGCGCCTCGCCACCCGCGACGCCGACCGAACCGATGCGCATGTCCGCGACGACGTCACGCGGTTGCTGCGGGCGAGCAGCCTGGGACTTCCTGCGCACGAGTTCGGCGGAGCGAAGGGCCCGATCGAGACCGCGACGGGCACTGCCGTCTTCGTTGTGCGGCGGGACCTGCGGGATGACGCCGCGGAAAACGCTGCGAGGCGGCAGCTTGCCAAGTCTCTCGCCGCGCACGACGATGAGCCCGAACGTCGATGGGTTGGAGTGATGACCGATGGTTTCGAATGGCGGGTCTACCGCCGTCTCGGCGGCAAGCTCCACACCGTCCAGGCCACCATGGAGGTCGGTTCCGGCAAAACGGACGTCGACAAGGTGCTGGCATGGCTCGAATCCGTACTCGCCAGCGGGAACGAGGTAGAACCGACGCCCACGGAGATCGTTCGCAGGCTGGGAGCCGGCAGCCCTTCATATGCCATCGACTCCACGGAACTGCGCGCGATCTACGCACGACATCGAAACATGCCCGAAGTCAGGGTGAAGCGAGCGTTGTGGGCCAAACTGCTCACTACAGCTTCCGGCACGCATTTCAGTGACGACGACGCACTCTTTATCGATCACACACTTTTGGTTCTGATGGCGGAGGTCATCGGTCACGCCGTGGTGGGGTTCGACCCGATGGATCCCGCACTCACCGCCGCCGCGATCACCTCCGGTGAGCTCTTCACCCAAGCACAGATCGGGGGTGTGATCGAGGCTGACTTCTTCGACTGGGTGGTCGAGGTGCCCGGTGGCAGCCGGTTCGTCAAGGACCTGGCGCGTCGACTGACCCGCTTCTCATGGCACCATGTCGAGCACGACGTGATGAAGGTTCTGTACGAGTCGATCATTCCCGCGGACGTTCGGCACCTGCTCGGCGAGTACTACACCCCGGACTGGCTCGCCGAAAGCATCGTTGACGAATGCGTGCAGAACCCGCTC
Organism: Amycolatopsis sacchari; assembly: GCF_900114035.1. Classification (GTDB taxonomy): domain Bacteria; phylum Actinomycetota; class Actinomycetes; order Mycobacteriales; family Pseudonocardiaceae; genus Amycolatopsis_E; species Amycolatopsis_E sacchari. Next base: position 709,613 of record NZ_FORP01000001.1, on the reverse strand, counting down.
GAGGAGCGCGTGCTCGACGCGAGTTGCGGCAGCGGCACCTTCCTATTCCATGCCGTCCGCCACTATATCTCAGCGGCGGAGGCTGCCGGGACCGGTGGACCTGCTGTTGTCCGTGCGGTGACCGAGCACGTCGTGGGCTTCGATGTGCATCCGGTCGCGGTGACGCTCGCCCGCGTCACCTACCTCCTCGCGATCGGACCCCGCCGCCTGCAGCACGGTGGGCGACCCGCGTTCGCCGTGCCGGTGTACCTTGCGGACTCACTGCGGTGGGGACAGGAGAACTCGTTGTGGTCGGACGACAATCTCACCATTCCCGCTGAACTTGACCATTCGACATTTGTCTCGGACGCTACTTTTGCTGACCCTGCGGTTCGGATGTTCAGTTTCCCTGATCGGATCGTCGCGAGTGCGGACCTGTTCGACCGTCTTGTCGCAGAGTTGGCCGATCGCGCCACCGACCGGGTACGCGGGGCACCAGTGCCGTCGCTCACTGGACTTTTCCGGCGACTCGACATCGACGACATCGACGAACGCGCGATGCTGAAGCAGACCTTTCGAGTCATGTGCGAACTGCACGACGAGAAGCTGGATCACATCTGGGGCTATTATATCCGCAACGTTGCCCGGCCTGATTGGCTGAAGCGCTCGGACAACAGGGTGGACGTGCTCGTCGGCAATCCGCCGTGGCTGTCCTACCGGCACATGACCGGACCTCAGAAAGCCGCGTTCCGCGCCATGAGCGTCGACCGATCGTTGTGGGTGGGAGGAAGCCATGCCACCAACCAAGATCTCTCCGCGTTATTTGTCGCGCGGTGTATCGAGCAATACCTCCGGCCGGGAGGCCGCTTCGGGTACGTTATGCCGTGGGATGTCCTGCCACGAAAAATCCATAGTCATAGCACCTACGAAGGGTTCCGCAAAGGGAACTACTCCGCACCGACCGAAGGTGTGACGGTCGCCTTCGAACGCCCATGGGACTTGCACCTCGTTAAACCCTCGTTCTTCCCCGTTCCTGCATGTGTTGCGTTCGGCACGCGCCGCAATGCGGCGAACAATGTCCCGCTCATTCAGAAACCGCAAGTGTGGGCCGGACGCCTGAACCTCAACGGGGCATCTCGCGCCGAGGTCCTAGCCGGCATCTCGCGCTACATCGGCGAGCCGGTGCGCACAACAACTGCCTCTCCATATATGGGCCGGTTCGCGCAGGGAGCCACAGTGGTGCCCAACATGTTGTTCCTCGTCGAAGAGATTGATAGCGGACCACTCGGCTCCGGCGCTGGCCGCATAGCGGTTCGAAGCCGTCGCAGCGCGAACGAGAAACCGCCATGGAAACACCTTCCTTCAATGACCGGCGTCGTTGAGAAGGATTTCGTTCGGCCCCTATACCGAGGTGACAGCATTCTGCCGTTCCGTGGCGCATCGAGCGTCAGCGCAGTGATCCCCTGGAGTGGCAATCGACTTCTCGACGGTCACGATGAACAGCTCGACACCTATCCAGGACTTGCCCAGTGGTGGCGAGCGGCCGAGAAGGTTTGGGAACGGCATCGAAAAAGCGACCGACTCAGCCTCGCGGAACAGCTCGACTATCGCAACAAACTGTCACGCCAGTTACCGGCGACAAAGTACCGGGTGGTCTATGCCGCCAGTGGCATGTACTCCGCCGCCGCAGTGGTAACCGACGAGAAGGTCATCATCGAGCACCAGTTGTACTGGGGTTCGGCCACAGATATAAACGAAGCCCGCTTCCTGGCCGCATTTCTCAATTCGGAAACCCTAACGATGGCCGTTCGACCGCTGCAACCACGCGGAGAGCACAATCCACGACACTTCGACAAGTCCGTATTTCAGCTACCTATACCTTTGTATGACCCCGCCGACGAGGTACACCGTCGACTTGCAGACCTGGCCGAACAGGCGGAGATGATCGCTGCTGATGTCCTCCTCCCCGCGAAGCGATTCGAGACACAGCGCAACGTGATCCGGCAGGCCCTGACTCAACAAGGTGTGGCGGTGGAAATCGACTCAATCGTCAAAGACCTGTTCGCCTAGGTTCACATGGCGAGTCTCACATCAACGTCGCGGCCAGGCTGAGCGCGGCGCCCGGAAGACCGCACGGTCGAATCTGCTTCGGGGCCTCGTCCGATGTGGAGCATGCGGCCGGAAGATGCGAGGCGCGACGATCAGGAAGCGTGCCTACTACCGCTGCACCTCGCGGACCATGGCGCCCGGCGCGTTGAAGCTAGCGGATCACCCGAAGACGGTGAACCTGCGCGAAGGCGTGGTCGTCGAGGCGCTCAACGGACGGCTTCGCGAGCTGTTCCATCCGGACAACCCCGACCAAACAGCGGCCGCGCTACTCGGCTCGGAAGGGAGCCAGGCGGGCGGTGGTTCGCTGGAAGCTGCGCGAAACCGGCCGGCCGACGCAGAGGCGAGGCTTCGGCGGTACCAGGCCGCGATCGCGGCCGGCGTCGAGCCCGAAGCACTCGTCGACCCGATCAACCAGGCACAGGCCGAACGAGCCGCCGCGAAGGCCCCGATCGAGAGCGTGCCAGCCGACTCGACGGTAAGCCGCGCCGAAATACGCGAGGATCGATGCACCCGGCGACGTCTGCGGCACCCTGGCCCACGCAACCACGGCAGGCCTGAGCCGCCTGTACCGAGCGCTAAACCTGGAGCTACGCTACGAACCAAACGGGCTGGCCGTCTATGCGACGACCAGCCCGGGTGTAGATAGTGCGTGTGTCCGAGGGGGGAGTTGTGCACTATCCACACGGCTTGGGCTGTCCCGATGAGGTACTAGCTGTATGAGGCCATGAGGTTGGTGACGCCGGTGTGGAGCCGGGACGCTGGTGGCTGGTTTCCGGCGGCGGTGTGTGGTCGATGGTAGTTGTAGTGCAGGTTCCAGACGGCGAGTGCGTTGGAACGGTGTTGTTCGCTGGTCCAGATTCGGGCATATAGGAATTCCTCGGTCAGGATCCGGTTGTATCGCTCGACCTTGCCGTTGTGGCGTGGGGTTCTGACAGCGCTGGACCAGCCGCCGACGGCCTTCGACCGACAGCGGGGCGTTACGGTGGAGCATGGACGGGTCTTTCAGCCGTGGTGGACGAGTTGGTGGTACTTCTCATCCTGCCGCCGAAAGGCCCGTCCCCTCACCTCAGGCTCCCTCAGCCGACACCAACGTCATGACCCGCAACAGCTAGCGTCGTGCGGAGCCGAATAGCACCTCGTCCTCAAGCCGGAGCAACACGCGGTGGCTCGGACAGGGGCAGGCTCATGACGCGCCCGCGCGGTCGAAACTTGGACCGACCTGGGGTTCGTGCACCTCCGTGCTGCTTCGGTATTGTCATGATCGTGGCTGGTCACGACCCCTATGCAAGCGAGCTCCGCGGTTGGGCAGCTCGTCAGATGCTTGCCGAGGACGCACGGTGGGCTATGGATGTCGTCCTCTCGGCCCGGCAAGCCGGTGACATCGAGGGCGCCATTCCCCTACTGCTGGGGCACCATTTCGTGCGCATCGCACATGAGGGCGCGATCGCACTCGGGTCCTCGAACCGGCACGTGGGAATACCCGAACTTGCTGCCTTGCTCAGCGAGCAGTACACCGCGATTACCGCTAGGGCACGACACACCACCAAACTGCTCGACGACACCAAGAAAAGCTACGACGACGTTCTCCTCGACCTTGAGCGGATCCTCGAAGCGCATCACAATCGACTTACTGGAAACACGTTTCGGTGGGCACGCTGGGTTGAGACCGATATCGGGCTCTACCTTTGCCAAGGTAGACTCGCTGGAGCGACCCTGCCATCCGCCTACCGCCTCGGACTCGACATCGCAAACACGGACACTGTCTCCGGTGAAGACTTGCGCGCCGTCACTGAAGAATGGGGAGGCACTTTGGCGGTACTGGGGGCGGCCGCGCTGGATGGCAGCACCCCGTCGGCCACCATTAATCTCGAGCGCAGATGTGAAATTACCTACCGCAACCGGCTTTCATCCCGATACTTTCCACAGCGGTTCGAGTTCGACTTCCCGGACAGCCTCAAGACGATGCTAATCTTAATTGAGGGCGACCTGAATACGGCCCTTACCCTCTTGCCGAACACGGCGGCGGGCTACGAGCAGGCCGTTTTCCGGATATGCACTATCACTTTGTATCACTCGTTGACCGCACTTCAGCGCATTCTTGAGCGATACCCAAGTCTGGACACCGCCGGGGCAAGAGGACTTCGTGATGTCTTGGCCGATGCGCCGACCCGACGCGTGCTCTCGCGGGAGGGGCGACAGGTGCGGAATCGCTGCATGCACTACGAACTGCGGGACCCGACAGTCGGGATCGATCCTTCACTTCCGATGTTCGGGATCGTCGAAGCCGTGTATCCCGGAAACAGTTGGCAACGGTTTGAACGCGATGTTGCTTCAGTCACCAGTCGCGTGGCCGATCACTTAGGCGGTTGGAAACCCGCCAAACACTGCAACTAGCTCCTTTTGCCGAGTCGACTTGGGTGGCTATGATCAGCAGTATATGATTACATGCAGTATCTACCCGGGGAATAATTCCCTCGGTTGACGAAAATCGTAAAGGCAGCACTGAAGGCTCCATCTCCCGTAAAATCTTGACTTGAGAGGGCAAATTTTGCGTCAGTCATCCATGCCAGTAACCCTTTCCCCTTTGAGCAACGACTGGCAGACGGAGAGGACATCGAACCGAGGATGGCCTCAATTTCTTGAATCGGTGCGAATTGACGGCCTGCGAGGCTGGAAGGATTCTCTGGTCGAATTCCGGTTTCCAGTCGTGGCGCTGGCTGGTGAAAATGGTGCAGGGAAGAGTACAGTACTAAAAGCTGCCGCCGCGGCCTATGGGGACGGAAAAAAGAAGCCAGAAAGTAAGGCGTTCTATCCCGACGACTTTTTTCCCAATACTCCGTGGGAGGTTGTGAAAGGCGTGACTCTCACATACCAGATTCGCCGAGGAGATTCGTCAGATACTATTGCTTTACGGAAGCCGACGAGTCGTTGGCGAGGGATGCCAGAAAGATTTACTAGGCCTGTATTTTTTCTAGACATTAGTCGTACGCAGCCTATCAATACGACTGTTGGCTACGGCAAGTTGGCTAATCAGAGGAACTTCTCTGGCGATCTGAATCCTTTCTCGGAGAAAGACACAGCTCTTCTCTCCCGCATCATGAACAAGGCATATACGCGTAGTGTGATGGCGAGCATGGAGGGAAAACAGATTGGAATTCTGTCAACCGGCGATGGCGACTATTCCAATTTTCATCAAGGTGCAGGCGAAGACGCTACTGCAGATCTTGTTGCTCTACTAAGGGAAGCACCAAAGCACTCCCTTGTGATTATCGATGAGGTTGAGGCGTCCTTGCATCCCCGAGCGCAGAAACGTCTGCTCCGTGAGTTATTTGCCATAGCCCGGGATAGTAGGATGCAATTCATTCTCTCAACTCATTCTCCATACATCCTCGAACAATTGCCTGCGGAGGCGAGGGTTCATATCCAGCTAGAGCGAAATGGTACTCGGAACCTTCTCTATGGTGTAACTTCCAACCTATCGCTTTCTCTTATGGACGATGAAGATCATCCCGACTTGACCTTATATTGTGAAGACGATCGTGCGGTTCAGATGGTTGATGCATTAATTGCCCAGGAGCGCCCCGAACTCCGGCGTCGCGTTGCAATTGTCGAGGCTGGACCTGCATCGGTTATACGGACTCTCGGAGATCTCGCGGGAAAGGATAAGCTTACAAGTGCCTCAATGGGCGTCCTTGACGGTGATCAAGGAGAAAGTGACGGTTGCATCCGTCTTCCGGGAGACGCGGCGCCTGAACGCGTCGTTTACCCGAACATGCCGGAAGATCAAGTTGAAATTGTGGCTGGGCGGCTCGGGGTGCGAACGGGGGATCTGCTCGACGCTATCGACGATGCCCTGAGGATTGAGAACCATCACGCATGGACGCGGCGCATTGCGGAACTGCTTGGCTCCCGAATGCGACAGACGCGCGTGTGGGAAGATTTCGTGGCGGTTTGGGCGTTGAATCTGGACCCAACTGAGCGTGCATCTTTTGTAGATTCGATTGATGCGGCCTTGCCGAAGCACTGAGTTTTCCGCCATATACCCTCTTGGCGTTGCAGATATCCTGTGTTTCTCCGCGGCAACGGGCGATGGTGACGCCTGCAGATGGGCGCGCCGGGATGCGGGTCCGCGCGGCAGTACGGGGCCGGGAAGTGCGGTGAGTTTCGGCGCGTTCGCGGCTGCCTCACCTTCGACTCAGCTCGTACAAGGGACTTGGTGCTGCGTGGTGACGTCGCCGTGCTCGAGTTGGAATTCTTACCGGGGTTGGCCTGGTGGTGTGATGCGAGCTTGAGTCACCGGGTTGCGAGTTGATTGAGCAGTGTCTACCGAAGCCGGTGCGACCGAAGACCGCGGGATACCACCCGGCCGCTGGCGCCGCAGTCGATTGTGAGCTTCGTGCGCGTGATCTAGTTATTAGATCAAGTGCAAGGTAAACCTGAAATGGAAGATGCCTCAACCCAATCACCTGAGCGCGACGTATTGAATGTACTCTTGACTATTCTGCGCCAGTCTGCCCGGCAGTCCAGTAACTACGGCCACGACCATGATCGCATCGCGCCGACTCCGCACGAAGTCGGGAGGGGGTGAGCCCGTGGTTGAAGGCACTGAAGGATCCCGCGGCGGCGGCAGTCGGTGGTGCTCGTGGGCGAAGGGACGCGGTGCTGGTTTGGGTGCCGGAGCTGGGCGGGAAGTTCGAGGCGCGGAACCCGTCGCACAAGATGCTGATGAGCGTGCTCGGCGAGATGAGCGAGTCCGAGCGGCAGCATGTTCAGCCGCGGGTGCGGGCGGCGATAGGTGCGGAGGTGATCAACGAGGGGCGGCATCAGTGAGGTGGCACGTGATCTGGCGGTGCTGGAGCAGACTCTCCGGAATTGGGTGAAGAAGTACCGTGAAACTCACCGATCCGGCGAGGAGGAGTTGTAGGTCTCGAACCGCGCCCTGCTGAAGGAACTGGAATACCGTATCCGGGAGCTCGATGGCCGGCACCCACGTTACAACGAGGCCTATCAATTGGCGGCCGTGTCCCTATTCATCGGTCCCTCGATGCCACCAGGCCCGGCGACACTCCCCGGGGCATGGCCCCAATTGGAGCATCAGTCATGCTGAACCTGGCGACCGCACCTCCCTGCTCAAGAGCCACGCAAAAGGTAACGGGGAGAATTCACCCACCCGTAGATGAAGTCCAGTGCAATCGGCCGGGAGGTTCAGGGCCGCTCATCGGAACGACGGCGGCAATCGACCACATAGGTGCCTTTGCTGCGCACCGTGACAACGAGCCCGCGGTAGCGCAGGAGTCGGGTGGCGTGGCGGGCTGTGCCGAGCGCGACGCCGTACTCCAGAGCCAGTCGGCGTTCCGCCGGTAGGGGCGTGTTCGGTGCCAGTTCGCCGGACTCGATGCGAGCTGCGAGGTGTTGAGCCATCTGTTCATACAGATAGCCGATGGCTGGATTGGGCTCGAAGTCGGTCATTCCGTGCTCGCTGGGTGGACGTCTTGATCGCGGCTCGGCCAGCACCAGTTGGGTGGCAGGTTCGTCGTGCTCTGGCGCCATCGATCGGTCGCCTGAACCTTTCGCTCGTGCTCGATCCGGGCGATCAGATGCGCGACGGGTATGCGGTTCCGGCGTCCGCGGCGTTGCCTCAGCTTCCGGCGAGTCAGGACGACCAGGAATCCCAGAATCCACGGTCCGAAGTAGGCGCAGGCGGCCAGTTCTACCCGGTTCATGACTGCTCATCACTCCGTCCCGTCCTGCTGACGGTTCGGGATGGCAGGTCCAGTGAAGCCAGGCGCGTCTCGGACGGCATCGGTGGAGCATCGAAGCTGCTTGCTGAGTAGCAGCGGGCCGGTCGTGGTGGATTGGCGCAGGTTCCCGGGCCGCCTGATGTCAGAGGTGAAGCGATGGAGGCGGCCCAGGAGACTGGGGACCATCTCAGGTAGAGACATGCGCTTGCCGCAGGCGGGTGCGCTATCGGTCGAAGGACAGTGGTTTCGCAGTCGGACGGTCATGGTGTTTTGGCCTCCTCGTCACTGCCAGCCTCTCGGCGACCGACCGCGGGCGACAGGACACAGCCGTGCCATAGCGCGGCCATAGCGGTCTGTCGTGGTTGGACGCGCTGGTCCGCGGTTGGTCGAGCCCGTCCCCTGGGCGATCACGACGGGACGGCGTTCGGGACGGGTTGAATAGCGCGTTGAGCTGCGGAGATGCTGCTCAGATGCACTGGGACGGGTTCCGGCAACCTGTCCCGATGGGCCTTCGGAAACCCGGTTTTTGGCGGGACGATGACGCACCGGGACGGGACACCTGGCCGCAGTGCCCAGCGGGAGCCGCGGCGGATGGCATGATGAAATCATGCGTAGATCAGCCTCGGGTCAGCTCCGATCGGGCACGCGGTACAGGACGCTGCTGGAGCAGAAGATCCGGGAGCGCCGGTTGACGCTGGAGGAGTTCGTCGAGTTCGCGGAGGTGTTCGCGCGCGAGCATGGCGAGCCGGGGACCTTGAGCCACCGACACCTCCGGCGGCTGGTGGCCGGGCACGGGGAGAACGGAGCGCCGGTGGGGCAGCCGCGTCCGGCGACGGCGCGGCTGCTGGAGCGGATCTTCGGCGTCGGTATCGACGAGCTGCTGGCGCCACCGCCTGATCGGCCCGCGGCTCATGAAGTCAGAGACCAGCGGGTGAGGAGGGCTCGCGTCGGGCGGTCGGTCATCGCGGAGGCGCTTCGGCGCTACTACGGGGTGGATACCTACCGGTTCCGGTGTGCCGGGTCGGAGCCGGTGACCAGCATCGTGGGGGAGTCCGGGTGGTCGGACCTTGGGTGCTCGTTAGTTCCCGGCGGTGAGGGATTGCGGCTGGCTTCCGGGTCGGCGAGTGACAGCGAGCGGTTCGAAGATGCGCGGGAGCCGGGCGTTCGGATGACGGACGCCCCGCTGTACCGGCTGCTCGACGTCGATCCTCAGCCGAGCACGATCACGGGGACGCTCGCTTTGGCGTCGTTCGTCGACTACGCGCTGACCGCGGACCTGCTGGAAGGCGAACTGCTCGACGCTCTCGCGGCGGGGGAGCGCGGCAACCTTCCACTGCGGGAGAGCCTCTTACCCGACGTCGAAGCGGTCTTCGACCTGCCCAATCGGCTCTGTGCCGGGGGAGCGCTCGCGCTGTGCGCCATCGCGCGGCCGGCGAGCGGTGAACAGGGTCCCGACTACGCGCTGCTCGTCCAGCAGCGGTCCGACCAGGTGCTCAACATGGCACGACGACTGTCGGTGATCCCCAAGGCGTTCCACCAGCCGCTGCGAGACCCGAGCGGAGACGTCTCGATCCGCGCGACCCTGCTCCGCGAGATGGAGGAGGAGCTATTCGGGCGCGTCGAGGTGGACAGCACCGGCGCCCAGCGGGTGGCCGCGCCAATGCATCCCAGCCGGCTGTCCAAGCCGATGCGCTGGTTGCTCGACGAGCCGGACAGGCTGCGGATCGAGTGCACGGGCTTCGGGTTGAACCTGGTCAGCGGGAACTACGAGTTCGCGGGGCTCATCGTGATCGACGACGAGGAGTTCTGGTCCCGGTACGGCGGGCACATCGAGGCGAACTGGGAAGCCTCCGGCCTGACCGTGTACTCAAGCCTGGACTACGAGCTGAACGCCGAGCTGGTCACGGACGAGCGCTGGAGCAACGAAGGGCTTTTTGCGCTGCTGCAAGGGTTTCGGCGGCTGAGCGAGATCGGGGGAGCGCGCGTACGGCTCCCGGACGTCACGCCGCTGACGGCCACCGAACCGTGATCACGACGGAGTCGGCGAGCGCTTCCCACGAGTGGTCGATGCCGGGGCCCCACATCACGTAGTCACCCTGCCGGTTGAGGGTCACGCTGCCTTCGGTGAGGTCGAGGCGGAACGTGCCCTCCACCATGAGCAGAAGCGTCGTGCGCTGGTCGTCGGAGGTCCATCCGGCGCGCTTGTCGCCGGCGGGGTGGATGCCCCACTTCACCTCGACGTCCTTCGTGGCGCGGACGTCGTCGGCAGGCTGGATGAAGTGGCCCAGCAGCCAGCCGCGGTTGGCGGGCGCGTCGTCGTTGGCGTTGCCGCTGTACCATTTGGCGCCCACCTACCGTGTCTCCCATTCGATCGTCGGCAGGTTCACCCGATCGCCGCCGATCTGGTTGAGCCGCCGCAGGCCTTCGAGCAACGCGAACAGTCCTTCGTTGCTCCACGCTACATCCCCGGCCAGGTCCGTCAGGAGGTCCCGGTCGAGGGTCGAATACTGCCGCAACGTGGACGACTCCCAGTTCGCCTCGATCACGCCGCCGTAGCGCGTCCAGAACTCCTCATCGTCGACCACGATCAAGGCCGGGAACTCGTAGTTGCCGGACACGAGGTTCAGGCCGAACGCCGTGCACTCCATACGCAGCCGGCCAGGCTCGGCGGTTAGCCAGCGCATCGGCTCGGACATCCTGCTGGGGTGCATCGGGTCCGCGGCGCGCTGGTGTCCCACCGTGTTGTCGATGTCGTCGCGCCCGAACAACTCCTCTTCCATCTCGCGACGCAGGGTGGCGGCGATCTTCGCGTCCGCGCGGTAGTCCGTGACCGGTTGGTGAAAGCCCTTCGGGATGACCGCGAGGCGCCGGGCAGCGTTCACGACATGCCCCGAGCGTTCCTGAACGAGCAGCACGTAGTCCGCCGGTCCACGAAACGGGTCCGCGGGCCGGGCGAACGCGCACAACGCCAGCGTGCCGCCCGCGCAGAGCCGGGCGGACAGGTCGAGGACGGTGGCGATGTTGGGGAGATGCCTGTCCCGCAGCGGCAGTGAACCCCCGCCGGAGGTCAGCGCGTCGACGAGTTCGGCTTCGAGCAGGTCCATCGTCAGCGCGTAGTGCACGAAGTGGCTCACGCCGAGCGCGCCGCTGATGCCGCCTGCGGTATCGATGCCGAGCAGGCGGTACAGGGGCATGTTCACGAGCTTGGTGCCCAGCTCCAGGCCCTCGGCGAGGCGCTGTGCGGCGTGCCCGGCGGCCTCGGCGTCGAGGACGGCTGGACTGTCGGGAAGGCTGGAGGTCAGGCGGAGCTGTTCGGCGCCAAGAGGGCTGTCGAGGTCGAGCCAGGCTGGGTGCGTGAGGATGCTCGTCGTGATCTCGGTGTCGTCGACCCGCGCGGAGTAGCAGCCGTAGTCGTCGGGGCGGTCGGGGTAGTAGCGCTGAAGGGCGTCGGCCACCTCGCGCTGATTGACCCGGCTCCGGCGCGTCCCGCGGTCCTGTAGCTGACGGAGGTCGAGTCCGGACAGGCGTCGCGAGACTTTGCGCCGAGCTGTGCCGGGCTCCCACCCCGCGTGCTCGTCGAGCCATTCCAGCGCGGCCGTGATGTTCGGGTCGGAGACCACCCTGTCGTCAACCGGGTTGGCGTCGCCGGTGAGTGCGGCGAACCGGTCCTTGACGGCGGCCGGGGCCTGGTCCAGCGCGGTGTCCAAAAGCTGCTGCATCTCGGACTTCGGGCGCAGGTCCGGCTTCTGATGCCAGGCCGCGACGGTCCGCACGCCGATGCCGAGGTGCTCGGCGAACCCTTCGTTGCTCAGCCGTAGCGCGGCCTGTAGTGCGCACGCCGTCTGCCCGGTCCAGCCGGTCGCCGGATTCACCGTTCCCCCAACCTGCACTGGTCCTGCATTCGACCTGCACTGGACGTGCCTGGGGCCGGTGCCCGTTTGGCAGTGGAATTACTGGCATGCAAAGGAAATCAGCCCTACCGCTCCCGCCGGACGTGATCGAGCACCTGCGACAGGGTCGCTTGCAGGTCGTCGAGCCGATCGGTGATCTCGTCCAGCCGGCGCTCAAGCCCGTCCACTCTCGACCAGACCGTGTCGCCGCGGTCCACCACGGGATCTGCGGGCTTCGGCGGGCGACGGCCGTGCAGCACAGCGTCGAGGTGCTGCGGGTGCCAGCCGAGCGCGACGGACAGGGACTCCAGCGTGCGCGGACTGCGCCGGCGCTCCACGACGTGGTGCTGGATCTCCCGGACCACGGCCTGCGAGACGTGCGAGCGCTGCGCCAGCTCCCGCTGGAGCCAGCCCAGCTCGTTCACCCGGGCGTTGATGGCCTTCGCGACCGCCGCCCAATCCTCCGCCATCCGTTCCTCCGCGCTCCGCCTCGGCGACGAGGTTAGCGGCTCCGCTCCCTAGCGCGATCTGACGCGCCCTGACGCGGTGGAGCGCGCTCATCGAATGTCGAAATCAGCAACGAAATCAACTATCGAAGGGCTTCACTCATGTCTGCCAACACCTATTACTCAGTTCGTACCGCGGCGTGGATTCTCGGTGTCCCGTCATCCCACATCTCCCGGGCGATCCGTCGCGGGACCTTGCGCTCGACCTGGCGCAATGGTCGGCCGCTGGTTCCTGCGTCGGCGGTGACCAGGCTGCTCGGGCAGCCGGACAGGGAGATCGCGTGACGAACGATCTCCGCCTGATTGGTCTCGCGTGGGACCTGGACCGGCTGCGGTGGGTGCCCACGGACGTGCTCGACGATGTCGTTCGAAGGGATGGCTTGTGCTTCTGGGCTTGGTCGGACGAGCCGCCCGAGGCCCGGAACGACCGCGAGCTGGCTGCCCGTCTCTGCGCTGGCTGCCCTGTGCTGGACGAATGCCTGGAGCTGGAGCTCCGAACCGCGGGTGAGGAGACCGTGGGTGTGTGGGGCGCGATGTGCGAGCAGGACCGGCGCGCGCTCTATCCGCATTGGCTGCGGCGCGGGGAGCGTGCGGGGAGGCGAGGCCAGTGACGCCTACGCACGTCCTCATCGGGGTCGGGGTCCTCATCGTGTTGCTGTCGATGCGGCGTTCCGGTGCTCGCCGAGCGCGCGAGGTCGTGTCGCTGGCGGGGCGGGTGCTGGTCACCGCGGGGTTCATCGTCGGCGCGCAGTGGGTGGTCGTGCTGCGGGCCGGTCCGGGGTGGCTGCTGTTGGCCGTCCTGGCAGTGCCGGCGCTGTTCGCCGCCTACACGCTGACGCGGGCCCTGACCGTGACCACCTACGACATGCCGGCTCGCCGCCGAGGTGGTCGCCGGTGAACGACGTCGAACGCGTGGCGCGGCAGGTGGACCGGCTGTGCTGGACGGGAATCCTGCTCGGGTTGGCCTTCACGATGACCAACGTCCAGCAGTTCGCCGCGGCGGGCGCCCGGACGTGGTCGCTGCCCTGGTTCGGGGCATGGCTGCTCGACCCGATGGTGTCGCTCGTGCTGCTGGCGATCCTCCGGGCCGAGCAGGTGACCGCACGGCACGGTGTCCGGACCGGCGGTTGGGTACGCGGGGCGAAGTGGTTCACGCTCGCCGCCACCTACGTCATGAACACCTGGCAGGCGTTCAGTGAACGGTCACCGGCGCTCGTCGTGCTGCACTCGGTGCCGCCGCTGGTGGTCTTCGTGGCGACCGAGGCCGTGACCGACCTGCGGGACAAGCTCGGCGCGGCCGTCGCGGCCGTCGCGGCAGCGCGGCAACCGGAACGGGCCGTGCCCCGGACGACGTTCGGCGAGTACCTCGACGCGGCGCGCGCGGCCCTGACAGCGGAGGTCGTGATCACTCCGGCGTGGGTCCGCGAGGTGACGGGGTGCTCGCGCGGTCTGTCGTCGAAGCTCGCCGCCACGCTGCGGGCCGAGGCTGGGGAGCGGTCATGAGCCAGGAGATCGAGCGCGCCGAGCCTGTGTATGAGGCGGAGCTGGTGGACGATGCCGCTCCGCGGCTGCGACGGTGGGATTGGCGGGAGGTAGCCGGGTGGCTGGTGCGGTCGCCCTTCCGGTTCGCCGGCGCAGTCGGCCGGGGTCTCGTGGTGATGACTCGGGTGTGGCGGCGGTGGGTCCAGGTGCACGACTACCGGGAGGCGGCCGTGCAGTCGGAGAAGCTCGCCGACAAGTTCGTGGAGATCCGGGCGCTGACGCTGTTCCGCTGGAAGGTGACCGCCGCTGTGACCGGTGCCGTCTCGGTGGTCGTGCTGGTCGCGGATCTCGTCTGGGGCGCAGTGGTGCTGTGGGCCGCGGGCCTCCTCGCCGCGGTGGCGCTCGCAATCGCCGGACGGAGGCGAGACGGATCGCCGGGCCGCAAGGCTGTGCTGGCCGGGCCTCGCGCGTTGGCGTGGACGATGGACGTGCAACTGCTGGTTGACGCCTTCCGCGACGCGAAACTGCTCGGCAAGGACGAATCGCTGCGACTGGTGGAGCGGGCCACGCGGACCGGCGCGGGATGGGCGATCACGGTGGATCTTCCCGCGACGCGCAAGGCCGCGGACGTGATCAAGCACCGTGACGCGCTCGCGTCCGCGCTGGCCGTTGACGAGGTGCAGTTGGTCGTTGAGCGGGTGCGGGGTGTCGGCGGGCACGCGGGCCGGGTGTTCTTGTGGGTTGCGGACGAGGACCCGTACGGAGGTTCGCCGCAGCGGACGCCGTTGCTGGACGTCGAGCGATGGGACGCGTGGCGGCCCGTCCCGTTCGGCCGGGACGCGCGTCAGCGGCGGGTCGAGTTGCCGCTGGTGTGGACGTCGTTGTTGGTGGGCGCGATCCCGCGGCAGGGGAAGACGATGGCGGCCCGACTCGCGGCCGCTGGTCTGATTCTTGATCCGTACACGCGGCTCTACATCTTCGATGGTAAGGGCGGTAAGGACTGGAAGGCCGCGGAAGGTGTGGCGCACCGGTTCGTCTGTGGGGACGGGCTCGCCGAGGTGGAGGCCGTGCGCGATCACCTCGTGGAGCTGGTCGCGGAGGTGCAGGACCGGTACGCCCGTATGTCTGCCTTGGACGACGAGGTGTGTCCGGAATCGAAGATCATGCCCGGGATCTCGCGGGACCGGTCGCTGAACATGCCCATCACAGCGGTGGTGATCGATGAGGTTCAGGTGTTCCTGGAGCACCCGGCGAAGGTGTTGGTGGGCGGGAAGAAGACGACGCTCGGCGAGTACATTGTGGACCTGCTCGCCTACCTCGCGCGGAAGGGGCCGGCGGCCGGGATCGTGGTCATCCTCGCGACGCAACGGCCGGACTCCCAGACGATCCCCTCGCGGCTGCGGTCGGTGCTCGGGTCGCGGTTCGCGTTGCGGGTGATGGACTGGCGGGACTCGAACATCGTGCTCGGCGAGCAGATGAACACCCGCGGGTACGACGCGTCGACGCTCCTGCCGACGCACAAGGGCGTCGGCATCCTGCGGCCTGACGGGGAAACCGGGGCGGACGCGCTGGCGCTGGTGGTGCGGACGTACTACATGGCCAATCCGGAGTGGCAGGAGATCTGCGCTCGCGGGCGCGTGCTGCGGGAGCAGGTCGGGACGCTCTCGGGTCACGCAGCCGGGGACGACAGCAGCCCTGGGGTCGACGCGGTGTCGGTCTTTGGGGTGCTCGGCGCGGGTTCGGTGCCGGACGTCGAGCTGCCGGAGCCGTTGGCGTCGGTGCTGCATTATCTCGGCGGCGAGCTGGACGAACGCGAGTTCGTGCCCACAGCGGAGCTCGTCGAGGCCCTGGACGTCGAACCGACCACATTCGGGCGGCAGATGGGGGAGCTGGGCTGTCGGCCGGTGCGGCAGTACGTGCCCGGGGACGACGGGGAGGTTCGCCGGGTGCGCGGTTACCTCACTGCGGACCTCCGCACTGCCGTTGCTGAAATCAACAGCGAACGATGAACTACAGCAGCCGTACGAGAAGCTCGACCTGGAGATGGTCTACCAACATGAAGAACGGGCGGTGGATGTCTCCATCCTTCCCGCCCGTAGGGTTGGTACCGGTGTCCGAGGGGGGACTTGAACCCCCACGCCCGTTAAGGGCACTAGCACCTCAAGCTAGCGCGTCTGCCATTCCGCCACTCGGACTTGCTGCAGAGAAGATTAGCCCATCCCTCAACCCGCCGGAATCGGGGGGTGCCTTCAACCGCGACGAACGGTTGCGATATAAGGCCCCCTCGGTCACGGTGTGCAACCGGGAGGGGAGCGCGCCAGGGATAGTTGCGAAATCCAACTCAGCAGCGTATACCGGGGAGTAACGTCATCGAGCGGTAGGAGGACTCCCATGCGGGACGCTGTCATCGTGGACGCCGTGCGGACGCCGGTCGGCAAGGGGAAGCCCGGTGGGGCGCTCTCCGGCGTACACCCGGTCGACCTGCACGCGCACGCCATCCGCGCCCTGGTCGAGCGCACGGGGATCGACCCGGCGCGCATCGACGACGTGATCAGCGGCGCCGTCGGGCAGATCGGCGAGCAGAGTGGCAACACGGCCCGCTGGGCGGCGCTCGCCGCGGGGCTGCCCGAATCCGTGCCCGCCGTGACCGTCGACCGCCAGTGCGGGTCCTCCCAGCAGGCGATCCACTTCGCCGCCCAGGGGGTGCTCGCTGGCGCCTACGACATCGTGATCGCCTCGGGGATCGAGTCCATGAGCCACGTGCCCATCGGCAGCCAGGCCGCCGGGCGCGACTTCCTCGGGCCCCAGGTCGCGGCGCGCTACCCCGACGGGCTCGTGCCGCAGGGGATCAGCGCGGAACTCATCGCCGATCGGTGGCAGCTGTCCCGGGAGCAACTGGACGAGTTCGCCGCGGAAAGCCACCACCGGGCCGCGCGGGCCTGGCAGGAAGGGCGGTTCGCCCGGGACGTCGTGCCCCTCAAGGCTCCCGGCAAGGACGGCGAACTGGTGCAGGTCACCCAGGACGAGTCCGTCCGGCCGGGCACGACGACGGAGATCCTCGCCGGCCTCAAGCCCGCCTTCGAGGCCGACATCTGGCGGGAACGCTTCCCGCAGCTGGACTTCAAGGTCACGGCCGGGAACTCGTCCCCCATCAACGACGGGGCGTCCGCCGTGCTGATCACCAGCAGCGAGACCGCCGCGCAGCTCGGCCTCCAGCCGCGCGCCCGGCTGCACAGCTTCGCCGTCGTCGGGGACGACCCGCTGTTCATGCTCACCGGCATCATCCCCACCACCGCCAAGGTGCTCGACCGCGCCGGACTGTCCCTTTCGGACATCGACGCGTTCGAGGTCAACGAGGCGTTCGCGAGCGTCGTGCTGGCGTGGCTCGCCGAGACCGGCGCCGACCCCGCCAAGGTCAACGTCCACGGCGGGGCCACCGCCATCGGGCACCCGCTCGGCGCCAGCGGCGGCCGCCTCATGACCACCCTACTGTCCGTGCTCGAACAGCACGAGGGCCGCTACGGCCTGCAGGTCATGTGCGAGGCCGGCGGGCTCGCGAACGCCACCATCGTCGAGCGGCTCTGACTCACGCCAGGGCGTTCACACCCGTCAGGTCACGGCCGATGATCAGCTTCTGCACCTGGCTCGTGCCCTCGTACAGCGTGAGCACCCGCGCGTCACGGACGTACTTGCCCACCGGGTACTCGTCGATGAACCCGTAGCCCCCGAAGACCTGGAGGCAGTTGTTCGTGACGCGCACGGCGGTCTCGCTCGCGGAGTACTTGGCGGCGGACGCGTCGACGGCGTAGTCCTTCGGCGCGAGCCCCGCGTCCGCCATCCGCGCCACGTGGTGCGTCAGCAGCCGCGAGCTCTGCACGTCGACCGCGGCGTCGGCGAGCAGCTCCTGCACCAGCTGGAACGACGCGATCGGCTTGCCGAACTGCTCCCGCTCACGCGCGTACCGCGTGGCGGCGTCCAGCGCGGCCTGCGCCACCCCCACCGAGCCCGCGGCCACCGAGATGCGGCCGCGGGACAGGGCACCGAGCGCGATGCCCAGGCCCCGGTCGACCTCGCCGAGGCGGGCGGAGTCGGGCACGCGCACGTTGTCGAACGTCAGCTCCGCCGTCGCCTGGCCGCGCAGGCCGAGCTTGCCCTTGATCTCCCGCGCGGTGAACCCGGGGGAGCCGGCGGGCACGAGGAACGCGGTGATGCCCTTCTCGCTGGTGCGGGCGAACGTCAGCGCCACCTTCGCCCACGTGCCGTTTGTGATGAACATCTTGCTGCCGTTGAGGATCCAGTCGGAGCCGTCGCGCTTCGCCGACGTGCTCAGCGAACCGGCGTCCGAACCCGTGCCCGGCTCGGTGAGCCCGAAGCAGCCGAGCGCCTCACCGCTGATCAGCCGCGGCAGCCACTCCTGCTTCTGCTCCTCGGTGCCGTACGCGGCGATCGTCTTGCTCACCAGTCCCAGCGACACCGACACGATGCCGCGCACCGCCGAATCGCCGCGGCCGAGTTCCTCCGTGACGAGCGTGTAGGACAGCATGTCCGCGTCGACCCCGCCGTAGGCCTCGGGCAGCATCAGCCCGAGGAAACCCAGCTCGCCCAGGCGCCGTACGACGCCGGGGTCGACCGCCTCGGCGCGGTCCCAGTCGCGCGCGTTCGGCACGATCTCGGCGTCGACGAACTCGGCGGCCATCGTGCGGAAGTCGCGCTGGGTCTCGGTGAGCCCGAAATCCCTTGCCAGCATGGGAGATCTCCTTACAGCGTCGCGGCGGGGGCAGTCAGCGGGAGCCCGAGCTGGGCCCGTTCGGTGAGCCAGCGGGTCGGCCGGTAGCGGGGGTCGCCGGTGGTCTCCTGCAGCGCGCGCTGCAGGGCGAGCATCCGCTCGGCGCCCACCTGGTCGCCCCACGCCAGCGGTCCCGCCGGGTAGCCGAGGCCGGTCGTGACGCCGAGGTCGATGTCCGCGGGGGCGGCGATCCCGCGCTCCGCGATCGAGCACGCGACCGACACGATCGACGCGAGCAGCCGCTGCGCCACCGACCCGGGTGTGTCACGCACGGTGGAGACCCTCTTGTCCCCCAACGACAACACCGCCGCCGCGTCCCGAGCGGCGACCGGATCGGAGGCGGGCGTCACGGCGAGCACGCGGCGCGCGGCGGGCAGGGACAGGGGATCGACGCCGAAGGTGCGGGCGGCGGGCAGCCGGTGCTCGGCGATCGCGGCCGCGACCGTCGTGCCCCACGTGGGGACGAGCACCACCGCGTCGTCCGTCAGCGTCGTCTCGACCCGCGCCCCGGCTTCGGCCAGCGCGTTCTGGACCGCGGGCTCGGCCGCGTACACGGGCCTGGCCGCGTCACCCGTGATCGGCGGTTCCGCGGGCTGCTCGGCGCTGTAGTCGTACCAGCCGCGCCCGGTCTTGCGGCCGTGCAGGCCGGCGGCGACGCGGTTGGGGGTGAGGTAGGACGCGCGCAGCCGGTCGGAGTACCGGAAACCCCGCCACACGGACTCGATCACCGCCGAGGTCACGTCGAGGCCGGTCAGGTCCATCAGCTCGAACGGGCCCATCCTCAGGCCCAGCACGTCGCGCGCGACGCGGTCGAGCACCGCGGGCTCGGCGACGTTCTCCTCCAGCAGGGCCAGCGCCTCGGTGACCAGGCCGCGGCCGGCGTGGTTGATCAGGAACCCCGGCGTGTCGGCGACGACGACCGCGCGGTGTCCCGTCTCGCGCACCAACGACGTGAGGGTCTCGACGATCTCCGGCCGCGTCTTCGCGCCGGGGATCACCTCGACGATCTTCATCAGCGGCACGGGGTTGAAGAAGTGCAGTCCGGCCAGGCGGGCCGGGTCGGACAGCGTCGCGGCGATCTGCGTGATCGGCAGTGAGGACGTGTTGCTCGCGAACACCGTGCCCGCGGGCAGCACGCGCTCCAGCTCGGCGAACAGGGCGGCCTTGGTGTCGAGGTCCTCGCGGATCGCCTCGACCACCAGCTCCACGTCGTCGCCGGGTTTGCCGGGGGAGTCCAGCGGCACCAGCCGCGCGGCGACCGCTTCCGCCTCCTCGGCGCTCGCGCGCCCCTTGGCCACGGCGCGGTCGAGCATCGAGCGGACGAACTCGATCGCCTCACCGACGGACTCCGGCCGCGCGTCGGCGAGTTCGACGGTGTGGCCCGCGGTGGCCGCCCACTGCGCGATCCCGCGCCCCATCACTCCCGTGCCGACGATCCGAATTCGCATGACACCCCTTCCCTCAGCGCAGGTAGACCCGGTCCGGATCGACATCCTCACGCAACAGCCGCAGCTCGGCGCCGGTGGGCGGTTCGATCTCGGTGACGTCGTCGGCGACTTCGAGTGCCCAGCCCGTCGCCTCGCGGACCTGCGCCACCGTCACGCCGGGCTGCACGGCGACCAGCCGCAGCGGTTCGCCGACGCCACCGCGGGCGAGGATGCCCAGCTCGGTGACGACCTTCGTGACCCCGGCGCCCAGCGGGCGGATGCCCTCCGCCAGCGCCCGGTCGGGCCCGGGGGAGGTGCAGAAGTCCAGTTCGTCCACAAAGGACCGGCGGTCGTGGCGGCGCATCACGACGAACACCTCGCGCGCGTTGGCCATGACCTCCATCGCGCCGCCGGAGCCGGGCAGGCGGACCTTGGGGGAGTGCCAGTCGCCGATCACCGACGAGTTCAGGTTGCCCCAGCGGTCGATCTGGGCGGCACCGAGGAAGCCGACGTCGATGTGCCCGCCCTGCAGCACGTACCCGAACAGCGCGGGCATGGACAGGACCGCCTCGGCGCCGGTGATGAGCACGGCGTCGGCGATGGTCTCCGGCAGGTGCGAGGGGTGCGCGCCGCACACCCCGGACTCGTAGACGATCTCCAGCTCCGGGGCGACCGTCAGGTGCGCCAGCGACGCGGCGAGCGTCGGCAGGCCGATCCCGGCGAACACCGTGCGGCGGCCGGCCAGCTCGCGGGACGCGACGACCGACAGCCGTTCCGACGGGGTGATCACAGGCGCCTCCCGTAGTTGACCGGCAGGCTCATCGCCTCGCCGACGGCCAGCCCGGCCCAGAACTCCTCGCCGAGCTTGGCGACGTACTCCGCGTGGTCCGCCGTGCCGTGGACCCACTCGGCCATCCACTCCCGCAGCCGCTCCCGGTCCCTGCTGATCCCCGACCACGCGCGGTAGAAAGCGTTGTCCCGGTCGTAGTAGCCCTGTGCGAAGGACGGGTGCGCCCCGCGCGGGCACTCGACCACGGCGTCGACGGCGTGCGCGGGGATCACGGTGCGGTTCGGGTCCGAGCGCACCACGTCGTCGTCGACGATCTCCTCGACCACCACAACCGCCTTGTGCGCGGCGAACACGGCTTCGGCCTGCACTCCTGTCAGGCCCCAGATCTGGGTGTTCCCGGCGCGGTCGGCGCGCTGGGCGTGCACGATCGTCACGTCGGGGTTGACCGGCGGCACCACGTGGATTCGCTCGTCGGAGTACGGCGAGGACACGGTGCGGATGGCCGGGTTGACCGACGGCAGGTCGCTGCCGGCGTAGGAGCGCAGCGGGAAGAACGGCAGGCGCTGGGCGCCCGCGAGGTACCGGCAGATCATGCCGTGGTGGCTGTACTCCTCGAACTCCAGCGGTTCGGGGTCGGCGTGTTCGATGCGGCGGCGCAGTTCCCCCAGCGAGCCGGCGGAGGAGTTGCCGACGAACGAGGACACCAGCTTCGTCACGCAGCCGCCCGCGAGCAGCTGGTCCACGACGATGTCGGCGGTCATCCGCACGATCGTGAGGTTCCGGCGCCCCTGGCGGATGATCTCGTGCCCCGCCGCCGTCGGGATGAGGTGCGTGAAGCCCTCCAGCGCGACGGTGTCGCCGTCCCGCACGAACGAGGCGATCGCCTCGCGCATGCTCGTGGTCTTGTCCGGCCGCATCGCCGCTGGGCCTCCTCGCCGAGCCGATCGGGTGGGTCAGCACCACCGTGGCAGGAGGATTGATTACTGTCCAATACCGAATAAAGGTCAGATCGAGACGAACGGGATAACAATCATGGAGCTGCGCTATCTCGCGTCGTTCCTCGCGGTGGCGGAGGAGCTGCACTTCGGGCGGGCCGCCAAGCGGCTGCACATGGCGCAGCCGCCGCTGAGCCAGCAGATCCGGCAGCTCGAGAAGGAGCTGGGGGTGCAGCTGTTCGAGCGCAACACGCGCTCGGTGCGGCTGACGAGCGCGGGGCAGGCCTTCGTCGACCCGGTGCGGCGCACGCTGGAAGACCTCGACGTCGCCACGCGCGCGGTCAAGGCGGCCGGGCGAGGGGAGTACGGGCGGGTCACGATCGGGTTCGCCGGGGCGTCGAGCCACCAGAGCCTCCCGCTGCTCACGCGGGCGGTGCGCGCGGCGCACCCCGCGCTGGAACTGGTGCTCAAAGGGCAGACGTACGCGAACGTCGCGCTGGCCCACGTCGCCGACGGCTCGCTCGACCTCGGCTTCGTCCGGCTGCCGATCACCAAGCCGGGGGTCGAGGCGCGGGTGATCGACGAGGAGGAGATGGTCGTCGCGGTGCCCTCGGACAACCCGCTCGCGCGGGCCGACCGCATCGCACTCGAGGACCTCGCAGGGGAGTCCTTCGTCAGCTTCCCCGCCAACGCCGGGTCGAGCGTCCGGGAGGCGACCGTGCAGGCATGCGAGGCGGCGGGGTTCACGCCCCACGTCGTGCAGGAGGCGCCGGACTCGTACACGATCCTCGCGCTCGTCGCCGCCGGGGTGGGCGTGACGCTGACCCTGACCTCGTGCCAGCACATCCAGCAGACCGGGCTGGTCTACCGGCCGCTCGCGGGCCCGGGCGTGCGGATGCAGGCGGCGCTGGCCTGGCGCCGGGACAACCCGTCGGCCGCGCTGCGGACGGTCCTCGCGATCGCGGAGGAGGCCCTGCCGACGCCGGTGAGACGCTGATCGTCTCACTGCGCCCTGGATTCAGTATTGGACGTTATCGGTGGTCTTTTGCCACGGTGTGCTCAGTTTGCGTTCCTCGGTCTCAAGGGAGAGCACATGAGCGCGGCGAAACGCGCCGGCATCGGGTCCTTCATCGGCTCGACCATCGAATGGTTCGACTTCTACGTCTACGGGACGGCCTCCGCGCTGGTCTTCGACAAGGTGTTCTTCCCCGAACTGGACGGCGCCGTGGGCACGCTCGTCGCGTTCGCCACCTTCTGGGTCGGGTTCCTCGCCCGGCCGCTCGGCGGGATCGTCTTCGGGCACTACGGCGACCGGCTGGGGCGGAAGAAGACGCTGGTCATCACGCTGCTCATGATGGGCGTCTCCACCACGCTGATCGGCGTGCTGCCCGGGTACGCGACGATCGGCGTGGCCGCGCCGATCCTGCTGGTGTGCATCCGGATGGTGCAGGGCATCGGGCTCGGCGGCGAGTGGGGCGGGTCGGTGCTGATCGCCTCCGAGCACGCGCCGAAGGGCAAGTCGGTGCTGTACGGGGCGTTCGCGCAGCAGGGCTCGCCGGTGGGCAACACGCTCAGCACGGTGAGCTTCCTGGCGATCAGCCGGCTGCCGGACAGCGCTTTCGTGTCGTGGGGCTGGCGGGTGCCGTTCCTGGCCTCGGCGCTGCTGGTGGTCGTCGGCCTGTTCATCCGCCTGCGGGTGGCGGAGTCCCCGGCGATGGCGGAGCTGATCGAGTCGAAGAAGGTCGCGAAGATGCCGCTGGGGGAGGTGCTGCGCACCCAGCCGGTGCTGATCGTGCTCGGCATCGGGGCGTGCACCATCGGCCTGTCGGCGACCTACTTCAAGTCCACGTTCGCGTTGTCGTGGGCGACGTCCGAACTGGACTTCGACCGCAGCTCGTTCCTGACGATCATCCTGGTGGCCAACGTCCTGCAGATCCTCGTGCAGCCGTGGGGCGCGGTGATCGCGACGAAGATGCGCAGCTGGACGAAGGCGGTGTGCGTGATGCTGCTGCCCGAGGTGGTGCTGCTGCCGCTGATGTTCGTGCTCATCGGCACCGGGAACTACGCGGTGGCGATGGTGGGCACCGCGATCGCGACGATCCCGCACTGCCTGTACTACGCCGCGCTCGCGGGCATGCTCGCCAGCCGTTTCCCGGCGAACGTGCGCTACACCGGCATTTCCCTGTGCTACCAGCTGTGCGGCACGCTCCTGGGCGGCACGACGCCGATCATCGGGCAGTCCCTGCTGACCTGGACCGGCTCGATCACCGCGGTCATCGCGTACGCGGTGTTCCAGGTCCTGCTGACGCTCGGCTGCATGGTGCTGTTGCTGCGGCGCCCGAACCACGACGAGCGCGCGGTGCCTGCGTCGGCCGAGGTGGTGGCGGCATGACCCTCGTGGTGCGCGGCATGGACGAGATCCGGGCGCTCGCGGGGCGCGATCTCGGGCACTCGTCCTGGCGCGAGGTGACGCAGGAGCTGATCGACGCCTTCGCCGACGTGTCCGGCGACCACCAGTGGATCCACACCGATCCGGAGCGCGCGGCGGAAGGCCCGTTCGGGCGGACGATCGCCCACGGGTACCTGACCCTGAGCTGGGGGATCCCGCTCGTCGCCGAACTCCTGCGCGTCGAGGGCGTGGGGATGGCGCTCAACTACGGCGTCAACAAGGTGCGGTTCCCGTCGCCCGTGCCGGTGGGCAGCAGGGTGCGCCTGCACGCCCGCGTCGTGGACGTCGTCCCGGTCAAGGGGGACGGCGTGCAGGTGACGCGGGAGTTCACGTTCGAGGTGGAGGGGCAGGAGAAGCCGGCGTGCGTCGCCGAATCGCTGACGCGGTACTACCCCTGACGCCTGTATAACGCCCTATACGGCGGCTCGTAAAGCGAAAATCGCCGCCCCCCGAATGGGGGTCGATCGCGGAGGAGAAGGCGACCTAGACTCCGGTGCGCAGGGGTGCCCAGCCGGGAGATGATGCTGGTGAGACCGCATTCCGACACGATCCGGCTGCTCCTGGTCGAGGACCACGCCCAGGTGGCGATGGCGCTCGACGCCGCGTTCGAAACCGTCACCGACATCGAGGTCGTCGGCAGCGTGCGCGCCATCGAAGAAGCCGTGTCCGCCACCGGCGAGCACCGGCCCGACGTGGTCCTGCTCGACCGGCGCCTGCCCGACGGGGACGGCATCGACGCGATCGGCAGGCTGCGCGAGCAGAGCCCGGACAGCCGCGTGCTCGTGTTCACCGGGGGAGCGGACCGCTCCATCGCCGAGCGGGTGGCGGCCGCCGGTGGCGCCGGGCTGCTGTTGAAGGCGGGGCTGCTGGAAGACCTGCTGGATACGATCCGCCGGGTCGCGGCGGGGGAGGACTCCTTCGACGTCGACCTGCCGGGCGGTGCGTGGTGAGCGCGAACGGGCTGGTCGGGGACGAGCGGCTGCAGCAGCTGCTCGACGGGCTGAAGTCGGTGCGGGACGGGGATTTCAGCACGCGCCTGCCCCAGGTCGGGGACGTGCTGCTGGACGAGATCGCGGTCGTGTTCAACGGCATGGTGGACCAGCTGGCGTTGTTCACCACCGAGGTCACCCGCGTGGCCCGCGAGGTCGGGACCGACGGCAAGCTCGGCGGGCAGGCGTCGGTGCCGGCGGTGTCGGGCACGTGGAAGGACCTCACCGAGTCGGTCAACGCGATGGCGGGCAACCTCACCGCGCAGGTGCGGGACATCGCGAGCGTCGCGACCGCCGTGGCGAAGGGCGACCTGACGCAGAAGATCACCGTGCACGTCAAGGGCGAGCTGCTGGAGCTGAAGAACACCATCAACACGATGGTGGACCAGCTGTCCTCGTTCGCCGACGAGGTGACGCGTGTGGCGCGGGAGGTCGGCAGCGAGGGGCGGCTGGGCGGCCAGGCGGAGGTGCCGGGCGTCGCCGGGACGTGGCGTGACCTCACGACGTCGGTGAACTTCATGGCGGGCAACCTGACGGCGCAGGTGCGTTCGATCGCGGAGGTGACGACCGCGGTCGCGAAGGGCGATCTCACGCAGAAGATCACCGTGGACGCCCGCGGCGAGATCCTGGAACTGAAGTCGACGATCAACACGATGGTCGACACCCTGTCCTCGTTCGCCGACGAGGTGACCCGCGTGGCGAAAGAGGTTGGTACCGAAGGGATCCTGGGCGGTCAGGCGCAGGTGCCCGGGGTGGCGGGGACGTGGCGGGACCTGACCACGTCGGTGAACTTCATGGCGGGCAACCTCACCGCGCAGGTGCGTTCCATCGCCCAGGTCGCCACGGCGGTGGCGCGCGGCGACCTGTCCCAGAAGATCACTGTGGACGCCCGGGGCGAGATCCTGGAGCTGAAGTCCACGATCAACACGATGGTCGACCAGCTGTCGTCCTTCGCCGACGAAGTGACCCGCGTGGCGCGGGAAGTCGGTACCGAGGGGCGGCTCGGTGGCCAGGCTGACGTGAAAGGCGTGTCGGGCACCTGGAAGGGGTTGACCGAGTCGGTCAACGTCATGGCGGACAACCTGACGGACCAGGTGCGCTCGATCGCCCAGGTGACCACCGCCGTCGCGCGAGGCGACCTGTCGCAGAAGATCCGCGTCGACGCGCGCGGCGAGATCCTCGAACTCAAGGACACCATCAACACGATGGTGGGTCAGCTGTCCGCCTTCGCCGACGAGGTCACGAGAGTGGCCCGCGAGGTGGGCACGGAAGGGCGCCTCGGGGGACAGGCCGACGTGAAGGGCGTCTCCGGGACGTGGAAGGGGCTCACCGAGTCCGTCAACGTCATGGCGGACAACCTCACCGACCAGGTGCGCTCCATCGCGCAGGTGGCGACCGCGGTGGCGCGTGGCGACCTGTCGCAGAAGATCACGGTGGAGGCGAAGGGCGAGGTCGCGGCGCTCGCTCAGACGATCAACACCATGGTCGACACGCTCTCGGCGTTCGCGGACGAGGTCACCCGTGTCGCGAGAGAGGTCGGCACGGAAGGGATCCTGGGCGGTCAGGCACGGGTGCCGAACGTGGCGGGCACGTGGAAGAGCCTGACGGACAACGTGAACTCGATGGCCAACAACCTCACCAACCAGGTGCGCTCCATCGCCCAGGTCACCACGGCGGTCGCGCGGGGCGACCTGTCGCAGAAGATCGACGTGGACGCCCGCGGCGAGATCCTGGAGCTGAAGACCACGATCAACACGATGGTCGACACGCTGTCCGCGTTCGCCGCGGAGGTCACGCGCGTCGCCCGCGAGGTCGGCAAGGAGGGCAGGCTCGGCGGGCAGGCCGAGGTCGAAGGCGTGTCCGGCACCTGGAAACGGCTCACCGAGAACGTCAACGAGCTCGCCGGGAACCTGACCCGCCAGGTGCGCGCGATCGCCGAGGTCGCCAGTGCCGTGGCCACCGGGGACCTCACCCGCTCGATCTCGGTGGAGGCCAAGGGCGAGGTCGCGGAGCTGTCCGACAACATCAACGCGATGGTGCACTCGCTGCGGGAGACCACGCGCGCCAACGAGGACCAGGACTGGCTCAACAAGAACCTCGCGCGGATTTCCGGTCTGCTGCAAGGACACCGGGACCTGCGAGCCGTCGCGCAGCTGATCATGCACGAGCTGACGCCGCTCGTGGGCGCCCAGCACGGCACGTTCTTCCTCATGGAGGCGGGCGAGCCGGTGCTCAAGCTCATCGCGGGCTACGGCAGGGACGTCACCGGCGAGGTGCGGTTCGACCTCGGCCAGTCGCTCATCGGGCAGGTGGCGGAGACGAAGAAGCCGATCGTCGTCGACCAGACTCCGCCGGACTACGTGAAGATCTCCTCCAGCCTCGGCTCGGCGCCGCCGGCGAACCTGATCGTGCTGCCGATCGTGTTCGAGGACCAGGTGCTGGGCGTGATCGAGCTGGCCTCGTTCACCCGCTTCACACCGGTGCACCGCGATTTCCTCGAACAGCTCATGGAATCCATCGGCGTCAACGTCAACACGATCATCGCCAACGCGCGCACCGACGCGCTGCTCGACGAGTCGCAGCGGCTGGCGTCGGAGCTGCAGACCCGCTCCGGTGAGCTGCAGGCCCAGCAGGTGAAGCTCCAGCAGTCCAACGCCGAGCTGGAGGAGAAGGCCGAGCTGCTGGCGCGGCAGAACCGCGACATCGAGATCAAGAACTTCGAGATCGAGCAGGCCCGGCAGGAGATCGAGGAACGCGCGCAGCAGCTGGCGCTGGCGTCGAAGTACAAGTCGGAGTTCCTGGCGAACATGTCGCACGAGCTGCGCACGCCGCTGACGAGCCTGCTCATCCTCGCCGGGGTGCTCGCGCAGAACTCGACGCAGAACCTGACGGCGAAACAGGTCGAGTTCGCGAAGGTCATCCAGTCCGCGGGCACCGACCTGCTGCAGCTGATCAACGACATCCTCGACCTGTCCAAGGTCGAGGCGGGCAAGATGGACATCCACTGCGAGCAGGTGCAGCTGCGGCAGCTGCTGGAGTACGTGCAGGCCACGTTCCGCCCGCTGACGGCCGAGAAGGGGCTGGAGTTCGAGGTGACGGTCGAGCCGGACGTGCCGGCGCGGCTGCTCACCGACGAGCAGCGGCTGCGCCAGGTGCTGCGCAACCTGCTGTCGAACGCGGTGAAGTTCACCGAGCGCGGCGGGGTCGAGCTGCGGGTGCGGGCGGTCGACGAGGACGAGCCCGCGGTCGAGTTCGCCGTGCGCGACACGGGCATCGGCATCGCCGAGGAGAACCTGCAGACGATCTTCGGCGCCTTCCAGCAGGCCGACGGCACGACCAGCCGCCGCTACGGCGGAACCGGGCTCGGGCTGTCCATCAGCAGGCAGGTCGCCAACCTGCTCGGCGGGGAGATCCGGGCGAGCAGCAGGCTGGGGGAGGGGAGCACGTTCACCCTCACCCTGCCGGTGACGCCGGTGTTCGCGGCGGGCAACGGCCAGCCGAGACCGCGGCCGGACAGCGAACCGCAGCGGCGCGTGCTGGTGGTCGAAAGCGCGGACAACGCCCTGCTCACGTTGCTGGTGCGGGAGTTCCTCGCGGACCTGGCGGACGCGGGGGAGCCCGTGCTGATCGAGTCCGCTGGCACCCCCGACGAGGCGGTGGCCGCGCTCGCCGCGCGGGGGCACCGCCTCGTCGTGCTCGACGCGAGCCTGCCGGGCGCCTCGGCGCTGACCTTCCTGCAGCGGCTCGGCGAGGGCGATGACGAGCACGACGCGGTGCCGGTGCTGGTGCACCCCACGCGCAAGCTCAGCCCCGCGCAGGAGCGGCTGATCGAGGCGCACGCGCGGGCCGCGCACGTCGAACTGGTGCCGTCGCTGGACGAGCTGCGGGAGCGGGTCCTGTTGCTGCTCGGGGAACCGGCGGGCCTCGATTCCGCGGTGATCGAACCCGAGCTGGTGGCCGACCCCGCGCCCGTGCCGGCGATCGAGGCGCGGCCCGGGGTGCGCGGCCGGCGGGTGCTGCTGGTCGACGACGACGCGCGCAACGTGCTCGCGATCGCGGGCATGCTGGAGCTGCACGGGATGGTGGTGCGGCACGCGCCCAACGGCCGCAAGGGGATCGAGGAGCTGCTGGCCGATCCGGAGGTGGACCTGATCCTGATGGACGTGATGATGCCGGAGATGGACGGCTACGCGACCACGGCCGCGATCCGCCAGATGCCGCGGTTCGACCGGCTGCCGATCATCATGGTCACCGCGAAGGCGATGGCCGGTGACCGGGAGAAGAGCCTCGACGCCGGTGCGAGCGACTACGTCACGAAGCCGGTGGAGCCGGACGAGCTGCTCACGTGCATCGGGCGCTGGCTGCCGGAGAACGTCTCATGATCGGCGTCCGGGGACCTTGGTCCCTAGCTCCCCGCACCGGGCGGCGGGATCATCGGCCCGTGAGGGAGTGCCGATGAGCTTGATCGACCAGTGCGTCCCCCGGTCCGACCTCGTCACCAGGGAGCACCGGATGCTCTCCGTGCCGCCGCAACGGGTCTGGCCGGCGTTGCGCCCGGCGACCGAGACCCCGCCGCGCGTGCTGGACGGCGCCGGGCCGGGGTTCCGCCCCCGCGCCGGGATCGCGGGGTTCGACGAGCTGCTGGCGACGGCGAAGTGGGTGCGCCTCGGGCTCAGCGACGCCGAGGTCGTGCTGGGCGCGGCGGGCCGGTTCTGGACCCCGTTCATGGACTGGCAGCACCTCACGGCGGCCGAGTTCGCGACGTTCTCCCGGCCCCGGCGGGCGGTCATCGCCGTCGCCTTCTCGGTGCTGCCGTACGGGGAGGAGCAGACGCTGCTGTCGTTCGAGTCCCGGGTGCGCGCGACGGACGTGATCGCCTTCCGCTGGGCCGACTGGTACTGGCAGTCGATCCAGCCCTCGGCGCGCCTGGTGGTGCGGGACCTCCTGCGCAACGTCGAGCGTCTCGCGCTCACCGGCACTTCAGGTGTATAACGCCGAATACGGCCCGGGATTCAAGCGCCTACCCGGCTCTCACGGTACAAGAACGACCTTGCCGAACTTTCCCAAACCGCCAAGACGGGCATAGGCCTCGGCGAACTGTCCGAGTGGGAACATCGCGTCGACGGGGACGCGCAGGCGGCCCTGCGCCAGCAGGGGCACCACGGACGTCCGCACGCTGGCGGCGAGGACCGCTTTCTCGGCGGGTGAGCGACCGCGGATGGTGGTGCCGATCAGGCGGGCACGCTTGAGCATGAGGTCGAACATCCGCAGCGGCGCCGTGGTCCCGGCCTGGACGCCGACGACGAGCACCGTGCCCCGGCTGCGGAGCAGAGCCACCCGCTGCAGGCAGTCCTCGCCACCGACCAGTTCCACGACCACGTCGTAGGGCGCGTGCGCGGCTTCCTGATCGAGCGTCACGACGTCCACCCGGCCGTCCTCGGCGAGGCCCCGCACGCGCGGGTGGAGTTCCGCCCGGCGCACGCTGGCCACGACGTGCGCCCCGGAGACCGCGGCGACCTGCACCATGGCCGTGCCCACGCCGCCGGCCGCGCCGGTGACGAGCACCCGGTCGCCCGCCCGGACCCCGGCCTGGGTGACCAGTGCGTCCCAGGCGGTGCTGAACGCCTCCGGGAAACCCGCGGCCTCCTCCCACGACAGGCCATCGGGAACCGGCAGGAGGAGGTCCGCGGGAACCGTGATCCGCTCCGCGTGCCCGCCGCCGCCGACCAGTGCCATCACCCGGTCCCCGGCCGCCACTCCCGTGACGCCGGGCCCGACCTGCTCGACCTCGCCCGCGACCTCCAGGCCGGGCACGTCGGCGGGCCAGCCCGGCGGCGCCGGGTAGTCACCCCGGGCCTGCTGCAGATCGGCGGCGTTGAGCCCCGCCGCCCGCACCCGGACGACGACCGTTCCCGGTCCCGCGACCGGATCCGGGCGCTCCTCCAGCCGGAAGCCGCCCTGCGCGTTGATCACCACCGTTCGCATGATCGCAATGTAGGCGCCGGGGCGGAGCGAGCCTCCGCCGCCACCGCTTGCGCGTGATCACCCCAGCCGCGAAACTGGCTCATCAGCACGACAAAACCGCAGGTGTGACGATGGGACGATGACGCGGGGGAGCCGGGAACCCGAGCCAGGCAGTGTGTGGACGGCGGGACAGGTGGCCCGCCACCTGCGGATCGCCGAATCGACGCTGCGCACGTGGCACCGCCGGTACGGCGTCGGCCCGCACAACCCCCAGCCCGGTCGCTACCGGCGCTACAGCGCGGAGGACGTCAACCGCCTGCGCCGCATGCGGGACCTGATCACCGCGGGCATGCTGCCCTCCGACGCGGCGAAGTCCGTGGAAGCGGCGATCCGCGAAGGCGGCACACCCGGTGAGGACCTCGCGCGGCTGGTCACCTCGGCCCGCGCGCTCGACTCGGGGCGCTGCCTGCGGGTGATCGAGCAGGCGGTCGCCAGGCAGGGCGTCGTGGAGACGTGGGAACGGCTGTGCCGTCCCGCGCTCGTCACGCTGGACGGCGACCAGCGCCACGACCCGGACGTCGTCGACACCGAGCACGTGCTGTCGTGGGCGGTTTCCGCGGCGCTGCACCGGGTTCCGCGTCCGGCCGAGCGCGCGGACCGGCGGCCGGTCCTGCTCGCCTGCACCGAGGGCGAGTACCACTCGCTCGCGCTGGAAGCGCTTTCCGCCGCGCTGGCGGAGCGGGAGCTGCCGGTGCGGATGCTCGGCGCCGCGACCCCGCCCCGCAGCCTCGACCACGCCGTGGCCGCCGCCCGGCCGCTGGCGGTGGTGCTGTGGTCGCACCAGCAGGAGACGGCCAGCAGTGCGGCGGTCGCGGCGTTGCGGCGGCACCGGGTGCGGCGGCTGATCGCCGGGCCCGGCTGGCCCGCCCGGCGTCCCGCGGGCACCGAGTTCCTCGGCAGCCTCAAGGAAGCGCTGCTGATGCTCACCGGTCACGTGTAGAGCGCGGCGTTGAGCCGCTGGACCACCTTCCGGTAGGCGCCACCCCCACGGCCCGCGCGGCGCAGTGCGGCCTTCGCGGCGTTCGCGCCGGGCCCGCCGTGCACCGCACCACCGGGATGTGCCGACGCACCGGCGAGGAACAGCCGGTCCACGGGGGTGTCGGGCCGGGAGAGGCCGGGCACGGGCCGGAAGAACAGCTGCTGGTGGATCGCGGCGGTGCCGGCGTTGATCGCACCGCCGACGAGGTTGCCGTCGATGTGGAAGAGGTCGTCGGGGCCGTGGATGCGGCGGGCCTGGATGCGGCCCGTGAAGCCGGGCGCGTGCCGTTCCACGACCGCTTCGAGGCGGTCGGCGAAGTGCCGCAGCGAGTCGGTGTCCCACTTGTGGTCGCGGGGCACGTGCGTGTACACCCAGGCCGACTCGGTGCCCGACGGCGAGCGGGTCGCGTCGGCCGTGGTCATCTGGCCCAGCAGCAGGAACGGGTCCTCGGGCAGGCGGCCGTTGGCCAGGGCGTGGTGGTAGTCGGCGAGGCCGGCCATGTCCGCGTCGAGGTGCACGGTGCCCGCCTGGCCCGCCTCGGGGTTGCGCCACGGGATCGGCTGGGACAGCGCCCAGTCGACCTTGACGGTCGGGTCGTCCCAGTGGAACCGCCGCAGGTCCTCGCGGAAGCGCGGCGGCAGCACGTCGGGGTCGAGCAGCTCCTGGTACAGCACGGGGGCGGGCACGGTCGCGAGCACCGCGCGGCGGGCCCGCACGAGCCGGCCGGAGGCGTCGGAGACCGCGACCGCCTCACCGCCCGCGGTGTGGATGCGGGTGACGGGCCGCTGGCAGGCGACGCGGCCGCCCGCGGCGGTGAGCCGGTTGGTGAGCGCGATCGCCAGCCGCCCCGCCCCGCCCTCGGGCACGGGGAACCCGACGTCCTGGGCGAGCATCGCCAGCAGCCAGCCGAACACGGCGCTGCCCGCGTGGCCGGGGCCGAGGTCGGTGTGCTGGGCGTTGCCCGCCAACAGCAGTTGCGCGCCGGCGCCGGCGAAGCGTTCCGCGGCCATGACCCGGACCGGCATCGTGACCATGCGGGCGAAGCGCAGGCCGTCGGCGAGGCCGAGTCGCTTGCCGAGCCGGGCGGCGGCGCGGACCGGCGGGAAGGGCTGGAACAGGGCGTCGAGCAGCTGGTCCCGGATGGCCGTCCAGGAGTGGAACTCGGCGCGCCAGGCGTCGCCGTCGCCGGGGGCGAACTGCGCGACGGA
This sequence comes from Amycolatopsis sacchari, assembly GCF_900114035.1. Classification (GTDB taxonomy): domain Bacteria; phylum Actinomycetota; class Actinomycetes; order Mycobacteriales; family Pseudonocardiaceae; genus Amycolatopsis_E; species Amycolatopsis_E sacchari. The sequence goes on along the minus strand of NZ_FORP01000001.1, from coordinate 676,319 downwards.
GGCGGCGGTGCGGTCGAGGTCGCGGGAGACGAGCGCGACGCGGTCGTCGGGCAGGACGTGCGCGAGCGCGGCGGGGGCGTGCCGCCAGCGCAGGCCGTAGTCCTGGAGGTGGAGCGCCGAGATGATCGGGGACGCGGCGGCCAGCGGGTAGAAGGCGCTGCACACGTCGTTGCGGAAGCCGGGGGCGGTGAGTTCGGCGGTGCGGACGGCGCCGCCGGGGGTCTCGGCCGCTTCGAGCACCAGGACGTCCCATCCCGCGTCGGCGAGGATGTTGGCCGCGACGAGCCCGTTGGGCCCGGCGCCGACGACGACTGCGTCCACCGTTTCGGCTGTCTGCTCCATGGTGACACCTGTACCCGTTTTGACGGCGCCGCGAACGGGCACCAGGTTCGGCGTGCGCATCGTGGTGACCGGGGCGACCGGCAACGTGGGAACGGCACTGGTCCGGCTCCTGCGGCAGGAACACGCGGAAGTGACCGGGCTGGCGCGGCGGGTGCCGCCGCCGGAGGGGCCGTACGCGGGGGTGCGCTGGGTGGCGCACGACCTGACGGGCGAGGTGCCGCTGGAGCCGGTGTTCGCGGGGGCGGACGCGGTGGTGCACCTGGCGTGGGCGGTCAACCCGAGCACGGGGGATCCGCCGATGACGGCGACGAACCTGACCGGGACGCGGCGGGTGCTGGACGCGGCCGCGCGGGCCGGGGTGCGGCACGTGGTGTGCGCGTCGTCGGTGGCGGCGTACTCGCCGGCGCCTCGGTGGACGCGCGTGGCCGAGGACTGGCCGTGTGACGGGATTTCGGTAAGCGCTTACAGCCGCGGGAAGGCGGAGCTGGAGCGGATGCTGGACGTCTTCGAGCGCGAGCGGCCCGGCGTGGTGGTGACGCGGGTGCGGCCGTGCGCGATCCTGCAGCGGGCGGCGGGCGGGCAGTTCGGGCGCTGGTTGCTGAGCCCGTTGCTGCCCGCCGGGGTCCTGTCGGTGCGGGGGTTCCCGATGCCGCTGTGGTCGGAGCTGCGGTTGCAGGTGGTGCACTCCGACGACGTGGCGGACGGGATCCGGCGTGCGCTCGCGGCGGGGTTGCCCGGCGGGCTGAACCTGGCGACGGATCCGGTGCTCACGGCGGAGGACGTCGCGGAGCTGCTGGGTGCGGTGCGGGTGCCGGTGCCGCGGCCGGTGCTGACGCGGGCGGCGTGGGCGTTGTGGCGGGCGGGGGTGCAGCCGACGCACCCCGGCTGGCTGGAGCTGGCGGACCAGGCGGCGCTCGGCGACACCGGCCGGGCGCGGCGGGAGCTGGGCTGGCGCCCGACGCGGGACGCGGCTTCGGTGTTCACCGAGTTCGCCGACGGCCTGCGCACCCAGGCGGCGACGTCGGCGGAGGCGCTGGCGCCGCGCCCGTCGCGGTGGTGGGAGCGGCTGGGCACGGTGCCGTGGGGGCGGCCGAGCCACCAGTCACAGGCCTGAGGGCAGGACGAGCCGGAAGCAGGCGCCCTGTCCGAGCGCGGTGGTCAGTTCGACGTCGCCGCCGTGGGCGCGGGCCAGTGAGCGCGCGATGGGGAGGCCGAGCCCGGCGCCCGCGCCGGGTGAGCGGGTGCGGGAGCGGTCGGTGCGGTAGAAGCGGTCGAACACGTGGGGCGCCTGCTCGGCGGTCATGCCGGGGCCGTGGTCGGCGATCTCCAGCACGGCGTGCCCGTCGACGGTACCGACGCCGATGCGCACGGGGGTGCCGGGAGGGGTGTGGACGACGGCGTTGCCGACGAGGTTGGTGACGACCTGCCGCAGCCGGGCTTCGTCGCCGTGGACCGGGGCGGGACCGGGTGGACCGTCGCCCCCGGGGCCGGTGAGTTCGACAGAGCGGGCCGGGTCGAGGGCGTGCAGGTCGTGCCGGGCGTCCCCGGCGAGGGTGCGCAGGTCCATCGGCGCCGGGTCGAGTTGTGCTTCGGGGGCTTCGTCGAGCTGGGCGAGCAGCAGCAGGTCCTCCGTGAGGCCGGTCAGCCGGGTGGCTTCGCGTTCGATGCGGCGCATCGCGGCGTCGACGTCGGTGCGTTCGCCCATCCGGTACAGCTCGGCCGAGCCCTTGATCCCGAACAGCGGGGTGCGGAGTTCGTGGCTGACGTCGGAGACGAAGGCGCGCATGCGGGCTTCGGAGGCCGCGCGGTCGGCGAAGGCCTTTTCGAGCTGCCCGAGCATGGCGTTGAGGGACTGCGCGAGGTGCCCGATCTCGGTGCCGGCCGGGGCGAGCCCGGGTACGCGGCGGGTGAGGTCACCGCCGGCGATGGCGGCGGCGGTGTGCTCGACGCGGCGCAGGGGGCGGAGGCCGTGGCCGAGTGCGAACCAGCCGGCGGCCGTGAGCAGGACGAGCAGGGCTGCTCCGCTGACGAGGCTGCTCGTGCGCAGCTGGGTGAGGGTGGCGTCGGCTTCGGTGAGCGGGGCGGCGGCGAGCAGGGTGCCGCCCCAGGAGGTGCGTTCGGCGGTGGCGCGCCAGGGGGTGGCGCCGTCAGCGGAGTCGAGGTCGGTGCCGGTGCCGTCGGGAGGGACCGCCCGCAGCGCGTCGGGCGGGGGCAGGGCCGTGTCGTCGAGGCGGGAGAGCCGGATGACGTGGGTGATCGTGCCCGCGGGGTCGAGGTAGGCGACGTAGGGGGTGCCGATCATGTCGAGCGCGGGGTCGATCAGGTCGGTGCGGGCGGACACGTCGCCGCGTACCGGCGGGCCGGCGCGGGCGACGAGCGCGGTGAAGCCGCGGAGCTGGTTGTCGAGGCGGGTGAGCTGGTAGTGGCGGAGGTTTTCGGACACCAGCGCGCCGGTGAGGCCGAGCCCGGCCAGCAGCAGGGCGGAGGTGAGCAGGAGGAGCCGGGTGCGCAGCGACAGCCGGGTCATCGCCGTGGCTCCCGCAGGACGTAGCCGGTGCCGTGCACGGTGTGGATGAGCTTGGGGTGGCCGGCGTCGAGTTTGCGCCGGAGGTAGGAGATGTAGGTGTCCACGATGCTGGTGTCGCCGCCGAAGTCGTACTGCCAGACGCGGTCGAGGATCTGGGCGCGGGAGACCACCTGCCCGGCGTTCTCCATGAGGTAGCGCAGCAGCCGGAACTCGGTGGGGGACAGGCGGACGGGTTCGCCGTCGCGGGTGACCTGGTGGCCGTCGGGGTCGAGGACGAGGGGTCCGCTGGTGAGCAGGCCGGTGCGGCGGCCGGTGGTGCGGCGCAGGATCGCGCGGATGCGGGCGATGAGTTCTTCGAGGTCGAAGGGTTTGGTCACGTAGTCGTCGGCGCCGAGGGACAGGCCGGTGATCTTGTCGGCCTGCCGGTCGCGCGCGGTGAGGAACAGGACCGGCACCGGGTGGTGCTCGCGCAGCCGCCGGACGACCTCGAAACCGTCGAGGTCGGGCAGCATGACGTCGAGCAGCACCAGGTCGGGCGGGGAGTCCGCGGCCGAGGCGACGGCTTCGGCGCCGGTGGCCGCGGTGCTCACCCGGAACCCGGCGAAACGCAGTGTCGCGGCGAGCAGTTCCCGGACGGTGGGTTCGTCGTCGACGACCAGCAACCGTTCCGCGCCACTCACGACGGTCACGATACGAACGCCTTCCTGAGAGAACGCTTCACACGTCCCGGCGCCGGAACAGCACGAACGCGGCGGCCAGCACGGCGACGGCCCCGAGGCACATGCCGCCGAGGTTGAGCCACGGGTGCGGGTAGTCCGGATCCGGGACGACGGAAAAGATCGCCGCGCCGCCCGCGCTGGGCCAGAAGTCGAGCACGCCGGCCAGCCAGGACGGGAACAGGCCGGACAGGGCCGGGACGAGGAAGACGACGCCCACCAGTGTCGCGAGCGCGCCTGCCGTCGCCCGCATGATCGTGCCGAGGCCGACCGCGAACACCGCGATCGCGGTCAGGTACAGCCCGCCGCCCGCGACGGCGGGCAGCACACCGGGGTCGCCGATCGCGGTGTGCGGCAGGTGCTGGGCGGCCATCAGCGCCTGCCCGGTGAAGAACGCGGCGAACATGAGGACCTGGCCCGCGACGACGGCGATGGCGGCGGCGAGGACGAGCTTGGCGGCGAGCAGCCGGTGCCTGCGGGGCGTGGCGGTGACCGAGGTGCGCATGAGGCCGGTCGCGTACTCGGAGGTGACGATGAGGATGCCGAGGACCCCGATGACCAGCTGGGCGACGATGTAGGACATCAGGCTCAGCTTCGTCGGGTCCCAGCTCTGGCGTTCCTCGAGTGTCGCGGTCGCGTACTGGCCTCCGGCGGAGCTGGTGCTGAGCACGGCGATGCCGAGGCCGACGGCGAACAGGCAGGCCAGGGTGTACCAGCTGGAGCGCAGGCTGCGGAGCTTGATCCACTCGGCGCGCAGGGTGGATGCGAAGGTGACGGTCATGCCGGGGCTCCCTGGTAGTCGACGCTGTCCTCGGTCAGTGCCATGAAGGCGTCCTCCAGCGACGCCCGTTGCGGGGTGAGCTCGCTGAGCGCGACGCCGTGGTAGGCGGCGAGTTTGCCGATCTCCTCGCTGGTGAGGCCGGTGACGAGGAGCCCGGGCTGCGGTGCCTCCCGGACGGTGGCGCCCGCGGCGGTGAGGTGGCGGGCGAGGGTGTCGTGCTCGGGGGTGCGGACGAGGACGGTGCCTTCGCCGCTGGAGTCGAGGAACTCGTTCATGCCGGTGTCGGCGATGAGCCTGCCGCGGCCGATCACGACGAGGTGGTCGGCGGTCTGCGCCATCTCGCTCATGAGGTGGCTGGAGACGAGGACGGCGCGGCCTTCGCGGGACAGGGAGCGCAGGAGGTCGCGGATCCAGCGGATGCCTTCGGGGTCGAGGCCGTTGACCGGTTCGTCGAAGATCAGGACGCTGGGGTCGCCGAGCAGTGCGGCGGCGATGCCGAGTCGCTGCCGCATGCCGAGTGAGAAGCCGCCGGCGCGTTTGCCCGCGACCGCGGTGAGCCCGGTGCGTTCGAGGACTTCGTCGACGCGCCGGCGGGGGAGGGCGTTGCTCGCGGCGAGGGCGTGGAGGTGGTCGCGGGCGGTGCGGGCGCCGTGCACGGCGCCGGCGTCGAGCAGTGCGCCGACTTCGGTGAGGGGGACGGGCAGGTCGCGGTAGCGGCGGCCGCCGATGGTGAGCGAGCCGCGGGTGGGTTCGGCCAGTCCGGTGATCATGCGCATGGTCGTGGACTTGCCGGCCCCGTTGGGGCCGAGGAAGCCGGTGACCCGTCCTGGGGTGACGGTGAAGGACAGGTCGTCCACCACGGTGTCGGGGCCGTACCGCTTGGTGAGGCCCTGGATCTCGATGGCTGTCATGGCCGCGAGCCTGGCGTGCGGTCCTGGGTGGTTTCCCGGTGTTCCTGGGAGAACTCTGGGAGTCCGGCCGGTCAGGGCGCCGGGGTGCGGCTCACGTACAGGAAATGCTCAGCGCTCGCGCCCCACGGCGATGTCGGCGAGGCGGCGCAGGGCTTCGGCGTTGCGCGGCCAGAGCGCGAGGCCCTGCACCAGGCCGGGCACGAACCGGGCGGGGCCCGCGGTGAGCTTTTCGGCCATGGTCACGCGGGTGCGGTGGGCGCCGAGCGGTTCGAGGGTGAGGCGGATGTCGGCGGCGCCGAACAGCCACAGCTGGGCGTGCAGCTCCAGTGACCGCTCCGGCTCCGCCGTCCGCACGACGGTGACGTCGTTGATCCGCAGCGGCCAGACGCCGGCGCTGTGGTGGATGCGGCTGCCCGGCGCGGGCCAGGTCTCGTCCACCTGGCGCACGCGGGAGTTGCCCACCACCCAGCTGCCGTAGCTCCACCCGTCCGCGAGCACGCGGTAGACGGCCGCCGGCGGCGCGTCGATTTCCCGGCTGATCTCCACCAGCGGCCTCCTGTGCAACGTTCGTGCATCGTTGTGCCCGCGGCGGGTACCCGGCCTCCCATGGCACACACTCCGGACGAAACGTCTGATACCCGCCTGCAGGGCGAGTCACTCGTCGGCACGCGGTTCGATCCCACGACCGTCGAGGCGGTGGGGGCGCTGAGCGCGGCGCTGGAGACGGTGGAGGTCGCGCGCGGGCACCTGTACCAGTTCCACCGGCTCAGCGGCACGGCGGACTTCGCGGTCGGCAAGGCGATCGGGCTGCTGCGCGAGGCCGGGCACGGCAAGCTCGCCGACGAGCTGGAGGCCGAGCTGCTGGGCCGCAACGTGCTGCCGGGCCGCAACGTGCTGCCGGGCCGCTGGACGTTCCAGGTGGTGGAGGGCTACGACGAGACCTACTACCAGCCGTTCCGGGAGTTCGAGGCGAAGGCGCGGGAGCTGACGGGCGGGCTGCGGCACGTGTACGAGGCGCAGCTCAAGCGGGACCGCCGCACGCCGGGCCTGCCCGGGCACGAGGCCACGCCGTCGTCGTCCGATTAGGACCCGCGGAATGCCGGTACCGTGGGCTGTGTTGTGCCTGGTGTCCATCCCCCGGTTGAGGAGTATCGCGTGGCTACGGTCGAACTGACCAAGGAGAACTTCGACGAGACGGTCGGACAGCAGGGCATGGTGCTGGTCGACTTCTGGGCGTCCTGGTGCGGGCCGTGCCGCATGTTCGCCCCGGTGTACGAGAAGGCGTCGGAGAAGCACGGGGACGTGGTGTTCGGCAAGGTCGACACCGAGGACCAGCAGGAACTGGCCGCCGCGTTCGGCATCTCGTCCATCCCGACGCTGATGATCGTGCGGGACGGCGTGGTGCTCTACGCCCAGCCCGGTGCGCTGCCCGAGCCGGCGCTGGAGGAGCTGATCGGCAAGGCGCGTGAGGTCGACATGGACGAGGTCCGCGCCGAGGTCGCCAAGCAGCAGCAGGAACAGCAGCAGTAAGCCGTGGGCACGATGCTCGCCGGGCGGCTGCGCCTGGACCCCCGCCGGTTCGAGGTGCGGGAGGTGCCCGTGCCCGGACCGGGCCCGGGGCAGGTCCGCGTCAAGGTCGAGGCCGCGGGGGTGTGCCTGTCCGACGTGCACCTGATCGACGGCAGCCTGACGCCGCTGTTCCTCGACGGGCCGGAGGTCACGCTGGGCCACGAGGTGGCCGGCGTGATCGACGCGCTGGGCCCGGACGTGCCCGGCGGCTGGCAGGAGGGGCAGCGGGTCACGCTGCAGGCGGGCGAGCGGTGCGGCCGGTGCGCGAACTGCGTCCGGTTCCGCGAGCCCTGCCTGCAGGTGCGCACGCGGGGCGTCGACTACGACGGCGGCTGGGCGGAGTACGCGCTGGCGAGCGCGCACACGCTGGTCGCGCTGCCCGACGACCTGCCGTTCGACCAGGCGGCGATCGTGCCCGACGCGGTGTCCACGCCATGGGGTGCGATCACCGGCACCGCCGGCGTGCGGCCCGGCCGCCCCGCCGGGGTGTGGGGCGTGGGCGGGCTGGGCGCGCACGCCGTGCAGCTGCTGCGCCTCGTGGGGGCGGCGCCGATCGTGGCCGTCGACCCGCTGGAGCCGGCGCGCGAGCGGGCGCTGGAGTTCGGCGCGGACATCGCGTTCGACTCCGCCGATCCGGACCTGGTGCGCAAGCTCTTCGCCGAGACCGGGGCGCTGGACGTCGCGTTCGACATGGCGGGAGTGCCCGCGGTGCGGGAGCAGGCGGTGAAGTGCCTGGGCTTCGGCGGCAAGCTGGTGCTCGTCGGCCTGACCCCGCAGCCGCTGACGATCCGCGACAGCATCCCGCTGAGCTACCTGCGCAAGCAGGTGCTGGGCCACTACGGGTCCGGCGCGGGTGACGTGGAGACGCTCATCGGGCTGGCCCGCCACCACCGGCTGGACTGGAGCCGCTCGATCAGCGGCCACGTCCCGCTGGCCGACGCGGCGGACGCCGTCGAGCGTCTCGTGCGCAAGGAAGGCAACCCGATCCGGCTGATCCTGCGCCCCTGACGGCGGCCTATCGCGGCGTCTCGAAGCCGCCGATCCGCTGTTCGAGCAGTTCGGCCAGCCGCAGCGGGGTGCGGTCCTCGAACATCGGGCCGATGAGCTGCACCCCCACCGGCAGGCCCTCGGGCGACCGGCCCGCGGGTATCGCCGTGGCGGGCAGGCCGGGCATGGTGGCCAGGCCCGCCCACACGAGCTGGTCGAAGTAGGGGTAGTCGACGTCGTCGATGTCGATGCGCCGTTCCATCGGGTTCGGGTGGTGGTCGTGCGGGAACGCGGGCGTCGGCGTGATGGGGCAGACGACGGCGTCGAACTCGGTGAACAGCTGCCGCCAGCCGTGGCGGTGGAGTTCGCGGCGGTTGTCCGCCTCGAGCCAGTCGTGGTGGCTGAACGCCATGGCCCGCAGCCGCACGGCGTCGAGGCTCTGGTCGTCCTCGTCCGGCCGCTTGAGCGATTCGACGGGAAAACGCGCGACGGCACCGGAAATCAGCAACTGCATGTACAGCGTCGCGGATTCGGCCAGGTCGGGCAGCAGCGCGCTGCGCCGTTCCACGCGGGCGCCGCCGTCGGTGAGCGCGGCCGCCACCCGGTGCACGCCCGCCCGCACAGCCGCCCCGGTCGGGATGAGCGGGTGCTCGTCCAGAACGAGGACCCGGAACTCGCTCAGCCGCTCGTGGCGCGCGGGCGGCAGGGCCAGGTGATATGCCTTGCCGAACGTCAGCGGGTCCGGTCCGGCCATGACGTCGAGCAGGAGCGTGAGGTCGCGGGCGGTGCGCGCCATCGGGCCGACGACGGCGAGGTCGAGGTCGGCCGGCAACGCGGGCGAGGCCGGGAAGGCCATGCCGCGGTGCGCCACGAGCCCGAGTGTCGGCTTGTGCGCGTAGATCCCGCAGAAATGCGCGGGGGTGCGCAGCGAACCGGCGAGATCCGAACCGATCGACAACGCACCGAACCCGGCCGCCAGCGCCGCCGCCGATCCGCCGGAGGAACCACCTGACGTACGAGTGTGGTCCCACGGGTTGGTGGTGGTGCCGTAGAGCTCGTTGAAGGTCTGGATGTCCTGCAGGCCCAAGGGCACGTTGGTCTTGCCGAGCACCACCGCACCCGCGGCCTTAAGCCGTGACACGGGTACGGCGTCCTCGGTGGGCACGAAGTCCCGGTACCGCGGGACGCCCCAGGTCGTGGGCAGTCCGGCGATGTTGTAGGACTCCTTGACCGTCACCGGAATTCCGAGCAGCGGCCGGTCCTCGCCGCGGGCGCGCGCCTGGTCGGCCTCTCGCGCGGCGGTCCGCGCCCGGTCGAAGTCCGTCACGCAGATCGCGTTGAGCACCTCGTCGTCCCGCTCGATACGCGCGATGGCCTCGTCGGTCAGCTCGAGCGAGGTCACGTCACCGGCACGCAAGGCGGTCAGGAGTTCTGCGGCGGCCGGAAGGTTCGATGGCATGGAAGCGACCGTAACCGCCTGCCGGAAAGGCCATAAAATCCCGGTTCCCACAAGGGAAACGCGTCAACCCAGCGCGCGTTTCAGTACCTTGCCGGTCGAGGTCATCGGCAGCTCGTCCCGCACGACGATGCGGCGCGGGTACTTGTACTCGGCGAGCCGTTCCCGGGCGTACGCGCTCAGCTCGTCCGGGTCGATCCGGGCACCGGCGCGGGGGACGACGTGGGCCACGACCTCCTGGCCGAGCCGTTCGTGGGGTTCGCCCACCACCGCCGTCATCGCCACCGCCGGATGGGACAGCAGCACCTGCTCCACCTCAGCGGGGTAGACGTTGTAGCCGCCGCGCAGGATGAGGTCCTTGGCGCGGTCGACCACGTAGAGCCAGCCGTCCTCGTCGAAGCGGCCCAGGTCGCCGGTGTGGAACCAGCCGTCGCGGATCGCCTCGGCGGTCGCCTCGGGCCGGTTGTGGTACCCGAGCATCAGGCAGTGCCCGCGGATGACGATCTCCCCCACGGTGCCCGCGGGCACCGGCCGGTCGTCGCGGTCGACGACGCGGATGTCCACGCCCCACACGGGTTTCCCCACCGAGGCGGGCCGGATGGGTTCGTCCCACGGGCAGAACGTGACGGTGGGGCTGGTTTCGGACAGCCCGTAGCCCTGCCGGATCCGCAGCCCGCACACCCGCTCGAAGCGTTCGAACACCGCGACCGGCAGCGGCGCCCCGCCGGAGGTGATGAGCCGGATGGTCTCGGCGGCCTTGCGCAGCCGCGTGCCTTCGGGATCGGTCTGCAGGAACGCCTGGAACATCGACGGCACGCCGGAGAACAGCGTGACCCGGTGGCCGACGAGGAGGTCGAGCGCGGTGTCCGGGTCGAAGCGGGGGAGCAGGACGAGCGTGGCGCCGCTGTGCACGTTGCCGTTGAGCACCGAGGTCTGCCCGAAGATGTGGTACAGCGGCAGCGCGACGAGGACGACGTCGTGCTCGTGCTTCGGGATGAGCAGTTCCTTCATGCGGGCGTTGAGCAGCAGGCTCAGGTGGGACAGCACCGCGCCCTTGGGGGTGCCGGTCGTGCCGCTGGTGTAGATGATCACCGCCGGGTCCTCGGCGGCGGTCGGCTCGGCCTCGGCCGTGCCGGGGAACGGCGCGAGCAGGCCGGGCAGCTCGCCGAGGGCGAAGACCTCGCGGACGGACGGGGTCGCGGCCGCGGCGCGGCGGACGTTGCCGAGCACGGGCAGCTGCTCACTGCCCTCCCAGGCGAACACGGCGGTGGTCCCGCTGTCGCCGAAGATGAACGCGAGCTCGCGCTCCTTGAGCAGCGGGTTGAGCGGGATCACCACGGCCCCCGCCATGAGCAGCCCGTAGTAGACGACGGGGAAGGCGAGCAGGTTCGGGCTGACGAGCGCGACCCGGTCGCCGGGGCGGATCCCGCGGGCACGCACGGATTCGGCCACCTGCCGGGCCTGCCGGTCGAGCTCGGCGTAGGTCAGCGCCTGGTCCCCGCAGCGCAGCGCGGTGCGGGCGGGGCGCGTGCGCGCGGTCGAGGACAGCAGGACCGAGAGGTTCAGCATCGGCTCCCCATTCCAGAACGCCGTTCGGTTTACTCCGACGGTAGCAAGGTCACGATCACGGTGCCGTAACAGCGCGGCGTGTCGCGGAGTCCTTTGCCGACAGGTCTGGGCAAGGCGGACATAACGCTGTACCGTTCGCCGCGAACCGAATCGGATTCGGTTTGCTGGATACCGGACGCTGCGATGAGGCGGTGGTCGCGACCCATGCACGACGATGATCCGTTGCTGCGGGCCGAGGGGCTGAGCGTGTCCTTCGGGGGCCTGCGGGTGCTCGACCGGGTGTCGCTGGCCGTGCCCCGTGGGCGCGTGCTCGGGGTGATCGGGCCGAACGGGGCGGGCAAGACCACGCTGTTCAACACGATCTGCGGCTTCGTCCGCCCCACCTCGGGCACGCTGTTCTTCGACGGAAGGCCGCTCCGGCACCCGCGGCCGCACCAGCTGACCCGGCACGGCATCGCCCGCACGCTGCAGGGGCTGGGCCTGTTCCCGCGGCTGACCGTGCTGGAGAACGTGCTCGCCGGAGCCACCCACCGCGCCCGCACCGGCGTGCTGTCCTCGCTGCTCGCCTCACCGTGGGCGCAACGGCACGAACAGCGGCTGACCGAGCAGGCCATGCGAGTACTGACCACAGTGGACATAGCCGCCGAAGCGCATCGCGTGTGCGCCAGTCTTCCTTACGGCACAAGGAAACGCGTCGCCCTCGCGCGGGCGCTGATCAGCGAACCCCGGCTGCTGCTGCTCGACGAACCGGCGGCGGGACTGTCCGAACAGGAAACCGCGGACCTCGCCGGGATCGTGCGGGGCCTGCGGCAGCACACCACGGTCATGCTCGTCGAGCACCACATGGACTTCGTGATGAACCTGTGCGACGAGCTGGTGGTGCTCGACTTCGGCGAGGTGATCGCGCGCGGCACCCCGGAGCAGGTGCGGGCCGACCCCGCCGTGCAGCGCGCCTACCTCGGCGAAGCGGTGCCGGGAGGTGCCGATGCTTGAGGTGCGCGGGCTGGCGGCGGCCTACGGCCCGGTGCGGGCGCTGCACGGCGTCGACCTGCACGTCGAGCGGGGGTCGATCACCGCCGTGCTCGGCGTCAACGGCGCGGGCAAGACCACGCTCCTGCGGGTGATCAGCGGTCTCCTGCCCCCGAAGGCGGGCAGCGTGGTGCTCGGCGGGCGGGACGTCACCCGGCGCGCGCCGGAGGACCTCGTGCGGCTGGGCATGGCCCACGTGCCGGAAGGCCGCGGCGTGATCGTCGAGCTCACCGTCGAGGAGAACCTGCGGCTCGGCGGGCTGTGGCGGCGGGACCGCGGCTGGCTGAAAACGGGGACGGCGCGGATGTTCGAGCTGTTCCCGCCGCTCGCCGAGCGCAGGCACCAGCGCGCGGAAGCGCTTTCCGGCGGCGAACGGCAGATGCTCGCGATCGGGCGCGCCCTGATGAGCCGACCGGAGCTGCTGCTGCTCGACGAACCCTCCCTCGGCCTCGCCCCGCGCACCACCGCCCGGATCATCGCCACCCTGCGTGCCCTGCGCGAGCAGACCGGGCTGACGTTGCTGCTGGTCGAGCAGAACGCGGCCACCGCCCTGTCGGTCGCCGACCGCGCCGTCGTGCTCAACCTCGGCCGCAAGGTCGCCGACGACGACGCCACCCGGCTGGCCGCCGACGACCGCGTCCGGCGCGCTTACCTGGAGGGCTGAATGGGCCGTTTCCTCGACCTGACACTCGCGGGCCTGACCACCGGCGCGGTCTACGCCGCCGTCGCGCTGGCGCTGGTGCTGATCTGGCGCTCCACCCGGATCGTCAACTTCGCCCAGGGCGGCATGCTCATGGTCACCACGTTCCTCGCCCACACCGTGGCCGGTTCCGGTGGCTCCTACTGGCTCGCGCTGCTCGTGGCCGTCCTCAGTGGACTGGTGCTGGGCGCGGTCGTGGAGCGGGTGCTGATGCGCCCGGTCGAGCGGCGCCCGCCGCTGGACGCCGTCGTGGTCACCTTCGGGCTGCTCGTCCTGCTGCAGGGCGTGGCGGGCATGGTCTTCGGCGGCACCCCGCGCTCGTACCCGCCGGGGTTCGACATCACCGGGTTCCGCGTCGCGGGCCACCAGCTGCTGTTCTCGCCCAACGACCTGTGGGTCGTGCTCGTCGTGCTCGGGGTGATGGCGGTGCTCGCCTTCGTGTTCCGGCGCACCTCACTCGGGCTGCGGATGCGCTCGGCGGCGTTCGCGCCCGAGGTCGCGCGGCTGCTGGGCGTGCGCGTCGGGCGCATGCTGACCGTCGGCTGGGCGCTGGCCGCCGTGGTCGGAGCCGTCGCCGGGGTGCTCATCGCGCCGGCCACGTTCGTCAGCCCCACCGCGTTCGACGCGACACTCGTGTTCGGCTTCACCGCCGCCGTCATCGGCGGGCTGGACAGCCCACCCGGTGCCGTCGTCGGCGGGGTGCTGCTGGGCGCGGTGCTGAGCTACGTCTCCGGCTACCTGGGGCCCGACGTCGTCACGTTCGCGGCGCTCGTGGTGCTGATCTTCGTGTTGATGGTGCGGCCGAACGGGTTGTTCGGCAGGGGAGCGGAGCGGCGGGTATGACGCGGGTGTGGCGGTCCACTGTGGTCAGGCACCTGAGCTGCGCCGCGCTCGGCCTGCTCGCGCTGTACCTGCTGTCGATCTCGCTCGACCCGTTCGGCGACCTGCAGCTCGCCCAGATCTGCTACACCACGATCGCCACCGCGGGCCTCACCGTGCTGTCCGGCCTCAGTGGACAGATCTCGCTCGGGCACGGCGCGTTCGTCGCCGTCGGCGCCTACACCACCGCGCTGCTGCTGGCACACCAGCAGTGGCCGCTGGCGCTCGTGCTCGTCGCCGCGACCGTGCTCACCGCACTGCTGGGCGCGCTCGTCGGGGTCGCCGCCGCCCGGCTGCGGGGCCCCTACCTCGCCGGGGCCACGCTCGCACTCGCCGTCGGGCTGCCGTCGCTGGCGGACTACCACGGCCTGCGGGACGCCCTGGGCGGCGCCAACGGCCTCGTCGTCACCCCGCCGCCGCCCCCGTTGTCGCTCGGCGAGGCGTTCCCGGTGGAGCGCTGGCACGCCTGGATCGGCGCGCTGTGCCTGGTGCTCGTGTTGTTCCTGCTCGCGAACCTGGTGCGCAGCCCGCTGGGCCGCAACATGCGGCTGGTGCGGGAGGACGAGGACGCCGCCGCGCTGTCCGGGGTGCCCGTCGCCCGCACGCAGATCCTCGCGTTCTGGGTCAGCGCCGGCTGCGCGGGACTCGCCGGGGCGCTGTTCGCGACGGTCAACAACCTCGCCTCGCCCGGCGCGTTCGGGCTCACCCTGTCGCTGTCGCTGCTCACCGCCGCCGTGCTCGGCGGGCTGGGCAGCCTCGCCGGGGCGGTCTACGGCGCGGTGCTGGTGACCTTGCTGCCCACCTGGTCCAACGACCTGGCGCAGGCCGCCGACCTGCCCGAAGAGATCTACGCCAACGTGCCGCTGGTGCTCTACGGGGTCGTGCTGATCGTGGTGATCCTGCTGTTCCCCGGCGGGCTGCAGTCCGGCGTCCGCTGGGCCGGCCGCACGGTGCGCGCCAGGCTCCACCCCCGATGACGGTCCGAGGAAAGGGAGAACAGATGGCTCCTTCGAGACAGGTGCGGGCAGGGATCGCGCTCACCGCCGCACTGGCACTGGCACTGTCCGGGTGCGCCGGCGGGGGCAGCGGTTCCGGCGGCAGCCCCGGCGTCACCGACACCACCGTGACGATCGGCAGCACGCTGCCGCTCACCGGCACCGCGGCCCCCGGCTACAGCGAACAGGGCCCGGCGGCGAAGGCGTTCTTCGACTACGTCAACGCGCAGGGCGGCGTGCACGGCAGGCAGATCGTCTACAAGTACCTCGACGACGGCTACAACCCCGCGCAGACGGTCACCCTGACCAAGCAGCTGGTGTTGCAGGACAACGTGTTCGCCATCGTCGGCGCGCTGGGCACCCCCACGCACACCAAGGTCGTGGACTTCCTCAACAGCTCCCGCGTGCCCGACCTGTTCGTCGCCTCCGGCTGCACCTGCTGGGACAACCCGAAGGACCACCCCTACACCTACGGCTGGCAGCCCGACTACACCGTCGAGGGCAAGATCCTCGGCGACTACGTGAAGAAAACCTTCGCCGGCAAGAAGATCGCCTACTTCTACCAGGACGACGACTTCGGCCACGACGGCATGAAGGGCCTGGACAAGTTCATCGACCCCGCGCGGGTCGTGGCCCGCGAGCCCTACCAGCCCGGCAACACCGACGTCGCCGCGCAGGTCTCGGCGATCGCCCGCGCCCAGGCCGACGTCGTCGTGCTGGAGACCATCCCCGCCTACACCGCGTTGTTCAAGCTGGCCGCGCTCAAGCTCGGCTACCGGCCCGCGCTCGTCGCGTCCAGTGTGGGCTCCGACCCGATCACCGTGTCCGGGCTCCTGGAGAACTTCGCGCAGCGCGCGGGTTCGCCGGTGCGGGGCGCGGACCTCATCGAAGGGCTCGTCACCAGCGCCTACCTCCCGCCGCTGGACGACACGGCGAACTCCTGGACGGCGTTGTTCCGCAAGATCCACGACCAGTACATCCCCACCATCCCCTTCGACGGCAACGTGTACTACGCGATGTCCTACGCCTACACCTTCGTGCAGGCGCTGCAGGCCACCGGCCGCGACCTGACCCGGCAGAAGCTCATCGACACCCTGAACAAGGGCGGCTTCCGCGGGCCGGGGCTCGTGCCGTTCCGCTACAGCGCCGACAGCCACGCCGGGTTCACGGGCGGGCAGATCGCGACGGTGCGCGGCGGGCGGCAGACCGGGGAAGGCACCCCCGCCACCACCGACGACGGCGCCGGCCCGATCGTGCCGTACCTGGGAGGCCAGCCCAGCGCGCCGCCCAACGGCATCCCGCCGGCCTGACCGCACGATGGGGCGGTCAGGCCGCCCCATCGTGCGAAACCGCGGGCCGGACGCGCGTGCCCGCGGTCCCGGCCGCCCGGCATCCGGCAGAATCGGGGCATGACCGAGGTGGCAGGCAGCAGGAGAGCGCAGACCACGCGCGCCGCGCTGCTCGAGGCGGCGCGCGAGGTGTTCACCGCGTCCGGGTACGACGCCGCGAACATGGTCGAGATCGCCGACCGGGCGGGCGCGAGCATCGGCAGCCTCTACCACCACTTCGCCGCGAAGTCCGATCTGTACATCACGCTCTACAACGACTACCAGCGGCGGCAGCAGCACCGCTCGGCGCAGGCGTTCCGGTCCGCGCTGGCCCGCGGGGAGGACGACGCGCTGCGCCTGTTCATCGTCGGCACCCGCGCCTACCTGGAAGGCTGCTGGGAGGAGCGGGAGCTGGCGACGGTGTTCCTCTCCGGCGGCGGGCCCGCGGGGTTCGGCATGCTCACGCGGGAACGGTTCCGCGAGTGGCTGCACGCCAACTCCACGCTGGTGAACGGCCACACCCGGCCGTTGAGCGACATGCTCGTGCTGTGCCTGACGGCGATGGCGACCGAGGCCGGCCGGGAGGTGGCCACCGCTCCCAGCCGCGCCAAGGCCCGCAGGCTGATCGACGAGGTCCTCGAACTGATGGGACGGCTCTACCCCGCCGACTGAGGCCCGTCCACACGCGACTGCTCAGTCCGAGATGGCGGCGAACATGTCGAGCACGCCCTGCGGGGCGTCGGCGCGGAACATGATCTCCATGCTCCGCGCGGATTCGGCCGCCGCGTGCTCGGCACGCGGGAACAGCGCACGCTCGTAGGCGGCCAGCGCGGCTTCGGTGTCCCCGGGGTGCGCGGCGAGCGCGAGCCCGAGTTCGGCGCCGTCCTGCATGGCGAGGTTCGCGCCCTCCCCGGCGAACGGGGACATCACGTGCGCGGCGTCGCCGAGCAGCGTCACGCCCGGCACCCGCTCCCACCGGTGCCCGACCGGCAGCGCGTGGATCTCGCGGCGCACGAGCGGCCCGTCCGCTTCCGCGATCAGGGCACGCAGGCTCTCGTCCCAGTCCGCGAACTCGGCGAGCACCGCGGCCTTGGCGCGGGCGGTGTCGGTGAAGTCCAGACCGGACAGCCAGTCCTGCCCGGCGCGGACCCCGGCGTAGATGTGCAGGCTCCCGTCGGGCTCCCGGTGCCCCAGCAGGCCCCGGCCGTCGCCGAGCGCGAACAGCATGCCGCCGCCGACGACCTCGGCACACGCCGGGTGGCGGCGGTCGGCGTCGAGCAGGTCGGCCTCCACGAAGGACATTCCCGTGTAGACCGGCTCAGCGTCCGACACCAGCGGCCGGATCCGGGACCAGGCGCCGTCCGCGCCGACGAGCAGATCGGTGGTGAACACCGTGCCGTCGGCGAGGGTGACCTCGTGGCGGCCGTCGCCGAGCGGGCGGGCGGCGGTCACCTTCGCGTGCCAGCGGATGGTTCCCTCGGGCAGCGAGCCGAGCAGCAGGTCCCGCAGCTGCCCGCGGTCGACCTCCGGCCTGCCGCGGTCGTCGTCCTCCTCGGCCAAGCGCAGCACGCCGTGCCGGTCGAAGACGTGCATCGCCTGCCCGCCGGGGTGCACGAGCTCGCGGAACGCCTCGTGCAGGCGCGCGGCCCGCAGTGCCTCCTGGCCGGAGTCGTCGTGGATGTCGAGCATGCCGCCCTGCGGGCGGTCGTGCGGACCCGGCGCCAGGTCGAACACCGCGGCCTCGAGACCGTGGACGTGCAGGACGCGTGCCAGCGTGAGGCCGCCGAGCCCGGCGCCGATGATCGCGATGGGGTAGTGGGTCATGACTTGTGCTCCTCGGAGTTCCTGGCCGCGTGCCGCGGCGTGTAGGCGATGCCGTTGATCAGTGCGAGGAAGCCCCAGGTGAGGCGCTCGCGGGGTTCGCCGGACAGCAGCTCGCCCGCGACCGCGGCGAGGTGCGGGTGGGACGGCGACGCGGCGCGCAGCGCGCGGACGAGCGCGTCCCACCCGGCGGCTTCCTCACCGTCCGTCCGGCCGGTGTGTTCGGTGGCGGTGGCGGTGGCCTGCAGCAGCAGCAGGTCCACTCCCCAAGCCGCCTGGGCCGGCGGGACGCCGCCCTCGTCCAGCAGGGCCAGCAGCCCTTCGACGAGCCGCAGGTAGTGCCGGCCGCTGGGCCGCGCGACGAGCGCCGCCCTGGCCAGCTCGGGATGCGCGAACAGCACGGTGGTGTAGGAGGTCAGCACCCCGATCAGCCGGTCCCGCCAGTCGCCCCGCGCCCGCACGGGCTCGAGATCGACGGTGCCGAGCAGTTCGTCCAGCACGGCGGCGTGCAGCTCGGCCGTGCTGGCCACGTACACGTAGAGCGACGCGGGGCCCGTGTCGAGCTCCTGCGCCAGGCGGCGCATCGTGACCTTCTGCAGGCCTTCGGCCCGCATGAGCCGCACCGCCGTGGTGACGATGCCTTCGCGGGTGAGGGCGGGTTTCGCCGGGCGTTCCCGGCGGCTGCGGATCGGGTTCTGGTCGACGGCCATGCCCCCACTATAGCGAACATGTTCGTGACGAACATGTTCGCTGCGTCTCATCGATATGGTTGGGCCTGGTCAGGGTAATGGAAGAGGACGAACATGATCGTGCTCGCCGGGAGCACGATCCGGCGTCATCCCCTGAGTACGGCCTCGATCAGCCACACGGGCACGCGGTCGGCGGAGTCGGCGAACACGTCCGGCACCTCGCGGCCGTGCCGCCGCAGTTCCGCGGCGATGTCGGTCACCTCGGCCGCCCACCCGAAGCGGCGCAACCACTCCTCAGGCCCGGCGTCCGGCCCCGAGCGCACGAGCGCGGCCATCATCATCGCGGAGATCCGCTCGGCCTCGTCGGTGGCCCGCCGGGTCATCGTCTCCTCGTCCACCTGCCGCGCGGGGTACTCGGTCAGCAGCCGCGCCCCGGCGCCCGACAGGCCCGTGACCGTGGCGACCAGCCGGTCGCTCTCCTCCGCCGTGAAGTACATCAGCACCCCCTCGGCCAGCCACAGCACCGGCTCGCCAGGCCGGAACCCGGCCTCACGCAACGGTGCCGCCCAGTCCTCCCGCAGCTCCACCGGCACCGGCACGCGCCGGCACGTCGGCTCGGCGCCGTGCCGGATGAGCACACCGTTCTTGAAGTCCAGCACCGACGCGCCGTCCAGCTCGAACACCGTCGTGTCGCCCGGCAGCCCGAGCCGGTAGGCGCGCGTGTCCATGCTCGCGCCGAGCAGGACCACCTGTCGCACCCCGGCCGCCACCGCCCGCCGGACCCGCTCGTCGTAGAACGGGGTGCGCACGGCGAAGTAGGAGCTGAAGGCCCGCCACAGCGGCGAAATCCCGTCGTCACGGGCCATCCCGATCCGGGGCAGCCCGGCCCCGGTGAACGCGGTCGCCTCGGCCACGAACAAGCGCGCCCACGGGTCGTCGAACAGCCGGTCCTGGCGCGCGGACTCCTGCGCCCGCGCGTAGGTGGTGAGCAACGCGGTGGCGCGCACCCCCTCCGGTGCGGTCACTCCTGCCACGCTCCTCGGTCTCGCGCTGGCCTGCTGGTGCCGGAAGACGATAGCGAAGGGGATGGACCCCGGTCCCCACCACGTTGGGACTTACGGCCGTATCCACACTGGACCGTTCGCCGCACACTGGATGGCGTGCCGGTGCTCGGGGCCCCGGCACGACGGGGGCGGGTGGCGGTCGTTCGGGGACCGAGCCGCTCGCAGGGGAGCAGTCGCGACGTCCGGTCGGGGCCAGCGTTCGCTCGATTGCTCCAGGCTGGGGCGGCCCGGTACCGCCGGACCGCCCCAGTCGCACAGCTCATGCCGCGGCCGCCCGGCCCGCGGCGAAGAAGCCCGCGATGTCGGGCAGCTCGCGCAGCGGCCGGGCGGCGCCGAACGGGGCGGTCCAGAACGGACCCCGCCGCGGCCGGTGCGGGCCGACGTAGGCGTAGGGCTCGCCGAGGTAGCCGTCACCGGGGGAGACGCCGTAGTTGATCTCGTCGACGGTGACGGCGACGTCGAAGTGCTCCGGCCACAACACCAGCTCCACGCCCGGCGCGAACGCGCGCAACGCGGCATCACCGGCGGCGTAGGCCGCGAGGATTTCCCCGGTGGTCGCGGGGTCCAGATCGATGGTTTCCCCCGGCGCCACCCCGGAACCGTCGGCGTACACGCCCTCGGGCGCACCGGCCTCGATCCCCGCCTCCGCGGCCACCTCCGCGAAAGTCCGCCCTGGCAAGGAGATCCGGCGCTCACCCACCACCAGCTCGGTGCCCGCCACCCGCAGGTCGGGCTCCAGCACCGTGCCGAACCCGCCCGGGGTGATGCGCAGCCGGATCTTCCCCGTGGCCCGGTACTGCGGCCCCGCGAGCAGCAACTCCGCCACCCCGTGCAGCGACCGGCGTGTCCCGTCCGTCATCGCGTCCCCCTCCTGTTGCGCTCCACGGTAGTCACGCGGCGCGTTTCAGGGTCCGGATGACGGGCGCCGTTTCGACGTGGCCCACGCCGTCGATCGCGGCGATCGTCTCCGCCAGGTAGGTGTAGAGCGCGTCGACGTCGGGACACAGCACGCTCGCGAGCAGGTTGGTCGGCCCGGTGGTCGCGGCGACGAGCGCGACCTCCCGCTGCCCGGCGAGCGCCTCCGCCACGGCGGCCAGCCGGGGCTGGCGCACCGACAACCACAGCAGCGCCTGGGCGGCGAACCCGAGCGCGGCGGCGTCGAGGTCCACGTCGAGGTAGAGCACGCCGTCCCGCCGCAGCTGCTGGACCCGCCGCCGCACGGCCGGTTCCGGCTGCCCGGTGCCGGCGGCGAGCTCGGCATAGGTGGCGCGGCCGTCGCGGGCCAGTGCCGCGAGCAGCGCAGCGTCCCCGCTGACGTCCACGAGCCCGCCGGCCGTGGCGGCCGGTTCCGGGGTCAGACGGCGGACCTGCTCCTCGGTGAGCGTCGTCGCGCGGCCGGGCCAGCCCACGGGCCCGCCGACGAAGGTGCGCAGCAGGCAGTGCGCCGACACCGCGACCACGCGGGGCGTGCGGGGCAGCTGCCGCAGCAGCAACGCGTCCGGCGCCTGTGCCCCGGCGGCCCGCGTCACGCACACGATCTCGGTGCCGCCCGAGGTCAGCTGCACCCAGGAGGTGTCGTCACGGGCGGCGAGGGCGTGCGCGACCTTGAGCGCCGCGTCGGGCGTGGCCCGCAGCCGCACGAACCACTCGACCTGGCCGATCCGACGCGGGGCCGGGCGGGCGATGACCCGCAGCCCGTGCTCCTCGCGCAGCCGCCGGTAGCGGCGGGCGACGGTCTGCTGCGAGGTGCCCAGCACGTCGGCGATGAGCGCTAACGGCGCCCGCCCGTCGAGGTGCAGCGCGTGCACGAGGGCCCGGTCGAGCTCGTCGAGTGGCATGTTCCGCATCCTATCCGGGCTTGCGTGGAGGAAACCGTCAGAAGTGCCGCGATCACTGGAGGGCAAGACGGGCTGCTGCCTAGCGTCGCGGTCATGACCGACGTCCTCCACCCGCGACGCTGGGGTGCGCTGACCGCGCTCCTCGTCGCCGAAGCCATGAACCTGCTGGACACGACCGTCGTCCAGGTCGCCGCCCCGGTGATCCGCGACGACCTCGGCGCGGGCCCGGGCGAGCTGCAGTGGCTCACCGCCGGGTACACGCTGCCCTTCGCCGTCCTCCTGATCACCGGCGGCCGCTTCGGCGACCGGTTCGGGCGCCGCCGCGTGTTCGTCACCGGGCTCGCGGTGTTCGTCCTGTGCTCGATCGCGTGCGCCCTCGCGCCCGGCATCGGCGTGCTGCTCGCCGCGCGGGTCCTGCAGGGGGCGGGGGCGGCACTGCTGGTGCCGCAGACGTTCGGGCTGATCAAGGCGATGTTCACCGGCGGGGAACTGGCCAAGGCGCTGGGCACGATCGGCCCGGTGATGGCGCTGGCCGCCGTGTGCGGGCCCCTCACCGGCGGCGCGGTGACCGACGCGGCGAGCTGGCGCGCGGTGTTCCTGATCAACGTGCCGCTCGGCGTGGGGGTGCTGCTCGCGGCGCCGCTGCTGCGGGAGGACCGCTCCCCGCGCCCGCCGCGCCTGGACGGCACCGGCACGGCGCTGGCGGCGGTGGCGACCGGGCTCCTGGTCTACCCGCTGGTGCAGGGCAACGACGGGGGCTGGCCGTGGTGGACCTGGGCGTGCCTGGCCAGCGGGGTCCTGCTGCTGGCCGCGTTCGCCGCGCACCAGCGCCGTCGTCCACACCCCCTGGTGGAACCCGGGCTGTTCCGCGGCCGCGTGTTCCCCGCGTCGCTGGCCGGGTCCCTGCTGTTCTTCGCCGTGATGAACGGGCTGATGTTCGTGCTCGTGGTGGTCCTGCAGTCCGGCGGGGCGAGCGCCTTCCAGGCCGGGCTGTCGATGCTGCCCTGGTCGGCCGGGCTCGGGCTCGGCTCCCTGGCCACCGGGCTGCTGCTGGTGCCCCGCTTCGGGGCGCGCGTGATGCGCGCCGGGGTCGTGGTCGTCCTGCTCGGCGCCACGGCGATGGCGGTGCTGCTGCGGGCGCCCGGCCCGCAGGTCGCCTGGTACCTCGCCGTGCCGCTGCTGGTCGCGGGGACCGGGCTGGGCGTGTTCACGGTGCCGTTCTTCGGCAACGCCCTGTCGAGGGTCGAACCCCACGAGACCGGCTCGGCGTCCGGGCTGCTCAACGCCGTGCAGCAGCTGGGCGCGACGGTCGGCGTGGCGATGCTGGGGGCGGCCTTCTTCCACGCCGGCACGCCCGCGGGCGGCACGCGGCTCGCGCTCGGCGTGGCGGCCGGGCTGCTGGTGGCGGTGTTCGCGCTCACCTACCCGATGCTGACGCGACGGGCCGCGTCTGCGCGAGAAACCGTGCCAGCGCCCCGGTGAGCTCGGCGCGGGCGGCACGCTCCCGCCGGGCGAACCCGCCCAGCAGCTCACCCATCGCCAGCAGCGTCGGCGCACTCGCGAGGCCGGCGTCGAGCAGCTCCTGGGCGTAGGCGCGCAGTTTCGTGCTCTGCACCTCGCCGTCCTGGAACGCGCCGAGCACGTCCTGCAGCCGTTTCAGCTCTTTGAGCGCGCCGCGGTCCGCGGGCCGCACCGGCTGGAACACCTCCAGCGCGTACCGCAGCTCCTTCGCGCGCTTGCGCAGCGCGTGCACGTCCTCGGCAGGAGACTCGGGAGTGATCGCGGCCGCGCGGCGGATCACGCGTTTCGTGATGCGCCGCAAGCGTTCCGCCGTGAGATCGTCCACTGTGGAGTGCCGGTCCGGCTCGGCGACCACCCCGGACAACGCGGCCCGCCACGACTCCATCAGGCGGGCGAAGCGCTGCGCGCGCAGCCCGCGCACCAGGATCTTGCGCTCGGCGTCGCGGCGGCGCCGCAGGTGTTCGGCGAACGGGGCGAGGTCCTCGGGGGCACCCGCGACCAGGCTGTCCGCGAGCGCGTCGAACTCCAGGAGGTAGACGTCGAGGTCGCGGGTGGGGGTGGTGAGCTCGCCCAGCTCGGCGAACCGGGGCGCGAAGCGGGCGGCGAGGTTGCCGGGCAGGACGTCGCCGGCGACCTTGAGCAGGGACCGGGTGCGCCGCACCGCGACCCGCAGGTCGTGCAGGAACTCCGGGTCGACGTCGTCGACGGTGCCCTCGACGTTGCTGGTGATCGCCTCGGCGAACCCGAGCAGCGCGGTCGCGACCGCGGCGTCGGCGGGCATTCCCGGGGTGATGGCGTACCGCCCGGTCTCGCCCGGCAGGCCGCACGCGTCGAGCAGCTGGTCGTAGCCGACGGCGTCGGCGGGCTCGAAGTCCTCACCGGACAGGAGCGTGCGCGCCACCCACTTGACGTCGCGGCGACGGCCCGGCGCGGCCAGCACCGTGACCCGCACCAGCGGCGGCTTCCGGACCGGGTGCAGGGTCCCGGCCTCGGCCCACCTCAGGCGGGCGGCCTCCTCGCCTTCGCCGTCGCACAGCACGATCTCCCGGACCACGGTGCGGCTGCGGATCTTCGGCGCGAGCGCCCGCACGCCCACCGCCGTGGCGATCGCGTCACGCAGCTCGCCGCCGGGCAGCGCCTCGATCCGCGCGGGCCACACGGGCGGTTCGGTGAGCTTGACCGAGTGCGGCGCGAGCACGAGCGACCCCGGCCCGGACGCGCCTTCGTGGGTGAGTTCGAGGCCGCCCCGCCGCAACCGCCAGTCCGCGGTGTCCAGATAGGACGCGGTGTGGACGCGGCGCGCGCCGAGCCGCGGCTGGAAACGCGGGGACAGCGGGGCGAGCGCCTTCAGCAGTTCCGCGGGTTCACCGCGGGTGGGGCGGCCCCGCCAGCCCAGTGTCACGACGTACGGCACAAGGCAGTATAAGGGTGATCTTCACCCGCACGAGTGCTTCGCGCGCAGGACCCGGGACAGCGCGTCGGTCACCCGCGCGGCCGGCAGCTCACCCGACGCCAGCGCCTGCTGCAGCCGGTCGAGCACGGGGCCCACGTCGCCGCCCGAGGACCACAGCGCCTGGTCGGCTCCCGCGAGCAGGGCGTGCAGCACCGCGTCGGGCAGCCGGTAGGTGCTGGTGATCGCCTTCATCGCGCCGAGGTCGTCGGTGAGCACCGGGCCGGTGAAGTGGTAGTCGGTGCGCAGCAGCCGGTACGCCGCGGGGGACAGGGAGGCCGGCTGCCCGTCGGTCAGGCCGGGCACGGTGAGGTGCCCGACCATGACCGCGCCGCCCGCGAAGCCGGCGACCGCCTCGTAGGGCCTCAGGTCCGCCGCACGCAGCTCCGCCAGCGGCGGGGTGGTGACGCCGCCGCTGTGCGAGTCGCCCTGCGCGTGGCCGTGCCCGAGGAAGTGCTTGAACACCGGGGTCACCCCGGCGTCACGCAGGCCCTCCGCGAACGCGATCCCGTAGTCGCGCACCACCGCCGGGTCGGCGCTGTAGGAGCGGTCGCCGATCGGGCCGTCGTCGGGCTGCGAGCTGACGTCCAGGCTCGGGGCGTAGTCCACCGTCACGCCCCGGGCCCGCAGCTGGCGCCCGCGTTCCCCGCCCAGCGCCCGCACCTGCGCGACGCTCATCGTGCGCGCCATCTGCCGGGCACTGGGGATGGACCCGTCGAGCTGGTCGATGCGCTGGACGCGGCCGCCCTCCTCGTCCACCGCGACCGACACGCCGAACCGCGCGGCCTGCTGGACCCGGTCGAGCGCGCCGTCGCGCAGCAGGGCGGTGGGGTTGCCGCCGACGAACACCCCGCCGACCTGCTCGTCACGCACGAGCCGCACCGCCGCCGCCGGATCGCCGGGGTCCACACCCACGACCAGCAGCTGCGCCAGCCGCTGCCGGTCGGACAGCTGCGCCACGACCTCCGCACACGCCGCCGGCGTGGTGCTCGTGACCGGCGGAGCCGAGGGCTTCGCTTGCGGGGCTGGTGGGACGGCGGCCGGGGGCGGCGCTTCACCCGCGCACCCGGCGAGCAGCGTGACGGCCAGGACGGTGGTGAGGATACGGGACTTCATGGTCTCCTGTGATCGGGTGCGGGCACCCCGGCGAGTCTAGGTCACCGCTCGCTGTCGAGCTCGGCCATCATCGGCGCCGCGTACCGGTCACCCGCGGCGGCCCCGGCGGGCACGGCCCGCTCGATCTCCGCGAGGTCGTCGGCGGTCAGCGGGAACCCGGTCGCCCCCAGCGACTCGGCCAGCCGCTCCCGGGTGCGCGCGCCGACGAGCGGGACGATGTCCTCGCCCTGCGCGGCGACCCACGCGATGGCCAGCTGCGCGACGGTGGCGCCCGTGCGCTCGGCGACCGCCCGCAGCGCCTCCACGAGCCGCAGGTTGCGTTCGAGGTTACCGGCCTGGAAGCGCGGGCTGATGCCGCGGAAGTCACCGGCGCCCAGCGCCCGGTCGGCCTGCCACCGGCCGGACAGCAGACCGCGGGACAGCACGCCGTAGGCGGTGATCCCGATGCCCAGCTCGCGGGCCGTGGGCAGGATCTCGTCCTCGATACCGCGCGAGAGCAGGGAGTACTCGATCTGCAGGTCGGAGATCGGGTGCACGGCGGCCGCGCGCCGCAGGGTCTCGGCGTTGACCTCGGACAGCCCGATGTGGCGGACGTGCCCGGCCTTGACCAGCTCGGCGATCGCGCCGACGGTCTCCTCGATCGGCACGGCGGGGTCGACGCGGGAGGGCCGGTAGATGTCGATGTGGTCGGTGCCCAGGCGGCGCAGGCTGTAGGCGGCGAAGTTCTTCACCGCCGCCGGCCGCCCGTCGTAGCCCGCCCAGCCGCCGTCGGGGTCCCGCAGCGCCCCGAACTTCACGCTGATGACGGCGTTGTCGCGGTTGCGGCCGCGCAGGGCGTCGCGCAGCAGCAGCTCGTTGTGGCCCATGCCGTAGAAGTCACCGGTGTCGAACAGGGTGACCCCGGCCTCGAGCGCGGCGTGGATGGTGGCGACCGACTCGGCCTCGTCGGCGGGGCCGTAGAGGTCCGACATGCCCACCAGGCCGAGGCCCAGTGCGGAGACGGCGGGACCGTGCCGGCCGAGTTCGCGGATGTCCATGACAACTCCAGAGGTGTTTCCGTTGCTAACACTGCAACCATATCACCGGTAACGTAACGCGGCTACTGTGATGCTGTTATCATTGCCAACATGAGTTCGACCGAAGCACCCTCCACACGCGACCGCATCCTGCGGGTGGCCGCCGACCTGCTGGCCACCGACGGCAGGGATGCCCTGTCCACGCGCGCGGTAAGCGCGGCGGCCGGGGTCCAGGCCCCGACGCTGTACCGCCTGTTCGGGGACAAGGAGGGCCTGCTCGACGCCGTCGCGAGCTACGGCTTCGAGTCCTACCTCGCCGACAAGAACGCGATGGGGCACACCGACGACCCGGTGGCCGACCTCCGCCGCGGCTGGGACCTCCACGTCGAGTTCGGCGTGGCCCGGCCCGCGTTCTACGAGCTCATGTACAGCCGCAACCGGCTCTCGCCCGCCGCGCGGGAGGCGGAGGCGATCCTGCGGCACATGGTGGGCCGCGTCGCCGAGGCCGGGCGCCTGGCGATGAGCGTCGAGCGCGCCGCGCGGCTGGTGCACTCCGCCGGCATGGGCGTGGTGTTCACCCTCAACACCACCCCGCCCGAGCAGCGGGACCCGCAGCTGTCCGAGGTGACCCGCGAGATGGTGCTGCGCACGATCACCACCGACGCCGCACCCTCCGCGCCCGGCGGCACCCCGGCACTGGCCAGCGCGCTCGTCGAAACCCTCCGCGCGCAGCCACCGGAAAGCCTCAGCCCGGCCGAGCACGCGCTGCTGACCGAATGGCTGACCCGGCTCGCCGACACCGCCGCACTCCGGCGGTAATGTCTGCCCCATGTCGCGCCGATCTCCGCAGAGCCCGCCACTGGACCCGACGATCCTGCGTGCCCGCCTGGACCGCGCGCGCCAGGCCGCCGACGCCGCCGAGACCGACGCCCTGCTCATCGCGCCCGGCTCGGACCTGCGCTACCTCCTCGGTGAGGCCGGCGGCTCCTTCGAACGGCTGACCGCGCTCGTCCTGCCCGCGGGTGACGGCGTCCCCGCGCTCGTGGTGCCCAAGCTCGAAGCCCCCGGCTACGCCCACGTCCCCGCCGAGGACCTGGGTGTCGAGGTCGTGACGTGGGTGGACGGGGAGGACCCGTACCGGATGATCGCCGACCGCCTCGGCAAGCCGGGCCGCGTCGCCGTCAGCGACAACACCTTGGCGCTGCACGTGCTCGCGTTCCGCGATGCGCTGGGCGACGCGGAGCAGACCCTCGCCGGGCCGGTCGTCCGCGAGCTGCGGATGCGCAAGGACGCCGCCGAGATCGACGCCCTGCGCCGCGCGGGTGCGGCGATCGACCGGGTGCACGCCCGCGTCGGCGAGTGGCTGCGGCCCGGCCGCACGGAAGCCGAGGTGGGCGCCGACATCGCCGCCGCGATCGTCGAGGAGGGGCACGCGCTCGCGGACTTCGTGATCGTCGGCTCCGGCCCCAACGGCGCCAGCCCGCACCACGACGTGTCCGACCGCGTCATCGAACGCGGGGACGTCGTGGTGGTCGACATCGGCGGCCCGCTGCCCGAGGGCTACAACTCCGACTCCACCCGCACCTACGCCGTCGGCGAGCCGCGTGACGCGGACGTGGCGGAGACGTACGCGGTGCTGCAGCGCGCGCAGCGGGCGGCGGTCGAGGCCGTCCGGCCGGGCGTCACCGCGCAGGACGTCGACGCCGCGGCCCGCTCGGTGATCACCGACGCCGGGTACGGCGAGTTCTTCATCCACCGCACCGGCCACGGCATCGGGCTGGACGTGCACGAGGAGCCCTACATCGTCGGCGGGAACACGCTGCCGCTGGAGCCGGGCATGGCGTTCAGCGTCGAACCGGGCATCTACCAGCCGGGGCGCTGGGGTGCGCGGATCGAGGACATCGTCGTGGTCACCGAGGGCGGTGTCGAGTCGCTGAACAACCAGCCGCACGAACTCGTCGTGCTCGGCGCATGAGCGCCACCCCCGGGCCGCTGGAGCCCCTGGACCAGGCGATCGCGCGGGAGCTGGCCGTCGACGGCCGGTGCAGCTTCACCGATCTCGCCGAGCGGGTGGGGCTGTCGGTGTCGGCCGTGCACCAGCGGGTGCGGCGGCTGGAACAGCGTGGCGTGATCCGCGGGTACGCCGCGCAGCTGGACGGCGAGCTGATCGGGCTGCCGCTGACCGCGCTGATCTCGCTCACCCCGAACGACCCCGCCGCCCCGGACGACTACCCGCAGCGGCTGGAGCACATCACCGAGATCGAGTCCTGCTACTCGGTCGCCGGGGACGAGTCCTACATCCTGCTGGTGCGGGTCGCCTCGCCCCGGGCGCTGGAAGACCTGCTGCGGCGCATCCGCGAGGCGGCGAAGGTGTCCACCCGCACGACGGTCGTGCTCTCCACGCCGTTCGAGGGCCGGACGCCGATGCTGTCGCCGTAGCCGTAGCAGCGGTACGATAAAAGGTATGGCAACTCGGAAGGTGACCCTGTCGCTGGACGCGTCCGCGGTCGAGTACGCGGAGCGCGCCGCGAAGGCGCACGGGGTGTCGTTGTCGTCGTGGCTGTCGAAGGCGGCGCGCCGCGAGGCGGTGCGCACCGGGTACCGGGCGGCCCGCCCGTCCGCGGAGGCCGAGGGTCTCGCGGTCACCGACGAGGCCGAGGTCGCCGCCGCGGAGAAGGAGCTGCGTGCGGAGGGGTGAGGTCTGGACGTACCGTCCGCCGACGCAGCCCGCGCGCGAGCGCACCGTGCTGATCCTGTCCTCCGACGGCGTCAACGAGTCCGAACGCCCGTGGCTGCTGGGCACCGAACTGCTCGAACAGGACCCGCAGGACATCCTCGGCGTCGCGCTGGACTCGCGGTTCTGGGTCTCGACCCTGTTCCTCACCCGGCTGTACCGGGGCTGGCTCACCGAGCGGGTCGCCGAGATCGAGCCCGCCGTGCAGGACGAGATCGACGCGGCGCTGCGCGCGGCGCTCGACCTGTGAACCCGCCGGAACTGTCGGTGGGAAGCGGTAGCGTCGCGGCATGGCGTTGTCTGTGGAAGAACGAGAGCGATTCCTGGCCGAGCCCCACGTGGGCGCGCTGGCGGTGGCGTGGCAGCCCGACCGGGCGCCGCTGACCGTCCCCATCTGGTACCAGTACACGCCGGGCGGCGAGCTGTGGATCTCCACCGGCCCGGATTCCCGGAAGACGCGGGCGATCCGCGCCGCCGGCCGGTTCAGCATCATGGTGGAGCGGGTCGAGCCGACCGTGCGGTACGTGTCGGTCGAAGGGCCCGTCACCGGCATCGAGCCCGGCTCGCTGGAACGGTCGCGCGAGATGGCCGCCCGCTACCTGCCGCCGGACAAGGTGGACGCCTTCGTCGAGTACGAACGCACCGAGCTCGGCGAATCGGTGATCATCTCGATGCGGCCGGAGCACTGGCTGTCGGCGGACCTCGGGTCGTTCTAGCCGGCGGCGGGCACGGTGGCGGCGGCGTGCAGATCGCCGTCGCTGCCGGCCAGGCACGCCGCCGAGGGCAACGCGGTCGCGAGGAACTCCGTGAGGCAGCGGCCGATCTCGGCGTGGCCGTTCGCGTTGGGGTGGAAGGACTCCTGCAGCGCGTGGCCGGCGCGGTCGGCGTCGGTGAGGTCGTTGAGCCGGAGCGTGAGCCTGCTGAACCATTCCTTGCCCGGGTCGGCCCCGCCGCTGCACGCCTCGTGCCCGCGGCCCGCCCGCGAGAGGTCCAGGAAGCGCGCGCCGGCCTGCGTCGCGGCCTTGGCGAGCCCGGCGGACAGGGTGAGCACGCCTTCGTCCCGCACCCACCGCAGGTCCTCGGTGCGGAACGGGCAGCCGTTGAGGTTCTGCAGGTCCGGCGGGATGTCCGGGCCGATCGGCGCGGCGTAGGACTGCAGCACCAGCTGGTAGTCCTCCGGCTGGTACCCGGCGCGCGCGAGCACGGTCTTGACGTCCGCCAGCGCCGAGACGACCTTGGGCACCATGGCGTCGATGCGCCGCTGCCAGTCCGCCCTGATCGAGGTGCTGCACGGGCCGTTGCCGGAGAGGAACCACGCCTGGAAGCACTGCGAGATCAACGCCGAGAAGTGCGGGTCGTCGTTGGCGCCGACGGCGACCACCACGACCGCCACCCGGTGGTCACGCACGAGGTTCGCCAGCTGCCCGGCCTGCGACGGTTCGGTCCACTGCTTGACGTCCCCGAGCGCGACCTGCGCGGCGGGCGCGCCGGAGCAGGCGAGGTTGCGCTTCTCCACGATGCCGGGCACGTCGGTCTGGAACACGGCGGCGTGGGGGGAGCGGTGGCACCAGTCGCCGTTCGTGCCGTTGGTGTCGGGGGTGTAGTCGCCCGCACCCTCCCCGGACAGGGTGCTGTCGCCGAGCGAGACGATGGTCAGCGGACCGGTGCCGGGCGGCCCGGGGCGCTTGACCGGCCCCGGTGGCGTGCCCGGCCCGGAAAACACGAAGATCCCGGCGAGCACCACCACGAACAGCAGAACGCCCCCGCCGATCCACCACCGATACCGTCGCATCACCCGGCAGTCTACGGAGTGATCACACCGTGGAGAGGACGCCGTCGGCCAGCCGCACCCGCCGGTCGGCGATGGCGTGCACCGCGTCGTCGTGGGTGGCGACGATGACCGCCGCGCCCTCGGCCGCGCACCGGCGCAGCAGCCCCAGCACCGCGGGGGTGCTCGCCGCGTCGAGGTGCGCGGTGGGCTCGTCGGTCAGCAGCACCTTCGGCCGTCCGGAGACCGCGCGGGCCAGCGCGACCCGCTGCTGCTGCCCGAAGGACACCTCCCCGGGGTAGCGGTCGGCCAGGTGCGCCACGCCGAGGAGGTCCAGCAGCTCGCCGACCCGCCGCTCGACGTCGTCACCGCTGGGGCGCAACCGCAGCGGCAGCGCGACGTTCTCGGCGACGGTGAGTTCCTGCGCGAGCCCGAGCGCCTGCGGCAGCACGGCGCAGGTGTGCCACGGCGGGGCGCCGTCGATGGGTTCGCCCGCCAGCAGGACGCGCCCGGCGTCGGGCTCGTCGAACCCGCCGAGCAGTGCCAGCAGCGCGCTCTTGCCGGAGCCGGAGCGCCCGGAGACGGTCACGAGTTCCCCGGCGTCGACCGAGAGTTCCAGGCCTCGCAGGACTTCGACGTCGCCGCTGGGGTGGCGGAAGCGGCGGCGCAGTCCGAGTGCGTGCAACACGGGGGTGGTCATCGCCGCTCGATCCCTTCCAGTCGTCCGTCCCGCAGCCGCGCCACCCGGTCGCCCAGGGCGACGAGCCGGTCGTCGTGCGAGGCGACGAGCACCGCGAACTCCCGCTCGGCGAGGTAGCGCAGGGTGTCCAGCACGAGGTCGGCGGACGCCTCGTCCAGCTGCGAGGTCGGTTCGTCGGCGAGGATCACCGAGGAGCCGCGGGCGAGCGCGCAGCCGAACGCCAGCCGCTGCTGCTGCCCGCCCGACAGCGCCGAGATGGGCCAGTCCCCGGTGCCGCCCAGCCCCAGCTGCGCCAGGATCTCCTCCGGCTCGCACGTGCGGCGCGCCGACTGCGCCGCCGCACGCAGGTTGTCGCCGACGCTGAGGTAGTCCAGCAGGTTCTCCACGGGGTTCTGGAACACCAGGCCCAGCTGCTCCCGCCGCAGCGCGCGCCGCGCGGAATGCCGCAGCGGCCCGGTGTCGACGCCGTCGAAGCGCAGCACGCCGCGGGCGGGCCGTTCGAACAGGCCCAGCACGCGCAGCAGCGTCGACTTGCCCGAGCCCGACGGGCCCGCGAACACCGTGATGCCCGCGCGGGGCACGTCCAGGGTCACCTCGTGCAGGCCGGTCACCATCCCGGCCGGGGTCGGGTAGTCCACGCCGATCCGGTCCAACTGGAAAACGCTGTCAGCCACGCAGCAGCTCCGCGGTCCTGGCGGTGCGGACGCTGCGCACCGCGAGCCAGCCCGCCAGCAGCACGACGGCCAGTCCGGCCCCGGCCACGGCGAGCACGAACAGGGTCTGGTCGGGCAGTGCGGACCGGGGCGCCAGCCAGCGCACCGGGTCGAACCGCGGCACCGCCAGCCCGGCCACCGCGAGTCCACACGCGACACCCGCGACCGCGGCGAGTCCCGCGAGCAGGCCGAGTTCGATCAGGTGGCTGCCGAACAACGTCCGCACCCGCATGCCCATGCGCAGCACGAGCGCGCCCGCCAGCGCGTTCTGCCGCCGCCGCACCTCGACGGCCACCAGCAGCGCCAGCACCGCGACCACGCCGAGGACGCCGCCCAGCACGGTGACGAACGAGAAGGTCCACTCCACGACGTAGAACGGCAGCGCGTCCAGCGCCCCCTCCTGGCTGGTCCGGTTGACCTGCACCAGGTCGGCGGCCGACAGCGCGGCGGAGAGCTGGTCCAGCGGCGTCCGCGACAGCACGGTCCACTGGGGGATCGCGGCCAGCTGCGCGGGGGTCAGCGCCGTACGGGACACGACATAGCCGGGATTGTTGCCCAGCAACGGGAACCACGGCAGGTCGGCGATGGGCACCGCGGGCGGCAGCCCGGGCAGGGCCGTCGGGGCGTGCCCGATCCGCAGTGCGGGCAGGCCACCGCCGGCGGGCTGGTTCAGCCGCGGCAACAGCTCGGTGATGCGCTCGCGCAGCGGCCCGAGGTAGGCGGCACCGGCGAAGGTGGCGGGGTCGACGACGAGCACGACGCTGCCGGTGCCGCTCGTGCGCCCGGTGACCGTGCTCGTGTCGCGCACCGCCTCCGGCAGCGGCGTCTGGCCCAGCCCCACCTTGGTTTCGGTGTCCACCCGGCTCGTGGCGCCGACGAGGATGCCGGACTTGGTGTCGAGCGCGGCGCGCTGGCCCTGCGCGATGCCGCTGCCCGCGGCGAGCGTGCCGATGGCGAGCACCCCGATCACGAGCACGCCCGTCACGGGCGCGCGGGCACCGGCGAGGCGGCGGATCGCCAGCTGCAGCGGCGGTTTGGACCACCAGCGCACGCGGTGTGAGGCCCGCAGCAGCAGCCACACGACGCGGGCGGCGACGAGCCCGGCGGTGAGCACCACGAACACCGGGTACGTCAGCGCCAGCGGGTTGATCTGCGGCAGCGGGGTGCCCAGCCGCGAGGACGCGCCGTAGTCGGCGAGCCGGCTCCAGCCCAGCACCGCCAGGCCCGCGGTGACCAGCTCCCACGGCAGCAGCGCCAGCACGCGCCTGCTCAGCCCGCGTCCCGGCCGGGTACCCACCTGGAACTCGCGGTGCGCCCGCAGCGCGACCACCGCGCCGAGCAGGACCAGCGCCACCAGCAGCACCCCCAGCGCGATCCCGAACGCCGCGGCCTGCCAGCCGACGGCGATCGTGCCGGGCGGGGCGTAGAGCGGCAGCCCGAACCGGGCGAGCACGATGCCCGCGATCCCGCCGAGCACCACGGGCAGGCCCAGCTCGGCCACGGCGAGCCCACCCAGCGCGGGCGGGCTCGCGCCACGGGCCGCGAGCAGCCGCACCTGCGGGCGGCGCCGCTGGTACCACTGCAACGCCACCGTCGCGACCCCGCCGCAGCCGACCAGCACGCTGATCGCGGCCAGCGGCAGGATCGACACCAGCACGTTGGACTGCGCCTGCTCGGCGATCTCCACGGACCGCGCGAACGGCGTCTGCATCGCCACCGGGTCGGTCAGACCCTGCTGCCGCAGATCCGCGTCCACGGCGGCGATCAGCGCGCGCGAGCGGTCGAGGTACTCCCGTGCCTGTGCCGGGGTGCGCGGCGGGTCGAGGTAGAAGGACACGTAGAAGTTCGCGAGCGTGGGCAGCCCCAGCGTGCCGGCCGTCTGCCGGAAGGTGGCCTCGTCGCTGGCGAACACGATCGTGTTCAGCGGGTCGTTGGCGTAGAGGTAGACCGTGGCGTTGTTCTGCTGCGAGCACCACCAGCGCGGCGGCGGCACCGACAGCGCGTGGTACACCCCGGCGACCGCGGGCAGGGCCACGCCCCGGACGTCCACCGGGTCACCGGGCCGCACCGGGCTGAACCGCGTCAGGTCGTCGCCGACCCACAGCCCCGGGCGGCCGCCGTCCTGCAGCCGCCGCACCTGGTCGAGCCCGCCGTCGCGGTAGCCGAGCACGACCTTGCGGGCCGCCGCGGGACCGAAGTCCACGGGGAAGAGCACGCCGCTGTACATCGAGGCGACCGGCTGCGGGAAACCGTGGGCCGCGGCCTGCCGCCGCACCGCGTCGAGCACCGCCGGGGCCTGGTCGGCCCGCAGCCCGGCCCGGGAGAACACCGGGCCGTAGGCGTCGGGACACGCCGTGGCGGCCTGGTAGTCCAGTGCCGCCCCGCCCGCCGCCGAGCCGATCAGCACCGCCGAGGTCGCCAGGAAGCACGACAGCAGGGCGGTCACCGCGGCCACGACGAGGGTGAGCTTGCTCGACAACGCCGCGCGAGGTGCGCGCGACCACGGCAGGGAGACCCCCCTCGGTTCTCGCATGACGCGAAACGCTACCCCGGAAGTGTTTCCGGTCGGGGAAAACCCGCCGAATCGTTGCGGAGCGTGACCGGAGAGCAGGGGTGTTTTGCCTGGCGGTGGCGGTGGAACACCCCGGTAGGGAGTGCAGGGCGAGCATCGGGGAAGGACACGCGGGGCATGACTGCCGAAACCATCGACCTCACCCGGGTCACCGAAACCGTTGAGCCCGGGGAGCGCGCCGAGAGCACGGAGTACCTGGTCAACGGCCGCACGGCGCCCTGCCGGTTCTGCGGCAGGCCCGGCGCCGAGGGGCTGCACCGCGCCCCCGGCCCGCGCGGCCCCGTGTGCCCCGACTGCCTGGAGGTGGGGAGCCTGCTCTGCCAGGACGGGCAGGAGCGGTTCCTCGGTGAGCTGAACCTCGCCCGCCTGGTCACCGCGCCCGGTGTGCCCTGCGAGTTCTGCGACCGCGACTCCCGCCGTGCCCTGCCGTGGCGGCGCCGCCCGCTGCCGCGGATGCGGTGCGTCCCCGGCGACGCCGTGATCTGCGCCGACTGCCTGGCCCGCGGCCGGCAGCTGCTCGCCTGCGTTTCCCGGGTTTCCCGCGGCTGAAATCCCGGTAAGGTCGGCAGCGCAACGACTCTGCCAGTCCTTGTGGAGGGGGCATGGTGTCGGCTGACGGCACCTCACTGCTGCTGGCGGTGCCCGCTGCCGTCGTCGGCGCGGCGAGCATGGGCCTGGCCAGCGCGGCGCAGGCGCGGGCGACGAAGGAGGTCGAGGTCGGCCGGATCCTCGACCCCGGACTGCTGCGGGGGCTGGCCCACCGGCCGCTGTGGCTCATCGGCATGGTCGCCACCGGCCTCGGGCTGGCGCTGCAGCTGGTCGCGCTCGCCTTCGCACCCCTGCTGGTCGTGCAGCCCCTGCTGATCACCTCCCTGATGTTCGCGGGCGTGTTCTCCGCCCGCCTGGAACGCCGGCCGCTGGACCGCGTGATGGTCGGCGGGGCGCTGGTGTGCATCGCCGGGCTCGCCGCGTTCCTGCTCGTCGCCCGCCCCAGCGGGGACTCCCAGGGCTTCTCGCCGTCCTCGCACCCGCTGCCGCTGGCGATCGCGCTGGGCACGCTGACGGTCGTCGCGCTCGGCGTGTCGCTGCTGACCCACCACTCCGTGCGGGTGCTCGGCCTCGCCGTGGCCACCGGGGTCCTCTACGGCGTGACCGCGGGCCTGATGAAGGTCGTGGCGGGCCAGGCGCGAGCGGGGCTGGACGAGCCGTTCCGCAACTGGGCGCTGTACCTGGTGTGCGTGGTCGGCCCGCTGGGCTTCCTGCTCAGCCAGAACACGTTCCAGCAGGGCCGGTTCCTCACCCCGGCGCTGGCGGTGATCACGGCGCTCGACCCGCTCGTCGGGGTCGCCATCGGCGTGTGGTGGCTGGGGGAGACCGCGAACGCCGATCCCGCCGCGCTGGCCGGGCAGGGCCTGGCAGGCATCGTCATCCTCGTGGGCATCGCGATGCTGGCCAGCCGGGCCGAGCACCTCGCCGCCGCGCAGTCCGACGCTCCGCAAGACGCTCCGGAAGGGACCGCATGAACAGGGTGCTGGTCGTCTCGGCCGCCATGGGGGAAGGCCACAACGCGACCGGCCGGGCGCTGGAGGACGCCGTGCACCGGCTGTGGCCGGACGCGGACGTGGCCTGGCTGGACACGCTCGACGTCATGGGCAGCGGGGTGGGGCCGCTGTTCCGCTGGATCTACGTGTCCAACGTGCAGCGCACCCCGTGGCTGTACGAGTACTTCTACCGCTCGCTGTGGCGGCACCGGTGGTTCGCCACCGCGTCCAAGCGGTTCGTGGGCGCGTGGTGCGGCAGGCGCCTGGCGGGCCGCGTGGAGGACTACGCACCCGATCTGGTGCTCTCGACGTACCCGCTGGGCTCGGCCGGCCTGGAGTGGCTGCGCCGCCACGACCGGCTGCCCATGCCGACGGGTGCCTGGATCTCCGACTTCGCCCCGCACCCGTTCTGGGTCTACGGCTCGCTGGACCTGACGTTCGTGATGCACGAGCAGGCCGTACCGCCCGCGCTGGCGTGCGTACCGGAGTCCACTGTGGAGGTTTCCGCACCCCCGGTGCGCGCCACGTTCCGCCCCGGTGACCGCGACACCGCCCGGGAACGGCTGGGGCTGCCGCCCGGGGCGTTCGTCGCGCTGGTTTCCTGCGGCTCGCTCGGATTCGGTGACGTCGAGGACGCGGCCCGCGCGCTGCTGGCCGCGCACCCGGAGGTGGTGCCGGTCGTGGTGTGCGGGCGCAACACCGCGCTGCAGCGGCGGCTGGCGCCGCTGGCCGAGGCCGATCCCCGGCTGCGTGTGCTCGGCTGGACCGACGAGATGCCCGCGTACACCATCGCCTCCGACGTCGTGGTCACCAACGCCGGTGGCGCGACCGGGCTGGAAGCCCTCGCGTGCGGGCGCCCGGTGCTCATGCACCGCCCGATCGCCGCGCACGGCCGCGCCAACGCCGAGCTGATGGCCGACGCGGGGCTGGCCATCGTGTGCGAAACCGACGCCGAACTCGGTGACGCCGTGCGGACCCTCATCACCGAACCGCAGCGCTGGAAGGCGATGGCGGAGGCCGCGACGCGGCACTGCGACAGCACCGGCACCCTCGAAGACGGGCTGCTCGCGCTGACCGGTGTGCACCCCGCGCGCGAACTACGCTGACGGGCATGGCCAGGGCCAACGACGAGGTCGAGGCGCTGCTGCGCGAGTACGCCGACCTGCTGGCGCTCACCGGCGGGGAGGCGTTCAAGCAACGCGCCTACGAAAAGGCCGCCCGCGCCATCGCGGGACACCGCGACGACATCGCCGGGCTCGGCGTGACGGAGCTGCGGGCGATCCCCGGGGTGGGCAAGTCCATCGCCGAGAAGATCGCCGAATACCTCACCTCGGGCCGCGTCGCCGCGATCGAGGAGGTCAGGGCCCGCATCCCGGCGGGTGTGCGCGCGCTGACCGAGATCCCCACGCTGGGCCCGAAGAAGGCCGCGGTGCTCTACCACGACCTGGGCATCTCCTCAGTTGACGAGCTGGTCGACGCGATCCAGTCCGAGCGGCTGCGTGACCTCAAGGGCTTCGGCCCCAAGACCGAGGAGAACATCCTGCACGGCGTGGAGCTGCTGCGGGCCTCCGGCGGGCGGATGCTCCTCGACGTCGCCACCGAGCTGGCCGAGCACGTCGTCGCGCGGCTGTCCGCGCTGCCCGGCTGCGTCCGCTGCACCTACGCCGGTTCCCTGCGGCGGTTCCGGGAAACCGTGGGAGATCTGGACATCCTCGTCGCGTCGGACGACCCCGAGCCGATCATGGCCGCGTTCCGCGAACTGGACCTGGTCGCCGAGGTCATCGCGAGCGGGCCCAAGAAGACCTCGATCCGCACCGCGAAGGGCTTCCAGATCGACCTGCGCGTGGTGCCGCCCGACTCGTGGGGCGCGGCGCTGCAGTACTTCACCGGCTCGCAGGCCCACAACGTCCGCATCCGCGAGATGGCCGTGCGCGCCAAGCTCAAGCTCTCGGAGTACGGGCTGTTCGACGCCGAGACCGGCGAGCTGATCGTGTCCAAGACCGAGGAGGAGGTCTACGCGCGGCTCGGCCTGCCCTGGATCCCGCCGCCGCTGCGGGAGGACCGCGGCGAGGTCGACGCCGCGCTGCGGGGCGAACTGCCGGAGCTGGTGGGGGAGCAGGACCTGCGGGGCGACCTGCACACCCACACCGATCTCACCGACGGTGTCGCGTCACTGGAGGAGATGCTGGAGGCGGCCGCCGCCCGCGGCTACGCCTACTACGCCGTCACCGACCACGCGCCCAACCTCGTCATGCAGCGCATGACCGACGAGAAGATGCTCGCGCAGCGCGAGCGGGTGCGGGCGCTGGACCGCGCCTACCGCGGCATGCGGGTGCTGCACGGCACCGAGCTCAACATCGACCCCGACGGCGGCGTGGACTGGCCGCCGGAGTTCCTCGCCGGGTTCGACGTGTGCGTGGCCTCGGTGCACTCCGCGTTCACCCAGTCCCGCGCCGACACCACCCGCCGGCTCGTGCGGGCCTGCGAGAACCCGCACGTGCACATCCTCGGGCACCTCACCGGGCGGCAGATCGGGCACCGCCCGCCGATCGACGCCGACTTCGACGAGGTGTTCCGCGCCTGCGCCCGCACCGGGACCGCGCTGGAGGTCAACTCCTTCGCCGACCGGCTCGACGCGCGCGACGAGCACATCCTGCGGGCCCGCCGGTACGGCGTGAAGTTCGCGATCGACAGCGACGCGCATTCCGTGCGGAACCTCGCGCAGATCCGCTACGGGGTGGGCACCGCGCAACGCGGCTGGCTCACCCCCGACGAGGTGATCAACACCTGGCCGCTGACGCGGCTGCGCGCCTTCCTGAAGAAGCCCAGTGCGCGGGAGGCGTGAGCGGCGCCGACAACCGCGTCGAGGCGTCACCCCGGGCCGCGGTCAGCTGCGCCTGCGTCAGGAACAGGCAGCCGGTCAGGTCCGCGCCCCGCAGGTCGGCCCCGCGCAAGTCCGCGCCCGTCACGTCCGCCGAACGCAGGTCCGCCTTCCGCAGGTCGGCGCCGATCAGCAGGGCACCGCGCAGCGACGCGCCACGGAGGTCGGCGCCCCGCAGCTTCGCGCCGATCAGGTCGGCGCCCCGGTGGTTGCGGCGACGGCCCGGCACGCTCGCCCGCGCCCGCTCGGCGGCACGCACCAGGAGCTCGTTGACCTGCTGCCGGACCGCGGGCACGTCGACCGCGGCCAGCTCGTCCGGCGGCAGCTGGGTCAGGCGCTCGGTGTCGGCCAGCGCCTGTCGCAGTTCGGGGTGCAGCGGCGCGGCGGCGGGCAGCGCGAGCGCCTCGGTGAGGTACCACAGCAGCTCGTGCAGCCCCCGCATGACCGGGAAGACCGCGAACATCGACCGCGCGGTCGCCGGGTCGTCCTGCCAGTCCCGGCCGCCGAAGGTGACCTGCGAGACCTGCTGCCCGGCGCCGAAGCAGTCGAACACGGTGCAGCCCGTGAAGCCCCGGTCCCGCAGCCGGTCGTGGATGCCGCAGCGGAAGTCCTCCCTCAGGTTCGGGCACGGCGTGCCCGCGTCCTTGTCGAGGGCGAAGTCGGCGGAGGCGGCGAAGGGCAGCGCCACGCAGCACAGCCCGAAACAGGAGGAACAGTCGGCGACCAGGGACATCCCGCCATTGTCCCTCACGACGATGCCAGCGCGGTGGCCCAGTCCAGCTGCCGCGCCAGCTCCTCCTCGTCCACCGGCGGAGTCCCCGCCACGGGCAGCCCCGCGCTCATCCGCGCGCTCGCCGCGGTGTTGTACTCCACCCGCGGTCGCCGCAGTCGCTCATAGGCCTCCAGCGGGAAACCGGTGTCCCGCAAGGCTTTGCCGAGCACCACGGCGTCCTCCAGCGCCATCGAGGCGCCCTGGCCGGTCGCGGGTGAGGCGGCGTGCGCGGCGTCGCCGAGCAGCAGGATCCGCTCGCCGCGCCAGCGCGGCACGTTCGCCAGGTCACGGGCGTTCGTGGCCAGCAGGGGACCCTGGGTGGCCTCGACGATGCCCGCGCACTCGGTGCCGTCCGGCCGCAGCAGGGCGAGCAGCCACGCGGGGTCCGGCACAGTGCCTTCCGGCAGCGGATCGCTTGTCACACGGGCGAACCAGTACACCTCGCCGCCGGGGGAGACGGCGTAGCCGAAGGCCGCGCCGCCCCGCACCATCACGATCCGCCCCGGCTCGGCCGGCGGCTCGGCGAGCCTGCTGTAGCCGTAGAACACCCGCTGCCCCGCGTAGCGCGGTGCGACGCCGGGGTTGAGCAGCTCCCGCACCGTCGAGTGCAAGCCGTCCGCGCCGAGCAGCAGGTCCCCGCGCACGGTCTCCCCATCGGCGAAGCGAGCGGTCACCCCCGAGGAGTCCTCTGTGGCGTCGATCAGCCGCCGCCCGTGGTGCACGGGGATCCCGCGGCGGACGACCTGGCCCTGCAGCACCCGGCACAGCTCGCCGCGCCGCAGGCACCGCGTGCGCTCCAGCGCCTTGGTGCGCCCGGCGAACTCCAGGGTGTGCAGTGCGAACCCGGCCCGGCCGACCGCCTCCGCCGCGTCGAGCTGGTCGAGCGCGGCGTGCCCGTTGGCGGCCAGCGTCAGGAACGCGCCGAGGTCCTCGGCGTTGTCCGGATGCCGTTCGTACACCACGGGATCCCACCCCGCCTTGCGCACCGCGAGGGCCGCCGCGGCGCCCGCGACACCGCCACCGATGATCAGGATCCGTCCCATCGGTGCCGAGGATAGGGCGGTGCCTCAGCCCCGCCCCTCGCGCCACCACCGCTGCCCGGCCTCGGGCAGCGTCTGGATCGGGTCGTAGTAGGGGTAGCAGCGCTCCAGGGCCTCCGGGTCGTCGTGCTCGATGCCGGTGCGGTAGTTCTTGGTCCAGTAGGAGATGCCGCGCTCGCGGTCGTAGTCGGCGAGCTGGTGCACCCACCGCTTGCCGACGTAGGGCACGTCGCACACGATGCGCGGCGTCGCGTAGCCGGGCAGGTAGCCCATGATCGCGTGCTGCAGCTCCTGCGCCTCCCAGACGGCGACCCGCCAGTGCTCGGCGTTGGGGATCATGTCGCACAGGTAGAAGTAGTACGGCAGGATGTTCGCCTCACCCTGCAACGCGAAACACAGGTCCAGCAACGCGGCGGGGGTGTCGTTCACGCCCCGCATGAGCACGCCCTGGTTGCGCACGTCCCGCACCCCGACGTCCAGCGCCGTCCGCGCCGCCTCGGCGACCAGCGGCGTGACTGACTGCGCGTGGTTGACGTGCGTGTGGATCGCGAGGTTCACGCCCCGCCGGTGCGCCGTGCCCGCCACGCGCGCGAGGCCCTCGACGACCTTCGGCTGCAGCCAGTGCTGCGGCATGCCCGCCAGGGCCTTGGTCGCCAGGCGGATGTCCCGCACCGTCTCGATGTCCAGCAGTCGCATCAGGAACGACTCCAGCTGGTGCCACGGCACGTTCGCGACGTCGCCACCGGAGACCACCACGTCCCGCACGCCGGGCGTGCGCCGCAGGTAGCCGATCATCGCGTCCTGCCGGTCGACGGGCTTGAGCGCGAGCTTGTGCTTGGCGACCTGCTCCGTGGAGTTGCCCACGAGGTCCATCCGCGTGCAGTGCCCGCAGTACTGCGGGCAGGTGGACAGCAGCTCGGCCAGCACCTTGGTGGGGTAGCGGTGCGTCAGCCCCTCCACGACCCACATCTCCGCCTCGTGCAGGGAATCGCGGGCCGAGTGCGGGTGGCTCGGCCACTCCGGGTCGCGGTCGCTGCGCACCGGCAGCATGTAGCGCCGGACCGGGTCGGCGTAGAACGCCTCCGTGGAGCCGACGTCCATCGTGTTGAGCATCTGCGGCGGCAGCAGCATCGACATCGTCGCCAGCTCGCGCTGGTCGGCCTCCAGATCGGCGTAGAACTCCTCGCCGACCAGGTCACCCAGCACCGCCCGCAGCTGCCGGACGTTGCGCAGGCAGTGCACCCGCTGCCACTGCGCGTCCCGCCACTGCGCCTCGGTGACGTCCCGCCAGCCGGGGAACCGGCGCCAGTCCGGTTCGCTCAGCTCGCGGCGCTCGTAGGCATACGGCTGGCCGTAGGTGTCGGCAGGTGAGACAGCATCCTGGATCGCAGTCATCTGTGCTCCTCGTCGGCAGATCGGCGTGAAAATCTCCGGTCGAGACGACAATAGGGCGTAAATATTTCTGCCGCATCACATCAGGCAGACTCGACACCGTGAACGAGACGACGCTTCTGGTCGGCGGGCGCATCCACTCGCCGAGTTCGCCCGACGCGACCGCCATGGCGGTCACCGGGAACACCGTGGTCTGGGTCGGGCAGGACGGCCCCGGCCGCGCCCTGCACCCCGGCGCGGAGGTCGTCGACCTCGACGGCGCCTTCGTCGCGCCCGCCTTCGTCGACGCCCACGTGCACGCCACCGCCACCGGCCTGCACCTGACCGGCCTCGACCTCACCGGTGTGCACGACGCCGCCGACCTGCTCGCCGCGGTCCGCGCCGCCGTCCGGCCCGGCGAGGTGCTCATCGCCCACGGCTGGGACGAGTCGGCCTGGACCAACCCCCGCCTGCCCAGCCGCGCGGAGCTCGACGACGCCGCCGCGGGCACGCCCGTCTACCTCAGCCGCGTCGACGTCCACTCCGCACTGGTCTCCACCGCGCTCGTCGACCTCGCCCCCGGCGCCCGCGAGGTGGACGGCTGGTCCGCCGAAGGCCCGCTGACCCGCGAAGCCCACCACCGCGTCCGCACCGCCATGCAGGCCGCGATCACACCCGACCACCGCCGCCGCGCCCAGGACGCCTTCCTGCGCCACGCCGCCGCACGCGGCGTCGTCAGCGTCCACGAATGCGCCGGGCCCGACATCTCCGGCGAAGCCGACCTCGCCGGGCTGCTCGCCCTCGCCGCCGAACCGGGGCGCCCGGAGGTCGTGGCCTACTGGGGCGAAACCGGCGCGGTGGAGCTCGCCCGCCGCCACGGCCTGCGCGGACTGGCCGGGGACCTCTTCGTCGACGGCGCCCTCGGTTCCCACACCGCCGCCCTGCACGAGCCCTACACCGACCGCCCCGACTCGACGGGCGCCCGGTACCTCGACGCGGAGGCCATCGCCGAGCACCTCGTCGCGTGCACCGAAGCGGGGCTGCAGGCCGGGTTCCACGTCATCGGCGACGCCGGTGTGGCCGAGGTCGTCCGCGGCTTCCAGCTCGCCGAGAAGACCGTCGGGCAGCGCGCCCTCGCCGGAGCCAAGCACCGGCTGGAACACCTGGAGATGGTCGACGCCGCCCAGGCCGAACTGCTCGCGGGCTGGGCCGTCACCGGCTCGATGCAACCCCAGTTCGACGCGCTGTGGGGCGGTGCGGACGGCATGTACGCCACGCGCCTCGGCGAGCGGGCCGCCGGGCTGAACCCGTTCGCCACCCTCGCCGCCAAGGGCGTCCTGCTCGCCTTCGGTTCCGACAGCCCCGTCACCCCGCTGGAACCGTGGGCCGCCGTGCGCGCCGCCGTGCACCACCACACCCCGGGCGCCGGGCTGTCCGCCCGCGCCGCGTTCAACGCCCACACCCGGGGTGGCCACCGCGCCGCCGGGGTCAACGACGGCCTCACCGGCACGCTCCAGCCCGGCGCCCCCGCCCATTACGCGATCTGGGACGCCGCCGACCTCGTGGTCGCCGCGCCGGATTCCCGCGTGCAGCGCTGGTCCACCGACCCGCGCTCCCGGGTGCCCGCGCTGCCGCCGCTGGACCCGGACAGCCCGCTGCCCACGTGCCTGCGCACCGTGCGC
This sequence comes from Amycolatopsis sacchari, assembly GCF_900114035.1. Classification (GTDB taxonomy): domain Bacteria; phylum Actinomycetota; class Actinomycetes; order Mycobacteriales; family Pseudonocardiaceae; genus Amycolatopsis_E; species Amycolatopsis_E sacchari. Next base: position 632,241 of record NZ_FORP01000001.1, on the reverse strand, counting down.
GCCGGGGAGATCCTCTACGACGCGTTCACCTCGGCTGCCTAGAGTTGGGGCCGTGGCCGTAACCGCGCCGGAGTCCACGGCGACCGACGACACCCCCGCACGCCGCCGCCGGAACTGGCGGCCCTGGCTGCTGCGCCTCGCGCTCGCCGCGGCGTCCGGGTTCGTGTTCTACCTCAGCTTCGCGCCCCGGCCGCTGTGGTGGCTCGCGCCGATCGCGTTCGCCGGGCTCGGCTTCGCCCTGCGCGGGCGGCGGCTGTGGGGCGGGCTGGGCTACGGCTTCGTGTTCGGGCTCAGCCTCTACCTCCCGCTGCTGACCTGGCTGCAGGACTTCCTCGGCACCGAGTTCGGGCCGTGGCCCTGGCTCGGGCTCTCCGCCGCACTGGCCGCCTACCTCGGGATCGGCGGCGCGCTGGCCACCCTCGCCGCCCGGCTGCCCGGCGGTCCGGTGTGGATGAGCCTCGTCGTGATCGCCACCGAAACCCCGCGCACCTGGTGGCCGCTGGGCGGGTTCCCGTGGGGGCGCGTCGCGTTCAGCCAGCCCGAAGGCGCCTACACGCCGCTGGCGTCCATCGGCGGCGCCCCGCTCGTCGGGTTCGCCGTCGTGCTGACCGGCTTCGCCGTGCCCGCACTGGTGTCCCGGCTCCGCACCCCGCGCCGGGCGCTGCTGCCCGCGGCCGGTGTCGTCGTGCCGGTGGTGGCCGGGCTCGCGCTGTGGCCGACCATCGGCACCGGCGCCCAGACCGGCAGCCTCACCGTCGGCACCGTGCAGGGCAACGCACCCAACGCCGGGCTCGCCCTGATGGATGACTCCGCCACGATCAGGGCCAATCACCTCGCGCAGAGCGACCGCCTCGCCGCGGAAATCCACTCGGGCGCGGTGCCGAAACCCGATCTGGTGGTCTGGCCCGAGACCGCGACGCAGATGGCGGCGGGCGTGGACCCCGGCGTCGACCAGGCCGTCGCCGACCTCGGCGTGCCCACCCTCATCGGCGCCATCTACCGCCCCGCGGGCGGCGGGCGCGTGCAGAACAGCGAGATCGTCTGGGACCCGCGCAGCGGACCGGGGGAGCGGTACTCCAAACAGGAACTGGTGCCCTTCGCCGAGTACGTGCCCGCGCGCGCCATCGCCCAGTGGGTCACCCCGTTCGTCGACGACACCAGCGACATGCAGCCCGGTGACGCGCCCGCCGTCCTCGACATCGCGGGTACCAGGGTCGCCACCCCGATCTGCTACGAGATCGCCTACGACCACGTCGCCCGCGACGCCGTGGACCTGGGCGCCCAGCTGATCGTGCTGCCGACCAACAACGCGTGGTTCGGCGAGAGCGAGATGAGCTACCAGCAGCTGGCGATGGCCCGCCTGCGGGCGGTCGAGCACAGCCGCGCGGTCGTGGTCTCCGCCACGAGCGGGGTCTCGGCGATCGTCGAGCCCGACGGCTCGATCCAGCGCTCGACCAGCGAATTCACCGCCGCATCCCTGGTCGGGCGCGTGCCGCTGAGGGACACGACTACGCTGTCGGATCGACTCGGTGCGTGGACGGAGTACGGCCTGGTCGGCGCCGCACTGGTGGCGGTGCTCGCCGGCGTCGTGGTCCGGCTGCGCACCAGGCGCGCAAGCGCCGAGAACACGACGCGAGCGACCGGGGCGGGATGAGGACTCCCGCCGAGGGAGGACACGGATGGCGCAGGCGCCACGGGCAGCACAGCCGATCGAGCCCGTCCTGGTGGTGATCCCCACCTACAACGAGCGTGACAACCTCACGCCCATCCTGCGCAGGCTGCACGAAGCCCTGCCGGAGGCGCACGCGCTCGTGGTCGACGACGGCAGCCCCGACGGCACCGGGGAGCTCGCCGACAAGCTCGCCGCGGACGACAAGCGCGTCCACGTGCTGCACCGCACCGAAAAGGCCGGCCTCGGCGCCGCCTACATCGCCGGCTTCCGCTGGGGCCTGGAGCGCGACTACGCCACCATCGTCGAGATGGACGCCGACGGCTCGCACGCGCCCGAGGACCTGCCGCGCATGCTCGCCGCGCTCGAGGACGCCGACCTGGTGCTCGGCTCCCGCTACGTCCCCGGCGGCAGCGTCGTGAACTGGCCCAAGCACCGCGAGTTCCTCTCCCGGGGCGCGAACCTGTACTCCCGGATCGCACTCGGCGGCAAGATCACCGAGTACACCTCCGGCTTCCGCGCGTACCGCCGGGCCGTGCTGGAGAAGCTCGCGCTCGACGAGATCGCCTCCACCGGGTACTGCTTCCAGATCGACCTCGCCTGGCGCACCCTCCGGGCCGGCTTCGAGGTCGTCGAGGTGCCGATCACCTTCACCGAACGCGAGATCGGCGAGTCGAAGATGAGCAGCTCGATCATCCGCGAGGCGATGATCCGCGTCGGTGTCTGGGGCGTCCAGCACCGGCTGAACCAGCTCCGGAGTCTCTTCCGCCGCTAGCCCCGGACACGAACAAGGCCCCCGCGGCGGGAGGACGCGGGGGCCTTGTCGTTCTTCGTGGTGGGCTGGTTCAGCCAGCTACGCCGAGCGGGAGGTCCGGCGGCCCTTGAGCTCGGCCAGACGCTCGTTCAGCAGATCCTCGAGTTCCGGGATCGACCGCCGCTCGAGCAGCATGTCCCAGTGCGTGCGCGGCGGCTTGACCTTCTTCTGCTCGGGCTGCCCGCCGTTGACGATCTCGGACTCGCTGCCGTGCAGGCGGCACTCCCACACGGTCGGGATCTCCGCGTCGTCGGAGAAGGGCACCTCGAACTCGTGGTTCTTCGGGCAGGCGTACCGCACCGTGCGGCGCGGCGCGAGGTCGTGGTTCCGGTCGGTCTCGTAGCTGACCGCTCCCAGCCGGCTGCCACGGAGTACACGGTCGGCCATGATGACGTCCTTTCAGTCGGCTCCGGTCCTTGAGAGCCAGGGTGATGCTCACCCTATGCAACGACTCGTCCGGCCCGGGAATTCCCGGCGGAACATGTCGTGGCTCACGATGAGCGTGTTCACCCCTCGACAACAGCTTCCACCCCAGGGACACCGTTCGCCTCGCTAAGTGACGCGGTTTGGCCGTTCTTTCTGCGATTATCCCCCAGTCGGGCTATCGCTTGGCGGTAATTGCGGTACCTCCGGCGTCACGTCAGGCGCAGCTGCCCCCGCTGTCCCGCGCCCGGCCCGAGGTCCCCGAGACGGAAGTGGCGGCGGCACAGTACCTGGTAACGCAAAGTAGCGAAATCGGTCTGCGCCGGTGATGAGATTGCGTTTTCAACCACATCGGCGACCACCACGGTGTCGCCCTCGCGCAGCACCTCGCCGTCCCGCACGCGGGCGTTGAACCGGCCCGGCGCGCCGCACCAGCACAACACGTCCACCTGCACGGGCTGCAGCTCGTCGGCGAGCTCGAACAGGCGCCGCGCACCGGGGAACAGGCGGCTGCGGAAGTCGGTGGCGATGCCGAAGCAGTACACGTCGATGCGCACCTCGTCGGCGAGCTCCGCCAGCTGCTCCACCTGCACGGGGGAGAGGAACTGCGCCTCGTCCACCACGAGGTAGTCCACGTGCCGCCCCGCCACCCACTGCTGGCGGACCAGCTGGCGCACGTCGGTGTCGGCGCCGACCTCGATGGCCCGGCGGGTGATGCCGATGCGGCTGGTGATCTGCGGGGCGCCCGACCGGTCGTGCCGCACCAGCAGCAGCCCGCGCCGCCCCTGGCGCGCGTGGTTGTGGTCGATCTGCAGCGCCAGCGTCGACTTCCCGCAGTCCATCGGCCCGTAGCAGAACCGCAGCAGCCCCCGGTCGGGGGCGCGCCGCGTGCCCGCGCCGGGCACGGCGGACAGCGCGTCGGTGGGGTCGGGATCTTCGTCGGAAAGCGAGGTCACGACGCTCGACCCTAGCGCTCCCTTGATCGGGTGAATCGGGGGAGAGCGGCCCAACCTCGCCCCGGCTCGCGCGTCGCGGCGCCGCGGGGCTCCTACCGGGCCTTTCGCATGAAAACGGCGTGTCGCTGCGGGCGTAAACAGTCGGTGCGTGTGATGCTGTTGGGTTCCCTGTGAAAGTTGTGACTCCTGAGCAGCGAATTTAGTGTGCTCGCATGATCACCCACCGGCTCAGACGGGCGCCCCGCATCCTCGTGCGACTCCTGCTCGTCGCACTCGTCGCGGCAGGCCTCCAGCTGGTCGCGAGCAGCACCGCCTCCGCCGACCCCGCCGCCTCGACCTGGCTCAAGCTGCGCATGTGCGAGTCCAGCAACCGCTACGCCACCAACACCGGCAACGGCTACTACGGCGCCTACCAGTTCGACCTGCCCACCTGGCGCAGCGTCGGCGGCCAGGGCAGGCCGGACCTCGCCAGCCCGGCCGAACAGGACTACCGCGCGCTCTACCTGTACCGGATGCGCGGCTGGCAGCCGTGGGAGTGCGCGGGCATGCTCGGCCTGCGCAACGACGCCGACGCCCGCAGCAAGCGCGTCCCCACCTACGCCGAGTCCGCCTACATCGGTGGCGGCGGCCGCCCGGCGCCTGCCCCGGCACCCGCGGGCAAACCGGCGTGGCCCGGCGTGGTCTACGCCTACGGTGACTGCGCCCCCGCGCTCAAGACCTTCCAGCTGCGCATGAACGCCTTCGGCTACGGCTTCACCGGCACCGGCTGCTACCTCGACAAGACGAGGCAGGCCGTGCTCGACCTCCAGCGCGCCAACGGCATCAACGACTCCGGCCGCCTCGGCCCGAAGACGTGGAACGCCGCGTGGAACGGCAGACCACCCCGCTGACCGGTCAGCGCCGGACCCGCTGCTTCGCGTCGTAGTCCGCGCGGGCCCGCTCGACCGCGTCCAGGTTCACCGACCACTCCGCCAGCGTCGCGAACAGCGGGGCGAGGCTGCGGCCCAGCTCGCTGATCTCGTACTCCACCCGCGGTGGCACCTCGGCGTGGTAGGTGCGCACCACCAGCCCGTCACGCTCGAGCTGCCGCAACCGCTGGGTGAGCACCTTGGGCGTGATCGAGGCGATGCGGCGTTCCAGCTCGACGAAACGCTGGCGCCCGTATTCGTGCAGCGTCCACAGGATCGGCGTCGTCCACCGGCTGAACACGAGATCGACCACGGGCGAGACCGGGCAGGCCTGTTCCGGTGCCGGCTTCACCGTGTTCTCGGTCACGAACGCCCTCACTTTCCTCTAGGTACCTACTAGCCCCACGACAGTAGCGTCGCCACGACCACCAGGGGAGAACGAGAGGAAACCGGAATGATCGTGGTGACAGGCGCAACCGGGAACGTGGGACGGCCGCTGGTCCGCGCGCTGCTGGCGGCGGGGGAGCAGGTGACCGCCGTGTCCCGCAACGCGGCGCCGCAGCCCGCGGGGGTGCGGGCGCACCAGGCCGACCTGACCGAGCCGCACACCCTCGAACCCGCACTCGACGACGCGGACGCCGTGTTCCTGCTGACCTCCGGCGAATTCCTGGCGCGCGGCGACCTTGGCGAGGTCGTCGACGTGGTGCGGAACGCCGGAGTCCGCCGGGTGGTCCTGCTCTCGTCACAGGGCGTCGGCACCGGCCGTCACCCCGCACACCTGGAGGACGCGGTCCGGCAGCCGGACCTGGACTGGACGATCCTGCGGCCCGGGAACTTCGCCTCCAACGCACTGCAGTGGGCCGGTTCGGTCCGCACTGAGCGGACGGTCGTGGCCCCGTTCGGCGATGTCGCGCTGCCCGCGGTCGACCCGGCCGATATCGCCGCGGCCGCCGCTGTGGCGTTGCGCGACCCCGGGCACGCGGGCGCCGTGTACACGCTGACCGGACCGGCGCGGATCTCACCCCGTCAGCAGGCGGCGGCCATCGGCGAGGCACTGGGCGAGCCGGTGCGCTTCGTCGAGCAGAGCAGGCAGGAGGCACGGGAGCACATGCTGCGGTTCATGCCCGAACCGGTCGTGGAGGCGACGCTCGCGATTCTGGGCAGCCCGTCCGAGGCCGAGCAGACCGTAAGTGCGGACGCCGAACGCCTCCTCGGGCGGCCGCCACGCGCCTTCGCCGACTGGGCCGCCACCAACGTGGAGGCGTTCCGCTAACGCCACTCGCCGCGTTCGCGCAGCACCTCACGCAGCAGGTCGGGCCGGTCGCTGACGATGCCGTCCACCCCGAGGTCCAGCAGCCGCCGCATCTCCGCCGGGTCGTCGATCGTCCACGTGTGCACCTCGACCCCGGCCTTCGCGGCGCTGCGCAGGAACGAGCGGTCGACCACCGTCAGCGCGGCCTGCCGCACCGGCACCTGCGCCATCGCGCCCCGGCACAACCGGCCCAGCCGCAGCCACGGCGCCCAGCCGTTCGCCCACAGCACGGCCACCGAACGCGGCCCCATGGAGGTGATCAGCTTCGGCCCGGCGAGCCTGCGGATGCGGGCGAGCCGGGCATCGGAGAACGACGCGGCCGCCACCCGGTCCGCCGCGCCGAGCCGCTCGACGGCGCTGACGAACGGCACGACCGCGCTGTTGGCCTTCACGTCGATGTTGAACCGCGCCTCGGGCAGCTCCTCGAGCACGTCCTCCAGCCGGGACACGGGTTCGCGGCCGCCGATCTTCGCGCGCTTGACCACCGACCACGGCTGCGCGGCGATCGCGCCACGGCCGTCGGTCGTGCGGTCCAGCACCGCGTCGTGGTGCACGACGACCACGCCGTCGGACGTGGCGTGCACGTCGGTTTCGATGTACTGGAAGCCCTCGGCCACCGCGCGCCGGAACGACGACAGCGAGTTCTCCATGCCGTCGAGGTCGTCCAGGTGCCAGCCGCGGTGGACGAACGCCCGGGGGAAGGGGCCGGCGAGGTACGGGTGAGCGCTGCGCACCCGTCCCAGTGTGCTGCATCGGCGTGGCCGGGGCATGAGCTTCCGGTGGCCGGTTAGGGTCTGGCACGTGAGCGAGACCGTCGACCTGCTGGCTGGCATCCCCCGCAACACCGCACCCCTGCACTGCGGCTGGTGCGGGCGGCGCCTCGAGCAGACCACGGCGAAGGGCCGCCGCCGGCGCTACTGCGGCCAGTCCTGCCGCCAGCGCGCCTACGAGCGGCGCACGGCACTGCAGCGCAGCGGCCTGCCCGAGGACGCCGTCGTGCTCTCCGACGCCGAACTCGCCGCGTTGCAGGACAGGCTCTTCCAGCTCCGCTGCGCCGCCGAGGACGTCGCCACGGCCGCCGACGACGGTGCCGCCGCCGACGAACTGCGCCGCATGGCACTCGAACTGGCCTCCTCGGCGCGGGAACTGGAACGCCTGCGGTGAGCCCCTCCGGCTGTCCGATATGGCACGATCGCGCACGTGACCAGTAGTTCCCTGCAGGACCTCGCGCGGCTGCGCCGTGTGCGCGACCGGATCGACCGGGAGTACGCGCAGCCGCTGGACGTCGAGGCCCTCGCCCGCGGCGTGCACATGTCAGCCGGGCACCTCAGCCGCGAGTTCAAGCGCGCCTACGGCGAATCGCCGTACTCCTACCTCATGACGCGGCGCATCGAGCGCGCCATGGCCCTCCTCCGCCGGGGGGACCTGAGCGTCACCGAGGTCTGCTTCGAGGTCGGCTGTTCCTCGCTGGGCACCTTCAGCACCCGCTTCACCGAACTGGTCGGGATGTCGCCCAGCGCCTACCGCCGCGAGGCCGCCGGGGAGACCGAGGGGATGCCCGCGTGCGTCGCCAAGCAGGTCACCAGACCGATCAGGAATCGAGAAGCGCCCGCGCGCGCCCCGAAGCTAGCGTGACCGCCATGGACATCACCATTCACGCGAGCTACCTGCCGCAGAACGACCCCGAAGCCGCCACGAAGTTCTACCGCGACATCCTCGGTTTCGAGGTGCGCAACGACGTCGGCTACAACGGACTGCACTGGATCACCGTCGGCCCGCCCGCCCAGCCCGACGTCTCCATCGTGCTGTTCCCGCCGGAGGCCACCCCCGGCATCACCGACGACGAACGCCGCACCGTCACCGAGATGATGGCCAAGGGCACCTACGCCAGCATCAACCTCGCCACCAAGGACCTCGACAGCGTCTTCGAGCGGCTGCAGGCCGCCGACGCCGAGGTGGTGCAGGAACCGGTCGACCAGCCCTACGGCGTCCGCGACTGCGCCTTCCGCGACCCCGCCGGCAACATGATCCGAATCCAGGAGCTTCGCTGACGATGAGCACCGCCACGAGAACGGGCGCGCGCGCCGCCCAGCCGCACGTCGCCGACACCCACGACCTCATCCGGGTGCACGGCGCCCGCGAGAACAACCTCAAGGACGTGAGCGTCGAACTCCCGAAGCGCAGGCTGACGGTCTTCACCGGCGTGTCCGGCTCGGGCAAGAGCTCACTGGTGTTCGGCACGATCGCCGCCGAGTCACAGCGGCTGATCAACGAGACCTACAGCACCTTCGTGCAGGGTTTCATGCCGACGCTCGCGCGGCCCGAGGTCGACGTGCTCGACGGGCTCACCACCGCGATCATCGTCGACCAGCAGCGGATGGGCGCGGACCCGCGGTCCACCGTGGGCACCGCGACCGACGCCAACGCCATGCTGCGCATCCTGTTCAGCCGCCTGGGGCAGCCGCACATCGGCTCGCCCCAGGCGTTCTCCTTCAACGTCGCCTCGGTCAGCGGCGCGGGCGCGGTCACCTTCGAAAAGGGCGGGCAGACCGTCAAGGAACGCCGCAGCTTCAGCATCGTCGGCGGCATGTGCCCGCGGTGCGAAGGCCGCGGCTCGGTCAACGACATCGACCTGACCCAGCTCTACGACGAGGACAAGTCCCTCAACGAGGGCGCCATCACGATCCCCGGCTACAGCATGGACGGCTGGTACGGCCGGATCTTCAAGGGCAGCGGGTTCTTCGACCCCGACAAGCCGATCAAGAAGTACACCAAGCGGCAGCGGCACGACCTGCTCTACAAGGAACCCACCAAGATCAAGGTCGACGGCATCAACCTCACCTACGAGGGCCTCGTCCCCAGGATCCAGAAGTCGATGCTGTCCAAGGACGTCGACTCGCTGCAGCCGCACATCCGCGCGTTCGTCGAGCGCGCGGTCACCTTCGCCACCTGCCCCGACTGCGAAGGCACCCGCCTGAGCGCCGAGGCGCGGTCGTCGAAGATCAAGGGCATCAGCATCGCCGACGCCTGCGCGATGCAGATCAGCGACCTCGCCGAGTGGGTGAAGGGGCTGGACGAGCCGAGCGTCGCGCCGCTGCTCGCGTCGCTGCGGCACACCCTCGACTCGTTCGTCGAGATCGGGCTGGGCTACCTCTCGCTCGACCGGCCCGCCGGCACGCTGTCGGGCGGCGAGGCCCAGCGCACCAAGATGATCCGCCACCTCGGCTCGTCGCTGACCGACGTCACCTACGTCTTCGACGAGCCGACGATCGGCCTGCACCCGCACGACATCCAGCGGATGAACAACCTGCTGCTGCAGCTGCGCGACAAGGGCAACACGGTGCTCGTCGTCGAGCACAAACCGGAGACCATCGCGATCGCCGACCACGTGGTCGACCTCGGTCCCGGCGCGGGGACCGCGGGCGGCACCGTCTGCTTCGAGGGCACCGTCGAGGGGCTGCGGGCCAGTGACACCGTCACCGGGCGGCACCTGGACGACCGCGCCTCGCTGAAGCCCGCGGTGCGCACGCCGTCGGGTGCGCTGGAGGTGCGCGGCGCGAACACCCACAACCTGCGTGACGTGGACGTGGACATCCCGCTCGGGGTGCTCGTCGCCGTGACCGGGGTGGCGGGCTCGGGCAAGAGCTCGCTGATCCACGGGTCGGTGGCCGGGCGCGAGGGCGTGGTGGTGGTCGACCAGACGCCGATCCGGGGTTCGCGGCGCAGCAACCCCGCGACCTACACCGGTCTGCTGGACCCGATCCGCAAGGCGTTCGCCAAGGCCAACAACGTCAAGCCCGCGTTGTTCAGCGCCAACTCCGAGGGCGCCTGCCCCAACTGCAACGGCGCCGGGGTGGTCTACACCGACCTCGGGATCATGGCGGGCGTCGCGATCACGTGTGAGGAGTGCGAGGGCAAGCGCTTCCAGGCCTCGGTGCTGGACTACAAGTTCGGCGGCAAGGACATCAGCGAGGTCCTGGCGATGCCGGTCTCCGAGGCCGAGGCGTTCTTCGCCGACGGCGAGGCGAAGACCCCCGCGGCGCACAAGATCCTGGCCCGCATGGCCGACGTGGGGCTCGGCTACCTGACACTGGGGCAGCCGCTGACGACGCTGTCCGGCGGCGAGCGGCAGCGGCTCAAGCTGGCCACGCAGATGGGGGAGAAGGGCGGCATCTACGTCCTCGACGAGCCGACGACCGGTCTGCACCTCGCCGACGTCGAGCAGCTGCTCGGCCTGCTCGACCGGCTCGTCGACTCCGGCAAGTCGGTCATCGTGATCGAGCACCACCAGGCGGTGATGGCCCACGCGGACTGGATCATCGACCTGGGTCCCGGCGCCGGTCACGACGGCGGGCAGGTCGTGTTCGAAGGCACGCCCGCCGACCTGGTGGCGGCCCGGTCGACGCTGACGGGGGAGCACCTGGCGGCCTACGTCGGGTGAGGGCGCCGGGGGGCGAACGGGCAGTGTCACCGACCTCTTCGGGCAACATCGGCCCCCTGACGCAACGGTGCGAGATTTTCGTCGTCGAATGGCGCGACCGGCGAGGGCCGGGGGGACAGAAGAGGACGTGGTAGTCGCGTGAGCAACCCGCTGGTGGCGCAGGAGCAGAGTTCGACGAAGGCCTACTCCGGTGTCTCGATACTGGAGACGGCCTTCGACCTGGACAACGCGATCAAGAGCGGGGACTGGGCCGCGGTGGCGCTCGGCGCGGTGGGCACCGCACTCGACGCGCTGTCCATGGCGATGGACCCGTTCGGCGCCATCCTCGCCGCAGGCGTCGGCTGGCTGATGGAGCACGTCGGCCCGCTCAAGGAAGCGCTCGACGCGCTCGCCGGCAACCCCGACAAGATCACGGCGCACTCCGAGACCTGGGCCAACGTCGCCAAGGAGCTCGGGGACATCCAGACCGAGCTGAAGAACGCCGTCGACGCCGACCTCCAGTCGTGGACCGGGCCGGCGGCCGACAGCTACCGCGCACGGGCGGCGGACACCGGGAACCTGCTGGAGGCGGCGGAGAAGGGCGCGGACGGCGCTTCCTCGGGCATCAAGACCGCGGGCGAGGTCGTCGCCGCGGTGCGGTCACTGGTGCGCGACATCATCGCCGAGCTCATCGGGCACCTGATCAGCTGGGCGCTGCAGGTGCTGTTCACCCTCGGCATCGCCTCGGCGTGGGTCGTGCCGCAGGTCGTCGCCGCCGTCGCGAAGGTCGCGTCCAAGATCGCCGACCTGACCAAGCGGGTCGTCAAGGCGTTGCAGGCGCTGGGGAAGCTGCTCAAGCAGGCGAGCGAGATGTTCGGGAACGCCGGCAAGGCGTTCCGGAACCTCAAGCCGGGCAGCAAGACCACCCCCGGCAAGCCCAGCGACCTCGGCGGCACCTCGAAGAGCGGCGCGACAACGCCGTCCAGCACCACCGATTCCGCGCCACCCCCGGGCGGGAAGGGCGGCAGCAGCGAGGGCACCGGCTCCGGCTCCAAGGGCGACACCGACGCCACGGACACCTCCAGCGCGTCGAACGGCAACGGCAACACCACGCGGGGCAACCCCGGGAGCAACGGCAACACGAACCCGGCCGGCACCGGCAAAAACGGCGACAACTCGAAGAGCCTCAGCGAAAACAACCAGAACCTCAACGAGAACAAGAAACCGGTCGAGAAACGCCCCGACTGCGGTGACCCGATCGACGTCGCGACCGGCTGGATGATGCTGACCCAGACCGATCTGCGGGTCGACGGTGCCCTGCCGCTGGAGTTCTCCCGCGCGCACATCTCCTCCTACCGCGCCGGGCGCTTCTTCGGCCCCTCCTGGGCGTCCACTGTGGACCAGCGGCTCGAGGTCGCCGAAGACGGGCTGCACGTCGCGCTCGCCGACGGCAGCATCCAGCGCTACCCCGTCCCGATGGGATCGCCCGTGCTCCCGGACGGCGGGCCGGCCCGTCCGCTGCGCGCGGTCGAGGACGGCTACCTCGTCGAGCACCCCGACGAGCAGCGGACGCTGTTCTTCGAGGCGTCCCCGGACGGCGTCCACCCGCTCCGCACAATCATCGACGGCGACGGCAACCGCATCGACATCCTGCCCGGCGCGGACGGCGTCCCCGCCGAGCTCGTGCACTCCTCGGGCACCAGGCTCCTGCTCGACAACGAGAACGGCCTCATCACGGCGCTGCGCACCCCCGAAGGCACCGTCCTCGCCAGCTACACCTACGACGAGCGCGCCCGCCTCACCAGGATCGTCAACGACACGGGCACCCCGACCTGGTTCACCTACGACGCCGAGGGCCGGATCGTCCGCTGGGAGGACGTCAACGGACGCTGGTACACCTACCAGTTCAACGGCGAGGGCCGGGTCGTGCGGGCCGCCGGCACGGACGGCTACCTCGACTGCACCCTCGACTACGACCGGGAAAACCTCGTCACCACCGTCACCGACTCGCTCGGGGCGGTGCGCCGGTACCAGCTCGACACCCGGCTGAACGTGATCGCGGAGACCGACCCGCTCGGCAACACCACGACGTTCTCCTACGACCGGCACGACCGCCTCCTCACGCGCACCGACCCGCTGGGCGGGCGGACCCGCTACGAACGGAACGAGGCCGGCCGCGTTGTCGCCGTGACCGCCCCGGACGGCACCCGCACCCTGACCGAGTACAACGAGCTCGGCAGGCCGTCGGCCCTCATCACGCCGGACGGCGCGACGTGGCGTTACTCCTACGACGAGCGCGGCAAGCTCGTCGCGGTGGTCGACCCGCTCGGCGCACGGACCACCTACGCCTACGACGAGCGCGGCAACGTCGCCGTGATCACCGACCCGCTCGGCGGCGTCAGGCGCATCGAGTCCGACGCCGCGGGCCGGCCGCTGGTCGTGACGGACGAGAACGGCGCGGTCACGCGCTACACCTACGACTCGCTCGGCCGCCCGACCTCGATGACCGACGAGCTGGGCGGCGTGACCCGCTACTCGTGGGCGACCCCGGACGAACTGGCCGAGCTGGTCGGCCCGGACGGCGCGGCCCTGCGCTGGCGGTCCACCCCGGTCGGCAACGTCGAGGAGAGCATCGACGCGCTCGGCAACGCCAGCCGCGTCGAGTTCGCCCACTTCGACCTGCCGGTCGCCGAAACCGGCCCGAACGGCGAGCGGGTCACCTACACCTACGACACCGAGCTGCGCCTGGTCGCGATGACCAACGAACAGGGCTTCGTGTGGCGCTACCACTACGACCCCGCCGGGAACCTGATCAGCGAGACCGACTTCAACGGCCGCACCCTGCGCTACCGGTACGACGCGGCGGGCCGGCTGGTCGAGAGCACCAACGGCGCGGGGGAGACCACCGTGCTGGAGCGCGACGCGATGGGCCGGGTGGTCCGCCGCGTGACGGGGAACGACGTCACGACGTTCACCTACGACGTGGCCGGGAAGATGGTCGCCGCGCGCAACGCCGACGCCGAGGTCACCTTCACCCACGACGCGGTCGGCCGCGTGGTCGCCGAGACCATCAACGGCAGGCCGGTGCGGTCGGCGTACGACGCACTGGGCCGGCGGATCGCGCGCCACACCCCGTCCGGCGCCGAATCCCGCTTCGAGTACGACCCCACCGGGTCGCTCACCGCGCTGCACACCGGCGGCCGCACCATCCGCTTCGAACGCGACCTCGCCGGCCGGGAACGGGTGCGCCGCTTCGCGGGCACCGAACTGCGCCAGGCCTGGAGCCCGGCGGGGGAGCTGACCGCGCAGACGGTCGTCGCGGGCAGCCGCACGCTGCAGCGCCGCGAATACGCCTACCTCGCCGACGGCTACCTGAGGTCGGTGTTCGACGCGATCTCCGGCCCCCGCACCCTCGACGTCGACCGCACGGGCCGCGTCCGCGCGGTGACGGGCCCCGGCTGGCAGGAGAACTACGCCTACCACCTCTCCGGCGTGATCTCGCACGCGCAGACACCGGGGGAGCCGGGCCCGGCGCCGCGCGAGTACCGCGGCACGCTGCTGGCGTCCGCCGGGCGGCTGCGCTTCGCCTACGACCCCGAAGGCCGCGCCACGCGCCGCGGCGCCGGCCCGGACGGCCCGCACTGGCAGTTCGGGTGGAATGCCGACAGCCGGCTGACGTTCGTCGTCACGCCCAACGGTGAGCGCTGGCGTTACCGCTACGACGCGCTGGGCCGCCGCGTCGCCAAACAGCGACTGGCCCGCGACGGCCGGGTGGCGAAGCAGGTCCTGTTCGCGTGGGACGGCGATACGCTCGCCGAACAGGTCCACAGTGGACCCGGGCGCCCGCAGGTGGCGACGGTGTGGGAGTGGGACCCCGACACCGGAAGGGCGCTGACCCAGACCGAGCGCGTGCTGGGCACGACGGACGAGCGGTTCCACGCGATCATCACCGATCTGGTAGGCACCCCGACCGAACTGCTCGACGAGTCCGGCGCCGTCGCGTGGCACCTACGGGCGACGCTGTGGGGCAAGGTCGTGTCCGCCCCTGGCCGCGCCACCACGCCGCTGCGTTTCCCCGGCCAGTACTTCGACGCGGAGACCGGGCTGCACTACAACGTGCACCGCTACTACGACCCCGAGGTCGGCCGCTACCTGTCACACGACCCGCTGGGGCTGGACCCCGGACCGGATTCGCAGGCCTACGTGCTCAACCCGACGGCGCTGGTCGACCCGCTGGGCCTGATGCCGAAGGCCGCCACCACGACGCCGTGCAAGAAGGCCCAGGCGAGGCCCAGTCCGTACGGCAACGCGAAGCAGAAGGTCAAGAACGCGGTACAGAAGATCAACCCGTTCGGGACGAAGAAGCCGAGGGGCAACCCGGACAAGTCCGACGGGACGTACGGCAAGACGCAGAACGAGCAGGCGCGTACCTGGCAGAAGTTCCAGAACGACATCAAGAACGACCCGGACTGGAAGGACCCTGACGGGCTCGTCAGCGGCAAGACCCACGAGTCCGAGCACCCGATCGGCTACAAGGCGATCGGCGGTGACGACTTCCAGCGCGCCAACGCGCACGCCCAGCAGATCAAGAAGGACAAGGACGCCGGCAAGCGCCCCAACGACGCGACCCCGGCCGAAAAGGCCAACATGAAGCATGCGCGGCGCCTGGAGGACAACGCGCCCGCGTACCAGGAGTCCTACGACTCGCACCGCGCCAACATCGGCACCGGTACGAAGACCGACCGTGACGGCTCCAACATGAACGCCGACGAGTACCGCGAGTCGCAGCGGAACCTCCTGGCGGGCAACAACGCCCCCGGGCACAACACACCGGGCAACGCCGGTGACGCCGTGCAGCTCAACCAGCTGACCTACGCCCACCAGCACTACAAGCCGGAGATGGTGGACAACCCCAGCTACAAGGCCGACGGCAGCACGCCCAACGAGCCGGAGAAGCTCTACGCGAGGGATTCCCAGGACCCGGACAAGCTCAAGGAAGTGCCCACGTCCGACAGCTTCCGGCCCACCAAGGGCACCACGCAGGGCAACGTCGCCGACGACTCGTACCACCACATGGTCGACAACATGGTGGGGAAGAAGATCGAGTTCAGCGACGGCCAGGGCGGCTTCCGGTTCACACCCGAGATCACCAAGGACGACGCGCTCGGGATGCACACGGCCCGCGACATGGTGCGGGACGGCCCCATCCCGAAGGACCAGATGGAGAAGTACCTCAACGACAAGCGCGACACCTACCTCGACAGGGAGCTCGGCCGCACGTTCGACGACAAGCCCACGCCGATCCAGGACCCGGACGCGAAGGACGCGGCGGCGAAGATGCGCGAGCACCAGGAGCGGCTGATCGCCGAGCAACGGGCCACCCGCGACTGGATGGATCTGGACTGAGGCGGTTCGCGTCCGGCGTCTGATGGGGTTCGCGATCGGACGCCGCAGTTCGATCGCCTGTGCGGCACAGCGGCGGCCGAGCACTGGTGACCGTGCTCGGCCACCCCTCTCACAGCGGCGCGCCCCAAGCGCCGATAATGTACATTATGTTAAGTAGGCATGATCGGCCCGTCCCCGGGGACGATGAGCCGCCGGGCCGCAGGCGCGAACCTCAGTCACCGCCTCCTGGACTGGGTCACGGACGAGGCCGCTGGGTTCGAGCACGTCACTAACCCAGCGGCCTCGCGCCAGCCCGTGAGCCACGTCGGCTCAGGCCGTCCTCAGGAGAAATCGAGGTCCATCGGGCTCCCCGGCGAGATCGGCGACAGCTGCGGCGGGTCGAAGTCGCCGCGCTCGAGCTTCGCCCAGTCCTCCGGGGTCGGGTCCTTGTAGTACCGCTGCCAGACGTCGTCGCCGGGCCACTGGCCCGTGCGCGCCGCGTTGCGCGCCTCGTGCAGTTCGAACGCGTCCAGGTCGTCGATCGGCCTCGTGGTCACGTGGTTGCCGCCCCCGCTGACCGGCACCTCGTGCCCGCCCGTCGGGACCGGCTGGCCCGGGCGCGGGTTGTACCGGATGCCCTCGCCGCTCTCGCGCATGTCGTCGATCATCTTGTGGTACGAGTCGTCGGCCATCCGCATCCGCAACCGCTCGTACTCCAGTGCCGCGCGGTCCGGGTGGTTCGGGTTGGCGTCGATGGCGTCCCTGCGCTCCTGCTCCCTCTTGGCGAAGTCGGCCTTTTCCTTGTCGTACAACGGATGCGGGTCCAGGTTCTTCTCCGGGTCCCCCGCGAAGTGGACGTGGTTGGGGTCGTCCCCGTGGTAGACGCGCTCGGAGAAGCTGTGCGGGTGCGTGTACTTGTCCAGCGTCTCCGGCGTCTGGAAAGCCTGCTGGTGCGCGTAACCGAGCTGGTTGAGCTGGATCGCGGTGCTCGGGTCGTTGTTCTCGATCGCGGTGCGCTGGTCGTGCCGGTAGGAACCCAGGCGTTCCCGGTAGGACAGGTCACCGGGGCTCGTGTTCGGCCCCTCTTCGACGCCGCCCTTGGACCACCCGGACTCGTGCGCGGCCGGACCCTTGCCGGTACCCGGGTGGTACCGGTGGTTGGCCCAGTCCTCGAAGTAGGCGTAGGCGTTGTTCTCCAGCGGCTTGTTTTCCTTGTCCCCGCGCGAGCCCTTCGCGCCACCGTTGTCGGCCAGGATGTCGTAGCCGGCCACGTGCTCCGACTGGTGCGTCTTGTTCCCGTTGATCTTGCTGCTGTACTTGTTCTCCAGGCGCTTCCGCTCGGCGTCCTTGTCGCCGTACGTGCTTTCCGGGTACTTGCGCTTCTTCCCCGGTTTCCCGGCGGCCGAGTCGGCGGGCTTCTGGTACGGGTGGAACCGGTCCGGCTTCTTCCCTCCCCCGGAACCGCCCGCCGAGCACGGCGGCGCGACCTTGGCCAGCCCCAGCGGGTCGATCATCGCGGTCGGGTTGCCGACGTAGGCCAGCGAGTCCGGGTCCGGCGTCAGCCCCAGCGGGTCGTGCGAGAGGAAGCGACCCGTTTCCGGGTCGTAGTACCGGTGCCGGTTGTAGTGCAGCCCGGTCTCGGGATCATGGTACTGGCCCGGGAACCGCAACGGAGTACCGGCCGCTCCCCCGGCCGAGATCACCGGCCCCCACAGCGCGGTGTGCTGGTGCCCGGCCAGCGCGCCGGTCTCGTCGAGCAGCTCCGACGGGCTGCCGACGAGGTCGGCGACAACGGCGTGGAACCGTTCAGGCCCCGGGCCGCCGAGAACCCGTTCGAGCTGCGTGAGCAGCAGTTCGCTGTCGGGCGCCCACTCCCACACCGTAGCGACCAGCGGCTTGCCGTGACCGCTGTGCACCTGTTCCGCGGGCAGCTGCCCGTCCCAGGCGAACTCGACCTGCTCGACGACGGTGCCGGTGTCGTCCAGGCGTTGCTTGGCGATGCGGCGGCCGAGAGCGTCGTAGCGGTAGCGCCAGACCGCGCCGTCCGGGGTGCGGACCCCGACCAGCCGGTTCTCCGCGCTCCACTCGTACGTCCAGCGCCGCCCACCCCGTTCGCGGGCGACGACGCGGCCTTCGGCGTCGTGGGTGTAGGCGGTGGCACCGGCGGCGGTGAGCAGTGTCCCGGTGTAGGAACGCGGGCCGTGCGCCTCCGGGGAACCGGGCCAGCCCGCACGGGTGAGCGCACCCGTCACGTCGTAGTCGTAGCTCTCCTGCCAGCGTGCGCCGCGCACGGCACGGACGCGGCCGTTGGGGTCCACGTCGAGCGTGCGGGGCCCGGAGATCAGGTCGGACACCGTGCCGAGGTAGCCGTCGGGCAGGTAACCGTACTCGCGCCGTTGCACGGTGTCGGTGCCGCGGACCACGGTCTGCGCGGCCAGCTGGCCGGTGGGGGTCCAGGTCTGCCGCAGTTCGGCCACCGGGCCGGCGGCGGTGACGAGCGTGCGCAGGGTCTCGCGGCCGGCGGCGTCGTAGGTGAAGCGCAGGGTGCGTCCGGCGGTGGTGAGTGCCGTCGGACGGCCCTCGGTGTCGTAGCCGAACACCGACTCCGCGCCCGAGGGGGTGCGACGGCTGGTGCGGCGGCCGAGCCGGTCGTAGCGGGAGTACACGACGCGCCCGTTGATCGACTCCGACAGCACGCGGCCGAGCGCGTCGTAGGTGAACCGGACTTCGCTGTGCTCGTTGCGGGCCACCACCATGCGGTCGGCGGCGTCGTAGGCGAACTCGGCGACCTCGTCCGCGCTGCTGCGCCGGACGACGCGCCCGAGGCTGTCGCGCTCCAGTGTGATCGTCTGCCCGGCGCCGTTGGTGCGGCGCACGAGCCTGCCCACGGCGTCGTACTCGTAGCGGAGGACCCGGCCGTTGTAGTCGGTCTCCCCCACCATGCGGCCCACGGCGTCGTACTCGTAGCGCCACACCAGGCCGCGTTCGTTCGTGACCGAGGTGAGCCGCAGTTCGGTGTCGTAGCCGTACTTCAGGGTGCTGCCGTCGGGCCGCTTCTCGGTGACGGGCAGGTCGAACTGGGCGAACTCGACGCGGCTGACCCCGCCGCGCGCGTCCGTCCGTTCCTCGGCGTTGCCGCGCGCGGTGGTGGTGAAGCGCTCGACCACGCCGTCGGCGTCGCGGGCCTGCACGAGGTTGCCCGCGGCGTCGCGGACCATCGTGGTGGTGCCGCCGAGCGGATCGGTGATGCTCGCGGTGTTGCCCAGCGCGTCGTAGCCGTAGCGGGTGACCGCGCCGTCGGGGGTCGTGATGGCCACCGGGAGGCCGGCGGCGTTGGCCTGGACCCTCGTGACGCCGCCGAGCGCGTCGGTCACCGAGTCGATGGTGCCGGTGTGCGGGTCGTAGGTGTAGGAGGTGGCCGCCCCGGTGGGATCGACGCTGCGGACGAGGCTGCCGCGCGCGTCGTACTCGTAGCGCCACACGGCGCCGTCCGGCCCGGTCACCGCGGTGGGCCGGCGGCGAGCGTCGTATTCGACGACCATGCGGCTGCCGTCCGGCCGGGTGACCGACACGAGGTTGCCGACCTCGTCGTACTCCCAGCGCGTGACGTGGCCGAGTTCGTCGGTTTCGGCGAGCACGCGGCCGAAGCGGTCGAGGTCGATGCTGATGCTGTGGCCGAGCGGATCGGTCCGCCCGATGACGCGCAGCCGTTCGTCCAGCCGGTAGCGGGTGACGTGGCCGAGTGAGTCGGTGACGGTGGTGACGCGGTTTTCGGAGTCGTAGGCCAGTTCCGTGTCGAGGTAGCCGTCGGTGCCCTGGGCGCGCACGCAGCGGCCCTGGGAGTCGTAGCCGTAGCGGTACCAGCGGCCGTTGACGTCCTCCCAGCGGAGGAGCCTGCCGTCGGCGTCGTAGCTGAACTTCAGGGGGGTGCCGGCCGCGTCGGTGACCTCCACGAGCCTGCGGGCGGAGTCGTAGCGGTACTCGGCCAGCGGAACGGGCGAGTCCGGGGTGCGCAGGGCGGTCACGAGGCCGTCGGCGGTGTCGATCTCGATGCGGTAGCCGCCGGAGTGCTCGATGGCCGCGGGCACTCCGGCGCGGTACCGCAGCACCATCCGGTTGCCGGCGCCGTCCACGACGGCGCGCAGCGGCAGCGTCGGCTGCCCGGGAGCGGCGGCGAAGTAGCGCATCCGGTCGGACTGCGGGTCGCCCACGATGAAGCCGTGCCGCACGCGGCGCAGGGCCAGGTAGGGGCCGCGTTCGGGCAGCACCGGCTCCATCCCGCGCGGGACGGGGTACCGCAGCAGGGTGCCGTCGGCGAGCGCCAGGTGCAGCCCGTCGTCCTCGACCTCGATCCGTTCGTCCAGGGTGGACGCCCAGGTGGGGCCGAAGTGGCGGCCCGCGCGGTAGGAGGACAGGTGCGTGCGGGCGACGACGAGCGGCAGCGCGCCGGGCAGCGAGACGTCCTGCTGTTCCAGCAGCACCGCGCCGGTGGCGACGTCGATCGGGTCACCGTTGAGGCAGCGGTTGACGCTCGGCGTCGTGTGCTCGTCGGGATTCGAGTTGTTGTTCGCGATGCGGGAGCCGTCGTCCTGGCCGCCCTTCGTCGCGGACGACGTGGTGGTGCCGTCACCGCCCCTGGCCCCGCCGCCCGTGCCACCGGACCCCGTGGTGTCGCTGCCGGGATCGGACCTCGGGGCCGGCCCCGGGTCGCCGTGGGGTGTGCCGTTGCCGGCGCCGTCGTGGGAGGTGGACGACGGGCTCGTGTTGCCGCCGGGGTCGGTGTTCGGGGTCGACGACGGCGTGGTGGAGCCGTTGTCCTTCGGGCCGCTCTTCGTGGCGCCGCCGAGGTCGCTCGGCTTGCCCGCGGTGGACCTGCCACCGGCCTTGAGGTTGCGGAAGGCCTTGCCGGCGTCGCCGAACAGCTTGCCGGCCTGCTTGAGCAGGTCGCCCAGCGCCTTGAGCGCCTTGACCAGCCGCTTGGTCAGGTCCGCGATCTTGGACGCCACCTTGGCGACCTCGGCGATCACCTGCGGCACGACCCACGCCGAGGCGATGCCGAGGGTGAACAGCACCTGCAGCGCCCAGCTGATCAGGTGCCCGATCAGTTCCGCGATGATGTCGCGCACCAGTGACCGCACGGCGGCGACGACCTCGCCCGCGGTCTTGATGCCCGAGGAAGCGCCGTCGGCGCCCTTCTGGGCCGCGGTCAGCAGGTTGCCGGTGTCGGCGGCGAGTGCGCGGTAGGTGTCGGCGGCGGGACCGGTCCACCCCTGGAGGTCGGCCTCGACCAGGCTGGTGAGGTCCTGGCTGATCTCGCCGAGTTCCTTGGAGATGTTGCCCCACGTCTCGGAGTGGGCGTTGATGCGGTCGGGGTTGCCGGCGAGCGCGTCGAGCGCTTCCTTGAGCGGGCCGACGTGCTCCATCAGCCAGCCCACCCCGGCGGCGAGGATCGCGCCGAAGGGGTCCATGGCCATGGAGAGGGCGTCGAGCGCGGTGCCGACCGCGCCGAGCGCGACGGCGGCCCAGTCCCCGCTCTTGATCGCACTGTCCAGGTCGAAGGCGGTCTCCAGCAGCGACACTCCGGAGTACGCCTTGGTGGAGCTTTGTTCCTGTGCGACCAGCGGGTTGCTCAAGCGAACACCTCGTCCTCTCGATCTTCGCGTCCACCGGACGTTATCAGCGCTCCGACCGCTCGTTCTGAAGCGCCGTTGCCTCTCAGCCGGGTTGCTGCCCGTGCGGACGTGGTGGATTGCCCTTCCGGGTGGTCAGGGTGGCGGCAGGGTGCCTGCGCCTTCCGGGGCTGGTCGGCGAGGGGTTCGAACCACCAGGCATCCGGGCACGAGGACGAAGGTGAGCCCTGGTCAGTCCCCCGCCTCCGGCCGGTCGAGGATGCGGAGCCACGTGCCATCGGGCTGGCGGCGGGCGACCTGGACCCGGCCGCCGGTGCCGTCGGCAGGGCGGGTGGCCGTCAGCGCGAGGTCGCCGTAGCGGAGCGTGGGCAGCGGGTCCTCCAGCCGGAACCGGATGTCCTGGAGCAGCATCTGCTCGAACACCGCCCGGATCGCGTCCCGCCCCACGGTGGTGGCGCCGGGCGGGTAGGCCAGCACGGCGTCCGGTGCGTACAGCTCGGCGAGTCCTGCGGCGTCGCGGTCGTTGGCCCGCTCGACGAACAACCGGGCGAGATCTTCGGGTTCTTTCGCGTTCATGTCCTCACTGTGCGACGGCTCGAATCAGAAATCCAAGAGCTGGTTCTGCTGGCGACTAGAAGCAACAGTTATGGAGCTAGGGCAGCTCGAGTGCTTCGTGGCCGTGGCCGAGGAGGCGAGCTTCACCCGACAAGGCCGCCCAGCGTGGCCGCCGCTAGATACGACTGGCCACGGCGCGCAACAATCCCCGGCTCCGCCGCTACTACGAGACTCTGCATTCCACCCCGTCACGCTCGCCGGCCCACCAGCCTCCACCAACGCCCCTGTGGGCCGAACCGGTGACCTCGTATCCACGCGTGCCCCGCTGTGCTCTGATGGGCACGAGGAAGGGGTGGTTTCCCGTGCGACGACTGATCATCTGCTGCGACGGCACCTGGTGCGACCCCGACGTGGAGTCCGTGACCAACGTCCGCCGGTTCTACAATGCACTGTCCGATCAGGACAGTTCCGGGCGGCGCCAGCTCGCCTGCTACCAGCCCGGCGTCGGCACCACCGGCGGGGTGCTGCGCCGCATGCTCGGCGGCGCGCTGGGCAGCGGGCTGTCCGACGACGTGATGGCCGCCTACCAGTGGCTCGCCACCACCTACTCCCCTGGCGACGCCGTCGCCTTGGTCGGTTTCAGCCGGGGCGCCTACACCGTCCGCAGTCTCGCCGGGTTCGTCGGCGCCTCGGGGCTGGTGGACCTGCGGGAACGGCCCCCGGCGGAGGCCGGGAAGCTCGTCGCCCGGGCGTACCGCCACTACCGCGCCCGTGACGACTCCCCGGAGTGGCGCGAAGGGCTGGCGTTCCGCTACGACCCCCGCTCCGGTGGCGAGTTCCCCATCGACTTCCTCGGGGTGTGGGACACCGTCGGCTCGCTCGGCGTCCCCGGCTACTTCACCGGGCTCAACCTGCTCGACCCGCCCGATCGCTACCGGTTCCACGACATGAAGCTGAACCCGCGCATCAAACACGGGCGGCACGCACTCGCCCTCGACGAGCGTCGCCGTCCGTTCACCCCGACCCGTTGGGTGGCCCCGGAACCCGGCCAGGACATCGAGGAACGCTGGTTCCCCGGCAGCCACATGGACGTCGGCGGCGGGCACCGTGAGACCGCGCTGAGCGACCGCGGCCTGCAGTGGATGATCGGCGAGGCGGAGAAGCACGCCGGGCTCGGCTTCCACCGCGCGAGCGTGCAGGCGCTGTCCCCCGACCCGGCGGGACTGCTGCACAACGACGACCGCGGGGTGTTCGGGGTCCTGCCCACCGTGGTCGAGCCGCTGATGCAGCCCATACTGGAGGCCGCGTTGCAGTACCGGCCGCGGGCCGTGCCGCGCGTGACGGCCGAGGTCGCCGAGATCGATCCCTCCGCTGTCGAGCGGCGGCGCGCGCAACCCATCACGGGCGGGCGGTACCGGCCGACGCAGGTGCTCGCCCCCGGGGAAAGCGCGACCGTCGGCGTGGCGGCCCACGAACTGTGGCACGACACCGGGCTGTACCTCGAACCCGGGCACTACCGCTTCTCGGCCTCCGGCCAGTGGTACGACGGCACGGGCTGGTCGGGTCCTGAGGGCCGGGCTGTCGCCGGTCTGCTGCGGCACGTGGTGGGCAGCGTGCTGGCGCTGGGCCTGCGGTGGTACCGGCGCCTCCCGGGACAGGACGTCGCGTACGCGCCGCTGGCGCCGCGCGAGGTGGACCTGCCGTGGATGTCGCTGGTGGGGTACGTGGCGAACGACGCCCACCCCTGCCCCGGCGCCCCGAACGGGCGCGAGCACCAGCGGATCGCGATCGGCGCAGGCGCCGGGTGCGAGGTGCGCAGCCCCGGGTACTGCTACGCGTTCGCCAACGACGCGTGGGGCCGCTACGGCACCAACCGCGGCACGGTGACGCTGACGGTGAGCCGGGACAGCTGAGTCAGGCGACCGCGACGCGGATGCCGAAGAAGTCCAGCATGTGCGGCAACGGCTCGTCCTCGGGCAGCCGCGGCGCGGTCACCGCCAGGGTGTGTTCCAGCGCCACGCGCAGGATCGCGGTGCCGGTCAGCTCGGCCAGCGAGATCCCGGGGCAGATCTGCCGCCCGCCGCCGAAGTGCACGAACGGCGGCGACCCCGCCGCGTCCGGGGCGAAGGTGTCGGGGTGTTCCAGCCCGTCGGGATCGCGGTGCTGGTACGTACTGGCGATGAGCACCTGGGTGCCCGCGGGGACGAGCCCGCCGCCGGGCCAGCGGATCTCGCGGCGGGTTTCCCTCGCCAGCAGGGTGGTTGTCGGCCACAGGCGCATGGTTTCGAGCAGGCACGCGGTGCGGTAGCGGTCGTCGGCGAGCGCGCGGCTCCGGTCGGCCGGCCGCTGCGCGACGACGGCGAGGGTGCGCAGGGTGTTGATGGCGAGGGTGTCGCCGAGGGCGAACAGCCAGTGGGTGAGCTGGCCGGTCGGGTCCGTCCAGCCGGTGGACGGGGTGTCGGTGAACCAGCCCGCGAGGCTGTCCCGCCCGGCGTGGCGGACGTGCTCCCCCACGCGCTCGTGGAAGCCCGCGAGTTCGCGACGGCCGTCCCGGCAGGAGGTTCGCGCGGCTCATCATGCGTTCCAGGGTTTCGCTGAGCTCCTGGTCGTCCGCGGCGGTGTCCCCGAACAGGATCCGCCGGGCGATGCGCTGCACGGTGCGGTGCCAGGAACGCCAGTCCAGCACGGGTCCCGCGGCGACGAGGTCCTTCGTCTCCTGCTCGGCGCAGGCGGTGAAGTGCCCGGCCAGGCGGGGTAACCGCCCGAGCACCGTTTCGGTGAAGGTGCGGCGGTCACGCCACAGGTGACCGCGGGAGATGGTCAGGGCGGTGGGCTGGAAGTGGCTCATGCCGCGGCGTTTCGCCGGGGTGTCGGCCGCGTAGTCCTCGACCGGCCCGTTCAGCACCCGGTGTGTGTCGGCGGGGTCGAGCAGCAGGAGCCCGCCCCGCACCCGCACGGGGCCGCCGTCGTAGCGGCGCGAGAGCGTGGAGAGCACGCGCACCGCGGCGCGGTCGACGTCGGCCAGTGTGGCGAGCCGGACGGGTACCCGCCAGCGGTGGAACAGCCCCTGCACGAGGTTGGGCGCGAGCACGGTGGCGGTGACGGCGAGATCGTCGAGCGGGCGTGCGCGGGGAAATCGTGGGGTGCCGGCCATCGGAATCTCCTGATCCATTTTCCGGAACCGCGGGGGAAATGCGCTCCCCAAAGTAACGCGGTGGCCGGACCGCCGCCAGGTCCTGCTGGAATTCGCTGTCTCGACGGGGCTTTGCTCCACTTGGGTATTCGGGTCACGATCCTGGACAGGCAGCGAGATCCGGTGCGAGTCTGGTTCTTCCGCGCGCCCGGGTTGCGGCCGGTGATTTGTTCGCGGACGAGCGTGGTCGAGCGCGGAAAACACTCGGAGGGGAATTTCCATGAACAATTCCGAACCCGCTGACCGGAGTTATCGCAGGGCGTTGCCGTGGCGGTTGTTCACGGCCGTGACCGGGCTGGTGGACCAGGTGGTCGGGTGGGACCGGCTGCCGGTGCCGCTGGGGTTGCTCGAGCTGATCGGGCTGCGGACAAAACTGCGGCAGGACAACCTGTACGACACCGGGCACCTGCCCGCCGTGGACCCGCCCGAGGCGCCTGCGTTCTCGCGTGACTACCTCACCGGGCGCACGGCGGACGGCAGCCACAACGACCTGGACCGCCCGGCCACGGGCATGGCGGGCACGCGGTTCGGGCGCAACATCCCGCTGGACCGGATCGCGGCGGCGACGGAGACCTCGGTGCTGTCGCCGAACCCGCGGGAGATCAGCCGTGCGCTGCTGACCCGGACCACGTTCGTGCCGGCCTCGTCGGTGAACTCGCTGGTCGCGGCGTGGTTGCAGTTCATGATCCGCGACTGGTTCAGCCACGGCAAGAGCCCCAAGGACAACCCGTGGGAGGTGCCGCTGGCCGCCGACGACCCGTGGCCCGAGCGGCCGATGCGGATCATGCGCACCCCTGACGACCCGACGCGGCCCGCGGGCGCGGACCAGCCGCAGACCAGGGTGAACGTGCTGACGCACTGGTGGGATGGTTCGCAGATCTACGGCGTCGACCGGCGGCAGCAGCAGTGGCTGCGCAGCGGTGAGGGCGGGAAGCTGCGAGTGCTCGACAGCGGGCTGTTGCCGCTGCCGGACGACCCGGCCGACAACCCGGCGCTGGTGCCCGGGTTCTGGCTCGGTCCCGAGCTGTTGCGGACGTTGTTCACGCTGGAGCACAACGCGATCTGCGACCGGCTGCACGCCGACTACCCGTCGTGGCCGGACGAGGAGCTGTTCCAGCGGGCGCGGCTGGTGAACTCGGCGTTGCTGGCCAAGATCCACACCGTGGAGTGGACGCCCGCGGTGATCAGTCACCCGACGACGAAGGCGGCCTTGCGGGCCAACTGGTTCGGGCTGGCCGGTGAACGGGTGCAGCGGCTGTTCGGGCGCATCAGCGACAGCGAGGTGGTCAGCGGGATCCCGGGTGGCTCGACCGACGACTACGGCGTGCCGTTCTCGCTCACCGAGGAGTTCGTCGCGGTGTACCGGATGCACCCGCTGCTGCGGGACCACTGGGACTTCCGCTCGGTGGCCGACGACCAGACGGTGCTGGAGTGCGATTTCCCCGACCTGGCCGGGGAGAACGCGTTGAAGGTGCTCAACAGCGTGTCGCTGACCGACCTGCTGTACTCGTTCGGGACGCTGCCGCCGGGGCTGGTGACGTTGCACAACTTCCCGCGGCACCTGCAGGAGTTCCACCGCCCGGACGGGCACCTGCAGGACCTGGCGGCGACGGACGTGCTGCGCTCGCGTGAGCTGGGTGTGCCGCGGTACAACGAGTTCCGGCGGCTGCTGCACCTGCGGCCCGCGCGGGACTTCGACGAGCTGACCGGGAACCGGCAGTGGGCGGAGGAGATCAGCCGCTGCTACGGCGGGCGGATCGAGGACGTCGACCTGACGGTAGGCATGTTCGCCGAGCGCAAGCCGGCGGGGTTCGCCTTCAGCGACACCGCTTTCCGCGTGTTCATCCTGATGGCCTCGCGGCGGCTGAACAGCGACCGGTTCTTCACCGAGTACTACACGCCGGCCGTGTACTCGCAGACCGGGCTGGACTGGATCCGGGACAACTCGATGCTGAGCGTGCTGCTGCGGCACTACCCCGGTCTGCGGCCCGCCGTGGCCGAGGTGGACAACGCGTTCGCGGCGTGGCCGGTGCGGTCATGAAGGTCGTCGACGAGCAGGGGCTGCTGTCGGCCGCGGACGACGAGCTGATCCGGTTGTTCCGCGCCAGCCCGCCCGGCGAGGTGCCGCTGGGCGCGATGGACGGCACGGCCGTGATCGGCGCCGGCACGGGACTGGCGAAGCCCGTCGCGACGCTGGCGCGGGCGCTGGCGTGGCGCGGCAAGGTGTTCGACGGCAGCGGGCAGTGGCTGAACAACCGGGTCGGCCCGCTGGGGCTGCGGGCGATCCGGGCGACCGTGGCGCCCGGCCGGAGCTGGCTGGACGGCCGCGACTGCACGGTCATCGACTATTCGGAGTCGTCGCTGGTGGCACGCGGGGTGCGGGACGAGATCCGGCTCGTCGCGCCGGGGCTGTACCTGGGCGTGGTGTGGCTGTGGCGGCGCCGGGTGGCGTGGTTCGTGCTGCGGCGCCCGCCCACCGCGTCGGCCGGACCGGCCCCGCACCAGGTGGCGCTGACGATCCGGGCGCGGCTGCGGCGCGGTCGCGAGGCGGAGGTGCCGGGACTGCTGGAGCAGTTGCGCAAGAGCGTGGAACTCGACGGTGGCCCGTTCCGGGAGCTCGCGGGGGTGCACTTCGCGCGCGTGTTCCTGTTGCCCGCGGAGGACAACGGGCCGCCGACGCTGATGTACCTGGCCGAAGTGGACACTCCGGTCGGGGCGCACCTGCGGGATCTGGCGTCGGCGCCCAACGATTCGCTGCCGTCGTTGCTGGCGATGTGCGAGGACCACCCGGACAACGGCAGTGTGCAGGACCGGGTGCGCTGGCTGGCGCAGCGGCGCATCCCGGCGGCGTCGGCGTACGTGCACCACGTGGGGCGGAGCCTTGCCCGGATCCAGGACGAAGCGCGGCTGCGGGAGCGGATCGAGGACTTCCTCGACGAGGGTGACTGGTCGGGTGCGGACGAGCGGGAGGTGCACCGCGCCGTGCGCGCCTTCGTGGCGGGGCGGCCGGAACTGTCGTGGGCGTTGCGCCCGCCGGAGGCGCCGTCGGCGGCGTTCCGGGCGCGCGAGGCGGTGCACCGGGTGGTCGTGCCCGCGGCCGTGCCGTTGCTGCTGCCCGCGCTGCCGGTGTGGGCGCTGCTGATCCGGCGGCTGGAAGCGCGTGACACGCCGGAGATCGGCCGGGTGTCGCCGGAGCGGCTGGCGGAGCTGACGCAGCAGGAGGACCTGTCCACGCAGAACCCGTTCACGGCGGCGGGGACGGTGAAGCCGGGGCTGGTCAGGGCGGTCACGTTGCGGACCGTCCTGTTCGGACTGGACTACTTCAACCGGCACGTGTACGCGCGGGGCGGGCTGGCGGGTGTGCGGACGATCCACTTCGCGCGCTGGGTCTACGTCGACCGCGGGCGGCGGCTGGTGTTCGCCAGCAACTACGACGGCAGCCTGGAAAGCTACATGGATGAGTTCATCGACAAGCTCGCCCCGGGGCTCAACGCGGTGTTCTCCAACGGCGTCGGCTACCCCGCGACGCGCTGGCTCGTGGGCGGCGGGGCGCGCGACGAGCAGGCGTTCAAGGACTACCTGCGGGCGCACCAGCTGCCGAGCGTGTGGTACTCGGCGTACCGGGACCTGTCCGCGCGCAACATCGACGACAACTCCAAGATCCGCGAGGGCCTGTCCCGCGACCTCGGCGCCGCCGAGGCGCGGTCGTGGCTCGCGTTGCTGTGAGGCGGTATGGACACCCTCGATCTCGACGACGTGCAGGGCCTGGTGGTCCGGGGCTACGGGCGGCTGAGGCACGCGGCGTTCCTGCTCTACGGCGTGGCGGACGCGGAGACCGCGCGGAACGCGCTGGGCCGGTGGGCGGGGCAGGTGACGAGCGGGGCGGTGGTCTCCCCCGAGTCGGCGGTCAACGTCGCGCTGACGGCGGCCGGCCTGCGGGCGCTGGCGGTGCCCGCCTCCATCGTCGCGTCGTTCTCCCCCGCGTTCGCGGAGGGCATGACGACCGAGCACCGGTCGCGGCTGCTCGGGGACGTCGGCGACGCTGACCCGCGGCGGTGGTCGTGGGGCGGGCCGGGCGGCGCGGAGGTGCACGTGCTCGTGCTGGTGTACGCCGCGACGGCGGATGCGTTGCGGCGGCGGGTGAACGCGCTGGAGCGCGGGGCGGGCGGGCTGTCCCGGCTGGCGGTGCTGCCGACGGATCCGCTGACCGGGCGTGAACCGTTCGGGTTCCGCGACGGGCTGTCCCAGCCGCGGCTGGCCGGGGTGGTGGGCGGTGACGGCGGGATCGCGCCGGGAGAGTTCGTGCTCGGGTACCGCAACGCCTACGGCCGGTTCACCGAGCGTCCCGTGCTGCCCGCGAGCGTGGATCCGAACAACCTGCTGCCGCGGGACGAGGCCGGGTCGGGCGGAGCGGACCTGGGCCGCAACGGCAGTTACCTGGTGCTGCGGCAGCTGTCGCAGGACGTCGACGGGTTCTGGTCGTACGTGCGTGAGCACGGCGGCGACGGGGCCGAGGGGGCGCGGCGGCTCGCGGCGAAGATGATGGGCCGGTGGCCGAGCGGCGCGCCGGTGGTGCTCTCCCCCGAGCGGGACGACCCGGAGCTGGCCGGGCACGATTTCCGTTACCACGAAACGGATCCCGATGGACTGGCGTGTCCGCTCGGGGCGCACGTGCGGCGGGCCAACCCCCGGGACTCGCTGCCGCCGCGGCCGGGTTCGGCGGAGTCGATGACGATCAACGACCGGCACCGGTTGCTGCGCCGCGGCCGCAGCTACACCAGGCGGCAGCGCGGCGGTGACACCGAGCGCGGGCTGTACTTCCTGTGCCTCAACGCGAACCTGGCGCGGCAGTACGAGTTCGTGCAGCACAGCTGGCTCAACGACCCCACGTTCAACGGCCTGCGGGACGACCCGGACCCGGTGGTGGCGCCGCGGGTCCGGGAGGGCGCGGTGTTCACCGAGCAGGCCCGCCCCGTGCGGGTGCGGCACCGCGCCCTGCCGGAGTTCGTGCGGGTGCGGGGCGGGGCGTACTTCTTCCTGCCGGGGATCGCGGCGCTGCGCTACCTCGCGACGGTGATGGCGTGAACCTCCGGAAGCAGGTCAACGACGCGGTGTCGCGGCTGGTCGCGCTGGAACGGCGGATCGACCCGTACGTGCGGCCCGCGTTCGACGCGGTGGTGCGCCCGCCGGTGCAGGGCCTCGTGCAGGCGCTGGTGCGGCGGTGGACGTTGCCGGTGTCCGGGGTGAGGGCCGAGGAGCTGTCGATCCCCGGTGAGGACGCGGCGCGCGCGGAGATCGTGAAGCTGATGAGCCGGTTCGTGCTGCGCGAGTACGCGCCGGGGCAGGCGCAGCGGGCGGGCAACACCAAGACCTACGGGGTGGTGCGGGCGTCGCTGGAGGTCCTGGACGACCTGCCGTTCCCGGTGCGGCACGGGTTGTTCGCGCGGCCGGCGACGTACGCGGCGTGGGTGCGGTTCGCCGGGCCGGGGCCGTTGTCGCCGCCGGACCTGGAGGACAACGGGATTCTGAGCATCGGGGTGAAGGTCGTCGGCGTGCCGGGGCCGAAGCTGCTGGACGACGAGCGGCACACGCAGGACTTCACCGGGATCAGCGCGCCGACGTTCACCACGCCCGACGTGGTGGCGAACGTCAAGCTGCAGCGGCACATCGGGAACGGCACTCCCCTGTGGTACTTCCTGGACCCGCGCGACAGCCACCTGGCGGACCTGGTGATGCAGGGCCTGTACGCGCGGACGCACACCAGCCCGCTGGAAACCGCTTACTGGAGCTGCGCGGCGTACCTGCTGGGGCCGGGGCAGGCGATGCAGTACCGGTTCGTGCCGCGCGCGGCGGGGCGGACGCGGGTGCCGTGGAACCCGCCGGACGACTACCTCGCGCAGGCGCTGGCGCGGACGTTGAGCACGCGGGAGGCGGAGTTCGACGTGCTGGTGCAGGTGCAGAACGACCCGCTGCGGATGCCGGTCGAGCACGCGTCGGTGATCTGGCCGGAGCGCGTGTCGCCGCCGGTGCGGGTGGGCGTGCTGCGGCTGCCGGTGCAGGAGCTGGACCCGGCGGAGCAGCGGGCGCGCGCGGACAGCCTTTCGATCAACCCGTGGCACGCGCTGCCCGAGCACCGGCCGCTGGGCAACCAGAACCGAGCGCGGCGGGAGATCTACCGGGAGCTGTCGGCGTTGCGGCAGGACATGAACGACGTCCCGCACGTGGAGCCGGGGCCCGACCGGTTCTTCCCGGTGCGGCGCTGACGGGTCAGGGCCTGGTGCCGCGCACGACGGTCGCGCCGCTGTCGTCGTCGGAGAACACGGACGGCGTGAGCCCGGCCGCGGTGAACACCGCGCTCGCGACCGGTGCCTGGCCTTCGCTGGTCTCCACGTAGAGGTGCCCGCCGGGGGCGAGCCAGTCCGGTGCTCCGGCGGCGACGCGGCGCAGCACGGCCAGCCCGTCGCTCCCGCCGTCGAGTGCGACGAGCGGTTCGTGCTCACGGGCTTCCGGGGGCATGTCCGCGATGGCGTCCGTCGGGACGTAGGGGACGTTGGACAGCAGCACGTCCACCCGGCCGCGCAGATCCGCGGGCAGCGGGGTGAACAGGTCGCCCTCGAAGACGTGCCCCGGGACGTTGCGGCGGGCGCAGCGGACGGCGGCGGGGTCGAGGTCGGTGGCGTAGAGCGCGCTGACGGGTGCGGCGGCCGCGAAGGCCGCGCCGAGCGCACCGGATCCGCAGCACAGGTCGACCACCACCGGTTCCGGCGGGGCCGCGGCGAGTGCCTGCTCGACGAGGAACGCGGTCCGCTGCCGGGGCACGAACACGCCCGGCTCGACGGC
Source organism: Amycolatopsis sacchari (assembly GCF_900114035.1). GTDB lineage: Bacteria > Actinomycetota > Actinomycetes > Mycobacteriales > Pseudonocardiaceae > Amycolatopsis_E > Amycolatopsis_E sacchari. Next base: position 600,136 of record NZ_FORP01000001.1, on the reverse strand, counting down.
GATGCGCAGCCCGCGGAACTCCGCCCAGCCGAGGAGGTGTTCGAGCGGTTCCCCCGCCACCCGGCGCGCCACGAGCGCGGCCAGCTCCGCCGGGTCGGCGGTGGCCTCGACGAGCAGGCGCGCCTCGTCCTCGGCGAACACGCAGCCGGCGGCCCGCAGCCTGGTGACGAGGTCAGTGGTGGGAAGCACGGCCCACCTTAGCCCGGGGCGGCGACCGCCTTGGCGCCCGGTAGTCCTCAGACGTCTGCGTGATCTCTGGTAGCGTCCTCCGCCGTGGTGACGCTGAAACACGGACCCGTCGTGCCGCAGGTGGAGACCCTGCTGCGCGAGCGGCTCCGCGAGGGGCACTGGAAACCCGGGGAACGCCTGCCCAACGAGGTCCGCCTCGCCGCCGAGCTCGGCGTCGGGCGCTCGTCGGTGCGTGAGGCGGTCCGGCTGCTCGCCCGGGACGGGCTGCTCGACGTCCGGCACGGCTCCGGCACCTACGTCACCGACGCCCCGGCCGGCTCCCCCGACGTCGGCGTGCTGGTCCGGCGCGCCCACCTGCTCGAGGTGTACGAGGTCCGCCGCGCGCTGGAGGTCGAAGCGGCCCGGCTGGCCGCCCAGCGGGTGCGGCCGGAGGACATCGACCGCCTGCGGGCGGGCCTGCGCAGGCGCCAGGAGCTGCTGGACGCCGACCCCGCCGAGTTCGTCGCCGCGGACCTGGAGTTCCACCGCGCCGTCGTCGAACTCGCGGGCAACGGGCTGCTGCGGGACCTGTTCGCCGCCGCCCTGCCGGTGCTGCACGACGCGATCGTCGAGATGTTCCGGCACGAGCCCCGGCTGCCCGACGTCTCGGCCGCCCACGCGGACCTGCTCGACGCGCTCGAGCGCGGGGACGCCGACGCCGCGGCCGCCGCGACCGTCGCCCACCTGCAGACCATCGTCTCCCGGATCCGGTCGGCGGTGGCGGACTCGTGACCGCGGTACTGGCCGTCGACGAGGTGGACCTCGTCCGCGACGGGAACTACCTGCTCAGCTCCGTCTCGCTGACCGTCCGGGAAGGCGAGCACTGGGCGCTGCTGGGCGGCAACGGCGCGGGCAAGAGCACGCTGCTGAGCCTGCTCGGCGCCCGCGCGCACCCCACCCGGGGCACCGTCGAGGTGCTGGGCCACCGCCTCGGCCGGGTGGACATGCGCAGCCTGCGCGCCGAGATCGGGCACATCGACCCCCGGCACCCGCTGCGGACGCCGCTGCGCGTGCGCGAGGTGGTGCTGACGGGGCTGACCAACACCACCGAGCTGGTGCCCCGGTGGCGGCCCACCGCCGAACAGGTCGCCCAGGCCGACGAGCTGATCGCCATGCTGGGCCTGAGCACCCGGCGCGACGCGCTGTGGCCGGTGCTGTCGCAGGGCGAGCGCGGCCGCGCACTCATCGCACGGGCGCTGATGCCGCGACCCCGGCTGCTGCTGCTCGACGAACCCGCGACCGGCCTCGACCTCGCCGCCCGCGAGCAGTTGCTGACCAGCCTGGACGCGCTGCGGCGCCGTCACCCCCGGCTGGCGACCGTGCTCGTCACGCACCACCTGGAGGAGCTGCCCGGCAGCACCACCCACGCGCTGCTGCTGCGCGAGGGCCGGGCGCTCGCGGTCGGGCCGGTCGACGAGGTGCTGACCAGCGACCTGGTGACCAAGTGCTTCGACCACCCCGTGCGGATCACCCGCGAGGACGGCCGGTGGGCGGCGCGGGCCGACCGCTGAGCAGGATCGCCAGCAGCTCGTCCGGGGCGTCCCGCATGAGGTTGTGCTTGCTGTCCAGCTCGTGGACCGTCCACCTGGGATCGTCGCGCAGCCGCTCCCACGTGGCCCGGAAGGGGGACTCGCCGTCCCAGATCCGGGCGTAGACGTAGTCGCGGCGGATGTCGGCCGGCTCGCGGGCGAGGCGGATGCGCTGCAGGAACGTGGCCAGCGGGTGCGGTGTCGCGCGCGGGTCGAAGAACGGCAGCGGCTTGACGCCGTACCCGGTCTCCCCCACGTCCAGGTACCACTCCCGCTGCGCGTCGTTGGTCAGCGTCCAGCAGGATTCGCCGTCGCGCGGCACGAAGGCGTCGAGGTAGACCAGCGAGCCGACCCGCTCGGGTGCGCGGTCGGCGACGCCGGTGATGACCACGCCGCCGTAGCTGTGCCCGACGAGCACGGCGTCGGTGATCTGCTCGTACTCCAGCACGTCGAGCACGTCCTGGATGTGCGTGTCGAGGTTGACCGCCCCGGTCAGCTCCGCGGCGCGCTCCGCCAGTCCGGTCAGGGTCAGCGGGAACGCGCGGTGCCCGGCACGGCGGAGGTCCTCGGCGAGGGGCTGGAAGCACCAGGCGCCGTGGCAGGCGCCGGGCACGAGGACGAAGGTGGTCTGTTCCGCGTTCATGTCCCCAGCTTCGGGCGGAGCGAGCCAGAAGTCCAAGAGCTGGTTCTGCTGGCTGCGAGAAGCGATGGTTATACCTAGACTCGGCCGTTGTGGAACTGCGGCAGCTGGAGTACTTCGTGACCGTCGCCGAGGAACGCAACTTCACGCGCGCCGCGGAGAAGCTGCACGTCGCGCAGCCGGGCGTGAGTGCGCAGATCCGGCGGCTGGAGCGGGAACTCGGCCAGGAGCTGCTGGACCGCTCCGGCCGGGCGGTGCGCCTCACCGAGGCCGGGGCCGCGGTCCTGCCCTACGCCCGCGCGGCCCTCGCCGCGGTCGACGGGGCGCGGCACGCGGTCGACGAGCTGGCCGGCCTGCTGCGCGGGCGCGTCGCGCTGGGCATGGTGACGTCGCACAACGTCGACCTGCCGGGATTGCTGGCCGCGTTCCACCGCGACCACCCGGGCGTCGAGGTGACGCTCACCGAGGCCGGCTCGGCAGAGCTGGTCGAATCGCTGCGCCGCGGCACCCTCGACGCGGCGATCGTGTCGCTCGGGCCCGAGCCACCGCCGGACCTGGTGTACGCCGTGGTGACCGACGAAGCGATCACGGCCGCGGTCGCGGTGGACGACCCGTTGGCGGCGCGGTCGGAGATCCCGCTCGCCGCACTGCGGGACCGCCCGTTGATCAGCCTGCCCCCGGGCACCGGCATCCGCTCGCACCTCGACACCGCCTGCGCCCGTGCCGGTTTCGCCCCACGGATCGCGTGTGAGGCCAGCGATCCGTCGATGCTGGCCCAGTTCGCGACGCGGGGCCTCGGCGTGGCGATCCTGCCGGACTCGCTGGCCCGCTCCTGGCCGGGACTGCACCCGCTCACCGTCGTCGACCCGCCGCTGCGGGGCCGGCTGGTCTTCGCCTGGCGGGCGGCGGGACCGCCGGGCCCGGCCGCGAGGGTGCTGATCGACCGTGCCCGCCACCTGCTGGGCGGCTAGGAGTCTCACGCACCACCACGGCTCGCCTTCGCTCGCCGAGACGGTCGATTCGCCGGGGTGTCCCTGCTGCGCGTCCTCGGCTGGCTCTCCCGCTTACCGCCCTCGGCTGCCTCCATGGCCGGTGCACGGGCTGGTCGTGCCGGGTCCTCGACCGTCACCACGACCGACTTCCCCGGGCAGCTCCTACCCGGCGCCTTCGACCTTCCCGGCGGTCGACTCACCCGGCCTGCCCCTGCTTCCCACCCTCGCCGGTCGGCTCACCACGCTCCTCCTCCGCCGGGGGCGCGGCGGTGCGGGCGGCCAGCGCCGCCCGCATCTCGGCGAGTTCGGCCCGTGCCTCCGCCAGGCCGCTCGCCAGCGTCTCCGCGCGGGCTTCGGCGACGCGGCGTGCGGTGCGCTCCTCCGCCAACAGGTCCAGCACCTCCTGTCGTTGCGCCCGCTGGGCCTCCGCCTCCGCGCGGACACGCGTTGTCTCCTCGCGGGCGTGGTCGACGGAGCGTTCGGCCGCGGCCAGCTGCGCACGGGCGGCGGCGAGCCGCTCCGACAGCACGGTCAGCTCCGTCGTGCTCTGCCGTAGCTCCTCGCGGAGCTGGTCGACTTCCTGCCGCGCCGCGGCGCGTTCGGCGTTGAGCTGGTCGCGGCGCGCGTGCTCGGCACGGAGTTCTTCGGCGAGTTCGTCGCGCGCCTTCTCCGCCGCGAGGCGGGCGGCTTCGGCGGCACCTTTCGCGCGCTCGTGCTCCGCGACTTTCGCCCAGGCTTCGCGCTTCTCCCGTTCAGCCTCCGCAGCCGCACGCTCGGCCAGTTTCTCCGCCTCGGCACGGGCCGACCGGTCCTCGCGCGCCTGCACCAGGGCCTGGTCCCGCGCCCGCTCCGCCTGGTCCGCCCGCCGCAGGGCGTCCTCGGCCTCGGCGCGGGCAGCCCGTGCCTCTTCCTCCGCCTGCCGCACCTGGGCGAGCGCCCCCTGCTCAGCCTCGTCCAGCCGCGCCCGCAGTTCGGCGATCGAGTCCAGCAGCGGCTGCGCCAACGGCCCGAACGCCTCGGCCACCCGCCGCATCTCCACGAGGGGATCCACGATCGCCGAGGTCTGCGCGGCCCGTCGCGCGCGGGAGGCGGCGTCGGCGTGCCCCTTGCAGCAGTACGACGACGGCCGCCCGCCCTTCCGCCGCCCGTGCTCGTCCACCGCCGGGGGCGGCAGCGGGTTGTCACAGCCCTCCAGAGCGCAGATCTGGCCCTCGACCAGCCCGTTTTCCATGGCTCTAGTTTCGCGTACGCGATAGCTAAACCGGTAGCACGACACGCGAAACTGCTCAACCTTTCCGATATCTTGCTCCGTGATAATCACAGTTATGACGGAGCTGGCGCCCTGGGGTGGTTCACGCGGCGATCTGGAGGACCTCGCGGAGGCGGTGTCGCTGCTGCCCGCGCTGCCTCCCGCCGACCCCGGGGATCGGTACGCGATTCGTCACGTGACGGTGCTGTGGCTGAAGGCTGACAAGAGCGAGCACACGCAACGCGCCTACTACGCGGACCTCGCAGCGTGGCTGTCCTGGTGCCAGCGGACGGGGCTCGATCCGCTGAAGGCCCGGCGGGCGGACGTGGACGCCTGGAAGACGACGCTCACCGTCACCGGCCGGGACGGTGTTCCGCGCCCGGCCGCACCGTCGACGGTGGCGCGGACGCTGGCGGGCGTGTCGAGCTGGTACCGCTACCTGCAGTCCAACGACGTCACCGAACGCAACCCCGTCGCGGCCGCGGGGCGCCCCAAACGCGACCGCACCTCTCCCCTGCCGGCCCTCGACGAGAAGGCGACCGCAACGCTGCTGGACCACGCCGAACGCCGCGCCCGCTCCGAGGCGTCCTGGCGCGACGCGGCCCTGGTCGCGCTGCTGTTCTACACCGGGCTCCGCGTCTCCGGGATCACCGGCGCGCAGGTCTCCGACCTGGCGATCGACGCCGGGCACACCATCCTGCGCTACACGGGCAAGGGCGGCCGCCGCGACTTCGTGCCCCTGGTCGCGCCCGCGCTCCGCCCGCTGCGGCGGTACCTGGAACTGCGTGCCGAACGCGAGCACCGCGGCCTGGACGACCTGGCCGGTCCGCTGCTGGCCACGACCCCGCACCCGCACGACCGGAGCAAGCCCGGCGGCAAGCCGTTGCGGCAGCGCGACGTGTGGCAGACCCTGCGGCGGCTCGCCGCCGAGGCGGGCATCCCCGGTGCGGCGAGCATCAGCCCGCACACCGCCCGCCGCACCACCGGCACCCTGCTGCTCGCGCACGACGTGCCGGTGCAGAAGGTGCAGGACCTGCTGGGCCACGCCGATATCCGCACGACCCGCGACCACTACGACGCGCACCGCCACAAGCTCGACAGCTCGCCGGTGCACACGCTGGCGCAGATCCTCGCCGAACGCCGTGGCGGGAAGTGACTGAACCGGATCAGGCGACGAGAGGACCTGCCGGACCCCGTGATCGGGCCTAGACTGCCACGCAACGGTTCAGCCGGTAGCCGTTCCCAGCCGTCGACTCCATCCGCTTCCCCCGGATGGGAGATGGAGGCCCTCATGGCCGCCGCAGATGCCGTTCCGGTCCAGCGCACCGCCCTGCCCCTCCAGCGCGGAAGCCACGCTCCCGCCGTGACCCCGCAGCTGCGGCTGTCCGTCGAACGGCCCGAACCCGGTGCCGCCGTCGTCCACGTCCTGGGCGAGCTCGACGGGATCACCGCCCCCCGGCTCACCGAGCTGCTGGCCGCCCGGCTCCGCGGCACGCTGCGCACACTCGTCGTGGACCTGCGTGACGTGGACTTCCTCGGCGCCGCGGGGCTTTCCACGCTGCTGTACGCCGACCTGCTCGCCCGCCAGCGCCACATCGCGCTGTGCGTCCTGGCCGATGGCAACCGCGCGGTCAACCGCATCCTGGAGATCACCGGCGTCGACCGCCGCCTGACCGTGCGGCGGACCCCGGCCTGCTGACCGGCGGCCCCCAGTACCGTCGACCGCGTGCGCATCCTGTTCACGTTCGTCGGCGGCAGCGGGCACTTCCGCCCCCTCGTGCCCCTCGCGCGGGCAGCGGCCGCCGCCGAGCACACCGTCGCCTTCGCCTGCCCGGGCCGGATGGTGCCCGCGGTCGAGAAGGCCGGCTTTCCCGCGCTGGCCACCAGCCCGCCCGGCGGCGCGCCGCCCGACCGGCTGCCGCTGTCGGCACCCGATCCGCAGCGGGAGGAACGCGACCTGCGGGAACACTTCGCCCGGACCGGCGGGCGTGAGAACACCCCGGTCCTGCTGAAGCTCGCCGGGCAGTGGCGGCCCGACGTTGTGGTCCGCTGCGAGGTAGACTTCGGTGCCGCGCTGGCCGCCGAGCGCCTCGGCCTGCCGTGTGCGGTGGTCCTCGTACTGGCCGCGGGCGGGTTCCTGCGCCCGGACGTCGTCGCCGAGCCGCTGCACGAACTGCGTGCCGAGCACGGGCTGCCCGCCGACCCGCGGCTGCGGATGCTCGCCGGTGACCTCGTGTTCGCCCCGTTCCCGCCGTCCTTCCGCGATCCGCGGTTTCCCTTGCCGGACGGCACTTTCGCCTTCCGCCAGGGCGATCCCCGCCCGCCGGCCGGGGGCGAGGTCGTGTACTTCACCCTCGGCACGGTGTTCAACACCGAATCCGGCGACCTGTTCTCCCGGGTGCTCGCCGGGCTGCGGAAGCTGTCCGCCCCGGTCGTCGCGACCACGGGTGAGCACATCGACCCCGCCGAGTTCGGCCCCGAGCCGGAGCACGTGCGCATCGAGCGGTTCGTGCCGCAGGAGTCGCTGCTGCCGCGGTGCGCGGTCGTGGTGTCGCACGGCGGTTCCGGCAGCGTGCTGGGCGCACTCGCCCACGGCGTGCCGTCGGTGCTGCTGCCGATGGGCGCCGACCAGCCGCACAACGCCCGCCGCTCACTCGACCTGGGCACCGCGCGCCTGCTCGATCCGGTGACCGTGACGCCCGAGGACGTCGAAGCCGCGGTGTCGGCCGTCCTCGCCGACGAGCGCTACCGGCAGGCCGCCGACCGCCTGCGGGAGGAGACCAACACGCTGCCCGGGGCGGACGCGGCCGTGCCGCTGCTGGAAAAGCTCACCTGACCACGCGCCGGAGCCGCCACCGCGACCGCATAGAGTGATCGGCATGAGCAAGCGCTTAGTGGCCCTCGGCGACTCCTTCACCGAAGGCGTCGGCGACGACGACCCCGGCCGCCCGAACGGCGTGCGGGGCTGGGCCGACCGGGTGGCCGAGGTCCTCGCCACCCGCGAACCGGACTTCCGCTACGCCAACCTCGCCATCCGCGGCAGGCTGCTGGGCCAGGTGCTGTCCGAGCAGCTCGAACCCGCGCTGGCGATGGACCCCGACCTGGTCACGCTGTACGCGGGCGGCAACGACCTGATGCGCCCCAAGGTGGACATCGACGCGCTCGCCGACGAGTACGACAAGGCCGTCGCCCGGCTCACCGAGACCGGGGCGACCGTGGTGCTGTTCACCGGTGTCGACGGGGTCGAGGACCCGCTGTTCCGGCGGATGCGCGGCCGCACCGCGATCTACAACGAGCACGTGCGCGTCATCGCCGCCCGGCACGGCGCGCGGATCGTGGACCTGTGGGCGATGCGGCAGCTGCGCGACCGGCGGCTGTGGTCGACCGATCGCCTGCACCTCAACGCGCTCGGGCACGCCGAGGTCGCGATCGCCGTGCTCGACGTCCTCCAGGTGCCGCACGAGCTCACCCCCGCCGCGCTCGGCCCGCGCCCGGTCCTCCCGGTGCGGCAGCAGCGCGCGGAGAACCTGCGGTGGGCCCGCGAGCACGCGCTGCCGTGGATCGGGCGGCGGCTGCGGGGCGAGTCCTCCGGGGACACGGTCGGCCCCAAGCGTCCGGCCCTGGCCCCCGTGGAGAGCTGACCCGCGCCCGGCGGTCACGGAAAGTTGTTGTCCGCCCGGTCTGGACTTCGCCCGGTCCGTCAGCGAAGGTGGCCCTGCAGAGTGATCCCCGTCACGGGAGGCCACGATGGTGCTCGGACGCAACGAAGCGAACAAGGTCATCGACAGCCCGGCCACCGAACAGCGGACGCAGGTCCGCCGTGCCGCCTTCGCCAGCGCGATCGGCACGACGATCGAGTGGTACGACTTCTTCCTCTACAACACCGCCGCCGCGTTGATCTTCCCCCAGCTGTTCTTCCCCGCGTCGAGCAGCTACGCCGGGGCGATGCAGTCCTTCGCCACCTACGCCGTTGGGTTCGCGGCCCGGCCGGTCGGCGCGGCGATCTTCGGCTACTGGGGTGACCGGATCGGCCGCAAGGCCACGCTGGTGATCACGCTGCTGCTGATGGGCCTGGCGTCGGCGCTCGTCGGCCTGCTGCCCGGTGCCGCGTCGATCGGGATCGCCGCGCCGATCGTCCTGGTGGTGCTGCGGCTGGTCCAGGGCATCGCGATCGGCGGCGAGTGGAGCGGGTCGGTGCTGCTCGCGATGGAGTGGGGTGACCAGCGGCGCCGCGGCCTGCTGGGTAGCTTCGCGCAGATCGGCGTCCCCGTCGGGCTCGTGCTCGGCACCGGCGGCATGACGCTGCTGTCGGCGGTGCTCAGCGACGCCGCGTTCGACTCGTGGGGCTGGCGGATCCCGTTCCTGCTCAGCTTCGTGCTCGTGGGCATCGGGCTGGTGATCCGGCTCCGGATCATGGAGACCCCCATGTTCGCCGCGATCGTGGCCAAGCAGCAGACCTCGCGCAGCCCCGTGGTGGACGCGATCAAGCACCACTGGCGCGAGATCCTGCTCTCGGCGGGCCTGCGGTTCAGCGAGCAGATGCCGTTCTACCTGTTCACCAGCTACGTGCTGGTGTACGTCGTGGCGGAGCACCACTACTCGAGGACGTTCGTGCTCAACGCGGTGCTCGTCGCGGCGGCGCTGGAGCTGGTGACGATCCCGCTGTTCTCGCAGCTGTCCGACCGCATTGGTCGCAAACGGGTGTACCTGTCGGGCGCGGTGCTGACGGGCCTGCTGGCGTTCCCGTACTTCGCCGTGCTCAAGGCCGGCGGGTACGTGCCGATCTTCCTCATCGTGATCGCGTCGATGATCGGGCACGCCATGCAGTACGGGCCGCAGGCGGCGTTCATCGGCGAGAGCTTCCCGACGCACCTGCGTTACGGCGGCGCCGGGCTGGGCTACCAGCTCGCGTCCGTGTTCGCGGGCGGGCCGGCCCCGCTGCTGGCGACGTGGCTGCTGCAGGTCACGGGCACGCCGTACTCGATCTCGGCGTACATCCTGCTGGCCGTGGTCGTCACGGTCCTGTGCGCGGTGCTGATCACCGACCGCTCCCGGGCCGACATCGCCGACTACGCCACCTACGCCCGCCGGAGCTGACCGGGACTACTCCCGTTCGACCCTGCGCAGGCCGTGTGCCGGTGTCCACCACTCGACGACGAGGACCGTGGCCGCGTCGTCGAGGTGGGTGTGCACGACCTCGGTGATGTCGGTGTGGAAGCGCTCTCCCGCCGGGCCGTCCTTGATGGGCCCGGCGGGGATCGCGCGGCCGGAGATCTTCGCCTCGCCCGGCCAGTCCGCCTCGGCGCCCTGTACCGGGTCGACGGTGGCGCTGTGCAGGGCGAAGCGCGGGTCCCGGTGCAGGTCCGCGCCCTTGCGGGCCTGCGGCATGGAACCGAAGACCAGTTCGCCGTCCTCGAACTCCGCTTCGATGCCGGAGATGCGCGGCCCGCCGTCGGCGCGGATCGTCGCGATCGTCTTGTGCCGGTGCGCGTCGAACAACGCCCGCACGCGCCGCGCGAACTCCGGTACGTCGGCTTCGACGTCTCGCCAGGCCGTCATCACTGCTGGGGGTACTGCGGCGGCTGGGGCGGCTGCTGCGACGGGTACGGGCTGGCCGGCGGCGTCGTGTAGTGCTGGCCGGGCTGCCGCAGCGGCAGCCCCTGCTGCGGCCCGGTCGCCGGGCCCGCCTGCGGCGGCGGAGGCGGCGCCTGCGGGGCGGGTGCCTGCTGCACGGGCGGCTGCGGTGCGGCCTGGGGCGGAGCGGCGGGCGGCGGCGAGTCGACCGGGGCCTCCGGTGCCTGCTGCTCGGACCCGGACATGCTGCCACCCCGGAGCAGGTCCGGCGGCGGGGTGGACGGCGCGGCGCCCAGCGGGCCGGGCACCTCCTGGCGCGCCACCTTCTCCGCCTCACGCACCGCCTCGGCGATCCGGGGGTCGGTGGAGGTGTCGAACCAGCTCGCGACGTCGTCGTCCTCGAGGTTCGGCGGCGCCACGTCCTCGTCGGCGGGCGCCTCGTAGCGGAACACGCCGTCGTCACCGGACTTGCCGAACGCGCGGGCGAAGTTCTCCAGCGCCTTGCCGTAGTCGCTGGGCACGAGCCACACCTTGTTCGCGTCGCCCTGCGCCATCTGCGGCAGCGTCTGCAGGTACTGGTAGGCCAGCACCTCCGGCGTCGGACGGCCGGCCTTCACCGCGGCGAACACCTTCTCGATCGCCTTCGCCTGCCCCTGCGCCTGCAGGTAGCGGGCCGCCCGCTCACCCTGCGCGCGCAGGATGCGGGACTGCCGGTCGGCCTCGGCGGCCATGATCGTGGCCTGCTTCTGGCCCTCCGCCGCGAGGATCTGCGACTGCTTCTGGCCCTCGGCCGTCTTGATCGCGGCCTCCCGCTGGCCCTCGGCGTTGAGGATCATCGCGCGCTTCTCCCGGTCCGCGCGCATCTGCTTCTCCATCGAGTCCTGGATGGACGGTGGCGGGTCGATCGCCTTCAGCTCGACGCGCGCGACGCGGATGCCCCAGCGGCCGGTGGCGTCGTCCAGCACGCCCCGCAGCTGGCTGTTGATCTGGTCGCGCGAGGTCAGCGCCTGCTCCAGCGTCATCCCGCCGACCACGTTGCGCAGCGTCGTGGTGGTCAGCTGCTCGACACCGACGATGTAGTTGGAGATCTCGTACACCGCGGCCCGCGAGTCGGTCACCTGGAAGTAGACGACGGTGTCGATGGAGACCGTCAGGTTGTCCTCGGTGATCACCGGCTGCGGCGGGAACGACACCACCTGCTCACGCAGGTCGATCCGGGCGCGCACCCGGTCGAGGAAGGGCACGAGGAAGTTCAGGCCCGGCGAGGCGACGGTGCGGAAGCGGCCCAGCCGCTCGATCACGGCGGACTGCGCCTGCGGGACCACCATGATCGCCTTCGCGATCGTGACGATCACGAACAGCGCGATGACCGCGACAACGATGATCGCTGCGGTTCCCAAGTTCTCTCCCGATCTCCGGTGGGTTGCTCAAATCTCCGGGGACACCACGGCCGTGGCGCCCGCTATCTGTACCACGGTCACCTTCGTGCCGGGCTCGATCCGCTGACCTTCGGCGACGCTGCGCGCCGACCACACGTCGCCGCCCAGCCGCACCTGCCCGCCCTCGCCGTTGACGGTGGCCACGACGACCCCCGTGGTGCCGATGAGCGCCTCGGGCCCCATCTTGATCTCGGGGGTGTGCAGGAACCGCCGCTTGAGCGCGGGCCTGGCCAGCCACAGTAGCGCGACCGAGGCGACGCCGAACACGATGACGTCGACGACCACGTTGCCGGTGACCAGCGCCGCGCCCGAGGCCAGCAGGGCACCGCCGCCGAGCATGAGCAGCACGAGGTCGCCGGACAGCACCTCGGCGGCCATCAGCGCGATGCCCGCGATCAGCCAGATCAGCGCCGGTGTCATGGGGCTCATCGTGGCAGAAGGCGGCCGGTCGCAGCCACTGAACACGCGAAGCCACCCCGGGTGGACCAGCGGTTCAGCCCTCCGGAGCGGTGACGAAGTCGATCAGCCGCTCGACCGCGCCGAGCAGCGGGGTCTCCAGGTCGCGGAAGCCGGCCACGGCGCCGAGCACGCGCTGCCAGCCCTCGTACGGCTCGCCCCAGCCCAGCTCCGCGCAGACGCCCTCCTTCCACGGCACGCCACGCGGGACCACCGGCCACCGCTCGATGCCGACCGCGGCCGGTTTCACGGCCTGCCAGATGTCCACGTACGGGTGACCGGTGACGAGCACGTGCTCGTCGTGGATCGCCTCCACCAGCCGGGATTCCTTGCTGCCCGCGACGAGGTGGTCGACGAGCACGCCGAGCCGCCGCTGCGGGCCGGTGCCGAATTCCCCGATGCGCTCGGCGAGCACGTCCACCCCGTCGAGCGGTTCCACCACGACGCCCTCCACGCGCAGGTCGTGGCCCCACACGCGTTCGACGAGCTCGGCGTCGTGCTTGCCCTCGACCCAGATCCGGGAGTCACGGGCTGTGCGTGCCCGCAGGCCCTCGACCTTCACCGAGCCGGACGCCGAGATCCTCCTGGCCGGCTGGGCGGGCGCTTTCGGCGGCACGAGCGTCACCGGCTTGCCCTCCAGCAGGAACCCGGCGGGCTCCAGCGGGAACACCCGGTGCCGCCCCTGCCGGTCCTCCAGCACGACGGTGCCGGGTTCGAGCCGCACCACCGCCCCGCAGTAGCCGCTGCGCGGGTCCTCCACGACCAGTCCCGGCTCGGCCGCGACCTCCGGGATCTTCCGCCTGCGCGGCCCGGCGAGGATGTCGTCATACGAATGGGAGCGCACGACCGGGGACGGTAGCGCCGGATTCCTCAGCGCGTCGCGCCGCCACGCCGGGCGGGGAACAGCAACGCCGTCAGCACGGTGGCGGCCGCGACGAGCCCGGCGGCGACGAGGAAAGCCAGGTGGTAGCCCGCGGTAAGCGCTTCCCGGACGGGCAGGCCGGGCAGCGCGCCGGTGCGCACGGTGGCCAGCACCGCCAGCGCCGACAACCCGAGCGCACCCGCGACCTGCTGGGTGGTGTTGAACAGTCCTGACGCCAGGCCGCTGTCCTCGGCCCGGGCGTCGCGCATGCCGAGTGCGATGAGCGCGGGCATCGCCAGCCCGAACCCGACTCCCAGCAACAGCAACGCGGGCAGCAGGTCCGGTGCGTAGTGGCCGCCGGCCGGCACGCGGGCCAGCAGGAGGAGCCCAGCCGTGATCAGCACCAGGCCGGTGAGCAGGACCGTGCGCTCGCCGAAGCGGTTGGTCACGCGGGCGGACACGGCGATCGAGACCACGGCGATGGCGGCGGCGACCGGCACCATCGCCAGGCCGGTCCACTCGGCGGTGTAGCCCAGCACCTGCCGCAGGTGCAGCACGACGAGGAACTGGAAGCCGAACATCGCGGCGATGAGCAGTCCCAGCACGACGTTGGCGCCCGACAGCGTGCGGACGGCGAAGATCCGCAGCGGCAGCAGCGGGCGCGTGGCCTTGGCCTCGCGGAACAGGAACGCGGCGAGCAGCGGCACCGCCAGTGCCGCGGCGACGAGGTCGTTCTCGACGATCGCGTACACCCCGAGCATCAGTGCCGCGGTGACGAGCAGCGCGCCGAGCACGTCCGCGCCGTCGCGCGGGCCCGTGCCGCGGTCGCGGTCGAGCAGGCGCAGCGCGGCCAGGCCCGCCACGAGCCCGATCGGCAGGTTGATCAGGAAGATCCAGTGCCAGCTCGCGGCCTCGGTGAGCACCCCGCCCGCGACGGCGCCGATCGAGCCGCCCGCGGCCTGCACGAAGCTGAACGCGCCGATCGCCTTGGCCCGCTCCCGCAGGTCGGGGAACAGGGCGACGATCATGCTCAGCGCGACGGCAGACGAGGCGGCGCCGCCGATCCCCTGCAGGAACCGGGCGGCGACGAGGATCCCGGCGTGCCACGCGAGGCCGCACAGCAGCGACGCGACGGTGAAGACCGCGAGCCCGGCGAGGAACACCCGGCGCCGGCCCACCAGATCGCCGAGGCGGCCGCTGAGCAGCAGCAGCCCGCCGAACGCGATGAGGTAGGCGTTGATCACCCAGGCCAGCCCGGCCTGCCCGAAGCCGAGGTCGGCGCCGATCGAGGGCAACGCCACGTTCACGATCGTCTGGTCGAGCACGATCATCAGCGTCTGCGCGCACAACACGGCCAGCGCGAGCCAGCGGCGCCGAGCTGTGGCGGGCACGGTTTCCAGCACCTGACCTCCAAAGGGGCACGATTTGTAACAGGCTCATCGTGCGGCGGCCGGTGAGAGCGCGGAAGAAGGCAGTTTCGTGTTCCGCTGGCACATGGAGGTAACCGTCCAGGTCAGCCGCGCGGGCTCCGGGAGAGTTTTCCGGCGGGGCTTGGATGCGGGTAGTTTCAGGGCATGGCCGACACCGCGCAGCTGACCGAAGCCTGCCCGATCGCCGAGGTGCTGGACCACGTCGCGGGCAAGTGGAGCATCGGGGTGCTCGTGGCCGCCGCGCACGGTCCCGTGCGGTTCACGGAGCTGGAGCGCGAGGTGGCCGGCATCAGCAGGCGGATGCTGACGCTGACGCTGCGCAAACTCGAACGCGACGGGCTGCTCGTGCGCACGGTGTACCCGACGGTGCCGCCGAAGGTCGAGTACTCGCTCACCGACATGGCGCGCGAGCTGTACACGTCGCTGACCGGCCTGCTCGGCTGGGCCGAACGGCACCGCGGCGACATCGCCCGCGCCCGCGCCGCCTACGACGCGGCGGGATAGCGCTCGCCCGCATCCGGCGCTCAGGTGAGGGACGCCGAGAGTGCGAGCAGCGAGTCGGTGAAGGCGCTGCGGCCCTGCCGCCGCAGCGGACCGAGTGCGGCCAGCACGGCCATCGCCCGCGCCCACGCCTGGACGCGGCTGGGGTCGAAGGAGGGCAGCGCGGCGACCGCGTCGTCGAGGTCCCGGCCGGGCAGCAGCACCCAGTCCACGGTGTCGAACGCCGGGTCCCCGGCGCACGGCCGCGGGTCGATCACCACGGGCCCGTCGGCACCGGCGAGGACGTTGGCGGGGTGCAGATCGCCGTGCAGCAGGGCGTTCCCGTCGTCGGCGGCCAAGGCCAGTGACGCGGCGAGGGAGGCCTCCATCAGCTCGGCGGGGACGCGGCCTTCGGCGTGGGGCGCGGCCAGCGCGAACATCTGCCGCACCCGGTCGGTCAGCGGCGGAATGCCGGGCGGCGCGGGCACGGCGTGCAGGCGCGGGAGCAGGTCGTCGATCTCCTCGGGCCGCCACCCGCGCTCGGACAGCGGAGTGCCGGGCTCGATCCCCGCGAGCAGGAGCGCCCCTTCCGCCACGTCGGCGTCGACCACGTCGACGACCTGCGGGCAGCCCGCCCACGCACGCAGCGCACTGGCCTCGGTCCGGGTGATTTCCGTGTCGGGGCACAGCTTGAGCACCACCAACGCGCCGTCCCGGGTGCGGCATCGCAGCGTGCGGCCGGTGTTGCCGGACAGCGCGGCCTCGACCGTGAGACCCCAGCGGCGGGCCAGCCGCGCGACCCGCGCGGGCAGCTCGTCGCACCACGCGGCGGCTTCCGGGCCGAACCGGGTCAGCAGCCGCGCGGGCGGCGTCGTCCAGGATCAGAACAGGGGCCAAGGGATCGCCCGCCAGTCGTCCCCCGGCTCGGGGAACACCCCGGCGGCCAGCAACGCCTCGGCGCGTTCGGCGATCGCGCTGATCTCCAGCCCGGTCAGGTGCTGCGACAGCTCCTCGCCCAGCGGGCCGTAGATCTTCTCCGGCAGCGCGCGCAGCTTCTCCACCGCGTCCTCGGGCAGCCGCTCCCCGATCCAGCCCCACAGCACGGTCCGCAGCTTCGGCTCGGCGTGCAGGCAGATGCCGTGGTCCACGCCGTAGACCCGGCCGTCGGCGCCCGCGAGCACGTGCCCGCCCTTGCGGTCGGTGTTGTTGGCGACGATGTCGAGCACCGCGAGGTCACGGACACCGGGGTGGTCGGCGTGCGCGAGGACCGCCGGGTCGCCGAGCCGGTCGTGGGCGTGCAGCACGGTCCGCCAGCCGGGCGGCACGTCCTCCGGGGCACGCACGTCGATGAGCTCGTCGTCACCGGTCTCGATCCACAGCTGCACCATGCCGGAGCCGAACGGCCCGTCCCGCAGCACGGTCGGCGGGATCAGGCCCAGCCCGGAGGCGTCCGAGAGCAGGAACGTGGCGACCTCGCGCCCGGCGAGCGTGCCGTCGGGGAAGTCCCACAGCGGGCGTTCACCCGACACCGGCTTGTACACCGCGTTGGCGGTCATGCCGTCCAGCTCCACCGAGCAGAACAGCGTGACGTTCGAGGCGTCCACCAGCCGGCCCTCCACCTCGAGCCGCCCGTGGGACAACAGGAGCCTGACGGCCGGATCGGCCGGGCTGAGGGACTCGGCCACGCGCTATTCCTCGGCCAGGTCGGTCTCGCGGCGGTAGCCGTTCTGCCGCGGGCAGATGTGGCCCGCCGGGTCGAGCGGCTCCCCGCACAGCGGGCACGGCTTGCGCCCCGCGTTGACCACGCGGTCGGCGCGTTCGGCGAAGGCGCGGGCGGCGGCGGGCGTGAGGAACACCCGCACCGCGTCCGGGCCCTCCTCGGTGTCGTCGAGCACCACCGTCTCGTCGACCTCGCCCTCGGTGATGGCGAGCAGCTCGACGACGACGGCCTTGCTCTCGGCGTCCCAGCCCAGCCCCATCGTGCCGACGCGGAACTCCTCCTCGACGGGCACGCTGAGCGGTTCGACGTCGACGAGGTCCTCGGGGACGGTCTCGGGCACGTCGGCGCCGAAGCGGCTGGCGACCTCTTCCAGCAGCGAGCCGAGGCGCTCGGCGAGCACCGCGACCTGCTGCTTCTCGATGGTCACGCTGATGGTGCGGACGTCCTCGGACGCCTGCAGGTAGAAAGTGCGGTCGCCAGGTTCCCCGACGGTTCCTGCGACGAACCGGTCGGGCTGGCGGAAGACGTGGATTACACGAGCCATGGCACCTCCGACCCTAGGCCACCGTTGCATGATCGGCATCCGCCGCCCCTGCCGAAGCGCAGTGGAGCCGGTCACGTCCGGCGCCGACTAAAGTGCAGCGGTGCCCCGAACCTCACCGTACGGAACCTGGACCTCACCGATCAGCGCCGCCGACGTCGCCGCCGCGGGTGGCGGCGCGCAGTGGCTCGACGCCGTGGACGGCGAGCTGTGGTGGGCCGAGGCCAGGCCGGCGGAGGGCGGCAGGCTGGCGGTCGTGCGCGCGGACGGCACCGAGGTGCTGCCCGCGCCGTGGAACGCCCGCAACAGGCTGCACGAATACGGCGGGCGCCCGTGGGTGGCGATCGGCCGTTCCCTGTACTTCACGCACTGGGACGACCAGCGGGTGTACGTGCGTGATCTGGACACCGGGGACGTGACGCCCGTTTCGCCGGAACCGCCTGTGCCCCAAGGCGTCCGCTACGGCGATCTGCGGCGTGGTCGCGACGGCGAGGTGTGGGCCGTCCGCGAGACGAGCACCGGGCCGCGGCGCACCGACGTCGAACGCGACCTCGTCGCGTTCGCGGGAAGCGAACTGCGCTCGCTCGCCGCCTCGCACCGGTTCCTCACCGCGCCCCAGCTGTCCCCGGACGGCCGGCACGCGGCGTGGCTCGGCTGGAACCACCCCGCGATGCCGTGGGACGAAACGGAACTGTGCGTCGCGGAGGTGCGTCCGGGCGGCGCGTTCGGGCCGCACCGCGTGCTCGCCGGGGGCGCCGGCGTCTCGGTGTGCCAGCTGGAGTGGGAGTCGCCGGAGACGCTGCTCGCGCTGGCCGATCCGGACGGCTGGTGGAACCTGCACCGCGTCGGGCTCGACGGTGCGCTGACCAAGCTGGCGCCGGTCGAGCAGGAGCTCGGCGGTGCACTGTGGAAGGTCGGCTCGCGCTGGTTCACGCCGTTGGGCGGCGGGCGGCACGCCGTGCTCAGCTCGGGCCGTCTCGCGGTGCTCGACGAGCACGCGCGCACCGTCACGCCGGTGGTGCCGGAGCTGACCGAGTGGGCGCCCGCGCTCGCCGCGTTCGACGGCGGGGTCGCGGGGATCGCGGCAGGGGCGGACCGGGAAAGCGCGGTCGTGCGCGTCGATCTCGGCACGGGCACGGCGACGCCGGTCGTGTCCTCGGCCGAGCCGCCGCCCGCGGCGTACCTGCCGGTGCCGGTGGAGCGGGTCTTCACCGGTCCGGACGGCGAGCGGATCCCGGCGTACGTCTACCCGCCCGCCAACGCCGACTTCACCGCGCCGGACGGGGAGCTGCCGCCGTTCCTGGTCCACGTGCACGGCGGGCCGACCGGCCGCAACTACCCGGTGCTGGACCTGGACTTCGCCTACTTCACCAGCCGCGGCATCGGGGTCGTCGCGGTGAACTACGGCGGCTCGACCGGTTACGGCCGCGCCTACCGCGAGCGGCTGCGCGAGCAGTGGGGCGTCGTCGACGTCCGCGACTGCGTGACCGTGGCGCGGGCGCTGGTCGCCGAGGGCGTCGCCGACCCGGCACGGCTGGCGATCCGGGGCGGCAGCGCGGGCGGGTTCACGTCGGCGGCCGCGATGACCACCGAACGCACCTTCGCGGCGGGCACGATCAAGTACCCCATCCTCGACCTGGCGGGCTGGACCGGCGACGGCGGCGAGACGCACGACTTCGAGTCCCGGTACCTCGACGGCCTCATCGGGCCGTTGGACACCGCGCGGCAGCGCTACGCCGAGCGCTCCCCGCTCACCCACGCCGCCGCGCTCACCGGCCCGGTGTTGTTCCTGCAGGGCCTCGACGACCAGATCTGCCCGCCCGACCAGGCCGACCGGTTCGTCAAGGCGTTGCGCGGCACCGGGATCCCGCACGCGTACCTGACGTTCGAGGGTGAGCAGCACGGCTTCCGCAGGGCCGAGACCATGATCACCGCGCTGGAGGCGGAGCTGTCGTTCTACGGGCAGGTGTTCGGGTTCGACACCCCGGGCGTGCCGCGGCTGGAGCTCCAGCGGTGAGCACGGTCGCGCTCGTCACCCCGGCCGGGCCGGTCGCGCCGGAGCTGCTGGACGCGGCGACGGCCGAACTGGAGTCGTGGGGGCTGACGGTGAAACGCTTCGCCACCGCGGGGAACCGGCACCCGTCGCTGCGCTACCTCGCCGACACCGACGAACAACGCGCCGCGGACTTCCAGGCGGCCTGGCTGGAACCCACCGTGTCCGTCGTGATCGCCGCCCGCGGCGGCTACGGCACGCAGCGCATGCTGGACCTGCTCGACTGGGACGCGCTGCGCGCCGCCGGGCCGAAGCTCTTCGCCGGCAGCAGCGACGTCACCGCCCTGCACGACGCGATCGCCACCCACCTCGGGCTGCCGACCCTGTTCTCCCCCATGCCCGCGGGAACGTTCTGGGACGCACCCGCCGCCGCGGGGCTGCGCGCAGCGTTGTCCGAGCCCTCGCGCCCGGTGGTCGTGCGGGGAACGGCGGTCGTGCCGGGCACGGCCCGGGGCGTCACGACGGGCGGGAACCTGAGCCTGCTCGCCGCGGGCGTCGGGACGCCGGAGCACCGGCGGCCGGCCGGGGCGATCGCGTTGCTGGAGGACGTGTCCGAGGCGCCGTACCGGATCGACCGGATGCTCACGCAGTTGCTGCGCGCCGGCTGGTTCGACGCGGTCACCGGCATCGTGCTGGGCTCGTGGACCGACTGCGGGAACCCGGAGGAGGTGCTGCTCGACCGGCTGGCGCCGCTGGGCGTGCCGATCCTGAGCGGTGCCGCGTTCGGGCACCTGCCCGGCGCGGCGACCGTGCCACTGGGTGTTCCGGCCACCCTCGAAGCGGGCACCCTGACCGTCGATGGACGCTGAAACCCGGTTCGCCGCCGCCCGCGTCGCGCGGCTCGCCACCGCCGACGCGGCCGGGGTGCCGCACCTGGTGCCGGTCACCTTCGCGCTGGACGCGGGCGAGATCGTGTTCGCGGTGGACCACAAACCCAAGCGCAGCACCGATCTCAAGCGGCTGCGCAACATCGCCGCCAACCCCGCGGTGAGCTTCCTCGCCGACGGCTACGACGAGGACTGGACGCGCCTGTGGTGGGTCCGCGCCGATGGCCACGCCCGCGTCCTCGACGCCGACCCGGCGGCCGTCGCCGCCCTGCGCGCGAAGTACCCGCAGTACCGCGACCACCCACCGGAAGGGCCGGTGGTGCGGACGACGGTCAGCGCGTGGCGGAGCTGGGCGTCAGGCTGAGACCCCGCCGCCCTCGGCCACCGACCCGGCCGCGGGGCGGCGCCACGCCCCGATCAGGCCCAGCGGGTCCGGGCGCAGCAGCGACGCGGCCGCGTACACGCCCAGCGCGATCGTCACCACGACGAACCACCAGTCGTACAGCGCCTGCTCGCCCGTCGGGTAGTACGCCATCACCAGGAACACCGCGACCCCGACGACGACCGCGAGGTGCCTGCGGCGCCACGGGAACGCGGCGGCGACCACGAAGCCCCACGTGAGGTACCAGGGCAGGGTCGGCGGGGCGAGGATCGCGGTGGCCAGCAGCGTCATGGCCATCCGGAAGATCGCCTCGTTGCCGCCGAACCGCGAGCGCCACCACTGCCGCACCGCGAACACGGCGAGCGTGAGCATCGCCAGCGCACGGGCCACGGTGACGAACGGCGACTCGGGCACGTTGATCACCAGGTGCACCAGGGTGTAGGCGATCTGGCCGAGGCCGGTCGGGAAGTTCACCCAGTTCGTCACCAGCGTCGGCGCCTGCAGGCCGGTCACCCAGCCGAGGTTGAACGAGCCGAGCGACACCCAGGTGCCCAGCACGAACACGACGGCGAAGATCCCGACCGACGCGGCACCGGCCTTGAGGAAGTTGCGCACGCGGCTCTCACCGGACAGGTGGTTGGCCCACACCCACACCAGGAACGGCAGCGCGACCGCCGCCGTGGGCTTGATGAGCATGCCCAGCGTGACGAGCGCGATCGCCAGCGCGTGCTTGCGTTCCAGCGCGGCGAGCACGCCGATGGTGAGGAAGCCGAGCATCAGCAGGTCGTTGTGCGGGCCGCCGACGAGGTGGATCACCGTCATCGGGCT
Source organism: Amycolatopsis sacchari (assembly GCF_900114035.1). Lineage (GTDB taxonomy): Bacteria > Actinomycetota > Actinomycetes > Mycobacteriales > Pseudonocardiaceae > Amycolatopsis_E > Amycolatopsis_E sacchari. The sequence continues at coordinate 578,906 of NZ_FORP01000001.1, read as the reverse complement.
GGCCACGGCGAGCCACATCGTGATCGGCAGCTTGCCGCCGAGGTGGCGCACGAGCCGGGGCAGCGCCCACAGCATCGCGCCGAGGCCCAGCAGCAGCACCAGCCGCGTCACGATCACACCGGCGATGACGTTGTCCCCGGTGAGGGCGACGACCCCCTTGGCGACGAGCAGGAACAGCGGGCCGTAGGGCGCCGGAGTGGTCTGCCACACCGGGTGCACGTTCTGCACGACGTTGGGCAGCGTCTCCAGCTCCGCGGGGCCGTGCGCGTACGGGTCGAGCCCGTGCAGCAGCTGCGCGCCCTGGCCGAGGTAGGAGAACACGTCCCGGGTGAACAGCGGCGGCGAGATGATCAGCGGCGCCATCCAGCACGCGGCCGCGATCACGATGGGGCGGCTGCCGATCCGCCCGGCGAGCATGTAGCGGCCCAGCCGCACCCACGCCCACACCACGAGCCCGAACCCGGCGTAGAGCACCGCGTTGGCGAGCATCCGGCCGTGTCCGTAGCGGACCCACGACAGCGGGCCCGTGCCGATCACCGGGTCGCGGATGAGCACACCGCCCGCGCCGAGCGCGCCGAGCAGCAGCAGGACGCTGCCGATCGTGCCCATCGAGATGGTGCGGTACGGGAACCGGGAGGGCACCCGCGCACGCGCCGTCCCCGGGTGCGCCTGCGGCGCCCCGGCGTCGGAGTCCAGTGCCGGGACCTGCGCCGCGGGATCAGTAGTGGTCGCCATTTCGTCTGAGGAGACTACACACCGCGCGCGGGCGGATTCGCGGCGGCGGCGGATTGCACGCCTCCCGGCAGCGCCGCGAGCAGTGACCGCGTGTAGTCGTGCTGGGGCGCCAGCAGAACCTCCTCGACGGTGCCCACCTCCACCAGCCGCCCGCGGTACATCACCGCGACCCGGTCGGCGATGTTCCACGCCAGTCCGAGGTCGTGGGTGATCACCAGGCCCGCGAGGCCCAGTTCCCGGCGCAGCCGCAGCAACAGCCCCAGGATCTCCCCGCGCACGGAGGCGTCGAGGGACGCGACGGGTTCGTCGGCGACCAGCACGCTGGGTTCGAGTGCGAGCGCCCCGGCGATCACGACCCGTTGCCGCTGCCCGCCGGACAGCTCGTGCGGCAGGCGGGACAGGAACTGCTCGGCCGGGCGCAGTTCCGCGGCCTCCAGGGCCTCGACGACGCGTTGTCGTTCGTCGCCGGGCAGCCCGTGGATGCGTGGTCCCTCCGCGACGGCCTCGTACACCGTGTGCCCGGGGTTGAGCGCGCTCGCCGGGTCCTGCAGGACCAACTGGACCTGCCGCCGGTACGCCTTGAGCCCGCGTTCGGTCAGCGGGGAGCCCCGGTACAGCACCTGACCCGCGGTCGGCTTCTGCAGCCCCAGCAGTGTCCGGGCGAGGGTGGTCTTGCCGGAGCCCGACTGCCCCACGAGCGCGACGATCTCGCCCGCCCGCACCTGGAGGTCCACCCCCGCCACCGCGGCGATGTCCCCGTACGACACCCGCAGGTCCCGTGCCTCGAGCAGCACGTCCTGCTCGGGCCTGGTCTCCGGTTCGGGCGGCAGCGGGCTGCTCGTCGCGGGTGCGAAGCGTGAGGCGGGATCGCCGACGGTCGGGAACGCCGCGGCGAGTGCGCGGGTGTGCTCGTGCCGGGGCGTGGCCATCAGTTCCTTGCCGGGGCCCTCCTCGACCAGTTCACCGCGGTACATCACGGCGATGCGGGCGCACGTGGCGGCGAGCACGGACAGGTCGTGGCTGATCATGATCAGCCCCAGCCGCTGCTCGGCGACCAGCTTGCTGAGCAGCTGGAGCACCTGCGCCTGCACGATGACGTCGAGCGCGGTGGTCGGCTCGTCGGCGATGATCAGCCGGGGGCGGCAGGCGAGCGCCATCGCGATCATGACGCGCTGCTTCTGCCCGCCGGACAGCTCGTGGGGATAATCCCCGGCGCGCGACGCGGGCAGGTCGACCTGCTCCAGCAGTTCCGCGACGCGGGCCTTGACCTCCGCGTCGCCCGGCGGTTTCTCCGCGTGCAGGCGGATCGGCTCGGCGATCTGGGTGCCGATGCTGCGCACGGGGTTGAGCGCGTGCATCGCGCCCTGGAACACGATCGAGGCCTCGGACCAGCGCACCGCCCGCAGCCTGCCCCAGCGCATGGCCGTGACGTCCTCGCCGTCGAGCAGGATCTCCCCCGACACCCGCGCGGACTTCGGCAGCAGCCGCAGCACGCTCATCGCGACGGTGGACTTGCCCGAGCCCGACTCCCCCGCCACGCCCAGCGTGTCGCCGGGCTCCAGGCGCAGGTTCACCTCCCGCACCGCCTCGACTTCCCCGGCCGCGGTGCGGTAGGTGATGCCCAGGTTCTTCAGCTCCAGCAAGGGACTCACGAGCGGCGTCCCTTCAGGCGCGGGTTCACGACGGTTTCCAGCGCGCGGCCGACGAGGGTGAAGCACAGCACGATCACCACGATGGCGAGCCCCGGCGGCAGCAGGTACCACCACGCGCCACCGGTCACCGCGCCCGAGGACAGCGCCCGCTGCAGCATGGAGCCCCACGACACCGCGGTCGGGTCCCCGAGGCCGAGGAAGGACAGCGTGGACTCCGCGATGATCGAGTTGCCGACCACCAGCGTGGTGTTGGCCAGCACCAGTGGCAGGACGCCGGGCACGACGTGCTTGCCGATGACGTGCAGGTGCCCGCCGCCCAGTGCCCTGGCGCGCTCGATGTAGGGGCGGCTTTCGATGGTCAGCGTCTGCGCCCGCACGAGCCGCGCGGTCGTGGGCCACGACGTGACGCCGACGGCGAGGATGATCGTCGCGATACCCTGCGGCAGCACCGTGGACAGTGCGATCGCCAGCACCAGCGACGGCAGCACGAGGAAGAAGTCGGTGAACCGCAGCAGCACCGCGGCCACCCAGCGGCCGAAGTGCCCGGCCGCGATCCCCACCACCGTGCCGATGAGCACCGACAGCAGCGTCGCGGCGAAACCGACGAGCAGCGACACCCGCGCCCCCCACAGGGTCAGCACGAGCACCGAACGGCCGTCGATGTCGGTGCCCAGCAGGAACTCCGTGCTCGGGGCCTGCAGCGGGCGGCCCGGCGCGTTGGTGACGTCCAGCTGCGCGGGGTCGGTGAGCACGGGCGCGAGCAGCGCGAGCACGACGATGGCCACCAGCACGGCCAGGCCGGCCAGCCCGCCGCGGTTCGCGGCGAACTCCCGCCACACGCGCGCGGCGGCCGAACGCCGCCGCTGCCACACGATCGCCGCGGTCACCGGGCACGCACCCGCGGGTCGAGCACCCGGTAGAGCACCTCGGCGAGCAGGTTCATCACGATGACCGATCCGGCCAGCACCAGGAAAACTCCTTGCAGCAGCGGGAGGTCCGGCACCCGCAGCGCCTCGAACGTCAGCAGCCCGAGGCCGGGCCACGAGAACACGGTCTCGACGGTGACGGTGCCCGACACCACCATGCCGAACTGGAGGAACACCAGCGTCACCATCGGCAGCATCGCGTTGGGCACCGCGTGACGGCGGCGCACCAGGTCGTCCCGCAGTCCCTTCGCGCGGGCGGTGGTGAGGTACTCGGCGTCCATCTCGCCGAGCAGCGACGAGCGCATGACGAGCATGTACTGCGCGTACTGGACGAGCAGCAGCGTGACGCACGGCAGCACCAGGTGGTAGGCGATCGTGCCGGTCTGGGCGAAGAACCCGGGTCCGGCGTCGGGTGAGCGCATGCCGCCGCTGGGGAACAGCCCGCGCGTGGCGATGAGCAGCAGCAGGCCGAGCCAGAACTGCGGCACCGACCACAACGTCAGCGCGACCCCGGTGTGCGCGCGGTCGAAGGCACTGCCCCGCCGCCACGCCGCACGCACGCCCAGCCACATGCCCAGCGCCACCGCCAGCACCGTGGCGGTGCCGACGAGCAGCAGCGTCGGCAGGAACCGCTCCGCGATGAGGTCGGCAACCGGGCGGTTGTAGCCGAACGAGGTGCCGAGGTCGCCGTGCAGCAGCCCCCACACGTAGTCGCCGAACTGCTGGTACAGCGGCTTGTCCACGCCGAGCCGGGCCCGCAGCTGCGCGAGCTGCTCCGGGCTGGTCGGGCGGTCCTTCGTCAGCGTGGACACCGGGTCGCCGGGGATCATCCGGAACAGCAGGAACCCCAGCGCCGCCACCAGCACGAGGCTCGCGACGGCCGCGCCGGCCTTGCCCAGCAGGAACCGGGTGGTCCCGGTACCGCCCCGCCGCTCACCGGGATCGGTCAGCTCGGGACCGGCCAGTACTTCGGTCACGGCGCTACTCCTGGTCGTCGGCGGACTTGCGCCGGCGCGAGGCCGTCACGCCACCGATCACCACGACGACCACGACCGCGGCGCCGATCGCGACCCACGCCCCGGCGGGCAGGCCGCCTCCCCCGCCGCCGCCCTCGGCGGGCACGGCACCGTAGAAGCTCCAGTAGCCGCTCTGCTCCATGATGTTGCCGGTGTTCGCGGGCTGCTTCGGGAAGCTGGTGAACCGGTCGGAGCGGTAGGCCTCGAGCGGGTTGTCGTAGTCGAGGACCAGGCTGGGCACCTGGTCGTAGTAGCGGGCCTGCGCCTGCTTGACCAGGTCGGCGCGTTTGGTCTGGTCCAGTTCGGTGCTCTCCCGCTGGTAGAGCGAGTCGAACTCGGCGTCGCAGAACAGCGAGGCGCTACTGCTGCTGCCCGAGGTCGCGGGCAGCGCGGCACACGTCTGCTTGCTGAGCACGTAGTCCGGGTCGGGGCTGGTGCCCCAGCCGGAGAACGCGAGGTCGTAGTCGCCGTTGTCGGTGCGGTCCTGCACCTCGTTGTCCGACACCAGCTGCTTGGTGACCTTGATGCCGAGCCCGCCCAGCCAGCTCACGATGTAGTCGGACCCGCGCTGCGCGAAGTCCTCGCTGGCGCGGCCCAGCAGCCGCAGCTCCAGCGGCTTGCCGTCGGGGCCGACGCGCGTGCCGCCGGGACCGGTCCGGTACCCGGCCGCGTCGAGCGCGGCGGCCGCGGCGGCCTGGTCGAACTTGTAGCGCTGGTCCGGCGCGGGTTCCCAGTGGTAGAGCGGGAACGCGGCGGGCACGAGGCCGCCGCCGAGCTGGCCGTAGCCGCCCAGCACCTTGTCGATGAGGGTCTGCGGGTCGATGGCCTGCGCGATCGCCTTGCGCACCCGCACGTCCTTGAGCGCCGGGTTGCCGTCACCGATGGGCTGGTGGGCGGCGTTCTGCGCGCCGGGGTTGATCAGCAGTTCGCGGTAGCGGCGGCCGGTGGCCTGGTTGACCGCTATGCCGGACTCGTGCTTGAGCTGGTCGAACTGGGTCGCGGTGAGCCGGTTGACCAGATCGACCTCGTCGTTGCGCAGCGCGTTGACCGCCGCGTCGGCGTTCTTGTAGCTGATGAACTGCAGCTCGTCGTACTTCGCCTTGCCTCGCCAGTAGTCCGGGTTGGCCTTCAGCCGCACCAGCTCGTTCGGCCGGTACTCGGTGATCAGGAACGGGCCGTCCCCGACCCCCACGACCGGCACCGAGTCGGTCTTGGCGTCGTTCATGTCGCCGATGCCCGCCCAGACGTGCTCGGGCACGATCGGCACGTCGATGGCTGTCATGCTGGCCTGCGGCGCCTTCGTGCGGATGACCAGCGTGTGGTCGTCCGGCGCGGTCACGCTGGCGAAGTTCTCGACGTAGGTGCCGTTGGCCTCCTGCGCCTTCTCGTCGGTCATGATCCGGTTGAAGGTGAACGCCGCGTCCTTCGCGGTCACCGGCTGCCCGTCGGACCACTTGAGGCCCTGGCGGATCTGGTAGGTCCAGGTCAGCTTGTCGTCGGAGGTGGTCCACGATGTCGCCAGGCCGGGGCTGGGCGTGTTGTCCTCGGCCGAGGGCAGCGTGAGGAACTCCCACGTCATCCGGCCGATCATGGTGCTGGAGGCGAACGAGGCGAGGAACGGGTTCAGGTGGTCGATCTCCTGCACCAGCGCCACCCGCAGCACCTTGCCGCTCTGCTGCGCCTGCGCCGCGGGCGCGAACGGGCCCGCCACGAGTACCGCCGCGAGCACCGCCGCGCCTGCCCGGAAGCGCCTGAACATGGACGACCGCACCTGGTTTCCGCCTTTCCGTACATTCCCCGAGGCGGAAAAGTAACCACATGCGCGTCTATCCGCGCAATATCTCCCCAACACTCTGCGTGCTGGATCGTGACTAACCGGGCGACACGGCTACGCCCTCCGGCTGGCTGCCCACCGGCACGGTCGCGGTGACCGACGCGGACCGGACGTCGAGGACGGACATCGCGTCCGAGCCCGTGTTGGTCACGTACACGTAACTGTTGTCCGGTGCGGCCGCGATGCCCTCGGGCTGGTCGCCGACCGGGATGGTCGAGGCGACGCTGGTGGCACCCGACGGCAGCTGGGAGACGGTGTCGGAGCCGCTGTTGGTCACGTACACGGTGCCGCCGCCGGTGCTGGCGACGCCGATCGGCGCGTCCCCGACCGGCACGGTCGCGGTGACCAGGCCGGTGAGGACGTTGATGATCGAGACCGTGTCGCTGCCGGTGTTCGCGACGTACGCGCGGCCTCGCGGCGTGATGGCGATCCCCGCCGGGAACCGGCCGACCGGGATGGTGCCGGTGACGCGGTTGGTGCCGGTGTTGAGCACGGTGACCGAGTCGGCGCCGTTGGCGGTGACGAGCAGGCTGCGGCCGTCGGGGCTGAGCGCGGGGGTGTGCGGGAACCGGCCGACGGGCACGGTCGCGATCGGGGCGTTGGTGGCCGCGTCGATCACGGTCACGGTGCTGTCGCTGAAATTGGCCACGTAGACCCGGGACGGGCTCGCCGCGACGCCGAAGGGGTGTGAGCCGACCGGCACCGTCGCGAGCACGCGGTGGGTGTTGGCGTCGACCACGGAAAGCGTGTTCGACAGTTCGTTCGCGACGTAGACCCGGTCACCGTTGGGCGACACGGCCACCCCGACGGGCGCGGCCTGCACGGGGACGTCGTCCAGCAGCTGCGTGGTGCGGGTGTCGTAGACCGTGACGTTGCGGGAGCCGGTGTTGGCGACGAAGACCTTGATGCGGGGCGGATAGGCCAGCGCCGGTGCGGTGCCCACCGCCAGGCCGGCCGCGAGCAGGATCGCCGAGCAGGCGAGCGAAACGGTCCGTGGCCACCTGGACAACTGTTGTCTCCATTCTCGAAAATCTTTTCACTGAGCGCCGGAGTCGACGCACCGAATGTAGGTGTGCGATTTCGCACGCGCAGGCTCTGGTACCCGGACGAGTCCGGCGCCACCCTTCCTACCGGGTGAAACGTCGCCGACGAGTGTCCACTGTGGCTGATCGACTACGAAAGAGAATCACATTCCGAGCAGACGCGAACTCTTTTTAAGGAAACGGTTTCGCGGTTTTCCGGGCCCGGACATGACGATGCCCCGGCCGGGAGGGCCGGGGCATCGTCGGAGGAAGGGAGTTCAGCGGTGGGTGGCGCGGCGCTGCCGCGGCGGCAGCGCCGGCGCGTAGTCGAACGCCAGCACCGCCTGCGGGTTGAGCTGGTGGCCGAGGAAGGTGCGCAGCTCCGGCCGTGCCTTCTGCACGGCTTCCGGCCGCAGCAACACGGCCGTGCGCGCGCCCTGGACGCACCCGGTCAGCAGCACGCGCTGCAGCGCACGGCCGGCCTGCACCTGCCCGCGCAGGCTGTCGGTGTAGGAACTGAGCACCGCCACCAGGCCGGCCGGGCCGGCGGCGGCACCGGGCAGCCAGCCCGCGTCGCTCAGCACACCCCGCAGCGCGGTGACCTCGCCGGGCGGTTCGAGCAGCAGGAGGTCGGCCTCCTCGCGTTCGGCGGCACGCACGAGCGTCTGCCGCACCGCGGCGGGTACCGGGCCCGCCCCGTCCGCGCGGGGCGGCGCCGACGCGGCGGGGATGGCCCGCGCCAGCGCCCGTTCCTGGGGGCTCGGCAGGCAGCGGGCGCGGATCGACACGGTCGCCAGCAGTTCGGGCCGGGTCCGGTCGGGCAGCAGGTCCACGGTCGCCGCGTGCCCCGCGGCCCGCAGGGCCAGCTGCAGGTTCAGCACGCTCCCGCCGCAGGCGGCGAGCGCCTCGCGGTCACCGTCCTCGAGTTCCACGTCGATGCGGCCGGGCCCGGGCAGCAGCCGGCACGGGTGCGCCGGATCCGCGAAGGACACCAGGTTCGCGGCCGCCAGCGCCGAGGCCAGGTAGTCCGGTTCCGACAGGGTCTTCGTCATCGGAAAGCTCCAAGCTGAGGGATTCCTCGAAACCATCGCGCTCGTCGACGGCGGCGTGGAAGAGCACGGCGTCCCCGCCTACGGGGTCTTTTGTACTCTCTCCCTCCTCGGGCTCATGTCAATAGGGGTTCACCCGGTTCACGTACGCCGCGGCCACTTTTTCGCTGTCCCCGCGGGGATAGGAGATGCGCTCGGGGTCGCCGTCGGAGGTGTAGCGCGAGCCGGGGTCGGCCGCCAGCTTGTCGAGCCAGACCGTGGAGCCGTATTCCGCCTCCTTCCCGGTGGCGGCCTGCGAGCGGATGCGCGGGATCTGCAGCGGGTCGAACTTCGCGGAGTACGGCGAGCGGGACGGGTTGGCGCCGACGAGGAACGCGCCGCGGTAGTCGTAGCCGGGCCCCTTGAGCGCCAGGTCCTGCTGCCGCGGGTGGATGCCGAACGGCAGCGCGATCGTCGTGGGGTTCGCGCCGGGTGCCGCGGAGCGGATCTCCTTGTCGTTCCCGGCGATCTCCTCCGTGGCCGCGTCCGCGGACTCCTGCCGCAGGTTGGCGTGGGTCAGCGTGTGGTTGCCGATGTCGAACCCGTGCGCCAGCAGCCACGGCAGCGTCCTGTGGCCGCCGGGATCGCCGAACGGGGTCTGGTTGACGTACAGGGTCGCGACCGGGCGGAAGCCGGGGTGGGCGCGGGCGACGTCGAGCAGGATGCCCACGGCCGTCTGCGGCGCGGGGTTTCCGTCCGCGCCCAGTGCGAACTGGCTCGGATCGCCGTCGTCGAAGGTGAGCACGACGGGATGCGCCCCGGCGGGCACGTCGATCGTGCCCGCGGTGAACTCCGCGGCGGTGACCGGCACGTAATTCTCCCGCGCGAGGCGTTCCAGTTCCGCGCGGAAGTCGGCGGGGCTGCGGTCGTAGACGGACTTGGGCTGCTCGACGATCCGGTGGTACATCAGCACGGGCACCAGTCCCAGCTCGTTGGCACCCACCGCGGCGGGATCGGGCGGCGCGGGTGCGCTCGACGTCGCGCGCAGCGGCGCCAGCGACGACCACGCCTGCTCGTCCTTCGAGGCGCTCTGCCCGGTGCTGCACGCGGCCAGCAGGCCGGCCGCGGCGATGAGGGGAACCAGCTTGATCTTCACCCTTCGACGGTGCGGCGTCGGCGCCCGGCCCGCAATCGGAGCGGACCCGATGGGCTGAACCGGCCGGGGCGGGGTTTGAACTAGTGTCCCTGCGGTGCGCGTCGAAACGCCCGGTCCCGAACCCCAGGTGGGTCTCGGTGTCGTGGCACCGTACGACTTCTCCCGCGACCGCGAGCTGTGGCGGTGGGTGCCGGACACGGTGTCGGTGTTCATCGCCCGCACCGAGCGCGTCACGGGTGCGGACAACCTCGGCACCGTGTCCGCGCTGGGTGATCCGTCCGTCGTGGCACGGCCCACGCGGGAGGTGTGCGAGATCGGCGCCCGGGTCGTGGCCTACGCGTGCACGTCGTGCAGTTTCGCCGGGGGTGCGCGGGCGGAAGGCGAGCTGCGCCGGGCGATGCTGGCGGCCGGTGCCCCGCACGCGCTGACCACCAGCGGCGCCGCCGTGCGTGCACTGCGGGCCGTGGGCGCGCGCCGTATCGCCGTGGTGCACCCGTACGAGGAACCCGTGGGCGAACGGCTGGCCCGCTACCTGGCCGAGGCCGGGTTCGAGGTCGCGGACACCACCGCGCTGGGCGTGCCGGTGGACGAGGCGCTGACCGCCTCCTACACCCAGGTCGCCGACCTGGTCCTCACCGGGAACCGGGCCGACGCCGACGCCGTGTTCGTCAGCTGCACCGCTTTGCCCACCTACGACCTGATCGCACCGCTGGAGCGCGAGCTGGGCAAACCGGTGGTCACCGCGAACCAGGCGACGATGTGGGCCGCGCTGGAGGTGCTCGGCCTGCCCGCGACGGGGCCGGGTCAGCGGTTGTGCCGCGTGCACGCGTAGTTGTCCCCCGCCTGCGGCGGCGGCATGATGCGCGCATGGCTCTCGTGACCCGCGGTTTCTCCGGCCGTCGCCGTGGCGGCCCGCCCGGACGGCTCCCGCCCGGGCAGTACGACGTCGGCGACGGGTTCCCCGTGCTGTCGGCGGGTCCCGTGCCGCGGCGGCACCTCGACGCGTGGGACTTCACCGTCCGCGGCGAGATCGCCGAGCCGAGGCGGTGGAGCTGGGCGGAGTTCCAGCGGCTCCCCCACGAGACGACCACCGTCGACATCCACTGCGTGACCAGCTGGTCGAAGTTCGACACCACGTGGTCCGGGGTCAGCCTCGACCTGCTGCTCGGCGACGTGCCGGCCGAAGCCGAGTACGTCGTGGCGTTCTGCGACGGCGGGTACACCACCAACCTGCCGCTGGCCGACGTGCTGGGCGGCAAGGCGTGGGTGGTCGACGGCTACGCGGGTAAACCGCTCGCCCCCGAGCACGGCGGGCCGGCGCGGCTGCTCGTGCCGCACCTCTACTTCTGGAAGTCGGCGAAGTGGGTGCGCGGCATCGAGCTGTCCCGCACCGACCGGCCCGGGTTCTGGGAGACCTTCGGCTACCACAACCACGGCGACCCGTGGCAGCAGCAGCGCTACGCCGGTGACTGACAGGAGGACGACCGTGACCGCACCACTGGACGGCAACGCGATCGCCGGTCCGCTGAGCGAGTTGTTCGCCGTCGACCTCGCCGCGGCGACGGTCACGTGCGCCTCGTGCGGGTCCAGCGGCCCGCTCGCCGCGCACGACCTCTACCCGGACGCGCCCGCGCTCGTGGTCCGCTGCCCCAGCTGCACCGAGGTCGTGCTGCGCTTCGCCTCGGACAGCCGGGGCATCCGGCTGGAGATGACGGGGACCCGGCTGCTGACCGTCGCCACGCCGGGGGATCAGGCCGCCAGCCTCGCGTAGACGATCACGTTGTCCAGGTAGTTGTGGTTGGCCGCGTCGTACGCGCCACCGCACGTGATGAGCCGCAGTTCGGGCTCCGCGGTGTCACCGTAGACCGCCTCGGTCGGGAACGAGCTCTTGGCGACCTGGTCCACTTTGGTCACCGTGAACGCGAGCGTGCTCCCGTCGGCGCGGCCCACCTTGACCTGGTCGCCGGTCTTGACCTCGTGCAGCCGCCAGAAGATGCCTTTCTGGTGGTTGCCGTCGATGTGACCGAGGATCACGGCGGGACCGGTCTGGCCCGGTGGCGGGCTGTACCGGTACCAGCCCGCCTGCAGCGGCTGGTCGACCGGCGGCACCTCGACGGTGCGGTCGGGGTTGAGGCCGAGCTGCACGAGGCTGGAGCGGGCGTCGATGCTCGGCAGTTCGACCCACGTGGGCAGCACGGGCCCGGGGTCCGCGGTGACCGGGGCGGTAGGCGCGGGCGGCGGCGCCGTGCTCGCCGGACCGGCCCCGCAGCCGCCGAGCAGCAGCGCGGCGGCCAGCGCGAGCAGCAGGACCGCCCAGCGGCGGAGGGGTGTGCCGCTCATCGGTCCGTCGCGAGGCTGCCGTCGCCGGTCTGCGGGGCGCCGACCGGGATGACGCGGACCTGACCGCCACCGCTCGCGGCACCGGCGGGCGGCGCCTGGGTCGGCGCCGGGGTGGGCGTGCTGGTCTCGCCGCGCGGGGTGGTGGCCTTGCCGCACGTGGCGGACGCGAGCACCACGTCACCGTTGCCGAGCGCGCCGGTGACGGCCCCGCCGAGCAGCTTGATGTGTAGCGCGTTCACGGTCAGGCTGCCGTCGGCGTGCCGGACCTGCTCGTTGACGATCACCCGCACCACCCCGGGCACGCCGAGTTCGCGGTTGGGGCCGGTGCCGACCGGAAGGCTGCCGAGGCGGCCGAGGTCGAGGCCGGCGAGCTCAGAGCTGCCGGTGACGCCGTCCGCCGTGCCGGCGCACCGGGCGCTGATCACGCGTGCGGTCGGGGTTCGGCCCGCGAGCGGCGCGAGCACCGGCAGGGCGGCGTCGACGATCGCAGCGGTCGCGGCCACCTCCCCGCTGGTGCTGTCGTGCTTCGCGGAGCTGGTGATCGCCTTCGCGGTGACGAGGCCCTTCAGCGGGGCGTCGACGACCGAGGCGCTGGTGGGACCCCCGGTGCTGGAGGACGCGAGGCGCCCGGTGTCGACGGTGAGGCCGGGGGCGCCCAGCACACCGGGCAGCAGGGAGACGGTGGCGGACGCGCCGTACGCCGATCCGTCGCCGGGCCCGGTGGCCGCGGCGCCGGCCGGCGTGGTGACGGCGAGGAGCGCCGTGGCGGCGAGGCCGGCCACCCCGGCGGAACGCAGCGCGGAAACCCGCATGGATCATCCTTTCGGCAAAGGGAAAAGGACGCTCACGACGCGGAACCGGTCCCCCGACACGGTGTGCTGCACCAACGGATGCGAGCGAGCGACGGCGAAGCTACCCGCCGGTCGCGGAGCCGCCAAGGACCGCGGGAACCCGCTGCCACGGCCACGACACGCCTGAGTAGAAAGCGGTTTCCCGGCGCTCACACCATCGGATGACCACCGGCGGAGCGCGGTCGGCCGTGCCCGTCACTGCCCGTGCGGATCCGGGGTGCGCTCCGGACATTCGCCCGCTCCCCCCACCTGGTGAGGTGATCATTGGGCCGGGTGCCGGAAAACACGGTGCGTCATGTGACGGACACGGCCGGGCGGGCCGTTCAAGCCCTGCGGGTCACTCGGGTGGCCGATACGATGACCGCGGTCCCGTGTTGAGCAGCAGCCCGGCGACCGCCCTTTCCCGACCACTCCCGATTGGCCCCGTCTGCGCCCATGAGCGACCACACCCTCACCCTCGGTGTCGAAGAAGAGTTCCTGCTGGTGGACCGCGAGGCCCACCTGGCCTCCGACGGCCCCGCCGTCACCGACGAGGTGTCCGACCCGCCGGGACAGGTCGAGCACGAGCTGCGCACGTGCCAGGTGGAGTCCGCCACGGAGGTCCAGACCACGGTCGAGGAGGTCACGCACGGGCTGCGGGAGCTGCGGAACGGCCTGGCGGCCGAGGCCGCCACCCGCGAGCTGCGGCTGCTGCCCTCCGGGGTGCCGCCGCTGGCCGAGGACCGCACCCTGGCCTTCACCCCGAGCCCCCGCTACCAGCGGATGGCGGGCGAGTTCGGCGCCGTCGCCCGCTCCGCCCTCACCTGCGCCTGCCACGTGCACGTGGCGATCCCCGACCGCGTGACCGGGCTCGCGGTGAGCAACCGGATCCGGCCGTGGCTGCCCGTGCTGCTCGCGCTGACCGCCAACTCGCCGTTCCACGACGGCGACGACACCGGCTACGCCAGCTGGCGGCACGTGATGTGGGGGCGCTGGCCGTCGTCGGGCCCGCCGCCGCACTTCGAGTCCGAGGACCACTACGAGTCGCTCGTCGACGCCATGCTGCGCACGGGCGCGTTGCTCGACCGCGGGATGGTGTACTGGGACATCCGGCTGTCCGAGCACCAGCCGACGCTGGAGGTCCGCATCTCCGACGTGGCGGCGACGGTCGAGGAGGCCGGCCTGCTGGCGGTGCTCGTGCGCGGGCTGGCGGCGCGGGCGATGGACGAGGGGGACGCGCCCGACGGCAAGGCGGGGCCGCCGCCGGAACTGCTGCGGACGATGCTGTGGCGTGGCGCCCGTGACGGGCTGTCCGGCAAGGCCGTGGACCCGGAGGACGGGGACCTCGTGCCGGCGTGGCACCTGGTGGACCGGCTCGTCGAGCAGGTCCGGCCGCACCTGCGGCAGACCGGGGACGAGGAGTTCGTGCGGGAGGTGCTGGACCGCCTGCGGCAGACGGGCGGCGGCGCCGACCGGCAGCGTGCCGCCTTCGCACGCCGCCGGCAGCTCACCGACGTGGTGGACGCGCTGGCCTGGCAGGTCTAGACCGGCCGGACCAGGTATCGGCCCTGGGGCCGGAAACCGTGGCGGCGGTAGAGGGCCGCCGCGTGGGTGTTCGTTTCGCGCACTTCGAGCCGGACCTGCCGGGCACCCTGGTCGGCCGCCCAGCGCAGCACGGCCCGCACGAGGGCGTTGCCGACGCCGTGGCCGCGGACGGCGGGCGCCACCCACAGCGAGATCAGCTCGACCTCACCCGCCTCGTCCGGTGCGGTGCCGCACACCACGCCCGCCGGGCGGCCCTCCCATTCGGCGCACATCGTGTACGGCACGTCCGTGAGGCGCCGCCGCCAGCGCCGCTCGTCGGCGTGCAGCCAGTCCGCGAGTGGGGTCTCGAAGGCTTCGGGCGCGTCACGCAGGGACGCCAGGCGCAGGTCGCGGAACACGGCCCAGTCGTCCGGCGCGAGGCGTCGCAGGGTGATCACGCCTCCAGTGTCGCGGAGACGGGGAAGCCCCGGCGCAGCCTATCGGGATTCGGCGCTGCCGGCGCTGGTTTTGGGGGTCGGCGCGGCGGTCGCCTCTCGGCGAAGGGCACGAACGCGGCTCCAGCCGGACTGGTGTTCCGCGACGGCGAAGTGGTGAGGCCCGGGGGACACGGACCGCACCGACCGCCTCGTACAACCACCCCTCCCCCGGATCTATTCCGGGGTCGAGGTCCGCGGGTCGATGTCCGTCGCGAGCCGATCCCGGTCGGCCGCCCACGACGCCAACAGGGCCAGGCCGTCGGCGGTCGCCGTGCCGGCGGGCGCGGTGTAGACGTTCAGGAGCAGGCCTGGTTCGGCGGGCAGCTCCATCGACTCCACGTCCAGGTCGAGGCGGCCCACCACCGGATGATGCAGCCGCTTACGCCCGGAGCGGTGCAGCCGGACGTCCTGGGATGCCCACCGCTGCCGGAAGAGTTCGCTGCGGGTGGACAGTTCGCCGACCAGGGCGATCAGTTCCCCGTCGTGCGGAGTGCGGCCGGCTTCCATGCGCAGCTTCGCGGCCACATCGCGGACGATCCGGTCGTAGTCGACGAAGAACGCTTCGGCCGCCTCGGGATGCAGGTACACGAACCGCGCGGTGTTCGCCGGCCGCCGCGTGCCGGCCAGCATGGGTGCATACAACGCACGGGCCAGCTGGTTCGTGGCCAGCACGTCGTAGCGGCCGTTGCACAGCCACGCCGGCGCATCGGTGATGGCGTCGAGCACCTGCTGAAGCGCCGGCCGCACCGTCGCGGCGGGACGCCGTGCACCGCCGGGCGCCCTCGACTGCCGTGCGAGGTGGAACAGGTGATCGCGCTCGGCCTCGTCGAGTTGCAAGGCCGCGGCCACCGCGTCGAGCACCCCGTCGGAGGCGCCGGTGAGGTTGCCGCGCTCCAACCGCACGTAGTAGTCGACCGACACCCCTGCCAGGAGGGCGACCTCTTCGCGGCGCAGGCCGGTGACCCGGCGGTGGCCGCCGTAGGCGGGCAGCCCGGCCCGCTCGGGCGTGATCCGCGCGCGGCGCGAGCGCAGGAACTCCTTGATCTCGGTGCGCAGATCGATCACGGCCACCCCGTCACCGTAGGCCCTGCCCACAGGCGAAGGGAGGTTCTGCTGGTACCCCTACGTCCCCGATGCGGTCGTGGCGATGCCGCCGTCGACCGGGACGATGGTGCCCGTGAGGTAGGACGCGGCCCGGCTGGCGAGGAACACGGCGACACCCGCCATGTCGTCGTCGCGGCCGAGGCGGCGCAGAGGGGCCTTCGCCGCGATCGTGTCGCCGACCGCTTCGAGCGTGGCCGCCATCATCTGCGACGGGAACGGCCCTGGGGCCACCGCGTTCACCGTGATGTGCTGTGGGCCCAGTTCCCTGGCGAGCACCCTGGTGAGCTGGTGGAGCCCCGCTTTGCTGCTGGCGTACGAGTAGTTCGGCGACTCGGCGACGTGGATGCCGGCGATGCTGCCGACGTTGATGACCCGCGCGGGATCGTCGGCGGTGCCCGCCCTGCGCAGTGCGGGGAGCAGCGCCTGCACCAGCCAGAACGGCGACTTGAGGTTGAGGTCGAGCACCGCGTCCCAGCCTTCGGGCGGGAACGTCTCCAGGGGCTCGCGCCACATCGCGCCCGCGTTGTTGACGAGGATGTCCAGGCGTGCCGAGTCGGCCTGGACGAGATCAGCGAGGCGCCGGCACTCGTCGTACCTGGACAGGTCGGCGGAAACCGCTCGCACGTCGCCGAATTCGGACAGCAGCCGCTGCGCCTCCGCGCACGCGTCCGCCTTGCGGGAGCTGATGACGACGCGGGCGCCGGCCTGCAGGAGGCCGCGCGCGATCATCGATCCGATGCCCCTGGTGCCGCCGGTGACAAGGGCGTGTTTCCCGCTCAGATCGAAAAGGTCTGCGTGGGCGGTGAACCGGGTGTTCGCCCGTGGGGTCATTGCTTTTTCCCTCTGTGTAGCCGAAAGCCGACTCACCCAGGTTCACAGGCGTCATGGTCTTCTGGGAGAGCGTGGCTGTACAGGTACTGCGAGAGCCCCTGTGGCGACGAGGGGTTACAGCGCCGCGGGCAGGGTGTCGAGCCACTGGGGCAGCGGCACCTCGCGCCAGTCGTGGGCGAACAAGGCGTGGCGGCGTCCGTCGATGCGGCGGTCGCCGCCCGGCACCGGGTGGTAGTCGGCGTAGGCGAGCAGCGGCTGCCAGAAGTCCGGGTCCGACCACACCGAGAAGGCCACCACCATGCCGATGTCCCGCAGCGACGCGGCCAGGCAGTCCTGCAGCATCAGGTCCATCGCCGGGGACGGCCGGCGGGGCGCGGCCGGGTCGACCAGGAACCGCACGATGCTGAAGTGCTCCCCCGCGGCCAGCCCGCCCGTCGCCCGGCAGCGCTCCCACGCCGCGGCGACCATCGGGTCGGCGGCCAGCTCGGCCTCCTCGACGGTGGCGAACCCGAGCCGCGCCATGAAGGCGACCGGCCGCGCGGTGCCGCGGCTGCGGTACACCGCGAAGTTCTGCGGCTGGTGGTCCAGCCAGAACGCCACCATGCGGGCGGTCTCCTCGCCCTCGGCCTGGTGTGCCATCGCCAGCAGCTCGGCGCGGTCCTCGGGCCGGTAGCTGTCCTGGACGAGCTGGCCGTGGCCGTCGAAGGTGAGGTACCGCCGCTTCACGTCACCCACGCGGTAGATGTACTGGGTGGCGTCCTCGACGGCGAGCGGTTCTCCCGCGGTGCAGGCGCGTTCCACCAGGTGCTGCAGGATCCGCCGGTGCATCGAGCGGTACTCCCGCTCGCCGCCGCCCCGCACGCCCTCGTCGAGCGCCTGGCGCACCAGGTCGTGCGGGTAGAGGCCGGCCTGGCAGGACTCGACGAACGGCAGCGCGGCCAGCCACGCGTACAGCGCGGCGGTGTCCTCCCAGGGCAGGGCGGCCCGCAGCAGTTCCGGGGTCGTGGTCCTGGCGTGGGCGAACAACCGCAGCGCGTGCCGGTGCGCGGCGGAGGGGACCTCGCCCGCGAGGGCCTCCAGCAGTGCGCTCGCGACGTCTTCGGTGTGCTGCCAGCCGTGCTCGCGCAGCGCCAGTTCGGCGGCGAGCGACAGCGCGAGCGGCAGTCCGCCGGCGTCGGCGAGCACGCTCGCGTGCAGCTCCGAGGGCACTCCCCGCGCGGTGAGCAGCGCGCCCGCGTCGCGGGGCGGCAACTCGCCCAGCGCGATCGTCCGCAGTACCGGCGCCCACCCCGGATCGCGCCGCCACTCCGGTGCCAGCGGCAGGCGCCCGGCGATGACGATCACCGCGTGCTCGGGCAGCCGGGGCAGGAACCGCGTCCGCAGCCACCATTCGAGGCCGCGGCACTGCTCGAAACCGTCGATCACCAGCAGGACGCGGTCGTCCCCGAACGCGTCGCGCGCCGCGGCCTCGATCGCTTCCGGGCGGCCGCCGACGTCGTGCCCGTCCACGCTCACCACGTGGCGGCCCGCGGCCAGCGCCTCGGCGGTGAACCGGCGCAGCAGCGCGGACTTGCCGATGCCGCCGGGGCCGTGCAGGTGCAGGAGCACGGGGGCGGCCGGGCCACCGGCGAGCGCCTGCCGGAACGCGGCGAGTTCGGCGACCCGTCCCACGAAGACCTCGTCGCGGGCAGTGGCTGCATCGGGCATGCGCGCAGCATAAGCGCCGGATCGCCGCGGCAGACGGGTGCGAACGGCCCCGTGGGGCGGTTCGGTCCGGGAGTGCCGCCGGTCCTGCCCCTTCGCGCGAGTCAGGACCGGGTGGCGGACAGCCCGCGGGCGATGGCGCCCAGCAGGGGCGGCACGTCGTCCCGGTCCAGCACGGCCTCGATGACGGTGACGCGGTCCGGTGCGCTGTCCGCGAGCGCGGTACGCAGCTGCTCGCCGGTGCGCACCGTGGCGGTGCGCACGCCCTCGCCGCCGAGCGCCCGCAGCAGCTCCGGCCACGCCCACGGCGTGATGTCCTGGTACACCGCGTCCGGGCTGCGGATCGCGCGTTCGACCGTGTAGCCGGCGTTGTTCAGCACGAGGACCACCGGGGCGGGGTGCCGCCGGGCGAGCGTCGCGAACTCCTGCACGGTCAGCTGTGCCGCGCCGTCGCCGATCAGCAGCACCGGGCGGCGGGCCGGCTCGGCCAGCTGCACCCCGAGCAGCGCGGGCAGCGTGTACCCGATGGACGACCAGATGGGCTGGCCGATCAGTTCGGTGCCCTCCGGCAGGGCGAGCCCCGCGGCACCGTAGTAAGCGGTTCCGGCGTCGGCGAGCAGCGCGGTGTGCGGCGGCAGCCAGTCCTGCAGCGCCGCCCACAGCCCGGCCTGCGTCAGCGGGCCCGGCTCGGCGGTGCTCGGCACGGGTGACGCCGCGGGGGCGGGCAACGGGGCGCGGCCCGCCCGGTCGACGAGGTCGGCCAGCGCGGCCACGGCGTCGGCCAGTTCCACGCCGGGGAACTCCGCGAGCCCCACCCTCGCCTGGTGCAG
Organism: Amycolatopsis sacchari; assembly: GCF_900114035.1. Lineage (GTDB taxonomy): Bacteria > Actinomycetota > Actinomycetes > Mycobacteriales > Pseudonocardiaceae > Amycolatopsis_E > Amycolatopsis_E sacchari. The sequence goes on along the minus strand of NZ_FORP01000001.1, from coordinate 559,877 downwards.
GTCCAGCACGACGGCGCGGGTCAGGTCGAGGTCGTGCGTGAACATGCCGGTGACCAGGTCGCTGAACACCGCGCCCACGACGACGAGCGATTCGGCCTGTTCCACGGCCTGGCGCACGTCGTCGTCGGCGGTGAAGCCGCCGATGTAGACCCCGAGCGAGGCGGGGTGCCGCTCGTCGAGCAGGCCCTTGGCGCCGAGCAGGGTCGCGACCCTGGCGAGTCCGGAGTCGGCGATGCGGCGCAGCACCTGCCCGAGGTCGCGGCGGCGCGCGAGGTGCCCGGCCAGCAAGGTGAGCTGCGCGCCACGCAGGTGCTCGCCGAGTGCGGCGGTGAACGCGGCCAGCGCCTGCGAGTCGCTTTCGGGGCGCCGCAACGGGATTTCCAGCCGGGCGGCCGACACGCGGGCGGTCGCGACGTCCACGGGCACGCTCAGGTAGCCGGGTTTCGACTCTCGCAGGGCGGCGGCGAGGACGCGGTCGATCTGGTCGGCGGCGTGCTGTTCGGTGAGGACCTCCGCGGCGGCGGTGACCTCGGCGTAGGCGCGGGCGAAGTGGCCGAAGTCGCCGTCGGCGAGGGTGTGGTGCGTCAGCGACCCGGCGCGGGCGGCGGTCGTGGCCGGGGCGCCGGTGATCTGCACGAGGGGCACGGACTCGGCGAAGGAACCCGCGACGCCGTTGATGGCGGACAGTTCGCCCACGCCGTAGGTGGTGACGAGGGCGCCGAAGCCGCGCACGCGGGCGTAGCCGTCGGCGGCGTAGGCGGCGTTGAGCTCGTTGGTGCTGCCGACCCACGTCAGGCCGGTGCCGTCGAGCAGTGCGTCGAGGAGGGCCAGGTTGAAGTCGCCCGGCAGGCCGAACAGGTGCTCGACCCCGAGCTGGCGCAGCCGCGCGGCGAGGTAGGCCGCGACGGACACAGTGGGTTCGGTGCTCATGCCCCGATTCAGGCACTGCCGGGTCACCGTGAACAATGTGATGTCGGTGGAGTAGTCAGATTGCGCACTGGAAGCGTTCTTGGCGCGCAGACAGGAGTCAACGTGAGCACTCTCGACGCGACGGACCGCCGGATCCTGCGCGCGCTCGACGACGACCCGCGCGTGCCGGTGCTGCTGCTCGCGCAGCGGCTGGGCCTGGCGCGCAAGACGGTGCAGACCCGGCTGGCGCGGCTGCAGGACGCCGGCGTGCTGCGCCCGCACAGCGACCGGGTGCGGCCGTCGTCGCTGGGGTACGCGGTGAAGGCGCTCGTCACCGCGGAGGTCGAGCAGGCGCGGCTCGACGAGGCGGTGGCCGCGCTGCGGCGGATCCCGGAGATCCTGCACTGCGCGGCGACCACCGGGGACGGCGACATCGTGCTGCAGGTCGTCGCCCGCGATCCCGACGACCTGTACCGGGTGGGCCAGCGGATCCTCTCCTGCCGCGGGATCCGGCGCACGAGCAGCGCGCTGCTGATGCGCGACCTCATCCCCTACCGCACGACCGCGCTGCTGGAGGCGGCGGACGAGGTCAGCGCCGCGCGGTGAGCAGCAGGTGTTCCTCGGGGCTCGCGCCCGGCTGGTCCGGCGCGAAGACCTCCGAGTGGGTGGACAGCACCGTGAGCCCGGCGGCGGCGACCCTGGCTTCCAGGTCCGGCGCGGCGAAGCTGGTGAGCCGCACCTGGTGACCGAGGAACTCGACCGGCACGTCCTCGGCGTCCATCGGCACCGTGATCAACGACAGGTAGCCGCCCGGCACGAGCCACTCCGCGACACGGGCGAGGACCGCTTCGGTGTCGGCGCGCGGCATCTGCAGGAACGGGAAGTACGCGCACACCGCGTCCCAGGACGCCGGCGGTGAGGTCCAGGTGCGCACATCGGCCAGTTCGAACCGCGCGTCCGGCACGTTCCGGGTGGCGAGTTCAACCATCACGGGCGAGACGTCCAGCCCGGTGACCCGGCAGCCCGCGGCGGCCAGCTCCGCCGCGACCGGACGGCCGGTGCCGCTGCCGATGTCGAGCACCCGGGCCCCGGGCGGCAGGACCGCCAGCAGCTCGCGCACGGCGCGCGTCAGGATGGGCGGGCGGCCGAACGCGTCCTCGTACCCGGCGCCGATGGCGTCGAACAGCTCAGCCGCGGAGGTCACGCGCCGCTCGTCCATGCCCGGAACGTAACAAACCGGACGCCTCGGTGGCCACGGCGTCGCAGGCGGAAGCGCCGTCGGCGCGTGCCACGATCCGGCCGCCCACGGCCAGGAAAGCGGTTTCCGTGTCGTCGCCCGGCATGACACCGGCCGCCGCGGCCAGCCGTCCGTCGTCGTCGAACACCACCCGCAGCCGGGGCCAGGCGGTACGCGGGAAGGCCTGCCGCAGGCAGTGCGCCGTCTCCGCGACCGCCCAGCGGGCGAGCGGCAGGAACTCGGCGGGCTCGTCGGCGACCAGGACCGCGGTGACCTCCGCCCCGGCCCGCACCGCCTCCTCGACCGCGGCCAGGCGGTGCGGCCCCAGCACCGCGATCACGCCGTCGACCCGCACCGGCTCACCCGTCACGGCGTCGACGCGTTCGGCGGCGGGCCACGGTTCGTCCGCACGGGACGGTTCACGCAGCGGCGGAGGGGCCCAGAAGTCGTTGAGCTCCAACGTGGTCAGCCGTTCGCACGCGCTGATCACGTCGAACGGCTCGGCGAACCCCGGTGCCGCGGCGGCGAGCTGGGTCGCGCCCTGCAGGGTGGTGAGCACGGCGCCGGCCGCGCGGACGAGCCGGACCGGGGGCGCACCCGGCGGGCTCGGCGGCGGTTCCAGCGCCTCCCACGCGAGGGACAGCAGCACCGCGTCGAGCCGCATGAGCTGGGTGAACGCCGCGCGCAGCCGCTCGTCCGCCATCACCTCCGGCAGCAGGTCCCGGCCGAGCGGCGGTTCGTCGAGCCGGGAGACCCACGCCCGAGCGAAGGAGGCCACGGAGTCCTTCGCGGTCGCGCCGGGCCGCGCCCCGGGCGGACGGGAAGCGTTCTCGGCGAGATCGGCCAGCACGGCGAAGTACAGCGCGCGTTTGCCGGGGAAGTTCGAGTAGACCGCGCCCCTGGTCAGCTCGGCCCGCTCGGCGATCGCGTCCACCTTCGCGTCCCGGAAGCCGCGTTCGGCGAACTCCGCGCGCGCGGCGGCCAGCACCTTCGCCCGGTTGCGCTCCTGCGCCTGGGCCCTGGTGAGCCGAGCCATGCCACCCCCGTCATTGCCTCACGACGGCCTTCAAGCTACCTTCACCATCCAGATGATGACATCATCTGAATTTTCCCCTGGAGGCCACATGGTGCCCGAACTCGACCTGTCCGACCCCGCCGTGCTGCACGATCCCTTCGCCACCTACGGCGCCCTGCGCGAGAAGAGCCCCGTCGCGCGCTTGCTCGCACCGGGCTTCGGCTCGATGTGGGCCGTGCTGCGGCACGCGGAGGCTCGCGAACTGCTCGCCGATCCCCGCTTCGGCCCCAGCTCGGCCAGCTACCTGCGGCCGGACGTGCCCGAGCACTGCCGGCCCTACCTGCGCACGATGCAGGAGGTCGGCGGCGACGAGCACCTCCGCCTGCGCCGCACCGTCGCCCCCGCCTTCACGCCTCGCCGTGCCGAGGACTTCCGGGCGCGCGTGGCGCGCATCGTGGACCGGCTGCTCGACGCGCTCCCGGACGGCCCGGTCGACCTGCTGGAGCACTTCGCGCGGCCGCTGCCGGTCGAGGTGATCTGCGAGCTCGTGGGGGTCCCCGGCGCGGACCGGCCACGGTGGCACTCCTACGCCGCGACGATCGCCACCGGCGCGGGGCCGGCGTTCGCCGAGGCGCTGCCCTCGGCCATCGAGGACGCGAAGGGCACCGTGGCGCGCGCACGGGTGGCGCCGGGCGACGACCTGGTCACCGACCTGCTGCGCACAGATCTGTCCGAAGTGGACACGGTCACGCTCGTCTGGCACCTGGTCCTCGCCGGACAGACCCCGGCGAACCTCGTCGCCAACGCGGTCGAAGCCCTGCTCACCCACCCCGAGCAGCTCGCCGCGGTGCGGGCCGATCCGGCGCTCGCCCCGAGGGCCGTCGAGGAGGCGTTGCGGTGGTGCGGCCCGCAGCCGCTGACCGTGCCCCGGTTCGGTACCGAGGACGCGGAGATCGGCGGGGTCCGGATCCCGGAGGGCGAACCCGTCACGGTCGTCATCGCCGCCGCCAACCGGGATCCGCGCGTCTTCCCCGACCCCGACCGGTTCGACATCACCCGGGAGCCGGGTGCCCAGCACCTGAGTTTCGCCCACGGGCCGCACTTCTGCCTCGGCGCGTCGTTCGCCCGCGTGCAGACCGAGGTGGCGATTTCGGCCCTGCTGGGCCGTTTTCCCGATCTCGCGCTCGCCGACCCGGTGGAGCGGGCGCCGGATCCGGGGACGTGGCGACCGGTCGCGTTGCCGGTGCGGCGGTGACTAGGATTTCGGCCATGCGATTCGGATTGTTCGTGCCCCAGGGCTGGCGCCTGGATCTGGCCGGTATCGACCCCGCCGAGCAGTGGAACACCATGCTCGGCATCGCCAGGATCGCCGAGGAGGGACCCTTCGAGTCGATCTGGGTCTACGACCACTTCCACACCACGCCGGTGGCCACCGAGGAGGCCACGCACGAGGCGTGGGCGCTGATGGCGGCGTTCGCCGCGGCGACCAGCCGGGTGCGGCTGGGCCAGATGTGCACCTGCATGGCCTACCGCAATCCCGCCTACCTCGCGAAGTTCGCGGCCACCACGGACGTCGTGTCCGGCGGCCGCGTGGAGATGGGCATCGGCGCCGGCTGGTACGAGCACGAGTGGCGCGCCTACGGGTACGGGTTCCCGCCCGCCGGGGAGCGGCTGGGCATGCTCGACGAGGGCGTGCAGATCATGCGGCAGCTGTGGACCGAGGGCAAGGCCACGCTCGACGGCCGCCACTACCACGTCGACGGTGCGATCTCCCGCCCGCTGCCGCTGCAGGAGGGCGGCATTCCACTGTGGATCGCCGGTGGCGGCGAGAAGAAGACGCTCCGGATCGCCGCGCAGTACGCGAACTACACCAACTTCGCCGGCGGTCCCGAGGACTTCGCCCACAAGTCGGAGGTGCTGGCCGCGCACTGCAAGGACGTCGGCACCGACTTCGACGCGATCGTGCGCTCGGCCAACTACAACGTGGTGATCGGCGAGACCGAGAAGGACGTGCGGGACCGGCTGGCGTGGCTCCGCTCGCACTTCCAGCCGCACCTGCCCGCGGACGTGCTGGAGTCGACGTACCGGGCCTTCGAGACCGGCCCGCTGGTCGGCACGCCGGAGCAGATCGCCGAGCGGCTCACCGAGCTGCGTGGCCTCGGGATGACGTACGCGATCACGTACTTCGCCGACGCGGCCTACGACCGCTCCAGCATCGACCTGTTCGTGCGTGACGTGATCCCGGCACTGGCCGGTTAGGACGCTGGGGCGGGCCTGGGTCGCCAGGCCCGCCCCACATGTCACTGCGGCAGTTTGACCACGGTGACGAAGAAGTCGTCGATCTGGCGGATCACTTCGATGAACCGTTCGAAGTCGACGGGTTTGCTGACGTAGGCGTTGGCGTGGAGGCTGTAGCTGCGCAGGATGTCCTCCTCCGCCTCGGACGTCGTGAGCACCACGACCGGGATCACGCGCAGCTCCGGGTCGTTCTTCAGCTCCGCCAGCACCTCGCGCCCGTCGCGGCGCGGCAGGTTCAGGTCGAGCAGGATCAGACCCGGGCGCGGCGCGTCGGCGTACTCGCCCTCGCGGTGCAGGAACTGCAGCGCCTGCTCACCGTCCTTGACGACGTGCAGCTTGTTGCGGATCTTGTGGTGCTCGAACGCCTCCTGCGTCATCAGGACGTCACCGTCGTCGTCCTCGACGAGCAGGACGTCGACGACGTCAAGCGGTTCCGGGATGGTCATCGGTTTCCTTCTCCTCCTGGAGCACGGGCAGGGTGAAACAGAACCGGGCACCGGTCTGGACCGTGGTGTCGAGCCAGATGGTGCCGCCGTGGTGTTCGACGATCTTCCGGCACATCGCCAGCCCGATGCCGGTGCCGGGGTAGTCCGCCTTCGCGTGCAGGCGCTGGAAGATCACGAAGATCCGCTCCGCGTACTCCGGGTCGATGCCGATCCCGTTGTCCTGCACGCAAAACCGCCAGAAATCACCGTCGCGTTCCGCCGTGACGGTGACGTGGGGCTGGTTGTCGCCGTGGAACTTCAGCGCGTTGCCCAGCAGGTTCTGGAACACCGCGGTGAGCAGGGGTACCTCGGCGCGCACGGTGGGCAGCTCGCCCACCTCGATCGTCGCGCCGGACTGTTCGATCGCGGTGGCCAGGTTCGTCTTCGCCTGCTCGACCACCTTCTCGCACGACACGGGCACTGCCTCGCGGACGATGCGCCCGACGCGGCTGAACGCGAGCAGGTCGTTGATGAGCACCTGCATGCGTTTCGCGCCGTCCACGGCGAAACCGATGTACTGGTCGGCCCGCTCGTCGAGCTGCCCGGCGTAGCGGCGCTGCAGCAGCTGGCAGAAACTCGCGACCTTCCGCAGCGGCTCCTGCAGGTCGTGCGAGGCCACGTAGGCGAACTGCTCCAGCTCGGCGTTGGACCGCTCCAGGTCCTGCGTGCGGGCGTCGAGCACGGCGTGCGCGGACCGCAGCGCCGAGAGCTCCTGGAGGATGCGCTCACGCATCCGGTTCACGTCGTCGCCCAGCTCCCGCACCTCGCGCGGCCCGCTCTGCGCGACCTCGTGCGCGAAGTCGCCGTCGGCGACCACGCGAACCTCCCGCGCCAGCCGGGTCAGCGGCGTGATGGCGGCGGCGCGCAGCCCGAACGCCAGCGCGAACACGATCAGCACGAACACCACGGCGATCGCGATGCAGGCCACGTAGAGCACGACCCACGTGCGGTTCAGCGTGGCCGTGCCCAGCTGGCGGGCGGTGTTCAGCTCGTCCTGCAGCGCCGTCACCGCGGTGCGCACGGCGTCGAAGGCGTTCTTGCCGCGGTCGACGCCGGTGCCCACGGCGGGCTGCCCGGTGGTCCGGACCAGCTGGATCGTCGGCTCCGCGTACTCCGTGCGCCACGCATCGGCGAGGGTCACGACCTCGCGCAGTCCCGCGGCCGCCTCGGGCAGGTCGGAGCCCAGCAGTCCGGTGAGCCGGTCCACGGCGTCCCGTTGCGCCGCCAGCCCGTTGGTGTAGGGCTGCAGGAAGTCCTGCTGGGTGGCCAGTCCGTAGCCCCGCACACCGGTCTCCTGGTCGACCAGCGCGGCCTCCAGGCGCAGGGACTGCTGCAGCGCGGGGTCGATCCGGTCGATGACGCGGCTGCGGGCGGTGGACAGGCTGGTCAGCGCGATGACGCCGACCACGATCGAGATCACCGAGAACGCGGCGACGATCGCGACGCCGACGCTGGTGATGCGGCGCAGCGGCCAGCGGTGCGCGTGGCGGCGCGGTTCCCGCTCGACGGGGGCGGGAGGTGCTTCGACCGTCACCGGGCGCCTCCGCCCAGCGCGAGCACCGCCAGGTCGTCGTCCAGATCGCCGCCGTTGAGCGCACGCACCCGCTCGATCACGTCGTCCAGCAGTCCTTCCTCGGCGCCGCGCGCCGGATAACCCGCGGGCAGCACGGATTCCACGAGCCCGAGCAGCCCGTCCACGTCCAGCCGCCTGCTGCCCGCGCCGATGCGGCCCTCGATCAGGCCGTCGGTGTACATCAGGATCGACCAGCGGCGGTCCAGCGGCAGGTCGGCGCTCGGCCACACCGAGCCGTCGCCGATGCCCACCGGCGGGCGCAGCGGCGCCTCCAGCTGCCGCACCCCGCCGGGTGTGATGACCAGCGGCGGCGGGTGGCCCGCGAGGTACACGCGGACGAACCGGCGGCTCGGGTCGATCGACAGCATGGTGAGCGTCGTGAACAGCGCCTTCTTGTGCCGTTCGTGGGCGAAGACCTGGTCGAGGGTGGTGAGCACCTCGACGGTGGGGCGCGCGGCGAGCACCATCGTGCGCCACGCCACGCGCATCGACACCCCCAGCGCGGCTTCGTCGGGGCCGTGCCCGCAGACGTCGCCGACCACGGCGTGCACCCAGCCGTCGGCGGCCTGCACGACGTCGTAGAAGTCGCCGCCCAGCAGCAACCGCTGCCCGCCGGGCGAGTACCGGCTCGCGACGGTCAGCTCCGGGTCCGACACCAGCGGCGAGGGCAGCAGGCCGCGCTCCAGGCGCGTGTTCTCCTCGGCGTAGATGCGGGCTTCCCGCAGCTCGCGCTGGACCTCCTCGGAGCGCACGCGTTCGATCGCGTAGCGGATGACCCGGTCCAGCAGCTGCCCGTCGACCTGGCCCTTGACCAGGTAGTCCTGGGCGCCGGCGCGCACGGCGTGCTCGCCGAGGTACTCGTCGGCCAGCCCCGTCAGCACCACCACGGCGACGTCGGGGCGGTGCGCCTGCAGCCAGCGGACGCCTTCGAGCTCGTGGGTGTCGGGCAGGCCCAGGTCGAGCAGCACGCACGCGACACCGGCCAGGTACGGGCGGGCCTCGGCCAGCGACCGGACGCGCTGCAGCTCGACGGCCGCGCCGACGTCGATGAGCAGCTCCTCCACGAGCAGGGCGTCACCGTCGTCGTCCTCGATCAGCAGGACCCGGGTGGGCCCCAGCCGTTCCGGAGAAGGTGCGCGGGTGAGCGCAGCATCCCGAGCCACCATCGGTGCCTGCTCGTCCTCGCTGTGTCGGGTGCCGGCCTCGGCGGTCGGCGCGGTCAGCACAGCATAGTGGGCAACCCCGGCGCTCCGCCGTGCAACGTGCGCGGCATGCCATGCTGTCGCGAACCTCCGGCGCGGCGGCCGCGTCGGAGTGGGTGCCGGCCGGTGAGGGAAAGGGCATGCGGTGGTGCGGAGCAGATCGGTGTGGGGCGTACTGCTGACCGGGATCGTGGCGCTGGCGGTCGCGGGGTGCACGGAGGCGGTGAAGGGACAGCCTTTCGCGGCGGGGACGAGCTCGTCCTCGGCGGCGCCTTCGTCGTCGCGGTCCGCGGCACCGTCGTCGTCATCGGCTTCATCGGCGCCGGGGGGCACGGTGACGGTGGCGACGATGACCGTGACGTTGCCGCAGGGCATGCGGTACACCGGCGCCTCCTCGGGCGGCGCTCTCGACGGGTGCGTCTCGGACGGGTCGGCGCAGTGCGTGGCGCGGATGCTGGACCTGCGCGCGGCGGCGAACGACCCGAACGCGCCCTTCAACGCCCCCAGCGTGAACCGGCCCTACGGCTGGTACACGGGCACGGACGTGCCGCAGTGCATCACCCCGTCCGCGCCGCCCGGGTCGGGCCCGGAAGCCACCGGCAGCACCGTGATCGAGTCCGGTCTCGCCCCGATCGGCCCGAAGAAGGCCGAGTACGCACGCTGGCAGGTCACCTGCGCGGACGCGACGCAGAACAACCAGGTCCGGATGTGGTGGCTGCCGACGAGCAAGATCCTGGTGACCGAGTACGCCGCCTCCCCCGACCTCGACGCGCGCATCGACGCGATCCTCGCCGGGGCGACGTTCGGCTGACCCGTCAGGGGGCCGCCTCGGCGGCGGTTCTGACGTGCTCGTTGCAGGAGGAGGGGCTTGCCATGGTGCCCGGAACGGACCGCCTACTGCAGGTCTCGCCTGGCGGTCTCCACTGCCTGGACGGGTGCCGCGAAACCGAGGCGGTCGCAGAGGGCCCGCGGGCGGCGGCGCACCCTGCGACCGGACAGCTCCAGGCGTCGCACGATGGCGTTGAGCGTCAGGTCTTCGGCGCGCAGGTCCAGTTCCCGCCGTTTGAGGGTGATCGTCACGGCACGCTCCTCCGCTCCAGTCTCGCCTGCGCGGCCGCCCAGTCGCCGCCCGTGGGGTCGTACCGGCGCAGCGGCTGGGTTCGGCGGATGAGCGCGCGCATCGCCGCCAGGTCCGGCAGGTCCTCGCCGAGGGTACGGGCCTGGACGAGGACGTTGCCGAGCGCGGCGGCCTCCACCGGCCCGGCGAGCACGGGCACGCCGCAGGCGTCGGCGGTGAGCTGGCACAACAGTTCGTTGCGCACTCCGCCACCCACCAGGTGCACGACGTCGACGGCGCGGCCGGTCAGCTCCGCGGCCTGGCGCACAGTGCGCCGGTACGCCAGCGCCAGACTGTCCACAATGCACCGGACGATCTCGCCGCGGGTCTCCGGTGGCCGCTGACCGGTTTCCCGGCACGCGGCGGCGATCCGGGCGGGCATGTCACCGGGGGCGAGGAACGCGGGCGCGTCGAGGTCGACGACGGCCGCCAGCGGTGGCGCGTCGGCGGCTTCGGCGAGCACCCGTGCCAGCTCCACCCGCTCGCCCCGGGCGGCCCACGTGCGCAGGGTCTCGGTGAGCACCCACAGGCCCATCACGTTGCGCAGGAAGCGGAACGTGCCGTCGACGCCGCCTTCGTTGGTGAAGTTGGCGGCGCGTGCGGCCTCGCTCAGCTCGGGACGCGTCAGCTCCATCCCGACCAGCGACCAGGTGCCGGAGGAGATGTAGGCGAACTGCGTGCCGGGCTCGGCGGGCACGGCCACGACCGCCGAGGCGGTGTCGTGCGAGCCGACCGCGATGACCGGCAGCTGCGGCAACACCAGCTCCTCGGCGACCTCACGGCGCAGGCTGCCCACCACCGAGCCCGGGTCGCGCAGCGGCGGGAACAACCGGGGCGGGATCCCCGCGCGTGCGGCGATGCCGGTCGCCCAATTCTGGGCACGCACGTCGTAGAGCTGCGTGGTCGAGGCGTTGGTGCGTTCGGCGCCGACGGCACCGGTGAGCCAGTGGTTCAACAGGTCCGGGATCAGCAGCATCGTCTCCGCGGCCGCGAGCCGGTCGCCCTCGGCGATCAGCTGGTAAAGCGTGTTAAACGGCAGCTGCTGCAACCCGGTGACGTCGAACAGCTCCCGCGGCGGGATGGCCTTCCCGACCTGTTCGGCGATGCCGTCGGTGCGGGAGTCTCGGTAGTGCACAGGGTTGCCGAGCAGGGCGCCGGACGCGTCAAGCAGCCCGTAGTCCACCGCCCACGAGTCGATGCCCACCCCCGCAACGTCTCCGGCCGCCTGCAGACCCGCCAGCGTTTCGCGGTAGATCCCGAGGATGTCCCAGTGCAACGTGGAGCCCGCACCCCGCGCGACGCGGACGGGCCCGCCGTTGGGAAACCGGTGCACCTCGTCGAGTTCGAGGCGCCCCGGCCCCACGGTCCCGGCCATCACCCGCCCGCTGGACGCACCGAGGTCGACCGCCGCGAGGCGCATCATGGCCGTACCACGACCAGTTCGAGGCCCAGCAGATCCGCGACGGCGGTCAGCTCCGCGACCCGGTGGCCGGTCCCGAGCGCCCAGTGGTGGTCCACCCCGCTGGCCGACCACGCGTCGGTCCACTCCCCCGGGTCGCAGCCGAAGTCCACGCGCGAGGTGGTGTTGCCGATTTCCAGCAGCGGCCCCGGCACGACCTCGCCCTCCGCGGCCACGAGCACGAACCTGCCGTCGCGGTGCTGCCCGAGCCCGCACAGGGTGACCGGGCCGTGCTGGACGTCGAACTCGACCGACACGCCCCAGCCCCGTTTGCCGTGGTACACGCCGAGCCCGCGCAACAGCGGTTTGCGCGCGCTGATCGCCAGGTGCGCGGGCCCGTCGTGCCCCATTTCCACGACCCGGTCGCGGAAGTTCAGCGCCTGCAGCTCGGTGAAGGACCCGCCCGCGCCGAGCCGGTCCATCAGCAGCATCGCGAGCGAGGTGCGCAGCTCGTACTCGCCGACGGCGGGGATGCCGCGCGCGGTGAGCAGCGACGCGCCGAGGATGAACCCGGCGCCGACGCGTTCGTGGGTCTCCCCGTCGAGCCCGCGGTGGTAGTAGGCCAGCGAGTCCAGCGCGAAGTCCTCGACCAGGCGGTCGAGCGCGACGGAAACCCTGGCGCCCCAGGCGAAATCCTCCTCGGTGACGGAGGAGTGCACGGTGAACACCTCGCGGGCGAGGTCCATCCTCGCCCGGGTCTCGTCGTCGGTGACCTTCTCGACGCGGACCCGCAGGTCGTCGACCTCCAGGATCTCCACGTGCCCGCCGAGCTGGGCCGGCACCAGCGTCGGGTCAGTCGCGACGTCGAGCATGCCCGGGTACAGGTGGCCGAGCAGGCCGTGGCGGCCGTGCCGGAACGCCGCCCGCACGCCGGCGGCCTTGATCCACCGCTCGATCCGCGTCCAGGCCCGCTCGTCCTCCAGGTGGCCGGAAACCGAGCGGAACTCCACCCCGAGGCGGCGGAAGGCGTTGGCCATCTCCGGCAGCGGGCACGCGCCGCAGTAGGCCAGCCAGGCGCCGGTGTCGAAGGTGGCGTGGTCCATGGCCTCCGTGGGCTGGAGGTTGATCAGCAGCACCGGGGCGCCGCTGCGCTGGGCGACCGGGGCCAGCATGCTGGACGTGAGGTACGTCGTCAGGAACCCGATGATCAGGTCGCAGTCGGCCACGCGCAGTGTTTCCGCCGCGGCCGCGCCTTCCCGCGCGTCGGAGACGAACCCGGCGTCGACCACCTCGCAGTCCAAACCGGACAGACGCTCGGCCACGCGCCGCGCCGAGGCCTGGAGTTGCGGCAGCAGCTCCGGGAACTGCGGCCAGTACGCCCCGAGCCCGCCGGAGACGAGCCCGACGCGGGTGCGGCGCGGCGTGATGCGCTCCAAGGACATGGTCTCCCCCTCAGCGCAGGAAAGCGGCGGCCACGCCCGCGTCGACGGGCACGTGCAGGCCGGTGGTGTGGGTCAGGTCGCCCGCGGTGAGCGCGAACACCGCGGCGGCGACGTGCTCGGGCAGCACCTCGCGCTTGAGGATGGTGCGCTGGGCGTAGAACTTGCCCAGGTCCTCCTCCGGCACGCCGTACACCGCGGCGCGCTGCGCGCCCCAGCCCCCGGCGAAGATGCCGGAGCCCCGCACGACGCCGTCGGGGTTGACGCCGTTGACGCGGATGCCGTGCTCGCCCAGTTCGGCGGCGAGCAACCGCACCTGGTGCGCCTGGTCGGCCTTCGCCGCCCCGTACGCGACGTTGTTGGGGCCCGCGAACACGGAGTTCTTCGAGGAGATGTAGACGATGTCACCGCCCATCCCCTGCGCGATCATCGCCCTCGCCGCCGCGCGCGAGACCAGGAAGGAGCCCTTGGCCATCACGTCGTGCTGGATGTCCCAGTCCTTTTCGGTGGTTTCCAGCAGTGGCTTGGAGATCGACAGCCCGGCGTTGTTGACCACCAGGTCCACCCCGCCGAACGCGAGCGCGGTCGCGTCGATCGCGGCCTGCACGGCGTCGGCGTCGGTGACGTTGGCCGTCACCGCGACCGCCTTGTCGGTGCCGCCGATGCCGCGGGCGACCTGTTCGGCGGCGTCGGCGTTGAGGTCGGCGATCGCGACGCAGGCGCCCTCGGCGGCGAGGCGTTCGGCGATGGCCTTCCCGATGCCCGAGCCCGCGCCCGTGACGAGCGCGATGCGGCCCGCGAGCGGTTTCGGCTTGGGCATCCGCTGGAGTTTGGCCTCCTCCAGTGCCCAGTACTCGATCCGGAACTTCTCGCTCTCCGGGATCGGCGCGTAGGTGGAGACGGCTTCGGCGCCGCGCATCACGTTGATGGCGTTGACGTAGAACTCGCCCGCCACGCGCGCGGTCTGCTTGTCCTTGCCGAAGGAGAACATGCCCACGCCGGGCACGAGCACGATGGCCGGGTCGGCGCCGCGCATGGCGGGGCTGTCCGGGGTGGCGTGCCGCTCGTAGTAGGCGCGGTAGTCCTCGCGGTAGGCGGCGTGCAGTTCCTTCAGCCGCGCGAGCACGTCCTCCAGCGGCGCGCTGCCGGGCAGGTCGAGCACGAGGGGGCGGACCTTGGTGCGCAGGAAGTGGTCCGGGCAGGACGTGCCCAGCGCCGCGAGCGGCTGGAGCTTCTCGCGGGACAGGAAGTCCAGCACCACGTCGGTGTCGGTGTAGTGGCCGACCTGGCGCTGGTCGGTCGAGGCGAGCCCGCGGACCACCGGGGCGAGCGCGGCGGCGCGTTCCCTGCGCTCCTGCTCCGGCAGCGGCTCGAACCCGGGCACGACGGCGCCGAACGGCTCGGCCCCGCCACGTTCGGCGAGGAACTTCTCGGCGGTGCGGATGATGTCCAGCGAGTTGCGCCGGCACTCCTCGGACGTGGCGCCCCACGCGGTGATGCCGTGCCCGCCGAGGATCACGCCGATCGCCTGCGGGTTGGCCTTCTTCACGGCGGCGATGTCGAGGCCGAGCTGGAACCCGGGGCGGCGCCAGTCGACCCACACCACGCGGTCGCCGAAGCACTCCTTGGTCAGCGCGGGACCGTCGGCGGCGGTGGCGAGCGCGATGCCCGAGTCCGGGTGCAGGTGGTCGACGTGGGTGGCGTCGACGAGGCCGTGCATGGCGGTGTCGATCGAGGGCGCGGCACCGCCGCGGCCGTGCAGGCAGTAGTCGAACGCGGCGACCATCTCGTCCTCGCGCTCGACACCGGGGTAGACGTCGACCAGTGCGCGCAGCCGGTCCAGCCTCAGCACGGCGAGCCCGGCCTCGGTCAGCGTGCCGAGGTCGCCCCCGGATCCCTTGACCCACAACAGTTCCGTGGGCTGTCCGGTGACGGGGTCGGTCTCGCTGCCCTTGGCGGAGGTGTTGCCGCCGGCGTAGTTGGTGTTGCGGGGGTCGGCGCCCAGCGCGTTGCTGCGGGCGATGAGTTCTTCCGGCACGGTCATGGTTCTCAGGCTCCCCATCCGGCCTGCCGGCCGTCGGCCCGCTCGGCCTCGATCTGCTGCTGGTACCCGCTGCGGTGGTAGGCGGCGACCGGGTCGGGATCCAGGCCCGCCTCCTCTCGCAGTTCGGCGAGGAGCGGCCGCACGTCGGTGTTGTAGGCGTCCATCAGGATCGCGTTGGCCTCCAGGACGTTCCCCTCACGCTGGGCGGTGCGCAGCGCGTCACGATCGACCAGCAGTGCCTTGGCGGTGGCCTCCTGGACGTTCATCACCGAGCGGATGATCGCGGGGATCTTGCGCTCGATGTTGTGGCACTGGTCGAGCATGAAGCTGATGCCGTAGGACGGGTCGAGCGCGTCCCCGCGGACGATCTCGTACATGATGCGGAACAGCTGGAACGGGTCCGCGGCGCCGGCCATCAGGTCGTCGTCGGCGTAGAAGCGGGAGTTGAAGTCGAACGCGCCGAGCTTCCCGGCCCGCAGCAGGAAGGCGACGATGAACTCGATGTTCGTGCCCGGCGCGTGGTGGCCGGTGTCGATGCACACCGTCGCTTTCGGACCGAGCTCGAGGCAGTGCGCGTAGGAGGTCCCCCAGTCCGGGACGTCGGTGGCGTAGAAGGCGGGCTCGAACAGCTTGTACTCCAGCAGCAGCCGCTGGCCGTCGCCGAGCCGCTCGTAGGTCTCGTGCAGCGCGGCGGACAGCCGGTCCTGCCGGTCGCGCAGGTCGTCCTGGCCGGGGTAGTTGATGCCGTCGGAGAACCACAGCTTCAGGTCGCGGGAGCCCGTGGCGTCCATGATGGAGATCGCCTCGAGCAGGTGGTCGGTGGCCTTGCGGCGGATGCCGGGGTCCGGGTTGGTGACCGAGCCGAGCTTGTAGTCCTCGTCCTGGAAGACGTTGGTGTTGATCGCGCCGATCTCGACGCCGAGGTCCCGCGCGTAGCGGGCGAGCGCGCCGTAGTCCTCGACGCGGTCCCACGGGATGTGCAGCGCCACACTCGGGGCGACCCCGGTGAACCGGTGCACGGTCGCCGCGTCGGCGATCTTCTCCTCGGGCGTGCGCGGCACCCCCGGCTGCGGGAACACCTTGAAGCGGGTGCCGGAGTTCGCGTAGCCCCAGGACGGGGTTTCGATCCGCTGGGCCCGCAGCGCGGACTTCACAGCAGTCAGGTCGGACACGTGGATCACTTTCCTTCTAGGTGGAAGACCTCGGTGAGCAGCTGGAAACCCTCGTCGGGGCCGCGGCCGTCGAGGCCGGTGAAGAACCCGGCCATCTCCGCCTGCCAGCGGGCGTTGACCTCCGTGCGGGCCATCGCGGCCTGGGCGGCTTCGAGGTCGTCGGCTTCGACGTAGCCGATCAGGAGGCCGTCGTCGCGGAGGAAGAGCGAGTAGTTGCGCCAGCCGGTGTCGGTCAGCGCCTGCCGCATCTCCGGCCACACCGCGCGGTGCCGCTGCGCGTACTCGGTCATCCGCTCGGGTTTCACCTGCAGGCAGAAGCAGTATCGGGCCACGATCACGTCCTCCGTGGAACCCGGCCGGGCCGCGGGACGCGCGGCCCGGCCGGAAGTGCTCAGAAGTTGTACTGGTCGATGTTCTGGGCGGTGAACACGGTGGGCGGGCCGAGCACGATCTCGCCACCGGCGCCGATCGTGTACTCACCGAGCTTGCCCGCCTTGAACTTCTGCCCCTCGGCGCCGGTGATCTGCCCCGACGCGAGCGCGACGCCCGCGTAGGCGGCCAGGTAGCCGATGTCGGCGGGGTTCCACAGCGCGAACTGCTGCACCGTGCCGTCCTTGACGTACTGGCGCATCTGGTTGGGCGTGCCGAGCCCGGTCACCGCGACCTTGCCCTTGTAGCTGGACGAGGAGATGTAGCGGGCCGCCGCCGCGATGCCGACGGTGGTCGGCGACACGATGACCTTGAGGTTCGGGAACGACTGCAGCAGCCCCTGCGCCTCCTGGAACGACTTCTGGTCGTCGTCGTTGCCGTAGGCGATCTTGTCCAGCTTCAGGCCCGCGTACTGCGGCTTGGCCAGCTCCTGCTTGACGACCTCGATCCAGGCGTTCTGGTTGGTGGCGTTGGGGGTCGCCGACAGGATCGCGATCTCACCGGAACCGCCCGCGAGCTCGCTGGCCATCTTCACCAGCTGCTCGCCGATGCCCTGCGTGGTGGCCTGGTTGATGAACACGTCGCGGCAGTCCTTGGCGGCGTCCGAGTCGAACGCGACGACCTTGATCCCGGCGTTGCGGGCCTGGTTCAGCGACGGGCACACCGCGTTCGGGTCGTTCGCGGCGATGCCGATGACGTCCTGTTGCTGCTGGATCAGCGTGTTGATGTAGCTGACCTGCGAGGACGCGCTGGCGTCGTTGGGGCCGACCAGCTTGTACTCGCCCTTGAGCTCGTCGAGCGCGGCCTTGCCGCCGCCGACCTCGATGTCCGAGTACGGGTTGTTGAGCTGCTTGGGCAGGAAGGCCATCTTCACGCCGGTCTTGGTGGCGGCGTTGGGGTCGGCCTGCGCGGTGGACTGGCCACCACCGCCGGACGAAGAGCTGTCGTTCTTGGTGGTCCCACCGCACGCGGCGAGCGTCAACACCAGGGCCGCTGACACCGCACCGGCGAGGAGTCGCTTGGTCATGGAGTTTGCCTTTCTAGGTTGTAGCCCGGCGCCGCAGCGAAGCCCGGGTTCTGGTGACGAGGTTGGGCAGGAGCACCGAGATGATCAGCAGCACGCCGGTGACGATGTTGAGCGCCTCGTTCGACACGTCCTGCAGGCGCAGCGCGTTCTGCAGGGTCGCCAGCAGCACCACGCCGGCGAGCACGCCCGGCAGCGTCCCCTTGCCGCCGAAGATGGAGACGCCGCCCAGCAGCACCGCGGCGACGACGGCGAGTTCCAGGCCGAAACCGTTGTCCGCGCGGGCGCTGGAGTACCGCAGGGTCCACAGCACCCCGGCCAGCCCGGCGACCGCGCCCGACACGACGTAAAGCCAGAACTTCAGGTGCCCCACGCGGATCCCGGCGAAGCGGGCCGCCTGCTCGTTCGCCCCGGCGGCGAACACCGCGCGCCCGATCGGCGTCGCGTGCAGCACCACGCCGAAGACCACCGCCAGCACCACGAGCGGGATCAGCACGTTGGGAATCGGCCCGTCGCTGATCGTGCCCGTGACCCACGACGTGTAGTCGCGCGGGAAGTCGGCCACCGCGCTGTCGCCCAGCACCACGAACGCCAGCCCGCGGTAGAGCGCCAGCGTGCCGATCGTGACCGCCAGCGACGGCAGTTTCAGCACCGTGACGAAGAACCCGTTCAGCGCGCCGAGCACCGCCCCCAGCACGAGGCACAGCGGGATGATCGACTCGATCGTCATCCCCCGGTTCCACAGGTCACCCATCACCGCGGACGTGAGCCCGAGCGTGGAGGCCACGGACAGGTCGATCTCCCCGGTGACGACCACGAACGTCATGGGCAGCGCCACGAGCGCGATCGGCAGCAGGTCCAGCAGCAGGAACGTGAAGTTGCGGCTGGTGCCGAAGTTCTCGACCGCGCCGGAGGCGATCACCAGGACCACGATCGTCACCACGATGACGGCGGCGTCCCAGCTCGCTAGCCGCGACAGCCACGCCGGCCGCGTTGCCTTGTCAGACATGGGAATCCCTCTTCTGCGTCTCCAAGCGCCCTGACAGTGTCTTTTGCACCCGGACGGCCACGAGCCGGTCCGCGCCGATGGCCAGCAGGATCAGCGCGCCGACGATGGCCTGCTGCCAGAACTGGTTGATGTCGAGCACGGCCAGCGCGCTGCCGATCACGGTGAGCAGGAGCGCGCCGAGCCCGGCACCCCACACCGTGCCGCTGCCGCCGAACACCGCCACCCCGCCGACGACCGCGGCCGCGACGACGTTGAGTTCGTACCCGTTGCCCGCGGCGGCGTCGATCGTGCCGAACCGGGCGGCGAACAACACGCCCGCGACCCCGGCCAGCGCGCCGCTGACGAGGAACGCCGCGATCGTGTTGCGCCCGACCTTGATGCCCGCCAGCTCGGCGGCCTGCGGGCTGGAGCCCATCGCGTACAGCTCGCGGCCGGCCCGGTAGTTGCGCAGCACGATCCCGGCCACGACGAGCACGACCACCGCGATCAGCACCAGCCACGGGATGCCGAGGAACGAGTCGTGCCCGAAGGACAGGAACGAGCCGGGCAGCTTGTCGGCGTTGATCTGCTGGCCGCCCGCCCAGAAGTAGATGATCCCGCGGTAGGCGTACAGCGTGCCGAGGGTGACCACGAGCGCGGGCACCTGCCCGAAGCGCACGAGCACCCCGTTGAGCAGCCCGCACGCGGCGCCGAGGCCGAGCCCGGCGAGCAGCGCGACGACCACCGGCAGGCCCGGGTTGTCCCGCAGCAGGGCACCGACGGCGAACGCCGACAGTCCCAGCACCGACCCGACGGACAGGTCGATGTTGCGGGTGATCATCACGATCGCCTGCCCGACCGCGAGCACCGCGAGGATCGCGGTGCCCAGGAGGATGTCGCGGATGCTCTGCCCGGACAGGAACCGCGAGTTCTGCGTCGCGGTGAACGCGACGAGCACCACCAGCGCGAGCACGATGCCCGACTCGCGCGCCTTGAACACCGTGCCCACCACCGAACGCCCTCCCGGTGTGGTCGCCTCACGCGGCGCGGGCGCCGCCACTTTCATCGCGTTCACGCCGCGGCTCCTTGTCCCATCGCCGCGAACATCACCGAGTCCTCGGTCGCCTCGGCGCGCGGGATCTCCGCCACCAGGTGGCCCTCGCGCATCACCAGCACCCGGTCGGCCATGCCCAGCACCTCCGGCAGTTCCGAGGACACCATCACGACCGCGACGCCCTCGGCGGCCAGCGCCGACATCAGCCGGTGCACCTCCGCCTTCGTGCCGACGTCGATTCCGCGGGTGGGCTCGTCCACGATCAGCACCTTCGGCGCCATCGCGAGCCACTTCGCGAGCACGACCTTCTGCTGGTTGCCGCCCGAGAGGGTGCCCACCGGGTCGCCGAGGCGGCCGTACTTGGTCTGCAACCGTTTCGTCCAGTGCAACGCCTCACGACGCTCACCTGGTCCAAAGAGGAAGCCCAAAGTGGACAGTGCGCGGGAGCGCGGCAGCGTGACGTTGCGTTCGATCGACAGGTCCATCACCAGCCCCTGCTGACGGCGGTCCTCCGGCACGAGAGCCATGCCCGCGGCCATCGCCGCGCGGGGCGCGTGAGGTTTCAGCTTCTTCCCGGCCACCTTCACGGTTCCGGCGTCGCGTTCGTCCACCCCGAACACCGCCTGCACGACCTCCGAGCGGCCGGACCCCACCAGCCCGGCGAAGGCGACGATCTCGCCCGCCCGCACGGAGAAGGAGATGTCGCGGAAAACGCCTTCCCTGGTCAGGCCTTCGACCTCCAGCACGACCTCGCCGGGTTCGACGTCCTGCTTGGGGAACAACGCGTCCAGCTCACGGCCGACCATCCGCTTGACCATCTCGTCGACGCTCAGGTCCTCGACCGGGTCGGTGGAGACGTGCCTGCCGTCACGCATGATCGTGACGCGCTGGCACAGCTGCGTGATCTCCTCGAAGCGGTGCGAGATGAACATGATCGCCGCCCCCTCTTCGCGCAGCGCTCGCGCGACGGAGAACAGCCGCTCGACCTCGACGAGGCTCAGCGCCGCGGTCGGCTCGTCCATGACGAGCACGCGCGCGTCGGCGGAAAGCGCTTTCGCGATCTCCACGATCTGCTGGTCCGCGATGGACAGCCCGCGGGCGGGCCGCGACGGGTCGATCCGGACGCCCAGGCGCGTGAACAACGCTTCGGCCTCGGCGCGGATCGCCGCGCGGTCGATCATCCCCAGCCTGCCGCGCGGGTGGCGGCCCATCACGATGTTCTCCGCGACCGAAAGGTCGGGGAACAGCGTGGGTTCCTGGTAGATCACCGCGATCCCGGCGGCCTTCGCGTCCGCGGGTGAGGAGAACTCGACGGGCTGCCCGTCCACCAGCAGCGTGCCCGTGTCGGGGCGGTGCACCCCGGCGAGCATCTTCACGATGGTCGACTTGCCCGCACCGTTCTCCCCCACCAGCGCGTGCGCTTCCCCCGCGTACAGCGGGAAAGAGACCCCGGCGACGGCCGCGACCGCCCCGAAGGACTTCGTGACGCCGCGGACCTCCAGCAGGGGCACGCGGCCCGGGTGTGGGCGCTCCATCGCGACCTCCGGAATGAAAGGTTTCACAAACCTGGCGCGGTGACGCTACTATGCATCCGATCACACTGTCAATGAACTCGTTCCACCGCTGATCAGAAGGGGTTTTCTCGCTCCCGGTCGCGTTGCGCGACCAGGATTCACCTCGCTGTTACGTTTCAACGGAGGCTTTCCGATGGCGGTGCACGGTGCCCACGAGGCCGGTCCGGCCGAACCCCGCGTCGCGGGGATCAAGGACGTGGCCGCGCTGGCCGGCGTTTCACTGGGCACGGTGTCCAACGTGCTCAACCGGCCGGACCGCGTCAGCCCGCGGACGCGGGCGAAGGTGGAGGCGGCGATGGCGGAGCTGCGGTTCGTGCGCAACGAGTCGGCGCGCCAGCTGCGCGCCGGGCGCAGCCGCGTGCTGGGTTACGTGATGCTCGACGGCAGCAACCCGTTCTTCACCGACGTCGCCGCGGGCGTGGAGGACGCGGCGGACGAGGGTGACCTGTCGCTGTTCCTGTGCAACAGCGACAACCGCGCGGAACGGGAAAGCGCTTACCTGAGCAGGCTGGAGCAGCAGCGGGTGCAGGGCGTGCTGATCACCCCGGTCGACCCCGACGCGGCCGTCCTGGACGAAATCGCCCTGCGCGGCACGCCGGTGGTGATCGTGGACCGCACGCGCACGGCGGCCACGCACTGCTCGGTCGCGGTGGACGACGTGCACGGCGGGATGATCGCGGTCCAGCACCTCGTCGAGAGGGGGCACGAGCGGATCGCGTTCATCGGCAGCCCCGCGACGTCGGGCCAGGTGCGGGACCGGCGCGAGGGCGCGCTGCGGGCGTTGGCGGAGGCCGGGCTGGGCCCGGACCACCTGGTGGACCTGACCACGGCGGGCCTCACGGTCGCCGACGGCCGCAACGCCGGCGCGCGCCTGGCCGGCCTGCCGGCGCCGGCGCGCCCGACGGCGGCGTTCTGCGTGAACGACCTGCTGGCGCTGGGCCTGCTGCAGACGTGCGTGAGCCTGCACCTGCGGGTGCCCGACGATCTCGCGATCGTGGGTTACGACGACATCGACTTCGCGGCGGCCGCCGCGGTCCCGCTCACCTCGGTCCGCCAGCCGCGGCGGCAGCTCGGCCGCACGGCGGCGGAACTCCTGCTGCAGGAGACGGCCGATCCGCACCACGAGCACCAGCAGGTGGTGTTCACCCCGGAACTCGTCGTGCGGGCGTCGACCCACGCGGCAGGGTGAGGGTGAACGCGGCGCCCGCCCCCTCGACGTCGCGCACCGTGATCCGGCCGCCGTGCATGATCGCGTTCTCCTGGGCGATCGACAGGCCCAGCCCGCTGCCCGCGGTGTAGGACCGGGCGCGGTCCCCGCGCACGAACCGGTCGAACACCACGGGAGCGAGGTGGGCGGGCACGCCCGGCCCGTGGTCCACGACCGTCACCGTCACCAGGTGCGGGTCGGTGCCGTCGATGGTCACGCCGACCGGCGGTGCCCCGTGGTGCTCGGCGTTGCTGAGCAGGTTGCGCACGATCGTGTGCACGCGCCGCGCGTCACCCTCGACGGTGGTGTCCCCGGTCGCGGTGAGCGCGACCTCCTCCCCCGTCGAGACCATGCCGATCGCGTCACGCACCAGTTCCGCGAGGTCGATGGGCTCGGGCCGGAACTCCGCCACGCCCGCGTCGATGCGGGAGATCTCCAGCAGGTCCTCGACGAGGGCGCCGAGGCGGCGGACCTGGGTGCCGAGCAGCTCGACCGACCGGGCCCGGTCGGGGTGGTCCGGGCTGTCGAGGCTGTCGGTGAGCACGGCCAGCGAAGCGAGCGGGGTTCGCAGGTCGTGGGCCACGTCGGCGACGAACCGGCGTTGCTGGGCGTCCTTGCGGCGCAGTTCGTCGATCGACTCGCCCAGCCGCTGCGCCATGAGGTTGAAGGACCCGGCGAGTTCGGCGAGCTCGTCCCGCCCGTGGACCGGCAACCGGGTGTCGAGCGCGCCTGCCCCGAGCCGCCGCGCCGCCACCGCCGCGGCCCGGACCGGCCGCTGGATCTGCCGGACCGCGAGCAACGCGATGGCGGCCGCGGTGAGGGCGACCACCACGGTCAGCACGGCGAGCTGGGTGCGCAGGTTGCCGATCTCGCGGTCGAGCCCGGCGGTGTTGTAGAACTCCGCCAGTACGATGCCCGGGGCGATCAGCCCGGTCACCACGAAGAACGAGCCGTCGGGCCCGGTGTAGTCGTAGGTCACCGGCTCGCCGCCCGCGGCCCGTGCCTGCTCGACCCGGTCGACCGGGAGCTGACCGTCCCGCCAGCCGGTGTTCCCCTGGACGGGGACGAACCCGCGCTCCCGCGGACCGGGCGCCTCCTGCCGCAGGTCGACCAGCGCCCAGGTCAGCCCGAGCCGCCCGCCCATGTACTCCGCGGCGGCGTCCACCGTGCAGTCGGGGACCGCGGCCCGGCAGGGCGCGCGGTGCTCCACGGCCTGCTGCACGTCCGACCGGAACCCGAGAGTCGCCGAGGTGACGAAGCGGTCCCTCGCCGAGGCGGACTGGGTGGTGTAGACCGCGACGGCGAGCGCGGCGGAGGCCCCCACGGTGGTCAGCACCACGGTGATCGCGATCCGCGCGCCCAGCCCGAGGCGACGCTTCACGGTTTGACCAGCCGGTAGCCGACTCCCCGCACGGTGCGCAGCAACGAGGGGTTGGCCGGGTCCGGCTCGATCTTCGCCCGCAGCCTGGCCACGGCCGCGTCCACGAGCCTCGCGTCCCCGCTGTAGCCGTAGTCCCACACCCGCTGCAGCAGGGTGCGCCTGCTGAGCGCCTGGCCGAGGTGGTCGACGAACTCGAACAGCAGGCGCAGCTCCGTCGGCGTGAGGTGGACCTCCTCGCCGCCACGCGTCACCAGCCAGGCGGCCCGGTCGACGGCGAGCTCACCGAGGGTGAGCACCGGCGGCGCCGCGTCGGGCGGCGCCGCGGGCGTGGCGCGGCGCAGGACGGTCTTCACCCTGGCGTCCAGCACCCGCGGCTGGACCGGTTTGACCACGTAGTCGTCGGCGCCGCCCTCCAGCCCGGCGACGACGTCGATCGGGTCGCCGCGCGCGGTCAGCAGGATCACCGGCGTGGTGTCGCGGGCGCGGATCCTCCGGCACACCTCGAAGCCGTCGACACCGGGCAGCATCACGTCCAGCAGGACGAGATCGACGGGGTTTCCGTGCTCGTACAACGATTCCAGCGCCTGTTCACCGCTGCCCGCGACGGTGACCGCGTGGCCGAGGTCGCGCAGCGCGCGGGACAGCACCTCCGCCAGCACGGCGTCGTCCTCGACCAACAGCAACCGGGACACCGGCACCTCCCCTCCTCCGGTGGTACGGATCCGAACCTATCGCGCCGCGCGGGCGGGACGGGGCGATGCCACCGTTCCGGGGTGTGCGCGGCGCGGCGGGGGGCCGGCGTCCGCGGGGAAGTACTCGAAATGCCACCACTCGTTGTCGTAGGTCCGGTGGAGGCCGTACTGCGCGCCGTGCTGTTCCAGCCACCGCGCGCCTTCGCGCGGGCGGACGTCCAGCGCCGTCCCCCGGACGTGGGCGGATTCCTCCGGCGGCAGGACGCGCCGCCGCGCCGCCTCGTCGGACCCGGTGCGCCGGACTTCGGCTGCGTACAGCCGCAGCTGCTCGCCGCTGTCCCGGTGTCCCGAGGTGAGGCCGATCAGCTGGCCGTCCCGCCAGAACCCCACCGTACGGGCGCGGGTGAACGCCGCCCGGGTTTCCGGGGACAGCCCCGCCAAGGTCTCCCCGGGGAACCGCAGGCCCAGCGCCCATTGGCAGGCCACGTGCCGTGCCCGGCGGGGTGCTCGCAGCGCCGCGACCGGGAGCAACAACACGGCCAGGACGAACGTGGCCACGCGCAGGACCGGTTCCCGGTACCCGGCGGCACGCGGTGTGGTCGGTTCGGTCATGCCTCCGACGATCGGCCGCCGGGGTGCCGGTGCTGCCCGGGTTTTGTGACCGGTTCTCGACAAGATGTGACGGATCGGCGACCGCTCGGCCGGCCGTCCACAAAGGAATGGTCCGGCAGGCCGTCAACGGAATAACCAGGCGCCAGCGAACACGATGCCCACGTATGCCGCGCCGAGCCCGGCGACCAGCGACACCACCATGTTGGAGACCGCGGGCAGCCAGGAACCGGAGCGCACCAGTTTCCACGTCTCGTAGCTGAACGTCGAATACGTCGTCAGCGCGCCGCAGAAACCCGTGCCCAGCAAGGACGCGAGCAGCGACGGGGCGGGCAGCGCCGTCAGCAGTCCCAGCAGGAAACAGCCGAGCACGTTGACGGTCAGCGTGCCCCAGGGGAACCGGGAGCCGTGCCGCGCCTGCACCGCGCGGTCGAGCAGGTACCGCGCCGGCGCACCGACCGCGGCGCCGAGCGCGACGAGCAGCACCGTCACGACAGCTCTCCCTCAGCAGCGGGCCGGGTGAGCAACGCGGTGGTCGCCAGCGAACCGAGCGCGACCGCTGCCAGCGCGGCGAGCGCGGTGCCGCCGAGGTAGAGCAACGCCGGCGCCGGCCGGTGGGCGTCGACCAGCTGCACGACGTCGAGCGTCGCCGTGGAGAACGTCGTGTAGCCGCCCAGCACACCGACGCCGAGGAACGGGCGGAGCAGCCGCTGTCGCGGCCAGACGTGCTCGATGAGCGCCATCAGCACCCCGATCGCGAGGCAGCCGCTCACGTTGATCAGCAGCGTGGACCACGCCCACTGCCCGGCCTGGTGCGGCAGCAGCGCGCCGACGGTGTACCGCGCGAGCGCCCCGCTCGCGCCACCGAGGGCGATCACGCCGAGTACGGTGCCGGGCCGGTCACGCAGTTCCCGCCGCTGCTGCGGCACGGCGAGCGACACGTCGGGGTCCACGGGGTCGTGCATGCGGTCTGCCTCCACCAGCAGCGTCGAGTCACTGGCAGGGACCGTTGGCGAACGTCTCGCGGTTTCCCCCGTGCGGGATGCGGCGGGCCCCACCGCCGCGCCCAGTCTAGGACATCACGACGACCCCGGGTCCCCGGCCCACAACCGCAGCTCCACCTCGGTTTCGCGCAGCACCCGCGCGGGCTCGCCCAGCCCCGTCAGCGCCCGGCGCCGCGCCTCGAGCCGCTCCGAGCGGTACCGGGGGAACGCCAGTTTGAGGCTCAGGTCGAGCATCTCGGTGTGGTAGGTGAGCAGCTCCGCCACCCGCCGGGGCAGCGACCCCGGTGCCTCGTCCTCGCACAGGTCCTGCGCCCAGCCCTGCAGCCGCGCGTACTCACCCGCGACCCGGCGGCCGCGCCGCGCCACCGCCCACGGGGTCTCCCCCGGGCGCCCGCACGCGACGATCACCTCGTGCGCCTCCGCCTGCAACGCGATCGCTCGCCGGACCAGTTCCAGGAGCGTCACCGGCCGCAGTGACCGCGCGGCGGCCGGATCGAGGGCCACATCGCCCTGGCCACCGCGGTGCGCGGGGGAACTGCGCCACCGGAAGCGCATGGTTCACGATAGCGCGGCTCAGCGCCGCTCGACCTCCTGAACGACGACGGGACCCCGGCGCGACTCGATCTCGAAGGTGCCGTCCGGCAGCAGGCGCACCGTCACCGCGGCCGTGGGGGCATCGGCCTCGCTGCGCGTGTGGTCCTTCGTCCGGAGGTAGAACGCCGACAGTCCGAACAACGCGAACACCAGCAGCCACAACGGTCCCAGCATCAGGTACCCGAACGACCCCGTGTCGGTGAACGTCGCCGCCACCGCGCTCTGCATCGGCCCGTAGGTCGGCAGGAACTGCAGCACCGTCTGGTTGCGGCCGGGGTTGATCACCGGGTTCTGCACCATCACGTCGACGAGGCTGACCATGATGATCACGAACATCCCGGCGAGCTCGGTGCTCACCGCGACCCCGAGCGCGATCCCCAGCCCGCCGTAGACGAGCCCGCCCGCGACCAGGCTCAGGAACAGCAGCCCCGGCTGGCGCACGTCGGTGTACAGCGACAGCACGATCGTGGCGTAGCCGCCCACCGTCAGCGCGACCAGCCCCAGCCCGATCAGCTTCGCCAGCAGCAGGCACGGGCGCGGGTACCCCGCCAGCACCAGCCGCTGGTCGAACTCGCGCGCCCGCCGCACCGTCGCGAACAACATGAACCCGATGATCAGCGTGGTCGCGTTGAGCACGGCCGAGATCAGCGCCAGCCGCCCCGCGTCGACCGTGATCGGCGCGTCGGTGATGCGCGACAGGTAGGCGACCGGCCGCGCGGGGATGATCGTGCGCACGATCGCCAGCCACACCGGGATGAAAAACACCACGAGCGTCAGCGCCAGCCGGTTGCGCAGGTGCTGCGCCGTCTCGAACCCGACGGCCCGCAGCAGCGCCGCCTGCCACGTGGTGCCGCCCAGCACGTCCGCCCGCCACCGTCGCGCGCCGGTGACCAGTGTCTGCACCGTGGTCATGACGCCACCCGCTCGGCCGCCACGACCCGGCCCGACTCCAGGTGGAACAGCCGGTCGAACCGTTCGGTGTCGTGCGCGATGTGGGAGATCACCAGCACCGACCGCCCGGTGTCGCGCAGCTCCGTGGCCAGCTGCCAGAACGTCAGGTAGTTCTCCCAGTCGAAACCCTGGTACGGCTCGTCCATCAGCACCACGTCCGGGTCGTGCATCAGCGCGAGCGTGAGGTTGAGCTTCTGCCGGGTGCCGCCGCTGAGCGAACCGGCGCGGATCGTGCGGTAGGGCGCCAGCCCGAGCCGTTCCAGCAGCTGCTCGGCGCGCGCCAGGCTCGCGATGTGGTACGCGCTCTGGAAGTACCGCAGGTGCTGGCCCACGGTCAGCTCGTCGTTCACGACGATGCGCTGGGGGCAGTAGCCGAGGCTGCCCCGGTGCAGGACCTCGCCGCGGTCGGCCCGCAGCACGCCGGCGAGGATCTGCAGCAGGGTGCTCTTGCCCGCACCGTTCTCGCCGATGATCCCCAGCAGCTCACCGGGGCGCAGCTCGAACTCCACCCCGGACAGCACACTGCGGTGCCCGTAGGACTTGTGCAGGTCGATCGCGTGCAGAACTGGGTCCTTCGTGGACACTCGGTCTCCTTCCTCGGCGGTCATCGGGTGCGCCGCGCGACGGCGTCGGCGAGCTGGGTGGCGGCGGTGCGCGCCCGCGCCGGGACGGGTGCGGCGTCGAGCGCGGCGAGCGCCTGCGCGGTCTTCAGCTCGATCAGCTCGGTGACGGCGGAGTCCGCACCCGTCCGGCGGATGATCTCCCGCAGCCGCTCGGCACCGGCGTCGTCGAGCTCCCGGTTCCCGTGCAGCTCCTTGATCACCGCCCGCTGCCGGGCACCCGCCCGCTGCCACGTCAGGTTCATCAGCACGGTCGGCTTGCCCTCGCGCAGGTCGTCGAGCACCGGTTTGCCGGTCACCTCGGGCGAGCCGAACACCCCGAGCAGGTCGTCACGCAACTGGAACGCCTCACCGAGCGGCCTGCCGTAGGCGGTGCACAGCCGCAGCACCTCCGGGCCGCCGTCGGCGAGCATCACCCCGACCTGCAGCGGACGCTCCACCGTGTACCCGGCGGTCTTGTGCCGCAGCGCGCGCCAGCTGCGGTCGAGCGCGTCGTCCGTCCGCTCCCCCGCCAGGTCGAGGTACTGGCCCGCCATCACCTGCGTGCGCATCGCGTGCAGCACCGGCTCCGCGCGCCGGCGCCACCGCTCGCCCGCCGCGCACAGCAGCTCGTCCGACCAGGCGTGGCACAGGTCGCCGACCAGGATGGCCGCGTTGAGCCCGAACCGGGCCGCCGCTTCGGAGTCCTTGCCGGAGTACCGGTCCGCGAGCACCCGGTGCACGGTCGGGCGGCCGCGCCGCAGCCGCGAGGAGTCCATCAGGTCGTCGTGGATGAGCGCGAACGTGTGGAACAGCTCCAGCGCCGCTCCCACCTTCACCACCGGGCCGCCCTCCGGCGCACCCCCCGCGGCCAGCCAGCCGCAGTAGCAGAACAGCGGCCGCAGCCGTTTCCCGCCGCGCACGAACTCCCGCACGACGTCGACGAGCGGCGGCAGGCACGCGTCCACCGGGTGCCGCGCCTGCGCCTCCAGGAACTCGTCGAGCACCGCGTCGACGCGGCGCCGCAACCAGCCGAAGTCCCCTTCCACCGGTGCCCGTGGCTCGGGGGCCGGTGACACGTCGACGAGCCGAGCTGACATGGTGCCTCCTCGCGAAACGACGGTTCCGGGCGTGCCGGCGCCCGTCGCGCTAGATAACACCGGCACCACGGGCAAAACCAGGGGGCGATCCCCACCACTCGTCCGGGCCGCCCGCACCGACCGGATGGGCGAAACCCGCACCGCTGCGTAAACCCCTTGCGCACCAAGGCAATCCGCTACTCGTTCGCGTGACTGCTGTTGCTGCCGGGCGGCGGGGGCGGTCATAGTGATCTCACCGGCGCTCGCCGGAAAATCCGAAATCCCTTTTCGCGCACGGCTTTTTCCGCCGTCGTGCCCGCACGTCCTGCCAGGAGCCGCCCATGACCACGCTCGAGCTGCGCCCGTTCTACTGCCCCATCGAGCCGGCGATCCACCCGGACGTCGACGAGATCGAGCGCACGGCGGTCACCTGGCTCGACCGGTTCCGGTTCTACGGGGACGCACGCGGGCGCGCCCGCGTGCTCGGCACGAACAGCGCCGAGTTCTACGCCCGGTTCGCCCCGCACGGGTGCCGGGACGGGCTCCAGGCCGCGGTGCACTGGGTCTACTGGGGATTCGCGTTCGACGACGTGCGGTGCGACGCCGGCGAGCTGAGCGCGGACCCTGCCCGGTTCCTGGCCATGGTCGGCCCGCTGCAGCGGGCGCTGGAGAACCCGTGGCACGACCCGTCCTCCGGCGACCCGTTCGTCCTGGCGTTGCAGGACATCGGCCGCGCCATCGCCGCCTGCGGCACCCCGGTGCAGGCCCGCCGGTTCGCCGACGCCCACCGCGCCTGGCTGTTCGGCGTCGCCTGGCAGGTGGCGAACCGGGCCGCGGGCCGCGTGCCCACCCTGGACGACTACACCGCGATGCGGCTGGGCAGCTCGGGTGGCCCGCCCACCCTCGCCCTGCTGGAGATCGCGATGGGGGCCGAGGTACCGGCCGCGGAGCTGGACTCCCCGGCCGTGCGCGCACTGACCGAAATGGCCAACCTCATCGCGTCGTGGGACAACGACCTGCACTCCCACCGGAAGGAGACCACCGAGGACCACACCGACCAGAACCTGATCACCGTGTTGCGTGCCGCCGAGGGACTTTCCCCCGAGGAGGCCCTCGCCGAGGCCTACCGCCTCAGGGACCGCGTCATGGCGCGGTTCCTGACCGTGCGGGAGCGGGTCGCGTCCGGACCGGACGCGAGCCCCGCGCTCCGCGCGTACCTGGACTGCCTCGGGCACGCGATCCGCGGCAACACCGACTGGGCGCTGCGCGTGCCGCGCTACCGCGGCTACGGCGCCCAGCCGGTGTCCGCCGGGCCGGGCTGGGCCGGCACGCCCTCCGACACCCGGCAGGACCCGTTGCCCATCCCCGCCATCGCCTGGTGGTGGGACCCGTTGGAAACCCCGTGGAGGAGACATGAACCGTAGGACCGTCCGCCGCCTCGCCACCGCCGCCGCGGCCGGCACCGCACTGGTGCTGGCCCCGCTCCCGGCGTCGGCCGTGACGTCCGACGACGGCGACTGGACCAAGGTGCAGGACTTCGGCAGCAGCTACTTCTGCGAGGCCGCCGGCATGGCCGGGCAGCTCGCCGGCCGCTGGCTGCCCGGCCAGTGGCACTGCGTGGGACCGGTGCTGTACCTGCGCAACGAGCCGCTCATGGTCCCGCAGTCCTGACGCCTCACCCGCCCGGCCTGCCCGCCTCCACGCGGAACAGCCGGGCGGGCAGGAGGCGCGTGAGGCGGTCCGAGCGCAGCACCGCCAGCGGCCCGACGACCGCGAGCAGCAGCACGTACCCCGCGACGAAGGGAGAGATCCGCGGATCCAGCCCCGCGGCACCGGCCAGCGCCGCCAGCACGAGCGACAGCTCACCCCGCGTGAGCACCGTCAGACCCACGTTCACCGCGGCCTGCCGGTCGTAGGAGTGCAGCTTCGCCGCGGCCGCGCCGGCGGCGAGGTTCAGCACGACCGTCAGCACCACCGCCACGAGCACCGGCACCACGACCGGGCCCACCGCACGCGGGTCGATGCTCAGGCCGAAGATGAAGAAGAACAACGCGCCGAACGCGTCCCGCAGCGGCTGGACCAGCCGGTGGATGCGCGGCGCGGCCGAGGAGCCGCCCAGCAGCACACCCACCATGAACGCGCCGATGGCGTCCGACACCCCCAGCTCCTCGGCCACCGCGGCCCCGAGCACCGCCATCCCGACGAAACACACGGTGAGCAGTTCGTCGTCGGCCGAACCGAGCAGACGCGACACCGCGCGCCCGCCCCACCGCGCGAGCGCCGCGAGCACCACCAGGAACCCGAACGCCTTGCCGAACTCGGCCAGCGCCGCGCCCAGGCCGTCGGCGGCTCCCAGCACCGGCTGCAACATCGCCAGGTACAGCGCGAGGAAGACGTCCTCCAGCACGACGATGCCCAGCACCAGCCGTGATTCCGGGTGGCGCATCCGCCCGGTCTCCAGCAGCAGCTTCGTCACGATCGCCGAGGACGAGATGCCCACGGCCCCGGCGAGCACGAGCGCCTCCCTGCTCCCCCAGCCCAGCGCGAACCCGAAGGCGAGCCCGCCGCCGATGTTGAGCACGAGGTAGATCGCGCCCGCGGCGGCGAGCCTGCGCCCGCCGGCGACCAGGTCGCCGAGCGAGAACTCCAGCCCGAGCGAGAACAGCAGGAACACCAGCCCGAGCCCGGCCAGCACACCGAGCTCGGCCGGATCATCCACAAGCGACAGTCCAGGGGTGTTGGGGCCGAACAGGAATCCGGCGAGCATGAACAGGGCGATGGTGGGAAGGCCGATGCGGCGGCCGGCTCGGGCGAGCAGGCCGGCGGCCAGGAAGGCACCGCCGACGGCGAGCAGGGCGTGTCCGGTCGTCATGAGGGGTCTCCGAAAGGCAGGCGGAAGCACACCACCCCGGTCGGGAGTGGTGGCGTGGACGGGATTCGGTGCCTAGGAGACCGGGGGATCCCGTGCGGAGACGTGAGACGGCACGCCGGGCCGGGTCACCCACGACGCGACCCTCGGCGCGTCCAGCGCGGGACGCAACGGCGGCGGTTCGGGGCAGCCGGGCGGCAGCACGACGGGCACGGACGCGACCGCGCAGTGCGGCAACGGCTGCTGCGCGAGCACGGCGACGCGGTCGGTGTGCCGGGGAGCGGCACCGGGCCAGGTCGGCGTCGCGAGCGACAGCAGCAAGGTGGCGACGGCGAGCAGCAGGAACACGGACCGGTGCCGGGAAATCCGCTCCCCGGTACCCCGCATGCCACCCCTCTCGTTCCCGCCGTCGTCCTCAGTGTACCAGACAGTCGAGTCCACAGTAGACAGTTGCCGACCGGGGCCGCGCCTGGTTGGCTGTCCGGATGAGCGGGAACGACGAACGCGACGGCGTCGCGCTGACCCACCTGGACCAGCCGTTGTTCGACGGCGCGGGAGCCGTCAAACGCGACCTCGTCGACTACCTCGACGCCGTCGCGGACCGGATGCTGCCCGCCCTGCGCGGCCGCCCCCTGTCGGTCATCCGCGTGCTGCGCGGGCAGGACGCGTTCATGCAGAAGAACCTGCCGAAGTACACGCCGGAGTGGGTACCGCGCACGACCCTGTGGGCCGAGAGCTCCCGCCGCCAGGTCACCTACGCACTCTGCGACGACCGGCGCACCCTGCTGTGGTTCGCCAACCAGCGCGCCATCGAGTACCACCCCGGCCTCGCCGCCGCGAGCGAGCCGCAGCACCCCACCCACCTCGTGCT
This sequence comes from Amycolatopsis sacchari, assembly GCF_900114035.1. Taxonomy (GTDB): domain Bacteria; phylum Actinomycetota; class Actinomycetes; order Mycobacteriales; family Pseudonocardiaceae; genus Amycolatopsis_E; species Amycolatopsis_E sacchari. The sequence continues at coordinate 527,062 of NZ_FORP01000001.1, read as the reverse complement.
CGACCTCGACCCGCCCGAGCAGGACGACTCGTTCGCACTCGCGGTCCAGGCGGCGCACCTGGTGCGCCAGGCCCTCGCCGACAGCGGGCTCGCCGGAGCGGTGAAGACCAGCGGCGCCAAGGGGGTGCACGTCTTCGTCCCGCTGGCCCCGGGCGTGGACGCCGAGCAGGCCGCCGCGGCCGGGCGGGCGCTGGGCGCGCGGGCCGAGCGGCTCGACCCCGCGCTCGCGACCACCGCGTTCATCAGGGAGGACCGGCACGGCAAGGTGTTCCTCGACTCCACCCGCGCCGGCGGCGCGACCGTGGTCTCGGTGTACAGCCCCCGCGTGCGCCCGGGGCTGCCGGTGTCCTTCCCCCTCGACTGGGCGGAGCTGGACTCCGGGACCCCGGGCGACTTCACGATCCGCACCGCGCTGGAACGCCTCGGCGACGCCGACCCGTGGGCCGAGCTGATGCCCGAGCCCCAGCCGCTGCCGGAGGACCTCGTCGAGGAGGGCAGGGCCATCCCCATCGCCCGCGTCCAGGCCATGCACGAAGGAAAACGCCGGGCTCGCGCCCGGCGTCAAGCCGAAGGGGGATGACCCGGTGCCCACCGCGCCGCGGGAACGAGGCGGGCACCGGGTCCGGCGGGGCTACCGGCGGGTGGTGAGCCCGTAGCCGTAGGGGAACAGCGGGTCGTAGTTCCGGTCACCGATGTTGATCGGCTCCTGCGCCTCGCTGCGCGGCCAGCTCACCGAGAGCTTCCCGGTGAACGGCTTCTTGCCGAACAGCACGTCGGCCACGCCCGCGCCCTCGCTGCCGGGCAGCCAGGACATCACGAAGGCGTCCATCTTGCCCAGCTCGTCGGTCACGATCTGCGGCCGGCCCGCGACGTCGAGCACGACGCACGTCTTGATCGCGCCGCACACCTTGTCGATGTTCGCCCGATCGGCGGCCGAGATGTTCAGCGTGTGGCCGTTGCCCACGTCGCCGACGCCCTCCGCGTAAGGGGTCTCACCGATCACGACGACACCCACGTCCGCACCGGCGGTCGGCGCCGACGCGTCCGCGCTGTAGGTGACGTTCCGCGCCACCTGCTGGATGCCCTGCAGGATCGTGGTGCCCGGGAAGCTCGTGTTCCCGGACTGCCCCTGCCACGTCACCGTCCAGCCACCGGCCTGGTTGCCGAGGTCGTCGGCGTTCACGCCGGCCACGTAGATCTTCTGCGACGGCTTGAGCGGCAGCGCGCCACCCGAGTTCTTCAGCAGCACCTGCGACTCGGCGACCGCCTGCCGCGCCACGGCCCGGTGCTGCGGCGAACCGATCGTACCGGCGTTCGAGCGGTCGGTGTAGGGGTGCTCGAACAGGCCCAGCTCGAACTTCGCCTTGAGGATCCGGCTCACGGCGTCGTCGATGCGGGACACCGGCACCCGGCCCGCCTGCACCTCGGCGGTCAGCGTCGACACGAACTGCGGCGCGCTGTAGGGCTCCATGAACATGTCCACGCCCGCGTTGACCGCGGTGCGGACCTGCGTGGCGTAGTCGCCCGGCAGCTGGTGGATGGCTTCCCAGTCGCTGATCAGGAACCCGTCGAAGCCGATCTTGCGCTTCAGGACGTCGGTGAGCAGTTCCTTGTTCGCCGTCATCTTCACCGGCGTGCTGCCCGGCCGGTCGGTCCACTGCACGCTGGAGAACGACGGCATGATGCTGCCGACGTCGTGCTGCTGGACCGCCGTGACGTAGGGCGCGAGGTCGACCTGCGCGAAGTGCTGCCAGTCGGTGATCGTCACACCCTGGTCGGTCGTGTACGTACCGCTCGTCGACGTGCCGTAGGTGGTGTCGCCGTCACCGGCGAAGTGCTTCGCGGTCGCCAGCACGTGGTCCGGCTTCGCGAGGTCCTTCGGGCTGGTGCCCTGGAACCCGTCGATCGCCGTCGTCATCTGCTGGACCAGCTTCGGGTCCTCGCCGAACGACTCGTAGGTGCGGCCCCACCGGTCGTCCCGCGCGACGCACACGCACGGCGCGAACGCCCACTGCGGGCCCGTCGCCCTGGTCTCGGTGGCGGTGATGTGCTCGACCTCGCGCACCAGCCGCGGATCACGCGTGGCGCCGAGACCGATGTTGTGCGGGAAGATCGTGGCACCGACCAGGTTGTTGTGGCCGTGCACCGAGTCCACGCCGTACAGCAGCGGGATGTGCAGCCGCGTGGCCAGCGCTCGCGACTGGTAGCCGTCGACCATGTCCGCCCAGCCGGCCGGGGTGTTGTCCGCGGGCGTCGAACCGCCGCCGGAGAGCACGGACCCGAGGGCGAGGTCCGTGATCTGCTGCTGGCTGGAGTCGATGGCGCCGCGCTCGGCCTGGGTCATCTGGCCGACCTTCTCCGCCAGCGTCATCCGGCCGAGCAGGTCCGCGACCCGCTGGGCGACCGGGAGCCGGGCGTTGAGGTAGGCCGGGGTGCGCTCGGCGGTGACCGGCGCCGCGCTCGCGGCGGGTACCGCGGTCGCGGTCAGCGCGGCGGCCGCGAGCACCGCCCCCGCGAAGCGGGAACTGCGTCTGCGGGAAAGCGTTCTCACACGAATCCTCCTCCGTTGCAGGGTGCGTGCAGGACCGGGTCGGGCCGCGCCAGAAGTGCGCCGGCCCGTCGGGGTGGGTGGAGCCGCTCGATCGAGCAATGTTGCGCGTCACAACATATTCCACAACCCGGCGGGAGGGAAGGGTCCGAAAGTCGCATTCGGCACTGGTCCGGTCCACTCCCGCGCGGACTAAAAGCGCGGCTCGTCCTGTTAGTGTCGATGACACGTCAACCAAAGGCAGGGACCATGGAACTCGGCATCTACAGCTTCGGCGACCGCCACCGCGACCCCCTCACCGGCGAGCAGGACTCCGTGGCGGACAAGCTCGCGCAGACGCTCGAGCGCATCAAGCTCGCCGACGAACTGGGCCTGTCGTTCTACGGGCTGGGCGAGCACCACCTGGAGGACTACGCGATCTCCAACCCCGGCACCGTCCTCGCGGCCGCCGCGAGCGTGACCCGGCAGATCACCCTCAGCAGCGCCGTCACCGTGCTCTCCACCGAAGACCCGGTCCGGCTGTACCAGCAGTTCACCACGCTCGACCAGCTCAGCCGCGGCCGCGCCGAACTGCTCGCCGGGCGCGGCTCCTTCACCGAGTCCTTCCCGCTGTTCGGCGCCGACCTGGCCGAGTACGACGACCTGTTCGACGAGAAGCTTGCCCTGCTGCTGCGCATCGACCGCGAGCGCCCGCTCACGTGGTCCGGCCGGTTCCGCCCGCCGCTGGAAAACGCCCAGATCTACCCGCGCCCGTACCGCGACCACCTGCGCATCTCCATCGGCACCGGCGGCAACCCGGAGTCCTCCGCCCGCGCCGGCCTGCTCGGCCTGCCCGTGGTCTACGCGGTGATCGGCGGGCGCCCCGAGCGCTTCGCCCCGCTGGTCGACCTCTACCGCCGCGCAGGCGAGTCGGTGGGGCACGCGAAGGAGGACCTGCACGTCACGATGGGTGCGATCGGCTTCATCGCGAGGACTGCGCAGGAGGCCAAGGACACCTTCTACCCGTACTGGCTGGAAACCATGAAGTACGGGGCGAAGGCCCGCGGCTGGCCGATCCCCACCCGCGCCGAGTACGACGCCTACACCCACAACGCGCAGGCCCTGTTCGTCGGCACGCCCGAGGAGGTCGCCGACCGCATCATCAGCGTGGGCAAGCTGACCGGCGCCGACCGGTACGCGATGCAGATGGACTGGTCCGGCGTACCGCACGAGAAGGTCATGACGGCGATCGAACTGCTCGGCACCGAAGTCCTGCCGCGCGTGCGCAAGGCGCTCGGCGACTGAGCCGCGTCGCCGTCCCGCCCGTGTCCGGGGTATGAGACCGAACCGCCGCGTGCTGCCCGGCGAGCGCGGCCGCACTCGGTGCGACCGCGCTCGCCGGGCTCGGCGGCATGCCTGGCGCACCGGTACCCGTGGAGTGGCAGGTCGCGGCCGACGAGCGGTTTTCCCGCGTCGAGCGGAGCGGCACCGTGCTCGCCACACCGGAGGACGCACACGCGGTGCACGTCGAGGTTCGGCGGTGTCTCCGGCCCGGGTGCCGCGGTCGGCATGCTCCTCGGCGGCATACTCACCGAATTCCTCAACTGGCGGTTCACGCTCTACGTCAACGTCGCCATCAGCCTCATGGCCGTCATCGGTGCCGCTGTTCTCTCCCTCGCCAGGCCAAGACCAGCCGGGGGCCGCGACTGGACGTCCCCGGCACGCTCATCGGCTGCGTGGGCCTGTTCGGTGTCGTCTACGGGTTCGCCGGCGCGGAATCACACCCCTGGTCCGCTCCGGGCACCTGGGGTTTCCTTGCCAGAGGCGTGGCCCTGCTCGCGGTGTTCGCCTGGTGGCAGACCCGCGCCGTGCACCCGCTGCTGCCGCTGCGTCGTTCTCGACCGCACCCGCGGCGGCTTGCACCTCGCCATCTTCATCGGCGGCATCGGCCTGTTCGGCGAGTTCCTGTTCCTGAACTACTACATGCAGCAGAGCCTGCGCTACTCACCGGCCATGACCGGCGTCGCGTTCCTGCCGATGGTCGCCACCCTCGTGATCGCCGGAGGAGCGTGCACCACGCAGCTCTACCCCCGCTTCGGCGCGAGGTTCCCGGTGGCGGCCGGCATGCTCATCGCGGCAGGCGCGATGGCCTGGCTCACCCGCATCGGCCCGGCCGGCTCCTACACCGGAAACATCCTCGGCCCACTGATGCTCTTCGGCCTCGGTGTCGGCGCCACCATCGCCCCCGCGATGAACGCCGGCACCACCGGCGTCCAGTCCCAGGACGCCGGCGTCGCCTCGGCCACCGTCAACGTCGCCCAGCAGATCGGCGGCTCGGTCGGCATCGCACTGCTCAACTCAATCGCCGCCGCCGCGCTGACCCGGTACCTCGCCGGCAAGGACGGCACCAGCCGGATCGTCCAGGCGGACGCCGCGATCCACGGTTATGCCGTGGCGTTCTGGTGTTCGTGCGCGATCTTCGCCGCCGGTGCCGTGGCCTGCGGCCTGATCCTGCGAACCGGAAAACCCGAAACGCGCACGTCCGCCATCGAGCCGGAGGATTTCGCCGATCCGCGCTGAGCAGCACGCCGAGCGGGCTGCTCAGCGCGGATGCGCACGTCGCGCTCCGAAGCCGACCGCCGGTGCTTCAGGATCGGGCGCGCCGGAACACGAACCCGAGCAGAGTGCGCAGGCGCACGCCCTCCCGCCGGGTGCTGATGACGACAGCCAGCAGGACGATGACACCGCGGGCCACACCCTGCGCATACGAACTGAGGTCCAGCAGCACCATCCCGTTGTTGAGGAGTCCGAGAAAAATGACCCCCAGGAAGGTTCCGACCACCGAACCCCGGCCACCGAACAGGCTCGCACCGCCGATGATGACCGCGGAGATCGCCGTGAACTCAGCGCCCACCCCGATGGTGGAGTCCCCTGAGCTCAGTTGCGCGGACTGCAGGACGCCGGCCAGCCCCGCGGCCGCTCCGGTGAGGCCGAACACCAGCGCGCGGATGCGGCCAACGCTGATGCCGGAGAGCCGGGCCGCGTCCGGGTTCCCGCCGACCGCGAAGACCGAGCGGCCGAAGGTCGTGCGGGTCAGCACGAACCAGCTCACGGCGAGGAACAGGAACATGATGACGGCCGGCACCGGTACGCCGAACACGTCGCCGTTGCCCCACTGGCTGAACCCCGCGCTGGAGATCTGCACGGGCACGGCGTCGGTCAGCATCTGGGCGAGACCGCGCAAAATGCTGAAGAGCGCCAGCGTGACGATGAAGGACGGCACGTCGAACCAGACACGTACCAGCCCCGCGAGCAGCCCGGTGACCGCACCCACGAGCAGCACCGCGAGTGCGGCCAGCGGCAGCGACCACCCGTGGTCGGTGACCAGAACCCCGAACAAGGAGGAGGCGAACGCCATCGCCGACCCCACGCTGATGTCGATCTCTCCGGCGACGATCACGAAGGTCATCGCCAGCGCGATCACACCGACGAACGCGGACTGCTGCAGCACGTTGAGCAGGTTCTTGGTCGTCATGAAGTACGGCGCGCAGAGCGACAGGACCACGAAGAGCAGGACCGTCGCCGTCAGCAGCCCGATGTGATCCAGATGCTTGATGCGCGCGAGCAAGCTCGGGCGTGCAGGCCGCACAAGTTCGGTGGCGGCGGGCTCGGCCAGGTCAGTCTTCATTGTCGGTCCCCGTCCTCGTCGGTAGTGAGAGTCCTTCCTCGCCCATCGCGAGCATCATCAGCTGCTCCTCGCCGGTGTCGCGCAAGTCGACGTCCCCGACGAGTTCTCCGTGCCGGAGCACCAGCGAACGCGTGGCGAGCCGGTACAGCTCCTCGAACTCGGACGTGGCGAAGATGGTGCTGACGCCGGAAGCGGACAGCTCCAGCAGCAGGTCGTAGATCTCGCGCTTGCCCCGGATGTCGACGCCACGCGTCGGCTCGTCCAGGAGGAGCACGGTGGCCCCGTTCGCGAGCCAGCGCCCGAGCACCACCCGCTGCTGGTTGCCACCGCTGAGGGTCGACGGCGGATCGTTGAGCCGCCAGTGCACCCTGAGACGCTCCATCGTCTGCCGCAGCAGGCGCCCCCCGGAGCCCGACGAGACCACGCCCGCCCGGCTCACGAGGGGCAGACATCCCATCAGGATGTTGCTCCGGATCGGCAGGGACATCGCCAGTCCGTGCGTACGGCGGTTCTCCGGCGCGAGCCCGACTCCGTGGCGCCTCATCCGGCCCACGGTGCGGCGCTCGGCGGAGACGCCGTTCACCGTGACCGCACCCGTGCTCGGCCGCGCGCCGGCCAGCGCCTCGAGCAGGCTAGTGCGGCCGGAGCCGAGTACCCCGGCCACGCCCAGCAGCTCCCCTTCGCGGAGGTCGAAGGAGATTCCGCGGAGTGCGTCGCTGCGCAGGCCGCGCACCTTCAGCACCACCGGCGAGTCCACCGGACGAGCGGGCGCCTCGCCGGGTTCGAGCTGCCGGTGTCCGGTCATCATCCCGAACAGCGCTCTCGAGGTGGTCTCCGCCATCGCCACCGTGCCGACCAGCTGACCGTCCCGCAGCACGGTCGCCGAATCCGCGACACAGTGGATCTCGTCCATGCGGTGCGAGATGTAGATGACCGCCACGCCCGTCGCCGCAAGCCGCTTCACGAGCGCGATCAAGTCGTCCGCCTCCTGCGCAGACAGGGAGCTGGTCGGCTCGTCGAGGATCAGGACCCGTGACTCCCGCCCCACGGCCCGCGCGATCTCCACGAGCTGCTGCTGACCGATGGACAGCTTCCCGGTCCGCGTGGCCGGAGCCACCGAGCAGTGCACGCGTTCGAGCACCTGCTTCGCCGCATCCTGCAGGGCGCGGCGGTCGACGACGGACCCGGGCCGCGTCGGCCACCGTCCCAGGAAAACGTTGTCGGCCACGCTGAGCCCCGGTACCAGACTCAGCTCCTGATGGACGGTGGCGACCCCGCAGCCCATAGCGTGGTGCGGGGAACGGAAAACGGTTTCGGCCCCGGCAACGCGGATCACCCCGGCATCCGGGACGACCACACCGCTGAGCATCTTCACCAGTGTCGATTTGCCCGCCCCGTTGAGCCCGAGGAGAGCCCGGACCTCACCGGGCGCCACCTCGAGGTCGACATCACGCAGCGCCTGGAGTGAACCGTAGGCCTTGCTCGCCCCCCGGACCGAGATGGCCGGGAGCGTGCCCGGGGCGCTACTTGCGCTCATCGATGTAGGCACGGAGGGTCTCCGGGTGGTCGGCGGAATAGGGAACCGCGGCGATGAGCTGGGTCTCCTTGACCGGCGGCGTCCCGTTCAGCACGGCGACGGTGGCGCGGACGGCGTCGGCGCCGAGCTTGCCCGCGTCCTGTCCGGCGGTGAACAGCAGCGCCGGGTCGGGCTGCAGCATCAAATCGGCGATGACCGTGGTGATGTCGATTCCGAAGACGTGCACGCCGGCGCGCTGGTCGGACTTGACGGTCAGCGCGGCGCCGATCGCGCTGCCCTCGTTCTGCCCGAAAATGAGGTTGAGCTCGGGGTGTGCCGTGAGCATGTCGGAGGCCAGTGGCTTGGCCTTGTCGACGACGTAACCCTCCTGTTTGGCCACGATGTCGTACGAGCCGGGCGCCAGCGCGGACTCGAAACCCTTCTGACGCTGGCCACAGATGGCGTAGCTCGCGTCGCAGCTGAGAATCCCGATCTTGGCATGACCGCCGAGCTTCTCGGTGATGTATTTCGCCGCGGCCTCACCGGCGGTGCGTCCCAGCCCCTCCTGGTCGGAGGTCAGGTAGCCCTTGATCAGTTGCTGCCGGGCACTGTCCTCGATGCAGGTGTCGTAACACAGGACCGTTATGCCGGCGTTCACCGCCCGCCGGATCGCCGGGACGGAGCCGTTGGCGGAGATCGGGTCGACCAGGATGGCGTCGACGTGCTGGGTGATGTAGGTGTCGATGAGCGAGGCTTCCTTGGAAACGTCGCTGTCGGAGGTGTTGATCTTGAGGGTGACGCCGGTCCCCTGCACGGCCTCCTGCATGCCGCGGGTGTACTCGTTGATGATCGGCGACGAGAACAGGGTGGTCACGCCGATGACGTAGTCGCCGTCCTTCTTGTTCGAGCCGGCCGTGGCGGCACACGCGGAGGCCAGCAGGAGTGACGCGCCGACGGCTGCCACCCGGTAGGAGAATTTCATGGTGATTCCCTGAGGTTGTGGGCACCGGGAAGAGATCCGGCGGTCAGTCCAGTGCGGCCAGACGCTCGGCGGCGATCGCCGGGACGCCACGAGGGGTGGTGAAAAAGCCCGCGTCGACGGTGAGATTGGTGCCGGTGATGTAGCGGGCCTCGTCCGAGGCGAGGAACAGCACCGCGTTCGAGACGTCGACCGGTTCGACCCACGGCACGGGGAGGAGGTTCATGGCCTGCGCCGGGAACCGGATGTCGTCGATCGTGGCGTCCGCTGCACCGCCGGAAAACATCTTGGCGATCATGTCGTTGAGCAGCATCGGCGATCCGACGTTGCCGGGACAGACGGTGTTCACCCGCACGTTGTGCGGCCCCATGGTGGCGGCCAGCGAGCGCATCAGGCCGACCACTCCGTGTTTGGAGGCGTTGTAAGGCAGCATGCCGACCTGGGCCAGCAGCCCGGAGACCGACGCGGTGAAGATGACCGACCCGGACCCCTGTTCGACCATGTGCGGCAACACCGGCCGGGTGGCGTTCCAGACGCCGTTCAGGTTCGTGTCGATGACCGTGTTCCAGTCGTGTTCCGTCCACTGGTCCCACGGCTCCGCGATGAGAATCCCGTGGTTGACGGCCAGGATGTCGATCTTCCCGAACTCCGCGATGGCCTGGGCCACGACGGCGGCCATCTGCTGCGCGTCGCGAGCGTCGGCCTTGACGGCGAGGCAGGCCTGGTCCTGCTTCTCGACCAAACGAGCCGTCTCCTCGAGGTCGGCCGGAGTCGCGAGCGGGTAGCCGACGTTGTCCAGCTGCTCGCACAGGTCGGTCGCGATGATCGTCGCGCCCTCCTCGGCGAGCCGGACGGCGTGTGCGCGTCCCTGGCCGCGTGCGGCTCCGGTGATCAGTGCGACCTTTCCAGCAAGTCGTCCCACGTTCCTGGTCCCTTCTGCTACGTGCCTCGTTGCGCCGTGGCGGCGGACACCGGAAGAATCGCAGCGGCGAAAGAGCTTCAGACGTAAGAAATCGCAACAGTGCCGTCAGCGACCCGCACACCTAGCGTCGTGATCGATCCGATCGACCAAAGACGGGAGAGACGTGATGGGGAGACTGGACGGAAAGGTGGCTTTCGTGACCGGTGCCGCCCGCGGACAGGGACGGAGCCACGCCCTGCACCTGGCGCGCGAGGGCGCGGACATCATCGCGGTGGACATCTGCGAGGACGTGGAGTCGGTGCCTTACGCCCTGGCCACCAAGGCGGACCTGGACGAGACCGTACGGGCCGTCGAGGCGCTCGGCCGGCGCATCTTCGCCACCAAGGCCGACGTGCGTGACCTCGCCCGGCTCGAGCAAGCCGTTCAGGCCGGAGTGGCCGAGCTCGGCCGCCTCGACGTGGTGGTCGCCAACGCCGGTATCTGCACCATCGCCCCGGCGCTGGAGATCGAGCCGCTCATGTGGCAGCAGATGATCGACATCAACCTCACCGGTGTGTGGCACACCCTCAAGGCGTCCCTGCCGATCGTCCGGGAGCAGGGCGAGGGCGGCTCGATCATCGTCACCAGCTCGGTCTCCGGGCTCAAGGCGGTGCCGCAGCTCGGCCATTACACCTCGGCCAAGCACGGCGTGGTCGGCCTCGCCAGGACCCTGGCGGTCGAGCTCGGCCAGGAGCGGATCCGCGTCAACGTGGTCTGTCCGACCAATGTGGACACAGACATGATCGACAACGACGTGATACGGAAGATCTTCCTCGCCCACCTCGAGCACCCCACGCGCGAGGACGCGCTCGACCCGAGCTCGCCGTACCACGACTTCCACGTCATGCCGATCCCGTGGGTCGAAGCTTCGGACGTCTCCGAGGCCGTGGTCTACCTGGCCAGTGATGCCGCTCGCTACGTCACCGGCATCACCCTCCCGATCGACGCCGGAGTCCTCATCAAGTGACGCCGCGCGGGGTCGTGGACCGCGGTCCCCGGCTCCTGAAGCACGGAAGCGGGTGGCTCGCCGTATGGCCGCGAGCCACCCGCTGCGGCGTCGTCAGAAAACGGCTCCGGGGTTGAGGATTCCCTGCGGATCCAAGGCCTGCTTCACCCTGTGGTTCAGAGCCAGCGCGTCGTCGCCGAGATAGGAGCCGAGCCAGGGCTTCTTGAGGCGCCCCACCCCGTGTTCACCGGTGATCGTGCCGTCGAGCGCGATGGCCAGGTCCATGATCTCGCCGTAAGCGGCCTGGGCACGTGCGGTCTGCCCCGGGTCGGTGGGGTCGAAGACCACGAGGGGGTGGGTGTTCCCGTCGCCGGCGTGGGCGATCACGGCGACGACGATGTCCCGGGCGCGTGAGATCTCCTCGATGCCCCGGACCAGGGCACCCAGCCGCGGTAGCGGCACGCCCACGTCCTCGAGCAGCAGGGAGCCCTTCTGCTCGACGGCGGGGATCGCCATGCGGCGGGCCGTCACGAACATCTCGCCGGTCTCCGCCTCATCGGTCGAGAAGACCTCGGTGGCGCCGTGTTCCTCACACAGCCGGGACATGTCCGCGATCTCGACGGCGGCGTGCCCGGCAGGCTCGTCGGTCTGGATGACCAGCATGGCCTCGGCGCCGCGGTCGAGCCCCATCCGTGTCACGTCCTCGACGGCGTTGATCGACACCTTGTCCATGAATTCGAGCATCGAGGGCCGCATCCTCCGGGTGATGGCCAAGACCGCCTCGGCCGCCGCATCGAGGGCGGCGAACGTCGCCACCAGTGTCGACGGGATGCGTTGCGCCGGGATCAGCCGCAGGACGATCCGGGTGACGATCCCGAGGGTGCCCTCGCTGCCGACGAAGAGCTTCGTGAGGGAGAGGCCCGCGACATCCTTCAGCCGCGGGCCTCCCAGCTCCACCGCCGTGCCGTCCGCAAGCACGACGGTCAGGCCGAGCACGTAGTCGGTGGTGACCCCGTACTTCACACAGCACAGCCCGCCGGCGTTGGTGGCGACGTTGCCTCCGATGCTGCAGAACTCGTACGACGACGGGTCGGGCGGGTACCACAGACCATGCGCGGCGGCAGCCGCCTTGACCTGTGCGTTCAGCGCTCCGGGACCGGTGACCAGCGTCCGGGTGACCGGGTCCACCTCGATGTCGCACATGCGCTCGGTCGAGACGACCAGACACCCGTCGACGGCCGACGAGCCGCCGGAGAGGCCGGAACCGGCACCCCGCGGCACGACCGGGATCGCGTGCCGTGCCGCGAACCTCACCGCGGCCTGCACGTCCTCCGTGCTGGTGGCCCGAACTACCGCGAGTGGCGTGCCCACCTCCGGGGCACGGGCCCGGTCCCACCGGTAACCGGCCATCCGGTCCGGGTCCGTGATCACCCGGTCCGCGGGCAGGGAATCGAGGAGCTCGGCCAGGCCGGGGTCAGCGTGCGAAGGGATCACGGCTCTCCCCCGTCAGCTCGATCCAGATCGTCTTCGTCTCCAGGAAGTCACGCACCGCCTCGATGCCGTTCTCCCGCCCGATGCCGCTGTGCTTCATGCCTCCGAACGGCGCACCGGGGGCGATCGCCCGGTAGGCGTTGATCCACACCGTGCCGGCGTTGATGGCGTCGGCCACCCGGTGTGCACGCTGGATGTCCTTGGTCCACACCGCGCCGGCCAGACCGTACGGCGTGTCGTTGGCCAGTTCGATCGCCTCGGCCTCGGTTTCGAAGGTCAGCGCGGTCACGACCGGCCCGAAGATCTCCTCGCGGAACACCCGCATCTCCCGGCCGGCGTCGGCGATGACCGTCGGCTCGACGAGCAGTCCGCCGTCGCGGTGCCGGTTCCCGCCGTGGCGGATGGAGGCCCCCTCGGCGCGTGCCGAGTCGCAGAAGTCGAGGACCCTGCGGAGTTGCGCGTCGTTGATCAGCGGGCCCATATCCGTTTCCGGGTCCATCGGATCACCGACCACGAGCGTCGCGGCGCGCTCGGCAACGCGCTTCACCAGCTCGTCGTGGATTTCGTGGTGAGCGATCACGCGGGAGCCGGCCATGCAGTTCTGCCCGCTGGCCGAGAAGATCCCGGCCAGCACGCCGTTGACCGCGGCGTCGAGGTCGGCGTCGGGGAAGATCACCTGTGGAGACTTGCCCCCGAGTTCGAGACTGACGCGCGTCAGGTTGTCCGCGGCCGCTCGTGCCACCGCGATGCCCGTGGTGGTCGAGCCGGTGAACGCGACCTTGTCCACGCCTGGGTGCGCGACGAGCGCCTGGCCCACGGTCGGTCCCACACCCGTGACCACATTGACCACCCCGCCCGGCAGTCCTGCCTGCTCGAGCAGGTCCGCGACTTCCAGTGCGGTGGCGGGCGTGAAGTCGCTCGGCTTGACCACTATCGTGCAACCGGCGGCCAGTGCGGGCGCGAGCTTGAACGCGAGCATCAGGAGTGCCGAGTTCCACGGCACGATCGCGCCCACCACCCCCACCGGCTTGGGGCGGGTGTAGAGGGCGAAGCCCGGCTTGTCGCTGGGGATCGTGGCCCCTTCGATCTTGTCGGCCAGGCCCGCGAAGTAGTGGAACCACTCCGGCATGTAGCGGGCCAGGCTCCGGGTTTCCCGGATGACGCGGCCGGAGTCGCGCGTCTCAATCTCCGCGAGCCGGTCCGCGTTCTCCTCGAGGAGATCGGCGGCACGGCGCATGATCCGGCCGCGCTGGGTGGCGGTCATCCGTCCCCAGGGCCCCTCGATCGCCGCCCGGGCACAGCGCACGGCGTGATCGACGTCCTCGGCCGTTCCGTCGGGCGCCTGCGCCCAGTCGAGTCCGGTGTAGGGGTTCCGGGAGGCGAACGTGGCGCCGCCCCGGCTGTCGACCCGCTCGCCGCCGATGATCATCCGGTAGTGCTGGAGTGTGCTGGGTGCTTGCGTGGTCATCTGCCTTCCTTGATGTCAGAGGTGGGATGTCCGGGCGTGAGCGCGACGTCGACGGCGACCGACCCTTGACCGGACGGCATCACGAGCACGGGATTGAGGTCGAGGGACGCCACCTGGCCGGCCAGGACCGCCGGGGTGGTTGCCAGGTCGAGCACCAACCGCACGAGGCTGTCGACGTCACGCGCCGGTGCGCCACGGAAGCCGTGGAGCAGAGGGGCTACGCGGAGGCGATGGATGGCCTCGCGCACCAGCTCAGTGGTGAGCGGCGGGATGAGCAGCTGCACGTCGGCGAGCACCTCGGCCGCCGTGCCGCCCGCACCGACGACCACCACGTTCCCGACTGACGGATCCCGCAGCAGCCCCACGCTCATCTCGAGCCCGCCGTCGAGGCAAGGCTCGACCAGGAGCCCGTCGACCTGGCCGTCTCCGTGGACGTTCGCCTCGGTGGCCGCCAGCATCCGCGCGGCCGCCGCCCGCAGTTCGGCCTCGTCGCCGATGCCGACGTCGACCAGCCCCAGCTCTGTCTTGTGCGCGAGCCCGGCGGCGGAAACCTTCAGCACGACCGGGAAACCCAGCTCGCGAGCGGCCGCCGCGGCCTCGTCGGCCGACACGGCCAGCCGGCCGTCGACGACGGGCAGGCCCCACGAGCGGAGCAACCGCTTGCCCGCGGCCTCGGACAGGGGGCCGCCCGCCGCGCGCGGCAGCGGGCCGGTCAGCCGGGCGGTCGGCACGGACGTCTGCGGGTCGGCGCGGCGCTCGCGCTCGACGTGCCGCGCATGGGCGACGAAGGCGCCGAGCGCCCTCATGGTCGCGGCGGTGTCGTCGTACGTCGGAATCCCGGCGCCGGCCAGCCGCCCGGGCATCGCGGCGTCACCGGCGACCCAGCACACCACGACGAGCTTCTCGGTCCGGCGGTCCAGCTCGACCACGTCGGCGAGGATCCGGTCGAGATCGTAGTAGTCGCCGAGGATGCCGAGAGCGACGACGACCACGTCCACGCCGGGCTCGGCCTCCACCGCCCGGATCGCCGCGCCGAGCAGCTCCGGGCGGCTGAGCAATTGAGCGGTCACGTCGATCGGGTTGGCCGTCGCCGCGAAGGGTGGCAGGGTCTCGGTGAGCCTGGTGCGGGTGTCCGGGCCGAATTCGGCCATCGCGAGCCCGTTGACCGCGGCCTCGTCGGCCAGCAGCACGCCGAGGCCGCCGGAGTTGGTGACGATGCCGACGCGGTTGCCCCGCGGCTTCTTCCGCCCCGCGAACAGGCGGGCCAGCTCGCTCATCTGGCGAGCGTCCCGAGCACGCACCAGACCATGGCGGGACAGGAACGCATCGACCACCTTGTCCTCCTGGGCCAGGGCGCCGGTGTGGGAGGAGGCGGCCCGGGCGCCCTCCTCCGACGCTCCCGCCTTCAGCACGAGGACAGCCGCTCCCCGCTCGTGCGCGGTCCGTGCTGCCTGGACCAGGCGATCGGCGGCGCGCATGTTCTCCAGGTAGACCTGCACCACGCGGACGCCGGGGTCGGTCGCGACCTCAGCGACGAGGTCGGCCACGGTCAGGTCGAGCTCGTTGCCGGTGGCCGCCCAGTAGCGAACACCGTCGACGTGCCCGGAGGACAGCTCGGTGAGCACCGCGGCCATGGCCCCGCTCTGGCTGATGACCGCTGTGGTCCCGTCCGGCACCTCCTCCGTGCGCCCGAACACGGAGGAGAAAGAGGCCGCGAGTCCCACCGACGTGTTCGCCACACCCTGACAGTTGGGCCCGAGGACCCGCATGCCGCTGCGCCGCGCGCAGTCGCGGACCTCGTCCTCGAGCGCGCGGCCCGCGTCTCCCGTCTCGCCGAAGCCGGAGCTGACGATGACGGCGACGCGGACACCGCGGTGGGCCAGCGACCGGATCGTCTCCGGCACCCGCACGGCGGGCACTGCCACGATCGCCAGGTCCAGGGCGCTGTCCGCGGGCAGCTCGTCGACCGAACGGTACGCGGCGACGCCCTGCACTGCCGGGTCGGACGGGTGGACGACGTACAGCCGTCCCGTGTACCCGTAGCGCAGCAGGTGGCTCAGCAGGCGGCCCCCGATCTTCGTGCGCTCGTTCGACGCCCCGACCACCACGACCGAAGCCGGCCGGAACAGGGCGTCGAGGTTCGAAGCGGGCGGCGTGGTGCGGCCGCGGTCGAGCTCGCTCAGGGCCACTGGGTCTCCTCGGTCGGGTGCAGGACGGCGACCAGTACGGTCCCGGCGCTGGTGGTCGCTTCGAACCGCGCACTCGTGCCCTTGCGGGTGTGCGTGATCGCGACTTCGTCGCCAACCCCGACGGGCGCGACGAAGGTGACGTCGAGCCGCGAGTCAGCCCGCGCCGGGGACTCCACGAGCTCCACCGCACGCTCGACGAGGGCGACCAGCAGCATGCCCTGGACCAGGGTCCGGCCGAACGGCGTCGAACGCGCGTAGCCGGGGTCGGTGTGGATTCGGCCGTCACCGCCGCTGAACCGGCCGAACCGGTCCACGTCGTCCTGGCCGAACGTCATACGCAGGACCGTGGTCATCGCTCGTCCTCACGCGCGGCCGAGAACCCCCACAGGTAGCGGCTGCGGGTGCTGCACACGCGGCGCCCCTCGTGCCGGTACTCGGTGGCCACCTCGACGAGGCGGCGGCGGTCCGCGGTCTCCTCGGCCCGGACGACGGTCACCTCGACGTCGAGCACATCCCCGGCCCGTGCCGGCGGGGTGGCCACGGTGACCGACTGGTGGGTGTGGATGGTCCCCTGCTCCATCCGTCCGCCCAGTGCCTCGAACATCGGCCGGAAGGTGGAGTACACCGCCGGCGGCACGAGCTCGCCCACGTGCGGGATCTGGTTGCGCCCAGGTGCGGCGGCCGCCCGGAAAGCCGCCACCAGATCGAGGCCGAGCTCGTAGCTGGTGCGGTACGGCTTTCCGACCCGCAGCTCCGCGAACGCGATGTCTTCGAACCGAGCGGGAGGCCTGGTCGACATGCTCGGGTCCACCTCTTCCTGACTCCGGGTCCTGGCCGCGCCGGCACGATCGGCGGCGGCCCTGCGTCCGGAAGTCTCGCCGGTGGATGCCCCCCGTTCCCCGTTCAAGTTTCTTACAATGTGACTCCTGCCACTGGGCTCCATGCTGGGAGACACACGTGGCGATGAGAGAGGTGAGCATGTCCAGCCGACTCGCATGGGAGGCCTTCCAGCACGGCGATGAGCCTCCTGACCTGCGCGAAGAGATCCTGACCTCGTGGCGGCGCTCGCGACTCAGCGGCGTCAGCCCGCTGGCGCAGGACTTCGAGCGCATCGAGATCGACATCGAGAGCCGCTTCGCCCGGGTCGCCATCCCCCTCATGACCGAGATGGCCGAGCTGCTGGCGGACTCCGAGACCTGCCTGGCCATGGCGAATGGGGCCGCCCACGTCCTGTGGCGCTGGGCTCCCGATTCGCGCCTGCGCCACCAGCTCGACCTGGCCGGCCTGCTGGTCGGGCACTCGTTCAACGAGGAGCTCATCGGGACCAACGCGGTCGGCACCTCGCTGGAGGTCGGCCGGACGGCCGCGGTCCGGTCCGAGGAGCACTACCGGGAGGCGTTCCACCGGTTCAACTGCGTGGCGACCCCGGTCGTCGACCCGATAACGCACCGGATCCTGGGCACCATCAACCTGACCTGGTCGCCGAACTACCAGGAATCGGCCGTCGCGCCGCTGGTGCAGAAGATGGCACGCGAGGTCCAGACCGCGCTGAAGGATGCGGCCGGGGCGCGCGAGCGCCGGCTGCTCGATGCGTTCCTCGACGCTCGCGCGCGCAGCGCCCACCCGGTCGTCGCCCTGAACAGCGAGTTGATCATCGGCAACCATCTCGCCCCGGTCCCGAACTTCCGGCACGAGGTGCTCTGGGGTCGCGTTCTCGACACGGTCGACGGCCCTGACCTCACGATAGAGGTGGCGCCGGGGTGGAGCGCGACCGTCCGCGCCATCTTCGACGGCAAGAGCCTCCTCGGTGCGCTCCTGGTCTTCGACACTCCCCAGCACGAGACGCCGGTGCCCACCGTGAGCGCGGGGCCGCCGCACGGCGCCACGGCTTCGGCGCACGCCCGGGTCCGCGAGACCGTCGGTCGCGTGGTGCGCGACGGTGGTGCCGTCGTCCTGCGTGGCGAACCCGGGGTGGGCAAGAAGCACGTGGTCGTCGACGCCCTGGGAGCCGGGGCCGAGGTCCTCGACGCCTCCGACATCGCGGCCGACGGCCCGGAGGCCTGGCTGGGTATGCTTCGCCGGTCCCTGAACCGCACGACGCCCTTGGTCGTCACCCATCTGGACAGCCTGGACCAGCGCACCGCCCGGGCGGTCGCGAGCATCCTGTCCGCGGCGGCCGAACCCCCACGGCTCGGCGCGACCGTCACGGTGGGGCGCGGGGAGCAGCCCGCGTGGCTGCTCTCGATCGTGGACGCCCTCGGCGCCACCGTCATCGACCTGGGGCCGCTCCGGAACCGCCAGGACGAGATCCAGCCGCTCGCCGACACCTTCGCCGGCGATGTGCCGCTGGCGCCGGAGACCCGGGAGGTGCTCCAGCGCTACACCTGGCCCGGCAACGTCGCGGAGTTGCGCCAAGCCGTGCGCACCGCGGTCGTGAGCTCGGACGGCACCGTGGTGAATCCGGCCCACCTGCCCGACAGCGTGCGGCTGGAGACCTGGACCAATCGTCATCTCTCGCTCATCGAGCGAGCCGAGGCGGAGGTGATCACCAGGGTGCTCACCCGCGCCAACGGGAACAAGACCGTCGCCGCGCGCGAACTGGGCGTTTCCCGTCCCACGCTGTACGCCAAGATCCGGGCGTACCGAATTTCGGTGCCCACGACCCACGTGGAGGTCGGCTAGCTCGGATGTCCGCCACGTCGTTTCCGGCGGAGCTGATGTTCACGGGACGAAGTTGGGCCCCGGGACGAAGGGATGCGCGGCGATGAAGTCCTCGTCGACGCGCACCCCGAGCCCCGGGGCATCAAGCGCCCGGACAGTACCGGGCGAGCTCGTGTCGTGCGGCGTCGAGGTCAACCGCTCACGAAAGGCGTGCTCGGGGGTGACGTCCGACTCGTAGAAGCCGGGGTTGTCGATCGCGGACAGCACGTGGACGGTCGCGGCCTGGCTGAGCCCGGTCACGGAGCTGTGCGGGCTGACCCGCACTCCGGCCGCCGATGCCAGCGCGGCGATCCTCATGAACTCGGTGACGCCACCGGTCTTCGCGACGTCGGGCTGGACCTCCCCGAGGAAGCCAGACCGGAGAACCGGCGCGAACTCGTAACGTGTGTACAGGTTCTCGCCCGCGGCGAGCCGGATCCGGGTGAGACCGGCCGCCCGCCGGTAGCTGTCTACGGCCTGTGGCGCGAACGGCTCCTCGATCCACTCGACGCCTGTCTCCTCGAAGGACGGCAATGCCCGGACCAGCTCACCCGGCGAGTAGGCCGTATTGGCGTCAACCATGATCGTGAGCCGCTCGTCGGCCGCTCGCACGGCCGAGACGCGTGCCGCATCCAGGTCGGGCCGTTCACCCACGCGGAGCTTGACCGCGCGGTATCCCCGTGCCGTGGCGGCAGCGACCTCCTCGACCAGTCGCGGCACGGGTTGCCAGCCCAGCGCGACGCCCCCGGCATAAGCCGGGAGGTCGCGCCGTGTGCCTCCGAGCATGCGGTAGAGAGGCCAGCGGGCCGCTTTGCCCCTGATGTCCCACAACGCCATGTCGAGGCCGCTCATCGCCAGCACCGTCGCCGCGCCGAGACCGTGGCTGCGCAGCTGGCCGTCGTACACCCGTCGCCAGATGCCGACGACGTCCAGCGCCGAGGCGGGAAGCACGAGGTCCGGAAGAACGGAATCGACGATCCTCGCGACCACACCCGCCGCCCGTCCGTGATGCGCTTCGCCGTACCCCACGAGGCCGCCGGCCGTTGTGACCTTCACGATCACGGCGTCGCGCTTGACGGCCCGCCCCAACGCCAGCCTCGGGCCGTCCACCAGTGGCAGGGAGATCGGGAAGGCCTCGATGGTCCGGATGTCGAGGTCAGGATCGGGGCCGCTCAAACTCGCCTCCTGGCTGCCGGATTCGTGCAGTCGGTGTCAATGGTCGACGATCAGCTGCTGAGCACGAAGCCGTCGTAGCCGTTCTCGGTGACCTCGTCCAGGATTCCCCGGTACGTCGACAGGCCACCCATGTAGAAGCGGGCGGTGGTGGGTTTGCCCTTGACGTTGTGGCCGAAAATCCACGACTCGACCTTGGGGAAGAGCGTCTGGTTCGCGATGTCCTCGCACTGCCGCATCCACCGGTCCTCGGCCGCGCCGGTCGGCTCGATCAGCGTGTGCTCACTGCGCTCCAGGAAGCCGACGGTCCGCCCGATCCAGTCGACCTGCGAGGAGATCATGGGCGGGTTGTTGCAGAAGCTGCTGTTGGGCCCGAAGATCGTGAACAGGTTGGGAAACCCGGCCACGGTCATTCCCAGGTACCCCCTCGGCGCCTCCGACCAGTGGTCGGCCAGTTTCACGCCACCACGGCCGCGGATGTCGATGGAGCGGTAGCTGCCTTCGACGGCGTCGAAACCGGTGGCGAAGATCAGCACGTCCAGGCCGATCTCGGCACCGTCGGAAAGAACCACTCCTCGCGGCGTCACCTTCACGATCGGCGTCTCCCGGACGTCGACCAGCGAGACGTTGTCGCGGTTGAAGGTCGCGTAGTAGCCGGAGTCACAGACGGGGCGCCGCGCGTAGTAGTCGGTGGGGGTGAGCTTCCGGGCTGTTTCGGGGTCGTCGACGATCTCGGCGATCTTGGTGCGGATGAAGGCCGCGGCCTCCTCGTTCGCCTCCGGGTTGGTGCCGATGTCGCTGAAGGTCCCGAACATGAAGTAGAAGCCGCCACCCTTCTGCCAGGCTTCCTCGAAGATCGCGCGGCGCTGCTCAGGAGACACGCTCATCGCCGGGATCTCCGACTCCACGAAGCCGAACCCCAGCCCCGAGTTGTAAACCGAGTTCCAGATCTCCTTGTAGTTGCTCCGGATGTCGGCGATCTCCTGCGGCTCCAGCGGCCGGTTCCGCAGTGGCACGCAGTACTGCGGTGTGCGCTGGAAGACGGTGAGCTCCCCCACCTCACTCGCGATGGCGGTGATCAGCTGGACACCGGTGGAGCCGGTGCCGACCACTCCGACGCGTTTGCCGGTGAAGTCGTGGGTCTCGGGCCACTTGCTGGTATGGATGACCTGTCCGTCGAAGGTGTCGATCCCGTCGATCTCGGGGACGTTCGCGGCCGACAGCGGTCCCAGCCCCGTCACCAGGTAGCGCGAGGTGACGGTCTGCCCCGTGCTCGTCGAGATCACCCACTGGTTCGCGGTCTCGTCGAAGCGGGCGGCGTTGACCGTCGTGTCCAGCTGGATGTCGCGCGCGAGGTCCTTCCTCTCGACGACGCTCTCCAGATAGCGCAGTACCTGGGGCTGGGTGGCATACCGGGTGGACAGATCCTGCTGCTGCAGCAGGTCGTCGTCGAAGGAGTAGGCGTAGACGTAGGTCTCGCTGTCCGAAAGCGCTCCCGGGTAACGGTTCCAGTGCCATGTGCCGCCGACGCTCGTGCCCTTCTCGAAGAGCCGGACCGAGAGCCCCAAGTGGTCGCGGAGCTTGTGGAGCGCGTACAGGCCGCTGAATCCGGCGCCCACCACGACTGCGTCGTACGAAGTACCCGACTGTGTCATCTTCATTCCGTTCTCGTTGCTGGTGCGGGTGCGTCCGCGTCGCAACGGACGCTACGAGCGGGCCGTCGCCGTGACGTGTTCCATTTCTTGACGGTGGGCCGGCACGGACCCGGTCACGCGTACCGGCGGACATCGCACTGACGCCACACGGCATCGTGCGACAGGTGCTCGCGGAACCGCGGTACGGCCCACAGAACGAAGCCGCGCTGGTCCCGCGGACACTCCATTGTGGAGAGGGGCCGGCATGGCCCGTCCGAAATGGGCGCCTCAGCTGGCCGACGCCGAAGAAATGCTCGGGAAGCTGCGCCGAGCCGAACCAGGCACACTCTGCTGACGCGGTTCATCCGCGACGGAGAGGGTACGCCAGAGCCCGTCCGATTCCTTCCCGAACGGAGCGTCGAGATGACCGCCACTGACAAGACCGACCTGATCTCCGTCATCACCACCGACCACCGCGAGGTCGAGCAGATCTTCCAGGAGCTGGAAACCGGCGAGGGCACCCCTGACCACCGCCGGCGGCTCGCCGACCACGTCATCACCGAACTGGTGCGACACTCCGTGGCCGAGGAACAGCTCATGTACCCCGCGGCCCGCCGCTACCTCGACAACGGCGACGAGCTCGCCGACCACGAACTCGAGGAACACGCGGAAGCAGAACAGGTGATGAAGCAGCTAGAGAACGTTCCCGCCGACGACCCCCGCTTCGACCAGCTGCTCGGCGATCTGATGAAGGACATCCGCCACCACATCAAGGACGAAGAAGAAGACCTCCTGCCCAAACTGCAGCAGGCCTGCAGCGCCGAGGAACTGCGCGAACTCGGCGAGAAGGTGGTCAAGGCCAAGAAGATCGCCCCCACCCGACCGCACCCTGCCGCACCCGACAAGCCCCCGGCCAACCTGATCCTCGACCCCGGCGCCGGGCTCATCGACCGCCTGCGCGACGCGCTGCGCAACCGTAACGGCTGAACCCCGTGCCGGCGCGCGAGCGGTGTGGAGCACGGTCAACGGCGCGCTGGTCCTGGTCGCCGTGACGCTGCCCGAGTACTACCGCAGCGTCGACCGGTTCGAGCTGCACAGCCGGGCGCGTCACCGTGAGCTCAACCGGGCCGCTGTTCGCGCTCGCCCCTGCCGGCCTTCCCCCGTCCACCACCGGGCAGGGCAAACCCCGGGGACGCCGTACGCCGCGTCGGGCCACACGGCGCCGGAAACCGCGTGGCCTCCGGTTCGTCCGACCGCGCGCGGTGTTGGTCGCCCTGCTCGCGACTCACGCCGGACGTGTGCCAGTCCCCTTCGCGTGCTCAGGCTGGTGCCGGCGGTCTCCACCGCTTCCATTCCGGTCATCCGGTGCCGCAATGCCGACCGGGTTGCTCGTCCTGCCCTGAGCGCGCGGCGACGTTTACCCGCCGCAGGCTCGGGTAGGCCGCCTGGACCGCTCGTCGCCGGGTGATGCGATCGTGCACATCACCACCACCAACATCTGCGGATCCGATCTGCACATGTACGAAGGCCGCACTTCGGTGGAGGAAGGCAAGATCCTCGGCCACGAGAACATGGGCGTCGTGGCGGAGGCGGGCAGCGCCGTCGGCCGCATCGAGGCCGGTGGCCGCGTCTCGGTGCCGTTCAACATCGCCTGCGGGTCCTGCCGCAACTGCGAGGCTGGCTGGGCGTCGTTCTGCCTGCGCACCAACCCCACCGAAGGCATGGACGGCGCGGCCTACGGCTACGCCAACATGGGCCCTTACGACGGCGGGCAGGCCGAATACCTCCGCGTGCCCCACGCGGACTTCAACCTGCTCCGGCTGCCGCCTGGCAACGACCACGAGAACGACTTCACCATGCTCTCCGACATCTTCCCCACCGGCTGGCACGGCGCCGAACTCGCCGGGTTGCGTCCCGGCGAGTCGGTGGTGGTGTTCGGCGCGGGGCCCGTCGGGCTGATGGCCGCGCACAGCGCGATCATCCGGGGCGCCGCCAAGGTTTTCGTGGTGGATAAGGAACCCGGACGGCTCGCGCTCGCCGAGAAGATCGGCGCGCAGCCGGTCGACTTCTCCCAGGCCGACCCGGCCCAGCAGATCCTCGACGCGACCGGCGGGAAGGGCGCCGACTGCGGCGTCGAAGCCGTGGGCTACCAGGCACACGACCCCTCAGGACAGGAGCATCCGGAACTCGTGCTGGACAAGCTCGTCGAGTCGGTGCGGTCGACGGGCGGGATCGGCGTCGTCGGCGTGTACCTGCCCCAAGACCCCGGGGCCGCGACCGAACAGGCCCAGCAGGGCCCGGATTCCCTTCCAGTACGGCACTTTGTTCAGCAAGGGTCAGCACATGGGCACCGGGCAGTACCCGGTCAAGCGCTACAACCGGCAGCTGCGCGACCTGATCGTCGCGGGCCGCGCGAACCCGTCGTTCCTCGTCTCCCACGAACTCCGCCTCGACGACGCCGCCGAAGGCTACGACAAGTTCGACCACCGCGAGAACGGCTGGACCAAGGTCCTGCTGCGGCCGTAACCGAGCAAGCTGGAAACCGTGCCCGCGCACGCCGGGGACCTCCACCGCACCGGCTGCGGCGCGATCGGCATCGCAGCCGGTAATGGTGTTGCCCGGGTTAGTGATCCTCTCTAATCTCCGCGGCATGAGCGACCTGTTCGACGCGGCGGCGATGTACGACGAAGACTACTTGCATTTCTTCGCTGCTCCCGATGGCGGAACCGGATTCCCCGGGCGAGGACCGGCCCTTCCCGCCACTGGGTTGTCGGGCGAGACGGTCGCGGAGTTGGCGTGGCGGTTGCTGGATCTGCGACCGAACCTGAGCGTGCTGGACCTCGCCTGCGGGCACGGGGATCTGGCCAATCGTCTCGCCGCGCGCGGCTGCCGGGTCACCGGTCTCGACTCCTCGGCCGTTTTCCTGGAGCGGGCCCGCGCCGACGCGGCTGCCATCGGCGTCAGCGTCGAGTACGTGGCCGGCGACATGCGCCGGATTCCGTGGACGGCACGGTTCGACCGGGTGATCAACTGGTCCACGGCGTTCGGCTATTTCGACGACACCACCAACCGCGTCGTCCTGCGGGCCATCGTCGGCGCCCTGCGGCCGGGCGGCCGGCTGGTGATGGACTTGGACAACCTCACGTCGTTTCTCGCTGCGTACACGCCCTCGCGGGTCGTGGCAGCGCGAGACGACGGTGACATGCTCGTCGACCGCTACCGCCTCGACGCGTTGACCGGGCGGTTCGAGGCTGAGCGAACGGTCCTTCGCGATGGGCGATCCCGCCGGACGTCCTTCGTCAAGCGGTTGTTCGGGTTCCCCGAGCTCCGCGACTGGCTGCTCGCAGCGGGGTTCGCCGCGGTGACCGGACACGGCGAGGACGGACGACCGCTGACGGCCGATCACAGGCGGATGATCGTTGTGGCCAGCCTGCCCTAACGGGCACCCTGCGGCGGCGGGTCGAAGACCTGTTCCAGTCTCCTCAACGAAGCCGGTGTCGCGCCGCGTCTTACGGGATGTCCTCGCCAGCTTTCTCAGGAACGGAGCAGCATGTCTGTGCATGTGTACGCGGCGGCCCGGCGGCGGGCCCGACGCTGGGGCGGGGCGGCGCTGACGCTGGTCGCCGCGGGGGCGCTGATGGCTCCTTCGCCGCCCGCCGGCGCGGCCTCGGTCCCGTCCAGGGTCGTGCTGCCCAGCCCCGATCCGACGAACCTGTCCGGCACCAGCAAACCGCTCGACCCGGCCCAGGTGCTCAACCTGCGGGTGTACCTGGCCGACCGGCCGGGTGTCGCGGCCGCCGCGACGGGCGTGTCCGATCCGGATTCGCCGCAGTACGGCCATTTCCTGACCCCGGCGCAGTTCCAGCGGACGTTCGGCCCGACGGCCGACCAGGTCGCCGCGGTGCGCGACTGGCTGACCGGCCAGGGCATCACGATCACCGCGACCACCGACCACTACCTCGGCATCACCACCACGGCCGCCACCTTCGACACGGCCTTCGCCACCCGGGTCGACGAGTACGACAGCCCGGCCCCCATCGGCAGCTCCACCTTCCGGCAGGTCGGCGTGACCGGTGATCTCACGGTCCCGGCCGAACTGGGGCCGGACATCCTCAGCATCACCGGCTTCGACGAAACGGCGCTGCCCAGGACAACCGGCTCGCCCAA
Organism: Amycolatopsis sacchari; assembly: GCF_900114035.1. Taxonomy (GTDB): domain Bacteria; phylum Actinomycetota; class Actinomycetes; order Mycobacteriales; family Pseudonocardiaceae; genus Amycolatopsis_E; species Amycolatopsis_E sacchari. Next base: position 501,623 of record NZ_FORP01000001.1, on the reverse strand, counting down.
CGACTCCCCCACCGTCCCGGCGGCCCGCACCACCCGGACCGCGAGCGCGACGGACATCCCCTGCTCGCACTACTGGGCCGAGCACACCACGCCGATTCCCGAGGCCTTCGGCCAGACCACCGCACCCACCCCGATCTGCGGGTACACCCCGCAGCAGATGCGGCATGCCTACGGGCTGGACACCAGCCCGCAGAGCGGCAAGGGCGCCACGGTCGCCGTCGTCCTGGACGACCGCAATCCCGACATGCCCGCGGACGCCGACCGGTTCTTTGCCGACCACGACCTGCCCGGTTTCGCGCCAGGGCAGTACGTCGAGGACGACGTCAGCCCCCCGTCGTCATCCCACTGCACCAGCGATTCGGCCGCCGCCGCGTCCCACTCGAACGCGCCTGGCGGCCTGGCCGGGCAATGGATCGAGTCGGCCATCGACATCGAGGCGGTGCACCTGGCGGCGCCGGACGCGAAACTGGTCTACGTCGGCATGGACTGCACGACCTTTTCCGGGGCCGGGTCTGACTATTTTCGCCACGGCCTCGACGCGGTGACCAAGGTCGTGGACGAGCGGCTCGCGGACGTCGCCACCGGCTCGTGGGCACGGGGTGAGCAGACCTACGGGCCCGCCGACCTGCTGCCCTGGGACGAAATCCTGGAACAGGGCGCCCTGGAGGGTATCGGGTTCGACTTCTCCGCGGGCGACAGCGGTAACACGCTCTCCGGAAAACCGGTCTACGTGGCCTTCCCGGCCGACGACCCCTGGTCCACCGACGTCGGCGGGACCAGCCTGGCCCTCGGCGCGGACGGCTCGGTGATCGGGGATTACCCGTGGGGGCGGCACGTCACCCAGCCGAACGCCGACGGAACCGGGTACCAGCCTGCTCCGCCGGGCGATTTCGATGGCGGCACCGGTGGCGGGGTCAGCCCCTACTACCCGCAGCCGGACTACCAGAAACCGGTCGTGCCGACCGAGCTGAGCACGCTGGACGGCAGCCAGCGGCCCGGCCGCGCCGGACCGGACATTGCGCTGGACGCCGGTATTCCCACGCTCATCGGCTACACCGGGGCGCTCGTCGAGGGGCAGTACGACGAGGCGGCCCAGGGCAGCGGCACGAGCCTTTCGTCTCCGCTGCTGGCCGGGATGGAGGCCGACGTGATCCAGGCGGTCGGGCACCCGCTGGGTTTCGTCAACCCGCTGCTGTACCGCGCGCGGGCCACCGGGGCGTACCGCGACATCCTGCCGGTTGATCCGGCCCACCCGCCGATCGAGTACGGCTTCGAGTCACCGGCCCAGACCGACCCGATGCTGTTCACCGAAGGGGAGGACGGCGTGCTGCAGGCGACGGCCGGCTACGACGACGCCACCGGCCTGGGTGCGCCGAGCACGACGTTCATCGCCGACCTCAGCGCTGTCTGCCCCGCGCGGCGGAGGTAAGGCCGAGCCGCCCCGCCTGCCACGGCGCAACCTGTGGACGATGAGGGTCGGTGGCACAACTAGGGTTTGGGACGTGCCGTCGCCGTCGTGACCGGTGCTTCGAAGGCCACCCTCTACCGGCATTGGTCGAGCAAGCAGGAATTGTTCGTCGCCGCGGTCCGGCGGAACGTTTCCCGGGAATGGAGCGTGCCGGCGCACGGCTCCTTGCGCGAGGACGTCCTGTCCGGTCTGCGGCTCGCCGCCTCGGCGATCGACGCGAACGGCATGCTTTTGCAGTCACTCGCCGAGGCGGCCCGGCACGACCCGTTGCTGCTCGCGGAGAGCCGACGGCACATCCCCGCGCGCCACGAGCAGATGTGGACGGAGATCGTCCGGCGGTGGCGCGACGATCCGCGGCTACGGGGAACCACCGACCTCACCTGGCTCACGGAGCTCTGCGAGTCCCTGCTCATCGGCAGAGAAACCGAGTAGTTTCGCCACAAGGAAAGGGGCCGCACCATGGCCGACGGCCCCGCCGACGTCTTTCCGTCGCGCACTCGACATCCTGCTCAGCAAGGACATGACGGCCTTCCTCGACGTGTCCGCCGAGAATGCCGTGATGGAGCACCCGTTCGCCCCCGACGGCTGGCCGAAGCGCCTCGAAGGCCGCGACGAAATCTGGAGCCACATCCACAACTACCCCGACTTCCACGAGGTGCGCGACCTGGCGATCCTGGAGACCACGGACCGGAAGGTGATCATCGCCGAGTTCGTGGTGGACGGCGCCGTCACACCCACCCAGCAGCCCTACGAGGTGCGCTACGCCGACGTCGTCCGGATCCGCGACGGCAAGGGCATCACCTGGCGGGACTACTGGGATCCCACCCTCACCGCGAGCCTGGTCCCGACCGGCCTCGGTTGAGCGGGACAACCTGACGCCGGGAGCCGGAAATGGCTCAATCCGGCACCGGGGAACAAAGCCGCCCGGCCTCGCATTCGGCCGGTTCGTACTCGTATCGCACCAGCGCCCGGGCCCCCGCGGCGACCATGCCGATTCCGGCGACGCACGCCAGCCCGCCGGTCCACACCGCGCGCCGGATGCCGAGAAAACCGCCGAACACGCCCGCCCGCAAGTCGCCCAGCTGCGGGCCCGCGGAGCCGACCAGCAGTTCGATGCCCGCCAGGCGACCGCGCAAGCGGTCCGGGACGAGGTGGTTCCACAGCACACCGCGGAAGAGGTCGGCGACGAAGTGGGCCGCACCACCGAGCGCGAGCGCGCCGAGTGTCAGCGGCCACCACGGGCTGAGCCCGGCACCGGCCACCGCCACCCCCCAGGCGGCGGAGGCGAGCAGCGTCGCCACGCCGTGCCGCCGGATCCGCGCCGCCCATCCGCTGGTGGCGGCCGCGAGCACACCACCGGCGGCGGTCGCGGAGAACATCAGGCCCAGCGTCCACGGCGCGCCGAGATCCGCGCCGAGATCCGCGGCGAGGAACGCGAACAGCGCGAACGGCAGGGCCAGCGCGGTGGCCACCAGATCCACCAAGTAACTGCCCACCAGCACGGGCCGGGCCAGCGCGTACCGGACTCCCGCGGCCAGCGGGCTCAGCGACGGCGCCGACGAGTGACCGGTGACCGGCTGCGGCCGCACCCGGAGCATCAGCAGCACCGAACACGCGAACGTGACGACGTCGACGAGGTACGCGGTCGGCAGACCGAGCAGGGAGATCAGCACGCCGGCGACAGCGGAGCCGCCGATCGCGGAGATGTTGGCGCGCAGTGAGTTCAGCGCCATCGCCTCGGCCATCAGGTCGGCGGGCACCAGCCGCGGCACCATCGCGGTCAGCGCCGGTCCCTGGAGCCCCTGCACCACGGCCGCTGCGCTGACGGCCGCGTACAACGGCCAGAGCAGGGGCCGGTCCAGCAACGCGTTCACCAGCAACCCGGCCGAGAGCACCCCGAGGACCAGCTCGGTGACCACCGCCATCAGCCGCCGGTCGAGGGCGTCGGCGAGCACCCCGCCGTACAGCCCGAAGACGACCATCGGCACGAGCTCGACCGTGCCCAGCAGGCCGACCGCGAGCGGAGAGCCGGTGATCTCCTTGATCTGCACCGGGATGGCGAGCAACGTGAGCACGGTCCCGAACGAGGTGACGAACCCGGAGCACCACAGCAACCGGAAATCCCGGGAACTCCGCAGCGGTGCCGTACCGGGCAGGAGTCCTCGCAGCATGCAGTACCTCCGGATCGGCCTTCGTGGCTCGGGGAGCCGCGACCGTAGCACCGGCTGCTGGAAGCCGCCCAGTCCTTTTCCGGCCCGCACCGGAGGAGCGTTCAGAACGCTGCCGGTGCGGGCGTGTCCGTAGGACGCCAGGCCGCGCGTCGGTCCGATGAGGACCCTGCTTGCTGCTCGCCGGCCTCGCGGCGAGCCACCGCTACTACGGCGCGCTGGGGGCCGGGCCGGGCGTTACGGGCGCCGCTGACTGCCGGTCTGCTCACTGGTCCAGCTGGCGAGGAAGCCCAGGGATTCGGCAGCCGGTGTGCCGCGGGCCGCGCTGAACGGTCGTGTGCCGCCCAGCGGATCCGAAATGGGCGACTGGACCTCCGGTGCCGCCGCACCGCGTGCGCACCGTGCTCGACACCCTCGCCGAGTACGACCTGGCCTACGACGAGGCCGCGGACAACACGACCCTGCACCTGGCCGAGCGGTACACCGCCGCCAGCTTCCCGTGCGGCAGCGCCATCGTCCTGGCGCACGCGCTGATCGAGAAAGCCCCCGCGGTCGGGTTCACCGTCTACGAGGAACCTGCCTACGAGTGGATCGGCACGAGCTGCACCTACGTCGCCGACCTCGGGCTGTTCACCGTGGGCTGCGACGCCGACGGCGATCCGCTGTTCACCCAGAACCAGGTGCTGGAGCTGGACGGCAAGCCCGACGACGTCCGCCTGAAGGAACTCGGCGTATCGTGGCTGACCGCGATCGCCGACATGCCGGCCGGGCCCGTCGTCGAACCGGACCGGTTCGCCACGCACTGGAATCGCCGCCACGGCGAGGCCGTGGTCGTCGAGGGCCAGCCGCGCGGTGGCGACCTCGTTGTCCCTGCGGCTGCCACCGCCGCCGAGGTCGACGCGGCGCTGGCCGAACGGGGATTCCGCCGCGCTGACGACTGGACGCAGCTGGACGAGACCGCGCAGCTGTGGCGCACCGACGTCTATCGCCTCCCCGCGTCCTGATCCCCCCTGATCCGGGGCCGGGCGGCCCGACCGGGCTGCCGCCCGTGTCCGCCGCGCCGTCCGAGCAGGCCAGGGTCGCCAACCTGCGGCTGCCCGCTGTCGGCACGCCAGGCCCTGCAACAACTGCCCGCGCTGGGCCATCTGCTGGCGCGAGGACGTCATCGCCGCGATCCGCGCCTCGGAGAACTACACCGCCCACGCCCACCTCGCCGAGGAGGAGCTGGACCTGGTGGTGTTCCTCGGCGACTACATCTACGAAGGCGGTTCGCAGGGCGGCATCGGGCGCGGGCACCTCCCCCGCGCGAACTGCGGACACTGGCCGACTACCGGGTGCGTTTCGCCCAGTACAAGTCCGACACGAACCTCCAGGCGGCCCACGCGGCCCTCCCGTGGATCGCGGTGTTCGACGACCACGAGGTGCAGAACAACTGGGCCGGCGACCACTCCGACACCGGCATACCGCGCGGCGAGTTCCGTGCACGCCGGGCGGCGGCCTTCCAGGCGTACTACGAGCACCTGCCGTTGCGCCGCGCCCAGCGCCCCACCGGGCCGGACATCCGGATCCACCGGAGGCTGGTGCTCGGGGACCTCGTGGACTTCCACGTCCTGGACACCCGCCAGTACCGCAGCCCGGCACACACGATGCTCGGTGCCCCGCAGAAGGACTGGCTGTTCCACAACGCCCACGGCAACTTCGTCGCCGACGTGCACGCCGACTTCGACGATCCCACCTCGCCCGTGGTGGCCACCGAGTTCGTCGGCACCTCCATCAGCTCCGAAGGCGACGGGATCGACCACCCGCCGGGCGCCGCCGCACTACTGCGGGCCAACCCGCACCGGAAGTTCGACCGCGTGTCCCGGCCGCAGGCTTCGGTCTGCGTCGTCGCGAGTTTTGAACTGGAAGCCGGATGCCGGGGTGCCCAGCCACGATGAGTCGCGTCAAACCCGTGCGGTATATGGCGTTATACACTTCATCAGGTCTTCGCGCAGAGCCGGGCAGACGGCGATCGTCGCGCTCGACTCCACCGTGTGCTCGGTGCCGTCGCCGTCCAGGACGAACCCGCCCGCCTCGCGGACCAGCAGCACGCCGGCCAGCGTGTCCCACGGCAGGTTCGCCAGGATCACCGCGGCCTCCAGCCGCCCCGAAGCCACCCACGCCAGGTCGACCGCCGCCGTGCCCAGCATCCGGATCCGCTGGGCACGGCGGCCGAGGTGCTCCAGCAGCCGCAGGCGCGCCTGGTTCTTGACCTCCGCCCCTTCCCCGACCGCGAAGTCCCCGACGGCGATCATCGCGTCGGACAGCTGGGCCGCTGTGGACGCGGAGATCCGCTCCTCCCCCGCGTACGCGCCGGAGCCCTCCACAGCGGAGTACGTCTCGCCCAGGTACGGCAGGTCGATCGCGGCGAGCACCGCACGCCGTCCGTCGACGAGCCCCAGCGAGACGCCGCACAACGGGATGCCTCGGGCGAAGTTCGCGGTGCCGTCCACCGGGTCCAGCACCCACCACGCCCCGTCCGCCGCGCCGGACCGCCCGTGCTCCTCCCCCAGGACTCCCAGGTGCGGCGTCTCGCGGGACAGGAACTCGCGCACCGCGTCCTCCACCGCGAGGTCCACATCGGTCACCGGATCCCGGTCGCCCTTGCTGCGCACCGAAACCGGAGCCCGCGCGAGCACGATCCGCCGCGCGACCGCCACCGCCTCCCGCGCCACCGGCAGCAGCCCGGCGACGTCAGCCATGCCGCTCCCCCACCGCGAACCGGTCCAGCTGCGGCAGGTCGTGCCCGAGCCGGTCGCGTTTGGCCTTCAGGTACGCGATGTTGTTCTCGCTCGGCGGCATCAGCAGCGGAACCCGTTCGGTCACCCGGATCCCGTGCTCCTCCAGCGAGGCGATCTTGTCCGGGTTGTTCGACATCAGCCGCACCGACCGCACGCCCAGGTACGCGAGCACGACCGCGGCGGGCGTGTAGTCCCGCACGTCCACCGGCAGGCCGAGGCTCGTCGCGGAGTCCACCGTGTCCAGTCCCTGCTCGTCCTGCAGCACGTGCGTGCGGACCTTCGCCACCAGCCCGATCCCGCGGCCCTCCTGCCCGCGCAGGTACACCAGTATCCCGCTGCCCTCGCGGACGATCGCGTCGAGCGCGGCCCCGAGCTGCTCGCCGCACTCGCACCGCAGCGCGCCGAAGATGTCCCCGGTGAGGCATTCCGAGTGGACACGCACGAGCACGTCCTCACGGGACCGCACGCGGCCGTGCACGAGCGCCATGTGCTCGTGGCCGCCGTGGCGGAAGGCGACCGCGGAGAACCGGCCGCGCCGCGTCACCAGTTCGGACTCCGCGACGTCCTCGCGGGCGATGATCGGGTCGGGCATTGCTTCCCCCTGTTCCCTGTGTCCGGGCAGCTTTTCCCGGTATACACGACTGATGGACCTGTTGCCGTTCACGACGAGCGCGGAGTTCCGCGACCGGGCGAGCGGGGTGGCCGTGCTGCCGGTGGGGAGTTTCGAACAGCACGGCGACTTCCTGCCGTTGGCCACGGACACGCTGATCGCGTGCGCGCTGGCCTCGGAAATCGCCGCGGCACACCCCGTGCGGTTGTTGCCGCCCCTCACGATCTCCTGCTCGCACGAGCACGCGGCCTGGCCGGGGACCGTGAGCATCTCGGCGAAAACGCTGTACGCGGTGGTCACCGACATCGCCGATTCCTTGCGCGACAGCGGGGTTCCGCACCTGGTGCTGGTCAACGGGCACGGCGGCAACTACGTGCTCGCGAACGTGGTGCAGGAAAGCCGCGGCAGGCTCGGCCTGTTCCCCGGGCTGCCGGAGTGGGAGGCGGCGCGGGCCGCGGCCGGGCTGAGCACCACCGCGGACACCGACATGCACGCCGGGGAGCTGGAGACGTCGATCCTGCTGCACGCCTTCCCCGAGGCCGTCCGCCCCGGCTTCGAGACGGCCGACTCACCGGCCCCCGACCGCCGCCACCTGCTGACGCTCGGCGTCGCGGCGTACACGCGGTCCGGGGTGATCGGCTACCCGTCCCTGGCGTCCGCGGAGAAGGGCCGGGACGCGCTCGCGGCGCTCGCCGACGCCTTCGGCGACCACCTGGCGCTGTTCGCCTGACCTGCGGGTGAACAACACGACCACGCCCGGCAACGCGGCGACGAGGGTGAGCACGCCGTAGACCACGGCGGTCGTCACCCCCGCCGCCGCGCCGACACCGGCCGCGCCGAAGGCGACCGCGGAAAACGCTTCCCGCGGTCCGTACCCGCCGATGTTCACCGGAACAGCCATCACCAGGAGCGCCAGCACGACCAGCGGCACGAGCTGGGCGACGGGTGCGGTCACCCCCGCCGCCCGCGCGGCGACGAGGTACATCGTGACGTGGCCGGCGAGCGTCACCGCCGACAGCGACGCCACTCCGGGTCCGCGCAACGCCGCCCGCGCGTCGGTCAGCGTGTCGGCCACGGCCTTGCGGACGCGGGAGGTACCGCGCCCGAACCTCACCCAGCACACCAGTGCCGCGACCAGCACCGTGACCGCGGCCCCCGCGAACCCCAATGCCTGGACCGACACCAGCCCGCCCGGTACCGCCGGGAGCACCGCCAGGGCCGCGACGAGGAGCACCGCCTGCCCGGCGAACCGTTCCAGGAACACCGCCCGCACCCCGCGCCCGACCTGCCCGGTCGCCTGGCCGTGGCTCACGGCGCGGTGCACGTCGCCCAGCACCCCGGCAGGCAGCACCGCGTTGAGCAGCAGGGCGCGGTAGTAGTCCGACACGGCCGTGCCCAGGCCCAACGGCAGCCCGAGGCGACGCGAGACGAGGCACCACCGCGCCGCGCTGCACACCGTCGTCAGCACGCCCAGTCCGAGCGCGGTGAGGACGGCGGTGCCGTCGACGGCCCTGATCCCGTCGAGGAAGGCGGCCGTGCCCAGCCGCCAGGCCAGCACCCCGAGGATGCCGGCGGCCAGTATCAGCCGGAGCCAGGGCCAGAGTCTGGGGAACAAGGCGCACCACCGATCGCGAGCAGGTCGACGTGGCCGACCACGGCCTCGCTGCCGAGCCGGCGACTCAGGTATCCCGCGGCGTGCGGTCGCAGCTGGGGCTGCTGTTCGCACGCCGCTTCAACCCATCCACGGAGCCACTCGCGGAAAAGTTCACCGGGGCCGAGCCGCCACGGGCTGCGCCTGCTGTGCACGACCGCGCCGCGGCGCACGAACGCCTCGGTCGCGACCCGCACCGCGTCGGGCCCGAGCAGCGTCCTGCCGTCCACCGTCCGCCGCTGGTGGTCGTCGAAGGCGGCGGCGAAGCGCAGGTCCAGCGGCTCGGCGGGGCTCAGCTCGACCTCACCGGCCACCGACAACGTCAGCAACGCCGGGCAGCCCGCGCCCGTGCAGGCGTCCGCGAGCGCCTCCACCTCGTCGGCGGTGAGCAGGTCCAGCAGCGCCGACGCGGTGACGAGGGAGGCGCCCGCCAGGTCCGCCGCGCGGAGCCGGGTGAGGTCACCGGCGCGCGTTTCCACCGGCACCGGGACGCTCTTCGCCGCGTGCGCGAGCAGGACGGGATCGCGGTCGTGCAGCACCCACCGCTGCGCGCGCGGCAGCAGCGGGGCGAGCCAGCGTGCCATCGACCCCGTGCCGCAGCCGAGGTCGTGGATCACCAGCGGGCCCGGCGGCAGCACCGCCAGCAGGGGTTCGACGAGTTCGGCCGCTCGCGCCGCCGCGTCCGCCTTTTCCCGCAGTGCCAGCCAGTCCGGGCTGAAACCCGGCGTCACAGCCGGGCCAGCACCGCCGCCATGCGGCGCGAGGTCTCGGTCCACGGCGCCAGCATGCCACGGCGGACGCGGGCGGCGTCGCGAAGCGACTGGCGCTTCCCGGCGTCACCGAACCACGTTCGCAGGCCGTCCGCGAGCGCCCCGGCGTCACCGGGCGGTACCACGATTCCCGCTCCCGCCAGGGTTTCCGCGATACCCGCGACGTCGGTCGCGAGCACGGGCACACCCCGGGCGAGCGCTTCGGTCACGACCATGCCGTAGGTTTCCGCGCGCGAAGGCAGCACGACGAGATCTGCCGCGTCATAGGCATCCTCAAGCGCCTGCCCGGTCAGGGGCCCGGCGAGGATGCACTGTTCGCCGAGCCCGTGTGTCGCGATCAGCTCCCGCACCCGCGCCACGTACACCGGGTCGCGCCGGAACGGTCCGGCGAACACGCACCGCCAGCTGCCTTCGACGCTCGCCAGCGCCTCCACCAGCAGGTCCTGTCCCTTGCGAGGTGTCACCGACGCGACACACAGCAGGTGTGAGACGCCGTCGGTGCCCCGCGCGAGCGGCGCCGGGTCCACGCCCGGCTCGACGACGTGAACCTTTTCCGGCGACAGGCCGTGTTTCTCCGTGAGGTGCCGCGCCGTCCACTGACTCGTCACGACGACGGCCGCGACCGCGTGCAGCGTCTCGCGCTCGCGCCTGTCCAAATCCGCCGCGACGCCGGGCTCCAGCCCGGTCTCCTCGGCGAGCGGCAGGTGCACGAGCACCGCGATCCGGAGCCGTTGTGCTTGCGGTACCACGACTTCCGGCAGTCCACATGCGACGATGCCATCCAGCAGCACGACCCCGCCGTCGGGCACCGCGGCGAGGGCGGCGGCGAGGCCCGCGGTGGACGCGGGCCTCGGCCACGAACCGGGAAGCGCTGTCTCGTGCACGCCGGGCAGGCCCTCGCAGAGGCGCCGGTCGTACCGGTTGCCGCCGCTGGGCACCGTCGCGTCGTCGACGTCGCCGGGCAGCACGACGTGCACGGCGGTCACAGCGTCCGCTCGTAACTCGCCCAGGCCACGTGGGATTCGTGCAGCGTCACCGCGATCCCGGACAGCCCCCGGGCGCCCTCCCCCAGCGCCCCGGCGTGCACCCGCTCGGCCAGCCGGTCCGCGATCACCTTCGCCAGGAACTCGGTGGAGGTGTTGATCCCGCGGAAATCGGGTTCGTCGTCGAGGTTGCGGTAGTTGAGGTCGGCGAGCACCGCCTTCAGCTCGGTGGTGGCGAGTCCGATGTCGACGACGATGTTGTCCTGGTCCAGTTCGGCGCGGCGGAAGGTCGCGTCCACGACGAACGTGGCGCCGTGCAGGCGCTGCGCGGGGCCGAAGACCTCGCCGCGGAAGCTGTGGGCGACCATGACGTGGTCGCGGACGGTGATGGCGAACATTTCACGAACCGTAGCGAATCCGGTGGCACAGCGCGGGAAGCTCACCGTCGGCGAGCCGCGGCAGCACCGAGGGCAGCTCGTCGAAACCGCTTTCCCCGGTGATCAGCACGTCGAAGGCGGGCTCGGCGAGCAGGTCGAGCGCGAGCGCCAGCCGGTCGCCGAAGGTCCGCCGGGACCGGCGCGCCGGGGACACCGCCCCGACCTGGCTGGCCCGCACCGCCAGCCGCCGCGAGTGGAAGAACTCCCCCAGCGGCACGCTGACCCGCCGGTCGCCGTACCAGCTGAGCTCGATCACCTCCCCCTCCGGCGCGAGCAGCTCCAGCGACCGGACGAGCCCCGCCTCGGTGGCGCTGGCGTGCACCACGAGGTCGCAGTCCCCCGCGGCGTCCTCGGACCGGGCAAAGGGGATGCCGAAGGCTTTCGCGATCTCCGCCCGCGCCGGATCGGGGTCCACGAGCTGCAGCCGCACCCCGGGAAACCGCGCCAGTATCCCGGCCACGCTCGACCCGACCATGCCCGCGCCCACCACCGCGATGCGGTCGCCGACGAGCGGGGCGGCGTCCCACAACGCGTTCACCGCCGTCTCCACCGTGCCCGCGAGGATGGCGCGTTCCGGCGGCACGGTGTCGGGCACGACGGTGACCGAGGCGGCGGGGACGACGTAGTGCGTCTGGTGCGGGTACAGGCAGAACACCGTGCGCCCCAGCAGCTCCGGCTCACCCGCCTCGACCACGCCGACGTTGAGGTAGCCGTACTTCACCGGGCCGGGGAACTCGCCCTCCTGGAACGGCGCGCGCATCACCTCGTACTGGTTCTCCGGCACCCCGCCCCGCAGCACCAGCGACTCGGTCCCGCGGCTCACGCCCGTGTAGCGCGTGCGCACCAGCACCTCACCGGGGCCCGGCTCGCCCACCTGGGCGGTCCGAATCTCCCCGCGTCCCGGCGGGTTGAACCAGAACGCCCGTGCGCTTCGTGTCATGGAAGACCTCCCAGGAAGGGGCACGATGATCACTCGGGCTCAGTACAGCACGGCCGTCGCGGCATCCGAGCAGACCGCGGCGGCGGGAGCGCAGCTGCTGCTGCTCGCCGGGCTCGCCGCGGCCGTCGGGCTGGGCCCGGCGGGCTGGCTCACCGGTGCCGCGTTCGCGGCCGCAATGCTGGCGTTGCTCGCGTCCGCGCAGCGCCGCGCCCGCGTCACCGCGCTCGGGCCCGCCGATCTGGTCACCCTCGCCCGCGCGGTGCTCGTCGGCGGGGTGACGGCGCTGGTAGCCGACCGCCTCGGCGGCGCGCAGCCGGTGGCGGTGTTCACGACACTGGCGTCGGTCGCGTTGCTGCTCGACGCCGTGGACGGCCAGGTCGCCCGGCGCACCAACACGGTCTCCGCGCTCGGCGCGCGGTTCGACATGGAGGTCGACGCTTTCCTGATCCTCGTGCTGAGCGTGCAGGCCGCGTTCACGCACGGCGCGTGGGTGCTGGTGATCGGCGCGATGCGCTACGGCTTCGTCGCGGCCGCGTGGGTGCTGCCGTGGCTGCGGGCGGCCCTGCCGCCGAGCCGCGCCCGCAAGACCGTCGCGGCGCTGCAGGGGATCCTGCTCGTCGCCGTGTGCTCCGGCGTGCTGCCCACGCTCGCCGGGACTGCCGTGGCCGCGGCCGCGCTCGCGCTGCTGACCTGGTCGTTCGGGCGCGACGTGCACTGGCTGTGGCGGGCTCAGAGCCAGTCGCGGCGTTTGAACAGCACGTACAGCGCACCGGCGATCACCACGATCGCCGCCGTGGACACGATGAAGCCCCACCACTGGTCGTAGCCGGGGTAGGGCACGTTCTGCCCGTAGAAGCCGGTGATCGCGGTCGGCACGGCGATGATCGCGGCCCAGCCCGTCAGCTTCTTCATGATGATGTTGAGCCGGTTGCCCTGGATCGCCAGCTGCGTCTCGCGGATCGTGGTGACGAGGTCCCGCAGCGACTCGGTCCACTCCGACGCGCGGAGCACGTGGTCGTAGACGTCCTGGAAGTACGGGGTCATCGTCTCGTCCGCGAGCCCGACGTCCCGCCGCATCAGGGAGTTCACCACCTCCCGCATCGGCAGCACCACCCGCCGCAGCTTGACCAGGCTCTTGCGCAGGTGCAGCGACCGGCGCTGCATGTCCCGGTGGTCGACCTTGTCGGCGAAGACCGAGTCCTCCAGCCCCTCGATCTGGTCGTCGAGCGACTGCACGGCCTCGAAGTAGCCGTCGACGACGTAGTCGAGCAGGCCGTGCACGAGGAACCCGACCCCGCTCTTCGCGAGCTCCGCCGCCGAGTCCCAGCGGGCCACGACGGCCTCGATGTCGAAGTCCTCGGACTTGCGGACCGTCACGAGCGCGCGCTCGGTGATGAACGCGTCCACCTCGTCGGCCGCCAGCACCCCGTTCTCGAGCCGCACGCCCCACGCGGTGAGGAACGAGTGCGTGTCGTAACGGTCCAGTTTGGACCGCTGGTGCTCGGACACCGCGTCCTCCACGGCCAGGCGGTGCAGGCCCAGCTCCTCGCTCACCACCGCGAGGTCGGCCTCGCCGGGCGCGCACAGGTCCAGCCAGACGGTCACGCCCGTGTCCCGCAGGTACGTCGAGAGCTCCTCCGGCGGGAAGTCCTCGGCTTCGAGGACCCCGTTGCGGTACGCGCGCGTGCGGGTCATGGACGCCAGCGTAAGGCTGCCGGCACAACCTCGTGCTTCACGGCGCGGGGTGCTCGACGTACGGACCGGCGGGTGGCGCGGCGGGGCGACTGTCAGCGTGACCCGCGGCGGCGCGGCGAGCACCTCCGCAGGTGGCCGCGCAGCGCGATGCGGACCGACAACAAGATCGCGAGCGGCCACCGCGCCGCCCGCGCTCACGAGAGGAGCGACTCGCGGTCACGCTCTCCCCCGATCCAGGCGCCCATTGGTGATCAACCACGGCGGCGGCGGGCCGGGCAACTCCCGCGCTCGCCCGCGCGGGGGACGGCACCTGGCGGCAAGGGTGCCCGTTCGCTTCGCCACGTGTCCCGGACAGGCAAGATCGCCGGGTTTTCCTTGCCGCTCCCCTGCCCCGGGACCACCCTCACCCGAGTGCGAGGCGACGTCATGACCGAGGCCACCGTGGACCTCGGCGCCATCGCGCACAACACGCGTGTCTTCGCCGCCGCCACGAACGCCGAGGTGATGGCGGTCGTCAAGGCCGACGGGTTCGGCCACGGCGCGCTCGCCACCGCCCGTGCCGCGCTGGCCGCCGGAGCGACCTGGCTGGGCGTGGCCACCTGCGGGGAAGCCCTCCAGCTGCGCGCCGCCGGCGTCGACGCGCCGCTGCTGAGCTGGCTCCACGCCCACGACGCGGGCCTGCGTGAGGCCATCGCCGCCCAGGTGGACCTGTCGGTGTCCTCGCTCGAGCACCTCCACGCCGTGCTCGCCGACGGCCTCGTCCCGACCGTGCACCTCAAGGCGGACACCGGGCTGCACCGCAACGGCGCCGTCGCCGAGGACTGGCCCGCGCTGGTCCGCCGGGCCGCCGAGCTCGAACGGCAGGGCCGCGTCCGCGTCCGCGGCGTCTGGTCACACCTCATCCACGGCGAGGACTCGACCGCGCCCGGTCTGTCCGCCCAGGTCGCGCGGTTCCGGGACGCGCTCGGCGTCGCCACCGGCGCCGGGTTGCGGCCCAGCGTCCGGCACCTGGCCAATTCGGTCGCCGCGCTCGGCGCTCCGGAGACGCACTACGACCTCGTCCGGCCCGGTATCGGCCTGTACGGCATCGAGCCCGACGTCAACCGCACCTACGGGCTGCGTCCCGCCATGACCCTGCGGGCGCGGCTCGTGCTGGTGAAACGGGTGCCCGCCGGCAGCGGTGTGTCCTACGAGCACGACTACCGGACGTCCTGCCCCAGTACGCTCGGCCTCGTCCCGCTCGGGTTCGCCGACGGCGTGCCCCGCTCGGCCGGGCCACGGGCCCAGGTGTGGTGCCGCGGAAGGCGCTTTCCCGTCGCGGGGCGGATCGCGATGGACCAGTTCGTCGTCGACTTCGGCGAGTCCAGCCCGCGTCCCGGCGACGAGGTCCTGGTGTTCGGGCCCGGCGGGCAGGGCGAGCCGACCGTGACGGAGTGGGCGGAGTGGGCCGGCACGATCCCGCACGAGATCTTCACCGGGATCGGCGCCCGGGTGCCGCGCCGCCACGTCGGCCTGCCGGTGCCGGCGACATCGACCGAGGAGTTGCGCAGTGGCTGACCGGATCACCCTCGCCGTGTTGTTCGGCGGGCGCAGCGGCGAGCACGAGATCTCGTGCCAGTCCGCCGCGAGCATCTTCGTCAACCTGGACCGCGGGCGTTACGACGTGGTGCCGGTCAAGATCCAGCCCAGCGGCCGCTGGACGGTCGGGCAGGACGAGCCCGCGCTCGCCGGCCGGGGTTCGGAGGACGCGCTCGACTGGCTGCGCACCACGTTCCCGGAGGACACCACCGCCACCCCCGCGGCGAGCATCGCCGCCGCGCTCACCGCGATGTCCGCCGCCGACCTGGTCTTCCCCGCTCTCCACGGCCCCTACGGCGAGGACGGCACCGTCCAGTCGCTGCTGAGCCTCGCCGGCCTGCCCTACCTGGGCAACGGGGTGCTCGCGAGCGCGCTGGGCATGGACAAGGAGTTCACCAAGAAGGTGCTCACCGGCGCGGGGCTCGCCGTCGCGCCGGGTGCGGTGCTGCGGCCCGGCGACGAGCTGAGCGAGGCCGACCGCGAACGGCTCGGCCTGCCCGTGTTCGTCAAACCCGCCCGCGCCGGTTCCAGCCTCGGTGTCTCCAAGGTCGCGTCCTGGGACGAGCTGCCCGCCGCGCTCGCGACCGCCCGGCTCAGCGACGGCAAGGTGCTCGTCGAGGCCGCGGTCCCCGGCCGCGAGGTCGACATCGGCGTGCTGGAGGTGCCGGGTGGCGGCCTGCGGGTCAGCCCGCCGCTGGAGATCCTCACCGGCGAGGTCTTCTTCGACTACCAGGCCAAATACGCGGACGCCTCCACGGTGCTCGACGTCCCGGCGTCGATCGACCCGGCGATCGAGGCCGCGATGGGCGAGCAGGCGCTGCGGGCCTTCCGCGCGCTCGACTGCCGTGGCCTGCTGCGCGTGGACTTCTTCGTCGGGGAGGACGGCGGCCTCGTAGTCAACGAGGTCAACACCTTCCCCGGGTTCACCAGCCACTCCCAGTACCCGGCGATGTGGGACGCGACCGGGCTGAGCTACCCGAGGCTGATCGACGCGCTGGTCGACGCCGCGCTGTGGTACCACGAGGAGTCCGCAGTGGACACCGCGGTGCTGGGTCCCGCAAACCGGAACGCGCGTTTTCCATCGAACGGGCGGTAACCGGCGGCACCGGATTGCAGGGCGCCGGTCCTCGGCTGAGGATCGGGGCATGGCTGAAACCACCGCTTCGGACGAGTTCGACCTCCGGCCCGAGTTCCCCGGCTCCTTCCGCGGCTACCGGCGGCAGGACGTCGACGAGTGGGTCCGGGCCGTGCGGGTCCGCTTCGAGCGCCAGGCGGCCGCGCTGCGGGAAGCCGAGCAGCGGCTGGCCGAGCTGGGCGCCGACCCCGGCGTGCCGATCGAGCACGCGGGCTCCGGCACCATCGGCGCCAGGGTCGAGCGCATCATCGCGCTGGCCGAATCGGAGGCGGAGGAGCTGCGGGAACAGGCCGAGCTCGACGCCGCGAGGATCCGCGCCGCGGTCGAGCACGAGGCCGACCAGGCCCGCCGCTTCCGCGAGCAGGCGGCCAAGGCCGCGGCCGACGAGTCCCGCCGGATGATCCAGCGGGCCGAGGAGGAGGTCACGCGCCTGCGCGAGACCCGCAAGGACCTGATGGCGCAGCTGCTCAAGATCGGCGAGACCGTCGACCGCGTGACCGACCGGCTGGAGGAGACCGCGCCGAAGCCGCGGCAGCCGGAGGCCGAGCCGGCCGAAACCAAGACCGAAACCAAGGCCGAGGCCGAAACCGGGACGACCGAGCCGCCCGCCGACGGCACCCCCGTGCAGCCGCTGGCCGACGCCAAGGCCCGGCTGGAGAAGGTCGCCGCCACCCCCTGAGCCCGCCGCTATTCGTAGTGCACGTACAGCAGCGCCACGTCGTCGTCGTGGCGGCCGCCGGTGAGGCTCTCGATCACCTCGTCGCAGGCCGCCTCGACGTCGGCGCTCACGGCCAGGTTGCCGAGCTTGCCCAGCAGGACCTCGATCCCCTCGGTGAGGTCCCGCGTGTGGCTTTCGATGAGCCCGTCGGTGTAGAGCACCAGCCGCGTGTCCCGCGGGAAAGCGCACTTCAGCTGCGGGAAGTCCGCGCCGACGCCCAGCGGCATCGCGAGCGCCTCGCCCAGCTGCTCGACGGCCCCGTCCGGGTGCAGCAGCACCGCGGGCAGGTGCCCGGCGTTGGCGAAGGTGAGGGTGCCCGCCCCCGGGTCGAGCACGGCGTAGAAGCACGTCACGAACGACGCGCCGGGCGTCGTCCCGACCAGCTGTGACACGGTGCGCAGGACCTCCGACGGCGTGAGGTCGAGCAGTGCGCAGGACCGGATCGCCGTGCGGACCTGGCCCATGATCGCCGCGGCGGTCACGCCCCGGCCCACGACGTCGCCGATGACGAACGCGGTGCGGTGCCCGCCGAGCTCGATCACGTCGAACCAGTCGCCGCCGACCTTCGAGCCCGTCGCGGCCGGCTGGTACCGCGACACGATCCGCAGTCCCGCCGGTTCCGGCAGCACGGGCAGCATGCTGCGCGCCAGCTCGCTCGCCATGGTGCGCTCCCTGGCGAAGAACCGGGCGTTCTCCAGCGCGATGGCGGTGTAGCCCGCGATGCCCTCCGCCAGGTACTCGCCGCGCTCGTCGAACCGGCCCGGCTGGTCGTGCCCGAAGAACAACCCGCCCAGCACCTCCCCCGTCGACGGGGCGATCACGGGCACGGCGAGGTAGCTGCGCACGGGCAGGTGCCCCTCCGGCATCCCGTGGTAGGGCTCGTTGTGGCCGTAGCGCGGATCCCGGGTGATGTCGTCGCTGCGGACCGTGCCGACCCCGTCGAAGGTCGGGCCGAACACCTTGGTGTTGCGCGGCATCGGGAAGTTCGCGAAGGCCTCGCGGGGCGCGCCGGAAAGCGTGTACAGGGTGTAGGACTCGCCGTACTCGTCGATCAGGTTGTAGAAGAACGCCCCGAAGGCGGCGCCGGTGGCCGTGGTCGCCGCGTCCGTGGCGTCCTGCACCAGCGCGTCCACCTCCAGCTGGGCGGTGAGCCTGCGGCCGACCGTGTGCAGGGAGTCCACGACGGCCGCCTCGTTGCGCAGCCGGCGCACCGTCGTCTCGAGTTCGGCGACGCGGGCCGCGGCGGCGTCCCCGAGCGTCGCGTTGTCGTCCCCGTCCAGCACGCCGCGGACGGCCTCGGCGAGCAGCGGGAACTCCGCCCGCGCGGATCCGGGCGCCGGGCGCGGCGCCAGCAGTTCGACGCGGAAGCGCTGCCCGTCGCGCAGTGCACCGGAGAACTCGCCGGCGACAGGTCCATCCGCCGAGCCCGCGAAACCTTCGCACCGGTCGCCCACGAACACCCGCACGCCAGTCAGGGCATCGCCGAAACCGTCCCGCAGTGTGGTCGCGACGGCGGCCGCGGGCCTTGCGGCGGCAGGGTCGAGCCGCCGGAGCGCGGCGGCGAGCCGCAGTGCGGCCGACAGCCCGAACGACGCGAGGTGGTCGGCCACCTGACGACTCCTTCCTCCGGCGCCCTCACCCTAATCGGTGGCCCAGCCCCACGCAGGGTCACCACCGGTACCGGAACGCGTCCCCCTACCCCACGAAACCGTCGACGGGCCAGGAAAGGGTCACGGTCGTACCGTCCGGGGTGGCGGCGATTTCCACCACTCCCGCCAGCGCCTCCATCAAGGGGATGCCACGGCCCCGCAGCCCGTCCACCGAGCCCGGCCGCAGCCACTCGCCGTCGTCCTCGATCCGCACCACGAGGGTCCCCGCGTCCCCCGGCGGGCCGGTGATCACCGCGTGCACCCGCAGCGCCCCCGGTTCGCGCCCGTGGTAGGCGTGCTCGACGGCGTTGGCCATCGCCTCGTACACCGCGAGGCTCACCGCCTCGACCAGCTCCGGCGGCAGCCGCACGGCCCGCGCCCAGTCGTCGACGGCGCGGCGGAGCGCGCTCGCGTTCTCCGCGAGCGCCGGCAACACGGCGCGCAGCTCCGGGGCCGCGGAGGACGCCCGGTGCCTTCCGGAGTCGATGGGCCTCGTCCCCTTTCGCCGCGGCGCCGGCGGTCAGCCCGCCAGCGCCTGCTCCGTGGTCGGGAACACGGCCAGCTCGGCGGTGAGCTTCGTCAGCTGGAGCGGCCGCAACGTGACGCGGCTGGCGGCGACGACGCGGACCGCCGTGCCGGGAGCGGCCTGCCGGTGGGCGGCCACCAGCACCGCCATCCCGGCCGAGGCCAGGAACGTGACCGCGGTCAGGTCGATCACGAGCACCGGTGGCCGCTCGCGGAGCGCCGCGTCGGTCTTCTGCTGGACCTTCGGGGCGGTGGCGAGGTCGAGCTCACCGGTGACCCGCAGCACGACGGCGTCACCCTCCCGCTCGAGGGTCACCACGCCGTCCGCGCCGTCGTCGTCCCGCTGGGACTCGCCGGAGAACACCGGATCGCTGGCCATGCGCCACATCATGCCCGGTGGCGCCCCCGGAGGCCATCCCGTCCTGCGGACCGGCCGCGCACCGTCCACGGTGGACGGGGCGCGGTCAGGAGGTTTCGGGTTCGTCGACCAGGTGCACGGCGGCCTCTTCCGCCGAGGCCCCGGCACCGTCGACGCCCACGTCGGTGGCCCACAGCTCGGTGTCGCCGCCGTCGGACGCCAGCAGCCGCCCGGCCCGCGACGTGCCGACCTCGTCGTCGAGCAGTTCGCCGTCAGTGTCCCCCGCGTCACCGAGACCGTCGCCGTCGTAGTCGGCGTTCTCGGGCAGTTCGCGGGCCAGCCGCCGGTCCAGCCCCTCGCCGGTCTCCTCCTCGCGCGGCGTGGTGCCCCAGTCGCGCACCGCCCACGGCCGCTCGGCCGCGGTGTAGCCCTCGTCGAGCGGGTCGGCGGGGCGTCCGCTTTCCAGTGTGTCGTCGCCGTCGAGTTGCTCGAAGACGTCGTCATCGTTGTCATCGGGCCAGTCGGCCATCGGTGCTCCTCGTGGTAGCTCAGGCCGAACATAACGATTCCGGCCGGCGGCGGAAAGGGACTGCGGTCCCGCCGGCGGTACTCTAAGTTTCCCCGCATGACCGAGTCACCGGGCCCTTACGAGGCCTATCCCTCCGGTGGGGAGAGCACCGCTCCGCCCGCCAGGCCCCAGCCGCCGTCGTCGATCAACATCGCGTTCTGCGCGTTCCTCCTCTCCACGGTGATCAGCCTCGTGTCCGCGCTGCTGCTGCTCGGCAGCAAGGACGAGGTCGCCGACCAGCTGCGGCGGAACAACACGGCGCGGCTGACGGAGGACCAGATCTCCACCACCGCCCAGATCACCGTCACCGCGTTCGTCGTCATCGCGATCGTGATCGCCCTGATCTACCTGTGGCTCGCGTTCAAGCTCCGCGCCGGCCGCAACTGGGCCCGCATCACGCTGACCGTGTTCACGGTGCTGCAGGTGATCTCGCTGACCGCGGGCCACGGCACCATCGTCGGGTACCTCAGCGTGCTCGCCGCCGCCGTGGGGCTGGTCTTCTCCTACATCGGCGGGTCGAACGAGTACATCAACACCGTCAAGGGATCACGGGCGTAAGGAGTTTCCGCACCGTGCGCGCCGGGAAGCCGGGACCATGACGGCACCGGTGAGCGTGGTGGAACGGGAGCGCAAGTTCGACCTCGACCCGGACCAGCCGGTACCCCGGCTGGCCGGGACCGGGCCGGTCGCGGCCAGCGCGACCCCGTCGAGACGACCCTCGAAGCCACCTACTTCGACACCCCTGATCTGCGGCTCACCCGCGCCCGCATCACGTTGCGGCGCCGGACCGGCGGCACGGACGAGGGCTGGCACCTCAAGCTGCCGCGACCGGACGGGGCCCGCGAAGAGCTGCACCTCCCGCTGGACGAGGGCACCGCCGTGCCCGCGCAGCTCGCCGAACTCGTGCGGCCGCAGCTCGGCGACGGGGAGCTGTCCGCGGTGGTACGCCTCAAAACCGTGCGGCGCAGCCACGACCTCGTCGACGCCGACGGCACCGTGCTCGCCACCCTCGCCGACGACCAGGTGGCGGGTGAGCTGGCCGGGGACGTCCTGCACCTCGACGGCTGGCGTGAACTGGAGGTCGAGCTGGCCCCGGGTGCGCCGCCGGAGCTGCTGGGCACCCTCGCGCACGCGTTGATCGCCGCCGGGGCCCGCCCGGCGTACTGGCCGTCGAAGCTCCGGCGCGTGATCGCGCCCCGCCTGCCCGACAAGCCCCCGGCGCCGGGCCGGCGCGCCACGGCGGGAGAGGTGGTGCTCGCCTACCTGCGTGCGCAGGTCGCGGCGATCCGCGAGCACGACCAGCGGGTCCGGCGGGACGCCGGGGACGCCGTGCACCAGCTCCGGGTGGCCATCCGCCGCACGCGGTCCGCGCTCACCGTGTTCCGGCGGGTGCTCGATCGCGACGCCACCCGTGCACTCTCCGCCGAGCTGAAGTGGGCGGCCGGGGAGCTCTCCCCCGCGCGGGACACCGAAGTGCTGTACGAGCACCTTTCCGGGCAGCTCACGCACCTGCCCGAGGCCGCGGTGGTCGCGAACGCGCCCGCGCGCCTGCGGTCCCGGTTCGAGCAGCGGACGGCGGAGGCGCGGGAGCGGGTGCGCACCGCACTCCGCAGCGGGCGCTACGCCGCGCTGTTCGAGTCGCTCGACCGCCTGCTGGCCGAGCCGCCGCTGACCGAGCGCGCGAACGCACCCGCGCGCGCCGAGCTGGAGCAGGCGCTGAAGCGCGCACACGGCAGGCTCGCCGACCACGTCGCCCGGCTCACCGAACTGGCCCCGGGGCCCGAGCTCGACGCGGGGCTGCACGAGGTGCGGAAGAAGGCGAAGCGGGCGCGGTACGCGGCCGAGGTCGTCGTGCCGGTCGCCGGAAAGCGCTTACAGCGTTGGCAGCGCGAGGTGAAAGCGCTCACCAAGGTGCTCGGCGAGCACCACGACTCCGTGGTCGCGCGCGAGGCGCTGCGCGACCTGGCCGGCGACGAGGGCGCGTTCACCTTCGGCGTGCTCTACCAACGGGAACTCGACTGCGGGCACCGGCTGCACGAGCGGTTCTCGCGGCTCTGGAAGGGCCTCGGCGCGCCCTGACCTCAGCAGGGCGGCGGGGTGTTCGTTGTGGACGGTGCCGTCGTGCTCGTCGGCGTGGTGCTGGTGGTCGGCGTCGCACTGTCCGAAGTGGACGACGGCGGCGGGCAGGTCGGCGGCGGCGTGGTCGAACCACCACTGCTGCTCGTGGTGGTCGTGGTCGTCGTCGTGGTGGTGCTGCTCGACGAGCTCGTGGTCGTGGTGGTCCTCGAAGAGGACGAGGACGACGTGGTGCTCGTGGCGCTGGACGTCGTCGCCGGCGGGGCGCTCGACGGCGGCGGCGTGGTCACCGGCGCGGACGGCGGGGCCTCCGGGGTCACCGGTGCCGGCGGGGCCTCCACGACGGGACCGGGCAGCGCGGCGGAGCCCGCGACCGGCCCGGCGGGCAGCTGCCCGTCCGGGACGGAACTGGCGCCGCGGGCGTACGCGTCGGCCCACAGCAGCACCGTGCGGACGTAGGAGTCCGAGTGGTTGTACCGGAACACCGCCTGCGCCCGCTGCTGCGGGTCACGCAGGTCACCGCCTCCGGCGCACAGGTACTTCCCCGCGGCGAGCGCGGCGTCGTACAGGTTGCCCGGGTCGGCGACCCCGTCACCGTTGCCGTCGGAGGCGTAGTTCCGCCACGTGCCCGGGATGAACTGCATGGGCCCGACGGCCCTGTCCCACCGGGTGTCCCCGTCGTACACGCCGCCGTCGGTGTCCGGGACGGCCGCGAAGCCGACCCCGTTGAGGATCGGGCCCAGTATCGGGTTGACGGTGGTGCCCCGGCCGTCGACGCGGCCGCCCCTCGCGTGGTTGGACTCCACGCGGCCGATGGCCGCCAGCAGCGACCAGCTCACGTGGCAGCCCGGCGCGAGCCTGGCCAGCTCCTGCTCCGCGCGCTGGTAGGCGCGCAGGGCCGACTCCGGGATGCCCAGCGCGCCCACGACCGGCGCGTCGAGCGTGCTCAGCGGCACGTCGGCGAACGACGGCAGCTGCTGCGCGAGCATCGCGGGGTCACCGGCCGCGGCCAGGACCTCCGGGCTCAGCGCGGGCTGCTGCGGCACCTGACCGTCCGCATCGAGCACGGGAGCGTCCACAGTGGACTGGATCGCGAGTGGAACGCCGCCGCCCCCGAGGAACGGCACGAGCGCGAGGGAGGCCGCGGCCAGCGCACCGGCCTTCGCCCTGGGCGCCTGCGCTCTGCCGCTCCGCCGCTTGGCGTCCCGGCGTTCCGCACGTCCCATTTTCCCGCTCCCCCGCATAGGTTCGTCGCCGGTGTCCGTCACCCGGCCCGGCCGATGATATAAACCCCGCCGCCCCAAGGGAACCGGTTGTACCGCGTCAATTTCCGTTCGTCCGCGCGTTACGGCGACGCCGCTGAACTTTCGTACGAAAGTGCCGGACAACCGGACAACAAACCTGACAGGACGCGGATTTTCTGGTAGAGCGCTACAGTTCTCCGCGCCGGTTCACCAGGAGCGTCGCCACCTGGACGAGCTTGATGTTCAGATCCTGTGAAGTGCGGCGCAGGATGTCGAACGCCTCCTCCGCGCCGATCCCCTGCCGCTGCATGAGGATGCCCTTCGCCTGGCCGATGACGTCCCGGCTCTGCAAGGCCTCGCGCAGCTGCGCGGCTTCCAGCTGCGCGGGTGTGACCGCTTCGGTGGCGGCGAGCGCGGTGGCCGCGTACCCGCCCAGGACGATCGCCAGCTGCCGGTCGAGCCCCGCCAGCCCGTACGGGCGCCGCGAGTAGAAGTTGAGCGCGCCCAGCCTCGGTGGTGTGGCGGGAAACAGCCCGACGGAGAACACGCTGTGCACCCCGGCCCTCGCGGCGGCCGGACCCCAGCGCGGCCACGGGGAGCCTTGGGTCAGGTCGTCGACCCCGACCAGGCCCGCACCGGGGGTGCGCGTCGCCTCGACGCACGGGCCTTCGCGGTGGGTGTACTGCAACTGGTCCAGCTCGTCGGCGAGCGCGTCGGTGCGCACCGGGGTCGTGTAGATCCCCGACGGCGCCCGCAGCGTCACGCTCACGAAGTCCGCGTCGGGCACGACCGCCTTCGCCGCGGTCACCACCCGCTCCAGCACCTCGGCGACCGTGCTCCCCGCCAGCAGCAGGCGTCCGACCTCGGCGAACTGCTCGGCGAGCGGGCCGGCCCAGTCCTCGTCGTCCTCCGCGAACCGGGCCCGGTCCGCGACCCATTCCTGTTCGCTGGTCACCGCTCCCATACTGCACCACCGTGCCCGGACGCCCGGCGGTAGGTTCCCCGCGTCCCCGCAGCCCGCCGGAAGGTGCCGCCGATGAAGCTCTACGCCGAACTCCCCGCCCGCCGGACCACCCAGGCCGTCAGCGACCTCGTCGCCGTCCTGCTCACCGTCCTCGCGGTGTGGCTGGGGCTGACCGTGCACGACGAGGTGCTCCGGCTCCAGGCACCGGGCACGGGGCTGGTCGACGCGGGGTCGAGCCTGGCCCGCACCTTCGACTCCGCCGCGGACCACGCCGACGACGTGCCGCTCGTCGGCGGGGCGCTGGCGGGGGCGCTGCACAGCGGCTCGGCCGCGGGGACCAAGCTGGCCGACGCCGGGCAGTGGCAGATCGACGCGGTGGGGCAGCTCGCGTTCTGGCTCGCCGCGGCGCTGATCTCCGTGCCGGTGCTGTTCCTGCTGGTCACGTGGCTGCCGCTGCGGTGGCGCTTCGCGCGCCGGGCCACCGCGGGGGTGCGGCTGCGCGCGCTCGGCGACGAGGGACGGGACCTGCTGGCGCTGCGAGCGCTGACCGGGCAGGGCCTGCCGCGGCTGGCGGCGGCGGGCGACGTCACGTCGGGCTGGCGGGACCGCGACCCCGAGGTGCTGGCGCGCCTGGCCGGGTGGGAGCTGGCGCGGCTGGGGTTGCGGGGCTGACGCGTCAGCGCACGACGACGTCCGCGACGACCGGCCGGTGGTCGGAGGCGAGCGTCGCCACCGTGCGCGCACCGACCACGCGCACGTCCGGCGAGACGGTCACCAGGTCGATGCGGCTGGCCGGGTCCGCCGCCGGATAGGTCGCCCCCGCCCCGGCCGCGGCGTCCCGCAGGTTCGTCCACAGTGGACCGAGTTCGGGTGCGGCCGCGTCGGCGTTGAAGTCCCCGACGAGGATCTTCGGGCCGCGGTCCTGGCCGAGCACGGCGAGCATGTCGGCGACCTGGCGGGCCCGCACCGCCGGATCGGGCCGGTAGTCCAGGTGCGTGGCGTAGAAGTGGACGAACGTGCCGCGGACGGCGACGACCGCTTCCGCGAAGCCGGGTGCCGGCGCGGGCACCGGGTCGGGGTCCTGGGTCGACAACCGCGTGATCTCGTGGTTTTCCGTGGCCAGCACGGGAAACCGGCTCAGGATCGCGACGCCGAACCGGCGCCGCGGCTGCCCGGGCGCGGCGGGGTCGAGGTCGTAGATCGGCGCGAAGAACACCCGCATGCGCAGCTTCGCGGCGAGTGCGTGCGCCTCGTCGGCGAACTCGCTGCGCTCGCCCCAGTGCACGTCGGCCTCCTCCAGGCCGATCACGTCGGCGTGCAGGTCCCGCAGCGCGGCGGCCGTGCGCTCCAGGTCGAACACGCCGTCCTCCCCCGCCCCGGCGTGGATGTTGTAGGTGGCGACCCGCAAGGGCGGCGGCGCGGCTTCGGCGGGCGCGGCGCCGAGCACGGCGAGGCTGAGGGCGGAAACCACGGCGGCGGCGCGGCAGAGCGAAGTGTGCACGGCGCACAACCTACTGGCGCCGGCACACGAGCGCCTGAACACCAGGCGAACTACCGCCCCGCTTCGAACGCCGTCGCCATCGCCGAGGCGCCGAGGTCGAACGCGCGGCGCAACAACGCCGGGTCCACGGCGAGCCGCGACACGTCCGGCGCGCCGGGCGGCACCAGCACCTGCGTGAGCGCCTCGGATCCCGCCAGCTGCTCGTCGTCGGTGCGGCGGCGCTCCGGCCGCCCGCGCCAGGCGGGCAGGGTGGCCGGGGCCGTCCGGCGCAGGAACGCGGTGACCGCGAGGTTCTCCACCCGCGGCGGCTGCTGCGGGCGCTCGTCTGCGCGGCGGGTGCGCAGGACGAGCACGTGCGTGCAACCGTCGCGGAGCGCGGAGTGGAACGGGATCGGCTCGGTGAGCCCGCCGTCGAGGAGCCGTCGCCCGCCCAGCCGCACCAGCGGGCCCGCGAGCAGCGGCAGCCCGGCCGAACCCCGCAGGGCGAGCTTCAGCGTCTCGGCGTCCCGCAGGTGCGGCGCGAGGTCGACGGCGGCGCCGGTGTCGGCGTCCGTGCCGATGGGGTGCAGCCGCACCGGGTTCGCCAGCACGCCGTCGAAGTCCAGCCCGGCCCACCGCTGGTACACCTCGTTCATCAGGAACTCCAGGTCCACCACCGGTTTGCGGCGCAACGCGGCCCGCGGCCGGATCACGTTGGGCAGCACGTCGGGGTGCCACCAGAACGAGGCACCGTGCTCGGCCTTGCCCGACAACAGCCACGCGCCGGTGATCGCCCCCATCGAGGAGCCGTACACGTCGTCGAACACCGACGTCAGCCCGCGCCGCTCCAGTTCGACGGCCATCCCGCTGGAGTACGTGCCGCGGCTGCCGCCCCCTTCGATCGCCAGGCCGAGCCGGTAGGGGTCCCGCCGCGCGCCCGGCACACTCCCCTCCGCCGCCCGCGCCCGCACCACGTCCAGCACCGAAACACCCACGGTCCGACCCTAGCCGGTGACGTTCCGGTCATTGGCGTCCG
The DNA here is from genome assembly GCF_900114035.1 of Amycolatopsis sacchari. Lineage (GTDB taxonomy): Bacteria > Actinomycetota > Actinomycetes > Mycobacteriales > Pseudonocardiaceae > Amycolatopsis_E > Amycolatopsis_E sacchari. Next base: position 474,790 of record NZ_FORP01000001.1, on the reverse strand, counting down.
AAGTGGACGAACCGGGAGGAACCTGGCTCGCCAGCTGGCGGTCCTCCATCGTGGCGAACCACTCACGTGGCGGGGTCTGGCGCCAGTCGAACACGAACGGCGTGCAGCGGCGGCCGTCGGCGTCGGTGATCTCCGGCAGCCGCCGGTGCCCGATGAACTCGAACACCGGCGCCCAGAACGCGCCCTCCGCGACGCTGGTGTAGCTCAGTGCGGTCCCGGGCGTGGTGGTCCAGCGCAGTGTGAGCGCGCACGCGGTCGGCAGCATGCCGCTGCCGCGCAGCTCCTGGTAGCTTTCCTGGCCCATGATCCAGCGGCCCAGCAGCAGGTGCTGCCCCGGCCGCAGCGGCGCGGTCCGCTCCGCCCACGCCAGCGCCGCCCGTGCCACCGGGTCGTCGGGCACCGGCAGCGTGTCCGGTGCCAGCCGCGGCTGCACGAGCAGCCCGTCGATCCCGCCGCCCCGGCGCCGGAACACGGTGAAGGCGTCCGGCTGCGCCCGCCACCACGCCTCGGCGAGCCGGGCCGCCTGCGGGCCCTCGTTGTGGTCGATGAGCTTGAGCACGGCGTCCCGGTCGGCGGGCGCCGCCGGTTCGGCGCGCGTGTCCGGGACGGCCTCGAACAGGAAGTACTCGCGCAGGGCGCCGTACCGGCTCAGGTAGAGGTAGTCCAGCGCGTTGCGCTGCCCGTCCCCGACGCGGCTGAGCAGGCGCTCGGCCACGTGGCGGTGCACCCGGCGGAACACCTGCTCGTAGTGCGGCCGGTCGCGCAGGCCGGCGAGCAGCGCCTGCCGCGCGGTGGGATGGGGTACCAGGCCCTCGGCGGTGGTCTCGACGAACGACAGCCCGCGCAGCCATTCGAACAGCGCCTCGACGTCGCGGGGCGGTTCGGACAGGCAGTGCCGCAGGAAGTCACCCGTCGTCACGCGGGCCAGCGCGAGCACCTCCAGCGCCTCGCGGTGCCGGTCCGAGGGCACCTCGCGCATCAGCCGCCGCAGCAGCACGGCGACGACGTCGGACGACTCCTCGATGTCCCACGTCCGCTCGTCGCCCGTGCGGTGCCCGGCCACGTCGGCGACGAGGGCCAGCGCGAGCGGGTGGCCGGAGGTGAACCGCAGCACCGCCGGGATCTCGTGCTCGGGGATGCCGCGCCGCCGCAGCAGCTCGGCGGCGTCGGCGGGCGGCAGGTCCCGCACCGGCATCGTGCGCAGCCGCCGCCACCAGCCGCCGTCGGCCCGCCAGTCCGCCCCCGGCTCGTCCCGGCCCGCCACCACGAGCAGGCTCCCCTCGGGTGCGGTCAGCAGGAACGACTCCCGCAGCCACCGTTCGAGCGGGGCCAGCAGCTCGGCGGTGTCGAGCACGAGCAGCCGCAGCCCGGCGGGCCACTCCGCCGAACCCAGCGCGTCGGCGAAGGCCTGCGGGGTGGGCTCGAACATCCGCGCGTCGAGCAGCACGCAGGACTCGCCGTCGGCGACCGCGTCGTCGACGAACCGCTGCAGCAGCGTGGTCTTGCCGACGCCACCAGGCCCGTGCAGCCACAGCACGGAGAACGGCGGCGGGTCCGCCTGCCGCGCCGTGCGCAGGAACGCCAGTTCCTCCGCACGGCCGGTGAAGGCCTGGTTGCGGGCGGCCTGCAGCCGGTCGGACAGCCGGGCGGGCCGCGGTTTCGGGTCGGCCAGCCGCTCCGCGAGCTGCCGCGCCTGCGGCGTGCCGAGGTCCTCGCACAGCGCCACCGCCTCCCGCCGGTGCTTGGCGGCGCCGGTGGTGTCGCCCTGGTGCTCCAGCACGGCGGCGAGCTCGGCCAGCGCCTGCGCGCGTTCCCAGCGGTTCGGGACGCCGGTGAACACCGACAGCGCGAACCGCAGCGGTGCCAGTGCGGCGGGCTGGCGTCCCGCCCGCCGCCACGCCATGCCCTCGTGCAGCGCGGAGTCGGCCTCCAGCAACGGCAGCGCGACCGTGGCGAACAACGCGCGGGCCCGCTGATGCGTCTCCGCCGCCTGCGGCCAGTCCTCCAGCGCCTCCAGCGCCCGCCCGACCAGCAGCAGCGTGAACGACCGCAGCATCCGGTAGGTCTCGGGGTTGGCCTGCTCGCGGGAGAACTCGGCGTCGGCGAGCACCGCCCGGTGCACCGCGAGCCCCTCGTCCGGCCTGCCGACGGCACACAGGATCTGGCCCAGCGCGTTGCGGATCGTGCCCTGCCCGAGCCAGAACCCCAGCTCCCCGGACATCGCCACCGCACGGCGGATGCGGTCGAGCCCCTCCTCCGAGCGGCCGAGGCGCATCAGCACCGCGCCGAGGTAGGCCAGCGCCCACGTCTGCTGCGCCCGGTCCCCGATCGCGGTGGACAGCGCGAGCGCCTGTTCGAGCACTTCGCGGCCGGCCTCGTTGTCGCCGAGGCAGTAGTAGCGCGCCCAGCCCAGCGAGTTGAGCATCGCCGCCTCCTCGGCGCGGCTGCCCAGCGCGCGGGCGGCGGCGAGCCCGAGTGCGGCGACCTCGTCCCACGGCAGCTGCTGCATGCGGCCGTCGGAGAACCAGTGCAGCGCCTTGGCCAGGTCCAGCACCGCCCGGTGCTGCCCGGCACGCGCGGCCGCGCGCTGGGCGGCCAGCCAGTTGCCCGCCTCCGCGTCGAGCCACGCGCGCGCCCCGGCCCGGCTCGTGAACCGGCCGGCGGGTTCCGGCGAGCCCTGGGCGAGCGCGTTGGGCAGGAACAGCCTGCCCGCCTCGACCGCCGTCGTGAGCAGGTGGTCCCACACCCGCGCCCGTGCCTGCTCCGCGGCGGCCTGGTCCTCCTCCGCGGCAAGCCGCTCGCCCGCGTAGAGGCGGATGAGGTCGTGGTAGGCGTACCGTCCGGCGACCCGCGCGGCGAGCAGGATGTTGGCGTCGACGAGCTCGTCGAGGTGCGCCTGGACCTCCGCCTCGGGCAAGCCGGTGGCCACCGCCGCGAGTTCGGCGCCGAAGTCGGGACCGGGCACCACCGCGGCGCGGCGGAACACGAGCCGCGCCGCGGGCGAGAGCCGCCGGTGCGAGATCTCGAACGCCGGGCGCACCCGCAGATCGCCCGCCGCGAGCGCGGCGAGCCGCGTGTGCTCGTCACGCAGCTGCGTCACGAGGTACGCCAGCGACCAGTCGGGCCTGCTCGCCAGCCGGTTGCCCGCGATGCGCACCGCGAGCGGCAGGTGCCCGCACAGCTCGACCAGCTCCGCGGCGGCGCCGGGTTCCGCCGCCACGCGGTCGGGGCCGATGATCGACGCGACGAGCGCCGAGGCGTCCGCGGGGCCGAGCGGGCTCAGCCGCAGCCACCGCGCCGACTCCAGCCCGGCGAGCGCGCGACGGCACGTGATCAGGGTCAGGCAGCCCGCGGTGCCCGACAGGAGGGGCCGCACCTGCGCCTCGTCGGCGGCGTTGTCGAGCACGACGAGCAGCCGGCGCCCGGCCAGCAGCGAGCGGTACAGCGCGGACTGCCCCTCGACGGTGGCGGGGATCCGCGCCGGGGGCACGCCGAGCGCCCGCAGCAGGGTGTCCAGCGCGGCACGCGGGGTCACCGGCTGGTCGTCCATACCACGCAGGTCGAGCGACAGGAAGCCGTGCGGGAACCTCTCGCGCAGCGTGTGGGCGGCGGACTGGACCAATGCCGTCTTGCCCACGCCCGGCTGGCCCACCACGGACACCACGACGCCGCCGGGGGTGTCCGCCGCGGCGTCCGCGGCTTCCCGCAGCCGGTCCAGCTCGGCCGTGCGGCCCACGAGGTCCGCGACGGCGGGCGGCAGCGTGCCCAGCACGGTGCCCGCGGCGGGCGCGGGCGCGCGCTCGGTGCCGCGCCGCCTGCCTTCCCGCGCCGCGGCGAGAAAACCCGCCCGGTCCGCGCCCGCCAGCCCCAGGGCGTCGGCCAGCACCTCGGTCGACCGGCGCTGCGCCGCGCGGGCGCGGCCGCGTTCGAGGTTGCTCAGGGCGCGGACGCTGACGCCGGAAGCCTCGGCCAGCTCGGCCTGGGTCATCCCGGCGGCGTGCCGGTACCGCCGGAGCAGCTCCCCGAACGCCGGGCCTTCGTCGTGTTCGTCCCCGTTCACCGCCGCCCATTAAACCGGCATCGCCGCCTCACGTGTGCCGCGGCACGACGGAGTACACCTCCAGGTCCCGGGGCGCGCCCTTGGCCCGGAAGCGGCGCCGACGCCGGACCACGTACCCCGCAGCGTCCACAGTGGCCAGTGCGGGACCGGAGACGAGCACCTCGCCCGCCGTGGCCGCGGCCGCGACGCGGGCCGCCACGTTGACGTCCACGCCGAGGTAGTCGCCGCGCACGCGGCGCGGGTGCCCGGTGTGCAGCCCCGCCCGCAGCTGCGGCCGGTAGCCGTCGAGCGTGATCGCGCTGACCGCGGTGCACGCCTCAGCCGCGGCCCCGATCGCCGCCCCGGCGGCCGGGAACACCGCCATCACGCCATCCCCGAGGGACTTCACCACCTTCCCGCCGTGCCGCGAGACCACGGCGCCGGTGACGTCGCCGACCTCCCGCAGCAGGCGCAGGACGGAGTCGTCCCCCGCGTCGAGCGCCCAGCTGGAGAACCCGACGAGGTCGGTGAACAGGATCGTCACCTCGCCGCCGGCGGCGCCCGGTCGCGAGAACGCCTGCCAGGTCCGCACCGCCGCGAGCCCCAGTTCCCGTGCCGCGCTGGGCCTGCCGCCGCCCGCCTCTTCGAGCAGCCGGGCGACGCGGTCCGACGGGCGGTCCGAGCCGGGCAGCGCCACCACGTCCGCCCCCGGCGCCAGCCGCCGCACCGCTCGCGCGGCACGGATGGCGACCGCGTGCCGGTCGGCGTCCCGCAACCACCGCCGCGCCCTCGGCTCCTCGCTCACGCCGCTGACCCTACTGGCGCGTAACCCTCAGCTGGAAGCGCGTCACCGCCACCTGCGCCACCACCACGAGCACCAGCAGCCACACCACCGCGCTGCCTTCCGCGCCCAGCCAGCCCACCAGCCCCGGCCCGGCCACGGCGATCGACGCGACCGCGAGCGCCCACCAGCCGCCGCGGCCGGCGACCAGTCCCATCACCGACCCGAGCAGGCCCAGCGCGGCGACGGCCCCGCACAGCAGCCACCGCGTGCCGGCCGGGGGTGGCCCGTGCCCGATGACGTCCCCGAGTCCGCTCGCCAGTGCCACGACCACGCCCGCGGTGAGGCAGTGCAGCGGCAGCATCACCCGCGCGGGCAGCGCGTGCCCGCCGAGGAACGGCACACCGCCGGAACCGTGCCGCAGCATCACCGCCCAGAGCGCGGCCAGCAGCGCCAGCGCGCCGAACACGGTCCGGTACAGCGGGGTCGCCCAGTGCTCCGTGGCGGTCATCGCCTCGGTCACCACGAGCACGCCCTCGCCGAGCACGATGATCATGAAGAGGCCGAGGCGCTCCCCGATGTGCGCGGCGTCGAGGTGCACCAGCTGCGCCTGGGGCACCGGGCGCGATCCGCGGTGCTGCTCGCTCCTCCGGCTGAACCCGGCCACCGCCCGCTTCCCCGCGAACAGGAAGGTGATCACCAGGTCGAGCGCGAGGCCCAGGGCCCACAGCACGTACCGCCACGGCGCTTCGGCCCACAGCGACACGATCCACGGCACCACCCCCGAGCCCACCTGGACGGCGGGCCAGTCGACGACGATGCGCCGCACGTCACGGCTCTGCCACACCCGGTCCGCCAGCACGCGCACCGTGACGTAGGCGATGGCGAAGGTCCTGGCGTGCTCGCCGCCGACGCCTTCGACCGCGGCCGCCATGATCGCCAGCCCCAGCATCGCGCCGAACACGGGCGCCACCCGCGTCGCGCCACCGGCCACGTTGCCGTAGACGGTGAAGCACATCCAGGCGGTCCAGAACGCGAGGAAGCACACCACGTACAGCCCGGCGTCGCCCCAGGAACGCGTGGTGTGGACCAGGTGCGACAGCTGCGCGACGCCCGCCACCGCGACCAGGTCGAAGAACAGCTCCAGCCAGGAGGCGTGACGCTCCCCGGTCCCGGTTCCTTCGGTCACGCGGCTCAGTATGGGGCTGGCTGGACCACTGATCCACTAGGCTGGCGGCTGTGTCCGATCCGCTGCGCCCGGTGAGCCGGCCCCGCCTGTACGAGCAGGTGGTGGAGCAACTGCGAGCCTATGCCGACGCGGCGGGCCTCAAGGCGGGCGACCGGCTGCCGTCGGAACGGGACCTCGCCGAGCGGCTGCGCGTCAGCCGCGCCTCCCTCAAGCAGGCGATAGTCGTGCTGGAGGTGCAGGGGCTGGTCGAGATCCGGCACGGGGGCGGCACGTACCTCCGCGCGGACAGCCTGCACCCCGAACCCGTGGCGCGCCTGGTCGAGCGGCGGCGCCGCCTGCCGGACGTGCTGGACGCCCGCGAGGCGATGGAGACCAAGCTCGCCGAACTGGCGGCGCAGCGCCGGACGGACGCCGACCTCGCGGAGATCGACGCCGCGCTGACCGCGATGCGTGCCGAGATCGACGACGGGAAACCCGGCGAGGAGGGTGACCGCCGTTTCCACGCCGCCGTCACCGCGGCCGCGCACAGCGAGCTGCTCGCCGATTTCATGGCGCGCATCGCCGACCAGATCGCCGAGACGCGGCACGAGTCCCTGCAGCAGCCCGGCCGGCCGCCGCAGTCCCTCGCGCAGCACACGAAGATCGCCGACGCCATCCGCGCGCAGGACGCGCGGGCCGCGGTCGAGGCGATGCGCGCGCACCTGGAGACCGTGCGGCGCGTGCGCCTGCTGAGCTGGAACCCCGAGGAACCGTGACGACGACGCACCGGCTCGACCCCACCCCGACGACGACCATCGACGTGTTCAGCCGCGACACCCCGCCGGTGCTGACGGTGGATCCCGGCGACACGGTGGTCGTGTCGGCCCTCGACGCGCATGGCAACCTGGAGCCACACCGCGTCCCCGGTGACGACCGGCCGAAGATGTTCCCCTCCCGCCGCGGCCACTGCCTGACGGGACCGATCGCCGTGCGAGGCGCCGAGCCGGGGACGGTGCTCGCCGTGCACCTGAAGTCCGTGCGCCCCGGCGACTGGGGCTGGACGGTCGCGGGCGGCAAGGACAACTGGCTGACGCGACGGCTCGGACTGGCGGACGAACCACCGACGTGGTTGCTGTGGGAACTGGATGCCGAGTCCGGTACGGCACGGAACCAGCTCGGCCACACGGTGCGGCTCTCACCGTTCCCCGGTGTCGTCGGGCTGCCTCCCGCGGAACCGGGCGAGCACTCGACGATCCCGCCGCGCACCGAGGGCGGCGGCAACATCGACTGCCGGGAACTGGTCGCCGGTTCGACGTTGTACCTGCCGGTCACCGTGCCCGGGGCGCACCTGCTCCTCGGCGACGGCCACGCGGCGCAGGGCGACGGTGAGGCAGGCGGCACGGCGATCGAATGCCCGATGACCGTCGAGGTGGTGCTCGACGTACTCCCCTCGACGCCGGTGCCGAGGTGCCACGCCGAAACCCCGGCGGGCCGGATCACGTTCGGTTTCGCGGAGCACCTCGACGACGCGATGGCGGACGCGCTCGCCGCGATGGTCACCTGGCTGCAGGCGTCACACGGGCTGGCCCGCGGCGCGGCACTGGCGCTCGCGAGCGCCGTGGTGGACCTGCGTGTCACGCAGGTGGCGAACCGGACGTGGGGCGTGCACGCGGTGCTGCCGCCCGGCGCGGTGCGCTGACCTGCTACAAAAGGATGTGCGGTTCGCCCGGTGGGGATGTCTCGTGCTCGTCCTCGCGGTGCTCGGGGGCGGGCTGGCCTGGCTCGTCCTCGCCCAGCGCAAGCCACCGCCGCCCTCGTGCGGGGTGGCGGGTTACAGCCTCACGCCCGAGCAGGCGCAGAACGCCGCCACGATCGCGGCCGTCGGCGGGCGGCTGGGCATGCCGGACCACGCGGTGACGGTCGCGCTCGCGACCGGGTTGCAGGAATCCAAGCTGCGCAACCTCACCGGCGGCGACCGCGACTCGGCGGGGTTGTTCCAGCAGCGGCCGAGCCAGGGCTGGGGCACCTACGCCCAGGTCACCGACCCGGTGTACGCCGCGACGACGTTCTACCAGCGCCTGCGGGCCCAGCCGCACTGGGCGGACCTGAGCGTGACCGAGGCGGCCCAGCTGGTGCAGCGCTCGGGGCTGCCGGAGGCCTACGCGCAGTGGGAGCCCGAGGCGCGGGCGCTCGCCGGCGCGCTCACCGGCCAGACGCCCGCTGCCTTCACCTGCCACGACCTGGTGCTCGGCGCCCCCGCGGCCGACCTGGTCCCGGTCGCGAACGCGGAGCTGGGCTCGGCGCGCCTGACCGGTGCCCACGAGCTCGCGGCGGGCTGGGAGCTGGCGAGCTGGCTCGTGGCGAACGCCACCCGCTTCGCGATCGACACCGTCACCTTCGACGGCCGCACCTGGACGGCCGACGCCGGCGGCTGGTCGGAATCCGGCCCGTCCGACGGGCGGCTGACCTTCCACCAGCGCACGCCGGGGCAGTAGCTCAGCGCACCGGGTGGTGCCGCGAAACCGACGTCGTGGAGGGTTCCCCCGGGCAGTCCCCCGGCAGGCAGGTCGGTGGCGGTGGCGGGAACGGGTGCCGCGGCCGGCTCGGCGGGGTTTCCGTCGGGCTGGGCGGTTCGCTCGGGCTGCTGCTCGTCGGGGACGGCGGCACCGTCTCGCTCGTCGTCGTCGACGGCGGCGGGGTCGTGGTGGGCGTGGTGAGGTCGGGTGCCTGCGGGAACGACTGCACGGGTTTCCCGGACAGGTAGGCGGCCATGTAGGCCTGCCAGATGTAGCCCGGTTCCTCCCGTCCGTACACGTCGTACCCGTGCTCGCGCCCCTTGCCGTTGTGGTAGTTGCCGTAGATCGGCGCCGGCTGTTTGACGTTGCCGAACCACACGGCGGTCACCACCTGCGGCGTGAACCCGACCATCCACGCCTCGGAGTTGTGCCCGGTGTTCCCGAACTGCGCCGTCCCGGTCTTGGCTGCGTTCGGCCGCGCGCCGGACAGCCCGTCCCCCGACGACGACGCCACGTCGGTCATCGACTGGGTCACGATCGACGCGATCGCCGAGTTCGTCGCCGCGTCGTCGCTGAACGCCGGCTTCGGTGCCGTCGTGAACCCGTAGACCGGGTTGCCGCTGTCGTCGGTCACGCGCGCGACCAGGTGCAACGGCACATACATCCCGTTCGCCGCGAACGTCGCGTACCCCTGCGCCTGGTCGAGTGGCCGCACCGGGTACTGCCCGATCGCGATGCCCAGCTCGGTCGTGCCGGTGCCCTTGCCCGTGGCCGGGTCGTCGTTCTGCAGCGAATCGAACGTGGCGCCCAGCGACGTGGTGATCTGCTTCGGGATCCCGGCGTCCCACGCCGCCTGCCGCACCGCGGAAACGCCGACGTCCGCGCCCATCCGGTAGAACACCGTGTTCACCGACTGCGTCATCGCGTCCTTGACGGTGATCTGCGGCGAACCCTCGCCGTCGGAGTTGTGCACCAGCTGCCCGGCGATCGTCTGGTTGTCGCTGCCGTCGTAGACCGTGTCCAGGCCGATCTTGTCCGGCTGTGCCCGCACACCGGCCGCGAGCACGTACGGCTTGAACGACGAACCCGGCTGCTGCGGGGTGGTCGCCAGGTCGTAGGCGGTGGAGCCGTTCCCGCCGTAGTAGGCCAGGATCTCGCCGGTCTGCGGGTTCGCGGACACCAGCGCGCTGCCCTCGTCCGGGTACTCGGCGTCGGCGGCCATGATCTTCTGCACCGCCTGCTCGGCCTTCTGCTGCGCGTCCGGCTGGATGGTGAGGTAGATCTTGGCGCCGGACGCCGTCAGCGACTGCTCGGAGTAGCCCGCGGCGGCCAGTTCGGCGAAGGCCTCGGAGACGATGTACTGCCGGTCCGCGAGGTTCGAACCGCCGTTCTTGGCGGCGTTCGGCACCGGCGTGGGGAACTGCGCCGACGAGTACTCGGCCTGCGTGATCCAGTGGTTGGCCAGCAACCGCCCCATCACGTAGCTGTAGCGCCGTTGCTGGTAGGCGGTGTTGTCCGCCTGCCCCGGCAGCTGCACCAGGCCCGCGAGCAGCGCCGACTGCTCCGTCGTCAGCTTGCTCACGTCCTCGTTGTAGTACGCCCTCGCCGCGGCCGAGATCCCGTACGCCCCGCGTCCGAAGTAGACGGTGTTGAGGTATGCGGTGAGGATGTCCTGTTTGGAGTAGGTACGGGTCATCTTGTACGACTCGACCATTTCCACGAACTTCCGCTTCAGCGTCGCGTCGTCGTTGCCGGTGGCCTTCTTGACGTACTCCTGGCCGATCGTCGAACCACCGCCGGTGCCGCCGGTCAGCCGGTTGTACACCGTGCGCAGGATGGCCTTGAGGTCGAAGCCCGAGTTCGTCATGAACGTCTCGTCTTCAGCGGCGATCTGCGCGTTCTTCATCGTCTGCGGGATCTGGTCCCACGACACGACCGCGTGCGCGCCCTCGGTCGACTTCGTGTACAGCGTCGAGCCGTCGGCGTAGTACAGCGTCACCGGCTGGTTCAGGCTCGCCGCCAGCGCGTTCGGGTCCGGCACGTCGACCATGAAGTACGCCACGACGAACGCCGCGACCGGGACGAACATACCCAGGCCCAGCACCACGTACAGGGTCCGCCGCACCCGCCGCCACCCGGGCCGCTCGCCGTAGCTCGCCAAAATCGACCTCCGAGAATCCCGCCCGTCACTGTAAACGACGGGCGGGACGCCCGTGGTTCAGTGCGCCGAGAGCAGCCCGTGCGGGTCCAGCACGTACTTGCGGGCCGCGCCCTGGTCGAACTCCTCGTACCCTCGTGGCGCTTCGGCGAGCGGGATCGGCGTGGCGTTGACGGCGTCGGCGATGTGCACCCGGTCGTGCAGGATCGCCATCATCAGCTGCCGGTGGTAGCGCATGACCGGGCACTGCCCGGTGGTGAAGGCGTGGGATTTCGCCCAGCCGAGCCCGATCCGGAGGGACAGCGAGCCCTGCCGCGCCGCTTCGTCCGCGGCGCCCGGATCACCCGTCACGTACAGCCCGGGGATGCCGAGCGCGCCACCCGCGCGCGTGAGGTCCATGAGTGAATTGAGCACGGCGGCCGGTTTTTCCGTTTCCGCGTCCCTGCCGTGCCCGCGTGCCTCGAAGCCGACCGCGTCCACCCCGCAGTCCACCTCCGGCACGCCCAGGATCTCCGCGATCTGCTCCTTCGGGTCACCCTGGGACACGTCGACCGTCTCGCAGCCGAACGAGCGCGCCTGCGCCAGCCGCTCCGGGTTGAGGTCGCCGACGATGACCACGGCGGCACCCAGTAGTTGGGCGGACGCGGCGGCCGCCAGCCCGACCGGGCCCGCCCCGGCGATGTAGACCGTCGAGCCGACCGTCACGCCCGCGCTGACGCAGCCGTGGAAGCCGGTCGGGAAGATGTCCGAAAGCATGGCCAGGTCGAGGATCTTCTCCATCGCCCGGTCCCGGTCGGGGAACTTGAGCACGTTCCAGTCCGCGTACGGCACCATCACGTACTCGGCCTGCCCGCCGACCCAGCCGCCCATGTCCACGTACCCGTACGCGGAGCCCGGGCGGTCCGGGTTGACGTTGAGGCAGATCCCGGTCTTGCCCTCCTTGCAGTTGCGGCACCGCCCGCACGCGATGTTGAACGGCACCGAGACCAGGTCGCCGACGTGCACGAACTCCACGTCCCGGCCCGTCTCCACCACCTCCCCGGTGATCTCGTGCCCGAGCACGAGCCCCTCGGGGGCGGTGGTGCGGCCGCGCACCATGTGCTGGTCGCTGCCGCAGATGTTGGTGGCCACGTTCTTCAGGATCACGCCGTGGTGCACTTCGCGCCCCACGTTCGCCTTGTTCACCCCGGGACCGTCGTGCAGGACGAAGTCGGGATAGTCGATGTCCTGGACTTCGACGGTGCCCTTGCCGACGTAAGCGACTGCCTTGTTGCCCGCCATCGGTGCACCTCGTTTTCCTCGTCGAAAACCGGTGTGCCCATGCTAGGCGCGCACAAGGCAGCCGCCCTACCGCCGATCGCGGGGCCTACCCCGCGTACTTCGCGAACACCTTGGTGTAGTCCCAGTTCGACTGGGAGACGCCGGAGCAGGAATCCGCCGCGCCGCCCGTGCAGGGCCGGTCGCGGTTGACCGACCAGAACGTGAGGCGGGCGAGGTGGTGGCTGCCGGCGTAGTTGAGGATCGTGTTGAAGTCGTTGACCGTCACCGTCTCGCTTTGGTCGGTGATCCCGTTCATCGACGAGATCCCGCTGTGCCGGTAAGCGCTGTCATCGCTGTAGCCGTAGGCGCTCTTGAGCGCGTTCTTCAGCCCCTCGGCGGCCTGCACGGTCAGGTTGCCCATGTTCTGCCCGGCCCCGCCGAAGTCGAACGGCATGATCGTCCACGCGTCCGCCGCGAACCCGCTCGCCGCCGCGCGGTTGATCAGGCTCGTGTCGGGCCCGGACTGCCCGGTGCCGATCGTCACGTAGATCTTCACCGACGGGTTGTTCGCCCGGATCGTCTTGAGCGCGTCCACCGTCCGCTGCTGCACGGTCGCGCTCGAGTAGGCGTCGGCCTCCAGGTCGATGTCGATCGCCTTGAACCCGAAGGCGTTGATGACGGCCTGGTACGCGCCGGCGAGCGCGCTCGCGCTGCCGCACGACTGCTCGAGCTTGTTGCCGCTGTAGCCACCGAACGAGGGCACCACGTCCCCGCCGTTGCCGCGGATGGCGTTGATCGTCGAGCCGTCCACGCCGCCGGTGAGCGGCCGCGAGCCGTCCCACTGCGGGTTGCACGTGCCGTTGGAGAGCACGAACGCGAGCGTGAACCACTTGACCCCGGTGGAGTTCATGACCTCGATCGGGTTGGGCGGGCTACCCCAGCCCTCGTACAGGTAGGGCGCGACGGCCATCGGCGCGCTCGGCGCGGCGGTGCTGCCGTTCGGCGCCGACCACTGCTGGTTCGCGGTGGCCGCGCACGTCCAGATCTGCAGCTGCGTGCCGTTGGTGGTGCTCCAGTCCGTGTCGTCGAGGCACTTGCCGGAGCCGGTGTTGACGTACTGCCTGGTCGAGGTGTTGTAGCTCCACTGCTGCGCGCCGGTGCCGTTGCAGTCGTAGAGCTGGACCTTCGTGCCGTCGGCGGTTCCGGCGGCCGTGACGTCGAGGCACTTGCCCAGCGCGCGCAGCGTGCCGTCACCGGGCGCGGTCCACTGCTGCGCGTTGGTGCCGTTGCAGTCGTAGATCTGCACCGGCGTGCCGTTGGCGTTGCTGGCCGCGGCGACGTCGACGCATTTGCCGCCGTAGCCGGTGATCTGGCCGGTCGCCGCCTGCGCGGCGAAGGGGGACAACACGGTCAGCGCGAGTGCGCCGACCGCGGCGAGCACGGTCTTTCTCATGGGAACTTCCTTTGTTCAGACGGGGACGGTCCACTTCTGGTTGCTGCCGCCGGTGCAGGTCCAGATCTGCGGCCGGGTGCCGTCGGCCGAGCTCTGCCCGGTCGCGTCGAGGCATTTGTTCGCAGCGGGATTGACGACGTCGCGGGCGGCGCTGACCACCCGTTGCTGGTTGGGGGTGCCGCCGCAGTCCCACAGCTGGAGCTGGGCACCGTCGGCGGTCGACCGGTCCTTGACGTCGAGGCACTTGCCGCCGATGCCGGTGATGGGTCCCGTCGGGCTCGTCGGGGTGCCCGGCCACGTGCTGCCGGTGGTGTTGCAGGCGATCAGGGCCTTGGAGCCGTCGGGGTTGCGCCAGGCGACGTTGCGGGAGTCGATGCGCACCGCGCCGGGCCGGACGAACTTCGTCAGGTGCCCCATGTCGTAGTACTCGACGGTGTAGTCGACCTGACCGTGCCGAGAGTCTCCATTGTGGACGGGGATGAGGCCGGTGCAGGTGCCGCAGCCACCGAAGTGGGGCCAGGGGTACTGGTTGTGGACGGTGGTCTGCTGGGCGACGTCGCCGCCGTAGCCGTGCCAGGCGATGCCGCCGAACAACGGGTCGTTGCGGATCGAGGCGTCGTCGACGGTCGGGGCGCCGTAGGCGGCGTAGGCCCGGTAGTACTGGGCTTCGAGCCAGCCCTGGGCGAGGTTGTCGTTGTCCTTCATCCAGGCGGGGGCGGTCCAGGGGGTGCCCATGAGTTTGAGGGCGGGGTTGAGCTGCTTCGCCTGCTTCGTCAGGGGCACCACGTCGGCGAGGTCGTGGGCGATCGTGAAGTTGGCGAGGCCGGGGTCGGTTTGTCCGGCGGGGACGTCGCCGTAGGTGTAGCCGAAGCGGGCCAGGCCGGAGGAGCCCATAGGGTTGCGCACGAAGCTCAGGCCGATGCCCGTGTCCGGGTCGAAGAGTCTGCGCATGGTGTCGTCGCGGGTGGTTTGCGAGAGGGCGCCGCTGGAGTTCATCAGCCAGGCCGCGGTGTCGGTGAAGGAGGCGCCGCCGCCCTCGAAGGTCTGGTAGGTCGTGTTCTCGTTGACGGTGATGGTCTGCCCGCCGCTACCGGTGCCGGCCGTGAAGGCGATCGGGGTCTGCTGCTGCAGCCCGCGGGTGACGTTCACGCCGCGGGCGTCGTCGGTCGTGGTGAGCCAGACGTTGACGGTCGTCCCGGCGGCGGTGGCCGGGGCGGGACCGATCAGGAGGAGGCCGAGGAGTGCGGTCGCGAGCAGGACGGACGTGCGGCGGGGAGACATCGGTGTCACCACCTGAGCGTCGTTTTGTTCGAGGTGACAACGAAGTATGCATGGTCTGGACCAACCGAGCAAGAGGCCGGTTGGTGGGTACCTCACCGATGGGATCCGCCGGAGGGACCCGACTTCCGGCGGGTTGACACGGCGGTGGCTCGCGGGGTTTGGCTTCGGTGGGAACGCGCGGGTGGCTCAACTCGGGTGCCAGTCGGTCCGGCGCTCCGGACCGACTGGCCGTGGCACTTCTCACCGCAGTGGGCCGCGCGCATCATCGGGCAGCCGCCGGAGCCGCCCGTCCGCCCCCTGACCGAATCACCAAGCGGCTCAAGACGAGCATCAACCCCGTGCGCGGCGCAGCCCGGGTGCACCGATGCGACGCCCCGAACGAAGCCCCGCCGATCGGTTCCGCGCACCGGAGGCGCTGCCCCGCCGATCGGTTCGCGATGAGCCCGCACGGGGAATGTCCCCAGGGGTGCCGTTGTTATTCCGGGTGCGAGAGAAAGGAGCGAGCATGAAGGCCAGGAGTTCGGTCAGGTCGCTCAAGCAGAAGCCGGGTTCGATCGTCGTACGGCGGCGCGGGCACACGTTCGTGATCAACAAGCGTGACCCCCGCTGGAACACCCGGCAGGGCTGACTTTTCAGGAACGGGAGCCCCGTGGTGCGCGCCACGGGGCTCCCGTCGTTCCTAGACGACCTTGGTCACCTCGGCGAAGCTGGTGTGGAACTCGCCCGGCTTGGCGAAGTTGGCCACGTCGGCACCGGCCGCCCGCCCGGCGTCGGTACCCAGCGAGGCGAGCGCGTCATCCTTGCTCTCCCAGTCCAGCACGGCGATGAGGAAGTGGTCGGGCGTCGTGCCGTCCGGGCTCTCGCAGAGGCCCCACTCGAACGCCAGGAGGTTGGGCAGCGCGGCCACAAGCGGAGCGTGCACGTCCCGGTAGTGGGCGACGAACGCGTCCGGCTCGGCAGGCCGGTCGTAGACGACGGTCATGCGGTACATCGTGAGCCTCTCCGTTGAGCTTCCGGCCTCCCATCATGCCTGTTCCCGCAGCTCACGGCTGTACGACAAACGTCAGTCCCCGGCTACAACCTCCACCCGGGCGTTCGCGGGCTCCCGCCGCTTGGCAAACACCACCGCGACGAGTACCGCGCAGGCGATCAGCAGGACTGCACTGATCATG
Organism: Amycolatopsis sacchari; assembly: GCF_900114035.1. GTDB lineage: Bacteria > Actinomycetota > Actinomycetes > Mycobacteriales > Pseudonocardiaceae > Amycolatopsis_E > Amycolatopsis_E sacchari. The sequence continues at coordinate 458,962 of NZ_FORP01000001.1, read as the reverse complement.
CTGACCACGGCCATGCCCTGCGCGAACGCGCTGTGTGCTGAGCCGAGCAGCTCAGCTGCAGGCCCTGCCGGCAGCCCCTGCGCAACCGCGTTTGCTCCGCTGACCGTCTCCCGCGCGGTCGTCACGGCACCAGCGGGTATACCAGCGGGGACAACCAACTGAGCCCGGTACAAGCCAAAGCCGATGCTTCCGAGCACGGCGAGCCCTAACGCGCCACCGAAGGTGTTGTTGGTCGACACGATGGCAGAGGCTGTTCCCGCCAGCCCCTGCGGCGCAGCGTTCATGATGAACACGGTGCCCAGTGCCGTCAACCAGACGACTCCCATCGAAATCAGCATCGAACCGACGATCAGCACCGATATCCATGCCTGAAGTGCCCCCAGCGCCAGCAGCAAGCAGCCCACCATCGCTACTGCCGTCCCAGCTCCCGACACCCAAAGGAGGCGCAGGCGTTTGGCCAGGCGCGGTAACGTCAATGTCGACGCGACGGTCGCGATGGACTGGGGGACCAGCAGCAAGCCGGCAGCCATCGGGGTGAAGTCAGCCACCGACTGCAGGTAGATCGGGATGAAAAGACTGATACCTGTGAGTAACGTGGTGCCAACTAGGACGATCAGGGACATGGCGCCGAAACGCCGGTCGCGGAACCAGCGGAGCTCGAGCAAGGGCACACGCAGGTTCAGTTGCCTCACACAGAACACGAGGCCGAACACGAGACCACCGACGATCGCAACTCCTACGACTAAACTCCATCCGTCGCGGGCCAGCTGTTTGAGGCCGTAGACGGTCGGCAGAACCGCTGCGAGGGCCAATCCCGCGCTGACCACGTCGATACGCGCTCGTCGGGCCGGAGATGGCGGTTCGGGCAACACGAACGGGCCGATGATCAGCAGAAAAGCCACCATGACCGGCCCCACCATCAGCACAGCGCCCCACCAGAACCATTCCAGGAGGATTCCGCCGACAACGGGACCCGCGGCTGCTCCCAGCAATACCGCACTCGCCCGAACGGTGATGCCCACCGCCCTCTGATGGGGATCATGAAAAATCGCACTGACGAGTGTGAGAGTGGCGGACAACAATGCGGCTCCCGCAATTCCCATGAGAGCCCTTGACGCGATCAACATGCCGACACTCGTGCTGAAGGCCGCAATCAGCGAGCCGCCCGCATACACCGTTGCCGAGAGGAGAAGAAGCCTCTTGTGACCGATCCAATCGCCAACCGCGCCCATCATCGCGACGAATCCCGCCACCATGAACGCATAGATGTCGACGATCCACAGCTGTTCGGTGCTTGACGCCCCCAGATCGACGCTGAGCTGCGGTAAGGCAAGCAAGAGGCTGGTACCGCCGATCGCGACCGCGGTCACCGGCGATACCACCACCAGCAACGCGAGCCACTCCCGGCTCCCGGCTTTCATCGATTCATTCACAACAGGCCAGTATTGTGCCACAGCTCCGGGATTTCACGAAGACGAATTCAGGCGCCTGTAATCTCTGCCGCTGTTCGGGAATTGATCACGCGTTCCGGGCCGATGTCCAGCGCCTCCGCGCGCAGGCAGCCCGACGTCAGCCAGTCCAGCTGGCCCGGCGCGTGGGCGTCCGTGTCGATGGCGAAGTCGCAGCCCAGCGAGGCCGCCAGGGACAGCAGGTCGTCGGGTGGGTCTTGGCGTTCTGGGCGGCAGTTGATCTCCACCGCGGTACCCGCGTCACGGCAGGCGGTGAAGACCGCGTGGGCGTCGAACGTCGACTGGGGGCGGCCGCGGCCTGTGATCAGGCGACCGGTGCAGTGGCCCAGCACGTCCGTGTGCGGATTGCGCACCGCCTCGATCATGCGGGCCGTCATCTCCTTCGCGGGCATGCGCAGCAGCGAATGCACGCTCGCGACCACGACGTCGAGCCTGCCCAGCAGGTCGTCCCGCTGATCGAGGGAGCCGTCCTCCAGGATGTCGACCTCGATGCCCGTCAGGATCCGGAACGGCGCCAGCTCGGCGTTCAGCTCCTCCACCAGCGCCAGCTGCGCCTCAAGCCGCTCGGGCGACAGGCCGCGCGCCACCGTCAGGCGCGGCGAGTGGTCCGTGAGCGCGATCCACTCGTGCCCCAGCGCCCTGGCCGCCTCCGCCATCTCGCGTGGCGGGCTGCCACCGTCCGACCAGTCGGAATGCGTGTGGCAGTCGCCCCGCAGCGCTGTGCGTAGGGCGGAATCGGTTGGCGGAGCAGCCGAGGAGACCAGCTTCGTGAGATACGCCGGTTCCTCCCCTGCCGCGGCCTGCGTGATCACTTGCGCCGTCGCGTCACCGATCCCCGGCAGGGCCTTGAGCGTCCCGGCCGCGACGCGTTCCGCCAGCTCCCCCGCCGGTAGCTCCTCGACCACCGCCGCGGCCCGGCGGAACGCCCGCACCCGGTAGGTGGGCGCGCCGGATCGCTCGAGGTGGAACGCGATCTGCCGCAGTGCCCATACCGGATCCATGATCGAGGAGTACCACGGCGGAGGCGAACTCTCACCCTGGAGCTTGGGGGAACGAGAGCGCCGGGGCCTCAGCCGCCCAGCTCACCGACGGGGCGAGAGGAACGACCCGACCCTGCCGACGGGCTCCGGGTGGCTGAGGCCCACGGCCTGGCGGACGAAGCCGCCCCAAGCCCCGCTGCCCGACCACTCCCGCCGCCGACCAGGTCCGGCCGAACGAGCTCACCCAAAACCCCGGCCTCCCGGCCCACGGCCTGGCGAAGGAGCTGCCTCGAACCCCAACCTCCCGGCCCACGAGGCCCGGGCGAATGACCCACCCGAAGCCTCCGTTGCCCGGATGAAGGGCCCGGGCAAGCAACGCCCGCGGAAGCCGCGACCGCGCGACCCGCGGGCCTGGCAAACGATCAGCCGGGTAGTCGGCCTGAGGGCGGCTCAGCACGACCGAGCCAGCCCCCGCGGCCCAGCGCGACCAAGCCGAGGCGCCCCATCACCCCACCGAAGGGCCCATCCCCAGCGACTGGGGCGTGCTGGCATCCGGCGAGGGCTGGTGCAGGCCTTCGTCCAGCGGGCCGTACTCCGTCATCAGCGCCGGGCTGCCGCCCCACGGCGTCTGCTCCTCCGCGATCAGCGAGTTCGTCGTCAGCAGCAGGCCCGCCACCGACGCCCCGTTCTGCAGCGCCGAGCGGCACACCCGCAGCGGGTCGACGATCCCCATCTCCACCAGGTTCCCGTACCGGTCCAGCAGCGCGTCGAAACCCTCGTCGTCCGCCAGCTCACCCACCCGCGCCACCACGTCGTGCGCCGGGTAGCCCGCGTTGTACGCGATGAGGTACGCCGGTTCGCTCAGCGCCCGCCGCACGATCTCCGCTCCCGTCGCGTAGTCGCCCTCCAACCCGAGGTCCTCCAGCACCCGGGCGGCGTGCAGCAACGCCGCGCCGCCACCCGCCACGATGCCCTCCGCCATCGCAGCCCGCGTGGCCGACAGGGCGTCCTCCACGCGGTGCTGCAGCTCCTTCAGCTCCGCCGGCGTCGCGGCGCCCACCTTGATCACCGCGACGCGGCCGGTCAGCGCTCCAATCCGCTCCGTCAGCACGTCCTCGTCGATGCCGTACTGCGCCCGCGACAGCTCCGCCCGCAGCTGGTTCACCCGGAACTCCACCGCCTCCGCCGACCCGCCGCCCCCGACGATCGTCGTCGCGTTCTCGGTCACCCGCACCTGCCGCGCCCGGCCGAGGTGCTCCAGCGTCATGGTCTCCAGCGTGAACCCCGACTGCTTCGACAGCACGGCACCGCCCACCACCGCGGCGAGGTCCTCCAGCTTGTGCAGCCGCCGGTCGCCGAACCCCGGCGCGCGCACGGCCACCGACGAGAACGTGCCGTTGACGTGGTTGTGCACCAGCATGCTCAGCGCGGGACCCTCGACGTTCTCGGCGATGACCACCAGCGGCCGCGGCTGCCGCATGATCCGGTCCAGCAACGGCATCAGCTGCTGCACCTTCGTGATCTTCTCCGCGCACATCAGGATGTACGGGTCGTCGAGCACCGCCTCCAGCCGCCCCGGATCGGTGACCAGGTACGGCGACACGTAACCGTTGTCGAACTCGAACCCCTCCACGAACTCCACCGACATCCCCAGCGCCGGCGACTCTTCGACCGTGACCACTCCCCCGTCGCCGACCGTGTGCAGCGCCTTCGCGATCACCGAACCGACCGCGTCGTCGTCGTTCGCCGAGATCGCGGCCACCCTCGCGTAGTCCTGTTCGGACACCACCGGGTGCGCCGCCTTCTCCAGGTGCTCCACGAGCCGCCCGACCGCGTGGTCGATGCCGCGTTTGACCAACACGGGATTCCCGCCGCGGGCGATGGCCCGCATCCCCTCGCGCACGATCGCCTGCGCGAGCACCGTCGCCGTGGTGGTGCCGTCGCCCACGACGTCGTTGGTCTTGATCGCCGCTTCCTTGACCAGCTGCGCCCCCATGTTCTCGAACTGGTTCTTCAGGTGGATCTCCCGCGCGATGGTCACGCCGTCGTTGGTCACCACGGGCGAGCCGGTGATCTTCTCGATGATCACATTGCGCCCCTTGGGTCCCAGCGTCGACTTCACCGCCTCCGCGAGTTTGTCCACTCCGGACAGCAGCAGCTCCCGCGCCTCCGCGCCGAACCGCAGTTCCTTGGCCATGCCGCAACTCCTAAGGCGTGAGGATCGCGCGGCCGCGGACCCGGCCGGCGTCGAGGTCGGCCAGCGCGTCGAGCGCCGCCTCAAGCGGGTACTTCCTGGTGTGCAAGGTGACCCTGCCGGTCTGCGCCAGCACCATCAGCTCGGCGAGGTCGTTGTACGTGCCGACGAGGTTGCCCACGACGTTCCGCTCGGTGGAGATGAGGTCGATCGTCGGGACTTCAAGCGTGCCACCGTAACCGATGACGAAGTGTGACCCGTCGCGCCTGGTCATCGCGAAGGCGTCCTGCTGGGCGCCCTGTTCGGCGACGAAGTCGAGCACGACTTCGGCCCCGTGGCCACCGGTCAGATCGAGCACGGCCTCCACGTGGGAACCGTCACCCAGCACGGTTTCATCCGCGCCGAGCTGTTCGGCGAGCTTCAGCGCGTCCGGGTTCCGGTCCACCACCACGACTTTCGCCGCGGTCAGCGCCCGCAGCGACTGGATGCCGATGTGCCCGAGGCCCCCGGCCCCGTTCACGACGCACACGGTGCCCGGGTACAGCAGCGGCACGGCCTTGCGCACGGCGTGGTAGGCGGTGATCCCGGCGTCGGCGAGCGCCGCCACGTCCGCCGGGTGCGTCGACGGGTCGAGCTTGATGCACGCCCGCGCCGACGTGAGCAGGTACTCCGCCATCCCGCCGTCGCGGTTGAGGCCGGGGAACACGCTGTTCTCGCAGTGCATGTCGTTGCCCGCGCGGCAGGCGTGGCACAGCCCGCAGGTCGGTGTCGGGTGCAGGATAACCGTGTCCCCCACCGCGACGTTGGTGACCGCGGAGCCGACCTCGTGCACCCAGCCCGCGTTCTCGTGGCCGAGGGTGTACGGCATCGTGATCTCGGCCAACCCGTCCCACTGCCCCTCGATCAGGTGCAGGTCGGTGCGGCATACCCCGGCGCCGCCGATCTTCACCACCACGTCGAACGGCTCCTTCGCGGTGGGTTCCGGCACCTCCTCGACGACGGGTGAGCGGTGGTACTCGTGCAGGCGGACGGCTTTCATCCCGTGCCCTCCTCTTCCGCGATCCCCGGGTAGCGCACGCGCAGCATCCCGCGGCACACCCCCGAGTTGGCCTCCATGCTGGTGCGGGTGAGCCGGGCGACCGCGAGGTGCCGCCGCACCTGTCCCGGCCCGATCCCGCCGCCGCTGCCCGGGTCGACCAGCAGCGGCGCGTCGTCGCCCGCGGGCAGCCCCAGTTCACGGCGGCGGGCCCGCAGGCGGTCGAGGTCGGCGCTCGGCGGGACGTCGCCGAGGGTGAGCGCCGGAGTGACCTCGACCCCGGCCGACCGCAGCGCGCGGCACACCCGGTCGGTGCCCGCGAACACGGCCTTGCGCAGGAAGTCGGCGCGCAGTGCGTCCAGCTCGGCGACCGCCTCCCCCTCGAACGAGGCGACGAACCCCGCCCGCGCCGCGACACCCCGGTTGATCGCCTCCGCCGCGAAGTGGTCCAGCAGCACGACTTCCGGCTCGGCGACCGCGGACACCGCGTCGTAGGCGTCCGCGACCATGAGGAACGCGAAGTTCGGGGCGCAGAAGTACGTCGGCAACCGCAGCTCGACGTACGCCCGCGTGCCCCGGACCTCGCACCTCGCGACGAAACCGAGGTCCGTCAGCGGCTCGTCCAGTTCCGGATCGCGGACGGTCGCCAGTGCGGACCACACCTCCTCGGCTGTCACGGGTTCGGCACGCCGACCGGCTCGACCACCTGTGGTGCCCGCAGCCGCAGCTCTTCGGGTACCTCGATGTCGTAGAGCCGGGCCGCGTTCAGGCCGAGGATCTTCTTCTTCTGGTCGACGGTCAGCGGCGGGAAGTCCGACAGCTCCTCGTCGGCCGGCATGTTCCAGTCCACGAACCCCTCGACCTGCCACTTCGGCTCCCAGATGGCGTAGTCCGCGCCGAAGACCAGCTTGTCCTCGCCGAGCCAGAACATCAGCTCGCCCATGACCTTCGCGAAGAACTTCGGCCGGGCGTGCATGAGGCCACCGATCACGACGGCGAGCCCCGCGTACACGTTGCGCTCCTGCGTGGCCATGAAGCAGAAGTCCTCGATGCGGGGCAGGCCGACGTGCTCGACGATGAAGTTCAGCCCCTGGAAGCTCGTGGCCACCTGGTCCACATCGGACACGTCGAACGCGTCCTTGTCCAGCGGCCAGATCGTCGGTCCCTTGTGGACGTGGATGTTCTTGACGCCCAGTTCCTCGCACTTCTCCAGGTACTTCGCGGCCTCGGGGTCCTTCAGCGACCAGCCCCGCGAATCGCCCAGCCACTCGGCGGTGTACAGCTTGACGCCCTTGCAGCCGTAGCGCCTGACCCGTTCGGTGAACGCCTTCATGCCCGCGTCGCCCTCGCGCGGGTCGAAGTAGGTGTTGACCAGGAACTTGCCGGGGTGCTTCTCGGCGAGCGCGCCGTCGGTCTCGGTGGTGTTGAACCCGGTGCGGTACCACTGCCGCAGGTTGGTGGGCTGGAAGATCGCCTTGTCCACGTGCCCGGCCTCGAACAGGTCGTGCATCATCAGTTCCTCGGAGTACTTCTGGAACCGGTCGATGGGCCAGTGCGTCTCCTCCGGGCCGAGGCCCTGGTAGGCGTGGAAGCACTCGATCCAGCCCTTGGCGTACTCCTCCTGCCCCTCGACCCAGTTCGCCGGGCTCGCGTCCCAGAAGTGGGTGTGCCCGTCGACCACGAAGTACTTCTCGCCGTCCTTCTCGTACATCGCGGAGTCCTTTCAGCGCAGGGGCTTGAGGTCGAAGTCGAGGTACTCGGCGGCGTCCTCGGGGTTGGCGAACATGATCGTGCGGTCGTCGAGGTGGACCATGCGGCCGTAGTGGGTCGACATGCTCTCCTCGAACTCGGCCGCGTCGAACCAGCCCTCCTCCTCGCCCGCCGCCTCGTCGATGTCGGCGTACACGACGTCGAAGCGGCCCACGCCGTCGACGCGGATCATCGACGGCAGGTGCGTGATGGTGACGTTGTCGAGCCTGCCGAGCACCTCCGCGACGATGGTGCCGACCTGGTTGTTCATCAGCGTGAAGCCGCACCTGTTGGACGCGGTGCTGTCGGCCTTGAAAGGGCTTTCCGTCCGGGAACTCGTGGTGGTCACTGGTTCAGCTCCTTCGGTGCGGGCAGGCCGAGGTCGGCCAGGATGCCGCTGAACCGGCTCTTCGCCCGGTCCAGCCCGTCTTCGAACCGCGGGGGTTTCGCGTCCGGCTGCGACCACAGGGGCTGCAGCGTCCGCGCGGCGTGCAGGCACCGCGGCACCCACTCGCCCAGCCACCCGCGCAGCAGGCTCCGGTTGTGCTCGGCGAACTCGCGGTCGTCGACGAGCAGCCGGAACAACGCGCGGGTGTACCGCAGGTCGCGCTCGGAGAAGTCGTACTCCTCGGCGCCGATCAGCGTCGGCGTCACGAAGTCCCCGTTGGCGGGGGCGGCCTGCTGCACGAGGTTGCTGCGGAACAGCTCCCCCACGAGCGGCTCGAACACGACGTTGGCGGCGAACACCGCCTCGGCCCAGTCCCAGATCCCCGTCAGCTGCTCGGCGACCTCGCGCACGCCCTGCCACGCCGGGTCGTCGTTCCACGTCACCAGGTGCGCCGTGCCGTCGAAGTGGCTGATCTCCTCGGTCAGCGTCAGGTTGTACAGCGCGAGGTCCTGCGCGGCGCGGATGCGGTGCATGCTGTTGACCGCGATCGCCGTGTTGTGCATGTTCGTCGGGCCGCGGCGGTTGGCGTTGGCGAACAGGTACAGCCCGAGCCCGTGGTCCACGTGCATCCACGCGCCCACGTGCTGCGCCACGAAGTGCGTCCAGTTGCGGTTCCACTGGTCGAACGCCTTGGCCTGCCGCGCCGCCTCGACGTTCTGGTTGAGCTGGCGGACGACGTTGGCGTTGTAGCGGTAGAGCGTGAGCTCCCACTCCTCGTTGGGGTCGCGGAACTCGTGCCAGCCGTGGGCGGGCCAGTCGTAGCCCCGGCCCCCCGATCCGGGGCCACGCTCCGGCACCGGCCGGTCCGAGCCCCAGGCCTTCAGTTTCGTCCACTCCAGCGGGTAGCCGCCCTGGCCGTCGGCGAAGCCGTACAGCCAGCCCTGCGCCAGGTAGTGCCGCGGGTCGGGCTGCACCTCGACGGTGACGTCCTCGTAGTGGCTCTGCTTGCGCTTGGCCGGGTCGAAGTAGTTGAACCGCCGCAGGTTCGAGTCGGGGAACTCCCTCGCGCCGGCCTCGGCGTCGGTGAAAACAGGCTTCGGCACACTGCGGACGGGTGTGGTGGTCGGCGTAGACATCGGTTTTCACCCTTCGCCTGTCGTGGTGAACTTGTCGTAGAACACCCGCTTTTCGGGCACGCCCAGCGCGGGCAGCAGTTCCAGTGCCGCCTCCACCATCGGAGGCGGCCCGCAGACGTACGCGTCGGCGCCGCGCAGCGCGGTCTCCCGCCGCCGGACGACGTCCGTGATCAGGCCCGTCTCCCCGTCCCAGCCGTCACCGTCCGGTTCGGACAGTGCCGGGACGTACCGGAAGTCGGGCAGTTTCTCCTCCAGCGCATGCAGTTCCTCGGTGAAGCAGAGGTCACGGCGGCGGCGCGCGCCGTAGTAGAACACCGCGGGCCTGCCGATCCCGCGTTCGGCCATCGAGCGCAGCAGCGCCAGGATCGGGGCGATCCCGGCGCCACCGCCGACGAACACCACCGGCGCGTCCGGGTTGTCCCGCAGGGTGAACACCCCGAACGGCCCGGTCACGGCGAGCCGGTCGCCCGGCCTCAGCCGGGTGTCGAGGAACTGCGAGAACAGGCCGCCCGGGTAGACCTTGATCACGAACTCCAGGCGGCCGTCCTCCCGGCACGAGGTGTTGGCCATCGAGAACGAGCGCGTCTCCTCCGTGCCGGGGACGGCGAAGTCCAGGTACTGGCCCGGGAAGAACTTCAGCGTCTCCGGCTCCAGGAGCCGCACGACGAGGTGCCGCAGGTCGTGCGTCACGTGGCCGATCGACACGACCTCCACCACGCCCTCCTGGATCGGGAGGCCGGAGTGGATCATCTCCTCGTCGTAGTTGAGCAGCTCGATGGTCAGGTCCTCGTACGCGTGTGCCCGGCACAGCAGCGTGTAGCCCTCCTCCTTCTCGAAGTCCGGCAACGCGAACGTGGAGTACCGCTCGTGCTCGACGTCGTCGCCCTCCAGGAGGAAGGACTTGCAGGAGGCGCACTGCCCCTCCTTGCAGCCGTGCATGAGCATGACGCCCTGTTCCGCGGCCGCGCGCAGGATCGTCTGGTCCTCGTCCGCCTCGATCTCGATGCCGACGGGTTCGAAGCGGACGACGTGCTTGTCGGCCATGTCAGCCGGCCGGTGCCGGGCGACCGGCGGGGCCCTGCCGGTGGTAGTCCGCCACGAACGCGGCGCGCTCGTCGTCGGTCATCTGGTTGAGCAGCACGTTCGGGCTCTGCACCTCGGGCATGCGGCGCAGGTGGTCCAGCGTCCACATCCGCTTGGGGTCGAGGTCGAGGTGCGGCTGCGCGACCATCGTCTTTCCGTCGTCGCGGACGAAGCCCATGTCGCTGACCACGTCGGCCCAGTTCCAGCCGTGGTACAGGGTCTCCCATTCGCGGGCACCGATCAGCTTGCCCATGTTGGGGGTGTTGCGGCCCTGGTAGGTGGGCCGGAACGCGGTCGCGTCGGTCCAGTGGCAGGTCTCCGAGCAGTAGGTGCGCCACTGGCCGTCCACCTGGTCGCACACCATGTCCTCGCGGACCAGGCACGGCACCATGCAGGTCCAGCAGCGGTGCGGGTACACGTAGTCGACGTCCTCGGCGACGATCGGGTGGTGCCCGTTGGGCTTCGACAGGCGGTTGTAGTTCTCCCACCACTTCCCGTACTTGTCGTACCAGCCGGGGTACTTGTGCTCGAACCACTCGAAGTCCTCGTCCGTCATCGGGTCTATCCGCCAGTAGTTGGCGAGCCAGCCGGTGGCGAAGAACTGGGCGACCTCGTGCACGTAGCCCTTGTTCCAGATCCGGTTCCACGCCTCCTCGATGAGGTCGTGCGGGATCACCAGCCCGTACTTCTCCAGCGGCACGAGGTAGCTGCGGTAGTAGTCGTCGTAGATCCACCGGCGCCACATCTCGGCGTAGCTCTCGCGGTCCTTGCGGCGGTCCTTCGTGCCGTACTCGATGAACGTGCCGATCGCCGCGTCCACGACGCAGTGGTTGTTCCACCAGGCGTAGCGCAGGTCGCGTTCCAGCAGCTGGTGGTTGCTCTCGTCGGAAAGCGCCATCAGCAGGGTGGCGTAGCCGTTGCTGATGTGGCGGGACTCGTCGGACTGCACGGAGTGGAACACCGTCGGCAGCAGGTAGTCGCCGTTGGCGGCCGCCTCGGCGGGCATCGCCACGAAGAGAGTGTTCGTGAAAGCGGTTTCCGCGACGATCGTCAGGTAGATGCTGGCGGCGGTGATGGCGTCACCGGTGATGAAGCCCTCCGCGAACTGGCGGCCGATCGTGCCGCAGTAGTCGTTCTGGAAGTTGCGCAGCGACGAGTTGAACCCGGCGGGGTCGATGTAGTTGTTCATGTACAGGCGTTTGAGGTTCTGCTGGATCGTCGAGTGCCGGACCTCGTCGATCATCTGGATCGCCTGGCCGTTGTGCAGTTCCGGGTTGGGCACCGTGCGGAACAGCAGCGGCATGGCGCGTGCGGCGGAGATCTCCGGCAGCGGGATGATGGACAGGAACAGCTTCTGCCACTCCAGCCACCGTTCCTGCACCTGCCGGAACATGTTGCCGCGGATCGCGCCGTCCTCCGCGCCGTAGACGCGGTGGTCCTTCTCCTCCTGCATCGGGAAGTACGACCGCAGGACCTGCTTGAGCGGGTCCTTCTTCTTGGCTTTCCGGAACGTGTAGTCCGTGCCGTACTGGGAGACGGGCTCGTGGTAGGCCGGTTCCCAGGACAGTTCCTGGATCTTCTGGTGGGCTTTCGCCACGCTCTGGCGGCTCATGTCGGCTCCTTGGGGCGGCAAGTCCTGTGCCGACGATTACAAGGCCCCCGGCCCGCGTCGCGGGTCTCAATATGAGACAGCGCTACGGCTCGCCGAGCATCCGCTCCCGGAGCTCCGCCAGTTCCCGGCGCGACGCGTCGCCTACGCGCGAGTCGCCCTCCGCGCGCGGTTCGATGCCGAGTGCCCGCAGCAAAGCCGCGGCGGGCTCCCCCGGATCACCGCCATCGCCCAGCTCGGGGTGCAGGCCCTGCTCCGCCAGGTGCGAGAAGACGACGTTCACGATCGTCCACGGGTTGTACGTTTCACCGCGCATGCCCCCATCCCACCGCCGCCGCGCGGCGCGGGGTGTCTCAATTTGAGACACCGGCACGGTGGCCCCCTGGCCTACCCTGTGAGCACGACACAGCGAGGTGCCGGGAGGCCAAGGTGGACCGTGCGACCACGATCCGGCCCGACGACGAAGGCCTCGCCCGCACGCGCGAACGGTTCCTCACCAGGGAACCCGTCGAGCCCGGCGAGGTCAGGGCCCCGATTTTGGCTTCGTGGTGGCGTTCCCGCGAGTTCCGCGTGCCCGCCGACCGGATCGACCTGCCGTTCCTCGGCGACGCCGACCCCGAAACGCCGTTGCTGCGCGGCGCCGCCCCGGTGCTGGAGCGGCTCGGCGACCAGCTGGCGGGCCAGCCGATCAGCCTCATCCTCACCGACCCGGCCGGTGTCGTGCTGACGCAGCGCACCGGCGACCGCGATCTGCACCGGCACCTGGAGCGGGTCGAGCTGGTGCCCGGTTACAGCTACGGCGAACGGTTCGTGGGCACCAACGGCATCGGCACCGCGCTCGAGGACGGCCGCCCCACCTACGTCTTCGGGCACGAGCACTACGCCGAGCACCTGGAGAACCTCGCGTGCGCCGGCGTGCCGATCCAGCACCCCATCTCCGGCAAGACCATCGGCGCCGTGGACCTGACGTGCTGGCGCAAGGACGCCGGCGGGCTGCTCGTCGCGCTCGCGCGCAGCACGGCCGAACAGGTGCGGCAGGCGCTGCTGACGCACAGCAGCCTGCGCGAGCTGGTGCTGTTCCAGTCCTACCTGCAGGCGTGCCGCCGCACGACGGGCATCGTGCTGGCGTTCAACTCCGACGTCGTGATGATGAACGACAGCGCCCGCCGCCTGCTGGACCCCGCCGACCAGACGATGCTGCTCAACCGTGCGCACCAGGAGCTGGCCGAGCGCCACCGCGTGACCACGACGGTCACGTTGTCCAGCGGTGGGAAGGTGCGGCTGCAGTGCCGCCGGGTGAGCGGGCACCGCGAGGGCGAGATCGCGGGCGGTGTGCTCACGGTGAAGCTGCTCGACTCGGACGAGAGCGCGGGCGTCGCGCTGCCGGTGGTGCCGATGTTCCTGCCCGGCGTGGTCGGCTCGTCCCCGGCGTGGCTGCGCGCCGCGCAGGACGTCGATCTCGGCTACGGCCGCGAATGGCTGGTGCTCGCGGGCGAAGCGGGCAGCGGCAAGTACACCCTGGTGCGTGGTGTGCACCAGCGCCGCAACCCGGCCGGGCGACTGCACGTGCTCGACGCGGCGCGCCGGACCGAGGACTGGGCCGGCGACCTGCGCCGCGAGCTGGTGACCGATCCCGTCGACACCCTCGTCGTGCGGCACGTCGACCGGCTGACCCCACCCGGCCTCGGCGAACTGGTGGCGGCGCTGCGGGAGGCGCGCGGCAGCACGTGGGTCGCGGTCACCCTCGCCTCGGACGCCGAAGCCGACCCGGCGCTGCTGGAGTTGTTCCCCCGCACGGTCACCGTGCCCCCGTTGCGGCGGCACGCCGACGACCTGCGTGATCTGGTCCCGCTGCTCCTCGGCCGCCTCGGCGGCGGGCTGACCTGCTCGCCCGCGGCACTGCACCTGCTCATGCGCGCGAGCTGGCCCGGCAACGTCACGCAGCTGTACCGGGTGCTCAAGCAGGTCACCCAGCGCCGCCGCACGGGCACGATCGTGCCGACCGACCTGCCCGCCGAGTACCACGCGCTCGCGCGGCGCCCGCTCAACCGGTTCGAGACCGTCGAGCGGGACGCCATCGTGCGGAGCCTGGAGGACGCGAACGGCAACAAGGTGCGCGCCGCGAAGCTGCTGGGCATCTCGCGCGCCACGATCTACCGCAAGATCCACGAGTACGGCATCGTCACGCCCGGCCGCTGACCGGTTCGCCCGGTTTCCACGTGACGCGTGTTACTCCCCGCGTCCGCACGGGAATGCTCTGCGACACCCGCGGGCTTCGAGGAAGCGAAGCCGTTTCCGAGGAGGGTCATGTCGCAGGACGCCCAGCCCGTCCGCAGTCTCCGGCTCGTCATGGTCGTGCTCGCGTTCTCGTGCGGGGCGACGGTGGCGAACCTGTACTACCCGCAGCCGTTGCTGGACGAGATCTCCCGCGCGTTTTCGGTGAGCCAGGGCGCCGCCGCGCTCGTGGTGACGCTGACGCAGCTCGGGTACGCCGCGGGCATGGCGCTGCTCATGCCGCTCGGCGACCTGCTGGAGAACCGCGGCCTGGCCGCGCGCACGCTCGTGTTCACCACGATCGCACTGGTCGTCGCGGGCCTGTCGCCGGTGTTCGGGGTGTTCCTGGCCGCGTCGGTGCTGATCGGCATCACGTCGGTGGTGGCGCAGATCCTCATCCCGTACGCCGCGCACCTCGCGCCCGAGGAGCAGCGCGGCCGCTTCGTCGGCACGGTCATGACTGGGCTGCTGCTGGGGATCCTGCTGGCGCGGACGGTGTCGAGCCTCATCGCGGACGCCTGGGGCTGGCGGACGATCTACCTCGTCTCCGCCGGGCTGATGCTGCTGGTGGCGGCGGCCGTCGTGCGGCTGCTGCCGCGCCGCGAGCCCGGCCACGACGTGCGCTACCCGCACCTGATGCGCTCCATCCTGACGCTCGCCCGCGAGGAGCCCGCGCTGCGCCGGCGTGCCGCGTGCCAGGCGCTGATGTTCGGTGCCTTCAGCGCGTTCTGGACCACGGTGGCGTTCGAGCTGACCGGCAGGCACGGGCTCACGCAGACGGGCGTGGGGATCTTCGCGCTCGTCGGTGCGGCCGGTGCCGCCGCGGCCCCGGTCGCGGGGCGGCTCGGCGACCGCGGGTACGGCCAGGTGGCCAGCGGGGTGGCGCTCGCGCTCGGCGCGGCGGCGATGGTGCTGGCGGACGTCGGGGTGGGCAGCCTCGTCGTGCTGGCGGCCGCCGGCGTGCTGCTGGACCTCGCCGTGCAGGGCCACCAGGTGCTGAGCCAGCGGGAGATCTACGGTCTGCGGGCCGACGCGAGGGCCCGGATCAACACCGTGTTCATGACGACGATCTTCGTCGGTGGTGCCGCGGCGTCCGCGGTCGCCGGGGCCGTTTACGATCTTGCCGGGTGGACGGGCTCGAGCCTGTTCGGCGCGGCGCTGCCGGTGCTCGGCCTGGGAATCTGGACCTGGTCCCGCGTGCGCGCCCGGCGGGCGTCCCACACCGGGTTGACACCCGTGGGGTAAAGATGAGCTTGTCTCATTTTCTGGAGCTGGGGAGGCCAGGATGATCGGCCACGACGAGGCGCTGCGCGCCGTCGAAAGCAGCCTCGACCGGCCGTCCGCGGCGCGGGTCTACGACTACTTCCTCGGCGGGGACACCAACTACGCCATCGACAGGGAGTTCGCGCACAAGATCCGCGCCCGGCTCCCGCTCATCGGGCAGTACATGCGCACCAGCAGGCAGTTCCTCGCGCGTGCCGTGCGGCGGTGCGCGGAGCTGGGCGTGACGCAGTTCGTCGACATCGGCTCCGGCCTGCCCACCGCGGGCAACGTGCACGAGGTCGCCGACGAGACGCGCCCGCAGCGGGACTCCCGCGTGGTCTACATCGACAACGAGCCGGTCGCGCTGGCCCATTCGACGCTGCTGCTGGCCGACACCGCCGATCCGGAGCGGCACCGGGCGATCGCGGGTGACCTCCTGCAGCCCGACCTGGTGTGGGAGCGCGTGCTCGAGACCGGGCTGATCGACCTGACGCGGCCGGTCGCGCTCGTCGTGAACGCGGTGCTGCACTTCATCAAGGACGAGACCGGCCCGGACTCGGTGCTGGCGGCCTACCGCGACGCGCTCGCGCCGGGCTCGCTGCTCGTGCTGTCGCAGATGACGAACGAGAACCCGCGCAGCGAGGACGAGCGCCAGGCGCTGGCCGACCTGGTGGCGTACTACGAGCAGACGACGAACCCCGGCCAGCTGCGCACGACGGCCGAGTTCGTCCGCTTCTTCGGGGACTGGGACCTGCTGGAGCCGGGCCTGGTCTACGCACCGGCGTGGCACCCGGACGAGGAGACGGTGTTCGCCTCGGCGCCGTCGGAGTCCCGGGTGATCGGCGGCGTGGGGCGGAAGCCGGGCGCGTAAACCGCACCCCGCGACGGTCCCCTGGGGTCCCGACTACGCCGACTGATCACCCCCGCTTATCAATCCCCCGCAAATCAGTCTTTGTGCTGACGGAATCCGCTCCCTAGGTTGGAGGTCGACCGGCGAGCGGAAATGAGGCACGGACGATGGAGTTGCGGCACCTGCGGTACTTCGTGACCGTCGCCGAGACCTGCCACTTCGGGCGGGCCGCCGAACGCCTGCACATCGCGCAGCCCGCGCTCTCCCAGGCCATCCGGCAGCTGGAGGCCGAGCTCGGCGCCTCCCTGTTCACGCGCACGACGCGGCAGGTCGCGCTCACCGCGGCCGGCGGGTTCTTCCTCGCGGAGGCGCGGCGCGTGCTCGGCACCGTCGAGGAGAGCGTGCGGGGCGTGCGCCGGATCGCCGACGGGCGGCTCGGGCTGGTGCGCATCGGCT
This sequence comes from Amycolatopsis sacchari, assembly GCF_900114035.1. GTDB lineage: Bacteria > Actinomycetota > Actinomycetes > Mycobacteriales > Pseudonocardiaceae > Amycolatopsis_E > Amycolatopsis_E sacchari. Next base: position 442,475 of record NZ_FORP01000001.1, on the reverse strand, counting down.
TCACCGGCACCGCGGCCTTCTCCCACCTGCCGGCGATCGCGCGCAGGGTGCAGCAGGAGCTGCCCGGCGTCGCGCTGGAGATCGAGGCCGACCTGCTCACCCCGGCCCAGTGCGACGCGCTGCGTGACGGCACGCTCGACCTCGCCGTGCTGCGCCCGCCGACCCGCGGGGACGGGATCGAGCTGCGCACCCTGGAGGTCGAGCCGCTCATCCTCGCGGTGCCCGCCGCGCACCCGCTGGCCACCGCACCCACCGTCTCCGTCGCGGACCTGCGTGGCGAGGGCTTCGTCGGTTACGCCAGCAAGGACTCCGTCGTCAACGACGCCGTCAACTGCGCCTGCCAGGCCGCGGGGTTCAGCCCGCGCCGCGAGCACGACGCGGCGGGCACGGCCGTGCTGCTCGCGCTCGTCGCGGGCGGGCTCGGCGTCGCCGTGGTCCCGGCGTCGGCCAGGGCCCTGCCGCTGGCGGGCGTGGTGTTCCGCGACCTGGCCGACGGCGGCACCGTCGAGCTCGCGCTCGCCTGGCGCGGCGACGACGATTCGCCGCTCGTGCGCGCCGTGCTCGACGTCCTCGAAACCCCCGGCTGCGAGGTGTCCCGGTGAAGATCACCCAGGTCGAGGCGATCCCGTTCGCCATCCCCTACCGCAAACCGCTGCGCTTCGCCTCCGGCGAGGTGCACACCGCCGAGCACGTGCTGGTCCGCGTGCACACCGACGACGGGATCGTCGGCGTCGCCGAGGCGCCCCCGCGGCCGTTCACCTACGGCGAGACGCAGGCGAGCATCGTCGCGGTGCTGGAGCAGCTCTTCGCGCCCCAGGTCGTCGGCCTGAGCCTGCTGGAACGCGAAGAGCTGCACGCCCGCCTCGGCCGCACGGTCGGCAACCCGGTCGCGAAGGCCGCGCTCGACATGGCGGTGTGGGACGCGCTCGGCCGCACGCTCGACGTGGGGGTCACCGAACTGCTGGGCGGCTACACCGACCGGATGCGCGTGTGCCACATGCTCGGTTTCGACGAACCCGCCGCGATGGTCGACGAGGCCCAGCGGATGCGGGACACCCACGGCATCACCACGTTCAAGGTCAAGGTGGGCCGCCGCCCCGTCGCGCTCGACACCGCCGTGGTGCGCGCGCTGCGGGAGAACCTCGGCGAGGACGTGGAACTCTACGTCGACGGCAACCGCGGCTGGACGGCCTCGGAGTCGGCGCGGGCGATGCGGGAGATGGCCGACCTCGGGCTGCTGTTCGCCGAGGAACTGTGCCCGGCCGACGACGTGCTCGGCCGCCGCTGGCTGGTGTCCCAAGTGGACGTTCCGTTCATCGCCGACGAGTCCGCGGTCACCGCCGCGGACGTCACGCGCGAGGTGCTGGGCGGCTCCGCCACGGCGATCAGCATCAAGGTCGCCCGCACGGGGTTCACGCATTCCCAGCGCGTGCACCACCTCGCCGAGGGACTCGGCCTGGAAGTCGTGCTGGGCAACCAGATCGACGGCCAGCTCGGTTCACTGTGCAGTGTCGCGTTCGGAGCGGCCTTCCGGCTCACCTCGCGGCGGGCCGGGGAGCTGTCCAACTTCCTCGACCTCAGCGACGACCTGCTCGCCGAGCCGCTCGAAATCAGCGACGGAGAGCTGGTCATCCGTCCCGGCGCCGGCCTCGGCGCCGAACTCGACCCCGGCAAACTCGCCCACTACCGCCAGGACCAGTGACCGGCACCGGAATCAAGGAGGATCCCATGACCGCCACACACGCCCCCGTGCCCACCGCCGCGGACTCCGGCAGCAGCGCCACCGAGCGCTTCAAGGCCGACAAGTCCGGCAACGTCGCCAACACCTCCCCGGAGCGCGTGGACCTGCTCGTCCGCGAGGTGCTGTCGGCCGTGCACGACACGATCCGGCGCCACAAGGTCAGCTACGCCGAGTACAACGCGCTCAAGGCGTGGCTGATCGACGTCGGCGAGACCGGCGAGTGGCCGCTGTTCCTCGACGTGTGGGTGGAGCACGTCGTCGAGGAGGTCGCGACCGAGCACCGCGAGGGCAACAAGGGCACGATCGAAGGCCCGTACTACGTGCCGGGCGCGCCGGAACGCGGCTCACGCGGCGCGGTGCCGATGCGCGAGGACGAGCCCGGCACTCCCCTGCTCTGGAGCGGCCGGGTCACCTCGACCGACGGGCAGCCGCTGGAGGGGGCGAAGATCGAGCTGTGGCACGCCGACGCCGAGGGGCTGTACTCGCAGTTCGCGCCCGGCATCCCGGAGTGGAACCTGCGGGGCACGTTCAGCGTGGAGCCCGACGGTTCGTTCGAGATCACCACGGTGCGCCCCGCGCCCTACATGATCCCCACGGACGGCGCGTGCGGCAGGCTGATCGCGGCCGCGGGCTGGCACCCGTGGCGCCCGGCGCACCTGCACGTCAAGGTCTCCGCGCCCGGGCACGAACAGCTCACCGCGCAGCTGTACTTCCCCGGGGACCAGCACAACGAGGACGACGTCGCGTCCGCCGTGAAGCCGGAGCTGATCCTCGACCCCAAGCCGTCGGGCGACGGGAAGGGCGAGACAGTCGTCTACGACTTCGCGCTCGACCCGGTGCGGGGCTGAGGGCGCCATGCTGTTCCACGTCCGGATGGACGTCCGGCTCCCCCACGACCTCGACCCGCAGGTCAAGGCGGACCTCGTGGCCAGGGAAAAGGCGTACAGCCAGCAGCTGCAGCGGGCGGGCAAATGGCCGCAGCTGTGGCGGATCGCCGGTGAGTACGCGAACTTCTCGGTGTTCGACGTGGACTCGACCGAGGAGCTGCACGAGCTGCTGTCCGCGCTGCCCCTGTTCCCGTACCTGGACGTCGAGGTCACACCCCTGGTCCGCCATCCCTCCAAAGTGGACTGACCACCCCGCGTCGATTGGGCCGAATGGAGCAGTTGCCCGGCGCGCCGCGGCCCCCCAGGTGAAACTGCTGGGGGAACGCGAGGAGGTCCGATGACGGGTGGCCCGGTGGCGCGGCGGGCGTCGCGCGTGGAGAGCAGCAGGACCGCGCAGGTGGCGGGGCGCCTGGGCATGGCGTGCTGGGGGCTCGTGCACCTGGTGGTCGCCTACCTCGCGGTCCGCGTCGCGTTCGGGGACAGCGGGCACGAGGCCGACCAGAAGGGCGCGCTGCAGGAGATCGGCGGGACCGCGTTCGGGCAGGTCCTGCTGTGGGTGCTCGCGGTGGGGCTGATCGCGTTCGGGTTGTGGCAGGGCATGCTCGCCGCCACCGGGTACGGCTGGGTGCGGGAACACGGCAAGCGCGTCCGGAAGCGGATCGGGTCCGGTGCGCGCGGCGTGGTAGTGTTCGGCCTGGCGTACACGGCGATCCGCCTCGCCACGGGCAGCGGTTCGGGCTCGGGCGACCAGGCGCAGCAGGAGTTCACGGCGAAACTGCTTTCGCTGCCCGCGGGTCCGGTCCTGGTGGCCGTCGCGGCCGCCGTCGTGGTGGGCGTGGGCATCGCGGCCGCCGTGAAGGGGGTCAAGCGGAGCTTCCTGCGCGACCTGGACACCAGCGAGCTGCCGACGGGCAGCCGGCACGCGGTGGAGTGGCTGGGCGCGGCGGGCTACGTGGCCAAGGGGCTGGTGTACGTGATCATCGGCGCGCTCCTCGGGTACGCCGCGCTGCGGTCCGACGCCCGGCAGGCGGGTGGCCTCGACAAGGCGCTGCGCACGCTCGCCGCCCAGCCGTACGGCGTGGTGCTGCTCGTGATCGTGGCGCTCGGGCTCGCGGCCTTCGGCGTGTACTGCTTCGCGGCCGCGCGGGCACACCGGAGCTGACGGTGTGCACTCGGTCGGGCTAGCAGCACGACCCGAACGGGTGGTCACGGGCATGCCGGGGCCGCTACCTGGGAAAACGCTTCACATGGATCCTCGGCCCGTGTTGTTCGCCGCTCTCACCGGGGCCGTGCTGACCGGCGGCGTCCAGGCCGCCGTCGCCGCCATGCCGGCGGCTCCCGTCGTCCAGGGGGTCGGGGACGGGGCCGTCACCACTTCCGACGTCCTCGACCGCGTCCACGTCACCGCGGCCGATCCGCGGAGCGTCCGGCTCGTCCTCGACGGGACGCCGTTGCCCGTGCGGTACGACGGCCAGCGGATCGTCCCGCCGCGGCTGCGGCTGCCCGAAGGCACCCACACCCTGACCGCGCAGCTGGGCGTGCTCGCCGACTTCCCGCGCGCCGAGGTCTCCCGCACGTTCACCGTCGACGACACCCCGCCGCGGATCTCGCTCGAGCCCGTCGAGGCCGGTGATCTCCGCGTGCCCGTGACCGTCCGGGGCGTGGCGTCGGGCGCCGAACGCGTGATGCTCAACGGCGAGCCCGTCGAAGTCGGCTCCGACGGGAGCTTCAGCGCGACGCTGCCCACCCCGCCGGGGAGCGTCGACCTCACCGCCCAGGACCGGGCGGGCAACGTCACCCGCACCGAACAACCGGTGCACGCCAAGCACCCCGGCATGCGTGGCGTCCACATGACGGCGCTCGCCTGGGCCTCCCCCGCCCTGCGCGAACCGGTGCTGCAGATGGCGCGGGACGGCTTGATCGACACCGTGCAGCTCGACATCAAGGACGAGGACGGTGAGATCGGCTACGACTCGCAGGTACCGCTCGCCCGCGAGATCGGCGCGGCGAAGGGCTACTACGACGCGCGCGCCGTGCTGGACCAGCTGCACGCGATGAAGATCCGCGTGGTCGGCAGGCTCGTCGCCTTCCGGGATCCGCTGCTGGCCAAGGCTTGCTGGGACGCCGGCCACCGCGAGCGGCTGGTCCAGACCAGTGACGGCGAGGCCTGGGCGAGCGGGTACGGCGACTACACCTTCACCAACTTCGCCAACCCCGAGGTGCGGGACTACAACATCCGGCTCGCCGCCGAGGCCGCCGAGCTCGGCTTCGACGACATCCTCTACGACTACATCCGCCGCCCGGAGGGCTCGCTGGACCGGATGCGGCTTCCCGGCCTGACCGGCACGCCGGAACAGGCGATCGCCGACTTCCTCGAACAGAGCCGCGACGCCGTGCACGGGCACGGCGCGTTCCTCGGCGCCTCCGTCTTCGGCATCGCGATCACCCGCCCGACCCAGATCGCCCAGGACATCCCGGCGATGTCCCGCGAGGTCGACTACATCGCACCGATGGTGTACCCGTCGCACTGGGGCCGGGGCGAGTACGGCATCGACGACCCCGAGGACGCTCCCCACGACATCACCGCACGCTCGCTCGCGGACTTCGCGAAGCAGGCGCGGCAGGGCGGCGCCATCACCATCCCGTGGCTGCAGGCGTTCAGCATGCACCGCACCTACGGTCCCGCGGAGGTGCAGGCGCAGATCGCCGCGGCGAAGGAGAACGGGATGGACTCGTTCCTGCTGTGGAACGCCGCGTGCCGCTACGACCCGGCCGCGCTGGGCGGCTGAGGGCCGAGCCCGAGCGCAGCCAGCCACACGTGGGTCAGCGTCGCGGTCGTGTCGTCGAGTGAGCCGCCGCCGGCCACCGCCTGGTAGAACGCCCGCTCGGTCATCCACACCAGCGCCGCGGTGACGGCAGGCGCGTCCGCCGGTCCCGGACCTGAGGGCACCCCGGCCCGCTCGGCGATGCGGCACGTCGTCTCGGCGAGCGCGGTGACGGCCGAGCGCCACGCCTCGTCGATGGCCGGGACCGACGGTGACAGCTCGACCGCCGCCCGCATGACGTCCCCGTGCTCCCGCCACATGCGGGCCGTCTGCCGCAGCCCCTCCCGCAGCGCCTCAGCCGGCGCTCCCGCCGCGTCGGCGGCGTCGACCTCGGCCCGCAACGCGGTGACCGTCCGCTCGACGAGCGCGGCCAGCACGTCGTTCTTGGAGCCGAAGTAGAAGTAGAAGGCGCCACGCGTGATCCCGGCGGCGGTGGCGATCGTCTCCACCGTCATCGCGTCCGGCCCCGCACCGGCCAGCTGGCGCTCCGCCGCGTCGAGGATCGCGCGTTCCCGCAGGTCTCCCTTGCTGGGCGCGACCCGCCTGCGGCCCCGCCCCTCCGTAGTCCGAGGCACCGGGCAATCCTAGCGTCGAGAAATTTCGACGCGGTGTCGACGAGCGCGATCACCGCCGCACGTCGTGTTCGCCCGAGGGTGGAAGGGGTACCCGTCCGGCGTAACGCCGAGCAGGAGGGAGCACGGGGTGAGCGGTCGGGTGGTCGTGGTGACCGGAGCCACCGGCGGGGTCGGACGGGCGACGGCGCGGGCGTTCGGGGCCCGCGGCGATCGCGTGGCGGTGCTGGCGCGCGGCGAGGAGGGGTTGCGCGCGGTGGCCGGGGAGATCGACGCCGCGGGTGGCCAGGCGCTGCCGCTGGCGGTGGACACCGCGGACCACGCCGCGGTGGACGCGGCGGCGGACCAGGTCGAAGCGGAGCTGGGCCCCATCGACGTGTGGGTCAACGTGGCGTTCACGTCGGTGTTCGCGCGGTTCACCGACATCCGGCCCGAGGAGTACCGGCGGGTCACGGAGGTGACCTACCTTGGCTACGTGCACGGCACCCGCGCCGCGCTCGACCGCATGCTGCCCCGGCGCCGCGGCGCGATCGTCCAGGTCGGTTCGGCGATGGCCTACCGCGGCATCCCGCTGCAAACCGCCTACAGCGGGGCGAAGCACGCGATCCAGGGCATGCACGAAGCGCTGCGCAGCGAGCTGCTGCACGACAACGCGGGCGTGCACGTGACGATGGTGCAGCTGCCCGCGGTCAACACCCCGCAGTTCGGGTGGGTGCTGTCGCGGCTGCCGAAGCGTGCCCAGCCGGTGCCGCCGATCTACCAGCCGGAGGTCGCGGCGAAGGCGATCGTGTACGCGGCCGACCACCCGAGGCGCCGCGAGTACTGGGTCGGCGCGAGCACGGTCGGGACGCTGCTCGGGGACAAGGTCATCCCGGGCCTGCTCGACCGCTACCTCGCGCGGACGGGCTTCAAGTCCCAGCAGACGGACCAGCCGCGCCCCGCGGACCAGCCGGAAAACCTCTGGCACCCGGCGGACGAGGACATAGACCACGGCGCGCACGGCGAGTTCGACGACCGGGCGCACGGGCGGAGCCCGCAGGTGTGGGCCTCGCAGCACCACGCACTGCTCGGGGTGCTGGGCACGGGCGCGGTGGCGGGCGTCCTCGCGTGGCTCCGCCGCCACTGACCACAGTGGACCTCAGCCGGGGCCGGGCCCGGGGTTGGGCCCGATGGAGAACACGATGAAGCGGCCCGCGGCGCAGTCGACCGCGCCCTTGGACGGCAGCGGCGTGCCGTTGCGGTCGAGGACGAACCCGAAGTTGCCGCCGGAATTCTTGGTCAGCGACACGAGCGTCAGGTGATCGCCCTGTTCGTGCCGCAGGCGGAGGAAGCCCGGCAGGCTCCCCCGGTCGCGGGCCTGCTGTCCCATGCGGACGGGCGTCTGCGAGTACCGCGTCACGAGATCGGTCAGCTGCCCCTGCCCCTCACATGGGGAGAGCGGCGACGCCCACCGGAAGGTTCACCCGGCTCATTCTGCCGCCCGTCGTTCGTGTTGCGGGAGAGCGCACGCGCCCCCAGGCTGGGACGGGTCTGCCCCCGTCCCGCTGAGGAGCGCGATGCCGACGTTGCTGCTGGGTGCCGTGGCGTACGACCCCAAGGTCGTCACGATCTGGGCCGGGTTCCGCGCCTGGCTGCGTGACCACGGCCTGCCCTTCGACTTCGTGCTGTACAGCAACTACGAGCGCCAGGCCGAGGACCTCGCGAGCGGCCGGATCCACGCCGCGTGGAACTCGCCGCTGGCGTGGCTGCGGGTGCGGCGCCTGGCGGGCCACCACGTGCGCCCGCTCGTCATGCGGGACACCGACCAGGACCTCACCTCCGTCGTCGTCGTGCGGGCCGATTCGCCGTTCGAGCACCTGCGCGACCTCAAGGACCACCGCGTCGCGGTCGGGGCGATCGACTCGCCCCAGGCGACGCTCATCCCCGTCTCCCTCCTGCGCCACGCGGGGCTGACACCCGGCGAAAACGTGACCGTGCGGCGCTTCGACGTCGGCGTCGGGCTGCACGGCGACCACATCGGCGGCGAGCGCGACGCCGCCCGCGCCCTGCTCACCGGGGAGGCCGACGCCGCCGCCATGATCGACGCCAACCACCTGCTGTTCAGCGGCGAAGGCACGCTCCCGGCGGGCAGCACCCGGGTGCTCGCCCACAGCGAGCCCTACGACCACTGCGTGCTGGCGGTGCACGACAGCGCCCCGGCCGGGCTCGCCGACCGGCTCGGCGAGCTGCTGCTGTCCATGTCCTACGCCGATCCCGGGGTCCGCCCGCTGCTGGACCTGGAGGGGCTCACCGAGTGGCGGCCCGGGCGCACGACCGGCTTCGGCCCGCTCGAAGCCGCGATCTCAGAAAGCGCTTTCTACGACGAGGACGGGCGGCTCACCGAGCCGGAGTACCGGCCGTGATCCTCGACCTCGGTCCGCTCGCGTTCGACGAGGGCGCGCACCTGCTCGTGCGGCGGGCGCTGCGCGACCTGCCGCCGGGCGCCGAACTCGCGGTCACCGGGGCGGATCCCGCGCTCGTGGTGCACCTGAGCGCGTGGTGCCGCACGCACGGGCACCGGGCGCGCCCGGCCGAGGAGCACGGCGTGCGGGCGTGGGTCGTGCGCGGCCGGGCCGACCTCGACCGCTGGTCCGGCGCCGAACGCGCCGGAGGACCGCACCCGGACGGCATCGTGCCGACGGCCTCGCCACGCTGGGGCCTGGCCGCACGCGGCGCGCTCGTCGAGTCCGGCGGTCCCGAAGCACCCTTCGACCTAGTGGACCGGGACCTGGTGTGGGCCGACGTGGCACCCGCGCTCTACCGGCACGCGGCCTCCGCCCAGTGGGACCCCGAACGCACCGTGGACTGGGACGCGGAGTTCGCGCTGCCGGACGAGATCGAGCGCGCGGTCGTGCAGGTCATGACCTACCTGGTGGAGAACGAGCAGGCGGCGCTCGTCGTCCCGGCGCGGCTGCTGTCCCGCATCCACCCGCAGTTCCGCGAGGTGATGCAGCTGCTCGCGGTCCAGGCCGCCGACGAGGCACGGCACGTCGAGGTGTTCAGCCGCCGCGCGCTGCTCACCGGCGGGGAGCTGGGCACCTCCTCGGCCGGCGGCCGGGCCTCGCTGACGACCCTGTTGGCGGAGACGGACTTCTCGATGGCGTCGTTCCTGTTGTCCGTGCTGGGCGAAGGGACTTTCCTGACCCTGCTGGAGTTCCTGGAACAGCACGCGCCGGATCCGGTGACGCGGCGCGTGACCGGCCTGGCGCGCCGCGACGAGGCGAGGCACGTCGCGTTCGGTGTCGCGCACCTGCACCACCTCGGCACGCTCGACCCCGGGCTGCGCCCGCGCCTGCGGGCGGCCGTCGAGCGGCGGCACGAGACCCTGCTCGACACGGCGGGGCTCAACCAGGACGTGTTCGACGCACTCGTGGTGCTCGCGGCGGGGGCGTGGACGCCGGACGCGATCGCGCGCGGGTGGCGTGCGGTGCAGGCGCTTCAGTCCGCAATGGACGATGGGCGGCAACGACGGCTGGTACACCTGGGCTTCCCCGCCGACGAGGCCGCCGAACTCTCCCGGTTGCACACCCGCAACTTCATGTGAGTTCAGACCTGCTGCTTGCTCTTCGGCGCCTTCGGCCGGTGGATCTCCTTCGCGGCGCGCGTGGTGATCACGCTGAACTGGCCGTCCGCCTCCATGCGGGCCTCGTGGACCTGGCCGAGGTCGGCGATCCCCTGTTCCCGCAGCTGCCCGCGCAGCTCCTCCTCGGTGACCAGCTCGCGGCGCATGTTGTGGCGCAGCAGGCGCCCGTCGCGCACGAGCGGCAGCGGCCGGGGCCGGATCAGGCGCTCCGCCCACGCCCACCGCGCGGCGACCCAGTTGAGCAGGAACGACCAGCCGATGATCACGGCGACGAGCAGCAGCCCGTCGGTGATCGACTGGTACTGCCCCGCCATCCCGTTCTGCGCCGCGTCGGCGATCAGGACGACCACGAGCAGGTCGGTGACGCCGGTCGTGCCGCTCTCGCGTTTCAGGATGACCCGCAGCAGCACGAACGGCCCCAGGTACATGGCGCTGCCCCGCACCAGGATCTCCACCGGGTGCGTCTGCGGATCGAGGATCTGCGTCCAGTCGGGCACATTGCGGCAGTACCCGCTGGGCGCTGGTCCATGCGTGGCCGTCGCCGCCGGGGTTTTCCCCCACGTGGACGGGGGTAGCTCACGGCGTGTCACGAAAGGGGCTGCTGGGCCGGCTCGACCGGCTGGAGGGCGACTGGGTTTCCGGACGGCTGCCCGCGGCGCGCCCGTCGCGGGCCACGGTGGTGCTGAGCCTCGCCGCGCGCGGCGGGCTGCTGTGGTGGGTGGCGGCGGCCGTGCTCCTCCTCCGGCCGGGACGGTGGCGGCGCGCCGGTCTGCACGCCGCGCTCGCGGTCGGGATCGCCTTACCGTGCAGCCATCTGCTCGCGCGCCTGCTGCTCCGTCGCCGTCCGCGCGCGGACGACCTGCCCGCGCGCCGCGCGCTGCCGGAGACGCCGACCTCGTCCGCGTTGCCCTCCGCGCACGCGTGCGCGGCCGCGGCGTTCACCACCGCGGCCGCGCTGCAGGCTCCGCCGGTCGCGGCTCTCGCCGCGCCCGTGGCGTTCGGGGTCGCCTACTCCCGCGTGCGTACCCGGGTGCACTGGCCGTCGGACGTCCTCGCCGGTGCCGCCCTCGGCGTGCTCGTCGCGGTCGCGACGCGGCGCCTGGTGCGCTGAACGGGTGTCAGCCCTGGGAAATCGCCTGCACGAGGTCGCCGACCTGCGGGTCGTCCAGCGCCCGCGCGACGTCGGCCTGCGCGACGATCCCGACCAGGTCGTGCCCGTCGATCACGGGCAGGCGCCGCACCTGGTGCTGGGCCATGGTGCGGAAGATCTCCGGCGCCTCGTCATCGGCGCCGATCGTGACGGCCTCACCCTGCGCGACGTCGCCCGCGCGCACGGCACGGGGGTCCTTGCCCTCGGCGAGCACCTTCACCACGATGTCGCGGTCGGTGAGCATGCCCTTGAGCCGGTTGTCCTCACCGCAGATCGGCAGTGCGCCGACGCCGGTGTCCGCCATCATCCGGGCGGCGTCCAGGACCGTGTCGCTCGTGCGCACGCACTTCGGGTCGCGGGTCATGATTTCGCGTGCCTTGGTCATCGCTGCCTCACTTCCTCTGCTCTCCCCGTTCGCGTACCCGGCCGTCACGGGCGCAAACCGGGTCAGGCAGCGTGGCCGGGCTCGAAATCCCGCACGTCCTGGAAGGTGAGCTGGGGGCGCGCCTCGCGCCGCACGACCGCGGACGTCGGGCGCACGAGGAAGCCGACATGGTCCCCGGTGTCGTGGCGGTCGAGCACCTCCCCGGTGAACAGCGCGGGGCTGTCCTCCAACAGCGGCACGCCGTCCGGGCCGGGCCGCCACGCGCAGCGGGTGAACTTGTCCTCCTCGTCCCCGGTGTGCGAACCGAACAGCGAGGCCAGTTCCCGTTCGGCGGTGGTCAGCGTGTGGACCGCCAGCGTCGTCGCGTGACGGGCGACTTCGTAGGTGTGGTTCTTCTTCGACAGCCAGATCATGAACCGCGGCGGGTCGATGCTGCACTGGGCGGCGAAGCCCACCAGGCAGCCCGCGCGCCGGCCACCGTGTGCGGTGGTCACGACGAACATGGAGTAGTCCAGTGCACCGACGAGATCGTGAAAGCGCTCACTCAGTTCGGCATCCATACAGGTGAAGCTACTACCAGCGACGGGCAAATCCGTGTTCCTCCGTCCCCCCGACGGGGAGTAGGGGCAGAGTTAAGCGGGTAGACGGAGTCACCCGCCCGGGGGCACAAGTGGAGGTGGACGATGACGGTCGGAGACGGCCAGGCGCGCGGCAGGTCCGGCCGGACTGGTGACGCCGCGGCGGCAGTGCCGTGGCGGTGGCGGGTGGCCGCCGCGCTGAGCTGGCGGTTCCTGCTGATCGTCGCGGCGCTCGGGGTCGTGTTCTACCTCCTCGGCTACCTGTCGGCCGTCACCATTCCGGTGGGCATCGCGCTGCTGGTCTCGGCGTTGTTCGCCCCGCTGGTGCACCGGCTGGAGAAGTGGCACGTGCCGAGGGCGCTGGCGACGCTGATCGCGATCGTGGTCGGGCTGATCGTCGTCGGCGGGGTGCTGACGCTCGTGATCACGACCGTCACGGCGAGCCTGCCGCAGCTGCAGGAGCAGGTCTCGGCAAGCCTGTCGAGCATCAACGACTGGCTGCAGCGCGGGCCGTTGCACCTCTCGCCCGAGCAGCTGCAGAGCTTCCTGAACCGCACGATCGGGGCGATCAACGGGAACTCGGCCGAGCTGGCCAGCCGCGCGCTGAGCACCGCCACCACCATCGGCAGCATCCTGACCCAGGCGCTGCTGGCGCTGTTCACCCTCATCTTCTTCCTCTACAGCGGGCCGCAGGTGTGGGCGTTCGTGCTGCGCGCGTTCCCGCGCGAGGTGCGCGACCAGGCGGACGTCGCCGGGCGGCGCGGGTTCGCCTCGCTGGTCAGCTACGTGCGGGCGACGGTCGCGGTCGCGTGCGTCGACGCGGTGTGCATCGGCGTCGGGATCTGGATCGTCGGCGTGCCGCTCGCGGTCCCGCTGGCCGCGCTGATCTTCATCGGCGCGTTCGTGCCCATCATCGGCGCCGTCGCCAGCGGCGCGATCGCGGTGCTGATCGCGCTGGTGGCCAAGGGGTTCGTCGCCGCGCTCGTGGTGCTGGCGATCCTGATCGCGGTCATGCAGCTGGAAGGGCACGTGCTGCAGCCGTTCCTGCTCGGCCGCGCGGTGCGGCTGCACCCGCTCGCCGTCGTGCTCGCGATCGCCGTGGGTGTGGAGGTCTCCGGCATCACGGGCGCCCTGCTCGCGGTGCCGATCCTGGCGGTGATCAAGTCGGCGATCGGCTCGCTGCTGCGGGACCCGGACGAGCTCGACCCGCACGACGTCAACGCGCTGCGCCCCCGCAACGCCCGGCCGCTGCCCGACCAGCAGGCGGAGGCGGTCGCCGAACCGGAGGTCGTTCCCGACGAGGACGCCCGCGAACCCTGACGGGTCCGGTTGTGGTGTCCCTCATGCCACGCGGCGAGGACGGCCGCGAAGTGGGCCGAGCGCTACCGCGCCGAAGGTGTGGCCGGGATGGCTGATCGCAGCAGCCGCCCGCACCGCAGCCCGGCCCGCACCCGAGGCCCAGTGGTGCGACGGGCAGCGCTACCGCGCATCACCCGGCTGACCAACCTCCCCGGACGCCACGACTACAGGCGCCCCTCCGCGGTCAGTTTCGCCAGTGCCGCGGCGTGGTCGGTGTGGATCGAGAACAGCGGCCACAGCCCGGCACCCTGCAGCACGCGCCGCACGGGGGCCGAGCCGGCGACCAGTTCGAGCGGCGTGCCCGCGTCGAGCGCGCGCTGCCGCAGGCTCGTGAGCAGGTGCAGCCCGCACGAGGAGCAGAACGAGACGCGGGAGAGGTCGACGACCAACGCGGTGGTGTCCGACGCCGGTTCGTGCTCGAGCGCCCGGTCCAGTGAACCGACGCTCGCCCAGTCGATCTCGCCTGCCGCCAGCACCCTCGTGATCCCGCCCGGGCCCCGGATCGCCGTCACCGACAACGCCGCTCGCCCGCCCGCCGGTGCAGGCGGGTGGCGGAATTCCGGGGAAAAGGTGATGGCCGCTCCTGTCCGTTGTAGACGGTGCCCGTCCGGGAGGCCGAAACCCGACCCTACGCATGCCGCGGCGGTGACCGCAACCCCTGCCCGGTTGCCGGACAGGGAATTCCCGACGTCTCGCGGTGCTCAGCCGGCCGCGCGGGTCAGCCCCGCGTTCCCCGCTCCCCTGCTCAGCACGACCCGGTCGGTGCGTTCGAGCGCCAGCGCCGAACGGGCGGGATCGAGCCGCGGATCGGCCGCCGTGCGCAACCGGATCGGGGGGCCGAGGTCGATGACCGTGGGCACGTACTCGGCGCGGTCGACCGTCCAGCCCGCGCCCGACCGGGTGAAGTGGAACCGGCCGATCAGCCCCTCCTCGGTGGTCCCGCGCGGTTCCGAGTGCCGGGCGATCGAGTTGCCCAGCCCGTAGGCCACCCACTTCCCGCCGACCTTCTCGATCGGCTGCACGACGTGCGCGTGGTGCCCGATGATGAGGTCCACGGCGGGGTCGGCCAGCAGTTGCTTCGCGATCCGCTGCTGCTCGGCCGTGGGGTCCTGCTGGTACTCCACGCCCCAGTGCAGGCTCGCGATCACCACCTGGGCCCCGGCCTTCTTCGCCGCCCGCGCCGCGGCGAGCACGGCACTCGCGTCGAGGGTGTTGGCGACCCAGGGCCGGTCGGCGGGCAGCTTCTTGCCGTTGAACCCGAACGCGTAGGAGACGTGCCCGACCTTCACCCCGTGCACGTCGAGCACGAGCGGCGTCCTGGCCTCCTGCGCGGTGCGCGCGGAGCCGGTGTGCTTGATCCCGGCGGCGTCCAGGTCGTCGAGCGTCCGCTCGATGCCGTCGGTGCCGGTGTCGAGGGTGTGGTTCGACGCGGTGGAGCAGTCGTCGTACCCGGTGTCGGCGAGCGCGGCCGCGATCTCGGGCGGGGCGCTGAACTCCGGGTAGCCCTGGAACGGCCCGTCCTCGGGGGCGAGCGGGGTTTCCAGGTGGCAGATGGCCAGGTCGGCCTTGCTGATCACGTCCCGGATCCCCGCGAGTTCCGGGCGGTAGTCCCGCTTGCCGCCGCCGTCCTCGGTGGCCTGCTCGGTGAGTTCGGGGTGGATCAGCACGTCCCCGGTCGCGACCACCGTGAAGCCCTGATCGGCGGCGGACGTCAACGGCGCGCTGGAGGGCGCCGGGGCCGGCCCCGCTTCCGTCGTGCAGCCCGCCACCAGGGCTACTGCCGCCAGCACTCCGAGTGCCTGCTTCACCCGCATGGGCGGCATCCTGCCAGTGCGCGGTAGCAGGCGGTCATCAGGGCGCGGCGAAGACGGTCTTCATGAGCTCGACCAGGACCCGCCCGTCAGCGGCGAAGGCCACCTGGGCGTTCGGGGTGCCGGTCGCGTTCGGCCGCACGTCCATCACGGTGCGGCCCACGGTCAACTCACCGCTGGTCTCGACCTCGACCCGCACCGGCCGCGTGGTGATCACCTCGGGGCGGACCAGGTAGGCGACGCACACCGCGTCGTGCACCGGAGCGGTGTCGCGCACCGCCACTCCCCCGCCGGCCGTGTAGGCGTCGATCCGTTTCGTGATCAGCGTGGCGGCCGCGGTACCCGACGGGGTGCCGAGGGCGGCCAGTTCGTCGCAGTCCTCCCGGGTCACGAGCGCCTGGTGCGTCGCGTCGAGCGGCACCAGCGTAAGCCGGTCGAACCCGGCGGCGAACACCTTCGCGGCGGCCTCGGGATCGGCCCACACGTTGAACTCGGCCGACGGGGTCACGTTGCCGTAGGCGTGCGCCCCGCCCATGATCACGACCTCCTCGACGGCGTCCCGCACGGACGGGTCGATCGCCAGCACGGTCGCGAGGTTGCCCAGCGGCCCGACCGGCACGAGCGTGATGCGTTCGGTCGTCGTGCGCAGGGTGTGGAGCAGGAACTCCACGGCCGAAGGCTCCCGCGGGGCGCTGCGGGCCTCCGGCAACGGCAGCGTGGTGCCGTGCATGTCCCGCGGCGAGTCGCTTTCGAAGTGCCGCTGCCCGGGGAAGCCGGGCCGCACGACCGGCCGGGCCAGCCCGGGGTGCACCCCGATGTCCGGGCGGCCGATGTGGTCGAGCACCCGCAGCGTGTTGTCGGTCGTGCTCGGCAGCGGCGCGTTGCCCCGCACCGTCGTGACCGCGAGCAGGTCCAGCTCGGGGTGCCCGGCGGCGAGCATGATCGCCACCGCGTCGTCGGTGCCGGTGTCGACGTCCAGGATCAGCTTGCGCACTACCGGGCCTTGTCGCCCACGCCGTCACTCATGATCGGCAGCCTGCCGGAAGGGGCACGTTCGCATCAACCGGTTTGCCCGCCGCTCACCCGCGCGCGCAGTTTCCGCGCCGCCGCGACGAACCGGGGGAACTGCGGCGGCCGGTCGCCGCCCCGCGCGGGCCTGCCCGCGTTCAGCCGTTCGCGTTGCGGCACGACGACGTACTTCGGGTCCCGGGTGGACTCCACACCCGCCTCGAACACGCCGAACCGCTGCAGCGCGCTGCCGGTAAGCAGCGCGAGCCCGGACAGCGCCGCGGCCGGGCGGCTGCGGCCCGCCACCAGGGTGCCCAGCGCCCCGCCGACCGTCAGGTACTCCGCCCACTTCCGCAGCCGGTGCGCCTTGCCCGTCGTGTAGGCCTCCGCGGACAGGCCCAGCCGCCGTTCCAGCAACCGCGACGCGACGACCTCCAGCCCCGCGCCCGTGGCGGCCAGGCGCCGCGCCGGGCCCGCCTCCTCGACCGGTGCCAGCAGCATCCCCAGCCCGCCGCCGCTCGCCGCGGCCGAGCCGGTGAACACGAACGGCAGGTACTGGTGCGCCTCGTGCCACGCCGGCACCGCCGTCTGCGACAGCAGTACAGCCGTGTAGGACGCGACTCCGGGCGCGACGGCCGCCGCCGACAACCCCGCCGGCCGGGCCGCCCAGCCCAGCAGCTTCCCCGGCCACGTCCGCCGCAGCGCCCGCGGCATCAGCTCCGCCACGCCGGCGAGCCCCGCACCGGGGCCGTACGCGGCGAGGATCCACGTGCCGACGCTCATCGGCGAACTCGGCTTCGCGACCCGCAGCATGTGGTGGAAGCGCTCCGGCCGCCCCAGGTCGGCGACCAGGAAGTACGTGCTCGCCGCGATGCTCACCAGCGCCCCGGCGCGCCCCACCCGGCGCAGCTCCGGCCGCCCCGTCAGGTCGGCACCCGCGCCGAGCATCGCCGCACCGGCCGACAGCCCGCCGGTGAACAGGTACGCCGGGATCTTCCACTCCCACACCGGCGACTTCAGCACCGCGCGCCCGTAGTAGGAGCGGAACTCCGCCTTCGGCACCGCGGACTGCTCGCGGCTGCCGTCACCTCGGCCGAACATCTGCGCGTGGATGTCCCGCGCCCCGGCGTCGCTGCGCCGTTCCCGCAGCAGCGGGTCCTCGCCGTTCGTCATCGCTTCCCCCGCCCCAGGAACGCCGACACCACGGCGCCCACGAACACCGACGCCGCCATGCCCGCGTACTTCCACATCGACGGCGCGTCCCGCGTCGGCACCACCGGGTCCGGCGGCAGCCCGTAGACCTCCGGCTCGTCCAGCAGCAGGAAGAACGCGCCGTCGCCGCCCACGCCGTCGTCCGGGTCGTGCCCGTACAGCCGCGCCTCGGGCACGCCTCGCTCGTGCAGCTGCTCCACCCGCCGCGCCGCGCGCTCCCGCAGCTCGTCGAGCGGCCCGAACTGGATCGAGTCGGTCGGGCACGCCTTGGCGCACGCCGGTTCGAGCCCGTCCTTGAGCCGGTCGTAGCACAGCGTGCACTTCCACGCCCGCCCGTCGTCTTCGCGGCGGTCGATCACGCCGTACGGGCAGCCGGACACGCAGTAGCCGCAGCCGTTGCAGATGTCCTGCTGCACCACCACCGTGCCGAACTCGGTGCGGAACAACGCGCCCGTCGGGCACACGTCGAGGCAGCCGGCGTGCGTGCAGTGCTTGCACACGTCGGAACTCATCAGCCAGCGGAAGTCCTGCCGGGCCTCCGCGCCCGTGGCGTCCCCCGGCCGCTCGAACTTCGGCACCCCGAGGTCCACCGGCGCCGTGCCCAGCTCACCGCCGCCGCGCTCGGCCAGCTCGATCGCCGACGCCACCGTGTCGGCCAAGGTCTGGCTGCCCGAAGGCCTGGTCGGCAGTCCCGCGAGGCCGGGGTCCTGCCCGCCGAGCGGACGGCTCTGCTCGACGAACGCCACATGCCGCCACGAATCCGCGCCCAGCATCCCGGTGTTGTCGAACGACATGCCGAGCAGGTTGAACCCGTCCTCGGGGACGAGGTTCCACTCCTTGCAGGCCACCTCGCACGCCTTGCAGCCGATGCACACGGAGGTGTCGGTGAAGAACCCGACGCGGGGCGGGTGCTCGCCGTACCCGGCGTTGCCCGCCGGGTCGTCCAGGGGTCCGTAGAAGCTGTTCTCGCTCACGATCGCTCCTCCGGCTCCATGTGCGCGACGCCGGCGTCCTGCGTGGTGTCCACCTGCGTGCCGGTCTGCGGCGTGATCCCCGCGCGCTGCCGGTACTCCGCGACGTACTCCAGCAGCGCCGGGCCGCGCGGCCGCCGCCCCGGCCGGATGTCGCACGTGGCGACCTTGCTCTCCTGGATGAACACGTTCGGGTCCACCACCACCCCGAGCAGGTCGTTGACGACGTCGCCGTCCACCAGCCCGGTGTGGCCCCAGTGGTAGGGCATCCAGATCTGGTGCACCACGCGGTTCTCGATGCGCAGCGGCGTCATCCGGTCGGTGACGAACACGCGCGCGTCCACCGCCGTGCGGCTGGTGATCACGTGCGCCCAGTCCAGGTGCGCCAGCCCGCGTTCGGCGGCCAGCTCCGGCGAGACCTCCACGAACAGCTCGGGCTGCAGCTCCGCCAGGTACGGCAGCTGCCTGCTCATCCCGCCCGCGGTGTGGTGCTCGGTGAGCCGCGCCGCGGTGAACACGAACGGGAACACCTCGCCGTGCGGCTCCGGCGGCGACGGGTTCGACGGGTTGTCCGAGCGGCCGTACACCTTGCGTACCGGGCTGCCCTGCTGGGCGTACAGGGCGTTGCGCACCGGCGACTCGTGGGGCTCGTAGTGCGTCGGCAGCGGGCCGTCCAGCACGCCGTTCGGCGCGAACAGCCAGGCCTTGCCGTCGGCCTGCATGATGAACGCGTCGTCCCCGCGCAGGGCCTCCACCCCAACCGCGCCCGCGGGCGGGCGGTAGTCCGGTGGCTTCGTCTTCTCGAAGTCCGGCACGTCATGGCCGGTCCACTCGCCCTTCTCGGCGTCCCACCAGATGAGCTTCTTGCGCTCGCTCCACGGGCGGCCCCGCGGATCGGCGGACGCGCGGTTGTAGAGCACCCGCCGGTTCATCGGCCAGGTCCAGCCCCACTCCGACTCGTACGGGCCCTGCTCGTCGTGGGGTTTGCGGCGCGCGGCCTGGTTGACCTCGTCGGCGTACACCCCGCTGTAGATCCAGCAGCCGCACGCCGTCGACCCGTCGGCCTTGAGTTCGGTGTAGCCGTTGACGGCGCGGCCGGTGGTCAGGTCGATGCCGTTCATGTGCCGCAGGACGTCCTCGCCCGAGGGCTCGTCGCCCTCCATCGCGTAGTCCCACATCAGGTCGAGCAACGGGCGGTCCCGCTCGTCGGTGGAGCCGGCGAGCTTCTCGCGGAGCTTGCGGCCCAGGTGGTAGGTGAACCACAGCTCCGAGCGCGCGTCGCCCGGCGGTTCGACCGCCTTGTCGCGCCACTGCAGCATCCGCTGCGTCTGCGTGAACGTGCCCGCCTTCTCCACGTGGGAGGCGGCAGGGAAGAAGAACACCTCGGTCCGGCACGTTTCGGGTGTGATCTCGCCGGTCTCGACCTCGGGGCCGTCCTTCCAGAACGTGGCGCTCTCGATCATCGCCAGGTCCCGCACGACCAGCCAGTCGAGGTTGGCCATGCCCAGCCGCTGCAGCCGCCCGTGCGCCGAGCCCACCGCGGGGTTCTGGCCCAGCAGGAAGTAGCCGAACACCTTGCCGTCGACCATGTCCATGACCGTGCGGTAGGTGCCGTGGTCGCCGTTGATGCGGGGCAGGTAGTCGAAGCAGTAGTCGTTGTCGGCGGTGGCGTGCTCGCCCCAGTACTCCTTCAGCAGCGACGTCATGTACGCGTCGGCGTTGTGCCAGAAGCCCTTCTGGTTCTGCCCGACGATCCTGCCGAGGTAGTCCGACAGCGTCCGCTGGCCCGCCTGCGGCATCGCCAGGTAGCCGGGCAGCAGGTTGAACAGCGTCGGCACGTCGGTCGACCCCTGGATGCTGGCGTGCCCGCGCAGCGCGAACACCCCGCCGCCGGGACGGCCGATGTTGCCCAGCAGCAGCTGGATGATCGACCCGGCGCGGATGAACTGCGCGCCCAGCGAGTGCTGCGTCCAGCCCACGCTGTAGACCAGCGCGGCCGTGCGCTCGCGGCCCGAGTTCCGCGTCCACGCCTGCGCCACCCGCAGGAACTGCTCGGCAGGCACGCCGCACACGCGTTCCACCATCTCCGGCGTGTAGCGGGCGTAGTGCCGCTTGAGGATCTGGTACACACAGCGCGGGTGCCGCAGCGTCGGGTCCGACGGGATCTCCTCGCCGCCGCTGGACAGCGGCGGGCCACCCGAACCGTGCTGGTCCGGCGCGCCGTGCTCCTTGGCGCCGCTGCCGCCACGGCCACCCGCGTGCGTCGACTCGTAGTGCCAGCTCGACGGGTCGTAGGAGGCGGTGTCGTGGTCGTACCCGCTGAACAGCCCGTCGAGGTCCTCGGCGTCCTGGTAGCTCTCGTCCACGATGAACGCCGCGTTGGTGTAGGCCGTGACGTACTCGCGGAAGTCCAGCTCGTTGGACAGGATGTAGTTGATGACGCCGCCGAGGAAGGCGATGTCACTGCCCGCGCGCAGCGGCACGTGCCGGTCGGCGACCGCGCTCGTGCGCGTGAACCGCGGGTCGATGTGCACGACCTCGGCGCCGCGGGCCTTGGCTTCCATCACCCACTGGAACCCCACCGGATGGGCCTCGGCCATGTTCGAGCCCATGATGACGATGAAGTCCGAGTTGACGAGGTCCTGCTGGTAGTCCGTCGCGCCACCGCGACCGAAGGAGGCTCCCAGACCGGGAACCGTGGCGGAGTGTCAAATACGGGCCTGGTTCTCGATCTGCACGGCGCCCAGCGCGGTGAACAGCTTCTTGATCAGGTAGTTCTCTTCGTTGTCCAGCGTGGCGCCGCCGAGGCTCGCGAAGCCCATCGTGCGGCGCAGGCGGTTGCCCTTGGCGTCGGTCTCCTGCCAGCCCTTGTGGCGCGCTTCGAGCACCCGGTCGGCGACCATGTCCATCGCCGTCTCGAGGTCGAGGTCCTGCCACTCGGTGGCGTAGGGCGCGCGGTAGCGGACCTTCTTCACCCGCTGCGGGCCGGTGACCAGCTGCTTGCTCGCGGATCCCTTCGGGCACAGCCGCCCGCGTGAGATGGGGCTGTCCGGGTTGCCCTCGATCTGGACGACCTGCTCGTCCCGGACGTACACCTTCTGCGCGCAGCCGACCGCGCAAAAAGGACAGACGGAGTGCACGACCGAGTCGGCGGACGCCGTGCGGGGCGTGAGCCCGGCGGAGCGCGCGGACTGGGCCGCCGCGCCACGGCCGAGCGGATCGGACCCGGTCACCTGGCGGTAGACCGGCCACGACCGGATCCACTTCCCGAGGTCCATCCCCGTCCCTCCGTTCGAAGTCGCTCGCGGCTACCCGCCCGTCTTCCCGATCAAACCCCGGAAGTCAGCCTCGCGCAACGACCAGCGTCCGCGTGCCGCCGTCGCCCCGCCGGGTGATCCCGCGGGCGTCGAGCTGTTCCAGCAGGGGCACCGCGACCCGGCGCGTGGTGCCGAGCGCCCGCCGCGCTTCGCTCACCGTGAAGGGCTGCGGCAGCGTCGCGAGCGTCGCGGCCGCGCGCTCGAAGGCGTCCGGCCCCAGCACGATCCCGTCGGCGACGCGCACCAGCCGTCCCGTGCGCACCGCGGCGGCGAGTTCCCGCGTGCCGAGCTTCAGCTCGGTCAGCTCGTCGGCTTCCGGCGCGCGGAACGGTTCGGCGGCCAGCCACTCCTCGACCGTCCGCACCGCCTTGTCCACGCGCGGCGGCAGTCCCGTGCCGGGCTTCCGGACCAGGCCGTCCGCCACCTCCAGCCCGGTGCCCGCCAGCAGCCTGGGCACGAGCTCGGCCGCGGGCAGCCCGGCTTCCTGCCGCAGGGCCTCCAGCGGCATGCCCGCCGCCACGTCGTGCTCCGCGGCCCAGCGCTTCACGGCCGCCACGGCGTGTTCGCGCCGTTCGCGCCACCAGTCCGGGTCGACGACCCACTCACCGATCCGCTGACCGGTCCCCGGCAGGCCCATCGCGCGCAGCTCGGCCGCCTTCGCGCACGCCGGCGGGCGGACCCCGCCTTGTGCCAGCTCCTCCGCACGTGCCCGGGCCGCACCCCGCCGCCGCAGCGCCGGTGGTCGCACGTCGAGGACTTCGACTCCGGCGGCGACGCGGTGTTCACCGGGATCCCGCAGCAGCCCGGTGTCGCCGACCCGCAACGGCAGCGGCCGGGCCAGGCGCAGCCGGGCCGCGTCCGTCCCGAGTGGACGGACGTGCACCGGCACCGCGGCGGAGCCCAGGTGCAGCACCAGCTGGCGGTGCAACTCCCCCGCCCCGCGCAGCGCCACGTCGAGCTCCGCCGTCTCCCACCACGCGCCCGGGGTGCGGACGGTGTCGCCGCGGCCGATGGCGCGGCGGTCCACCCCGCGCAGGTTCACCGCGACCCGCGCCACCGCGGCGACTTCGGCGCGGTCCTCGCCCAGCGACTGCAGCCCGCGCACGGTGACGCGCTGCCCGGCGTGCTCAAGCTCGTCGCCCACGCGGATGGTGCCGCCCGCCAGCGTCCCGGTCACGACGGTGCCCGCCCCGCGGACGGTGAACGACCGGTCCACCCACAACCGCACGTCCGCCTCCCGGTCCGGCTGGGGCAGGCGGTCGACGAGCGCGGCCAGTTCCGCGCGCACGCGGGCGAGGTCGGTGCCGAGCACGACGGGCGGATCGGCGAGCGACGTGCCCGCGAAACGGTCCCTCGCCTGCGCGATCGCGGGCTGCGGGTCGGCGAGGTCGGCCTTGCTGATCACCAGCAGCGCCTGCCGGACACCGAGCGCGTCGAGTGCGGCGAGGTGCTCGTCCGACTGCGGCATCCAGCCCTCGGTCGCGGCGACGACGAACAGCACCGCGGGCACCGGTCCCACCCCGGCCAGCATGTTGGCGACGAACCGTTCGTGCCCCGGCACGTCGACGAACGCGATGCGCCTGCCGTCCAGTTCGGTCCACGCGAAGCCGAGGTCGATCGTCAGCCCGCGGCGGCGTTCCTCGGCGAGCCGGTCGGGCCACATCCCGGTGAGCCGGTGCACCAGCGTGGACTTGCCGTGGTCCACGTGGCCGGCGGTGGCTACGACGAACACGCCAGCACCGCCGCCACCAGCAGCTCGTCCTCCTCCGGCGCGACCGTGCGCAGGTCGAGCACGCACCGCCCGGCCTCCAGCCGTCCGACCACCGGCGGGTCGCCGGTGCGCAGCGGCGCCGCGCACGTCTCCGGCAGGCTCACCCCGGCGCTGGGCAGTTCGACGCCGGGCGCGCCTCCCCCGCCGACCGCCGCGGAACAGTCCACGGCACGCGCTCCGGGCAGCCGGGCGGCGATCCGTTCCGCGCGGGCACGCAGCTCCGCCGGGTCCGCGGTAAGCGCTTTCTCGACCGGCGGGGGCGGGCCCACGAGGGTGGCTTCGAGCGCGGCCAGGGTGAGCTTGTCCACGCGCAGCGCGCGGGCGGCCGGGTGCCGTCGCAGCCGTTCGACCAGCCCCGCTTCGCCGAGCAGCAGCCCCGCCTGCGGGCCGCCGAGGAGCTTGTCACCGCTGGCCGTCACGAGGTCGGCGCCTTCGCGCAGTGCGGTGGTGGCGTCGGGCTCGCCGGGCAGGACCGGGTGCGGGCGCAGCAGGCCGGAGCCGATGTCCACCACGAGCGGTACGTCGAGCTTCGCCAGCTCGCGGATGCCCACGGCGGAGGTGAAGCCGGTGACCTGGAAGTTCGACGGGTGCACCTTGAGCACGAAACCGGTTTCCCCGCCGATGGCCGTCGTGTAGTCGCGGAGGCTCGTGCGGTTCGTGGTGCCGACCTCGCGCAGCCGCGCCCCCGTCGATTCCAGCAGCTCGGGGATGCGGAACCCGTCGCCGATTTCGACCAGTTCGCCCCGGCTGATCACGATTTCCTTGCCGGGGGCCAGGACGAGCGCGGTGAGCAGGAGCGCGGCGGCGTTGTTGTTGACCACGTGCACGCCGCCGGCCTCGGGTACTTCGGCCGCCAGTGCGGCGAGCGCGCCGCGGCCCCGTTTCGCGCGGCGGCCGGTGGCGAGGTCGAACTCCACGTCGGTGGCGCGGCCCGCGGTGGTGACGGCCTCCAGCGCGGCCTGGGAGAGCGGGGCGCGCCCGAGGTTGGTGTGCACGACGACGCCGGTCGCGTTGATCACCGGGCGCAGGCTCGCGGCGGTCGCGGGCAGCGCGGCGACGGCGTGCTCGGCCACCTGCTCCGGCTCGATCTCCCCGGCACGGGCGCGTTGCTGCGCGTGCGCGATCACGGACTTCACGAGCGTGCGGCCCAGGACCCGTTCCGCTTCGGCGAGCCGGGGGTGGGTGAGCAGGACGTCCGTGCGGGGGACCCGGCGGCGGGGGTCACCCACGGCAGGCCCCGGGAGCGTGGCGGAGGCGGACGGGAATCGAACCCGCCAGCGGCAGGACCTGCCCCTCGACGGTTTTGAAGACCGCGCCGGTCACCAGACCGGATACGCCTCCCTGGACCATGGCGACCATCATGGCAAGCCCCGGGCGGCGGCGCGAACCCGGCGGGGGCAGCATGGTCGCATGGCCACCCGACTGACCCAGTACGCCCACGGTGGCGGCTGCGCCTGCAAGATCCCGCCCGGTGAGCTGGAGGACGTGGTCCGCGGGCTCGTCGCGGCCCGTCCGCGGGACCCGGCGGGCGAGCTGCTGGTGGGCCTCGACGACGGCGACGACGCGGCCGCGGTGCGCATCGAGGGCGGCACGGCGTTGATCGCGACGACGGACTTTTTCACCCCGGTGGTGGACGATCCCTACGACTGGGGCCGGATCGCGGCGGCGAACGCGCTTTCCGACGTGTACGCGATGGGCGGGCGGCCGGTCGTGGCGGTCAACCTGCTGGGGTGGCCGCGTGAGGTGCTGCCGTTCGAGCTGGCGGCGGAGACGCTGCGCGGCGGGCTGGACGTCTGCGCCGCCGCGGGGTGTCACCTCGCGGGCGGGCACAGCGTGGACGACCCGGAGCCGAAGTACGGCCTCGCGGTGACGGGCGTGGCCGACCCGGACCGGTTGCTGCGCAACGATTCCGGCAAACCCGGCGTTCCGCTGTCGCTGACCAAACCGCTCGGGATCGGCGTGCTCAACAGCAGGCACAAGGCGACGGGAGAGCGCTTTCCGGAGGCGATCGAGGTGATGACGACGCTCAACGCCGAGGCGTCCAGGGCGGCGCTGGCGGCGGGCGTCGAGTGCGCGACCGATGTCACGGGGTTCGGGTTGCTGGGGCACCTGCACAAACTCGCGAGGGCGAGCGGCGTGACGGCGGTGGTCGACTCGGCTGCGGTGTCCTATGTGGAGGGTGCACGGGAGGCGCTGGCGGCGGGTTACGTCAGCGGCGGTACGCGGCGGAACCTGGACTGGGTCGCGCCCCACGTGGACCTGTCGGCGGTGAGCGAGGAGGAGGCCCTGCTGCTCGCGGACGCCCAGACGTCGGGCGGGCTGCTCCTCGCCGGGGAGATCCCGGGCGCCCCGGTCATCGGGGAGCTCGTGCCCCGCGGGGAGCACACGATCGTGGTCCGGTAAGCGCTTTCAGGGGTGTTGGGGCTGAGCTACGAGCTCCGGCGGAGGGGCAGCCGCGGGTCAGGTGCTGCTGCCTCCGAGGGAGCCGTGGGTCGGGTATTGCTGCCCCCGGCGGCGAGGGAGCCACGAGTCACGTAGTGCTGTCCCGTAGAAGGGGCAGCCGCGGGTCGGGCGTTGCCGCCCCCGAGGGAGCCGCGGGTCAAGTGCTGCTGTCCCCCGCGCAATGGGAGCCGCGAGTCGGGTAGTGCTGCCCCGTCGAAGGGGGAGCCGCGAGGCACGTAGTGCTGCCCCGTCCGAGGGGCAGCCGCGGGTCAGGTGCTGCTGCCCCGAGGGAGCCGCCGGTCAGGTGTTGCTGCCTCCGTCGGAGTTCTGCGTGCCGAGGCGGCCGCCGGGGAAGTTGTGGCCGTAGCCGGGGTGCGGGCCGCGGAACTGGTGCTGACCGGTGCCGTGCCCGGCGGTGGCGTGGCCGATCGCGAAGCCGCCGCCCCCGCCGATGAGGAACGCGGCCGCGATCGCCGCCGCGATCAGGGCCGTCCGGCGGCCACGTCGCGGTGGGACGGGGCCGCCCCTCGGCGGGGCGTAGTACGGCGGTGGTGGTGGCTGGTTGCCGCCGGGTGTGCCCGGTTGGGGTGCTGCGCCCGGCGCCTGGTGCGACGCCGTTTCCGGGCCTGAGCCCGCCGCGTGCCCGGGAGGCTGCTCCCCCGCGGGCTGTCCGGCGGGCGGCTGGTCGGCCGTGCCTTGCCCCGTCGGAGACGGTGCTGCCGAGGCCTGATCGGCGACGGCCTGGCCTGCTGCGGCCTGGTCGGCGGGAGTTTGTCCTGCCGTGACTTGGGCGGCCGCCTGGCCTGCCGTGGCCTGGTCGGCGGGCGGCTGGTCCGGGACGCCGTGCCCGGCGGTGGCCTGGCCTGCCGGAGCCTGCGCTGCCGTGGCCTGGTCAGCGGCGAGCGGCCCTGCCGGAGCCTGTCCGGCAGAAGGCCACCCTGCCGCGGCCTGTCCTGCCGTGGGTTCCGAGCCTGCCTCCCCGGAACCCGCAGCCGCGTGGCCGGCGGCAAAGCGTCCGGTCGCGGCTTCCGGGCCCGCAGCGCCCGGCGCCTGTCCACCCGATCCCGGCGCGCCTTCCGGCCGCTCGGGTTCTTGCCTCTGCTCCATGCCCTGATGGTCGGTCGCGACGCTGAAAAGAGGCCGTGGCCACCCTGAAGAGTTCCTGTGAAACCCGCGCCGTATAGGTCGTTATACGGCATGATCAGCGACAGGACGGGTAACCGGCGATCATGACGACCTCGCCCTTCGAGCCGGACCCGCACCTCGGCGAGCAGCGCATCGCCGCCGCCGATCCCGGGCCCGGCGCACCCGAACCCGCACCCGGCTTCGGCCCCCGCGGCAGCGACGACGTCTCCCCCGACGAAGCGCCCGACGAGGACCGCGAGGATTCCTGAGGCCCCACCGCACCCTCACCGGCCTCCGGCGAACTGCACCACCTGCTGGTACGTCGGCCGGTTCTGCCAGCTGATCGGATCGTGGGTGATGCCGCCCATGGGGCGCTGGACGATCGAGTCCGCGCACCACTGCTGCCCCGCCGCACACGTGCCATCCGTCGGGTACACCGACGTCGCCGGCTCGGCCGCCGCCTGCGCCAGGCTCGTCAGCAGCGCCGTCCGGCACGCGGCCAGCGCCCCACCGCCGCAGTACGGCTGCGCGAGCCCGCCCGCCACCGGCTCCCCCAGCACCGCCCGCAGGTCCTTGTCCACATAGGACCACCACCCGTGCTGGAAGGCCGAACCGCGGTGGGGCGCCGCCTCGTTGGCCGAACCACCGCCACCGACCGGGCCGTTCTGCCCGTTCGACGGCGACTCGTTGATCTGCAGCGCCCCGGCCAGCGCCGTGAACAGCTCCTCCCCCATCCCCGGCCGGAACTCCGCCTGCACCAGCAGCGGCCACCACGCGTCCATCACCTTGATGGCGTCCGCATCGGCGTACGTCTTGCTGCCCGGCGCCGTCTCGACGCGCTTCGCCCCGTGCGACAGCCACGTGCGCAACTCGGCCACCGCCGCCGCCTGCGCCGGATCGGTCACCGGCGCGCTGTCGATGACCTTCAACAGGGTCGGCAGCACCTCCTCGCCCCGCAGGTCGGTCACCGCCGCGTCCTCCATCGCGCGCACGACGTCCGCCCGGCTCACCGGGGTTCCGCTCGCCACCAGCGCCGAAAGCCGCGTGTCCAGCAGATCGGCCCGGTGCACGCTCGCCTCGCCGAACGCCGCCGACGTGTAGTCCCGCGCCTGCTTGTTGTTCCACGACACGTAGTAGTCCTGGTTCACCGACTGCGGGTGCTCGGCGTCGCCGGTGCGGTCCGACGTGTTCGTGGCCGGGTCCCAGTTGCGCCACTCGTACCGCGGCTCACCCACCACCGGCAGGTTAGGGTCCACAGTGGACGGCCGCACGGGGTTCCAGCCCGAGTTGTAGTAAGCGGTTTCCGTGGCGTTCACGTAGAACCAGTTGAAGGTGTAGTTGATCTGCGCCGCGGCGGCCTGGAACTGGGCGGCCGTCCGCATCTGCGCCGGGTCGTTGAACCGCTGGAACCCGACGATCGAATCGGCCTCGTGCCGGTAGGTCGAGCGCTGCGCCGCGTACGCCACCGGGAGCCCGCCGATCGTCGCCCGGTACTGCACGAGCCCGTACCGCGTCCGGTACACGACGAGCCGGTACGAGCCGGCCGCCGTGGTGTCGGCGACCGTCGGCTGCCAGGAGTTGCGCACCTCCAGCGGTTCCATCGGCACGCACTGCCCGTTGTCCAGGTAGTACGTCGAGTCCGGGCCCGGCGCCGAGCCGTCCGGAGCGCACAGCTGGAGCGCGAACGTGTCCGTGACGTCCTGCGAGGCCGACGTCGCGCTCCAGGCGTAGTCCTGCCCGCGCCCGAGCTGCACGTAGAAGTTGGTGCCCGCGAAGGAAACCCCGCGTGCGCTGATCCCGGGCCCCTGCAGTTCCTGCAACATCAGCAGCTGCGGCGCGAAATACCCCGTCTGGGGACCGAAGACCGCGATGGGATGCCCGTCGTCGGTGTAGCGGCCGGACACGACGAGCGCATTGGACATGCCGTGCTTGCCGGACAACCCAGGCAGCACGCCCTTGTCGAACATCCCCTTCGCGGGCGCGAGCGCCGGTGGCACTGCGACGTCCGCAGACGCGGGCGCCGCGCTCGCCGCCGAGCCCGTCGGGTCGTAGACCTCCTGCTGCGGCCGGACCGAAGCGGGATCCGGCAGCGCGACCCCCTCGGGGTTCGCGGGGCTCGCGGCGTATGGGAAGGACTGCCCGTCGTGCAGCGTCAGCGTGGCCTCGGGGTCGTTCTGCTCCCGGAAGGACTGCCACACCTGCTCGCCCAGCGCCGGGCCGTACTTGGCCTGCGCGGCCTGTTTGACGAGCGCGGACTGGACCTCGCCACCACCGCCGGTGCCGAACAACGCGCCGACGACCCCGGCGATCGCAATGAGATCGGTCGCCACGAACGGCTGGATCGTGCCGGCGTTGGTGATCGCGTCCACGTGCCCGGTGAGCACGTACTCGCCGGGGAAGTAGCGGCCCGCCTTCGCCTGGCGGATGTAGGTGTTGAGGCCGTCGAGGTAGGCGGTGATGTCGGCGAGCGCCTGCGACCCGGCGGCCCCGCTCGCGGCGATCCGGTCCACCTGGGACTGCAGGTCCTGCTCCGTGTACGGGGCGGCGGCCCAGAAGGTCTGCTCCAGCTCCCGGTTGCCCTCGGCACCACCGGCGAAGCTGGTCAGCTGCCCGCGCCCGACGTGCCGGAACAGGTCCATCAGCCACAGCCGGTCCTGCGCCGCCGCGTACCCGGCGCCGAACTCCGTGCCGGACCGCGTGGTGCCGTAGACGTGGGGGACGCCGGTCGCCTTGTCCCGCACGATGCTCACGTCCGAGCGCGGCCGGATCGTGCTCTGCAGCTGGTCCGGCGGCACGCCGAAGGCGGAGGAGTTGAAGTACTCGTCGATCGTGGCGTCGGTGATCGACCGGTAGTCGTTCGGCAGTGCCGCGTACGGGCCGAGCTGGTCGGAGGCGTGTGCCGGCTTGGTGCCGAACAGCTTGTTGGCGAGGATTTCGGCGAGCGTCGCGTTGCCGTTCTCGCCGGGCGGCAGGATGTCGTGGCACTGGTTGCCGCAGTAGTCGGTGGTCGCCGCCTCGGCAGGGGAAGCGACGACGGGAGCGACGGCCGTGACCGCCGCGAGCAGGGCCGCCGTGGCCCGTGTCCTGGCTGTCCGGAACATGCACCGGGACGGTACGCGCGGACTCCGTTATTACGAAAGTCCCTCACGTTTTCTTCCGTCGAACGGGCCAGTCCGTACGGAGGGCTTCCGGCCAGGACCGGAAGCCCTCCGCCCCCTCACACCAGTTCGTACGCGGTCTCCGCGGGCTTCTCCGCGCGCCGCCTGCGGACGACGCCCGAGATCGCGATCAGCAGGCCCACCACGGCGATCCCGGTGACGACGCTCAACGCCGGGCGCAGGCCCGTGAGCAGGTTCGCCGCCGACGCGTCCTCACCGCCGTTCGCGGTGAGCACCGCCGTGACGACGGCCAGGCCGATGGCGCCGCCCACCTGGAGCGAGGTGTTCAGCAGGCCGCCCGCCAGCCCCTGCTCGTCGTCGCTGATCCCGGTCGTGGCCTGGATGTTCAGCGACGAGAACGCGAGCGTGAAGCCGATGCCGAGCAGGATCATGCTGGGCAGCACGGAACCGGCGTACCCGGAGTGCTCGTCGACGCGCAGGAACAGCGCGTACGCGGCGACGTGGGCGACGACCCCGGCGAGGATCGTGCGCGGCGTGCCGATGCGGTCGATGAGCGGTTCGATGCGCGGCGATCCGAACGCGACGATCAGCGCCGCGGGCAGGAAGCCGAGCGCGGTCTGCAGCGCGGACCAGCCCAGCACCGACTGCAGGTAGAGCATCACGACGAACTGGAACCCGATGTAGGCGCCGAAGAACAGCGCGCCGCCGAGGTTCGCCCGCGCCAGCGGGCCGGAGCGCAGGATGCCCAGGCGCAGCAAGGGGTGCGGGCTGCGCCGCTCGATCAGGACGAACGCGGTCAGCAACGCCGCGGCGACCACGAACGAGATGAGCGTGCGCGGCGCCGCCCAGCCGACCTGGGGTGCTTCGACGACGGCGAACACCAGCAGCAGCGAACCGGCGGCGCCGGTGACCGCGCCGGGCAGGTCGTAGCCGCCGCGGCCGCGGTCGGGCCGGTAGGACGGGACGAGCCGGTAGCCGAAGGCCAGCGCGGCCAGCGCGATCGGCACGGGCAGCAGGAACGTCCAGCGCCAGCCGACCTCGGTCAGCAGTCCCGAGAACACCAGGCCCGCGGAGTACCCGCTGGCGCCGAACACGGCGAAGATGCTGATGGCGCGGTTGCGCGCCGGGCCCTCGTGGAACGTCGTGGTGATGATCGACAGCGCCGCCGGCGCGGTGAAGGCGGCCGCCAGCCCCTTCACGAAGCGGCTCGCGATGAGCAGCGCGCCGTTGTCGACGAGGCCGCCGAGCAGCGACGCGAACGCGAACACGGTGACCGCGACGAGGAAGACCCGGCGGCGGCCGAGCAGGTCGGCGGCGCGCCCGCCGAGCAGGAGCAGCCCGCCGTAGCCGAGGACGTAGCCGCTGACGACCCACTGCAGCGCGCTCGTCGAGAGGTTCAGGTCCGCCCGGATCGAGGGCAGGGCGACGCCGACCATCGACACGTCGAGCGCGTCGAGGCCGATCACGGTGGACACGGTGAGCAGGACACCCCACAACCGCGCGTTCCAGTGCGTCGAGGAGGTGGACAAGGGCTCGGGTGAACTCATGGAGCCGAGATTACATGCGTCTGCATCTAATGCAAGAGGATTTAATGTGTTTGCATAAAATTCACACGCATGCTATGGTGCGGTCGTGAGCGACGTAGCCGAACGGGGTCTGCTGAGGCAGTGGCACGACCTGCTGAGCCTGCACGCGACCGTGTCAGGGGCGCTGGAGAGCAGGCTGCAGGAGCGGCACGGCATCGGGGTGACGGAGTTCGAAGCGCTCGAACAGCTCGTGACGGCGGGGCGGCAGTGCCGCGGCACCGAGCTGACCGAGGTGGTGCACCTGAGCCAGAGCGCCACTTCCCGCCTCGTGGCCCGGATGGAGCGCGAGGGTCTCGTCGAGCGCTCGATGTGCGAGGACGACCGCCGCGGGGTGTTCGTCAACGTGACCGAGGAGGGCCGTCGGCGCTACCAGGAGGCCAAGCCGACCCACCGCGAGGTACTGGCGGAACTGCTCTCCTGATCGTCATCCTTCCGACGACACTCCTCTTGTCATCGTCGCGACGACTTCTTATCCTGGAAGTGCGCGTTGACATGGGAAAAGACAAGGAGGGACAGACGATGTTGATGCGCACCGACCCCTTCCGTGAACTGGACCGGCTCACCTCGCAGGTGTTCGGCACCCCCGGCACCTGGTCCCGCCCGACCTCAATGCCGATGGACGCCTACCGCGCCGGCGACGAGTTCGTGGTCTGCTTCGACCTCCCCGGCCTGACCGCCGACGCCATCGAACTGGACGTCGAGCGCAACGTGCTCACCGTCAAGGCCGAGCGGCGTCCCCCGCACGGCGGCGAGGACGTCGAGATGCAGGTTTCCGAGCGGCCGCTGGGCGTCTTCTCGCGCCAGCTGTTCCTCGGCGACGGTCTCGACACCGAGCACATCCACGCCGACTACGAGGCGGGCGTGCTGACGCTGCGCATCCCGGTCGCCGAGCAAGCCAAGCCGCGCCGCATCGAGATCGCCGGCAAGGACGAGCCCAAGCAGCTGGGCGCCTGACCCCGCGCCTGCCGGGGACGACCCGGCGGGCGCTGTCCACATCGGAGTCCACATCGGACCCCGGTCAGACCTCGCGAGCCTGTTCCAGCAAGGCTTCCCCGAGTGCGGCGGCCTCCGCGCGGGACAGGCTCACCCACTCCACGTGGTCGTCGTCCCGGCCCGAGGAGATCCGCAGTGCCACCCAGCCGGTCGGCACCACCGGCAGCTCCGCGCGGCTCACCGTGATGCGCCGCCCGCACCGCGTCGCCAGCGTCTTCCGCCGACCGGACATCCCGCACCTCCGCTGACCAGAACCCGTGCTACACGGGATAGAGCGCGCGGGATGCGGCCGCTATTCCCCTCCGGCCGGGCCGACGTCCGGCTGCCGGCCGGGCCGCAGCGCCGCGTGCCGTTGCCCGGACCAGGCCCCCGCCGGGCGGCGAGCGCGTCGGCGACGAAGCCCGTGCAGCAGGTCCACCACCAGCTCCCGCCGCGGCCAGGTCTGCGGCGGAGCGCCGACGCCGGTGGCGTTCTCCAGGATCTGGTCGTTGCTCAGCCGCACCACGGTGAACATCGCCGACGCCACCGGGCCACGCAGGCCGGCGTTGGCCATCAGCGCCCGCACCACCCCGGCGAGCGCGCCCTGGCCGAAGTGCATCACCAGGTTCCCGCGCAACCGCGAGCCGGTCAGCCGTGCGAGGACCGCGCCGGGGACCTGCGAGTCCGGCCGTCCGGTGCACCGGCCCTGCCACACCGCGCTCCTCAGCATGGCTCCCGGCTACCTGCTGCGCGGCGGGGAAACCTCAGGCGACCTCGTCGACCGCGAGCAGTCCCGCCAGGCCGAGGAACGAGAGCCCGCTGCCGAAGGCGATCCGCCGCCGCACGCGCGGCCGGATCCCGCCCGCGCCGAGCCACGCGCCGGCGGCGATGTAGCCCAGCCCCACGACCAGTTCCACCACGAGGTAGGCCAGCCCCAGCAACGCGAGCCCGGACGCCTCGGTGGTGAACTGCGGCAGCAGCGCGGCGAACAACAGCAGCGCCTTCGGATTGCTGATGGCTACGGCGAACTCGTGGGCCACCACCGGCCACCAGCCGCCCGGAGCCGGGGCGGGGCCGTCGGCTTCCGGGAGGCGCCGCGCCTGGCGCAGGCTGCCGATGCCGATCCACAACAGGTACGCCACACCCACCCACTTGATCACGGTGAGCGCTGTGGCCGAGGCGGCCAGCGCCGCCCCGAGTCCCGCGACCGCGAGTCCGATGAGGACCGTGAAGGCCGCCAGCCTGCCGCCCACCCCGGCGAGGGCGTGTCCCGGCCCGTGGCGCACCGCGTTGGTCAGGCCGAGCAGCTGGTTGGCGCCGGGGATGAGGGAGACGAGGAGTGCGGCGGGGAGAAAACCGGCCCAGTTGGTCACGGCGCCGATGCTAGCTCGGCTCCCGGGCGACGGGGCCGGACGAGCAGGCAGGTGTGCACACCCGGGCAACCGCGGTTTCCGCATCCCCCATCCGGGCAACCCACCAGGCACGTTCTTCTGGGAGGTTGCCATGACTGACAGGACACGCCTGCACTGGGTACCGGCCACCGCCGCCCGCTGCTGGCTCAGCCTCTTCGCCGGCGTCGTGCTGCTCGGCTCCAGCATCTGGATGCTCAGCACCGGCGACGAGCGGCTGCCGGTGTTCAGCGTGGTCGCGGCGGTCGCGGCGGCGCTGCTCGTGATCATCGCGGTGGTCGGCCTCGTCTCCCCGCGACTGCGGGGACGTTGATCAGCCGGCGTCCACGTCGCGGAAGAACTCGCGCAGCGCGGCGGCGAGTTCAGCGGGTGCTTCCAGCGCGGCGTAGTGCCCCACGCCGTCGAGCGTGACCGAGCGGATCTTCCCGGCCGCGACCTGGGAGACGGTGTTCGCCGTGAAGTCGCCACCTCCGGCGCCCACGGCGAGCACCGGCACCGTCAGCGGATGCGCCTGGGCGAGCGCCACGATCTCGTCCCCCTCACGCAGCATCGATTGGTAGAGACCACTCGCGCCGCGGAAGCCGGAGGGGCGCGAGTAGGTCCTGGTGAACTCGTCGAGGTCCGCGTCGGTGATCGCGTCCGGCTTCGCGCTCAACGCGGGGAACGCGAACTGGCCGAGGAACTCCCGTTCGCGCCCGGCGAGCAGCAGTTCGGGGATCCCGGGCGCGGCCAGCACTCCGATGTGCCAGCTGCCGCCGCGGGTGACGTCTCCCAGCGCTTCCAGGCCGAAGCCCGGCAGGCCCATCTCGATCGCGGTGAAGCTGCGGACGTCCTCGGGGTAGGTGGCGGCGAGCCGGAAGACGGTGGCACCGCTGATGTCCTGGCCCGTCAGGTGGACGGGTCCCGCGCCGAGCAGGCCGATCAGCTCGTGGAGGTCCTGCGCCGCGGTGGCGCTGTCGTACTCCCCCGGCCCGGCGTCGGAGTCACCGAAACCGCGGAGGTCCACGGCGAACACGCGGTGGTCCGCGGCGAGCAGCGGGATCAGCCGCGAGAACGCCCACCACGATTCGGGGAACCCGTGGACGAGCAGGACCGGGGAGCCCGTGGTACCGGCCTCGACGTAGTGCAGGCGGGTGCCGTTCACGGCGGCGGTGTGGTGGGTGAGCTCGGGCATGGCGTCCTCCAAATGGACAACTTAGTTGTCTTCAAGAATAGACAACTCTGTTGTCTTTGTCGAGGACCGTACGCTGAGGGCCATGTCCCGTTCCGGTGCCGACCTCGCCCTGCTCCTCCTCGGCGGCTTCCGCACGCTCGTGGACGCGGCGCAGGCGGAGCTCGCGAAGCGTGGTCACGCGGACGTCCGGCCGGTCCACGACTTCGCGATCAGGGCGATCGCCGCGGGCGCCGACAGCGCGTCCGAACTGGGCCGCCGCATGGCGGTCTCCAAGCAGGCGGCCGCGAAGACGATCGCCGTGCTGCAGGAGCGCGGGTACGTCGCACGCGAGCCCGACCCCGCGGACGCCCGCCGCAAACGGCTGCGGGTGACCGATCGCGGCTTCGAAATGCTGCGGACCGGCGAAGCGGTCTTCGACGAGCTGCGCGAGGAGTGGCGCCGCCGGATCGGCGCGGCGCAGCTGGACGAGCTCGAGGCGCGGTTGACCGAATTGGTGGGGAAGGACCCCGTTCGCCTGGACGCGCCCGGATGGGTGGCACGAGACCTCGGCTGATCGCCGACTTAAGGTCAGTGCCATGGAATATCGGCAGCTGGGTAGGTCGGGACTGCGGGTCTCGGTTCTCACGATGGGCACGATGACGTTCGGCGGCCGGGGGGTGTTCGGCAACGTCGGCAACACCGGGGTGGACGACGCGCGGCGGCAGGTGGACCGCTACCTCGACGCGGGCGGGAACCTCGTCGACACCGCGAACGTGTACTCCGGCGGGTTGTCCGAGGAGATCGTCGGGCAGGTGCTGCGCGGGCGGTGGGACCGCACGCTCATCGCGACCAAGGCCAGGATGGCGATGGGCGACGGCCCGAACGACGCCGGCCTGTCGCGGCACCACCTCGTGCGCGAGTGCGAGGCGAGCCTGCGGCGGCTGGGCACCGACCACATCGACCTCTACCAGGTGCACGAGTGGGACGGCCTGACCCCGCTCGAAGAGACCCTCGCCGCGCTCGACGACCTCGTGCGGGCGGGCAAGGTCCGCTACGTCGGGGCGTCCAACTACTCGGGCTGGCACCTGATGAAAGCGCTCTCCGTGTCCGAAAAGCACGGCTACGCGCGCTTCGTCAGCCAGCAGATCTACTACTCCCTCCAGGCGCGCGAGGCGGAGTACGAACTGGTGCCGATCTCGCTCGACCAGGGGCTGGGCGTCCTCGTGTGGAGCCCGCTCGCCGGTGGCCTGCTGTCGGGCAAGTACCGGCGCGGGCAGCAGGCGCCCGAGGGCTCGCGGCACCTGTCCGACTGGGACGAACCACCCGTGCGCGACCAGGACAAGCTCTACGACACCGTCGAGGAGCTCGTCTCCATCGCGGAGTCGCACGGTGTCTCCCCGGCGCAGGTGGCGCTGGCCTACCTGCTCGGCAAGCCCGCGGTGACCTCACTCGTGATCGGCGCCCGCACCGAGGAGCAGCTCGCCGACAACCTCGGCGCGGCGGGCCTGCGACTGTCCGAAGAGGACCGGAAGCGGCTCGACGCGGTGAGCGCGCCGCCCCTGCTGTACCCGTACTGGCACCAGGTGAAGACCGCGTCCGACCGGCTCGGCCCCGCCGACCTGTCGCTGCTCGGCCCGCACCGGTAAGCGCTATCCGCCCACGCCGAGTGCCTGCCGCGCCCCCGGGTGCAGCGGCACCGGCGCCGTGCGGGACGCCAGCTCCCTGCTGATGTCCTTCGCCGCCGGGTGCACGGATGCCAGCTCCGCCTTGTGGTCCACGAGCAACCGCGTGATCGCGCACGCCGAACCCACCGGGAAGTCCTCGCGCACCAGGAGGAGGTTGGGCACCACGATCGTGGGCACGTCGGCGGGCTGGCCGTACGCGGCGGCCGGGATGACCCCGGAGTCGTAGACCTCGTTGACCCGCTTGAGTTTCGGCAGCAACGGGGTCACGTCGAGGAACTTCACGCGGTCCCGCATGGACGTCACGATGTCGGTCAGCTGCGCGGTCGGCAGCCCGCCCGACCAGACCAGCCCGTCGAGCGTGCCCGCCTTGATCCCGTCCGCGGTCTTGGCCAGGTCCAGCCGCTGCGCCTGGATGTCGGCGGCCGGGTCCAGGCCCGCCGCCTCCAGCAGCCGGTTCGCGATCACCTCGGTGCCCGACTTCGGGGAGCCGGTGGAGATCCGCTTGCCGCGCATGTCGGCGACGCTGTCGATACCCGAGTCCGTCCGCACGAGCACCTGCGTGGAGTTCGGGTAGATCCGGGCCAGCGCCTGGATGTGCTGCGCCTGACCGTCGAAGGACCCCTTGCCCGCCACGGCGTCCGCGGCGGTGTCGGCGAGCGAGAAGGCGACGTCGTAGGTACCGGCCGACAGCTGCTGGATGTTCTGCACCGAGGCGCCGGTTTCGGCGGCCGTCGCCCGCAACGCCGTGTTGTTGCTGATCAGCTGCGCGAGCCCGCCGCCGAGCACGTAGTACACGCCACCGCTGTTGCCCGTGGCGATCGTGATCCGCCCGGCCGCGGCGGTGCACTCCGGCCCGCCCGCCGCCTGCTCGGTGCGCTGCTTCCCGCCGCAGCCCGCGACCGCCGTGAGCGCCAGCGCCACCGCGGTCAGTCCTGCCAGCAGCCGGTTCATGCCGTCCTCCTTCGCAGTACCGCGTGCATGACCACGGCGGCCACGCCGCATCCGGCGCCGACGGCGATCGGCACCGGTTCGAGGTAGAGCAGGCACAGCGCGGCCGGCACGAGCAGCACCCGCACCGGCCACGAGACCTCGCCGAACAGCCGGCCGCCCGTCACGACCGCCAGTGCGGCGACCGCGAGCGCGGACACCACGAGCACCCACACCACGGTGAGCGCGTCCGCCTGGAACAGCAGCGCCGCACCCGAGTCGGTGAGCACGAAGGCCAGCGGCACCAGGAACGCGGGCAGCGTGTACTTCCAGCACTGCCACATCGTCTTGATCACCGAACCCCCGGTGATGGCCGCGGCGGCGACGGCGGCGAGCGCGGTCGGCGGCGTCACCTCCGACAGGACCGCGTAGTAGAACAGGAACATCGCCCGCTCGGCCGCCGCGACGCCGAGGGTTTCCAGCGCCGGGCCGAGCACCACCCACGCGATGATGAACGACGCGGTGACCGGCACGGCGAGCCCGAGCACGCCGACGGCCACCGCGGACAGCACGACCGTCAGCACCAGCACCGCGGTCGGGTTGGTGGTGATGACGCGGGCCAGTTCGACCAGCGCGTCGGCGAGTTCGAGCCCGAGGCCCGTCTTGGCGATGGTCGAGGTGATCACCCCGGCGGCGGCGCACACCGCGATCACCGGCAGTGCGGACCGGACGCCGGTGGCGAGCGCGTTCACCAGGTCGCGTGCCCACCCGCGCAGGTCGCCCCGCCGCGCGATCAGGGCGAACGCCGCGGCCACCCCGGTGGCGTAGACCACCGCGGCGAACGGCGGGATGTCGAGCGCGAGGAACACGACGATGATGCCCAGCGACACGAAGTGGTACCCGCCGCGCAGCAGCAGCCGCCGGACCTCGCCGCGGTGCCGGTCCTCGTCCGGCTGCCGCGCGAAGCCGAACCGCCGGGCGTCGGCTTCCATCGCCAGCACGACGCCGAGGTAGTACAGCAGCGTCGGCAGCGTCGCCCAGATCAGCACCTGCAGGTAGGAGGTCTGCAGGTACTCGGCGATGATGAAGGCCGCCGCGCCGAGCGTCGGCGGGGACAGGATGGCGCCGATGCCCGCCGCGGCGAGCAGCCCGCCCGCCTGCTCACGCGGGTAGCCCGCCTTGCGCAGGATCGGCCACGTGATCGCGCCGACGCTGACGGCCGTGGCCGTGCCCGAACCGGAGACGGTGCCGAGCAGGAACCCGGAGAGCACGGTGGTCCGTCCCGGCGCGGTGCGCGACCGGCGGAACGCGGCGAACGAGATGTCCACGAAGAACCTGCCCGCGCCGGTCGCGTTGAGCACCGCGCCGTAGATCGTGAACAGCACGATGTAGGTCGCGGCGACGTCGAGCGGGGTGCCGTAGAAACCGCTCGCGTCGTTGTAGAGCGCGTTGACGATCTGCGCGAAGTCGATGCCCGCGTGCGCGATGCCCCAGTTCTGCGGCAGGTAGCCGCCGTAGTAGGCGTAGGCGAGGAACAGCAGGCACACCGCGGGCAGCACCCAGCCGGTCGCGCGGCGGGTGGCCTCCAGTACCAGGAGCAGCAGCAGCGCACCGGCGACGACGTCGAGAGTGGACAGCTGCCCCTGCCGGTCGAGGAACGCGTCGTAGCCCCCGAGCACCGGGTACAGCCCGACCACGAGCGCGACCACCGCGAGCACCCAGTCGAACAGGCCGGGGTCGTCACGCAGTGCCGTGGGGCGGGAGCGCGGCCGGTAGCAGAGGAACACCAGCGGCAGCGCGCAGCCGAGGAAGATGACCAGGTAGAACTGGTTCCCCTTGCTGTACGGGAAGAACACCTGCTTGAGCACGAGCACGCCGACGGCGAGCGCGACCAGGTGGACGAGCAGGTCCGTGCGGCGCGAAAGGCGGCGCGCCGGGCGCTCCTCGTCGTACTCGGCGACGAGGTCGGCGGGGTCATCTTTGACCGGTTTCGTCATCAACGCTCCCTTTGCGTTGATCACACGTTAGGGCTTCACGGCCCCCGGGGAAACCTCCGTTCGCCCGGCTTCGCGGAACGCGGCGGGCGAGAGGGTCCACCACACCAGGACGGCGCCGATCCCGTGCACCGCCGCACCGGCGAACCACACCCCGCGCAGGCTCCAGTGCGCGGCGATCAGGCCACCCGCCAGCGAGCCGAGCGGCGTCAGGCCCCACGCCAGCGCGCGGTGGCTGGTCAGGACCCTGCCGAGCAGCGCGCGGGGCGTGAACCGCTGACGGCTGGACTGCGAGCACACGTTCCACACCAGCGTCGCGGCCGTCATCACCACCAGCACCGCGCCCACGGCGGCGGGCCACGGCGGCAGCACCGCGATCAGCAGGCTGGTACCCGCGGCGAAGGTCTGCGCGATCCGCATCGACCACGAGTAGCCCAGCCGCGCGACGATCCGGTGCACCACGAACGACGAGAGGATCCAGCCCGCCGCGAGGCACGTGAGCAGCGCGCCGTAGCCGACCGGGCCGATGCGCAGCACCTCGGTGGCGTAGAGCACGAGCATCGCGTTGCCCGCGCTCGCGGCGAAGGACCCGAGCGCGACGGTGATCGTGATCGCCCGCAGCAGCGGGGTGCGCACCAGGTACCGCAGCCCCTCCCCCACGTCCCGCAGCGGATGCGCCCGTGAGGGTGTGACCGGCGCGGACGGGATGCCGCGGACCAGCAGCAGCGCCAGCAGGGCCGCGACGCACGCCAGCCACGCCGGCAGCCCGGCCGCGAAGGCCACGAGCCAGCCCGTGAACGGCGGCACGACGAACTGCACGAGGCCGCGGTCGATGAGCTGCAGCCGGGTGTTGGCGGCGGTGAGCCGGTCCGGCGGCACGACCTCCGGCACGAGCGCGCCGCTCGCGCCGTCGCCGAGCACCTGCGCCGAGGTCAGCGCGAAGGCCGCGAGCATGAGCAGCGGCAGGCTCAGCAGATGCGCGGTGCCGAGCACGGCGAGGACGAGCGCGGCGGCGACCTCCACGGCGAAGGCCCAGGCGAGCACGGTGGTGCGGCGTACGCGGTCGATGAGCACCCCGGCGAACAGCGAGAACAGCAGCCACGGCGACTGCCCGGCCACGTTCACCCAGGACACGTGCCGCGGGTCGGTCGTGATCGAGACCGCCAGCAGCGGCAGCGCGGCCAGGACCAGCCCCTCCGCGGTCGAAGCCGAGATCGCCACCGCCTGGAGCCGCTTCCAGCCACCGTCCCCCGTCACGGGGGACCAGTGTGCCAAGGCGCTCCCCCGCTCGTCGTCCCTTTTTTTGCGTGCCGCAAGTAAGTGACAGAGCGCACGTTTCCGCCACACCCGGCGCGGGCATTCGATCTTCGTGACTCTCGCGTCCGATCCCCACCTCGACCTCGACTTCGCTCTCGACAACGGGTTGCGCGCCTACGCACTGGCCGTCAGCGCGGCGGTCGGCACGGGCTGGGAGGCGTGCTCGGTCGACAGCGGCACGCCGATGACCGCCTACATCGCCGTCGACGGGTCCGTGCCGGGCCACGACGCGTGCGACGTAGCGCTGCTCTGGCACGAGGACCGCGGCTGGGCGGTGGTGCTGGAGACGCCGTCGGGCGAGGACCTCACGCTGGCGCGGCTCGGCGGACCGGTCGTCGCGGCACCGGAGGCCGTCGCCGGGTTCCTCGCGGCCGTGCGCTCCGGAACGCGCCCGGCGGCGCGGCCGGTGGTGCCGTCGTCGTCGGTCGAGCTGGCCGCGGAACTGGGCGCGTACCAGGGGGATCCGCTGCCGTAGCGCCCACCGGTTGCCCGATTCGCCCGGAACCGTTGCCGGTCACCAGAAGCCCGTAGCGCGCCCATCCTCGCAGGGACTAGGTTCCTGAACCACGGGGGCCGTCCGGTCCCCGCCTGTGCCGTCCATTGTGGACACCGTCACCGGCGAGGAGCGGCGTGCCGAGGACCCTGTCGCACGACGAGTGCGTGAAGCTGGTGCGCTCGCCCGTGCGTTACCGCCGGGCGGAGCTGTCGGTCGACGGCCGGGACGCCTTCGTGCGCACCTGCCTGGTGCTGGACAACGGCGACTTCCTCGTGCCCGGCGACCGGGCGCTGGTCCGGACCGCGGCGGGCCGCACCGTCACGGTGACCGTGACCCACCGGAACCGGCACGTCCCCGGAGGCTGGACGGTGAGCGGGATCGGCCTGGCGAGGCCACTCGTCGCCGCCGACCGGCCGGTACCGCTGCCGCGCGCCACCGAGCAGGATCTCGACTTCCGCACCGGTGTGCGGGTCGTGGTCGCCCGGCTGACCGGCCAGCTGGTCTCGGTGGCCGAGGAGGTCTGAACCGCTGCCGCACTGCTCGCCGGCTGTCCAATCAGGACAGACGTCCCTGGGAGCCGTTGCCGGGCAGGCGCAGCCGCCGGTCCACCACCGCCCGCGCCACCTCGGCCAGCGGCTGCCCCCGCCGGTAGGCGTGCACCCGCAGCCGGACCAGCGCGTCCAGGACCGGGATCCCGAGCTGCACGGCCACCATGCCCGCGGCCTGGTGCACCTCGGCGTGCCACAGCGCGGCCTCCCGGCACCGCGGACGGGGACCCCGCTCAGCTCGTCGATCGCCAGCAGCAGCGCCGTGTCGGCGTACACCACCGCGTCCAGCAGCTCCTCGGTGCCCGGTTCGCGGGGCTCGTCGCGGTGCAGGTCGAGCACCCCCACGCTCAGCGCGCCCAGCATGAGCGGCACGCTGTACAGCGCACGGACACCCCGCGCCGTGGCTTCGGGCGCGAAGGCGGGCCAGCGCCCGGCACCGCCCTGCGCGGCCAGGTCGACGGCCACCACCAGCGTCCCGGACCCCGCCGCGTCGACGCCCGGCCCCTCGCCGAGGTTCACCGCCAGCTCGGTCGGCCCGTCCGCGCCCGTCGCGTACACCAGTTCCAGCGCGCCGGGCCGCCCGGCCAGCGCCAATCCCGCGCCGCTCAGGGAAAGCGCGTCCACCACCGCCAGGCACACGTGACGCGACGACACGTGTTCCCCACGCCGCCGCGCGCAGTCCACCACGGCGGCCCAGACCCGCAGCACGCGGTCGGTTGCCACTCCTCCATCCATTCCGGGCCGGGCGGCCCCCGCGCCGGTGCGGCCCGCCACCTCCGCCCCCTCGTTCCCGGACGGAGCCTCATCATGATCGCGTCGACGGGGCGCCGGTAGGGAAGAAAGCCCCTAGCGCCGCGAGGCCCTCCTTCCTGGTCTTATCCCGGCCTTGGTGCCAAGCTGAGGGCATGCCTGTGGATGATCCGCCGACGGGTGAGGGCGCGCCGTCACTGCGGGGCACCCTGTCCCAGTTGCGGCTCCGCGAGCTGCTGGTCGAAGTGCAGGACCGCGTCGAGCAGCTCGTCGGCGCGCGCGACCAGATGGACGGGCTGCTGGAGGCGATGCTGGCCGTCGCCAGCGGGCTGGAGCTCGACACCACCCTGCGGCGGATCGTGCACGCGGCGATCGACCTCGTGGACTGCCGCTACGGCGCGCTGGGCGTGCTCAACTCCGACGGCGTCGGGCTCGCCGAGTTCGTCTACGAGGGCATCGACGAGGAGAAGCGCAAGGAGATCGGGCACCTGCCGGAAGGGCACGGGCTGCTGGGCCTGCTCATCGACCAGCCCAAGCCGATCCGGCTCATCGACATCGCGCGGCACCCGGCCTCGTCCGGGTTCCCGGCGCACCACCCGCCGATGCGCAGCTTCCTGGGCGTGCCGGTCCTGGTGCGGGACAAGGTGTTCGGCAACCTCTACCTCACGGAGAAGGCCGGTGGGCAGCCCTTCACCGAGGACGACGAGGTCGTCGTGCAGGCGCTCGCCGCCGCCGCGGGCATCGCGGTCGAGAACGCGCGCCTCTACGAGGACGCGAAGCACCGCCAGCGCTGGCAGGAGGCCACCAGCGAGATCCGCGCGGAACTGCTGTCGCGGGCCGAGCCCGCGGAGGTGCTCGACCTCATCGCGAACCGGACGCTGGGCCTCACCAGGGCGGACTACACGTTCATCGCGCAACCGGAGGACCCGGAGCTGCCACCGGAGGAGGTGGACGCCCTCGTCGTCACGGTCAGCGTCGGCCTGGACTCCGACGGGCTGCTCGGCCGCCGCATCCCGATCGACGGGTCCAGCTGCGGGGAGGCGTTCCGCAACGCGGCACCCGTGGAGACCGCGCGCCTGCGGTACGACCTGACCACCGACCTCGACGAGGAGTTCGGCCCGGCGCTCGTCCTGCCCCTGCGCGCCTCCGCCGACACCGTCTCCGGTGTCCTCGTCGCACTACGCCGCCCCGGCCGCGAACCGTTCGCGGCCGACCAGCTGCCCCTGGCGGCCTCCTTCGCCGACCAGGCCGCGCTCGCCCTCCAGCTCGCCGACGACCAGCGGCGCCTCTACGAACTCGAAGTCCTCGCCGACCGCGACCGCATCGCCCGCGACCTCCACGACCACGTCATCCAGCGCCTG
Organism: Amycolatopsis sacchari; assembly: GCF_900114035.1. GTDB lineage: Bacteria > Actinomycetota > Actinomycetes > Mycobacteriales > Pseudonocardiaceae > Amycolatopsis_E > Amycolatopsis_E sacchari. The sequence goes on along the minus strand of NZ_FORP01000001.1, from coordinate 398,382 downwards.
TTCGCCCACGGCCTCGCCCTCCAGAGCACCCGCCTGCGCACCCGCTCCCCCGAAATCCAGCGCAGGCTTTCCGACGCGGTGGAGGACGTGCAGAGCATCGTCGCCGAGATCCGCACCGCGATCTTCGACCTGCACGGCGGCCTCCAAGGCACCACCCAGCTGCGCAAGCGGCTGCACGAGATCATCGCGGAGATCACCGCCGAATCCGGGCTCCAGTCAACGGTGCGGGTCTCCGGCCCGCTCGGCGTCGTGTCCGCCGAGCTGGCCGAGCACGCGGAAGCCGTCGTGCGCGAGGCGGTGAGCAACGCCGTGCGGCACGCAAGAGCGAACACGGTGACCATCACCATCTCCGTCGGCGACGACCTCGTCATCGACGTGACCGACGACGGCAGGGGCATGCCCGCCACGGTCGCCCGCAGCGGGCTGCACAACCTCGCCACCCGCGCCGAGGAGGCCGGGGGCCGTTTCGAGACGTCGGCGCCCGAGACCGGCGGCACCAAGGTCATGTGGAGCGCGCCGGTCTCCTGACGGCGAGTCCACTGTGGACTACGACGGCCGCACGACGGCGACGGGGCATTCGCTGTGGTGCAGCAGCGCCTGGCTCGTCGAGCCCAGCCCCATCCCGCTGAGCACGTGCCTGCCGCGGGAGCCGACGACGATCAGCTGGGCACCTTCCGCCCTGGCCAGCAGCCCGCGCACCGGCCGGTCGCGCACGACCTCCTGCCGGACCTCGACGTCCGGGTACTTCTCCCGCCAGCCCGCCATGCGCTCGGCCAGCAGCCTGCGCTCGTCCTGCTCGACGGCCTCCCAGTCGACGTCGAACGGCAACGCGGACCACGTCTCGGCGACGGACACGTCCACCCACGTGTGCACCGCGACGAGCGGCACCGCCCGCAACGCGGCCTCCTCGAACGCGAACGCGACGGCGGCTTCGCTGACCTCGGACCCGTCCACGCCGACGACCACCGGGCCGCTCTCGGGCGGCGGGTCCGCGGGCATCCGGCCCCGCACGACCACCACAGGGCTGTGCCCGTGCGCCGCGACGGCGGAGGACACCGAACCGACGAGCATGCCGCGGAACCCGCCGAGCCCCCGCGAACCCAGCACGACCATCAGCGCGTGCGCGGACTCGTCGATCAGCTCCCCCGCGGCGGGGCCGACGCGCAGCTCCGTCTGCAGCTCGACGCCGCCGTCGGCCTCCCACGCCTCGGCCCGCGCCTGCCGCAGCCAGCGGTGCCCCTGCTCGATCAGCGCCTCCAGGATCCCCGCCTCGGCCGAGCCTGCCACGTGCGGGCCCAGCGCAGGCAGGACGCAGGCGTTGAACAGGTGCAGCGGAACGTGGCGGCGGACCGCCTCCCGCGCCGCCCACCGGGTCGCGTGCAGCGCCGGTTCGGACCCGTCGACACCGACGACGACCGCTTGCCGTGCTTTCGTCTCCACCATGGGTCCCAGCCTCCCGGGGCGCCGGTCACCCGGCGCAGGGCCGCCCGTCCCCGCACGCGGGGCCGAAGGGCCTCAAGGGGTTCGCAGCGGCTCAGCCCCGCACGACGGCGACCGGGCACGGGGCGTGGCGCAGCACCCCGTGGCTGGTCGAACCGAGCGCCAAACCCGCGAACCCGCCGCGCCCGCGGGAGCCGACCACGACGAGCCGCGCGTCCGCGGCCACCGTGACGAGCGCACGCACCGGCCGCTCCTGCGTGATCCGCTCGTGCACCGGCACGCCCGGATACCGGCGCCGCCCGTCCTCGACCTGGCGCCGGGCCTCGGGCGGCAGGCTCACCCCGGACCGGTGCGCCGCGTGCACGACGACGAGGGGCTCGCCGGCGGCAGCGGCCATCTCGAAGGCGAACCCCACGGCCCGCGCGCACTGCGGCGAACCATCGACACCGGCCACCACCGGCCCGGTCTCCGGCGGAGCCGAGTCCGGGGTGCGGCCGCGGACGAGGACCACGGGGCACGGGGCCTGCGCGGTGAGTTCCGCGGCCACCGACCCGAGGAGCGCGCCGGCCACCCCGCCGAGCCCGCGCGAGCCCACGACGAGCAGTTCGGCGGACTGCGCGGCCCGCAGCAGGTGGTCGCGCGCCAGCCCGGTCCGTTGCGCGGTCTGGACACTGACCTGCGGTGCGGCCTCGTGCGCCGCCTTCTCCGCCTCCGCGAGCCACTCCGCGCTCAGTTCGAGCAAGGTGTCGCCATAGGTCCGCGGCAGCCGGACCGGGGTGTAGGGCTCGGGCGAAGGCACGAAGCACGCGTGCAGCACCAGCAGCACCGCGTCCCGGCGGGCCGCCTCACGGGCCGCCCACTGGACCGCTCGCAACGCCGAGGGCGAGCCGTCGATCCCAGCGACGACGGTGCGCCGCGACGGTTCAGTGGTCACCGCCGCTCCGTTCGGACAGCGCGGGCGCGGGACGGCTCACCGGGGTCGCGGTGACCGGGTACCCCAGCCGCAGGACCAGCTGCGGGTACCCGGGCAGCAGCAGCCGTTCGGTCAGCCCGGCCCGCACCTCCGGCAGCCGCAGGGGCTGGGTCAGCACGGACCCGGCGAGTCCGCGCGTCACCGCCGTGAGCCACACGAGCTGCAGAGCGCGGCCCGCCAGCAGGTGGTCCGTGCGGGTGTCGCCGGGCGTGAGGACGATCAGCAGCCGTTCGGCCGCCAGGCGCTCGGTGAGCGTGATCGTGTCGGGCAGGTGCGTGGTGGCGCGGACCAGACCACCCCACGGCAGGGTCGGCTCGGCGGGCAGCGGGTGCCGGAACTGGTCCGACCACGCCTGCAGCTCGCGCTGGTAGGCCCGGTCGTCCCGCAGCACCTGGCCGGCCTGGCCGAACAGCTCGGCCAGCACCGGGGATTCGAGGCGGGTGTCGACCGCCCGCAGTTCCGTGCCGGGCGTGTCGTTCGCGCGCACGAGGTCGCGCAGCACCGCGTCGGTGACCGGGTGCAGGCTGAACGGGGCGCGGTAGCTGCGCCGCCGGAAGATCGCCGAGTACCGCGCGACCTCGTCCTCCGTGGCTTCGCGGCGCCCGTCCGCCACCACGCGGGCGACGAGATCGGGGCGTGCCGCGTCGGGGAACAGGGTGACCCGCGCGTCCCAGCCCAGCGTGCGCACGGCCAGTTCCAGGTCGGCGAGCGCGGCACCACAGGAGATCATCTGGTCGCGGCCCGCCGGGTCGTGCCGCGGCAGCCGCGCCTCGGTCCGTTCGAAGAGGTCCGCCCCGTCCGGGCGGACCTCGACCGTCCACGGCTGGCTGTTGTGCACCGACGGTGCCCTGCTGACAGCGCGCGCCAGCACGCTGACCTCGGTGGCCGACCACGTCATGGCCCCCGCCTCTCTGCTCTCGTGTTCCTGCCACCCAGGTTTCCCGTGCCGGTGCCATCGGCGGTAGGGTCCGGCGTCCCGGCGACGAGGGCCTTTCGCCGCCGCGGGCCCGGGCGATCGAGGCCCTTCGGCCCTGTCCCACCGCCACGCGGAACCCCCAAGCTGCGGGTCGTGACCGAGATGCGTGTCTGGCGGGTGGACCGGCCGGGCCTGCCCGGGACCCGGAAGTTCGAGCTGCGCACCGAGGCCGTGCCCACGGCGGGTGACGGGGAACTGCTGGTGCGGGTGCGGGCGTGCGGCGTGTGCCGGACGGATCTCCATGTGCTCGAAGGGGATCTGCCGGTGCACCGGCGCGGAGTCGTGCCGGGGCACGAGGTCGTCGGCGAAGTGGTGCGGGCCGCCGCGGGGTTCGCCGAAGGTGACCGGGTGGGCGTGGCGTGGCTGCGCGGCACCTGCGGGCGGTGCCGGTACTGCCGTTCCGGCGCCGAAAACCTGTGCCCCGGCTCGACCTACACCGGCTGGGACGCCGACGGCGGCTACGCGGACTACACGACTGTGCCCGCCGCGTACGCGCACCGGCTGCCCGACGGGTACTCCGACGCCGAACTGGCCCCGCTGCTGTGCGCGGGCATCATCGGTTTCCGGGCGCTGCGGCGGGCATCCCTGCCCGCGCAGGGGCGCCTGGGCATCTACGGCTTCGGCGCCAGCGCCCACCTCGCCGCCCAGGTGGCACTCGCCCAGGGCGCGACCGTCCACGTGCTGACCCGCAGCGCCGAGGCCCGCCGGCTCGCGCTGGAGCTGGGTGCGGCCTCCGCCGGTGACGCCGCGGACGAGCCGCCTGAGCCACTCGACTCCGCGATCCTCTTCGCCCCGGCCGGCGAGCTGGTGCTGCCCGCGCTCGCCGCGCTCGATCGCGGCGGGACGCTCGCGATCGCCGGGATCCACCTCACCGGCATCCCGCCGCTGGACTACCAGCGGCACCTGTTCCAGGAACGCCAGCTGCGCAGCGTCACCGCCAACACCCGTGAAGACGCGCGGGACTTCCTCGCCTTCGCCGCCGGGCACCACCTGCACGTCGTGACGAGCCCGTACGCCCTCGCCGACGCCGACCGCGCGCTCGCGGACCTGGCCGCCGACCGGGTGCACGGCGCCGCCGTGCTGCGCCCCTGAGCGGAAAAGATGACCTTGGTCCTCCGCGGTGGGGACCAAACGCCGCGACGGGGTACCCCGGGCGCGACCTAGCCTGGCCGAACCGACCGCGGGGAAAGGTGATGACCTTGATCAAGGTGTTCCTGGTGGACGACCACGAGGTCGTGCGGCGCGGCGTGGCCGACCTGCTGGAGGCCGACCCCGGGCTGACCGTGGTCGGCGAGGCCGCCACCGCGGCGCAGGCGCTGGCCCGCATCCCGGCGCTCCGCCCGGACCTGGCACTGCTGGACGTGCGGCTGCCCGACGGCAACGGGGTGGAGCTGTGCCGGGAGCTGCGGTCGAAGCTGCCGGACCTCAACGTGCTGATGCTGACCTCGTTCACCGACGAGGAGGCCATGCTCAACGCCATCCTCGCCGGCGCGGGCGGCTACGTGATCAAGGACATCCAGGGCCTGCGGCTGGTCTCGGCGGTGCACGAGGTCGGGTCCGGGCGGTCGCTGCTGGACAACCGCGCTGCGGCGACCCTGATGGCGAAGCTGCGTGCCGACGCCGCCGACGAGGGCCCGCTGAACGGGCTCACCGAGCAGGAGCGGACGCTGCTGGGGCTGATCGGCGAGGGCCTGACGAACCGGCAGATCGCCGAGCGGATGTTCCTGGCCGAGAAGACCGTGAAGAACTACGTGTCCCGCCTGCTGACCAAGCTCGGCCTCGAACGCCGCACCCAGGCCGCCGTCCTGGCCACCAGGATCAAGGACAGGCGGCGGCACCTCCGCGACGCCGAATGATCCGTCCATTGTGGATCTAGTCCACAATGGATTCGACTCCCCCGGTGAAGACCCTCATCGAGAACCACCGTTTTCCGAAGAGCCGTTAGTCTGAAACAACGGCGCGCCGGGACCTTGTGCTCTGGCGCGCCGCGGGCCGGTCCGGGCAGGCTCGCATTCCCGGACGAATCCAACGGAAGTGGATCGCATGTCCGCCACCACCGAACCACCGGGGAACGGCTCGCGTTCCCTGCTCGACCACTACGCCCCGGAATGCGATTTCGGGTTCACCGAACACCAGCTGGTCGCGGCGCCCGCCCGCGTCACCTACCTGACGGTCGGCCAACTGCGGAGCGCGCACCTGCGCTCCCCCGTGCTGGGTGCACTGACCTGGGCACGCGGATTACCCGTCCGGTTGCGGCCCGACCAGGCCACGCCCGCGTTCGAGGAGCTCCTGCTCGGCGCGCGGTGGGTGCTGCTGGGCGAACGTCCCGGCCGGGAAATCGCGCTCGGTGCGGCAGGCCGGTTCTGGACACCGGAGCCCACCTGGCAACCGGTCACCGCGGCGGAGTTCGCCTGCTACGCCCGCCCGCGCACCGGCACCGTCGCGTTGTCCTTCGCCGTGCTCCCCTACGAACGCGACCAGAGCGTGCTGACGTTCGAAACGCGCCTGACCGTCCGCGACCCCGTCGCGCGGCGCTGGGCGGAGGCTTATTGGGGGGCCATCAAGCCCGCGGCGAGGCTGATCGCCCGGCAGATCCTGCACGCCATCAACGACGAGGCGACGGGCAGGCGCGCGCGGCGGTGACCCGCGCGCCTGTCGCGTGTGGACACCTGACGCCGCTCGTGGTGCGGAGACCGGCGGCCTAAGCTGACGCGGTGACCCCACGTGACGAGGAACGCTGACGTGCCGGGCTGGCTGCAGGCCGTCCTGATCACCGCCGCCGTGGTGCTCGCGTCGTGGGCGCTGCTGGTGGTGCTGGCCCGCACCCTGCCGCCGGGGCTGGCCAGGGACCTCGCGCGGTTCCTCCCGGACTGCCTCACCACCGCCCGCCGCCTGCGGCGCGATCCCCGGGTCCCCCGGCGGGCGAAGCTGGCGATCGCGTTCGCCGCGCTGTGGGTGCTGTCGCCGATCGACCTGATCCCCGAGTTCCTGCCGGTGATCGGCCCGCTCGACGACGTCGTGGTGGTCGCGCTCGCCCTGCGTTACGCCGGGCGCCGGGTGCCGAGGCAGGTCCTGCTCGACGCGTGGCCCGGCGACCCGGCGCTGCTCCTGCGGCTCCTCGGCCGTCCGCGCTAGCCGTCGCGTACCAGATGGTTACAGGGTGTCGATCCAGTGGGTGAGCCGGCGTGCGGCGTTGGTGAGGATGTCGGGATCACGCAGGGTGTTGGCGAGCAGTGCGTGGCCTTCGTAGGCGGCGAGCAACTCGACGGCAAGGTCGCGCGCGTCGCGGCGGCCCAGCGCCCGGAACTGTTGTTCCGCCCAATCGATGGGCAACGTCAGCAGTTCGGCTTCCGCGAAGGCGGGTTCCGCGACGCGCTTGTCGAGCTCTGAGCACAGGCTGCCGAAGGGGCAACCGTGCTGGGCCACGACCGTGCTCTGGGCGGCGAACTCCCGCACGAGGCTTTTCAACCGGGCCTTGGGAGAACGGTGCTGCGCGTCAAGGGCCGCGAGGGTCGTCTTGATCTGCTGTGCGTGGGCTTCGACGACGGCGGCGATGATGTCGTTCTTGGTTTTGAAGTAGTAGTAGACGTTGCCGGCCGGGACGTCGGCGGCCTTGGCGATGTCGGCGAGCGTCGTCCGTTCGATGCCTTGCCGGTGCAGGAGCTGGACCGCTGCGGTGACCAGTCGCTGTCGTTTCCCGGGCGGGCGCTCCGGCGCGGGTGCGGTTGAGTCAGTCATCTCACTTGTCCACCTCCGCGGTCAGGTTACAGGTCCTGCCGGGGGACGGCGGTCGGTCGCGGTCCGGCTGCCGGGTCCGTGTTGACCATGACCAGCGGGGGCGCCTGCCGGGTGTTGCCGGTGCGCAACGCGAGCAGGGCCGCCGCTGCCATCAGGATGCTGCCGACGAGAAGGGCTCGGTGGTACCCGGCATCCGCGGCCGCCACCGAGGGCACCTGAGCTGCCAGCAGGTGGTTGGTGTCGGCGATCGCGACAGCCGACAGGATCGCCAGGCCGAGCGCGCTGCCGACCTGCTGGGAGGAGTTGAGCAACCCGGCCGCGAGCCCCGCCTTGTCGGCGGGAACGCCGGCGTTGGCGGCGGCGGTGATGGAGACGAAGACGGTGCCCGCGCCCAGTGACATCACCATGAACCCGGGCAGCAGGTCGCGCACGTACGAGCCGTGCAGGGGCACTCCGGACACGTAGTAGATCCCGGCGGCGGCGATCAGGCAGCCGGCGACCACGAGGGGACGGGTTCCCACGCGTGTGACCAGCTGGGACGCGATGCCCCCCGCCACGATGAACCCTCCGGTGATCGGGAGGTACGCCGCACCCGCCTGCAGGGGTGAGTAGTGCAGGACCTCCTGCATGTACAACGTGCCGTAGAACAGCAAGGAGAAGAACCCGGCGAAGGCGATCAGCTGGGTGCCATCGGCGGCGACCAGCCCCTTCACCCGCAGGATGGCGAAGGGGACCAGCGGGTGACGGCTTCGCCGTTCGTTGGCCGCGAACGCGGCCATCAACACGGCCGAACCGGCCAAGGTGGCGATGGTCTGGACCGATCCCCAGCCGGCATCCGGGGCCCGTACCAGGCTGTACACGAGCAACAACATGCTGCCGGTCACCAGCACCGCCCCCTGCCAGTCCAAGGCTCGTCCGGCTCCGCCTCGGCGGTCCCTCGCGAGCAGGACCAGTGCCGTACCGGCCACCACGGCACAGATCGGTGGGTTGACGAAGAAGATCCACCGCCACCCCGGCCCCTGTGAGAGCACCCCGCCGAGGAAAAGGCCGACCGCGGCGGCAATCCCGCTGATCGCTCCCCACACCCCGAGTGCCGTGTTGCGGTCCTTGCCTTCGCGGAAACCGGTCGTCAGCTCCGACAACGCCGCCGGGGCCATCAGCGCCGCGCCGAAGCCCTGCACGAGCCGGGAACCCACCAGCAGCCCGGCGTCGGTGGCCACCCCGGCGGCCAGTGACGACACGCCGAAAACCATCAAGCCGGCCAGCAGCATGCGGCGCCGCCCGAGTAGGTCACCGAGGCGACCTCCCAGCAGGAGGAAGCCCCCGTAGGTGAGGACGTAACCACTCGCTACCCACTGCAAGTTCTGCTGCGAGAAGCTCAAGCTGCGCTGGATCGAGGGCAGCGCGACGTTGACAATCGAAGCGTCCACCAGGTCGAGGAACTGAACCGCGCACAACAGCAGCAGGGTGAGCACACCCAGCCCCGATCGGAGAACCAGCCGCGCACGAGCGTCTGGCACGGCCCTGCCCCGGGCGGATTCCCTGCTCATGGACGCTCCCAGATTTGAGTGAGTTACCTGACTAACTTCTTGCGTACAGCGTGAGCCACCACGGCATGCCAGTCAAGTCAGTGGGCTAACTAATTCTGAGAGCGTCACTGGGGAGGGATCGGCTCCGGCGTCGTCGGTGGGGCCGGTTCGGGGCGGGCGGGGCGCTGCCAGCCACACGGGAGACCGGTTCGCGGGCGGCCGGCCCGGACTTCCGGGGCCGGCCGCCGCTCCGTTGCGGGTCCAGCGCCGCGAACGCGAACCAGAGCTAGTCCGTCAGCAAACCCCAGCGCGCCAGGCTTTCCGCGGTGTCGACGATCGTCGTCTCCACGTCGCGGGGTTGCCAGCCGAACACCTTCCGCGCCTTGGCCGTCGAGATCACCGGCACGCGGCCGTACCGCAGCTCGACGTCCTTGAGCGCCGGGTTCGCCCGGACCTCCTCCAGCGTCAGCTCGCGCGTGGGCACCCGCGCCGCCCGCTCCCCGAGCCGCCGGGCGAGCACGCGCGCGATCTCCAGGAAGCTCACGGCCCGCTCGCCGCTGGCGAGGAACCGCTCCCCCGCGGCGGCCGGTTCCGTCATCGCGCGGACGTGCAGGTCCGCGACGTCACGCACGTCCACGACGCCGAACCAGTACGGCGGCGCCACCGGCAGGTCACCGTCCAGCATCGCCTTGACGTGCCCGGGCGAGGCCGACACCCGCGGCACCAGCAACGGCCCGAAGATGCCCGTCGGGTTGATCACGGTCAGCTCCGGGCCGCCCTCCCGCACGAAGTCCCACGCGGCGCGCTCGGCGATCGCCTTCGACCTGATGTACGCGCTGTTGTCGGCGGCGGGATCGGTCCAGTCGGTCTCGTCGTAGGTGTTCCCCGGCTTGCGGCCGTAGCCCACCGCGGCGAACGACGACGTCAGCACCACCCGCCGCACTCCCGCGTCGCGCGCGGCACGCAGCACGCGCAACGCCCCGTCCCGCGCGGGGACGATCACGTCCTCGTCGCGCTCGGGCGGCACCGCCGGGAACGGCGAGGCCACGTGCAGCACGTACGCGCAGCCCGCCACCGCCTCCACCCAGCCCTCGTCCGAGCCCAGCTCCGCGGCCACGAACTCGAGGTCGCCGTCCTCCGCGACCGCCTCCCGCACCTCCGCCGCCCGCTCCGGGGAGCGGACCGTCGTGCGCACCGCATACCCGTCCCGCAGCAACCGCGCCACGACGTGCGCGCCGAGGTAACCGGAACCGCCCGTGACGAGAACCGGCTCTTTCTGTTGTGCCATCGATCTTCCTTCGCGTCAGAACCGGGACACCGCGTCCCGGACCCCGTCGATGGCACGGCTTTCGGCTTCGGCGTCCCCGCGCACCCTGGCGTCCCACAGCTCGGCCTTGTGCCGCAGGTACTCCCGCCGCACGGTCAGCCGCTCGATCTCGGCGTCCAGCCGGGAGGCGTTGCGGCGGAACAGCTCGCGCAGGTGCGCGGCGGCTCCGTCACCCAGGTGTGCCAGGTACTCGCGCAGGTCGCGCACGCTCATCCCGGTGTCCCGCAGGCAGCTCAGCGCCACAATGGTCTCGACCAGTTCGGGGTCGTACCGGCGGTGCCCGCTGCCCGGGTCCCGCCGCACCGGGCCGATCAGGCCGATCCGCTCGTAGTAGCGCAGCGTCGGTTCCGACAGGCCGCTACGCCGGGAGACCTCCTGGATCGTGCACCAGGTCACCTCGGCCGGATCCGCCATCGACATGACACGAGTCTCCGGAACTTGAAGCGCTTCAAGTCAAGCGCTACTCCTGTGGCGTGCGATACCGGGCGATGTAGCGCTGGCGCGCCGCCTCGTCCTCGTCGGCGTGGGCCTCTCGGCGCACCCGCTTCCCGGTGCCCCGCGGGTACCCGTGTTTGGCCAGCCGGTTCTCGGCCGCCTCCTCCATGTACACGAAGGAGTAGAAGTAGCCGACCAGCGCCGCCATCAGCACGAGCGCGAGCCGCAGCCCGAGCGGTGCCGGGAGCAGCAGCCACACGAGCATCAGCGGCCCGACGAGCACCGTGGAGCGCGCGGCGTGGCGCAGCACCCAGGTTTTCGACGTGGTGTCGTGCAGGACCCATTCGCGGCAGCGCTCGGGCAGGCGGCCGCCCAGGGCGTACCAGACCCACTGCACCGGGTTCGGACGTTGTCTCACCAGACCGATAGTAGACTAATTCTTAGCGTGCTAATCAATGGAGCGGGAGTGACCATGGCGACGATCGACCTCGGGGACGACCCGCTGGCGCTGGACCGGCAGGTGTGCTTCGCGCTGTCGGTGGCCTCCCGCAGCGTGATCGCGATCTACCGGCCGCTGCTCAAGCCCTACGGGCTGACCCACCCGCAGTACCTGGTGCTGCTGGCGTTGTGGGACCGGGCGCCGCGCACGGTGAAGGACCTGTGCGAGACGCTGCGCGCGGAGCCCGCGACGTTGTCGCCCCTGCTCAAGCGGCTGGAGGCGCTGGGGTACGTCAAGCGCGAGCGCAACCGCGCCGACGAGCGGGCGCTGCTGGTCGACCTGACCGACGCGGGACGGGAGTTCCGCAAGGAGGCGGAGAAGATCCCGTACCGCGTGGTCGAGGAGCTGGGCATGGACCTCGCGGAGCTGGAACAGCTGCACGCCGCGCTGGGCCGCGTGCTCGCGGCGACCGAGCGGCGGGGCGCGGTCTAGCCCACCAGCCGTCGTGCACCGGGCGGCGAATGCCGCGCCCGGGCCACGCCGTCCACAGCGTTCAGCTCACCAGCGGTCGTGCACCTGGGCGCGGATCCGCCGGTCGTACAGGTCGCGCACCGCCTCCAGCGTCGCGCCGGGCAGTGGGGCCAGCGCGGCCGCGGCGGCGTTCGCGCGGGCCTGCTCCGGCGAGCGGGCGCCCGGGATCACCGACGTGACGCCCGGCTGCTGCACGATCCAGCGCAGCGCGGTCTGGGCGGGCGTGGCCCCTTCCGGTGCCAGCTCGGCGAACTCCGCCGCCGCCTCGACACCCGTCGCGAAGTCCACGCCCGAGAACGTCTCGCCCTGGTCGAAAGCCTCACCGTGGCGGTTGAACGTGCGGTGGTCGTTCGCGGCGAACACGGTGTCCTTGGTGTAGCGCCCGGACAGCAGGCCCGAGGCGAGCGGCACCCGCGCGATGATCCCGACGCCCGCCTCGGCCGCGGCGGGCAGCACGCGCTCCAAAGGCTTGAGCCGGAACGGGTTCAGGATGATCTGCACGCTCGCGGTGCCCGGCCGGGCGATCGCGGTCAGGGCCTCGTCGCACGTCTCGACGCTCACGCCGTACGCGGCGATCCGCTTCTCGGCCACCAGGGTGTCGAGTGCGTCGAAGACCTCGTCCGAGGAGTACACCGGCGTCGGCGGGCAGTGCAGCTGCACCAGGTCCAGCGTGTCGACGCCGAGGTTCGCCCGCGACCGGTCGGTCCACGCGCGGAAGTTGGCGAGGGTGTAGTTCGCCGGGTCGAGGCTCGCGCGGCGGCCCATCTTGGTGGCCACGAAGACGTCCGCGTCCGGCCGGCCGCGCAGGTACTCGCCGATGACCTGCTCACTGCGGCCGTCGCCGTAGACGTCCGCCGTGTCGAAGAACGTCACCCCGGCTTCGACGGCCGCGTCCAGCACCGCCTTCGCGTCCTCGACGCTCACGTCGCCCCAGTCCGCGCCGAGCTGCCACGTGCCCAGCCCGATCACCGACACGTTCCGGCCCGTCCGCCCCAACACCCGCTGTTCCATGGGATGGATCCTAGTAGTGGCTCGCGGGCGGGCGCGGGTGGCGGAACCTGAGGGGCTCCCTCGCTCCGGGATCGCCTTCTCATGACCGCCAGGTCACCACGGCGGCGCTGTCCTCGCGAGGAAGCCCCTCAGAACCCGCGGCGGTGCCGGTTGTGGGGTGGTGAAAGCGCGGCTCCGCCGCGTGGCCAACGCCCTAAGCCAGTGCCGCGATCCGCTCCGCGGTCCACGTCCCCGCGGCGCCGGGACGGGACGCGAGGTACGCGCCCGCGCGGAGCGGGTCCCAGCCGTGGGCCTCCCGCAGTCCGGTCGCCAGCATGCGCAGGTACCGGGCCGAGGGGGCGAGCAGCTCGACGTCGGTCCACACCCAGGGCGCGGTGAAGGTCAGCAGCGGGTGCCCGTCGAGTTCTCCCGCGCACACCAGGGTTTCGTACCGGCCGGGCCCCAGCGTCGCGCGGCCGGTCTCCAGCGCCGCCGTCAGGTCGAGGTCCTCGCCGGGCTCCCGGTACATCTCCTGCGCCACGACGTCCGAAAACTGCTCCGCCGTGATCAGGTACGCGCGCGCCGCGGCGGTACCCGGCAGGCCCGGGTCGTAGAACGCGCGGCCGCCGCCCCAGACCAAGGACTCGGTGGCGAAGTAGATCCCGCCCGGCAGCTCGCACCCGCGTGTCCGCACCGGCTGCGCGGGGTCGCGGCAGCCGGGGAACGCCAGCCGCCCGCCGGAAGGCGTCCCGCCGGCGAGGTAACACCCGAACCGCGCGGCGTTCATGTTCGAGCCGTAGCTGACGTACCAGACGAGCACGGACCCGATTCTGGAGCACACGGCCCGCCCACGCGCCGTCCGTACGATCGGATCATGAGCCTGACCGTCTCCCCCGGCCGCGCCCCGGGCCTGCTCGGCGCGGGTGGCGTCGTCGCGATCGCGGCCGGTGCGCTGCTCGTGCTGCTGCTGCAGTTCCTGCCGCCCACCAACGAGATCAGCCCGCTGCGCCGCACGATCAGCGAGTACGGGCTGAGCGCCAACAAGTGGATCTTCAACGTGGCGCTGCTGCTCGTCGCGCTCGGGTCCGGGGTGCTGTTCGCCGTGCACGCGCTGCGCCGCACGCTGCCCGCGGGCGCGCTGCTCGCCGGTGCGGTGTGGACGGTGAGCCTGCTGGTGATCGTCGCGTTCCCGAAGACCGACTGGGCCGTCGGGCCGAGCGCGGGCGGGACCGTGCACCGGATCGCGAGCATCATCGGGTTCGTGTGCCTGCCGGTCGGGCTGCTCCTCGCGTCCGGCCCGGTGTTCGCCGACGACACCCCGTGGCGCTGGATCGCCCGCGTCCTCAGCATCGCGTCGCTGGGCTGGTTCGCGCTCATCCTCACCGGTGTCGTCGTGATGCTCGCCGGTGGCGGCCCGTGGTGGACGTTCGTGCCGCTCGGGCTCGTGCAGCGGCTGATGGCGCTCACCGAGCTCCTCGCCGTCGCGACGCTCGCCGTCCCGCTACTACGCTCGACCTGAAGTGACTTGGGTTACACGGGTGTTCAGCACGGCCCGATCCCGGTAGCTTTCTAAGCGCTCGCTTACCCATGCGCACTCAATGCCGAGGAGGAAGCACGTGACCGAATCCCACTCCCGCGTCGCGATCGTCACCGGGGCCGGCCGTGGCATCGGTGCCGCCGTCGCCCGGCGGCTGTCGGCCGACGGGTTCGCCGTGGGGCTGCTCGACCTGGACGAGGCCGCCGTCAAGTCCGGCGCCGAGGACCTCGCCGCCGCCGGCGGCCGGGCGATCGGGGTCGGCCTCGACGTCAGCAACACCGAGCAGGTCGAGGCGGCCGTCGCGAAGGTCGCCGAGGAGCTCGGCCCGCCGACCGTCCTGGTGAACAACGCCGGCATCACCCGCGACAACCTGATCTTCAAGATGACCGACGACGACTGGGACGCGGTGCTGAACGTGCACCTGCGCGGCTCGTTCCTGATGACCCGCGCCGTGCAGCGGCACATGACCGCCCAGAAGTGGGGCCGGATCGTGAACCTGTCCAGCACGTCCGCGCTGGGCAACCGCGGCCAGGTCAACTACGCCGCCGCGAAGGCCGGTATGCAGGGCTTCACGAAGACGCTGGCCATCGAGCTGGGCAAGTTCGGCGTCACCGCCAACGCGATCGCGCCGGGCTTCATCGCCACCGACATGACGGCGGCGACCGCGGACCGGCTGGGCCTGTCGTTCGAGGACTTCAAGGCGGCCGCGGCCAAGGAGATCCCGATGCAGCGCGTCGGCACGCCGGACGACATCGCGCACACCGTGTCGTTCCTGGTGAGCGAGGGCGCCGGGTTCGTCTCCGGCCAGGTCATCTACGTCGCCGGCGGACCGAAGGACTGAGCATGCGCGTCTTCTCCAGCCTGGAAGAGTTCGCCGCGGCCGCCGGGGAGCCCCTCGGCACCAGCGAGTGGCACACCGTCACGCAGGACCAGGTCAACACGTTCGCCGACGCCACGGGCGACCACCAGTGGATCCACGTCGACCTCGAGAAGGCCCAGCAGGGTCCGTTCGGCGGTCCCATCGCGCACGGGTTCCTCACCCTGTCGCTGCTGCCGTACCTGTCCGCCGAGACCTACCGCGTCGACGGGCTGAAGATGGGGATCAACTACGGCCTCAACAAGGTCCGGTTCCCCCAGCCGGTGCGGGTCGGCGCGAAGGTGCGGGGCTCGGCGGAGCTCGCCGAGATCACCGACGTGCCGGGCGGCAAGCAGGCGGTCGTGCGCTGGACGGTGGAGATCGACGGCGAGGCGAAGCCCGCCTGCGTCGCCGAGTTCGTCGTGCGCCTGCTCGCCTGAGGCGGGCAGGCCGCGGCGGTCGCTACGGTAGGACATACCGACTGGTCGGTACCGGAAGGCAGGGAGGCCACATGACCCAGCAGGACCCGCCGGGCCTGGATC
Source organism: Amycolatopsis sacchari (assembly GCF_900114035.1). Lineage (GTDB taxonomy): Bacteria > Actinomycetota > Actinomycetes > Mycobacteriales > Pseudonocardiaceae > Amycolatopsis_E > Amycolatopsis_E sacchari. The sequence goes on along the minus strand of NZ_FORP01000001.1, from coordinate 383,069 downwards.
TCGCGCGGCTGCGCGCGCACCTCGACGAGCAGGCACCCGGCCTGGTCACGGGTGCGCTGACGGCCGAGGTCGTGCAGGGCGGCCGGTCGAACCTCACCTACGTGGTCACGGACGGCCGGTCGCGCTGGGTGGTGCGCCGCCCGCCGCTGGGGCACGTCCTGCCGACCGCCCACGACATGGCCCGGGAGCACCGGGTGATCAGCGCGCTGCGCGGGACCGCGGTCCCGGTGCCGGGCACGATCACCCTGTGCCAGGACCCCGAGGTGCTCGGCGCGCCGTTCTACGTCATGGAGTACGTCGAGGGCACCCCGTACCGCTCCGCGGCCGAGCTCGAGGCGCTCGGCCCGGAGCGGACGGCGGGGATCGCCGACGCGCTGGTCGACACGCTCGTCGACCTGCACGCGGTGGTCCCCGATGCGGTGGGGCTGGGCGATTTCGGCCGTCCGGAGGGGTTCCTGGAGCGGCAGCTGCGGCGGTGGAAGAAGCAGCTCGACGCCTCCCGCAGCCGGGACCTGCCGGGGGTGGACCAGCTGCACGAGCGGCTGGCCCGGCGGCTGCCCGCCTCGGGAGCCCCGGCGATCGTGCACGGTGACTACCGGCTCGACAACGTGCTGGTGAACGGCGAGGACCGGATCACCGCCGTGCTGGACTGGGAGATGTCCACGCTCGGCGACCCGCTCACCGACCTCGCGCTGCTCGTCGCCTACGCCGAGCGCGGCAAGGCCGACCTGGAGTTCGTCTCCAACGTCAGCAGCGCGCCCGGCTACCCCGGCACGGACGAGGTGATCGCCCGTTACGCGCGGCGGTCCGGCCGGGACATCTCCGCGCTCAACTGGTACATCGGGTTCGCCTTCTTCAAGCTCGCGGTGATCCTCGAAGGCATCTACTACCGCTTCAGCCAGGGCAAGACCGTCGGCGCGGGCTTCGACCAGATCGGCGACGGCGTCGCCCCGCTCGTCGCGCTCGGCAACGAGACACTCAAGGACTGACATGGACTTCGCATTCGACGCCCGCACCGAGGAGCTGCGCGGGCAGCTCCTCGAGTTCATGGACTCGCACATCTACCCCGCCGAACCCGTCTTCGAGGAGCAGCTGGCGGAGCGGGAGAACCCGTGGTTGCCGCCACCGGTGGTCGACGAGCTCAAGGCCGAGGCCCGCAAGCGCGGGCTGTGGAACCTGTTCCTGCCGGGCGAACACGGCGCCGGGCTGACCAACCTGCAGTACGCGCCGCTGGCCGAGATCACCGGCCGCAGCCCGCACCTGGCGCCGGCCGCGCTCAACTGCGCCGCCCCGGACACCGGCAACATGGAGGTGCTGGCGCAGTTCGGCACCGAGGCGCAGCGCAAGCAGTGGCTGCAACCCTTGCTGGACGGGGAGATCCGCTCGGCGTTCGCGATGACCGAGCCCGACGTCGCCTCCTCCGACGCCCGCAACATCGCCACGAGCATCCGGCGTGACGGCGACTCCTACGTCATCACCGGGCGCAAGTGGTACATCACGGGGGCGATGAACCCGAACTGCGCGATCTTCATCGTGATGGGCAAGACCGATCCCGATGCGGAGCCGCACCGCCAGCAGAGCATGATCCTGGTGCCGCGCGACACCCCCGGCCTGACGGTCAAGCGCGGGATGAAGGTGTTCGGCTACGACGACAGCTCCCACGGCGGGCACGCCGAGGTCGTCTTCGACGAGGTCCGCGTGCCCGCGGAGAACCTGCTCGTCGAGGAGGGCGCCGGGTTCGCCATCGCGCAGGCGCGGCTGGGGCCTGGCCGCATCCACCACTGCATGCGCTCGATCGGCATCGCCGAGCGCGCGATCGAGGCGATGTGCCGCCGCACCCTGTCGCGCAGCACGTTCGGCAAGGCCATCGCGGAGCAGGGCGTGGTGCAGGACTGGATCGCGGAGTCCCGCGTGCGGATCGAGCAGCTGCGGCTGCTCGTGCTCAAGACCGCCTGGCTGATGGACACCATCGGCAACCGCGGCGCGCACACCGAGATCCAGGCCATCAAGATCGCCACTCCGCGGACCGTGGAGTGGATCCTGGACAAGGCGATCCAGGCGCACGGCGCGGGCGGGCTGTCGCAGGACTTCCCGCTGGCGGAGATGTGGGCGGGCATCCGCACGCTGCGGTTCGCCGACGGCCCCGACGAGGTGCACAAGCGGTCACTGGCCCACCGAGAGCTGAGGAAGTACAAGTGACGACAGCGGAAGACCTGCGGGCGCGGGTGGCGGAGTTCCTCGCCACCCACGACCCGGAAGACCTGGACCGCCTGGAGTTCCTGCGGGCGCGGTTCGACGCGGGCCTGGCGTGGGTGCACTACCCCGAGGGCCTCGGCGGGCTGGGCGCGCCCCGCGAGCTGCAGACCGTGGTGGAGGCCGAGTTCGCGAAGGCGGGCGCGCCGGACAACAACCCGCGCCGGATCGGCATCGGGCTCGGCATGGCGGCGCCGACGATCCTGCGGTTCGGCACGGAGGAGCAGAAGAAGCGCTACCTGCGTCCACTGTGGACCGGCGAGGAGGTGTGGTGCCAGCTGTTCTCCGAACCGGGCGCGGGTTCCGACCTCGCCGCGCTGGGCACCCGCGCCGTCCGCGACGGCGACGAGTGGGTGGTCAACGGGCAGAAGGTGTGGACGTCGGTCGCGCACATCGCCCGCTTCGCCATCCTCGTCACGCGCACCGACCCCGACGTGCCCAAGCACCAGGGCATGACCTACTTCGTCTGCGACATGACCGATCCCGGCGTCGACGTGCGGCCGCTGCGGCAGCTGACCGGTGAGGCCGAGTTCAACGAGGTGTTCCTGTCGAACGTGCGGCTGCCCGACGCCAACCGGCTCGGCGCGGTCGGCGAGGGCTGGAAGGTCGCGCAGACGACGCTGATGAACGAGCGTGTCGCGATCGGCGGCAACGCGATGCCGCGTGAGGGCGGGCTGCTCGGCATGGTCGCGAAGACGTGGCGGGAGCGCCCCGAACTGCGCACGCCCGACCTGCACGAGCGGCTGCTGCGGCTGTGGGTGGACGCGGAGGCGGCGCGGCTGGCCGGGCAGCGGCTGCGCCAGCAGCTCGCGGTCGGCGCGCCGGGGCCGGAGGGCTCGGCGATGAAGCTGGCGTTCGCGAAGCTGCAGCAGGCGCTGTCGGGACTGGAGGTCGAACTGGCGGGCGAGGACGGCCTGCGCTACGACGACTGGACGATGCGGCGGCCGGAGCGGGTCGACATGCTCGGCCGCGGCCCCGGTTACCGGTACCTGCGGGCCAAGGGCAACTCCATCGAGGGCGGCACCTCCGAGGTGCTGCGCAACATCATCGCCGAGCGCGTGCTCGGCCTGCCGTCGGAACCCCGCGTCGACAAGGACGTCGCCTGGAAGGACCTGCCCCGGTGAGTGATCTGCTGTACTCCGAGGTCGAAGAGGACCTGCGGGCGAGCGTCCGCGACCTGTTCACCGACCGCGCGCCCGCCTCGGCGGTGCTCGCGCGGACCGAAAGCGCGGAACCGTACGACCTGAAGCTGTGGCGCACCCTGGCCGGGGAGCTGGGTGCGGCGGGGCTGGCCGTCCCCGAGGAGCTGGGCGGGCACGGCGCGTCGGCGCGCGAACTGGCCGTGGTGCTGGAGGAGGCCGGCCGGGCTGTGGCGCCGGTGCCGTTGCTGGGCAGCGCGGTGCTGGCGACGTCGGCGCTGCTGGCGTGCGACACGGGCGAAGCGGTGGTGGCGGAGCTGTTGCGGGCGCTCGCGAGCGGCGAGCGGACCGGTGCGCTCGCGGTGCCGTTGAGCACGTGGCCGGGTGCGGCGTTCCCCGAGACCGTGCAGGTGCGTGACGGTGTCCTCAATGGACGGATCGGTCTGGTCGCGGACGCCTCGGTGGCCGACGTGCTGATCGTGCCCGCGTCCGGTCCCGACGGTCCCGCGCTGTACGCGGTCGACGGAGCGACGGCCGCGGAGGCGACCTCGCTCGACCTGACCCGGCGCCTGGCCGACGTCACGCTGGAGAACGTGCCCGGCCGGCTGCTCGCGGGCCCGGAGCGGGCGGCGGACGCGCTGGAGCGGGCGCTGCTCACCGGCGCCGGGCTGCTGGCGTCCGAGCAGGTCGGGATCGCGCAGTGGTGCCTCGACGAGACGGTGGCCTACGTCAAGCAGCGCTACCAGTTCGGCCGCCCGGTGGGCTCGTTCCAGGCGCTCAAGCACCGGCTCGCCGACCTGTACCTGGAGGTCGTCACCGCGCGGGCCACGGCCCGCAACGTGGCCGACGCGCTGGCGAACGGCACCGACGACCTCGGCATCGCGGTCGCCGTGGCGCAGTCGGCGTGTGCGGCGGTGGCAGTGCACGCGGCCGAGGAGGCCATCCAGCTCCACGGCGGCATCGGGATGACGTGGGAGCACCCGGCGCACCTGTACCTCAAGCGCGCCAAGAGCGATGAGCTGGCGCTGGGCACGCCGGGCCGCCACCGCGCGGCGCTCGCGGGCCTGGTGGACCTGCCGCTGTGAGGAGCTATTCCGGCCGCAGCGCGGCCAGCAGCAGTCCGGCGTAGTGGTCGCCCACCTGGCGTGCGGAGAGCTCACCGTCCCCGCGGTACCACACGCTCAGGTGGTGCACCGCGCCGAAGAAGAAGTCGACGACGATGCCGGCGGGTTTGTCGGCGCGGAACACGCCCTCGCGCTGCCCTTCCTCGACCAGTGAGCGGAACCGCTCGTGGTAGCGCCGCCGCTCGGCCCTGACCGCCCGGTACTTCTCGGGGCCGAGCTGGTGCATCGACTGCAGGAAGATGGTCATGTCGTCGAGGTTGCCGATCGTGCTGACCACGACGTCCACCGCCGCCTGGCGCACCCGCTCGGCGACGGGCGCCTCGGTGGCGGCGACCTTCTCCAGCTGCTCGGTCTGCAGCCGCAGGATGCGGCCGTAGATCTCGGACAGCAGGTCGTCCTTGGAGTCGAAGTAGTGGTACATGGCGCCCTTGGTGACGCCGGCGGCCGCCACGATCTCCTGCACGGACGTGCGGTCGTACCCCCGCTGCGCGAACAGTTTCGTGGCGGCCGCGAGCAGGCGGCGCGGTACCGAGTCCTCGGCGGCGGGGCGTGCCATGGGCCAAGGCTAGCGCGCGCCGGGGGACGGCCGGCCGCAGAGACAGCGGCGGCACGCGTCGGTGAACACGCGGACCGCCTCGCGCGAGTCCCCCTCGTGCCACAGCACGGCCAGTTCGGCGGGTGGCAGCCCGGACACCGGCCGGGTCACCACGTCGTCCCGCCGGTACACCTCCGCGTTGCCCTCCGCGACGAGCATGATCCCGGTGCCCGCCGCGACGGCTTCGAACGCCTCCTCCGCGGTCTCCACCTCCACCGCCACCCGTGCCGGACCGGTGCGCTGTTCCGCCGCCAGCCAGAAGTCCCGCATCGGCCCGGCCGATCCCGGCAGCGCGACGAACGGCTCGTCCGCGAGCTCGGCGAACGGCACCACGTCGAGACCGGCGAGCCGGTGCCCGCGCGGCAGCCCGACCCACCGGTCCTCGGTGCTGACGACCTTGTGCTCGTACCCGGCCGGCGCGGGCAGCCACAGTAGGCGACGTCGGTTTCGCCGCTGCCGAGACCGCCGGTCGGGTCCTGCCACGACACCTGCCGGAACAGCAGCCGCCAGCCGGGCAGCACCTCCCGCATGCGCGCGGTCGTCCCGGGCACCAGCCCGCGCCCGATCGACGTGTGGAAGCCGATGGTGAGGGTGTCGCGCTCCCGCGCCGCGGCATCGGCGACCTCACGCTGCCCGGCGGTCCAAGCGCCGATCACCTCCCGTGCCCTGGGCAGCAGGGCGTGTCCCGCCGGGGTGAGCGTCACCGCACGGCGCTCCCGCTCGAACAGCTTGACGCGCAGCGCCGTCTCGAGCCTGCCGATCTGCTTGCTCAGCGCGGGTTGCGAGACGAACAGCGCCTCGGCGGCCCTGGTGAAGCTGAGTTCCTCCGCGACCGTGACGAAGTAGCGCAGGTCCTGGACCCGGACATCCATAACCCGAGGTTATGCGAACCGGTCTTGGACGGGGAGCGGCGCGGCGGGTCAGGATCGGGGCGTGGAAACAGGGATCTTCGGGCTCAACGCCAAGGCGGCGCACGCACGCGCCGAAACACTGCGGTTCGCGCGGCGCGCGGAGGAGCTGGGGTACGGGTCGTGGTGGGCCGGTGAGCACGTCGTCGTGCCGAGCCCGCGCACCCCGGACACCCCGATGGACCCGGCGGATCCCATCCTCGACCCGCTGGTGCACCTGGCTTTCGTCGCGGCGGTGACCGAGCGGATCGAGCTGGGCACGGGGATCGTCATCCTGCCGCAGCGCAATCCCGTCGTGCTGGCCAAGCAGGTCGCGAGCCTGGACGCGCTCAGCGGCGGCCGGCTGCTGCTCGGCGTCGGCGCCGGGTACCTGGAGCCGGAGCTGGCCGCGGTGGGCGTGCCGATGTCCGAACGCGGCCGCCGCACCGACGAGTACCTCGACGCGATGCGGTCGCTGTGGCTCGACCCGCGACCCGCGTACGAAGGCGAGCACGTGTCGTTCTCGGGCGTGGACGCGCATCCGCGCCCCGCCCGCGAACCCCGCGTCGTCATCGGCGGGCACAGTCCCGCCGCGTTCCGGCGTGCGGTCGCGCGCGGGCACGGCTGGTTCGGCAACGGCTCGTCGCCGCGGGACCTGGAGCGGCACCTGACCGGGCTGGCGAAGGCCGCCACCGAGGTCGAGCGGCCCGCCCGCCTGGGCAGGCTCGAAATCACGTTCATGCCGATCGGCACGACGGGACGGCCCGCGGACTACGAGAGCCTCGGGCTCGACCGCCTCCTGCACTACCCGCTGCCGCTGGAGGACCCGGCCGAGATCATGGCGTTCCTGGAGCGCCACGCCCCGCGCTGACCCGCGCTCACTCCCCCGTCGCCTGCTCCACCTTCCGCTGCAGCTTGTTCATGCCGGCCAGCCAGCGGTCGGTGTCCGTGGCACGCGCCGCGTAGTACCCGGCGACCTCGGGGTGCGGCAGGATCAGGAACCGGTCGTCGGTGAACGCCTCCAGCACCGCGTCCGCGACCTGCTCGGGCTCGATCGCCGAGGCACCCATGATCAGCTCGCCCGCGCGGCCGGTGCTCGCGAGCATGTTCGTGCGCACGCCCTGCGGGCAGATCGCCTGGACGGTGATGCCGCGGTGCCGGTAGGTGGCGCTGAGCCACTCGGCGAACGCCAGCGCGCCGTGCTTGGTGACCGCGTAGGGCGCGGAGCCGAGAACGGTGAGCAGCCCCGCCGCCGACACGGTGGCCAGGAAATGCCCCTTGCCGCGGTCGAGCCAGTCGGGCAGCAGCAGCTTCGCGGCCCGCACGTGGGCCATGACGTTGACGTCCCACGCCCGCGCCCACACGTCCTCCGGCGCGTCGGCGCCGCCGTGCGGGGCGATCCCGGCGTTGGCGCAGAACAGGTCGATGGTGCCCAGCTCCGCCTTGGCCGCGGTGATCAACTGCTCGACCCCGGCCTCGGACGCGGCGTCCACGCCCAGCGCCACGCCACCGACCTCCGCCGCGACGGCCGCGGCGGCGTCGCCGTCGAGGTCCGCGACGAAGATCCGCGCGCCCTCGGCGGCGAACCGCCGGGCCAGCGCGCTCCCGATCCCGCCGCCACCACCGGTGATCACGACACCGGCACCGTTCAGCTCGGTGCTCACAGGCCACCGACCAGGCCGACACCGCCGTCGAGCACGAGGGTCTGGCCGGTGATCCAGCTGGCCTCGTCAGACAGCAGGAACGCCACCGCGCCCGCGACGTCCTCCGGGACACCGAGGCGCTTCATCGGGTAGCTCGCGGTGACCTCCTCCTCGCGACCCTCGTACAGCGCCGTCGCGAACTGGGTCTTCACGACCGCGGGCGCCACGGCGTTGACGCGGATCCCCGGCCCCAGCTCGGCACCCAGCTCGGTGGTCAGGCGGATCAGCGCCGCCTTGCTCACGCCGTACATGCCGATGCCCGGCGAAGCGTGCAGGCCCGCGATGGACGCGATGTTGACCACCGCTCCCCCGTGCTCACCCATCCACGCGTCGCGGGCGAGCCGGATCCACGACAGCGGCGCCAGCACGTTGACGCCGAGGATCTTCGCGGCCGCCGCCGGGTCGATGTCGGTGATAGGGCCGAAGACGGGGTTGATGCCGGTGTTGTTGACGAGCAGGTCGAGGCTGCCGAACGCCTCCACGGTCCTGGTCACGGCCTCCTGCTGGTGCGCGGCGTCGTCGGCCTTGCCGGGCACGCCGATCGCGACGCCGGGACCGCCCAGCTCCCGCACGGCCTCGGCCAGCGGCTCCGGCTTGCGGGCGGTGACGCAGACCTTCGCGCCCCGCCGCACCAGCTCGCGGGCGATGCCGAGGCCGATGCCCCGGCTCGCCCCGGTGACGATCGCGACGCGGTCCTTGAGAGAGTTCACTGACCAACTCCTGTTCGAAACTCCCGGGCACTAAGCGCCCGCTTACACTAGTCGCGGTCCGATCCTGGGAGGATCAGAGAATGACAGTCTCGTTGTCCGCCGAACTGTGGCCCGAGGTCCAGCCCGACGCCGCACGCCGGCTCATGCTGGCCGCCGTCGAGTCGTTCGCCGACCGCGGTTACCACGCGACCACGACCCGCGACATCGCCGCGGCGGCCGGGATGAGCCCGGCCGCGCTGTACGTGCACTTCGCGTCGAAGGCCGCGCTGCTGTTCGCGATCAGCAAGAGCGGGCACGAGCAGACGCTGACCCTCGTGGAGAGCGTCGCCGCGCGCCCGGACAGCCCGCGGGAGCGCATGCGCAGCATCGTGGAGGACTTCGTGGCCTGGCACGCGCGGCGGCACACCGTGGCGCGGGTCGTGCAGTACGAGCTGCAGGCGCTGCCGCCGCAGCAGTACGCCGTCGTCGCGGACCTGCGGCGGCGCATCGAGCACCTGGTGCGCGACGTGATCGCCGACGGCGTCAAGGCGGGCGAGTTCACGGTGAGCGACCTGCGGACGGCCGCCCGCGCGGTGCTGTCGCTGGGCGTGGACGTGGCGCGCTGGTACAGCGACCGCGCCGGCAAGACGCCGAAGGCGCTCGGCCGCGAGTACGCGGACCTGGTGCTGCGCATGCTCGGCGCGACGGTCTGAGCCGCCACTGCCTGAGCCGGGGAGCACCACTGCCACGACGGACACGGTACAGCACATACTAAGCGGTCGGTAACCTCTGGCGCGGGGATCTACGGTAGGCCCATGGACCCCTTCCGCATCGACGTCCCGCAGGAGCAGCTGGACGACCTGCACACCCGCCTCGACCTGACCCGCTGGCCCGCCGAGCTGCCCGGCTCCGGGTGGGGCTCCGGGGTGCCGCTGGGCTACCTGAAGGAGCTGGCGCACCACTGGCGGCACGGCTACGACTGGCGGCGGCACGAGCGCGAGCTCAACGAGTTCCCGCAGTTCACGACCGAGATCGACGGGCAGCGCGTGCACTTCCTGCACGTGCGCTCCGGCCGCACGGACGCGCTGCCGCTGCTGCTCACCCACGGCTGGCCCGGCTCGGTCGTGGAGTTCCTGAAGGTGCTCGGCCCGCTGTCGGCGGACTTCCACGTCGTGGTGCCGTCGCTGCCGGGCTACGGCTTCTCCGGTCCCACCACCGAGCCCGGCTGGGGCGTCCACCGCATCGCGCGCGCCTGGGCGGAGCTGATGCGGCGCCTGGGTTACGAGCGCTACGCCGCGCACGGCGGTGACTGGGGTGCGCTCATCACGCGGGAGCTGGGCAGGCTCGACGCCGAGCACGTCACGGCCGTGCACCTGACGATGCTGCCCGGCGGTCAGCTCGACCCGGCGGAGCTGACCGAGGACGAGCGGCGCCGGTTCGAGACGCGCCTGCGCTACCAGCGCGAGCTGTCGGGGTACTCGGTCCTGCAGTCCCAGCGCCCGCAGACGCTGGCCTACGCCCTGCACGACTCCCCCGTCGGCCAGCTGGCCTGGATCACCGAGAAGTTCCGGGACTGGACCGACTCGGCCGACTCGCCCGAGGACGCCGTCGACCGCGACCAGCTGCTGACGAACGTCATGCTGTACTGGCTCACCGGCACCGCGGGCTCCTCGGCCCGGCTCTACCAGGAGTCCGGCGCGCTCTGGCGCACGCCGCTGGAGCCCTCCCCCACGCCCACCGCGGTTTCGGTGTTCCCCAAGGACATCACGCTGCCCATCCGCCGCATCGCCGAGCGGGACAACAACATCGTGCGCTGGACCGAGCACGACCGCGGCGGGCACTTCGCCGCGATGGAGCAGCCGGACCTGCTGGTGGCCGACATCCGCGCGTTGTTGCTCTAGGGTGAGTGGATGGATCTTGACCCCGCCGCCCTGCTCGCCGTCGCCCGCGAGGAAGCCGTCCTCGGCAAGGCCGAGGGCGGCGTGCCCATCGGCGCCGCGCTGTTCACTGTGGACGGTCAGCTGCTCGGCCGCGGCCACAACCGGCGGGTGCAGGACGACGACCCGTCGATGCACGCCGAGACCAGCGCGTTCCGCAACGCGGGGCGGCGGCCGCACTACCGCGACACGATCATGGTGACCACGCTCTCGCCGTGCTGGTATTGCAGCGGGCTGGTCCGGCAGTTCACCATTCCCCATGTGGTCATCGGGGAGGCGCAGACCTTCTCCGGCGGCCACGAGTGGCTCGCGGAGCACGGCGTGCGGGTCACGGTCCTCGACGACGCGGACTGCGTCGCGCTCATGACGGAGTTCATCGCGCAGCGCCCCGAACTGTGGTTCGAAGACATCGGCACCTCTTCCTAGGAGCGGCACATGGGCTCGGTTCCGCTGATCGACCTGTCCCCCTGGTTCTCCGGCGACGACCGGGCCGGTGTCGCCGCCCGGGTCGACGCCGCGCTGCGGGACTCCGGCTTCCTGCTGATCACCGGGCACGGCGTCCCGGACGAGCTGCGGGCACGGACGCGGGAGTACTCCCGCGCCTTCTTCGCGCTACCGAAGGAGGTCAAGCAGCGGTACGCGGTCACGGTCGGCGGCCGCGGCTGGCTGCCCCCGGGCGTGGAGGCCAACGGGTACGCCGAGGGCACCGAGACCCCGCCGGACCTCAAGGAGTCCTATTCGGTCGGTGCGGACGACCCGGTGGGCGTGCCCGAGGTGGACGAGTTCTGGTTCCAGCCCAACGTGTGGCCCGCGGAGGTGCCCGGGCTGGCGGCGGCGGCCCGCGAGTACATGGCGCGCATGCGCGCGTTGTCGGACGAGCTGCTCACGATCTTCGCCGCCGCACTGGACCTCGAAACCGGGCATTTCACCCGCCACACCACGCATCCCACGTACACCTTCAACATCAACTGGTACCCGCCGATGACGCACGTCGGCGCGCCCGCGCCGGACCAGTTCCGCATCGGCCCGCACACCGACTTCGGCACGGTCACGGTGCTGGACCGGGAAGCGGGTGTGGGCGGGCTGCAGGTGTACACGGCCGAGGGCGAGTGGGAGGACGCGCCGCACGACCCGGCGGCGTTCACCGTCAACATCGGCGACCTGATGGCCCGCTGGACGGGCGACCGGTGGCGCTCCACCCGGCACCGCGTCCTGCCGCCCCACGCCACCGCGCCGGACGAGGACCTGGTGTCGCTCATGTTCTTCTACGAGACCGATCACGACGCCCTCATCGAGTCGCTCGCCCCGCCGCTGGGCCGCCGCGAGTACCCGCCGGTCGTCGCATCGCAGTACCTGCGCGAAAAACTGGACGTGATCACCGTTGCCTGACCGCGGCGCAACGCGGCCGAAACATCCGGCACCTACGGTGCTCGCATGGCAGCGACCCGACCAGTGACCCCAGCATCGGCGGAAGTGCGGCCCGGTGAGTACGGCGACCGGGTCGTGGCGGTGGAACCCGGCGGCATCGAACCGGTGGCGGCGGCGGACCGGCACGGCAGGCCGCGGCAGCTGTTCTGGACGTGGTCCTCGCCGAACCTCGAGTTCGCCACGATCTTCGTCGGCGTGCTCGGGGTTTCGGCGTTCGGGCTGAGCTTCTGGCAGACGCTGCTGGCGGCGGCGCTCGGCAACGCGCTCGGCGCGCTGTCCCACGGCGTGCTGTCCGCGCGCGGGCCGAAGCACGGCGTGCCGCAGATGGTGCTGAGCAGGCTGGGTTTCGGCTACTGGGGCAACCTCGTGCCCGCCGCGCTGATGTCGGTGACGGCGGGCATCGGCTGGTTCGCGGTCAACAGCGTCAGCGGCGCGTTCGCGCTCAACACGCTCACCGGGCTGCCCGTGCTGGCGTGCCTGGTGATCGTCGTGGTGCTGCAGATCGGCATCGCGTTCTTCGGGCACAACCTCGTGCAGGCGTACGAGAAGTACATCTTCGGTGTGCTCGCGGTGATCTTCCTCGTGGCGACCGTGTACACGTTCACCCAGGCTCACCCGGGTGCCGCCGGTGGCGGCGGGGGCACGGGCGGTTTCCTGCTCACGATGGGCGCCGCGTTCGGTTACGCGGCGGGCTGGAACCCCTACGCGGCGGACTACACGCGGTACCTGCCGTCGACGGTGCGTGGCCGCGCGGTCGGCTGGTACGCCGCGCTCGGGCTGTTCCTGTCGTGCACGGTGCTGATGGCCGCGGGCGCGGCGTCGGCGACGATCGGCGGCGCGGGCGGCGACGAGAGCCCGACCGCCGCGTTCACCGGGCACATGCCGGGCTGGCTCTCGGCGGTGACCCTGCTGGCGATCGCGCTCGGCGCGGTGGCGGCGAACGCGCTCAACGTGTACTCGGGGGCGCTGGCGTTCCTGTGCCTGGGCATCCGGCTGCCGCTGGCGTGGCGGCGCGCGATCGTCGCGCTCGGCTTCGGCGCGGTCGGGTTCGCGCTCGCCTGGGCCGGGCTGTCGGACGCCGGAGCGGCGTACGAGCACTTCCTGCTGGTGATCGCGTACTGGATCGCGCCGTGGCTCGGCGTCGTGTTCGCCGACCAGTACCTGCGGCGCGGGCGGGAGACCGCCGGGCTGCTCGCGGACCGCAGCCGCCGCGGCTGGGCGGGGCTCGGCGCGTTCCTCGTCGGTGCCGTCGTGTCGATCGCGTTGTTCGCGAACCAGTCGCTCTACACCGGGCCGGTGCCGAAGGCCGTGCCGGCGATCGGGGACATCACGTTCTTCGTGGGCTTCGCGCTCGCCGGCGGGCTCTACGCCGTGCTGGGCAGGCGCAAGCTGGTCTGAACCAGGCTCAGGCGGCGACGGTCACCGAGAGCGCGGCGCGCCCGGCGGGCGTCAGCTCGGCGGTGCGGCCGTCGGCGCCCACCGCGAGGTAACCCCGGTGCGCCAGGGTGTGCGCGGTCATCTGGTCGCAGCACGGGACCCCGTCGATGAACAGGTCCGGCTCGCAGCTGCTCGTCATCACCGCGCGCCCCTCCGCGACGGCCCGCAGCATCGCCAGCGCGCGATGGGACAACTCGTCTTCGGCCACCGGTATCAACCCCCTCGGGAAGAAACTGTGTACACCAGGTTATCGCGCGCTGCTCCATTCGTGTTAGCGCGCGGCCCCGGATATTTTTCGTGTCGCGTCACCTGGTTCAGCGCTACCCGGTTCCGGGAGGGTCGAATCCAGGACCCCCGCCCACTGATGGATGATCCTTTCGCGGCGGCGGCTGTCGTCGCTGAGCAGGTTCGCCAGACCCAGGCCGCGGGCGAGGTCGAGGGTGGCCTGGACCATCTCGCGCACTCCCCGCTGGTCCTCGCTCACGCCCAGCAGTTCCAGCGCCACCCGGTGCGCTTCCCGGCCCACCCTGGCCTCCAGCGGGACCAGTGCGGCCCGCAGCGCGTCGTCGGTCGAGGCGGCGACCCACAGGTGCAGCGCGGCGCGGAACATCGGCCCGGTGTAGAGGTTCAGCAGCATGTCCACGACCGCTTCGATGCGTGACTCCCCGGGCGGCAACTCGTCGACACGCTCCCTCAACTGGGTGAGCTGCACCTCGCCGAGGTACTCGACGGCGGCGGTGACGAGGTCCTCGCGGGTGCGGAAGTGGTGCTGCGCCGCGCCTCGCGAGACCCCCGCCCGCTGCGCCACGACGGCGACGGTCGTGCCGCTCCACCCGAGCTCCCCGATGCAGGCGACGGACGCCTCCAGCAACCGCCGCCGGGTGGTGCGGCTCCGCTCCTGCTGCGGCTCACGCGCCGGTGTACTCAGAACCATCCTCCTAATAGGACTTCGGCAGGCCGAGGGAGTGCTGTGCCACGAAGTTCAGCACCATCTCCCTGCTGACCGGCGCGATGCGGCCCACGCGCACGGCCCCGAGCAGCGTACCCAGGCCGTACTCCGACGCCAGCCCGTTGCCCCCGTGCGTCTGGATCGCCGTGTCCACCGCCTTGATCGCGACCTCCGCCCCGGCGTACTTCGCCATGTTCGCCGCCTCGCCGGCACCGAAGTCGTCACCCGCGTCGTAGCGGGCCGCGGCCTTCTGCGTCATCAGGCGGGCCAGCTCCAGCTCGATCTTGACTTGCGCCAGCGGGTGGGCGAGCCCCTGGTGGCTGCCGATCGGCGCACCCCAGACGCTGCGCTGCTTCGCGTACTCGACCCCCTTGTCCAGCGCGTACCGCGCGACCCCGGTCGAGAACGACGCGGCCATGATGCGTTCGGGATTCAACCCCGCGAACAGCTGCGCCAGAGCCGCGTCCTCGGACCCGACCAGCGCGTCGTACGGCAGGCGCACGTCGTCGAGGAACAGGCCGAACTGCTTGTCCGCCGAGACGAGGTCCATCTCGATCTGCCGGTACTCGAACCCGGGCGCGTCGGTGGGGACGATGAACAACGCGGGCTTGAGCTTGCCCGTCTTCGCGTCCTCCGTGCGCCCGACCACGAGCACCGCCTCGGCCTCGTCCACGCCCGAGATGAACACCTTCCGCCCGGACAGCAGCCAGTCCCCGCCGTCACGCCGCGCGGTCGTGGTGATGCGGTGCGAGTTCGACCCGGCGTCGGGTTCGGTGATGGCGAAGGACATCCGCGCCTCACCCGTCGCGAACCTCGGCAGCCAGCGGCTCTTCTGCGCGTCCGTGCCGTACCGGGCGATGACCGTGGCGCAGATCGCCGGGGACACCACCATCAGCAGCATCGGCGTGCCCGCGGCGCAGAACTCCTCGCACACGGCCGCCAGGTCGCCGATGCCCGCGCCTCCGCCGCCGTACTCCTCGGGCACGGCGACCCCGAGGTAACCCAGCCGCCCGGCCTCGTTCCACAACTCCGTGGTGTGCCCGCCGCTGCGGGCCAGCTTCGAGTAGTACTCGTGGCCGTAGCTGCGGCCCAGTTCGGCGACGGCCTTGCGGAGCGCCTGCCGTTCCTCGGTTTCTTCGAAACTCACTGCTGCTCCTTCACTACCGCCAGCACGGCCCCCACCTCGACCTGCTGTCCCACGGACACGGGCAGTTCCGCCACCACGCCGTCGGCCGGCGCGGTGATCCGGTGCTCCATCTTCATCGCTTCCAGCCACAGCAACGGGTCCCCGGCCGACACCGCGGCCCCCGGTTCGACCGCGATCCGCAGCACCGTGCCGGGCATGGGCGCGACGAGCGAACCCGCCACCAGCGCCGAACCGGGTTCGGTGAAGCGCGGCACCGGCGTGAGCGAGACCGGGCCGACGCACACGAGCCCCGGGTACCGGCCCACGGAGAAGCTCCGCCGCACTCCCGAGACGTCCAGCACCACCCGCTCCGGCGTCGCGTGGACGAGCGTGATGTCCTCGCCTTCGACGCGGTTGCCGGTGTACGCGACCTCGTACTCGCGGCCGCCCACGGCGTAGCGCTTGCGCTGGGGCGCCGACCGCACGTTCCGCCAGCCACCGGGAATGCGCTTTCCGGTGCGGTTCGCGGCCGCGTCGGCGAAGGCCGCCGCGACGGCGGCGAGGCGTTCGTCGCCCAGCGGGGCCGCGAGCGTGTCCAGCCCGTGCCTGCCGAAGAACGCGGTGTCGGTGTTGCCCGCCAGGAACTCCGGGTGCCGCAGCACGTTCACCAGCAGGTCGCGGTTGGTGCGCACGCCGTGGATCTCCGCCCCGGCCAGCGCCGCCGCGAGCTTGCGGGCCGCCTCCGCGCGCGTCGGTGCCCACGCGATGACCTTCGCCAGCATCGGGTCGTAGTGCACGCCGATCACCGAGCCGTCCTCGACGCCGCTGTCCACGCGCACGTCGCCCGGCACCGCGAAGTGGTGCAGGGTCCCGGTCTGCGGCTGCCAGTCGGCGGCCGGGTCCTCGGCGTAGAGCCGCACTTCGATCGCGTGCCCGTTCGGCGACGGCGGTTCGGGCGGCAGCGCCGCGCCCTCGGCGACGCGGATCTGCCACGCCACCAGGTCCAGCCCCGTCACCAGCTCGGTCACCGGGTGCTCGACCTGCAGGCGGGTGTTCATCTCGAGGAAGAAGAACTCGCCGTTCTCCGTCGCGAGGAACTCGACGGTGCCGGCACCCACGTAGTCGATCGCCTGCGCGGCCTTGCGCGCGGCCTCGAACAAGGCCGCTCGCATCGGCTCGTCCACCAGCGGGGACGGCGACTCCTCGACGACCTTCTGGTGCCGCCGCTGGATCGAGCACTCCCGCTCGCCGACCGTCCACACGGTACCGTGCGTGTCCGCGAGCACCTGGACTTCGATGTGCCGCCCGGTTTCCAGGTACCGCTCGCAGAACACCGTCGGATCGCCGAACGCCGACGCCGCCTCGGCCTGCGCGCTCGCGACCGCGTCGGTCAGCTCGTCCAGCTCCCGCACGACGCGCATGCCCCGGCCACCGCCCCCGGCGGAGGCCTTGATCAGCACGGGCAGGTCGGCTTCGGTGACGCGCTCCGGGTCCAGCTCCGCCAGCACGGGCACCCCGGCGTCGGCCATGATCCGCTTGGCCTCCACTTTGGACCCCATGGCCTCGATGGCGGCCGGTGGCGGCCCGATCCACGTGAGCCCCGCGTCGAGCACGGCCCGCGCGAACGCCCCGTTCTCCGACAGGAAGCCGTAGCCGGGGTGCACGGCGTCCGCGCCCGCCGCCTTCGCGGCCTCGACGAGCAGGTCCGCCCGCAGGTAGGTGTCCGACGGAGCGTCGCCGGGCAGGCGCACCGCGGCGTCCGCCTCCCGCACGTGCGGGGCGCCGGCGTCCGCGTCGGAGAACACCGCGGCCTTGCCGAGCCCCAGCTCCGCGCAGGTGCGGAACACGCGGCGGGCGATCTCGCCCCGGTTGGCGACCAGAATCGTGGTGAGCATCGGCCTCACATCCGGAAGACGCCGAAGCCCTCGGCGCCCTTGATCGGTCCGTTGGCGATGGCGGACAGGCTCAGCCCGAGCACCGTCCGGGTGTCGCGGGGGTCGATGATGCCGTCGTCGTAGAGCATGCCGGACAGGAACATCGGCATCGACTCGGCCTCGATCTGCTGTTCGACCATGGCGCGCATGGCCTTGTCGCCGTCCTCGTCGTAGGCCTGGCCGCGGTTCGCCGCCGCCGCGCGGGCGACGATCGACAGCACGCCCGCCAGCTGCTGCGGCCCCATCACCGCGGATTTGGCGCTGGGCCAGGCGAACAGGAAGCGCGGCCCGTACGCCCGGCCGCACATGCCGTAGTGGCCGGCGCCGTAGGAGGCGCCCATCAGGATCGAGATGTGCGGCACCTTCGAGTTCGACACCGCGTTGATCATCATCGCGCCGTGCTTGATGATGCCGCCCTGCTCGTACTCGCGGCCCACCATGTAGCCGGTGGTGTTGTGCAGGAAGATCAGCGGGGTGTCGGTCTGGTTGGCCAGCTGGATGAACTGCGTGGCCTTCTGCGACTCCTCGCTGAACAGCACGCCCTGCGCGTTGGCGAGGATGCCGACCGGGTAACCGTGCACGTCCGCCCAGCCGGTCACCAGGCTCGGCCCGTACAGCGGCTTGAACTCGTCGAAGTCCGAGCCGTCGACGACGCGGGCGATCACCTCGCGCGGGTCGAAGGGCACCTTCAGGTCTCCGGGCACGATGCCCACCAGGTCTTCGGGGTCGTAGCGCGGTTCTTCGTAGTCGGGCTTGGGCGCCGGGCCCTGCTTGTGCCAGTTGAGCCGTTTGACGATGCTGCGGCCGAGCCGGATCGCGTCCTCCTCGTCGACCGCCAGGTAGTCGGCCAGGCCTGAGGTGCGGGCGTGCATCTCGGCGCCGCCCAGCGACTCGTCGTCGGACTCCTCCCCCGTCGCCATCTTCACCAGCGGCGGGCCGCCGAGGAACACCTTCGCGCGTTCCTTGACCATCACCACGTAGTCCGACATGCCGGGCAGGTACGCGCCACCGGCGGTGGAGTTGCCGAACACCAGCGCGATCGTCGGGACGCGCTCGGCGGAGGAGTTCGTCAGGTTGCGGAACGTCCGCCCGCCGGGGATGAAGATCTCCTTCTGCGTGGGCAGGTCCGCGCCACCGGACTCGACGAGGTTGATCGTCGGGAGCCGGTTCTCGGCGGCGATCTCGGCCGCCCGCAGGCCCTTCTTGAGGCTCGACGGGTTGCTCGCGCCGCCCTTGACGGTCGGGTCGTTGGCGACGATCAGGCATTCCACGCCCTCGACGGTGCCGATGCCCGTGACAACGCTGCCGCCCACGTGGTAGTCGGTGCCCCACGCGGCGAGCGGGGACAGCTCCAGGAACGGCGAGTCCTCGTCCAGCAGCAGCTCGATCCGCTCACGCGCGAGCAGCTTGCCGCGCTTGCGGTGGCGTGCCACGTACTTCTCGCCGCCCCCGGCGATGGCCTTGGCGTGCTCGGCCTCGATCTCGGCGAGCTTGGCCAGCATCGCCTCCTTGTTCGCCGCGAACTCCTCGCTCGTGGTGTCCACAGCGGACCTGATGACGCTCAAGCGGTGTACCCCAATCGTTTCGCGGCCAGTCCGGTCAGGATCTCGTTCGTCCCGCCGCCGATGCCGAGGATGCGCACGTCCCGGTAGTGCCGCTCCACTTCGGACTCGCGCATGTACCCGAGCCCGCCGTGCAGCTGCACCGCCTCGTTGACGACCCACTCCGCGGCCTCGACTGCGCTGTTCTTGGCGAAGCACGCTTCCGCGATGACCTCCTCCCCCGCCACGTGCCGTTCGGCGACGTGCCGGGTGTAGACGCGGGCCAGGTCCGTGCGGCGAGCCATCTCGGTGAGCTTGTGCTGGACGAGCTGCCGGGAAATCAGCGGGCGGCCGAACGTCTCGCGCAGGCGGCACCACTCCAGCGTCAGGTCCAGCGCCCGCTGCGCGGTCGCGTAGGCCTGGACGGCGAGCGACAGGCGTTCGACGACGAACTGCGTGGCGATCTGGACGAACCCACTGTTCTCCTGACCCACCAGGTTCGCGGCGGGCACGCGAACGTCCACATAGGACAGTTCCGCGGTGTCCGAGCAGTGCCAGCCCATCTTCTCCAGCTTGCGGGACACGGTGAACCCGGGCGTACCCCGTTCCACGACGAGCAGCGAGACCCCGTGCGCCCCAGGGCCTCCGGTGCGCACGGCGGTGGTCACGAAGTCGGCGCGGCAGCCGGAGGTGATGTAGGTCTTGGCGCCGTTGACGACGTAGTGGTCCCCGTCCCGGCGCGCGGTCGTGCGGATACCCGCCACGTCCGACCCACCGTCCGGTTCCGTGATCGCCAGGGAGCCGATCAGCTCACCTTCGAGCGTGGGCCGCACCCACCGCTCGATCTGGGCGGGATCGCCGGCTTCGACGATGTGCGGCACGGCGATCCCGTTCGTCAGCAGCGACGCGACGAGCCCGCCCGAGCCGCCCGCGTACAGGATCTCCTCCGCGACCACGAGCGCGTCGAGGTAGTTCCCGCCGCCACCGCCCGCGCTTTCCGGGAACGACACGCCGAGTAGCCCGATCGCCCCCGCCTTGCGGTGCAGCTCGCGCGGCAGCTCACCGGCGCGCTCCCACTCGTCGAGGTGCGGCAGCACTTCGGTCTCGACGAACCGGCGGACGGTCTTGCGCAGTTCCGCGCGCTCCGGGGTGTCGATCATGCCGGGACCTCCGCGTGCCGGGCCCGCAGCCATTCGCCGAGCGCCTTGGCCTGCGGGTCGAACCGCGCCTGGGAAGCGACGCCCTCACCGAGCAGCCCGGTGACGACGAAGTTGAGCGCGTACAGGTTGGGCAGCGCGTACCGTTTCACCGGCAGTTCCGCGGTTTCGGGCAACAGCCGCCGGAACTCCTCGACGGTGAGGGTGTTCGCGAGCCAGCGCCACTGCTCCTCGGACCGCACCCACACGCCGAGGTTCGCGTCGCCACCTTTGTCGCCGCTGCGCGCGCCCACAACGGTGCCCAGCGGCGCGCGACGGGTCGGACCCGTGTACGGCTCGGGAAGCGCGGGTTCCTCCACATCAGACAGTTCCAGGGTCTGTTCCGAATGCGGGATTTCGACTCGGTCCCCGTTGGGCAACACCGCGGTGTGGTTCACCTCCGAAGCGTCCACATAGGACGCGGTGTACACGCCGTACGGCGACGCGTCCGACGGTGGTGCGGTCACGTGGAAGCCGGGATAGCTGGCGAGCGCGAGTTCGATCGCGGCACCGCTGAAGGCGCGTCCGGCGACCTTCGGATCCTGATCCTTGACCGCGCACCGCAGCAGCGCACTCGCGCCCTGTTCGGTGTCGGCGTCCTCGCGGTCGGTCCTGGCCAGCGTCCAGCGGATCTCCGCGGGCGGGTGGTCCTTCAGCGACCGCTCCAGCTGCTCCCGCACGAGGGCGGCCTTCGCGTCGATGTCCAGTCCGGTGAGGACGAACGTGGTCTCGTTGCGGAAACCGCCGAGGGTGTTGAGGCAGACCTTCAGCGTCGGCGGCGGCGGTTCGCCCTTCGCGCCGCTGATCCGCACCCGGTCCGGCCCGGCTTGTTCCAGCGCAACGGTGTCGAAGCGGGTCGTCACATCCGGCCCCGCGTAGCGCGGTCCCGCGATCTCGTACAGCAGCTGCGCGGTGACCGTGCCGACCGTGACGGCTCCCCCGGTGCCGGGGTGCTTCGTGATCACGCTCGATCCGTCGGCCTCGATCTCCGCGATCGGGAAGCCGGGCGTGCCGAGGTCGTGCTCGGTGAAGAACGCGTAGTTCCCGCCCGTGGCCTGCGCACCGCATTCGAGGACGTGCCCGGCGACGACCGCACCGGCGAGCCGGTCGTAGTCGTCGCGCTGCCAGCCGTAGTGCGCCGCGGCCGGGCCGACGACGAGCGACGCGTCCGTCACGCGGCCGGTCACCACCACGTCGGCGCCGGCCTTCAGGCACTCCGCGATCCCCCACGCACCCAGGTAAGCGTTGGCGGTCAAGGGTTTTCCCAGTCCCAGCCGTTCGGCCGAGGGCAGCAGCTCGTCGCCCTCGACGTGAGCGACGGCGATGTCCAGCCCGAGCTTCGCGGCCAGGTCGCGGATGGCGTCGGCGAGTGCGGCGGGGTTGAGGCCACCCGCGTTGCTGACGATCTTGACGCCCTTTTCCTGGGCCAGCCCGAGGTTTTCCTCCAGCTGACGCAGGAACGTCTTGGCGTACCCACGTGAAGCGTCCTTCAGCCGGTCGCGGCCGAGGATCAGCATGGTCAGCTCGGCGAGGTAGTCGCCGGTCAGGACGTCGAGCGGACCGCCGGTGAGCATCTCCCGCACCGCCGAAAAACGGTCACCGTAGAAACCGGACGCGTTGCCGATGCGCAGGGTCACGCGAACTCCCCCGGCTTGCGGCCCTTTCCGGGCGGGCCGGCGAACGCCTGGGCGATCTCCAGCCACTTCGCCGCGTCCGCCCCCTCGGCCACCAGATCGGTGTCCGCGGGATGCCGCCGCTGCGTCACCACCAGGCAGAAGTCCAGCGCGCTGCCGGTGACGCGCTGTTCGGCGTCCTCCGGCCCGTATGTCCACAATGTACCGTCCGGGGCCCGCAACTCGACGCGGAACTCGACGGGCGGTGGCGCGAGCGAATGGACCGCGAAGGCGAAGTCCCTGGTGCGGACGCCGAAGCGCGCGATGTGCCGGATGCGGTCCGTCGGCTCGTGCGGGATCCCCAGCGCGTCGTACACGTCCTGCGCGTGCGCCCAGGTCTCCATCAAGCGGGCCGTCGCCATCGAAGCGGCGCTCATCGGCGGGCCGTACCAAGGGAATTTCGTGCCTGCCGGAGCGGTTTCCAGCGCCGCGGAAAGCGCTTCCCGTCCGGTCCGCCACTCCTGGAGCAGTTGGTCGCGCGGTTTGCCCGCCTCTTCCACAGCCCCCGCGTCGACGTAGCCGTCGCCCGCGGCGAGCGCGCGCTGGACCTCCGCGCCGAAGTCGTCCGGCGTGCGCACCGCGAGCAGCGCCTTCGCGTCGGTCCACGCGAGGTGCCCGATCTGGTGGGCGATCGTCCAGCCCTCGGCCGGTGTCGGCGTCGCCCAGTCCGCCCCGGCCACGATGTCGTCGAGCGCCTGGCTCTCGGCCGCCAGATCGCTCAGGATCGGTCGCAGGTCCACCACCGCATTCGCCTCCTCGCGCCTGCCACGGAGCCTGGCACCGGTCGCCGGAAAAATCAAGCACGCTTGATTGTTTCTCTGCGGACCCCGCTAGCACGACCCGCCGACACGCCCGCATATTGGGGTGCTCGCGGAGAGACACCCCTAGATGTAGTCTTCGATCACCGGCAGCGCCCAGCGACGGGAGACGCTGGCTGCCGGGCGAAGCCTGTCCTCCAGCACGTCGTCCCCCGCGGCGGCGTGCCGATCCCACGCGCCCATTTTTGGAGTGATGCATGTCTGTGGAGACCACCTCACGGCCGGCGCGCACCGCCGTGCAGGTCATCCGCCGCGACGGCAGTGTGTCCCCCTTCGACGCGGGCAAGATCTCGGTCGCCCTGACCAAGGCCTTCCTCGCGGTCGAAGGGGACGGCGCCGCGGCGTCCTCGCGCATCCACCACGTCGTGACCGAGCTGACCGGCCAGGTCGAGACGGCTCTGCTGCGCCACGCCACCCCCGAGGCCGCGCTGCACATCGAGCAGATCCAGGACCAGGTGGAGCTCGCGCTCATGCGCGGCGGGCACCACAAGGTCGCCCGCGCGTACGTGCTCTACCGGGAGGAGCACGCGAAGGCCCGCGAACAGCCCGCCGAGCCGGACGCCTCCGCGCACGTCGACTGGGCCCGCGTCGAGCACGTCGTCGGCGAGGCCGTCGCGGGGATCGACGACGTGTCGGCGGAGCCGGTGCTGGCCGAGACCAAGCGGAACCTCTACCAGGGCATCACGGCCGACGAGCTGGGGACGGCGCTGATCATGGCCGCCCGCACACTCGTGGAGAAGGAGCCCAACTACTCGTTCGTCACGGCCCGCCTGCTGCTGGACAAGCTGCGCGGCGAGGCGCTGGGCTACCTGGCCGGCGAGCCGCGCCAGGCCAGCCACGACGAGCTCAACTACCCCGGCTACTTCCGCGACTACCTCGCGCGGGCGATCGAGCTGGAGCTGGCCGACCCCGAGCTGGCGAAGTTCAACCTGAAGAAGATCACCGCCGCGATCCGCCCCGAGCGCGACCTCGACTTCGGCTTCCTCGGCCTGCAGACCCTCTACGACCGCTACTTCCTGCACCACGACGGCACGCGGTTCGAGCTGCCGCAGGCGTTCTTCATGCGGGTCGCGATGGGCCTGGCGCTGCGCGAGGACGACCGCGAGAAGCGCGCGATCGAGTTCTACGAGCTGTTGTCGAGCTTCGCGTTCATGGCCTCGACGCCGACGCTGTTCAACTCCGGCACGACGCGCCCGCAGCTGTCGTCGTGCTTCCTGACCACGGTCGACGACGAGCTGGACTCGATCTTCCAGTCGTACAAGAACAACGCACTGCTGGCCAAGTACTCGGGCGGCCTCGGCAACGACTGGACGCCGGTCCGCGGCCTCGGCGCGCACATCAAGGGCACCAACGGCAAGTCGCAGGGCGTGGTCCCGTTCCTCAAGATCGCGAACGACACCGCGGTGGCCGTGAACCAGTGCTTCGCACCGGAGACGGGCATCTACACCGCGGACGGGGTCAAGGCGATCCGGGACGTCCGCGTCGGTGACCTGGTGCTCGGCTCGAGCGGCAGCTACCGCGAGGTGACCGACGTACTCGCCTACGACCAGACCGACCCGATGGTCGAGGTGAACGTCAAGCACTCCGCCGAAACCCTGAAGGTCACGTCAGGACACCCGTTCTACGCCATCCAGGGCGTGCCGCTCGGGCAGGAGAACCAGCGGACCCTCAAGTGGCTCGCGGACGGCAAGGTCCGTCCGGAGTGGGTCGACGCGAGCCACCTGACCAAGGGCGACTACGTGGCCCAGGTCGTGCCGAAGGAGGTCGTGCCCCTGCCCGGCTTCACCGAAGAGGACGCGCGTCTGTACGGCATCCTGCTGGGCGACGGTCACCTGTCCAAGGACGGACAGCAGTGGGGCGTCTCCGGGAATCCCGAGCTGGACACCCATCTGGACTTCGTCCGGAAGTACCTCACCGAGCGCGGCATCCACTTCGGGGAGACCGAACGCGGCGACGACCACGCACAGATCCACTGGGCGGCGGAACCGCTCACGGGAGCGCGCGAGCCATCCCTGCCGTTCACCGCCGCGGACCTCTACGACGGCGAACACAACAAGCGCATCGCACGCAGGCTGGCGCACCTGCCCAGGCCGCAGACCCTGGCTCTGCTGCAGGGTTTGCTGGAGACCCGTGGCGGCGTGTCGCGGGGTGTCGAGGTCCACTTCACCACGACCTCGCGCCACCTCGCGGCCGCAGTGCGTTACCAACTGCTTCGCCTGGGGATTCCGTCGGATGGGAAGACCCTCGACATCCGGGTCCCCGCGGTGCCGGAGATCGCGCAGTTGCTCGGCTGCCGTCCGGTGGTGAAGCGGAACTGGATCGAGTACCAGGGGATGGTCTTTTCCCGCGTACGCGACGTGCGCGAGATCGATGTGGTGCCCACCGTGTTCGACCTGAAGGTCGAGGGCGACGAGTCCTACATGACGGTCGCGGGCCTGGTGCACAACGGCGGGAAGCGGAAAGGCGCCGCCTGCGCCTACCTCGAGACCTGGCACATCGACGTCGAGGAGTTCCTCGACCTGCGCAAGAACACCGGCGACGACCGGCGCCGCACCCACGACATGAACACCGCCAACTGGGTGCCCGACGAGTTCCTCCGCCGCGTCGAGGCCGACGGGGCGTGGACGCTGTTCTCCCCCGACGAGACGCCCGACCTGCACGACCTCTACGGCAACGCGTTCGCCCAGCGCTACCGCGAGTACGAGGCCGCCGCCGACCGGGGCGAGATCAAGGTGTTCAAGCGCGTGCGGGCCGTGGACCTGTGGCGGCGCATGCTGACCATGCTGTTCGAGACCGGGCACCCGTGGATCACGTTCAAGGACCCGTCGAACCTGCGCTCGCCGCAGCAGCACGCCGGCGTCGTGCACTCGTCGAACCTGTGCACGGAGATCACGCTCAACACCAGCAGCGACGAGGTCGCCGTGTGCAACCTCGGCTCGGTGAACCTCCTCCAGCACGTCACGCCGGAGGGCCTGGACACCGCGAAACTGGAGCGCACCGTCCGCACCGCCGTCCGGATGCTGGACAACGTCATCGACATCAACTTCTACACGATCCCCGAGGCGCGCCGGTCCAACCTGCGGCACCGCCCGGTCGGCCTGGGCCTGATGGGCTTCCAGGACGCGCTCTTCGAACTCGGCCTGCCGTTCGCGTCCGACGAGGCCGTCGAGTTCGCCGACCGCAGCATGGAGCACATCAGCTACTACGCGATCTCCGCTTCGGCGGACCTCGCCGCCGAGCGCGGGCGGTACGAGTCCTTCGAAGGATCCCTGTGGAGCCAGGGCATCCTGCCGATCGACTCGCTGCGCCTGCTGGAGCAGGCCCGCGTCGGCGACGGGCTGGAGGTCGACCACTCGTCCACATTGGACTGGGACGGCCTGCGGGAACGCGTCCGCACCACCGGGATGCGCAACTCCAACGTCATGGCGATCGCGCCCACCGCGACGATCTCCAACATCTGCGGCGTCGGCCAGTCCATCGAGCCGCTGTTCCAGAACCTGTTCGTCAAGTCCAACATGTCCGGCGACTTCACCGTCGTCAACCCGCACCTGGTGCGCAGCCTCAAGGAACGCGGGCTGTGGGACGAGGCGATGGTGTCGGACCTGAAGTACTTCGACGGCAGCCTCGCCCAGATCGACCGGATCCCCGCCGACCTCAAGCGGCTCTACGCCACCGCGTTCGAGATCGACAGCCGGTGGCTGGTGGACGCCGCGTCCCGCCGGCAGAAGTGGATCGACCAGGCGCAGTCGCTCAACCTGTACGTGGACGCGCCGAGCGGCCGCAAGCTCGACGAGCTGTACCGCTACGCGTGGCACAAGGGCCTGAAGACCACCTACTACCTGCGGGCCCGCGCCGCCACGAGCGTGGAGAAGAGCACCCTGCGCGGAACGGACGGCAAGCTCAACGCCGTGCCCGCGACGGTGCCCTCGGTTCCGGTCGCCGCACCGGAACCCGCCGCCTGCCGGATCGACGACCCCGACTGCGAGGCCTGCCAGTGACCGACGTGAGCCCCCTGATCGACTGCGACGCGGGACGCGTCAGCATCGACGACAAGGCGATGCTCAACGCCCGCGCCGACGTGAACCAGCTGCTGCCGCTGAAGTACCGCTGGGCCTGGGAGAAGTACCTGGCGGCGTGCAGCAACCACTGGATGCCGACCGAGGTGTCGATGCAGGCCGACATCGCGCTCTGGCGCTCCCGCGACGGCCTGACCGAGGACGAACGCGTGATGCTCAAGCGCAACCTGGGCTTCTTCGCGACCGCGGAATCCCTGGTGGCCAACAACCTCGTGCTCGCGGTGTACCAGCGGATCACCAACCCCGAGTGCCGGCAGTACCTGCTGCGCCAGGCGTTCGAGGAGGCCGTGCACACGCACACCTTCCAGTACATCTGCGAGAGCCTCGGCCTCGTCGAGGGCGAGCTGTTCAACATGTACCGCGAGGTCCCCTCGATCACCGCGAAGGACGCGTGGGCGCTGAAGTACACCCGCGGCCTGGAAAACGCCGCCGACGACCAGGACTTCCTGCGCGACCTCGTGGCGTTCTACGTCGTGTTCGAGGGCATGTGGTTCTACACCGGGTTCGCGCAGATCCTGTCGCTGGGACGGCGCAACAAGATGGTGGGCATCGCCGAGCAGTACCAGTACATCCTGCGGGACGAGTCGATCCACCTGAACTTCGGCATCGACTGCATCAACCAGATCAAGATCGAGAACCCGCACCTGTGGACGCCGGAGTTCGCCGACGAGGTGCGCGGGATGCTGATCGAGGCGTGCGAGCTGGAGGTCGCCTACGCCCGCGACACGATGCCGCGCGGGATGCTCGGGTTGTCGGCGGAGCTGTGCGAGCAGTACATGCACTTCATCACCGACCGGCGGGCGCAGCAGATCGGGCTGGCGCCGATCTTCGGCGCGAGCGAGAACCCGTTCCCGTGGATGTCGGAGGCGATGGACCTGAAGAAGGAGAAGAACTTCTTCGAGACCCGCGTGACCGAGTACCAGACCGGCGGCTCGCTCGACTGGGACTGACAACGGGTCTTGCCAGTTGGGGGAAGGGGCGGCACGCTGGGGGCAGTGCGCACGTGCCGAGGAGGTCTCGTGACGATCCGCGACCGCGTTCCGCCCCTCACCTCGCTGCCGCTGCCCGCGGCCGTCGACCGGCGGCTGCTGGGCAAGCGGTGGCCGGTCACCGAACTCGCGCCCCCACCGCCCGGCAGCGGCCTGGCCCCCGTCCTCGGCGACGCGGGACCGCCGGTGATCGGGCACGCGCTGGACTCGATGCGGTTCGGCCCGGCGTTCGCGTTGCGGCGGTTCGAGACGTTCGGGCCGGTGTCGTGGATGGGTTCGTTCGGGCAGCGGTTCGTCGTGCTCGGCGGCCCGGAGGCCACGCAGCAGGCGCTGGTGAACAAGGACAAGGCGTTCTCGCAGGAGGGCTGGAAGTTCCTCATCGAGCGCTTCTTCCACCGCGGGCTGATGCTGCTGGACTTCGAGGAGCACCACCTGCACCGGCGGATCATGCAGGAGGCGTTCACGCGCGACCGCCTCGCCGGGTACTCGCGGCAGTGGGGCCCGGTGCTGCGGGAAGGTGTCGGGGCGTGGGGCCGGCCGGGGCGGCCGCGGCTGTACTGGGCGCTCAAGCGGCTCACCCTCGACGTGGCGTCACGCGTGTTCATGGGCATGCCGAGCGGGAACGACGCCGCGCGGCTCAACCGGGCGTTCGTGGACTCGGTGCGCGCGGCGACGTCGCTCGTGCGGTTCCCGGTGCCGGGCGGCCGGTGGGCGGCGGGCCTGGCGGGACGGCGCACGCTGGAGCGGTACTTCGGCGAGAACCTGCCCGCGAAGCGGCGTGCGCCGGGGCCGGACCTGTTTTCCGTGCTGTGCCAGGCGACCGGCGAGGACGGCGAGCAGTTCAGCGACGCCGACGTCGTGAACCACATGATCTTCCTGATGATGGCCGCCCACGACACGACGACGATCACCAGCACGGCGGCGGCCTACCACCTCGCGAAGCACCCGGAGTGGCAGGAGCGGGCCCGCGCGGAGTCACTGGCGCTCGGTGACGACTACCCGGACCTGGCCGCGCTGGACGAGCTGAAGACGCTGGACCTGGTGATCAAGGAGTCGCTGCGGCTGACCGCGCCGGTGCCGTCGTTGCCGAGGAAGACGGTGAAGGACGTGGCGGTGCTGGGGCACCACGTGCCCGCCGGGACGCTGGTCACGTTGTCGCCCAGCATCAACCACTTCTCGCCGGAGCACTGGACGAACCCGCACGCGTTCGACCCGGAGCGCTTCGCGGAGGGCAGGCGGGAGGACCGCTCGCACCGGTTCGCGTGGATGCCGTTCGGCGGCGGGGCGCACAAGTGCATCGGGCTGCACTTCGGGATGTTCGAGGTGAAGGCCGTGCTGCACGAGATGCTGCGCGCGCACCGCTGGACGGTGCCGGAGCGCTACCGCGTGCGGTGGGACTACGTGTCGCTCCCCGTGCCGGTGGACGGCTTGCCGGTGACGCTGACGCCGCGCTGACGGTCCTCGCCGAGCACGGGGAACGCTTCCCCGATCGCGGTGAGCGCGTCGATGATCGGCGGCAGGTCGGTCTGGTCCAGGTCGTCGAGGAGGAACGTCAAGCTGTTCGCGCTGCCTGGCTGGTCGCGGGCCACGCCCCGGACCTCGATCCGGCCGCACCGGTGCACCGTCGCGGTCAGGCTGAGCCACTCCTCCAGCGACTCCAGGCGCGCGACGCCGCCGAAGTCCCGTCGTCGAAGTCGGTCGCTCCGGGGTGCATGCGGCCCAGCACCGTGATCTCCACCCGGTCACCCAGCGGGGACCCGATCAGCACCGGCGGCACCATCACCCCGCCACGGGTGCCGGCGACGCGACCTCCGCCGCGACCGCGGTGGCCGCCCGCACGAACGCCGCCACGGCCGGGGAACGGGAATCCTGCGGCCAGGCCAGGTACAGCGTCACCGGCGGGAGGTCCGTCACCGTGCGGTACGCGATGCCCGGCCGCGGATGGCGCCGCGCCAGGGAATCCGGCACGAACCACACCAGGCCGCTCACTTCGACAAGGTTGAAGATCTGCGCCAGGTCCCGCGTCGACCGGCGGATCGTCTCCGGGCCGAGCACCAGGCCACCGTCCTCCGCCGCACCGCCGTCCGGCAGCGTCCGCCCCCGCAAATCGGCCAGGCACAAGGAAGAACGGGCGGCGAGCGGGTCGTTCGCCGCGATCGCGAGCAGGCGCGGTTCCGTCAGCAGCGGCTCGCTGTCCAGGCCCCGCGGCTCGAACGGCTCCGGCAGCAGCGCGACGTCCGCCCTGCCCTCGCGCAACGCCGGGGCCTGCTCGCCGCGACCGCCGAGCAGCAGCTCCACCGGCACGGCCTCGTCCTCCTGCTCGAACGCGCTGAGGATCCGGGGCAGCAACCCGGCGTCGTAGTCCGCCTTCAGCGCCAGCCGCAGCCCTGGCGCCGGCCGCCCCGCGTGCTGCGCCCTGCGGCCTGCGGCGGAGACGGCCTCGATCGCGGTGCGCGCGTCCCGAAGCAGCACCTCCCCCGCCGACGTCAGCCTGACCTGGCGCGTCGTGCGTTCGAGCAGCCGCACGCCCAGCTGCCGCTCCAGCTCCCGGATCGCCCGGGACAACGGCGGCTGCGCCATCCCGAGCCGCTCCGCCGCGCGGCCGAAGTGCAGCTCCTCGGCGACCGCCACGAAGTACCGCAGCTGCCGCACCTCCAGATCACTCATATTCCCACGGTATCAATGCCGACTGGATCGGTCCTTCACCTCCGCCCCGGCCCGCAGTTGACTCGGCAGCGGCAAAAGGGAAATCCCAGGAGGTCCTCATGATCGTCGTCACCACGCCCACGGGCGCCATCGGCCGCCAGGTCGTCCGCAACCTCCTCGACCGGGACGAGCGGGTCCGCGTCGTCGTGCGGGATCCGGGCAAGCTGTCCGATGACGTCCGAGAACGCGTCGAGGTCGTGCCGGGCTCGCACGGCGACCTCGACGTGGTCACCCGCGCGTTCGACGGTGCCGACGCCGTTTTCTGGCTGGTGCCACCGGATCCGCGCGCGGAGAGCATCGAGGCCGCGTACGTGGACTTCAGCAGGCCCGCGTACGAAGCCATCAAGACCCAGGGGGTCGGGCGCGTCGTGGGCGTCTCGTCCATCGGCCGCGGCACGCCGGTCGTCGGCAACGCCGGGCACGTCACGGCGTCCATCGCGATGGACGACCTGCTCGCGAGCACCGGCGTGCCGTACCGCTCCCTCGCGAACGCCACGTTCATGGACAACCTGCTCCGGCAGGTCGCCTCGATCCGCGACCAGGGCGTCTTCTACGACATCATCGCGGGCGACACGAAGGCGCCGACGTGCGCGACGCGCGACATCGCCGCCGTCGCCACCGGGCTGCTGACCGACCCGACGTGGAGCGGGTACGACAGCGTGCCCGTGCTCGGTCCCGAGGACCTGTCCCAGGACGACCTCGCGCGCACCATGTCCGAGGTGCTCGGCAAACCCGTGCGGTACCAGCGGATCCCCGCGGCGGACCTGAAGGCGATGATGATCGGCCGCGGGACGTCCGAGGCCGTGGCGCAGGCGATGATCGACATGATGACCGCCAAGGACAACGGCCTCGACCTCGGCGAGCCGGACGCCGACCGCCGCGGCACGCCGACGACGTTCCGGCAGTGGTGCGAGGAGGTGCTCAAGCCCGCCGTCGAGTCCTGAGCACCTCCCCGGGCCTCAGACCAGCGCGCCCTGGAGGAGCTCCGCGACACGCGCGCGGATCTCGGGGGTGTCCAGGCCGCGCACGGTCAGCGTGGTGCGGCGGCGCAGGACGTCGTCGGGCTCGCACGCCCACTCCCGCTCGATCGCGTACACCACCTGGGCCCAGATGTCGGGTCCATCGGGGTGCACGCGCTCGAGCAGGGCGGGGTTTTCGAGCCCGAGCGCGAGCAGCTCGTGGCTGACCGAGCCGTAGTGCCGCGCCAGGTGGGCGGCGACGTCCTGCGGCAGCTCCGGGGCGGCACGCAGCAGCACGTGCTCCACCGCCTCGGGGCTCGCCGCGCCGGGCAGCGGCGCGTTGACCGGACCGGGCGTGGCTTGCGGCAGCCGCGTGCGCAGCTGCTTGAGCACCTTCCGGCCGATGTCGCGGAACGTCGTCCACTTGCCGCCCGCGATGCTGATCATGCCGCCGCGCCCGACGCTGACCACGGTCTCGCGCTTGGCGTGCTGGGTGTCGCCCTCGCCGCCGGGCAGCACGCGCAGCCCCGCGAACGAGTACACGATGTCCGACCGGCGCAGGTGCTCCTCCCCGATCGACAACCCGGCCTCGCCGAGGATCTGGTCCACGTCGGCGTCCGTGGGGCGGACGTCGCCCGGGTCGCCCCGGTACTCCTCGTCGGTGGTGCCCAGCAGCAGCCGCCCCTCCCAGGGGATGGCGAAGGACACGCGACCGCCGTCGAGCGGGGTGGTGACCGCGGCGTCCCACGTGCCGTGCCGCCGCAGCACGAGGTGCGTGCCCTTGGACAGCCGCATGCTGGGCCGTGCGGCCGGGTCCTCCAGCCGCCGCAGGTGGTCGACCCATGGCCCGGCCGCGTTCACGACGACCTCGGCGTCGACGCCGAACTCCTTACCGGACAAGGTGTCCCGGACGTCCACACCGGACACCTGCCCACCGGCGGTGCGCAGTCCGAGCACCTCGGCGTGGTTGAGCAGCACGGCACCGGACGCGGCGGCGGCCCGCGCGGTGGTGACCGCGAGCCGGGCGTCGTTCATCTGGTGGTCGTGGTAGATGCCGCACGCCGTCAGCGCGTCCGCGCGCAGGCCCGACACGTACTGCTGCGCCCGAGCGGGCGAGATGATGTGCCCGATGCCGTCGGCGAAGCCGGACAACGCCGTGTAGGCGAGCATCCCGGCACCGATCGTCACCGGCCCGTGCGGACCGCCGCGGCGCAGTGCCACGAGGAACGGCAGCGGGCGCACGTGGTGCGGGGCCACCGTGGTGCCGAGCGCGCGGCGTTCACGGTGGTTCTCCCGCACCAGCTTGACGTTGCCCATCGCCAGGTACCGCAGACCGCCGTGCACGAGCTTCGACGAGGCGCTGGAGGTGGCCGACGCGAAGTCGCCCTTCTCGACCACCGCCACGCGCAGCCCGGCCCTGGCGGCCTCCCACGCGGTCGCGAGCCCGACGATGCCGCCGCCGATCACCAGCACGTCGAACCGGCCGGTGGTCAGCAGCTCCGTGGTCCGGGCCCGTTGCCCGGCAAGGGATTCGTGCACGTGTCCTACTTCCTTCGCTTCCGTCAGTCCGCGTCGATCCAGCCGACCGTGCGGGAAACCGCTTTCTTCCAGCCCGCGTAGCCCTCGGCCCGCTGCTCATCGCTCCACGTGGGCTCCCAGCGGCGGTCCTCCTGCCAGTTCTGCTCCAGCTCGTCCGTGGAGCCCCAGAACCCGACCGACAGGCCGGCGGCGTAGGCGGCGCCGAGCGCGGTGGTCTCGGCGACGACCGGCCGCGATACCGGCACGCCGAGGATGTCCGCCTGCAGCTGCATGCACAGCTGGTTCGCGGTCACCCCGCCGTCCACCCGCAGCACCTCCAGCTCGACGCCGGAGTCCGCGGTCATCGCCTCCACCACGTCGCGGCTCTGGTAGCAGATCGCCTCCAGCGTCGCGCGCGCCACGTGCGCGTTGGTGCTGTAGCGGGACAGGCCCAGCAGCGCGCCCCGGGCGTCGGAACGCCAGTACGGCGCGAACAGGCCCGAGAACGCCGGGACGAAGTAGACACCGCCGTTGTCCTCGACCTGGCTCGCCAGCGCCTCGCTCTGCGCGGCACCGCTGATGATGCCGAGCTGGTCACGCAGCCACTGCACGGCCGAGCCGGTGACGGCGATCGAGCCCTCCAAGGCGTAGACCGGCTTCTCCTCGCCGAACTGGTAGGCGACCGTGGTGAGCAGCCCGTGCTGCGAGCGCACGAGCTCGTGGCCGGTGTTGAGCAGCAGGAAGTTGCCGGTGCCGTAGGTGTTCTTGGCCTCGCCGGGCCGGAAGCACAGCTGGCCGACGGTCGCCGCCTGCTGGTCGCCGAGCACCCCGGCGAGCTTCACCTCGCCGCCGAACGGCCCGTTCGCGCGGGTCACGCCGTGCAGTTCGGGGTTCCCGGACGGGAGGATGAACGGCAGCATCTGGCGCGGGATGTCGAAGAAGGACAACAGCTCGTCGTCCCAGTCCCACGTCTCCAGGTTCATCAGCATCGTGCGGCTGGCGTTGGTGGGATCGGTGATGTGCACCCCGCCGTCGACGCCGCCGGTGAGGTGCCACAGCAGCCAGGTGTCCATCGTGCCGAAGATCGCGTCGCCCGCCTCGGCCGCGGCACGCACCCCGTCGACGTTCTCCAGGATCCACTGCAGCTTGCCCGCGGAGAAGTACGTCGCGGGCGGCAGGCCCGCCTTCTGGCGGATGACGTCGCCGCGGCCGTCCGCGTCGAGCGCGGCGGCGATGCGGTCGGTGCGGGTGTCCTGCCAGACGATCGCATTGGTGTAGGGCCGGCCGGTGCGCCGGTTCCACACCACGGTCGTCTCGCGCTGGTTGGTGATGCCGACCGCCGCGAGGTCGCTCGCCCGCAGGTCGCCCTTGGTGAGCGCGCTTTCGATGACCGCGCGGGTGCGTTCCCAGATCTCGGTCGGGTTGTGCTCGACCCAGCCGGGCCGCGGCAGGATCTGGTCGTGCTCCAGCTGGTGGCGCACGATCTCGTTGCCCCCGTGGTCGAAGACCATGAACCGGGTGCTGGTCGTGCCCTGGTCGATCGCGCCGACGAACTCGCCCATTGTCGTCACCTTCCTGCTCAGGCCTTGGCCTCGACGGGGATCCGCCCGGGCTCGGCCGGCCCGGCGGTGGGGAGGAACCGGCCGACGAGCAGCCGGTAGAGACCGACGCCGACGACGCCGCCGATCAGGGGGCCGACGATCGGCACCCAGAAGTAGGGGTTGCCGTACTGGTCGAGCCACGCGCCGTCGTAGCCGGTGAGGAAGGACGCGAGCCGCGGGCCGAAGTCACGGGCGGGGTTGATCGCGTACCCGGCGTCGGTCCCCCACGCCATGCCGATGCCCACGACGACGGCGCCGACGATGATCGGCGAGGCCCACTGCGGGGGCACGAGGTTGCGCGCGTCGGTGATCGCGGCGACGAGGAACAGCAGGATCGCGGTGCCGATGATCTGGTCGCGCAGCGCGCCGAGGTCGCTCACGGGCAGCGTGCCGTTGCCCGGCAGGGTCGAGAACACGCCCTGGGTCTTGATGGTGTGCCCCGGGTCCGCGGCCGACAGGACCTCGCTGTAGTTCCACCGCACGAGCAGCGCGGCGACGAACGCGCCCGCGGTCTGGGCGAGCACGTACGGGGCGACCTTGCGCCACGAGAAGTCGCGGAACACCGCCAGCGCCACTGTCACCGCGGGGTTGAGGTGTCCGCCGCTGATGCGGGCGGAGACGAACACGCCGAGCACCACGCCGAGGCCCCAGGCCCACGCGATGCTGTCGTGGTCACCGATGCCGGCGGCCGCGACCTGCGCGACCACGCCCACGCCGAACAAGATCAGGATGAGGGTGCCGGCGAATTCCGCCAGCACCTCGCCGGCGAGCCCGCCGGCCTTGAGACGCTCCATTGCCACCTCCGAACCCAGTCCCGCCACGCCACCGGGGCGGGTGCCGGGGACGTTAGGAAGCGATCACGGGGGCGACAACGGGGGCCGTTCGGCATCGTCGAACGCCCGATCTCGCGCACGGGGGTGGCCCGCGCCGAACGGCAGCTCGGGCGCGGGAGGTGCGGTCGGCATTGTCGAACGGAAAGGGGTTAAGGTTCGCGTCGTGCCGGGCCCCATCCAGTCCATCGAACGCGCCGCCGCGATCCTGCGGCTGCTCGCGCGCGGGTCGGGCAGGCTCGGGCTGGCCGACATCGCCGCCGGGCTGGGGCTGGCGAAGGGCACCGCGCACGGGCTGCTGCGCACCCTGCAGGGCGTGGGCTTCGTCCACCAGGATCCCGTATCCGGCCAGTATTCACTCGGGGACGCGTTGTCGCACCTCGGTCCCGGCTACCTCGACGCCAACGACCTCCGCTCGCGCGCGAGCAACTGGGCCGACGCGCTCGCCGCCCGCAGCGGGGAGGCGGTGCGGCTCGGCGTGCCGGACGGCGGCAGCGTGCTGGTGGTGCACCACGTGTTCCGGCCGGACGACACGCAGCAGTCGCTCGACGTCGGCAGTTCCCAGCCGCTGCACGCGACCGCGCTCGGCAAGGTGCTGCTCGCGTTCGACGCCGACCTCGCCCAGACCGTGCTGTCGGGCGCGCCCGAGCCCTACACCCGCCGCACCCTCACCACGGGGGCGGCGCTGAGCGGCGCGCTGGCGCGGATCCGCGAGGCGGACTGGGCGGCGGAGGTGGAGGAGTTCGTGCCCGGCGAGGCCGGTGTCGCCGCGCCGATCCGCTCGTTCGGCGGGCTCGTCGTCGGCGCCATCGGCATCACCGGCGCGGTCGACCGGCTCTGCGACACCCGCGGCAGGCCGCGCCCGGCGCTCGTGCAGAGCGTCCGGGACGCGGCACTCGCGGTGAGCCGCGATCTGGAGACCGACCGCTAGGGAGTGTTGCAGAAGTGGCGCCAGCCGGTGCCGCGTACTCCGAATCGGCCTTGGTTAACCTCGGGGCATGAAACGGCCGGAGGTCCGCTGATGCCCGCGCACCACGTGATGGCGATCGACCAGGGCACGACGTCCACCCGCTGCCTGGTGTTCGACCAGCGGGCGCGGCTCGTCGCCGTCGTGCAGCGCGAGCACCGGCAGCACTTCCCGCGCCCGGGCTGGGTCGAGCACGACGCCACCGAGATCTGGCGCAACGTCGACCGGATCGTGCCGCAGGCGTTGCGGGAGGCGGGGATCGACGCGAGCCAGGTGGCGGGGCTGGGCATCGCGAACCAGCGGGAGACCACCGTGCTGTGGGACCGCCACACCGGTGTCCCCGTCGGCCGCGCGGTGGTGTGGCAGGACACCCGCACCGAGGACCTCGTCCGCGAACTGTCGGCGCTGCCCGGCGCGGAGCGGGTGCGGGAACGCAGCGGGCTGCCGCTGGCGACGTACTTCTCCGCGCCCAAGGTGCGCTGGCTGCTCGACCACACCCCGGGCCTGCGTGAGCGCGCCGAACGCGGCGACGTCCTGTTCGGCACCATGGAGAGCTGGCTGATCTGGAACCTCACCGGCGGTGCCCACGGCGGCAGCCACGTCACCGACGTCACCAACGCCAGCCGCACCCTGCTGATGAACCTGTCCACATTGGACTGGGACGACGACCTGCTGGCGTTCTTCGGCATCCCGCGGGCGATGCTGCCGGAGATCCAGCCGTCCGCGCGGGAACACGGCATCACCCGCCGCGTCGTGCCGGGGCTGCGCATCGCGGCGGCACTCGGCGACCAGCAGGCGGCGTTGTTCGGCCAGACGTGCTTCGACGCGGGTGAGGCCAAGTGCACCTACGGCACGGGCAGCTTCCTGCTCATGAACACCGGCACGGAACCGGTGTCCTCGCGGCACGGGCTGCTGACCACGGTCGCGTTCCAGCTCGACGCCGAGCCCGCCCACTACGCGCTGGAGGGCTCGATCGCGGTCACCGGCTCGCTCGTGCAGTGGTTCCGCGACGCGCTCGGGCTCATCCGCACGGCGCCGGAGATCGAAACCCTCGCCAGGACCGTGGACGACAACGGCGGCTGCTACATCGTGCCCGCCTTCGCGGGGTTGTTCGCCCCGCACTGGCGCAGCGAGGCGCGCGGCCTCGTCGTCGGGCTGACCTCTTACGTCACGAAGGGCCACCTCGCCCGTGCGGTGCTGGAAGCGACGGCGTGGCAGACCCGTGAGGTTGTCGAGGCCATGAACGCCGACTCCGGGCTGACCACGAAAGCGCTCAAAGTGGACGGTGGGATGACGCCGGACCACCTGCTGATGCAGCTCATCGCGGACGTGCTGGACGTGCCGGTGATGCGCCCGATGCTCGCCGAGACCGTGTCCGTCGGCGCCGCCTACGCCGCGGGGCTGGCCGTCGGGTTGTGGCCGGACCTCCGCGGGCTGCGCCGCAACTGGCACCGCGCCGCGCAGTGGCTGCCGCAGATGCCCGCCGCCCGCCGCGAGGCCGAGTACGCGAACTGGCGGCACGCCGTGCGGCTGAGCATCGACTGGGGCAACCGGGCTACGCGCGGCTGAAGCGCGCGCCCCAGTCCCGCACCTGCTCGGCGAGCTCGGGCGGGGACACCACCTCGAAGTCGGCGCCGACGACGCCGAGCGCCATCGTCGGCCAGTCCAGCGACTCCGCGGTCATCCGCACGCGGCACGACTCGCCCGCCTCCTCGACCGTGCACCACCGGCCGATCCGTTCCCGCACCGTCGCCGCCGGGGCGTGCACGAGCACCTCGACGTCGTAGGCGCGGTAGAGGTTGTCGAGGTTGCGGCGCACGAACTCGGCGGCGTCCGCGGCGGGCAGCTCGCGGGGCCGGAACCGCTCGCCGGTGACCGCGGGCGAGGTGAGCCGGTCGACGCGGAAGCTGCGCCAGTCGTGCCGGACGAGGTCGTAGGCCACCAGGTACCACCGGTTCCCGAGCGACACCAGCCGGTGCGGCTCGGCGTGCCGGTCGGTGCGGGTGCCGTTCGCGGCGGTGTAGGTGAAGCGGACGCGTTCGGCGTCCCGGCACGCCAGCGCGACCGTCGTGAGCACGCCGGGGTCCACTCCCCCGCCGCGCCAGCTCGCGGGCACGGTCATCGCCCGCAGCGCGTCGACCCGGTGCCGCAGCCGTCGCGGCAGCACCTGCACCACCTTGGCCAGGACGCGGACGGAGGACTCGGCGATCCCGTCCACGGGGCCCTGCGCCGCGGTCTGCAACCCCACCACGAGCGCGACGGCCTCATCGTCGTCGACCACCAGCGGGGGCAGCGCCGCGCCGGCCGCGAGCTGGTACCCGCCGTCGACCCCGCGTTGCGCCTCGACCGGATAGCCCAGCTCGCGCAGCCGGTCCACGTCCCGCCGGAGCGTGCGGGGCGAAACGCCGAGCCGCTCCGCCAGTTCGGCGCCGGGCCAGTAGCGGTGGCTCTGCAGCAGGGACAGCAGCCGCAGGGTGCGCGTGCTCGTGTTCGCCATGTTTCCGATTCTGCCGCGCATTGCGGCCGGAAACTGGCCGCAATGCCGGTTAGCTTGGGTTTCGACGGCGAAACCGAGACGAAAGGCGGCGGCCATGACCCAGGCGACGATCACCGGCGAGAAGGCGGACCTGCTGGCCGGGCTGGCGAAGCAGCGGCACTTCCTGCGCTTCACCACGCGCGACCTCACCGACGACCAGGCGCGGCAGCGCACCACCGCGAGCGAGCTGTGCCTCGGTGGCCTGATCAAGCACGTGACGTCGGTGGAGAAGGGCTGGGCGGAGTTCATCCGGCGCGGCCCGGCGGCGATGCCGAACTTCGCGGAGATGACGGAGGAGGACTACGCCCGGCGCGCGGACGAGTTCCGGCTGCTGCCCGGCGAGACGCTGACCGGGGTGCTGGCGGATTACGCCGAGGTGGCGCGGGAGACCGACGAGCTGGTCGCGGGCCTGCCGAACCTCGACGTGGACCACCCGCTGCCCGAGGCCCCGTGGTTCGAGCCCGGCGGCCGGTGGTCGGCCCGCCGCGTGGTGCTGCACATCATCGCGGAAACCGCCCAGCACGCCGGCCACGCCGACATCATCAGGGAGTCCCTGGACGGCGCGAAGAGCATGGGCTGAGCGGCGCGGGGAGGTCGCATGGCAGGTGGGGTTGGGGGTGGGGGCGGCTTTGGCCTGGGCCGCCAGCGGCGGCCGGGGCCCGCTCCCGGTGACCGGGGGCCAGGGGGCTGCCGTCAGTGACCGGAGGGCCCGCCGCCGGGGCCACGGGCGCTGCCACCGGCGGCCCGAGGGCCGGGGCCTGCTGCCGGTGACCGAGGGCCCGCCACCAGGGACCGGGAGCCCGCCCCCGGCGGCACGGGCTGCCACCGGCGGCTGCCACCGGCGGCCCGAGGGCCGTCACCGGTGGCCGGGGCCCGCATCGGCGGCCCAGGTGCCTGCACCGGGGCCGGGGGGCTGCTGCTGGTTGCCAGGCCGCGGCGACGCATCGCCCCGGCCGGGCCTCCCCCGCAGTCAGCTACCGACGGCGCGAGGGTCCTGTGCCTTCAGGCGGGCAGCGCCGCGCATCGCCCCCGGCCCGGCCGCCGCGGCCCCGTCAGTCTCGATGCCGTCCGTTCAGCCACAGCACAGCGCACCCGACAGCACCGGCCGGGCGCCGCAGTCAGTCACTACCGGCGGCCATGGTCAGGCGCGGTCGGTCCCCTGCAGCCGGGCGGCAGCCGCAGCGCCCAGCCCGGCCACGCCGCAGCCAGTCACCACCGGGGGTCACGGTCAGGCGTGGTCAGTCCCCTTCAATCGCGCGGCAGTTGCAGCGCCCCAGGCCCGGCCACCGCCGCAACCAGCCACCCCCAACGACCACCAGCGGCAGGATCAGCCCCGGTCCTGGCCCTTCAGCCGCGCCGCTTCCTGGCGGACCTCCGCCTGAACCGCGCGCTCCCGCACGAGCCACTCCGGCTGCTCCGCTTTCAGCGCGTCGATCTGCTCCGTCGTCAGCGGCTCCGTGATCCCGCCGCGTGCCAGCCCGCTGATCGACACCCCGAGCTTCGCCGCGACGACGGGGCGCGGGTGCGGCCCGTTGCGCCGCAGCTCCCGCAGCCACTCCGGCGGATCGGCCTGCAGGGCGTTCAGCTCGTCGCGCGAGACGACGCCCTCCCGGAACTCCGCGGGAGTGGCTTCGAGGTACACACCCAGCTTCTTCGCCGCCGTGGCGGGCTTCATCGTCTGGGTGGTCTTGCGCGAGGTCATGCCGTCCAGGGTAACGAGCGCCCGCCGCGGGGCCGACCACGCCCGGTAACCTGGCCCGCGTGACCAGCCCCGCCCCCTCCTTCACCCTCGCCTACGTCCCCGGTGTGCAGCCGGGCAAGTGGGTGCGGAAGTGGGAGGAGCGGGTGCCCGCCGTCCCGCTGTCACTCGTCGGCGTGACACCGGCCGACGCGGCGGACCTGGTTCGCGAGCGCGCCGCCGACGCCGTGCTCCTGCGCCTGCCCACCGACCGCACGGGCCTGCACGCCATCCCGCTCTACACCGAGACCACCGTCGTCGTGGTGCCGAA
Organism: Amycolatopsis sacchari; assembly: GCF_900114035.1. GTDB lineage: Bacteria > Actinomycetota > Actinomycetes > Mycobacteriales > Pseudonocardiaceae > Amycolatopsis_E > Amycolatopsis_E sacchari. The sequence goes on along the minus strand of NZ_FORP01000001.1, from coordinate 342,449 downwards.
GGACCACTTCGTCGCGGCCGCCGACGAGGTCACGCCGGACGACCTCGCCGACGAGATCCTCCTGCACCCGCTCGACGACACCCTCGACTGGGAGCGCCCACCCGGCCGCCCGGCCCTGGAGCGCCCCGCCACCACGGCCGACGCGATCGAACTGGTCGCCGCCGGGGTGGGGCTGCTCGTCGTCCCCCAGTCGCTCGCACGCCTGCACCACCGCAGGGACCTGACCTACCGGCCGGTCACGGACACCCCGCAGTCCCGCGTCGCGCTGTCCTGGCTCGAGGACGAGACCACCGACCTGATGGAGCAGTTCATCGGCATCGTCCGCGGCCGCACCGTCAACAGCACCCGCGGCCGCCCGCCGACTCCCCCGCAGCCGAAGAAGCGCAAGCAGCCGCCGGCCCGCAAACCCGTGCCACGCCGCGGCAGGCCACGCCGCAGGTCCTGATCGTCAGCCGGCACGAGCCGAGGCGATCACCGCTTCGACGAGCTTCAGCACCCGCACGCCCTCTTCGAACGTCGCGCACGGCGGCAGCTCCTTGACGCCCGCGATCTGGTCCACAAAGGACCGTGCCTGGTAGGTGAACAGGTCCGCGACGCCGTGTCCCTGCCCGGGCGCGTCCATCGGCAACCCGCCCGCGAGGTGCGCGGGCCCCACGAACACGCGCCGGTGCCCGTTGACCGCCGCGCGCGGGGCCGGATCGGAGAACGTGAACTCCCCGGGGCGCTGCAGGTCGAACGCGGCCGACCCGCCGGTGCCGAACACCTCGAACGCCAGTCCGTTGGGCAGCCCGTGCGCCACCCGCGACAGCGAGAACGTGCCGAGCGCGCCACCGGCGAACCGGGCGGTGAACGTCGCGACGTCCTCGTTCTCGACCACCGCGTACTCCCCCGTCAGCTCGCCGCGCGTGTGCCCGGTCGTCGGTCCGGCGGGCACGGGGCGCCGGTCGATGACCGTCGTGAACGCGCCACCGCTGATCGAGACCATCGGTCCGCACAGGTACTCGGCCAGGTCGAGCAGGTGGCTGCCGGTGTCGGCCAGCACCCCCGTGCCCGGGCCGCCGCGGTAGCGCCACGTCCACGGCGTGCGCGGGTCGGCGGCGTAGTCGTACCAGCCGTGGCCGTTGAAATGCACGACATCGCCGAGGTTTCCGGCGGTCAGCTCCCCGCGGATGGCGCTGACTGCGGGCGACCACCGGTAGGTGAAGCCGACGGCGGCGACGCGATCGGTGCGGACGGCCGCCGCGGCCATCGCCTCGCCGTCCGCCACGGTGTGCGCCAGTGGTTTCTCGCACAGCACGTGCTTTCCGGCCGCCAGCAACGCTTCCGCCATCTCGCGGTGCAACTGGTTCGCCACCACGACGCTCACCGCGTCCACGTCGCCGGCGTCCAGCAGGGCGCGCCAGTCGGCTTCGGCACGTTCGAAGCCGTACCGGCGGCGAGCGTCCTCGGCGAGCGAGGTGGTGACGTCGGCGATCGCCACCAGCCGGACGTCCGGCCGGTCGAGGCCGAACACCGTGCCCGCGGACCGGTACCCGGCGGCGTGCGCCCGTCCCGCCATGCCCGCCCCGATCACGGCGACGCCGATGCTCGTCATCCGGCCCCTTTCAGCAGTGCACGGCGAGCGGGTTCACGGCTGCGCCTCCAGTTCGTGCCGCAGCGTTTCCAGCTCCGACCCGCCCGCCATGTGGTGCGTCAGCTGGTCGAGCGTCAGCTCGGCGCGGGGCGCGTTCAGCTCGACCTCGCCCTGCCGCAGCACGACGAAGTGGTCGCCGACGAGGAAGGCGTGGTGCGGGTTGTGGGTGATGAACACGACGCCCAGCCCGGCGTCACGCGCCGCGGCGACGTACTTGAGCACGACGCCGGACTGCTTGACCCCCGGCGCCGCCGTCGGCTCGTCGAGGATCAGCACCCGCGCCCCGAAGTGGATGGCACGCGCGATCGCCACGCACTGCCGCTGCCCGCCGGACAGGCTGCCGATCGGCTGGTCCACGTCGGGCAGCTCGATGCCCAGCTTCCGCAGTTCCGAGTCGGTCGTGCGGCGCATGCCCTCCACGTCGAGCCTGCGGACGGGGCCCCAGCCGCGCGTCGGCTCCGAGCCGAGGAAGAAGTTCCGCCACACCGGCATCAACGGCACGACGGCGAGGTCCTGGTACACCGTCGCGATGCCGCGGTCGAGCGCCTCGCGCGGGGAACCGAAGCTCACCGGCGCGCCGTCCACGAGGTACTCCCCCGTGTCGTGCCGGTGCAGCCCGGAGATGATCTTGATCAGGGTGGACTTGCCCGCGCCGTTGTCCCCGAGCACGCACGTCACCTCGGCCTGCCGCACGGTCACGCTCACGCCGCGCAGCGCGGTGATGTTGCCGTAGCTCTTGCCCACGTCGCGAAGCTCCACAAAGGCCTTGCCCGCCAACGGTTTCACCTCCGCGAGGTGCGCAGCCGCACCCACATGTTGAGCAGCGTGGCGAGCAGGAGCGTCGCGCCGACGAAGAACTTCAGCCAGTCCGGGTTCCACCCGGCGTAGACGATGCCCTGGGTGGTCATGCCGTAGATCAGCGCACCGATGGCCGAGCCGACCGCCGAACCGTAACCCCCGGTGAGCAGGCAGCCGCCGATCACCGCGGCGGCGATGTAGAGCAGCTCGTTGCCGATCCCGATGCCGGACTGCACCGAGTCGAACGCGAACAGCTGGTGCATGCCCACGAACCAGGCGCCGAAACCGACCGTGACGAACAGCCCGATCTTGGTCCGTTTCACCGGCACGCCGACCGCCCTCGCGGAGTCGGCCTGCCCGCCCACCGCCTGGATCCAGTTGCCCGCGCGCGTGCGCAGCAGCAGCCACGTCGCGAGCGCGACGAACGCCAGCCACCAGAACACCGTGACCTTGACCGCGACCCCGCCGATCACGATGTCCGCCGAGAACACGGCCTTCGCCGAGGCGAACCCGTCCATGTCGGCTATCGAGTCGGTCGCGACGGTGCCGCTGACCAGTTTCGTCACGGCCAGGTTCAGCCCCTGCAGCATCAGAAACGTCGACAGCGTGATGAGGAAGCTGGGCAGTTTCGTGCGCATCACGAGGTAGCCGTTGAGGAACCCGATCCCCAGCGCCAGCACCAGCGACGCGCCGACGCCTGCCCACACGTTGAGGCTCAGCTCGTAGGCGACCATCGACGCGGTGAGGGAGGCCGTGGTGACCGCGACCCCCGCGGAGAGGTCGAACTCGCCGCCGATCATCAGCAGCGCGACCGCGACGGCCACGATCCCGATCGTCGAACTCGAATAGAGCACAGTGGACAGTGACGCCGGTTCGCGGAAGGGCGGTGCCACCACGAAGAACAACACGAACACCGCCACCGCGCCGAGCAGGGAGCTCAGCTCCGGCCGCGCGACGACACGCCGCCCGAACGACCGGGGGCGGGCCTGTGCCGACGGCGTGCCCGCCGCCGGCACGGGAGTGCTGACGTGGGTCATGCGCCTCACCGGGTTCCGTTGTCGGCGAAGCGGGCTACGGCGTCGATGTTGTCCTTGGTGATGAACGCCGGGCCGGTCAGCGTGCTCTTGCCGCCGCCGAGCACGTTGCCGTTGTACTTGTACAGCCACAACGCGTCGACGGCGAGGTAGCCCTGCAGGTACGGCTGCTGGTCGACCGCCCACTGCACGGAACCGCTCTTGATGGCCTGGACGAGCGCCTTGTTCGTGTCGAACGTGGCGACCTTGGCGGAGCTGCCCGCCCCGCTCACCGACTGCACGGCGAGCAGCGCCATCGGCGCGCCGAGCGTCGCGACGTAGTCGATACCCCTGTCCTGCTGGAGTTTCGCCTGCATCGTCGACTGCGCCGCGGTCTGGTCCTGGCCGTTGACGTAGAGCAGTTCGGTCTGCCCGCGGAAGGTCTGCTTGAGACCCGCGCACCGCGCTTCGAGCGCGACCTGCCCCTGTTCGTGGATGACGCACAACGCGTGCCGCGCGCCGACGTCGTTGAGCCGGTTGCCGAACGCCTGTCCCGCCAGGGTTTCGTCGGAACCGAAGTACTCCAGGAGGCCCAGCTGCGACCACTGGTCCAGACCGGAGTTGAAGCCCACCACGGGGATGCCTGCCGCCTTCGCCTTGGCGAGCGCGCCGCTCATCGCGTCGGGGTGGGCGAGGGTGAGCGCGATGCCGTCGACCTTCTGGTCGATGGCGTTCTGCACGAGGTTCGCCTGGTTCGGGCCCGCCGGGTCGTTGGAGTAGACCAGGTCGACGTTGTCCTTGGCCGCCGCGGCCTCCGCCCCCTTGCGCACGATGTCCCAGAACGTGTCACCCGGCGTCTCGTGCGTGATCATGGCGATCCTGATCCGGGCGGTGTTCGCGGTACCGGCCGCAGCGCCCGCCGCCTGCTGCTCGGCCTGCTTGCCACCGGAGCTGCTGCAGCCGGCCAGCATCAGCGCGACGGCGGCGAGCGTGGCGAGCCAGGCGAGCCTGCGGTTCCTCTTCTGCATACCTGCACCTCTTCGTGCACGGAGGGGAACGGAGCCTGTCGCGCGCTACTAGCGCGCTCTAGTGCGACGTACTATGGTGCCCGTCACACCCCTTGTCAAGCCCTCCCTGCGCCGGGACAGGCGGGAACCATGGCAGACGACTTTCCGCGGCGCCGCCCCACGATGGCGGACGTCGCCGCGCGTGTAGGCGTGTCACGGGCGTTGGTGTCACTGGTGTTCCGGGGCGAACCCGGTGCCGGCGAGGAAACCCGGGCGCGGGTCTTCGCCGCCGCGCGGGAGCTGGGGTACCGGCCCGACAGCGCCGCACGCCTGCTCGCGCGCTCCCGCAGCCGCGTGCTGGGCGTGATGCTGACCGTGCGCAACCTGTTCCACGCCGACCTCGTCGAGGCGATCCACCCGGAGGCGGAACGGCGTGGCTACGAGATCCTGCTGTCGGCCGCGCTGCCCGAGTGCGGCGAGCGGCGTGCGGTGGAGGCGTTGCTGTCGCACCGTTGCGAGGGCCTGATCCTGCTCGGCGGTGAGCTGGACGCGGACTACGTGCGTGAACTGGGCGAACGGATCCCGGCGGTGGTGGTCGGCCGCCGGTTCCCCGGCGCGCGGGTGGACGCGGTGCACGTCGCGGAGACCAAGGGGGTGCGGCAGATCGTGGACCACCTGGTCGGCCTCGGCCACCGGTCGATCGCCCACATCGACGGCGGCAACGGCGCGGGCGCGGCAGAGCGGCGTCGCGGTTACCTCGCCGCGATGCGCAGGCACGGGCTGGCAGCGGAGATCCGCGTCCTGCCGGGCGACCACACCGAGGATTCCGGTGCCCGTGCCGCCCGCGCGCTGCTCGCCGACCGCGCGCACCTGCCGACCGCCGTGTTCGCCGGGAACGACCGGTGCGCGCTCGGGTTCCTCGACGCCGTGTGGCGCGCGGGGCTGGAGGTGCCGCGCGACGTGTCGGTGGTGGGCTACGACGACAGCCACCTGGCCCGCCTGTCGCACATCGACCTGACGTCGGTCAGGCAGGACACCCCGCGGCAGGGGCGGCTCGCGGTGCAGGCGGTTGTGGCGCGGCTGGAGGACCCGGATGCTCAGCCGCGGGAACTGGTGCTGCAGCCGCAGCTCGTGGTGCGCGGCACCACCGGACCGCCACCCGTGGCCGCCATAGCGCGGTGATCACGGCGCGGCGAGAACCCGCCGCTCAGCCGTCGAACGCGCGGCGCTCGTATGGAGCGAACCATTGAACCGCGGCCGCTGGCCACCACACGGCGGTGATCGTGGGGTGGCGAGGAACGGCTGCCCAGCCAAGAAAACCCGCGCCCACTCGTATTGCGCGGGACCACCGGACCGCCACCCGTCCCCGCCACACGGCGGTGATCACCGCGCGGCGAGGAACGGCTCAACCCCGGGGAACACGCGGCAACTGGCACACCGACCGTCGCTCGTGACCGATCACCGCGTGGCGAGGAAGCGGTCGATCCGCTCGCGGGACGGCGCCGTCGCCGGGCCCCGTTGGAGCACTGACAGCGCCGCCGCCGCGTTCGCGCGGACCGCTGCCGTTTCGAGGTCGGCACCGGCGAGCAGGGCCGCGGCGAGCACGCCGCAGTGGGTGTCCCCGGCGCCGTTCGTGTCGATCGGGACCACCGGAAAGCCCGGCACGGCAACGGTCCGGCCCTCAGCGATGATCCGGCAGCCGTCGGCACCGTCCCGCACGACCGCCACCGCACCCGGTTTCGGCAGCTGCTCGATCAGAGTGCCGAGAACACGAGCCTCGGCCGCGTTCGCCGACACGATGTCCACAGTGGACAGCACCTCCGCCAGCGTCGCGGGATCGATCTCCCCGACCAGCGGTCCCGGGTCGAACAGCACGCGAGCCCCGTCCAGGCCGGGCAGCCACGCCCGCAACGCCGCCCGGTTCGACTCGTGCAGCAGGCTGTAGCCGCTGACGTACACCAGGTCCTCGCGCGTCACCCCGACCCCGGCGAGCTGGTCCGGCAGCAACCGGCCCTCCGCGCCCGTGCCGGTGACGAAAGTGCGCTCGCCGGTCGCGTCCACCAGCACCACGCACACGCCCGTGTCCCCGGAGTCCGCAGGCGGTTGCGCCACCTCGATGCCCTCGACGGCGAGCGCCGCGCGGACCTGGTCGCCGAAGCGGCCGGTGCCGTGCGCCCCGGCGTAGACGACGCGCGCCCCCGACCGGGCGGCCGCGGACATCACGTTGAAGCCGCCGCCCGCGTGCAGCCCGGTTTCCGACGCCAGCACGTCGCCGCCGGGCGCGGGCAGTGCGGGCACCCGCATGACCAGGTCCACGATCACCTGGCCGGTGTGCACCAGCCGGCCGGTCACCGGGCCTCCACGCGACGGGCACCGCCGAGCAGCGCGTACAGCCCCGCCGCCACGACGAACGTGATCACCCAGCCCAGCCCGTTCCGCCCCGGCCAGCTGCCGGCGAAGACCCCGGTGAACCACACGTCGTCCCCGGAACCCGCGGTCGTGAACTGGTAGCCCACGACGATCGCCAGCGCCCACGCCGCGACCGCCCTCGGCTCGACCCCGCCGCGGTAGAAGTACCGGCTGGTGCGGCGCAGGTCCATCAACGCGGCGGGGTCGTAGGTCTTCCGGCGCAGCATGTCCGTCGCGAACACGCCGACCCACGCCGTGATCGGCACCGCGAGCAGGCTGATGAACGCGATGAACGGGTCGTAGAAGTTGTCGGCGACGAGCATGAAGTAGATCGCGCCGAGCGTGGTCACCACGACGTCGACGACCACGGCGTAGACGCGCTTGATGCGGATCCCCAGCGTCAGCGTGGTCAGGCCCGCCGAGTACACCGACAGGTGGTTGGACAGCAGCAGCCCGCCGAACGCGGCGATCAGGTACGGCACCGCCATCCACGCCGGCAGCATCCCGCGGATCGCGGCGACCGGGTCCCCCGCCTGCGCCAGCGTCGGGTCGCCCGCCGACAGCAGGCTGCCCAGCGAGATGAGCAGCACCAGCGGGATGCCCGCGCCGACGGCCGCCGAGGCGACGAGCGACCCGGCGCGCACCGCCGGGTGCTGGTAGCGGGACATGTCCGCCGACGCGTTGGCCCAGCCGATGCCGGTGCCCGCCGCGATCGTGCCGATCCCCGCGATCATCGCGCCGACCGACGCGGGCGGCGCCGAACCGACCGCGTTCCAGTCCACAGTGGACACCAGGCTCACCGCGACGACGATGTTCAGCGCGCCGAAGATCCACGTCGCCCAGCGCTGCACGGCCACGAGCACGCGGTGCCCCAGCCCGGACACGATCACCGTGCACACGACGAACACCGCGATGCACACGATCGTCAGCACGGGCACCGACTTCGCGTCCGAACCCGTGCCGAACAGGATGGCGCACAACGACAACAGCGCGAACGCGGCGGTCGTGGTGTTGACCGTCTCCCAGCCCAGCCGCGAAACCAGCGAGACGAGCGTGGGCCCGGCGTTGCCGCGCACGCCGAACACCGCGCGGGACAACGTCAGTCCGGGCGCACCCCCGCGGCGCCCGGCGATCGAGACCGCGCCGACGATGGCGAACGAGCCGACCGACCCGAGCAGCGCGACGATCGCGGCCTGCCAGAAGGCCAGGTGCTGGATGGCGACGAGCGTCGCGCCCAGCGGCAGGCCGAGGATCGAGATGTTGGCGGCGAACCACACCCAGAACAGCTGCATCGGGTGGCCCGTGCGCTCGTTCTCGGGCACCGGTTCGATGCCGCGGGTCTCCAGCGCGCCCTCGGCGCGGACGCTCGTGTCGGTGGTCTCGGTAGTCATCGGGCGCTCCTTTGGGCCGAAGAACGAAGGTCGAGCAACCCGTCGACGACGGGTCCGAGGTCGAGGTGGCTGACCCGGCGCACGGTGGCGACGAGGTCGGCGGGCAGGCCGGACAGCCCGTGCTGCGCGCCGAGGACGGCGCCGCACATCGCGGCGATCGTGTCGGTGTCGCCGCCCAGTTCCGCGGCGAGCGCCAGCGCTTCCACAGGCCGGTCGCCGAGCGCTTCGGCGAGCGCGAACGCGGCGACCACGGATTCCTGTGCGGCGACGGACGTTCCGACCACCTCCGCCACGGCGTCGGCGAGCTCGGGCACGTCCATACCCCGCACCCAGCCGCGGACCCAGCGGAGGCGCGCCGCGATGTCCCCGCCCGCGCTCCAGTGCCCGCGCCGCGCCCCGGCGGCGGCCGCCTGTTCGGCGTGGTCGAGCGCGGCGGGCAGGTCCGCGCCCTCGATCCCGGCGGACACGGCGGCGGCGACGGCCGCGGCGCCGGCGATGCCCAGGCTCGTGTTGTGGGTGAGCCCGCTGGCGGCGACGACGGCGTCGAGCAGGACGTCCAGCCCCGGTGGCGTGGCGATCGCGACCGGGGTGATCCGCATCGCGGCGCCGTTCGTGGTGCCGTACCGGCCCGCCTCCTCAGGCGGGGTGCCCGACTCCAGCAGCTGCAGCGCGCGTTTGGTGGACGGGCCCAGCAGGTCGGAGAGGTTGCGCCGCACCATGTCGGCCTCCCAGTCCAGCAGCGCCTTCGCGAAGACCATCGGGTCGATCCGGCCCCCGCCCTCGATCAGCAGGCGCGCCACCAGCACGGCCTGCTCGGTGTCGTCGGTGACCGAGCCCGCGGGCAGGCTCGGGGCGATGGGCTGCTCGGGCACGGCGTCCAGCAGCGTGCGGACCGGGCCGTAGTGCGCGGCGATCTGCTCGCGGGACATCGACTGCGTGGGCATGCCCAGCGCGTCGCCGAGTGCCAGTCCGGTGAAGGCGCCGAGCGCGCGCTCGCGGGTGTTCATCGTGCTCCGAAGGTCAGGTGGAACCGGAACCGGGCGGGGTCGAGCAGGCTGACGACGTGCTCGACGAGCCCGCCCGACGGATCGGTGCTGGTGCGGGTGGCGTGCAGGAACAGCTCGCCGACAGGCCGTTCGAGCAGGGCGGCGGTGTCCTCGGTGAGGGCCTGCGTGCCGATCCACTGCTCGCCTCCGGCGGCGTGCAGCCCGGCGGAGGCGAGCGTGGCGGTGAGGGAGTTGCGAAGCAGGCCGCGCTCGGGCAGTTCGGCGAGTTCCCCCGTGGCGGGCACGAGCGCGACCTCGTACGAGACCGGCCCCGCCTCGCGGTCCCGGCGAAGTCGCCGCACAGCAACGAATTCGGGGATCTCGAACCGCTCCGTCAGCGCGGCGGCGGTGGTCCGCTCGATGCCGAGCAGTTCCGTCGCGATGTCGAACCCGGAGCCCGCGAGCGCGGTGGCCCAGCCGAGCGACTGGTCGAGCTGGACCCCGTCGAACGTGACGAACGAGCCGACGCCGCTCTGCGTGGCGATGAGGTCCCGGCGCTGCAGCTCGGACAGCGCACTGCGGACGGTGCCGCGGCTGACCCGGTACCGCTCGGCCAGCTCGTGCTCCCCCGGCAGCTGGTCGCCACGGGCGAGCCTGCCGGAGTGGATCTGCCGCTCGAGGTCGGCCACGAGCCGGTCCCGCTTCCCGAAGCGAACCTGTCCAGTCCTGTCCATACCTGTACAGTAACCCGGCGGGAAGGGCCGATCAAGCGGCGGGGAGACCGGGCGCCGCCGCTCGATCGGCCCTGACCGGCGGCCTTGGGCTCGAAAGTCAGGCCGACCTGCGTCAGGGGACCAGCACGACCTTGCCGGTGACGGTGTGCGACTCGGCCAGCTCCAGTGCCTTGCCCGCCTCCGCGAGCGGGAAGCGCGCCGCCACCTGTGCCCGCAGTTCACCGCGTGCGGCGAGGGCGAACACGGCGCCGAGGTCTTCGGCGAGCCGCGCCCGGAAGCGCGCGAGGTTCCGCTTGCCCGCCCAGATGTTGTAGAAGTGCGCGCGGCGCCGGTTGGGCAGCAGCCGCCACCACAGCAGCCGCGCGAACAACTTCAGCACCGGGAGCCGCGAGTTCCCCTCATGGTCCTTTGTGGACGCCGTGCCGTAGGCGACGAGCGTGCCGCCGGGGGCCAGCAGGCGGAAGGAGTCCACGATCCCGGGCCCGCCGACGTGGTCGAACACGGCGTCCACTCCCCCGGGCGCCACGGCACGCACCTGGCCGGGCACGTCGCCGCGGTAGTCGACCGGCAGCGCGCCCAGCGCGCGGACGGCCTCGAAGTTGCGGGCCGACGCCGTGCCGAGCACGCGCACCCCGGCGGCGCGCGCGAGCTGCACGAGCGTCGAACCGACGCCGCCGTTCGCCCCGTGCACCAGGATCGTCTGCCCGGCACGGACCTTCGCGGTCCGGTGCAGCATCTGCCAGGCCGTGATGCCGTTGACGACGAACGTCTCCGCCTCGGCCGGGTCCAGTCCGTCCGGCACCGGCACGAGATCCGCCGCGTCGAGCACCACGTGGCTGCTCCAGCCGCCGATCTTGGTCATCGCGGCGACGCGCCGTCCCCGCAACGCCTCGTCGACCCCTTCGCCGGTCTCGACGACGGTGCCCACCAGGTCGTAGCCGGGCACGAACGGGAACGGGGGCTGGTCGAAGTACTTGCCGCGGCGCATCTGCTGCTCGGCGAACGAGACCCCGGTGGCCTCGACGGCGACCAGCGCCTGTCCCGCCCCGGCCGGCGGCAGTTCGCGGCGGTTGAGCACGAGGCCCCGTGGCTCGACCCGGCCCGGCAGGACGATTTCGGTGATGGTGGTCATGGTCTGCTCCTTGGTAGTGAGTGATTGGTCAGTCACTGCACGGTCCGAAAAAAGGCCCGGCGACCCGGGCTGGTCGTTCAGCCCCGAGGCCCGGTGTCATGGGCCTTCGGGTGCCGGATACCGGCGGTGAGCACCGCGGCCCAGCCGCCGCGGTGGCCGTCGAGTTCGAGTGTCGTGATCAGGTGGCACAGCTGCCCGTAGGCGATGAACCGCTGCACCGACTCGTCCTTCGCCCCCGAACGCGACCGGACGTACTCGGTCACGCGGGCCAGGCCCTGCCGGACGGCCTCGGCGATCTCCGGCACGTCGCACGCCGACTGGGCGTGCACCTGCAACATCAGCAGGTTCTTGTCCGTGATCAGCTCCGCGTACGCGCCGCCCATCTCGTACAGCACCTGCTCCGGGTCGGCGGCGTCCGTGCGCGCGGCGCCCTTCCCCAGCGCCTGCACCACCAGCTCGTAGCAGCGGTCCAGCGCCGCCACGAACAACGCCACCTTGCCGGGGAACAGCTTGAACACGTACGCCGGGGAGATCTCCGCCCGCGCGGCGACGGCCGTGATGGGCGTGTTGTGGTACCCGGACTTGGCGAACTCCGCGATGGCCGCGTCGACGACCGCCTCACGCCGGGCGTCGGAGGTGGAGAGCGTGGCACCGCGTTTCGTCATGTGAGTGACTGTACACTCACTCCTGGCCGGTCCGCAAATAGGTGCGCCCCTTCCAGGCCGCACCCCGCCCGCGCCAGTGCTGCACCGCGGAGTCCACCGTCATCAGCAGGTAGAGCGTCGCGGTGACCGGCAGCAGCAGGGCGGCGGGCCAGGGCTGGCCGTAGTGGCGCAGCATCGGCACGAACGTCAACGCCATCACGAGCCACGCGAGCGCCGCGACGCCACTCGTGACCGGGTCGCCCAGCAGCGCCCCGGTCACGGTCAGCGCCGGCGGGGCGAGGAACACCAGCCCGAGGCCGAGCACGGTCCCGGCGAGCAAAGGCGGCGAATACCGGAGTTGCGTGTAGGCGCTGCGGGAAACCATGCGCCACAACGATTCCAGCGTCGGGTACGGCCGGACGCTGCGGGCGTGCTCGGCCAGCCCGAGCCAGATCCGGCCACCGCTGCGCTTGATCGCGGTGCCGAGCGCGACGTCGTCGATCACGGCACCGCGGATCGCGGCCACTCCCCCGGCCCGCTCCAGCGCCTCGCGCCGCACCAGGCAGCAGCCGCCCGCGGCCGCCGCGGTCCGCGAGCCCGGGCGGTTGACGCGCCGGAACGGGTAGAGCATCGCGAAGAAGTACACGAAAGCGGGCACGATCAGGCGTTCCCACCGGGTTCGCGTGCGCAGGACGGCCATCTGCGAGACAAGGTCGTGCTCCCCCGCCGACTCGACGAGAGCCGTCAGCGACCCGGGGTCGTGGGCGATGTCCGCGTCGGTGAGCAGGAGCCAGTCCGCGTCACCCGCGGCCGCCACGCCGTGCGCGACCGCCCACAGCTTGCCCGTCCAGCCGGGCGGCATCGGGCCCGGCGACGTGACCGTCAGCGGAAGCCCGCCGTTCCCGGCGAGCCGCCGCGCGACGTCCGCCGTGCCGTCGCCACTGCCGTCGTCGACCAGGACCACCCGCGCCTGACCGGGATACCGCTGGGCGAGCAGGCCAGGCAGCGTGTGCGGCAGGATGTCCGCCTCGTCGCGTGCGGGCACGACGACGGCGACCGACGGCCAGGCCGCAGGCGTGCGCCGGGGTGGTAGCCGCTGGTCGGTGCGCCAGAACCCGCCCTGCGCCAGAGCCAGCCACAACCACGCCAGCAACGCCACCCCCGCGACCACGATCATGTGCGCAGCGTGCCAAACGGCGGCCGGTCAGTGCGCGGTGAGGCCCCCGTCCACGACGAACTCGGCCCCGGTGACGAACGAGGACTCGTCGGAGGCCAGGTACACCATCACCGGCGCGACCTCCTCCGGGCGTCCCGCGCGGCGCATCGGGGTGCGCACGATGTCGGGCTGGCCGTCCCCCTGCTCGTCGAGGAGGTCCTGGATCATCGGGGTCGCGATCACGCCCGGGTGCACGGAGTTCACGCGCACGCCGCGGGTGGCGTACTCGACGGCGGCGGTCTTGGTGAGCAGCCGCACCGCGCCCTTGCTGGCCTGGTACGCCGCGGCGGCCCCGCTGCCCACGAGGCCGAGCACGGACGAGGTGTTGATCACCGACGCGGCACCCGAGGCCCGCAGCAGCGGCAGCGTGGCCCGCATGCCGAGCCACGTCCCGGTCTGGTTGACGGCGATCACCCGGTCCCAGGCCTGAAGGGTGGTGTCCTCGATCCCCGGCCAGTCCACGATGCCCGCGACGTTGACCAGCACGTCGAGCCTGCCGAAGCGGTCGCGAACCAGCCCGGCGACCTCGCCCCACTGCGCGGCCGAGGACACGTCGAGACGGGCGGGCAGCGCGCCGAGCCGCGTGGCCAGCTCGTGCACCGCGTCCCCGTCGACGTCGGTGAGGACCAGGCGGGCGCCCTCGCGGGCGAACAACTCGGCCGTCGCGCGCCCGAGCCCGCCGGTGGCACCGGTGACCAGCGCGACCTTCCCGTCGAGGCGGCCGGTCACGAGCGCTCCTCGCGGTAGAGGACCAGGTGCTCGTGGTAGAGCACGCCGTCGCGGATGTCGCCGGTGGCGGTGAAGCCCGTGTCGTCCACGTAGTCGAGGTGGTTCCCGGTGACGGTGTAGCGGCCGGTGTAGGCGCTGCGCCGGTTTCCGCGTGCCTCGTCGTAGCGCCCGTCGGCACGCAGTTCCTGCCTGATGTAGCCGTCGGCGGTGACCCACATGCCGACGACGTCCACGTCCTTCGTCTCCATGGAGCCGAGTCTTCGCGGCGGCGCGGCCCGGTGGCAGGGTGCGCTTCGCCTGGGTGCGCCACACCCAGGCGAACCGTGAGAGGGTGCACGCGGCGAGATCACCACGACCACCAGGAGGACAGCCATGCCGAGCCGTGACGCCACCACCCACTGGGTGGGCGACCTGCAGTCGGGCAAGGGGCACGTGACGCTCGATTCCTCGAACGCAGGCCAGTTCGAGGTCTCCTTCCCCACCCGCGCCGGCAACCCCGACGGGCAGACCAGCCCCGAGGAACTCATCGCCGCCGCGCACTCGTCGTGCCTCGCGATGAACCTCTCCGGCGTGCTCGCGTCGGAGAACCTGGTCGCGGACTCGATCGACGTGAGCGCCGAAGTGACGCTCGGCCCGGCCAAGGGCGGCGGCTTCGAGATCAGCGGCATCGAGATCACGCTGCGCGCCTCGGTCGACGGTCTGGACGCGGACCGCTTCGCGGAGCTGGCCGCCACCGCCGAGCGCACCTGCCCGGTCAGCAAGGCGCTCGCGGGCACCACGATCAAGCTGGACGCCGCACTCGCCTGACGCGCACGGGGCCGGCCGGGCCGGGCGCTCCGGCCGGCCCGGTGCTCAGCGCCCCAGCTGCTGGTGGATCCAGTCCACGAGGATGTCCAGGCGCGACAGGACCTCGGTGCCCGCCTGCGGGCACTCCGGGCCGGAGATCTCCGTGGCGAACAGCCGGCCCGTCTGCTCGTCGGTGCTGGTGAAGAACGGCGCGCCCGAGTCGTCCTTGCAGGGGCTGTTCTCCACCGTGCGCGGCACGACCGGCACCGCCTCGATCGTCGTCGAGTTGACCTTCGAGATCGTGAACTCGCCCTGCTTCAGGTGGTCCGAGGGCGTGACGACCGTGGCCGACAGCGAGCCCCAGCCCGCGAACCGCAGCCGCTGCCCCACCTGGGGCCGCTCCTCGACCAGCGTCAGCGGCTGGATACCGGTGATGGGGGCGCTCAGCTTCACCAGCGCCATGTCGTTGCGCGGCGACTGCCGGACGTCCACCACGTCCGCCTGCTGCCCGCCGGGATCGCTGTCCTTGTTCTTCCCGACCGTCACGGTCATCCGGTACGGCGACGGGCCCCCGACCCGGTTGCCCTTGATGTCGTGGAAGCAGTGCCCCGCGGTGATGACCCACAGCGGGTCGATCAGCGAGCCGCTGCAGCCGCCGCTGCGCACGCCACCGCCTTCGACCGGGATGTCCTGCGAGGTGAGCTTGGCGTTGAACGGCAGCACGACGGAGGGTGGCGGCGGCGCCTCCGACGTGGTGGGCGACGTGGCACCCACGCCCTCCACACGCGGGGTGGGGTGCTGCTGCACCGGCCGGTCGGCCGCGTTCGTCACCTGACGGGAGGAGTAGGTGTAGGCGCCCCCCGCTCCGAGCATGACGGCGACGGCCAGCGCGCAGTGCCACGCGAACCGCCGCCTCGATCTCTTCGTCACCTCTTGTAGGACGCGCGCTACCGCCGGAAAGTTCGGCCCGCACCGCATCGGATACGTCAGGACGGCACATCCTGCCCGTCGGGGCAGGATGTGCCGCGTGCGGTGTGCCGATGATCACGCCGAGGCCGGGGTGAACTTCTCCCGGTGGATGTGCCGCGGCGACATCCGCCGCCGCTTGAACGCCCGCACGCCCGCCTCCACCATCGGCGGCGGCCCGCACAGCCAGCCGGACCAGCCGCGCCCGCTGGCGACGTCCTCGACGAAGGCGTCGGTGGGGAACCCGCTGCGGTAGGCGGGATCCGGCTCGTCGGACAGCACCGGCACGAACCGGAATGAGGGGTACTCCCGCGCGATCTCCGCGAACCGGTCGAGGTCGTACAGGTCCGCCGTGCCCCGGACACCGTGGTACAGCAGCACTCCGCGGTCCGGGTGCCGGGCGAGCGCGGTGCGGGCGATGCCGACGAGCGGCGCGAGTCCCGTGCCGCCGCCGATGAGCACCATGGGCCCGCCGTCGTCCTCCGCCTCGGGCGGCAGGTGGAAGTCCCCGAGCGGGCCCGCCGCTTCGACGACGTCGCCCACCGCGAGCCCGCCGAACAGCCAGCCGTCGGTGGCGACGCCGCCGGGCACGCGGCGGACGTGCAGCTCCAGGACCTTGTCCTCCTCCGCCGTGTTCGCCAGCGAGTACTGCCGGCGCGCACCGGAACCCGGCACGACGAGCTCGACGTACTGCCCCGCCTCGAACGCCAGCGGTTCGGCCAGACCCAGCAGGATGCGGCGGGTGTCCCGCGCGACATCCTCGATGGCGAGGACCGTCGCCGTCAGGTCCCGCAGGGCGTGCGTCGTGCGTGCGGCGTCGCCGAGGCCGCTCACCTCGGTGTCGGTGCGGGGCCGGGCCTGGCAGGCGAGTGCCAGGCCCGCGGCCCGTTCCTCCTCGGTGAGGGTGTCGGCGGGCGAGGCGCCGTGGTCGACCTCGCCGGACACCACCTGGAGCTTGCACGTGCCGCACGTGCCCTGGTTGCACGAGTTGGGCAGCCACACCCCGGCCCGGAGGAAGGCCTGGAGCAGGGTCATCTCCGGCGCGCACTCGACCCGGCGCTCGCCGGCGCTCACCGAGAAGGCCATCTCAGACCTCCCAGGTGACGTGCAGGCTCGTCGGCCCGCGGAAGCCCCAGCCCCAGAACTCCACGCCCTCACGCGTGTCGCGCTCCAGGTTCGGGATGGCCTCGAACAGCTCCTCCAGCGCGATGCGCATCACGTGGTTGGCGAAGTAGATGCCGGCGCACGCGTGGTTGCCCGCGCCGAAGGCCAGGTGCGGCAGCGGCGGGCGGTGCAGGTCGTAGACCGAGGGCGCCTCGTACTGGCCCGTGTCGTGGTTGGCCGAGCCGTAGGACAGCATCACCGGCGTGCCCGCGGGCAGGTCCACGCCCGCGATCGTGACGGGTTTCGTGGAGATCCGCGCGGTGGCCGACCAGATCGGCGAGGTCCAGCGCAGCCCCTCCGAGATCGCCCGGGGGATCAGCGCCGGGTCGTCGATGACCTCCTCCAGCTGCTCGGGCCTGCTGAACAACCCGACGAGCGTGGAGGCCATGCCGTGCCCGGGTTCCTGCATGGCGCCGAGCAGGTAGACGTAGATCGTGGGGTAGATGTACTCGCGATCCCGGGTCTGCCCCGGCGGCATGCCGTCGTGCAGCCAGTGCGAGATCGCGCTGTCGTCGGGTTCGGTGATCCACCGGTCGATCAGGGGGTCGACGATCGCGCGGATCTCGGCCTTCGCCTGGTCGCCCTCCGCGAAGCCCTCCGGGTTGGCGAACTCGCCGTTCTCGTCGACGGCGGCGTTGGTGAAGGAGCGGTTCAGCTTCGCGAACCACTCGCGCAGCTTGTCCGAGTCCACGCTCTGCAGGCCCAGCAGGTCGCCCAGGGAGCGCACGCTGACCGGTTCGCAGTACTGCGAGACCAGCTCGGCGTGCCCGTCGTTCTCGAAGGACTCCAGGTAGCGGCGGGCGATGGGGCGCACGAGGTCGTCGATCCACCGGTCCACCTCGGCGGGCTGCAGCGCGGGCTCCACCATGGACCGCAGGTCGGCGTGGATGTCGCCGTTGACGCCGATGATCGCCGGGTGCCCGAAGGTGCGCCCGCCCGCGGGGGTGATGACGGCCTCGAAGTCCGGGCTCGTCGCCACCTCGCGGCAGACGTCCACAGTGGACGCCACGTAGGAGCCCAGCACGGGCACGTAGGCCAGCGGCGCCTCCCTGCGCAGCCTTTCGTAGGTGCGGTAAGGGTTGCGCTCCAGCTCGCTCATCGTGACGTCGTGCAGCCACGACAGGTCGGGCCGTTCGGTCGTCGTCATTTCGCGGTGTCCTCCCACCTCGTCGTCAGGGACGGGACGGGATGCTAGGAAGCACGCGGCGGGCCCGGCGACACGTTTCGCGCGGTCACGGCACGGATCGCGCGACGGGTTTGTGACCTGGGTCTCTGGTAATCTCAGCCGCATGCCCGCACGGCGTAGTGCACCGCCCCGGGACTGGGACCAGGCGTCCCGGCGGGTGGCGGAGGCGTACTTCCCGCACGAGCTCAGGCTCCTCGGCGGCGGCCGCGACCCGCGGCTGACGCTGCGCACGCTCGACCTCGGCCCGGTCCTCGTCGGCCACGTCGGCTGGGGCGCCGACGTGCGCGTCGCGTGTGACTACCCGGGCGCGTACGAGGTCAACATGCCGCTGACGGGGCACCTGGAAAGCCGGGCACGGCACGGCGGTCTCGTGTCGGTGCCGGGGCAGGCGACCGTGTTCCGCGCCGACACCCCGTCCCTCATCACCCACTGGGACGCCACCTGCACGGTGCTCGGCGTGAAGTTCGACCGCACGTGGCTCGAGTGCGAGGCGGAGCGCGTGCTGGGCGGCGACAGGGTGACACTGCGGGGCGCGCTGCCCGACCAGCTGGACCTGGCCGAGGGCCGGGGCCGCGCGTGGCGGCAGCTCGTCGGCAGCCTCGCCGCCCACCTGCACGACCCGGAGCTGTTCGGGGACTGCGAACCCGTGCGGCACCAGCTCGCCGGGGCGCTCGCCGCGAGCTTCCTGCTGGCGGGCTGCCCGGACGCCGGCGCGGGCCCGCTGCCGCGCCCGAAGGCGATCGCCCGCGTGGTGGACCGGCTGCACGACGACCCGGCGCGCGGCTGGACGGCGGGTGACATGGCGGCCGCGGCGGGCACCAGCGTCCGGCGGCTGCAGGAGGGCTTCCGCGAGTGGGTGGGCTGCACGCCGAGCGAGTACCTGCTCGGCGTCCGGCTGCAGCGCGCCGCGGCGGACCTGGCGGAGAATCCACATCGGACGGTCAGCGAGGTGGCGGCGCACTGGGGTTTCTCCAGCGCCAGCCGGTTCGCCGCCGCCTACCGCCGCCGCTACGGCATCTCCCCCGCCCAGGCGCGACGGCGGTAGCGCGGGCTCAGGAGCCCTGGCGCTCCCGGACCAGGTCCTCGACCGCCTGCGGGATCGTGGTTTCGAAGTCCAGGAGCTTGGCCCACTCCGGCTCGACGGTGATCAGGGCCATGCGGTCGTAGAGCGCCCGCACCCCCTGCTCCCACTCCGCGAAGTGCTCCGCCGGAATGCCCTTCCGGCACGCCTCGACGTACGCCTCCGGGACCCCGTCGACCTCCTCCACCCGCGCGGTGCCGCGGATCAGCAGCGCCCTGGGCGGCCACTGGTCCTGCGTGTCCACGGTGATCGCCACCCGGGGGTCCTGCCGCAGCGCCCGGACCTTCGCCGCCTTCGGAACCGTCGCCATCAGCACCCGCTCGCCGTCCCACAGGTACGCGATCGGGATCACCCTGGGGGCGCCGTCGGTCCCGGTGTAGGCCAGCCGCGCGAGGATCGGCGAGGTCAGCAGCTCCCGCGAGATCGGCTTGGCCAGCACCTCGGTGACGTCTTCGCGCTTCATGTCCTTCTCCTCCGCTCCGGCACGCCCTTCTCGGCGCGCTCGACGAGGAGACGGAACCGCCCGCGCGTTTTCGACATCGCGGGTCTCACACCTTCGCGCGCAGGTGCGTGCGGGCCCGCAGGTCCAGCTCGATCTCCTCCAGGCTGCGGCCCTTGGTCTCCGGCACGAGCCACTTCGTGAGCACGAACAGCACCACGTTGACGCCCGCGAAGACGAACATCGACCCGCCGATACCCAGCGCCTTCGGGTCCGACATCAGCGGGAACACCGCGCTCACGACACCGGTCGCGGCCCACAGCACGACGCTCGCCACGCCCATGCCCGCCGCGCGCTCCCGCAGCGGGAACACCTCCGACATCATGACCCACACGACCGCGCCCCAGCCCAGCTCGTAGCCCACCAGGTAGAGCACCATCATGATCAGCATCAGCACGCCGACGAGCCCGGTGCCGTGCACGTTCAGCACCACCAGTCCCGCGCCGAGCAGGGTCAGCACCATGATCACGTTGCCGATGAGCAGCAGCGGCTTGCGGCCCCACCGGTCGACGACGAACACGACCCACGCGGTGAACAGGAACTTCGTCACCCCGAGCAGCACACCCGACAGCAGCGCGGCCTGCGTGGCGAACCCGAGGCTGATCAGCATCGTCGGGAAGTAGGCGTTCACCGCGTTCACGCCGCTGAACTGCTGCCCCACGGCCAGCAGCAACGCCACGACGAGCATCGGCCGCACCCATGGCGCCCACAGGTCGCGGATGCGCCCCTTCTGCTCGGTGTCGAGCCGGATCACCTCACGGATCGCGGAAACCTCCCGATCGATGTCCGCGCTCCCGCCGTGCGAGCTGACCAGCACCGAGCGCGCCTCGTCCTCGCGGCCGTTCTTCAGCAGCCACCGCGGGGTTTCCGGCAGCACGGTGAGCCCGGCGAACAGCACCACGGCGGGCACGATCGCGCCCGCGAACATCAGCCGCCAGTTGCCCGAGCTGCCCAGCCCGTAGCTGACCAGGAACGCGATCAGGATGCCCAGCACGATGAAGATCTGGTTCAGCGCGCCCATCGCGCCGCGCACCCTCGCGGGCGCCAGCTCCGACAGGTACGTCGGCACCGTGGACGACGAGAACCCGATGCCGACGCCGATCACCAGCCGCGAGACCACCAGCAGCGTGAACGTCGGGGAAAACGTGGCGGCGAGGGTGCCCGCCACGACGACCACCGCGGCCGCCATGATCGTGCGCCGCCTGCCGAGCCACTCGTTGACGCGGGGCGAGCAAAGCGCCCCGACCACCGCGCCGAACGAGATGCTGGCCGTGATCACGCCCTTGTCCCAGCTGGACAGCGACCACAGCTTGCCGATGAACGGCAGCACCCCGGAGATCACCCCGAGGTCGTAACCGAAGAGGATGCCCCCGAGCGCGCCGAAGAAGTACAACGTGACCCTGCCGATGGTCCGCCGGGGCGGGGCTGTCCGCGTCATTGCCTGACTCGCCTCTTTCCTGCTGTACCGATGGGGATGGAGTTAGGTCATCGATCGGAGCACGGCGAACCCGGCGTCCACGATCTCCGCGAGCCGGTCGAGCTGGGCTGGGGACGGCTCCCCCAGCGGCGGTCGCACGGGGCCGACCTTGTCGCCGCGCAGCCTGGCCGCGGCCTTCACGAGCGACACCGCGAAGCCGGGGGTCTCGTCGCGCAGGGCCGCGAACGGCAGGTAGAAGCCCTCCAGCAGCGCGCGCATCACCGCCGTGTCCCCGTCGGCCAGCGCGCGGTGGAACCGGTGCGCGATCTCGGGCGCGAAGCAGTGCACGGCCGAGGAGTACCGGGCCACGCCGATCGCGGCGTACGCCTGCGCGGAGACCTCGGCGGTGGGCAAACCGTTGAAGAACAGGAAATCCTCGGCACGCAGCGTGCCGGCGGAACGGATCGTCGTGACGATGCGGGTCATCAGGTCGACGTCGCCGAACCCGTCCTTGAGGCCGACCACGGACGGGATGTCCAGCAGCGCACGGGCCGCGGCAGCGGTGAAGACGCCGGGCGGGCGGTGGTAGACGATCACGGGGACGGACGTGCCGCCGATGGCGTAGCGCACGTGGTCGACGAGCCCGCCGGGCGGGCCGGACACGAGGTACGGCGGCAGGAGGAGGACGCCGTCCGCGCCGCCCTCCTCCGCCGCCGCAACCCCCAGTCGTGCCGCCGCCGCACCGCCGCCCGCCCCGGTCCACACGGGGACGCGCCCGGCGACCACCTCCCGCGCGGTGCGCAGGAGAACGGCGTGCTCGTCGGGCGAAAGCGAGCTGAACTCCCCGGTACCGCACGCGACGAACACCGCACCCGCCCCGGCCGCGACGCGTGCTTCGACGTGCTCGGCGAAGGCGTCGACGTTCAGCGAGAGGTCCTCGGCGAACGCGGTGAGGGGGAAAGCGAGCAGGCCGTCGAGCTCGGTCCGGGACAGCACCATCGAAAGTGTCCGCTCTGTCGCAGTGGTACCGGTTCTATTCACATATCTGAACGTCGATCCCTGCCAGGCTCTAGTTCAGATATGCGAACATCTTCGGACCGTAATGCGACTTGGGTCACAAGTCAACGGGGCTTTCAGTACCCTTCCGCGGCTCCGTTCCGGCGGGGATCGGCACACGAGCGCAGCGTGCCACCCTCGAGCGTCACACCCTCGAAGTTGCCGGTCAGCGAGTGCCACGGCCCCAGGTCCCGCAACCACAGGCCCCGTTCGGCGCAGCGGCGGCGGAACTCCCGCTCCACGGCGGGCTCGAACCCGTGCTCCAGCGTCACCCCGGGCAGCCAGCCCGCCGCGGGCTCGTGCGGCCGGACCCCGAACCGCGGCGCCGCCACGGACTCCTCAATGGACAGTCCGAAGTCGACGATGTTCACCAGGTTCTGCAGCACGCAAGCGACAAGTGACACCGACGGCGAACCCGACGCCAGCACCGGAACCCCGTCGCGGAGCACGAGGTTCGGGGCCAGGTACACGGTCGCCCGCTCCCCCGGCCACGGCATGCCGCGCTGGAAGAAGGAACCGCCGCCCGACAGCTGGAAGCCCTCGGCGAACAGGCCGTTGACCCACGGGGACGCCATGTGCGAGTGCGTCACCGACGCGATGTTGCGCTGCTCGTCCACCACGGTGACGTGGATCGTGCCGGGCGACGGGACCGCCGCCGGTGACGGCGCCGCGCCGAGCCGCGCCATCCGCCGGGCCGCGTAGTCCTTGGACAGCAACGTTTTCACGTCGGTGGCGGCCGTGCGCGGCGGGGCGTAGTACACCTCGTTGTGCACGGCCGTCAGCAGGTCCAGCGTCTCCACCGAGGACTGCGCCGGGCCCGGCAGGTCCACCAGCTCCAGCATGTTCAGCGCTTCGATGAGCTGGCAGCCCCCGTCGTCCGGCGGTGCGGACGCGACGATCTCCACGTCGCGGTACGTGCCCCGCAACGGCGTGTGCCACTGCGCCTCGTACGCCGCGAAGTCGTCGGGGGTGATGACCCCGCCGCCCCGCTGACACTCCGCGCTGAACGCCCGCGCGAACTCGCCGAGGTAGTAGCCGGAGTCCTCGTCCCGCAACCGTTCCAGCGTGCGCGCCACGCGTTCCTGCCGCAGCGTCTCCCCCGGGCCGACGAGGCTCCCGCCGGGCAGGAACGCCTCACGCGCCTGCTCGTGGCAGCCGAGTTCGGCGCGGTGCGCGTACATCTCGCCGAACAGGTACGGGTTCACCGCGAACCCGTCGCGGGCCAGCTCGATCCCGTCCCGCAGCAGCCGCGCCTTCGGCAGCACGCCGAAGCGTTCGTGCGCGGCGCGGAACGCCGGCCACCAGCCGGGGACGGGCACGCCCCGGCCGGTGGTCAGATCGGCGCCGGTGAACCCGGGTAGCGGCGCGAGCGGCGCCGCCACGTTGCCGTTCAGGTAGCTCGCGCTACCACTGCGCGCGTCCCAGTACAGCATCTCCAGCCCGCCGGTCACCGCGGTCATGTGGGGTTCGACGACCAGCTGGGTGGCGGCCGCGGCGAGCGCCGCGTCCGCCGCCGTGCCGCCGTCGCGCAGCACGTCCACCCCGGCGCGCACCGCGAGCGGGTGCGAGGTCACGACCATCCCCCGCCGGGCCTCGACGGGCTCCTTGCGCCCGTACGAGGCCCGGCGGGCGAGATCGTCGGCGGTCGCCCTGTCCATCACGCCGTCCGCGCCTTGCGGCGCTGCTCGTCCACCGCGGCGGGCATCGCGAACAGGGCCACCAGGATCGACAGCACGCAGAACCCGGTCATGTACCAGCCGAACGTGGCGTTGGTACCGGTGAGGTCGAACAGCCACACCGCGACCAGGCCCGCGGTCGAGCCGAGCGCGGTGGTGCCGATGTTGTAGTTCAGCGCGGACGCGCTCGCCCGCACCTCGGCCGGGAAGCTCATCACGTACGCCGTCGTCAGCGGGGCGCCGACGAAGTTGTTGATGAACGTGAACGCCACGACCGCGACCACCGCCAGCGCGAGCGAACCCGAGCCGATCGCCAGGAACGTCGGCACGGTCAGCACGACGAACAGCCCGTAGCCGACGACCAGCGGGATCCGCGCGCCGTAGCGGTCGGCGAGCTTGCCGCCCCAGATCGCGGGGACCGGCCCGATCGCGTAGGTGAGCAGCGAGGCCAGCAGCGCGTTGTTCTCGGCGAACCCGGCCTTGACCATCGCGGTGACGAAGTAGGCCTGGATCACGAACGAGCCGATGCGCTGCCCGGCACCCAGGCCGATCGCGCGCAGCATCGCGCCCCAGTGGTCCCGCACCGCGGTGCGGAACGGCGTCTGCTTGACCTTGGTGCGCTCGGCTGCCGCGGCCAGCTCCTGGAACTGCGGGGTCTCCTCGACGTGGCGGCGGATGTAGATGCCGATCAGCGCCATCGGGATCGCCAGCAGGAACGGGATGCGCCAGCCCCAGTCGTTGAACGCCTGCGCCGGCATCAGCGAGATCACCAGGTAGGACACCAGCGTCGCGAGCAGCGGGCCGACCGAGGTGGACGCCACCGACAGCCCGGCCAGGTAGTTGCGCCGGTTGCCGCGCTCGTGCTCGAAGATGAAGTTCGCGGCCGTGGTGTACTCCACGCTCGCGCCGACGCCCTGCAGCATCCGGCACAGCAGCAGGATCACCGGCGCGGCGATGCCGATCGCGGCGTAGGTGGGCAGCAGGCCGATGCCCGCCGTGCCCACGCTCATCACCGCGATCGTGAACAGCAGCACCCACCGGCGGCCCTTGATGTCGGCCAGCGGGCCGAGCACCATCGCCGCGACCGGCCGCAGCGCGTAGGACAGCACCAGCCCGGCGTAGGTGGACAGCAGCGCCGCCACCGAGTTGCCGGTCGGGAAGAACTGGCGGGAGATGATGACCGCCAGCGTGCCGTAGAGGCCGAAGTCGTAGTACTCGACGACGTTGCCGAGCATCGCGGACAGGAGCACCTTCCGCCGTGAGCGGACGTCCCCGGCGGGCTCCCGCGTGGTCTCCCGGATGTCGTTGTCGGTCAACGGATCTCCTCGCACAAGTCAGCGCTGGAAGCGTTCCGGGCGGAACGGTTCGAGCATGGGGTGGGGGGTGCCGGTGCGGATCTCACCGGCGAGCAGCTCACCGGCGATGAGGCCGAGCGTGGCGCCGGAGTGGGTGAAGGCGACGAAGCAGCGCGGCACGGCGGACAGCTCGCCGAACACGGGCTCGCCGTCGCCGGGGATGGGCTTGCGGCCGAGGCGCCAGGACGTCGCGGTCAGCTCGACGTCGCCGTCGAGCAGGGCCGAGCCCTCGGCGACGAGTTCCTTCACCACCGACTCGTCGATGGTGCACGTGCCGTCCTCGGCCTCGGTGATGCGGTCGGAGTACCAGTCCTGGTCGAGCGCGAAAGTGTTGCCCGGGTTGGGACGCAGCGCGGCGCGGGGCGTGTTGAGCACCGCCCGCATCTCCGTCTCGACCGGTTCGGTCACCACGAGCATCGACAACGGCGAACCGTCCGGAATGGACACTCCGAGCTCGGCGACGACCGCCGGGGTCGCCGCGCCGCACGCCACGACGACGGCGTCGGCCTCGAACCGCTGCCCGCCGGTGGTGGTGACCCCGGTAGCCACGCCGTCGGCCGTCGTGACACTCGCGCGGCCCGCACCGGTGACGACCTCGCCGCCGAGGCTGGTGAACTCGGCCACGAGGTGGTCGATCAGGTGCGGCAGGGAAACCCAGCCCTCGCCGGGGTTGTGCACCGCCGCTTCTGGAATCGCGGCGGCGTCCACGCCGGGCACCGCCTCGGCGGCCTCGGCGGGGGTGAGCAGCTTCGAGTCGTAGCCGTGCTCGACCTCGGCCCCGTGCCGCTCCCGCGCCTTCGCCGGGTCGGCGGACCAGAACAGCGCCCCGTCGAAACGCAGCCACTCCCGCGCGGGATCGGCGGCGAACAACGTGCGGTACCGGTCGATACCGGCGACCCGCAGCGCGTGGTAGGCCGCCGAGCGGGACCCCGCGGAGTTCAGCCACGCCAGCGACCGCCCCGAGGCCCCGTCGGCCAGTTCGCCCTCGGTCACCAGCACCACCCGCGCGCCGTCGCGCTGCAGGTGCGTCGCCGTGGAGACGCCGAGGATGCCCCCGCCCACCACGACCACGTGCTCGGCCCGTGCGTTGCCTGCGGTCATCGGAAAGAATCCACCTTCTTCTTCGTGTCGGTTCGTCACAGCGGGGACGATTCGTGTGCCCGCTCGATGAGCTTCAGGACCTCGACCGCGTCGGCCGGGTCCACCGGCGGGGCGGCTTCGCCACGCAGGGCCGGAACGAGCAGCCGGTAGAACGCGCCGTAGTCCCCCGGTTCCGGCTCGACCACGTGCGTCTCGCCGCGCACGCCGAGCGTGCCCCAGTTGTCGCGAGGCTCCTGCCCGAAGCCGGGATCGCCGGGCCGAGCACCGCCGATGAGCGCCGGTTCCTGCGGGTCCAGGCCCCATTTCGTGTACCCGGCCTTCGAGCCGAGCACGTGGAACCGGGGCGCGGGCAGCGCGGCGAGACCGGACATGACCAGCCGCGAGCGCGTCCCGCCCGCGTGGGTGAGCACGACGACGCTGTCGTCGTCCGCCTCCCCCGCGCCGCGGTGGGCCAGGTCGGCCCACAGCCGCTCGACCGGCCCGAACAGCTGGACGGCCTGGTCGATCAGGTGCGTGCCGAGGTCGAACAGGATGCCGCCGCCCTCGGCCACCGGGGTGCGGGCCTTCCAGTCACGCGGCCCCTGCGGCTTCCACCACTCGAACCGGGACTCGAACGTGTACACCTCGCCCAGCTCGCCGTTGTCGACCAGCCGCCGCAGGGTCAGGAAATCGCCGTCCCAGCGCCGGTTCTGGAACACCGTCAGCACGCGGCCGGCCTGACGGGCCCGCTCGATCAACACGGTCCCCTGCTCGCTGGAGGGCACGAACGGCTTGTCCACCACGACGTGCAGTCCGTGGTCCAGTGCCGTCGAGGCCAGCTCGGCGTGTGTGCCCGGTGGGGTGCCGAGCACCACGAGGTCGACCTCCCCGGCGTGCTCGAACAACTCGCCTGGTCCGGAAAGGACTGTCGCTTTCGGATACTCCGCCGCGGCTTGCTCGGCGCGCTGCGGGTTTCCGGTGACGATGAAGTCCAGCGAGTAGTGCTCGTCGTGTTCGAGGAACGGGGCGTGGAAGATCCGCCCCGACACCCCGAACCCGAGCACGGCGGTCCGGATCACGGCTCCACCCCGTACACCTCGCGGGCGCGCTCGGCGGAGATCCGCCCCTCGGCCACGTCCCGGCGCACCTGCTCCGGGTCACGCTCCTCCGGCAGCCCGTAGCCACCCGCGCCCGCCGTCACGACGGACACCCGGTCGCCCGGCTGCAGCCGCGTGTAGCCGTGCGAAATCGGTTGCGCCCCTTCGGAAAGCTCGACCGCCGCACTCGCGCCCGGGCCGCCGCCGAACAGACCCCACGGCTTCGAACGCTGCCGCGACGTGTCGAGCCAGAAGTGCACGTCGGCCTCCTCGACGCGGACCGTGCGCCGGATGCCCATGCCACCACGCGTGCGCCCGTCGCCGCCCGAGTCGTCGACGAGCGCGTACTCCTCGACCATCAGCGGGTACTCGGTTTCCAGCGCCTCCACCGGTAGGTTGCTGGTGTTGGTCATGTGCACCTGGACGCCGTCCATGCCGTCCTTGCCCAGCCGGGCCCCGCAGCCGCCGCCGATCGTCTCCAGGTAGACGAAGTAGCGGCCGCTGCGCGAGTCCGTGCCGGAGAAGTGCACACCGGTGTTCGCGCCGTTGCTCGCCGCGGTGACGGTCTCCGGCACGGCGGCCGCGAGCGCGCCGTGGATCAGGTCCACCACGCGCTGGCAGGTCTCGCTGCGGCCGTTGACCGCGGCGGGCTCGACGCAGTTGAGCACCGAACCGCGCGGGGCGTTGATCGTGACCGGCCGGTGCAGCCCCGCGTTCGGGATGATGTCCGGGTCCACCAGCGTCTTCAGCGAGTAGTAGACGGCCGCGTGCAGCGCCGTCCACACGACGTTCACGCTCGCCCTGACCTGCGCCGGGGCGGTGAAGTCGAAGGACACCTCCTCGCCGCGCACGGTCAACGTCACGCCGAGGTCCAGTTCGTCGTCCAGCTCAGGGCAGTCGAACTTGTCGGTGAAGGTGTACGTGCCGTCGGGCACCTTGGCGATCGCCGCGCGCGTCCGGCGTTCGGTGTAGTCCAGCAGCGCCTCCCCCGCCGCCACCAGCGTCTCGCGGCCGTAGCGGCCGGCCAGCTCGGTGAAGCGGGTGACGGCGAGCCGGTTCGCCGCCAGCTGCGCCCGCAGGTCCGCCCGGCGCTCGTGCGGCACCTGGCAGTTGAGCAGGATCAGCTCGAACAGGTCGTTCTGCAGCTCGCCGCGGCGCATCAGCCGCACCGGCGGGATGCGCAGGCCCTCCTGGAAGATGTGCGCGTGCCCGCGGTCGCCGAAGTCCGCGTGGTGCGCCAGGTTCGCCACCCACGCGCTGATCTCGCCGTCCAGGAACACCGGCGACACCAGCACGATGTCGGGCAGGTGCGAGCCGCCGCCGGTGAACGGGTCGTTGCCGATGAACGTGTCGCCCTCTTCGATCGTGCCCGCCGGGTACCGCCGGGTGATCTCGTCGACGATGCCCATCAGCGAACCGAGGTGCAGCGGCGAGCCGCCCTCGTCCTGGGCCAGCATCCGGCCGCGGGCGTCGAACACCGACGCGGTGCAGTCCCGCCGCTCCTTGATGTTGGTGGAGTAGGCCGCCCGCACGAGCGTCTCGCCCATTTCCTCCACGATGGACGACAGCGCGGAGCCGATCACCTCGACCAGCACGGGGTCCTGCATGGTTTTCCTTCCTGTGTCGGTCATGCGCCCACCGTCACGACCAGGTTGCGCAGCTCGTCCACCACGGCCACGTCCCCAGGCAGCAGCAGCGTCGTGGTGTCCATCTGCTCGACGATCGCGGGGCCTTCGATCCGGTTACCCGGCGTCAGCCGCCTGCGGTCGTACACCGGGCATTCGGTGAACCCGCCGCTTTCGGGCAGGTACACCTCGCGGGTCGCGCACACGGCCGCGGAGGGGTCCTCGTCGCCCAGCGGGGCGCGGTGCAGTTCGGCGCGGGCGACCTCGCCGACGGCACGCAGCCGGAAGGTGACGATCTGCACCTCCTCCTCGGCGGAGTAGCCGTACATCCGCTCGTGCTCGGCCGCGAACCGCTTGGCGAGCTGGCTGATGGTGTCCGTGGTGATCTCGCCCTCGGGCAGCTGCACGGGCAGTTCGTAGTTCTGCCCCGCGTAGCGCATCTCGGCCCACCGCTCGGTGCGGCGACGCTCTGCTGGTACGCCCTCCTCCGCGAGCCACGCCGTCGCCGACGACTCCAGTTCGGCGAACACCGCTGAGACCACGGACTCCTCGGGCCGCACGATGTGGGTGCGCAGGAAGTCCGCGCGGATGTCGGTCATCAGCAGCCCGGCGGCGCACTGCGCGCCCGGCGTTTCGGGCACCAGCACCGTCCGCATGCCCAGCTCCCGCGCGAGGCGCACAGCGTGCAGCGGGCCCGCCCCGCCGAAGGGCACGAGCACGTAGTCACGCGGGTCGTAGCCGCGCTGCACGGAGATGACGCGGATCGCGCGGGCCATGTTCGCGGTGATCACGCGCACGATGCCCTGCGCGGCGTCCAGCACGTCCATGCCCAGTGGACCGGCCACTGTGGACACCGCCGCCCGCGCGGCACCGGCGTCGATCTTCATCTGCCCATCGAGCAGGTACTCGGGGTTGAGCACCTGCAGCACCACGTTCGCGTCGGTGACCGTCGGCTCGGTGCCGCGCCCGTAGCAGGCCGGACCGGGGTCAGCCCCTGCGCTGCCCGGGCCGACCTTGAGCGCGCCACCCGCGTCGATCCACGCGATCGAGCCGCCGCCGGCGCCCACGGTGTGGATGTCGAGCATGGGCGCCCGCACCGGCCTGCCGTCGATCTCGGTGCCGTTGGCGACCTTCGGCACGCCGTCCTGCACGAGCGAGACGTCCGAGGACGTGCCGCCGACGTCGAACGTGATGATGTCCGGGTAACCCGCCGCGCGGGCGATCTCCGCGGCGCCGACGACCCCCGTGCTGGGGCCGGAAAGCACCATGCGCGAAGGCATCCGCTCGGCCGCCTCGAACGGGATGATGCCGCCGTTGGACTGCGTGACGTGCGGCGTCGCCCGCAGGCCGAGTTCGCCGAGCCGTGTCCGCAGCCGCGCCAGGTACCGCGCCACGACCGGTCCGATGTAGGCGTTCACAACCACTGTGGACAGTCGCTCGTACTCGCGGAACTCGGGCAGCACGGCCGAGGACACCGACACGTGCACGCCGGGCAGCTCCTCGGCGAGGATGCGCTCGACGACGCGTTCGTGCTCGGGGTGCACGAAGCTGTAGAGGAAGCAGACGGCGACGGCCTCGACGTCCTGCTCGCGCAGCCGCCGCGCCAGCGCGCGGACCTGCTCGGGGTCCACGGCCTGCTCTACGCGGCCGTCGTGGCGCACCCGCTCGTCCACCTCCAGCCGCAGGTCACGCGGGACGAGCGCGGCGGGCTTGTCAGCCTGCAGGTCGTACAGCGACGGCCGGCGGCCGCGGCCGAGTTCGAGCAGGTCGCGGAAGCCCGCGGTGGTGAGCAGGCCGGTGCGGGCACCGCGGCCGGTGAGCAGGGCGTTCGTGCCGACCGTCGTGCCGTGGGCGAAGTAGCCCACCTCCGCGAGGTCGCGCCCGCCGATCTCGGCCAGCAGCTCGGACACGCCCGTCACGATCGCGCGGCCGGGGTCGTCGGGCGTGCTCGAAACCTTGCGGACGTAGAAGCGCCCGGTCTGCTCGTCGAGGGCGCAGACGTCGGTGAACGTGCCACCGGTGTCGACGCCGATCCGAAGTGTCATGTGCTTGGGTCTCCGCCAGTCCGTGAGTGAGAACCTTCTCAGTAGCTGTTGGATGAGAAGGTTCTCAGCCGGTAGTACGATCGGTCAAGACTTCGGGAGATAACCGTTGTGTCAACTGGGGAGGCCGGCAGTGACGACCCATGGCGGGGCGAGCCCGTCGCTGATCGACGTGGCGCGCGCGGCGGGCGTTTCGACGGCCACCGCCGGGCGGGCGCTGGGCGGGTACGGGCAGGTCAGCGAGCGGACGAGGGAGCGGGTGCTCGCGGCGGCGGCCGAGCTGGGGTACCGGCCCAACGGCCTGGCCCGCAGCATGATCACGGGCTCGACGCACACGATCGGCGTCGTGGTCGCCGACGTCGCGAACCCGTTCTTCGCGACCGCGCTGAGCGGGATCACGGATGTCGCGCAGCCAGCCGGGTTCGAGGTGCTGCTCGCCAACACGGGCGGGGCGCTGGCGGCCGAGCAGCGCGCGGTCTCGGTGATGTCGGAGAAGCGTGTGGACGGGATGATCGTCGCGGCGGCGCAGCCCGGCGAGGGCACGCACCTCAAGCACGCGATGGAGGCCGGGGTGCCGGTGGTGCTGATCGACCGGCAGGTCAGCGGCGTGCCGGAGGCGGACAGCATCACGATCGACAACGAGCACGCGGCCGCCGAGGCGGTGGCGCACCTGCTGGAGCTGGGGCACCGGCGGATCGGCGTGATCACGGAGGCGGGCGACCAGCTGGCGCGGCTGCGGGCGGGCACGCGGCGGCGCGGCCTGTTCCCGAGTGCCGTGCGGCTGCGGGGGTACGTGCGGGCGCTGGACGCGGCGGGCGTGGAGGTCGACGAGGCGCTGGTCGCCCCGGCCCGGTACGAACGCGGTTCCGCCTACGACGCCCTGCTGTCGCTGTTGGATTTGGCCGACCCGCCGACGGCCGTGCTGTGCACCGACAACGTCCTCGCGTCGGGCGCCTACCGCGCGGCGCAGGACCGCGGCCTGCGGATGCCGGAGGAGCTGTCCCTGATCGGCTTCGACGACGAGCCGTGGACGACGCTGGTCCGCCCGGAACTGACGATCGTGGAGCAGCCCACGTATGACCTCGGTGCCCGCGCGGGAAGGCAGCTGCTGGACCACATCGAGGGCGAGCGCGCCGGGCGCGCCCCGCAACACATCCAGCTGAAGGCCAAGCTGGTGGCGAGGGAGTCGACGGCGCGGCCGGTGGCTGTGCGCTGAGTCGCGCCTGCGGCAGGGGGCCGGGCGGCCACGCGACCTGCTCAAGGCGGGGCTGGTCACGGGGAATCGAGGGCGTGCCCGGGCGGGGTGCTGAGCCGCGCGCCCGCCACAGGACGGGCCACGCCCAGCTGAAGGCGACGCTGTTCGCCGGGAATTGACGGCGTGCCCGGTCCCGGGCGGCCACGCTACCCGCGCGAGGCATAGCCCGCCGCCGGGGAATCCGCGGCGCGACCGGTGGTCGCTCGGTAGGTCGCTTCCGGCCCGAGGCGGCCACGCCCCGACATGGCCCCGCTCTGGCGAAGCTGGTCGCGAGGATCCAAGGCGTGCCCGGCCGGGGCGCTGGACCGCTCCCGCTCAAGGCAGAGCCCGCTGCCAGGAAACCACGGCGCGACCGGTGGCCGTTCTGAGCGGCGCCTGCCGCGGCGCGGCCAAGCCGCCACGCGACCTGCTCAACGCGAACCTCGCCGGAAACCCACCCCGCGACCGGCCAGCGCGCCGAGCCGCGCCTGGCGCAACGCGACCAGGCCGCCATGCCCCCACTCAAGGCGAAGCTCGCTGCCACGAAACCCACAGCGCGACCGGTGGCCGCGCTGAGCGGCGCCTGCCGCGGCGCGGCCAAGCCGCCACGCCCCCGGCCCGAGGCGAAGCTGGTCCCCAGCGAATCCACGGCGAGTCCAGTGGCCGCGCGCCGAGCCGCGCCTGGCGCAACGCGACCAGGCCTCCATGCCCCCACTCAAGGCGAAGCTCGCTGCCACGAAACCCACAGCGCAACCGGCCAGCGCGCGCCGAGCCGCGCCTGGCGCAGCGCGGCTAGGCCGCCACCGACCTGCCCAAGGCGAAACTCTCCACCGGGGACCCCACCCCGCGGTCGGCGCGCGCCGAGCCGCACCGCGGCCAGGCTGCCACGCCTCCCGCTCAAGGCGAAACTCCCCGCCGCGGAACCCACCGCACAACCGGCCAGCGCGCTGATCCTCACGGGGCGCCCCGGTCCGGCCGCCACGGCTGGGGTCCGGCGGTGCTCAGCGCGTACCGGACCGCGTCGGCGCGTGAGCGGAAACCTGCTTTGGCGAACAGGTTGTTGATGTGGGTCTTCACGGTGGCCTCGCTGATCACCAGCCGCCGCGCGATCTCCGGGTTGCGCAGGCCTTCGCCGATCAGGCCGAGGATCTCCCGTTCCCTGGCGGTGAACTCCACCGCCTCGGCCGCCGGGCGGGCGCGCCGCGTCGCCAGCGTGATGAGCCTGCGCTGCACCTCGGGCGCCAGCACGACCTCCCCGGCACCCGCGTCCCGCACCGCCTGCTCGATCCTCGCCCGCTCGGCCTCCTTCGTCAGGTAGCCGCTCGCCCCCGCCTCCAGGGCGGCCAGTATCGACTCGTCGTCGCCGAAGGTCGTCAGCACCACCACCTGCACGCCGGGCGCGGTGGCCTTGATCCGCCCGGTCGCCGCCACCCCGTCGAGCACGGGCATGTGCAGGTCCATCAGCACCACGTCGGGCTCGTGCGCGGCGACCACCTCCAGCGCCTCCCGCCCGTCGGCCGCGGTGGCGACCACGTCGATCCCGTCGGCGAGGTCCAGCATCACCGCGAGCGCCTCGCGCACCGCGGCCTGGTCGTCCACCACGACGAGGGACACGCTCACCTCGGCACCTCCACCGCCACCCGCCAGCCTCCCGTCTCCGCGTCCGGCCCCGCCCGGAGCGTGCCCCGCAGCAACGCGATGCGCTCACGCATGCCCACCAGACCCATCCCGCCACCGTCGTCCCGCCGCACGGCGCCTCCCGGCGCGCGATCGTTGACCACCGTGAGGGCGACGGAATCCCGCGTGAACGCGAGCTTCACAGCACGCCGTGCGCCGGGCGCGTGTTTCGCGGCGTTCGTCAGCGCCTCCTGAGCCGCCCGGAGCAGGGCGTGCGCCGCCTCGCTCGACACGGGCGCGGGTTCACCGGTGATCTCCAGCGGCACCGATTCACTGCCCGCCAGCAGCTCCAGGCTCTGTTCGAGCGGCAGGGCGTCCTCATGCAGCGCTTCGATCGCCCGCCGGGTCTCGGAGATGCTGGAAACGGCCAGCGCGCGAGCCCGGCGGACGGCCTCGTTCGCCTCGTCCGCGCGGCCCTTGCCGTGCAGGGCGTCGGCCAGGTCGAGCTGCAGCGCGATACCGGACAGCGAGTGGCCGAGCACGTCGTGGATCTCGCGCGCGATGCGGCCCCGCTCCCGGAGCGTCGCCTCGCGCCGCTCGGCCTCCGCGGCCCGTAGCCCGTTCCGCCGGGCGATCCCGAGGAACACGGGCGTGACGACCGTCAACCCCAGCCACCACGGCCAATCGATACTTCCGGGCGCGAGCCTGTCGACGAGCCACAGGGACACGGCTGTCGTGACCGCTCCCCCGGTGGCGACGCACACCGCTGTGCGGGCAGGCAGCTTCTGGCCCGCCTGAGCGGAGGCCAGGAACGCGAACGCGGGCGCCACGGTGGACTGCGCCAGCGGCAGCAGCATGCCCGAGAGCACCGAGTAGGACACCCCGAACGCCAGGCGCCCACCCGGCGCGAGGCGGTCACCCGGCACCAGCCCCGCGGCCTCCCCTGCCGCACAGCAGGCCAGCAAGGCGATCGCGAGCGGCCGCCAGGTGACGGGGTGGGCCGCGAACTGGAGCGCCGCGACGAGGACCAGTGCGGCGATGGCGAACGGGCGCAGCAGGCGGTCGGTGTACCAGTACAGCCGCGCTTCTTCGTCCATGCCTTCGGGTCCTCGGTCGGTGGGCGGTGTTCAGCTTAGCGAGCGTCCCGCCCGGAGTACCGGCGCTGGAGGTCGTCGAGCCACGGCGCGGTGCGGTGCCCGGCTCCATTACGCCCCCGCTGCCAGATGATCCGGCCTTCGCCGCGCACCGCCTTGGCGAGCACGATCACGCCTTCCGCGAGGAGGCTCAGCCCCAGCGTCAGCATCAGTGAGTTGCCGGGCACGGCACCGGCGGCCTGCCGGTCGACCAGACCGAAGAGGACGTTCGCCCCGAACTTCGCCACGACCGTGGCCACGAGCAGGACGACGGTGACCGCGGTGTAGCGCAGGAAGGCGATGCCGTCGCGTTGGAACACCCGGATGCTCGCACCCCGCGCCACCCCGATCGCGACGCTGAGCAGTCCGCTCGCGACGGTGAACGCCCACACCGCCGGCGAATGCACCTCCTTCGCGAGGTCGGTGATCCCGACGACCACCAGTATCGCCGGCAGCACCAGTAGCCGCTTGGCCTCCGCCGGTTCACCGAGCAGGCGGCGCACCAGCACGTAGCCGATGACCGCGATGACGAGCACGATCTCCACAGGTCCGCTCATGGTCCCTTTCCCGTTCCGCTTGCCGTCTCCGGTGAAGCTACGGCGGGACGAGGACCCCCGTCTTCGAGCCGAGGGTGGAGATCCGGGTGGAGATCTCCTCCACCCGGAGGTGGATGCGGAGGGACCAGGGCGGGTCCACTTCGGACGTTCAGGTGATGCGGACGGCGAGCTGCTCGTTGTTCGAGGTGTAGCAGAGGTATTCGAAGGTCACGCCGGACCGGGCGACGAACTCCTGCCACGCGCGGTGTTCGTGCTCCTCCCAGCCCGGGTAGTTGAAGTACTCGTCGAACAGCACGACGCTGCCGGGCCGGAGCCGGTCGCCAAGGTGCTCCAGCACGGTCGCGGTCGAGGAGTACAGGTCGGCGTCCAGGTGCAGGAACGCGACCGGGCCGGGGTGTTCGGCGGCGAAGCCGGGCAGCGTGTCGGCGAACCAGCCGACGACGAGCCGCGCGCCGTCGATGTCGGGCACCTCGGCTTCGCCGAAGGCACCCTCGGCAAAGCCCGTGCGCCACGTCTCCGGCAGGCCCTGGAACGAGTCGAACCCGTAGATCTCGCGCCCGGGCAGCGTCGTGGCGATGGTCTTGAGGGTGCTTCCGGTGTAGACGCCGAACTCCAGCACCAGTCCCTCGTCGGGCACCTCGGTCAGCACGTGCCGCAGCGTCTCCGCGGGGTGCGGGAACGTCGGCACCGCGGGCAGGTGCTGCCGGACGAAGCGCTCGGTGCTGGCCACCGCGGCCCGCTCCGCCGCGGCGAAGATGTCCCGCCGGGACCGGAACTCGACGTCCCGCACGTTGTCCACGACGCGGTCCGCCTCCCGGCGGACGTCCTCACGCAGCCGCTCCACCAGCGCGGCGGTCTCCGCCAGGTGGCGGTCGGCGGCTTCCTCGGCGATGCGCACCAAGGACGCACGCAGGCGATGACGGATCCGCTCCAGCACCGGACCTCCTCTCACCGGCTGCCGAGCAGCCGGGGCCAGTGGGCGCGCCCGCTCAGCTCGGGCACCGGGCCGCGACGAGGGTGCCCCGCCGGGCGAGCGAGCGTAACGCGACCGGGTCACGTTCGCACAACCGCACCCCGGGACCGGCTATGACGACCTTGCCGGACAGGGACACGTGCCACCGGCAGTTGTCCCGGGCCGGGACGCCTGAGGCCGGGGTCGGCTCAGGGAGCGTTCCCTTCCAGCTCGCGACGCGCGCGGCCGCTCCCCTCGTGCTCACGCCCGACCAGCACGAGCTTGGCGACGACGAACGTCACCGGCACGGCGAGCGCGGCCGCGACGAGCGGGGAGACCACCTGGTTCCAGTGCAGGACGTCGACCAGCAGGTACAGCCCCGCCGAGCTGACGACCAGGTTCGTCACGTTGGACAGCGGGAACAGCAGGAACTTCCGCAGCGTCGGCCGCGTGCGGAAGGTGAAGGCGCAGTTGAGGAAGTACGAGCCGACCATGCTGATCAGGAACGCGCACACGTGTGCCGCGAGGTAGGGCAGGAAACGGTGCAGCAGCAGGTAGAGCACGTAGTAGGTGGCCGTGTTGAGCACGCCCACGAGTCCGAACCGGACCAGCCGTGACCAGGTCATGAGGCGGCGCGCCGGCTTTCGGCGGGGACGGGGGCGGCCTCGGGCACCGGGCTCAGCTCCTTGACGAGGAAGTGCGGCCGGCGTTTCGTCTCGTAGTAGATGCGGCCGAGGTACTCGCCGATCACGCCCAGCACGAGCAGCTGGAGCCCGCCGAAGACGAGCACCCCGCACACCGTCGTGACGTACCCGGGTACCGGATTTCCTTGCACCAGCGCGGAGATCAGCACCCACGCGGCGTAACCGAACGCGAACAGCGTGCTCAGCGCGCCCACGTGGATCGCCAGCCGCAGCGGCCGGTTGTTGAACGACACCACCCCGTCGATGCCGTAGTCGAGCAGGCGCCGGAAGGTCCAGCGGCTGCCCCCGCCACCCTCGCGGCGCGCGACGTCGAAATCGACGACCGCGGTGTCGAAGCCGATCCAGGAGAACAGCCCCTTCGAAAACCGGTTGTACTCGCCGAGCGCGAGCAGCGCGTCGACCGCTTTGCGGCTCAGCAGCCGGAAGTCGCCCAGCCCGTCGGGGATCTCCACGTCCACCATGCGGTTGAGCAGGCGGTAGAACAACCGGGTGAACGCCTTGCGCAGAACGGGGTCGCCGGTGCGGTTGCGGCGCCGGGCCACGACCTGTTCGTAGCCCTGCTCCAGCAGCTGGATCATGTCCCGCAGCAGTTCGGGGGGATGCTGCAGATCCGCGTCGAGTATCGCCACCGCGTCCCCCCTGGCGTGGGAGAGCCCCGCCAGCATCGCGGATTCCTTGCCGAAGTTGCGGCTCAGCGCCAGGTAGCGGAACCGGGGGTCGGTGGCGTGGATCGCGCGCAGCTCCCCGAGCGTGCCGTCGGTGCTGCCGTCGTCGACGAACACGACCTCGAACTCGCTGGTGATCCCGGGCAGTACCGCACGCAGCCGTTCGAGCAACCGCGGAAGTGTGCCTTCTTCGTTGAAGCACGGAATCACGAGCGCCAAACGCATGTCATCCCTATCGTTTGTCACCCACATGCGTTACACGGTATGCACCTTTTTGTCCGGTCGCTCTTCTGGCGAGCCGCCAACAAGCAGCGCTTTTTCAGCCGACGAGGTGCGGGTCGAGCGCGGTCGCGGCCCACAGCGTCGTGGCGATCGTGTCCGCCCAGTGGCGGAACTCGGGCCAGTTGCGGTAGTCGCCGAACCCGCCGCTGGAGGCCACCGCCGACGCCTCCGACAGCTCGCCCGGGTCGAGCCTGCGCCAGTCGAGCGCCCCGATGAACGCGCGGTGCTGGTGGGCCCCCGTCAGCTCGCGCAGCCTGGTCAGCTCTTCGCCGTCCAGCCGCACCGCGGGCGGGGAACCGCAGGCACCGCTGGAAAACAGCCACACCGGCCGCGCCACCAGCGCCTCGTGCTCGCGCTCGGCCAGCTCCCGCGCGGACTCGACCCACCGGCCGTGGTAGACCGAGCTGCCCAGCACGACGGCGTGGTACTCGTCGACCTCGGCCACGAACACCGCCGGGCGCACGTCCACCTCCGGCAGCTCACCGAGCAGCGTCAGCGCCTCGCGCAGCCTGCGGCCGATCTCGTCCGCGATCTCCAGCGTCGCCCCGTGCCTGCTCCCGACCGTCACCAGCACCTTCACGACGCGCTCCTTCCGCCGCCGGATGACCTCTTTCGATGCTGGCCCCGGCCGGGCAGCGTGCGACAGGGCCTCCCGGCCCCGGAACGCGGGCCGGAAGTCCTGACGGGACAGGACCAACGGTTCCCGTGTGTTTCACGATTGAGGTCGACGGGTAGGACCCGTCGCGGAGGCAGGAGGGACCGGTGTTCTTCGACGACGACGTGCGGCTCCCGCTCGGCGACCTGGAACTGGAGGCACACCTCGCGCTGCCCAGCCGGGAGAGCGGGGTGGTCGTGTTCGCCCACGGCTCCGGCAGCAGCAGGCACAGCCCGCGCAACCGGCGGGTCGCGGAAGTGCTCCGGCAGGCGCGACTCGGCACCCTGCTGGTCGACCTGCTGACCGCCGAGGAGGAACGCGCCGACGAGCTGCGCTTCGACATCCCGGTGCTCGCGGGGCGGGTGGCGGCGATCGTCGACTGGCTCGCCGACCAGCCCGCGACGGCGCATTCCGCGGTGGGCCTGTTCGGCGCCAGCACCGGCGCGGGCGCCGCGTTGCTCGCCGCCGCCGAGCGGCCCGCCGCCGTGCGCGCGGTCGTGTCCCGCGGCGGACGGCCCGACCTCGCCGGAGACGCGCTCACCCGGGTCCAGGCGCCCACGCTGCTCATCGTCGGCGAGCGCGACGAGACGGTGCTCGACCTCAACCGGCAGGCGCTGGACCGCCTCCGGTCGGGCAAGCACCTGGAAGTGGTGCCCGGCGCCGGCCACCTGTTCGAGGAACCGGGCACGCTCGACCAGGCGGCCCGCCTCGCGGCGGACTGGTTCACGCGCAACGTCGGCACCGGCCCGGCCGTGCCACCGTCGGCGTGAGCCGTTCTCCCGGCTGGACGCGCGAAACCGCTCAGAAGCTGATGTTGCCGTGGATGTCCCCGGCCTGCACGACCTTGCCGTGCACGGTTCCGGTGATCTGGTTGTTCACCCCGCCGTTCGCCGTCTGCTGCCACTGGCCCCGCAGCGCGGCGGCGAACTCCGGGTCGGCCTGCGCTTCCGCGTCGAGCCGCTCGGCGAGGGCCCGCACGCTGCCCTCGTCCGCGGGATCGGCCGCCTCGAGCGCGCCGGCGGCCTCCGGGTGCCGCGAGAACCTGTTCTTCACCAGGTCGTACAGCCCCGTCGCCGCCTTGGTGGCGAGCGTGGTGGCGATGGTCATCAGGATCTCGTCCGGCATGGCACTCACCATAGGTGAAGACGGCAGCCACAGTCGAAGCTCTCGGCCCCCGGGCGGGGGACGCGCCTCGTCGTCCCGGCCGGGGCGCCCGGCGGCGGTTAAGCTGACGGCCGCGAACCGGCAGGCGAAAGGCGGCGAAGGTGACGGTCTGGGCCGACGTGATCAACTACGTGCGTGTCCGGTACGAGGTGCTGGAGGAGACGGAGCACTGGCTGCGGTTCCGCGTCGACACCGGGGGCGGCCGGACGCAGCAGGTCGCGGTGCACTACCTGCCCGACGTCGAGGGCGCGCCGTGCGCCGAGATCTCGTCCCCGGTCGGCTGGGCCGACAAGATCGACCTGCGCCGCCTGCTGGAGCTGGCCGGCACGTCGCCGGTGGGGGGCGCCGCCGTCGTCGACGGGGTGGCCCTGGTCAAGCACACCGTGCCGCTGGCGTCGCTGCACCTGGAGGAGGAGTTCGGGCGGCCGCTGCGCTCGGTCGTGGCCAGGGCCGACGCCCTGGAGCACGAGCTCGGCGCCGGCTCCGACGAGTTCTGACACGTGCTCCGGCTGGGAGTCCTCGACGGGGACGGGATCGGGCCCGAGATCGTGCCCGCGGCGGTGCGGGTCGTGGACGCCGCGGTCGCGGCCGCCGGCGGTGAGCCCGTCGAGTGGGTGCCGCTGCCGGTCGGTTTCGCGGCGATCGAACGGCACGGCACGCCGCTGCCCGAGGACACGCTGACGGCGCTGGCCGGGCTCGACGGCTGGCTGCTCGGGCCGCACGACAACGCCGCGTACCCCGAGCCGCACCGCTCACGGCTCAACCCCAGCGGCACCATCCGCAAGCACTTCGGCCTGTTCGCCAACATCCGCCCCGCGAAGGCGTTCGAGGGCACGCACGCGCGCGTCGCGGGCACCGACCTCGTCGTGGTCCGGGAGAACACCGAAGGCTTCTACGCCGACCGCAACACCTACGCGGGCGCGGGCGAGTTCATGCCGACGCCCGACGTGGCGATCGCCCACGGCATCTTCACGCGTGCGGCCGTCGAGCGCATCGCGCACGAGGCGTTCCGGCTGGCGCGGACCCGCCGGCGCCGCGTCACGATCGTCCACAAGGCCAACGTGCTGCAGCTGACGAGCGGGCTGTTCCTGCGGGTGTGCCGTGAGGTCGCCGGGCAGTACCCCGACGTGGCGGTGGACGACGAGCACATCGACGCCATGACGGTGCACCTGCTGCGCCGCGCCCCGGAGTTCGACGTGCTCGTCACGGAGAACATGTTCGGCGACATCCTTTCCGACCTCACCGCGGAGCTCGCGGGCTCGCTGGGCATCGCCCCGTCGATCAACGCCTCCGCCGAGCGCGCGATGGCGCAGGCGACCCACGGGTCGGCCCCGGACCTCGCCGGAACGGACGCCGCCAACCCGGCGGCGATGATCCTCTCGGCCGCGATGTTGCTCGGCTGGCTCGCCGCGCGGCACGACGACGCCATGCCGCGCGCCGCCGCCCGGCTGATCGAGACGGCGGTGGCGGAGACCTTCCGCGCGGGCGTCGCGACGGCCGACCTCGGCGGCTCCGCGGGGACCCGCGAGTTCACCGGCGCGGTCGTGGCGGCGATCGCCCGCACGGCCTAATTCCCCGGCCCGCGCCAGGGGTGTCCGGGCGGGCGTGCCGGGGTCATCGGGCAGTGATCCCGGGCACGGGGGCCACTTTTCCGACACGGCCGGTTACCTTCAGCAGTCAGCCGGTTGAACTCTCACCGAACGCGAAGGCATCCGGCGAACCGCGGCCGAACCGACGACGTTCCGGCGGTCCGAGAAGGTGCCGGAAGGACGGTTCACGCGCATGTCCCACAGCCCTGTCCCCGCCCAGGAAACCGCCCCGCTGTCCCCGGCGCAGCGGCGGTTGTGGGCTCTGGCGCAGCTGGACGCGGCGAAGGCCGCCTACAACGAGGTGATGCCGTTCCGCCTCCGCGGCCCGCTCGACGTCGGCGCACTCGCGGCGGCACTGGACACACTCGCCGCGCGCCACCAGGTACTGCGCACACGTCTGCTGACCATCGACGGCGAGCCGCGACAGGTGATCGAGCCGCCGGGAAGCGGTTTCCCGCTGCGTGTGGTGAACCTGACGGGCCACCCCACACCTCAGGCGCGCGCCGGAGAACTGGTGCGGGAGACGGCCAGCGCGCCGTTCGACGTCGAAAGCGGGCCGCTCGCCCGTGGCTGCCTGACCATCCTCGGTCCCGACGAATTCGTGCTGGTCCTGACCGCGCACCACGTCGTGTTCGACGGCTGGTCCCAGAGCCTCCTGCTGCGCGAACTCGCCGCGTGCTACCGCGGGGAGACGCTGCCGCCGTTGACGTGGCAGTACTCCGACCACTCGCGCCGGCAGGACGAGTGGCTGGCCGGGGACGAACCGGCCCGCCAGGGCACCTACTGGGCCCGGCAGCTCGCCGGTGCCCCTCCCGTGCTGGACCTGCCCACCGACCGCCCGCGTCCGCCAGAACAGGACCACCGCGGCGGACGCGTGCCCGTGGTCGTCAACGCGAACCTCAACGCAGGCCTGCGGGCGCTTGCGCGGGACACCGCCGTCACGCCGTACTCAGTCCTGCTCGCGGGCTGGGCGGTCCTCCTGGCCCGGCTGTCCGGACAGGACGATCTGGTGATCGGCGTCCCGACCGCCAACCGTGATGCCCGGGCGGCGAACCTGCTGGGTCACCTCGTCAACACCCTCGCGGTGCGCCTAGACCTGTCCGGCTCCCCCACGACCGCCGGGCTGCTCGCGCGGACCAGGGCGACCGTGCGTGCCGGTCTGGACCACTCCGGGCTGCCGTTCGAGCGTGTCGTGGAGCTGGTCAACCCACCACGCAGCCCCGCGTACAACCCGCTGTACCAGACGATGGTCGCCTGGATCCCGTCGTTGCGCGGCGTGCTGGAGGTGCCCGGCCTCGACGTGACGCCGCTGGACCTGACCGAAGCGCCCGCCAAGTGCGACCTCACACTCGCGCTGGCCGAAGAAGGCGAGCAGCTGGTCGGCTACCTCGACTACGCCACGGCGTTGTTCGACCGCGCGACCGCCGAACGGTACGTCCGCTACTACCTCCGCGTGCTCACCCGGCTGGTCGCGCGGGAAGCCGTGGACGACATCCAGCTGCTCGACGACGCGGAACGGCGGGAACTGCTCGCCACCTGGAGCACCGGCCCCACGCCGGAACCCCGCCCCGGCGGACTCGTCGCCCGCTTCGAGGCCCACGCCCGGCAGGACGGCGACCGGACCGCGGTCGTCAGCGGCGGTTCCCGGCTCAGTTACGCCGAACTGGACCGGCGGGCGAACCGGCTTGCGCACACGCTTCTTGACCGCGGGGTGCGGCCTGGTCAGGTCGTCGCAGTGCCCGCCGCCCGGTCGCCCGAGCTGCTGGTGGGGCTGCTCGGGGTGCTCAAGGCGGGGGCCGCGTACCTGCCGCTGGACCCCGCGCAACCACCTGCCCGGCTGGCCGCGATGGCCGCCGACGCGGCGCTCGTGCTGGACGCGGCGGACCTGGCGGACCCGCCGTCCACTGTGGACATAGCGCCGACCGTGGACGACGACCCGGAACGGATCGCCTACGTCATCTACACGTCGGGGTCCACCGGCCGTCCCAAGGGGGTGGCGGTACCGCACCGGGCGGTGCTCAACCTCCTCGACGACTGGGCGGAGCGGTTCGGCACCACGCCGGGCGAAGCGGTTTCGGCGTGGTCCAGCACGGGGTTCGACGCGTCGGTGCACGAGTTGCTGGTGCCGCTGACCACCGGCGCCGAACTGCACCTCGTCCCGGAGGAGATCCGGCGCGACCCCGCCGAGGTGCTGGCCTGGATGCGGGAATCCCGCGTGGTGCACGCGTTCCTGCCGCCGTCGTTCGTCCGCTGGATCGACGAGGACCCGCACGCGCGCCTGGCCGGGCTGGCGTTGCGCCGTGTGCTGACCGGAGTGGAGTCCCTTCCGGAGTCCGCGCTCGCCCGCATGCGGGAAGTCCTGCCGGGGCTGGAGATCTGCTTCGGCTACGGTCCCACCGAAGCCACGGTCTACGCGACCTCCTGCACCCGCTTCGATGCCGTGGAGCGGCCCGCGCCGATCGGCAGACCGCTCGCCGGCACGCGCCTCTACCTGCTCGATGAGCACCTCCGACCGGTGCCGCCCGGCGTCACCGGTGAGGTGTTCCTCGCCGGGGCGTGCCTGGCGAGCGGCTACCTGGGCAGGCCCGAGCTGACGGCGGAGCGGTTCGTGCCCGACCCGTTCGTCCCGGGCGAGCGCATGTACCGCACCGGTGACCTCGCCCGGTGGCGGTCCGACGGCAACGCCGAGTTCGCGGGCCGCCGTGACGACCAGCTGAAGGTGCGGGGTTTCCGCATCGAGCCGGGCGAGGTCGAGGCCGCGTTGCTGGCGCTGCCCGGTGTCCGCGAGGCCGCCGTGCTCGCCGACCGCGAAGACGGTGACGCGCGGCTGGTCGCGGGTGTCGCGGGCGGCACCGGACGGAGCGCCGCGCAGTGGCGGGAAGCGCTTACCGCGCACCTGCCCGACTACATGCTGCCGTCGGTCTTCGTCGAACTCCCCCGCCTTCCCCTGGCACCCAACGGGAAGCTCGACCGCGCTGCCCTGCTGACGGCGGCCCGCGGCGCCGTGCCGCCCCGGGTCAACACCGCCAGTCCCCGTGACCACGTCGAACTGACCCTGCACCGCATCTGGTCCCGTGTGCTGCGGCATCCGGCGTTCGGCATCACCGACGACTTCTTCGACCTCGGCGGGACGTCGGTCTCGGCGGTGAAGGTCTCCCACGCGGCGGCCGCGGAGTTCGGCGTCCCGCTGCCGATCCGCGACATCCTGCTGCACCGCACGATCGAAGCACTCGCCGCCCGGGTCCGCCGCGAAGTCCCGCCCGGTGGGACCGGCAGCCTCAT
Source organism: Amycolatopsis sacchari (assembly GCF_900114035.1). Classification (GTDB taxonomy): domain Bacteria; phylum Actinomycetota; class Actinomycetes; order Mycobacteriales; family Pseudonocardiaceae; genus Amycolatopsis_E; species Amycolatopsis_E sacchari. Next base: position 297,893 of record NZ_FORP01000001.1, on the reverse strand, counting down.
CGAGTTCCGGCCCGGCGACGGGCGGAGCCGGGTCGTGTGCGTGCACCCCGCGGGCGGGACGGCGTTCTGCTACCTGCCCCTGAGCGCCGCGCTGCCGCCGTCGGTGGGGGTGCTGGGTCTCCAGGCACCCGGCATCGAGCCGGGTGAGACGCCGCTTCCCACGGTCGAAGCCATGGCCGAGGAGTACCTGCGGCTCGTCGGACCGCGGCCGGACGAAACGATCGTCCTTAGTGGACTGTCCTACGGCGGTCTCGTCGCGCACGAGATGGGGCGGCGGCTCGCGTCGTCCGGGCACGAGCGGGTGAGCGTGGTCCTGCTCGACACGCGGTCCAGCGAGGGAGCGGAGGCCGAACCGGTGTCGATGGCGGAGTTCCGGGACAAGCTGATCCGCTTCAACGGCATGTACCCGGGCATCGAGGACGACCAGGTGGAGCGCTACTTCCGGATCTACAACCACAACCGGCTCACCGCCGGGGCGTACGAGCCGCCACCGACCTCGGCCCCGCTGGTGTTCGTGGAGGCCACGGCCGACGACACCCCGCCCGGCGAGGCGTTCTGGCGGCAGCGCGCACACGGCGGGCTGCGGGTGGTGCCGGTCGGCTGCGGGCACTGGGACCTGCTGGAAAGCGCCGGGCTGCCCGTCGTGGCCGGGGCGATCACGCACCAGCTGACCCGGCTCGCGGCCGTCGCGGTGGAGGTGTGATGGCGATCGCCCAGGCGGTGCACGAACGGGCCCAGCGCACGCCCTCCGCGATCGCCGTGGTCGACGGCAACCGCGAGCTGGACTACCAGACCCTCGACAACGCCGCCGCGTCCGTCGCGAATGGACTGCTCCACGCCGGGGTCCGGCCGGGGCAGGCGGTGGCCGTCGCACTGCCGCGCTCGTGGCAGCTGATCTGCACGATGCTCGGGATCCTCCGGCTCGGTGCGCGGGTCGTCCCGCTGGACGTCGACAGCCCGCCGGACCGGCGACAGCACATCCTCGCCGACTCCGGCAGCGTGGTGCTCGTGTCCGACACCGAGCCCGCGCTCAGCGCGGACGAACTGCTGGCGGCCCCACCCGTCATGGAGCCGCCCGCACCGCCCGCCGCCGTGTCGTTCCTCTTCTACACCTCCGGCACGACAGGCCAGCCGAAGGGTGTCGAGGTCCGAGAGGCCGGCATCCTGCGGCTCGCCCGGCCCGGCTACATCGAGATCGAGGACGGCGCACGCTACGCCTGCCTGGCCAACCCCGCATTCGACGCGCTGAGCTTCGAGGTGTGGGTGCCGCTGCTCACCGGCGGCACGTGCGTCGTCCTCGACGCCGCGACCGTGCGGGACCCCGGGGCGTTCGCGGCGGCACTCGTCCGGCAGCGCGTGGACACCGTGTTCGTGACCACCGCGTTGTTCAACGCCGTCGCCGCCGTGGTACCGGAGTGCTTCGCGACGACGCGGCAGGTTCTCGTCGGCGGTGAGCAGCTCAGCGCTCGGATGATGCAGCACTGGTACCGGCACAACTCCACGAGCACCACCAAGCTGTACAACATCTACGGCCCGACGGAGACCACCACTTTCGCCGTCTGCCAGGCCATCCCCCGCGACTTCGCCGGGGACGTCGTGCCGATCGGGCACCCGCTGCCCGGCACGGAAGCGGTCCTGGTCGCGCCCGGTGAGGACCGCCTCGCCGAACCCGGGGAGACGGCCGAGCTGTACCTCGCGGGCGACGGTCTGGCCGCCGGGTACCGCAACCTCCCGGACGAGACCGCCGCGAAGTTCGTGCGCCTGCCGTGGCGGGGCGGCGATCGGCTGTACCGGACCGGCGACCTGGTGCGCGCCGAACCCGACGGCGCGATCGTCTACATCGGACGGACCGACCGGCAGGTGAAGGTGCGGGGCTTCCGCGTCGAGCCCGGCGAGATCGAGCACCGGCTGCTGGCGCACCCGGCCATCCGGCAGGCACACGTCGTCACCCGCCGCGCCGCCGAGGACGGTCCGCTCGAGCTGCTGGCGTACCTCGTGCTCGGGGAAGCGTTGTCCTTCGAGTCGTTCGAGGAACACGTGTCGGCGACGCTGCCCGGCTACCTGCGCCCGCACCACGTGTACGTGGTGGACACCTTTCCCCGCACTCCCAACGGGAAGACCGACGAAGCCGCCCTGCTGCGCCACGGCGGTGAACCTTGGCGCCCGGCCGCTGCCGGTCAGGAAGCGACGGACTGGCAGCGCGAGGTGCTCGATCTCGCCGAGGAGGTGCTGGGGGTGCCGCCGCGGCTCGCCGACCGGTGGGTCGCCGCCGGGGGCGACTCGCTCAAGGCGCTGGCGCTGCGGTTCGCGATCCAGCGGCGCTGGGGCTGCGACGTCCCGCTCTCCACCGTGCTCGACGAGGATTTCGCCGGGCTGGCCGCCGCGATCGACGCCGCGCGGTCCCGCGGGCCGGAACACCCTGTCGTGCCTGCCCCCTCGGCCGCGTTGTCCGCGCCCGCGACCAGCGAGCAGCAGCGGCTGTGGTTGCTCCAGCAGGGAGGCTCGCGCGCCTACGACGTGGCCTTCACGTTCCGCCTCGACGGCGAGGTCCACGTCCCGGCACTCCGGCAGGCAGTACGCACCCTCGTCGAACGGCATGTCGCCCTGCGCACCGGTTTCACCGCCACATCCGAGGGCCTGCGGCAGGTGGTGGGCGAGCCGTACGACCCGTGGGAGGAAAGCGCTTCCTCCGAGGCCTTCTTCGCGAAGCCGTTCGACCTCGCCGAGCCGCGGATGTTCGCGGCCTGCTTCCTACCCGACGACAACGGGGGGTTCCTGCTGCTGCGCCTGCATCACATCGCCGTCGACGGCTGGTCGGTGAACGTGCTGCTGCGTGAGTTGTCCGCCGCGTACACCGGCGAAACGCTGCCCGACCCGCCGCACACTCCCCTCGATTTCGCTCCCTGGCAGCAGCAGTGGTTCGCCACGTCCGGCTACACCCGCCAGCGGGACGAACTCCGCGCCTTTCACGACGTTAGGGAACGCGAGCCCGTGCCGCCGTCCCGAGCGTTCCCGCCCGCCCGGCTGCTGCACCGGGCACTCCCCCACCAGCGCGTGGACGAGTTGTGCGCCGAGCTGGGCCTGACCCGGTTCCAGCTGCTGCTGGCGGTGTTCGCGTGGAGCCTCTACGCCGTCACGGGGCGGACCGATCTGGGCGTCGGCGCGCCCGTCACGAACCGGCCCGTGCGGGAGTTCGGTGACAGCGTGGGCATGTTCGCGAACACCGTGCTGCTGCCGCTGTCCGTCGATCCGGAGCAGGACCTGCGCACGCAGCTGGAGCAGCTGGCGGCGGTGAGCCGCACGGTGCTCGGCCGGCAGGACGTCGCGCTGGCCGACCTGCTCGACGTCGCGGCTCCGCCCGAGTTCCTGTTCGTCCTGGAGAACACCGATTTCGACGCACTGACACTGCCCGGCTGCGACGTCAGTCCTGTGTGGACGGTACCGGGCGAGGCGAAGTACGCGGTGACGATGTCGGTGGTGGACCGCGGCGACGGTTTCGACTGCCTGTGGGAGTACGCGGACGACCGGTTCAGCGAAGCGCAGATCGCCGCGATGGCCGACCTGTTTCCCCGCGCACTGGACGCGCTCGCCGGAACCGCGACCCCGAGGCAGCTCGCCGCCCCGTACCGGCAGGACGTGCGCGGCCCGGAGATGCCGTTGGCCTACACCACGATCGCCGAGGTTTTCGCCCGCCAGGTCGCCGCCACGCCCGACGCGCCCGCGGTGCACGACGGCGAGCCGATCTCCTACGCCCGCCTCGACGCCTACGCCTCCGCGCTGGCCGCGGAACTGGCCGCGCTACCCCACGACGACCAGGCTCACGTGGCGTTGTTCTGCACGCCGTCGGTCGAGCACGTGGTGGCGCTGCTGGCACTGGCCAAGCTCAACCTCACCGCGGTGCCCCTCGACCCGGCGTACCCACCCGCCCTGCTGCGGGAGGTCCTCGACCAGGTCGGACCGCTGTGCGTCCTGCTGCGCGAGGAGGACGAGGCGGCGTTCGACGCGCTCGACCCCGGCGTCCGGCGCCACCGGATCTCGTTGTCCACGGCTGGAACACCCCCGCTCCCGCCACACGAGGGCCACCGCCCGCTCTACACGCTCTTCACGTCCGGCTCGACCGGTGTGCCCAAGGGCGTGCGGGTCTGGGACCGCACCCTCGCCAACCTGCTGCAATGGCAGGCCACCGAGGGCGGCCTCGGCGCGCCCGCCGTGACACAGCAGTTCTCGATGCTGTCGTTCGACGTGTCGTTCCAGGAGATCTTCGGCACCCTGTGTGGCGGCGGCTGCCTGCACCTCGTGCGCCCCGGCTGGCGGCAGGACCTGCCCGCACTGCTGGCGCAGCTGGAATCGGCGGGCGTCGAACGGCTGTTCCTGCCCTCCGTCGCGTTGCAGCTGCTGGCCGAGCACGGGGTGCGGCTCGGCCGGTACCCGTCGCGCCTGCGTGAGGTGATCACCGCTGGGGAACAGCTGGTGTGCACCGATGCCCTCCGCCGCTGGTTCGCGGGCCTGCCCGGTGCGCGCCTGTTCAACCACTACGGCCCGACCGAGACGCACGTCGTCAGCGGCCTGTGCCTCGATGGCGATCCAGCGCGGTGGCCCGACCGCCCCGCGATCGGGCGGCCGATCGCCAACACCGTGTTCCGGGTGGTGGACGCCGACGGCGAGAACCTCCCGCCGGGGCAGGTCGGCGAGCTCCTCATCGGCGGTCCTTTCGTCCGCCGGTGTTACCTCGGCGACGACGCGCTCAACGAGCGCCGGTTCACGGCCGATTCGTACTACCGCAGCGGCGATCTCGCCCATCTCGACGAGGACGGGCTGTTCCACTTCGCCGGCCGGGCCGACGACCAGCTCAAGATCAGCGGTTACCGCGTCGAACCAGGACAGCTGGAAACAGCGCTGCTGCGGCATCCGGGCGTCGTCAACGCCGTCGTCGCCCGAGACGGAGACCAGCTCGTGGCCTGCCTGCAGGTCCGTGACGAGGCGCCGAGCGTTGACGAGCTGCGCGCGCACCTCGCGCCGCTACTGCCCGCCCACCTGCGCGTGGACCGGTTCCGCGTCCTGCCGGAGTTGCCCCGCACACCGAGCGGGAAGGTGGACCGGGCCGCGGCACCGCACGCGCCCGGACAGGACCTGCGCCGCGCGGCACCGGCCACCGCGCGCAGCCCGCTGGAAGCCCGCCTCGCCGCGGTGTTCCAGGAGGTCACCGGATCCGCCGCCGAACCGGACGAGACGTTCTTCGCGGCCGGAGCGTCCAGCCTCGCGCTGATGCGCTTCCAGCTGCGCGCCACCGCCGAACTCGGCCTGGACTTCACCGTCGCGGACCTGTTCGAGCACGTCACGATCCGCGCACTGGCCCGGTTCCTCGAAGGTGCGGCACTGCAAGCCGAACGCGCACAGCGGGCCCCGCAGGACGAGCCCGTCGCGGTGATCGGCATGGCCGTCCGGCTGCCCGGCGCCCCGGACCTGGCCGCGTTCTGGGACCTGGTGCGCACGGGCGGCAGCGGCATCGAGCACTTCGACGCGCCCGACGGCCTCGTCGGCGCCCGCTCCCGGCTCGCCGATCCGCTGGGCTTCGACCCCGCGCACTTCGGCATCAGCCCACGCGACGCCGCGCTGATGGACCCGCAGCAGCGCCAGCTGCTGCTCACCTGCGTGCAGGCGCTCGCCCACGCCGGAATCGCCGACCCGTCGACGGCCCGGGTGGGGCTCGTCGCGGGCTGCGGCGAGAACACCTACTTCCAGACCATGCTGCGCGAAGCCGATCCCGGGCAGCTGCCCGATCCGTTCCAGCTCGCGCTGCACCACGACAAGGACTTCCTCGCCACCAAGGCGGCCTACCACCTCGGCCTCACCGGCCCGGCGTTCACCGCGCAGTCCGCGTGCTCCAGCTCGCTCGTCGCCGTGCACCTCGCCGCCGGGCTGCTGCGGCAGGACGACGCGGACGTGGTGCTCGCGGGCGGTGTCCTCGTCGATCCGACGCTGTGGGAGGGCTACCGGTACCGGCCGCAGCACATCTTCTCCGAGGACGGGTACTGCCGGTCGTTCGGCGACGACGCGACCGGCACGGTCGGGGCGAGCGGCGCCGGGATCGTCGTGCTCAAGCCGCTCAGCCGCGCCCGTGAGGAGGGCGACACGGTCTACTCGGTGCTCACCGGCTCGGCGATCAACAACGACGGTGCCGCGAAACTCGGCTACGGCGCCCCGTCGGTCGCGGGCCAGCGCGAGGTCATCCGCACCGCGCTGCGGCGCAGTGGCCGCAGCGGTGGTGAAGTGGCGTACGTGGAGGCGCACGGCACCGGCACGCGGCTCGGCGATCCGGTCGAGGTGAGCGCGCTGCGGCAGGCGCTCGGCGAGACCGAGCCGGGGCGCACGGCGTTGTCCACGGTCAAAAGCCAGCTCGGGCACCTCGGCGCCGCCGCGGGCGTGGTCGGCCTGGTGCGGGCGACCCTCGCCGTGCACCACGGCGTCCTGCCGCCCACGCCCGGCTTCCGCGCGCCCAACCCTCGGTTCGGCGCGGACTTCGAGCCGTTCTTCGTGCCGGCGGAGGCCCGCCCGTGGCCCGCGGACCGGGAGCGGGTCGCGGCCGTGAGCAGCTTCGGCATCGGCGGGACGAACGCCCATGTGGTGCTGGAAGCGGGACCCGCGACGGAAAACCCGCGGTCGGCACCAGGCTGCTTGGTCCTCTCGGCCAGCAGCGAGACGGCCCTGCGCACGGACGCCGCCCGCATCGCCGACCACCTCGAGGCCCACCCCGACAGCTACCCCCAGGTGCTGCGGCACCTGCAGGCCGGGCGCACCATTCACCGCTGGCGCCTCGCCTCCGCCTGTCCCGACCCCACCTCGGCGACCGCGTGGCTGCGCTCGGCCGAGCCGGTTTTCGTGACCCCGCAAGACACCATTGCCGCCGAGAACCATTCGCCCGCCGAGCTGGCGGACGCGTGGCTCGCCGGGCACACGATCACCTGGCCAGACGGACCGGCGCCTGCGCCGTGGAACTTCCCGCCCCCGGCCTTCGACCTCGCCGACTACCACTTCCGCCCCACCGAAGGTCCCCTGCGCCGCCCGGAATCCGACTGGCTCCACCAGCCGACGTGGACCCGCCTCCGCCGGGCGAGCACACCCGCGCGCAGCCCTCGCACCGCCGTGCTCATGTCGGCGAACCCGTCTCCGGACGCGTTCGACCAGCACTTTTCGCGTGTCGTGCGCGTGACGCCCGGCTCCGGGTTCGCCCAGCGCGGGCCGGACGCCTTCGAAGTCGATCCGGCAGATCCGGTGTCGCTGGGCCACCTCCTCGACGCCCTCGACGACGCCGAAGGGCTGGACTGGCTGCACGCCCTGCCCCTCGACGGCGACGCCCGCTGGGCCTGCCTCGACACCCCGGCCGCGCTCCTGCGCGCGGCCGCCGGGAAGCCGGTCGCGGGACGGTTGCGCACGTGGTGGCTGTCCTGGGGAGCGCTACCCGCGGACGGCGAAGTCCGGAACCCCTGGCCGGGGCTGCTCGCCGGGATCGCCGCGGTCGGCCCGCAGGAGACGCGCATACCGGGGCACTGGCTCGACCTGCCGGACCGGGAACTCGGGCGCTGGGCACCCGCGATCGCGGGCCTGGTCACCGGCACCCCGCCGCCGGAACGGGCCGCGCTGCGCCAAGGGTACTGGTGGACCGAAACGACGACGCAATTGTCCACTTCGGACACTATTCCGGTGTCCCTCGACCCGGCCGCCGTACACCTCGTCCTCGGCGGCACAGGCGGGATCGGCAGCGCGATCGCATCGTGGCTACTCACCCACACCCCCGGCCGCGTGCTGCTGCTCGCCCGCCACCCACGGCTTCCCGTTGAACTGGAGCAGTGGGCCGACCGCATCGGCCTGCTCACCGCAGACCTCGCCACCGGAGCCGACCTCGCCACGCTGATCGGCCCACGGCTCGACACCGTCGTGCACGCGGCCGGAACGGCGGCGGGCGGCCTGCTCAGCCACCGCGATCCCGCCACCGCGCACCAGGGCACGGCGGCGAAGCTGCAGGGCGTGCTCGTGGTGGAGGAGCTCATCGAGCGCTACCAGCCTGCGCTCGCCGTCTACTGCTCCTCCATGGCGGCCCGGTTCGGCGGGCTCGGGCAGCTGGACTACGCGGCGGCCAACGGCGTGCTCGACTCGTTCGCGCAGCACCGGCCCGAGGAGCCGACCGAACGGTTGAGCATCGCGTGGGACGTGTGGCGCGAAACCGGTATGGCCGTGGACGCACTGGCGGGCGACCGGCGACACCAGGCGCACCTCGCCGTCGGGCTGACCGTCGAGGAGGGGCAGCGGATGTTCGCCCGTGCGCTGTCCGCGCGGGTGCCCCACGTCCTGGTGTCCACTGTGGACCTCGACGCGGCGCGGGCGTTCTACTCCCCCGCCACGGACGCCCCCGCCGTCGAGCCCGCCGAGGCCACCGGCGACGTGCTGGCCCGTGAACTCCGTTCGGCGCTGGGCGTCGACGAGCTGGATCCCGAGGTGCCCCTGACCGACCTCGGCGCCGACTCCCTGACCATGCTCGACCTCGTCGAAACCGTGAAGCGGCACTTCGGCGTCGACCTGGACCTGTCCTGGCTGGGCCCCGAGGTGACGCTCACCGGCCTCCTCGCCCGGATCTCCGAAGCCGCGGCCGGGGCCGCCGGCACCGAGGACGTGCGGGTCGAGGTGTGGCAGCACGGGACCGGCCGGGACGTGCTGTGCCTCGTCCACCCGGTCGGCGGGGACATCCAGGCCTACCGCCCGCTGGTGGCGGCCCTGGACCCGCGGCTCACCGTGTGCCTCATCGCCGACCCCGCCCTGCGCGCGCCCGTGCCACCGGAGTGGCCGCTCGCCGAACGGGCCCGCCGCTACCACGCCGCGCTGCAGTCCCGTTTCCCCGACGACGAATGGCGGTGGCAGCTGGGCGGCTGGTCGTTCGGCTCGTGGGTCGCGCTCGGCATGGCCGCCGAGGCCGAAGCCGCCGGACGACCCGTCGCCGCGCTGCACCTGTTCGACCCGCCCGCGCCCGACGCCGGGCACGCACTGGGCCAGTACGACGAAACCGAGCTGGCGAGGGTGTTCGCCCTCGAACTGGGCAGTGCCGAGGCCCCTGCGCAGGCCTACGCCGAACGCCTCGCCCGCTGCTGCCGCGCCAACCTCGCCAGCATGGCCACGCACCGGTTGCCACGCCTGGCCGCGACGCCCTCGCGCCTCTGGTTCGCCACCCGCCCCACCGACGGGCTGCCCGCCGTCCCCCAGCGGCCGGAGCCGTGGCAGGACCTGCTGACCGGCGGGTGCGAGTGGCACCACCTGGACACGACGCACTACGAGCTGCTCGAACCGCCCCACGTCCGGACGCTCGCCGCGACCCTCGGCGAGCCGTGAAGGGAAGGAAACCCATGGAACAGTACGAACTGGACGCCGTCGCGCGGATCACGACGAGGCCGCGTCCGGAGTACCGCACGATCGGGGTCACCACCCTCACGGCGGTGCTGGGCGCCGAGGTGTCGGGCCTCGACCTGTCCCGTGAGCTGAGCGAGGAGCAGCTCGCCGAGGTCAAGCAGGCCTTCCTCGACCACCACGTGCTGGTGTTCCGCGACCAGCGGATCTCCGAGGACGACCACAAGCGCCTCGCCGGGCACTTCGGCGAGCTGCGGCCGGTCAACCCGCCGCCCGAGGAGGGCGACCCGTACGTGCTGGAGATCAGCACCAGCCCGGAGGCCGCGAACGTCGCCGGGAACGGCTGGCACACCGACGGTTCCGCCGACGCGGAGCCCTCACTCGGCTCGATGCTGTACATCACGCAGGTGCCCGAGGGCGGCAGCGGCGGCGACACGCTGTTCGCGAACATGCACCTCGCCTACGACATGCTCTCCCCCGCCATGAAGCGCTTTCTCGACGGTCTGACGGCGGTGCACGACAACAGCCTCGCGTGGCGCGGCCACACCCCGCCGCCGGGCTACGACATGCCCGTCAACGAACACCCCGTGGTGGTGCGGCACCCCGAGACCGACCGCAAGCTGCTCTACGTCAACCCGGCCTACACCACGCACATCCCCCAGCTGTCGGCCGAGGAGAGCCGCGCGCTGCTCGACTTCCTGTTCGCGCTGGTGCCCGGGCGGCCGCTGCTCACCTGCCGCGTCCGCTGGCAGCCCGGCACGCTGGTGTTCTGGGACAACCGGTGCGTGCAGCACCACGCCACCTACGACTACTACCCGTTCACCCGCTACGGCAAGCGGGTCGCCATCAACGGCGGGCCGCCGAAGGCCTGACCGTCCACATCGGACGTCACCGGAAACCGGCGTCCCACACGTCGTACTCGACCGGGCGGCGCGGGGCGGGCAGCGTCACGACCGCGCGCGTGCACGTCTCGAACTCCCCGGCCAGGCCCAGCACCTCCAGCGGGCGGCGGACCGCGGCCGGGGCACCGGCGAGCCGCAGCGTGCCGCCCGCGGCGGCCACGAGGTCCCGCGCCCGCAGCAGCACGCCGACCCCGCTCGCGCCGCAGAACCGGACGTCGTGGACGTCGAGCACCAGCACCTCGGGCAGCGCGGCGGCCGCTTCCCGCACCACGGCTTCCAGTTCGGGGCTCGTCATCGCGTCGATCTCGCCGTCCACGTGGACGACGACCACCGCGGGCACCGGACGGCCCGTCCGCACGCGCAACCGGGGCCCGGACTCCCCACGCCGTTCGAGCACGATGCGCCTCCTGTCCTTGCGGATCCAGGGTCTCGCGGATCCAGGGATCCGGGGCCGGAGGCCTGGGCAGGGTGTGGTGGCACCCCGGCCCCGGATCCTGCCGCGAAGCCTGCCCGGCGGTCCGCGACGTCTGCTTTCGGCTCTAGCTTCGGTGCCGGCCCGCGCCGGCACCCGTCCAGCCTGGCACTTCCGGGTACCGGAGCCAATGCCACCACCGAGCGAATTCCGGGAACGGCCCCTCCACTCGGTGACCGGTCCACAGAGGACGGGCTCAGCCGCGCGCGGGCTCCAGCGCCATCGCGGCGGCGGTCAGCTCGACCGACCGGATCCGGTCCTCGATGCCGATCGCCTGGTGGACGGTGATCAGCTCGTCGGCTTGGGCGTCCGAGGCGAACTTCTCCAGGTATGCGCGCACCTCGTCGGGCGTGCCCTTCGCGGTGTACTTCGTCATCGACGCGAGCTGGCGCCCGCCCGGCGAGGCGAGGAACGCGTCGACCTCGGCGTCGGTGAGGGTGGCCCCGCCGGGACCGCGCGAGATGAAGTTCCGGGTCCGGTTGCGGTAGGCGACCTTCGCCTGCTCCGCCGCCTCCTCGGAGTCCTCCGCGGTGAACACGTTGACGCCGGCGATCACGTACGGCTCGGCGAGCTGGTCCGACGGCCGGAAGTTCTCGCGGTACAGGGCGACGGCCTGGTGCAGCGCGTCCGGCGCGAAGTGCGACGCGAAGGCGTAGGGCAGGCCGAGCTGCGCGGCGAGCTGGGCGCCGAACAGCGACGAGCCCAGGATGTACAGCGGCACGACGCCCTCACCCCGCGGCACCGCCTGCACGCCCGTCACGCGCGAGCGCCCGGCGAGGAAGCCCTGCAGCTCCAGCACGTCCTGCGGGAACGAGTCGGCCGACATCGGGTCGCGCCGCAGCGCCAGCATCGTGTTCTGGTCGCTGCCGGGCGCGCGGCCGAGGCCCAGGTCGATGCGCCCGGGGAACAGCGACTCGAGCGTGCCGAACTGCTCGGCGATCACCAGCGGCGAGTGGTTCGGCAGCATGATGCCGCCCGCGCCGAGCCGGATCGTCTCGGTGTGCTCGGCGATGTGCCCGATCAGCACGCTCGTCGCCGACGACGCGATCGAGGCCATGTTGTGGTGCTCGGCGTACCAGACCCGCGTGTAGCCGCTGCGCTCCGCCGCCTGGGCGAGCGCGACGCTGGCCGCGAAGCTGTCGCGCGCGGTCTGGCCGGGCGCGATGGGGGCGAGGTCGAGTACGGACAGTGCGGTGGGCATGGTGCGGCTGCCTTTCGTGCGCCTACAGGACGCGGTGAAGTCGTTCGGTGAAGGCCCGGATGCGCTCGTCGTCCCGCCGGTAGTACGTCCACTGCCCGCGCCGGGTCGCCCGCAGGAACCCGGCCCGGTGCAGGATCGCCAGGTGCGCCGAGATCGTCGACGCCGAGGTGCCCGCCTTCTGCTGGATCAGCCCGACGCACACCCCGAGCTCGGCCGTCTCGCCCTGGCAGGCGGGGAAGTTCGCCTGCGGGTCCTTGAGCCACTCCAGGACGCGCAACCGGGTCTCGTTGGCCAGTGCCTTGCACTCGTCGAGCACGCGCGCCTTCCTTCGGTATTTCGCTCATTAACGAAATTACTCCGGGTCGCCGTGCCCGCGCACCATGACCCCGCTCACCGCGGCGGGGTCCGGTGCAGCCGCCGCAGGGCCAGCGCGAGCTGCAGGCGCAGCCGCCCCCGTGGCTCGCGGACGGACCAGCCCAGCACGTGCTCCACCCGGTCCAGGCGGTCCTGCAGCGTCGAGTGGTGGACGACGAGTTCGGCCGCAGCGGCCCGCAGGCTCGTGCTGTCGGCGACCGTGACGAGTGTGGTGAGGACCCACGGACCCTCGGACGCGGCGCGTTCCAGGGCGCGGACGTCGGGCACGGGCTCGGTGTCCGGGCCGACCGCACCGGCGAGCACCGCGAGGCCGCCCAGCTCGGCGGCGTGCACCACACGCGGGCCCGGGTCCTGCTCGGTGCCCTCGGCGGTGAAGCGCAGCGCCACGCGGGCCGCTGCCCAGGAGCCGGGCAGGGCGAGCACGGCACCGGAGGGGCCGACGCCGACCCGGCCTGCCGGGAGCGGATCGGTGACCCGCTGCACGACCGGGACGCCGGAGGGCAGCGCGAGCGCGCGGAGCGTGCCGTCGAGGCCCAGTCCTCGGGCCGCGCAGCCGGGCGTCCTCGCTTGCGGACGCGTCGACGAGGACCGTGACCAGCGCGGGAGCGGTCGCCCCGCGGGCGGCCTTCGCGGCCCGCTCCAGGATCATCGCGTCGATCGGGCCGGGCGGGCCGGAACGTTCCAGCCAGAGCGTGCCCGTCCCGGCCGGGACGCTGGGCCAGCCTGGTTCCGGCGGGGACGGCCGCTGGGGAACGCCGTCGGGTGTGACCCGGATCCGGATCGCGCCGCCGTCGGAGAACCCGGCGGGCACGCCCGCGAGCACGGCGGCGCCCCGCACGACCGACTCCAGACCCGCGCGCGATTCGGCGAGCTGGTCGAAGTAGGCGATCACCTCGACGGCGGCGCCCGCGTCGGGATCGAGCGCCGCCAGCCTGCCCAGCAGATCCCTCATCCCACCATCGTGCCCCCTCGTTCAGCGGGCGAACACCCTTCGCAGCCACGGCAGGCGCTGCTCCCGCGCGATGCGCGACACGGTGGCCTCCGGTGCGAGCAGGTCGAACCCGTGGAAGCCGCCGGGCCACACGTGCAGCTCGGCCTGCCCGCCCGCGCGCCAGATCCGGTTGGCGTACTCGATGTCCTCGTCGCGGAACGTCTCGGCCGAACCGACGTCGATGAAGGCGGGAGGCAGCCCGGACAGGTCCGTCGCCCTGGCGGGTGCGGCGTAGGGCGAGACGTCCGGGCCGCCACGGGCGTCGCCGAGCAGCGCGGTCCAGCCGAACGCGTTCGCCTCCCGGTCCCACACGCCGAGGCCCGTCATCTGGTGGGCGGAGTAGGTGTCGTTGCGGTCGTCGAGCATCGGGCACAGCAGCAGCTGCCCGAGCAGGGCGGGGCCGCCGCGGTCACGGGCCAGCAGCGCGGTGGCCGCCGCGAGCCCACCGCCCGCGCTCGCCCCGGCGACGACGATCCGGTTCGGTTCGAAGCCCAGCTCCCCGGCGTGCTCGACTGTCCACACGAGACCGGCGTAGCAGTCTTCCAGCCCGGCGGGGAAAGGGTTTTCGGGTGCGAGGCGGTACTCGACGGACACGACGCCGAGCCCCAGTTCCTCCGCCAGTCCCAGCATCTCACCGACCTCGCGGCCGCGGTGACTGCCGATGACCATGCCGCCGCCGTGGATCACATAGAGCACACCAGTGGTCTGGACCACGGCCGTGGGACGGCAGATGAGCAGCGTGATGTCCGGCGCCCCGGCCGGCCCGGGCACGGCCCGTTCCTCGACGGTGAACGCGCCGTCGCGGGTGAGCTCGGCCAGGCTGAGCTCCTCCTCGCCCCGGCTCGCCCGGAGCGCGGGCAACGTCTCGGCGGTGAACACGAGCGGTCCCCGGCGCTGCTGCAGGGCGGCCAGTGCGGCGGCCAGCTCGGGGTCGAAGGGAACCGGGGGGCGTGCGTCCACGGTGCTCGTCATCGGGCTCTCCCAGTGCTGCGGGGCCACCCCGCGGTGGCCGGTACGGCCATTCTCGGGGGAACGCCCAGCGCCAGGCGGCGGAACCTGCCCGCCGGGTGGCGGGGTGGGGGTGGGACGGGGGTGGGACGGGGGTGGCCGGGGTGGGTGGGCGGCTGCAGGCCGGGGTGGCTGCAGGCCGGGTGGCCAGGCCGGGGTGACGGATGGGCGGGCCGGGGGGCCAGGCCGGGGTGACGGATGGGCGGGCCGGGGAGCCAGGCCGGGGTGGCGGATGGGCGGGCCGGGGCGGCTGTAGTCCGGGTGGCCAGGCCGGGTGGCGGCCGGGCGGGCCGGGATGGCGCGAGGCCGTTGTCCGGGCGGCCGGGCGGCTATAGGCCGGGGTGGCGGGTGGGGCGCGGGCCGGGGTGGCGGGTGGGGCGCGGGCCGGGGTGGAGGGAGGCGGAGCCAGGCAGCGGGGTCGGGGTGGCCAGGCGGGGGGCCGGGAATGGGCAAGGGCGAGGTGGCCGAGCGAGGGTCACCGCGGGGCGGACAGCGGGCGCTGAGTCAGGTGACGGGAGGTGTCGGTGAGACGCGGCCGGGCGAGGACGACCGCCCGGCGAGCCCTGACATCACCAGCCGAGCCGTCTCCGAGAGCACCCGCGAGCCGCCCCGAGCGGCGGAGCACCGGAGCCACTCGCACCACCCACCGGAGGCGGCGGGGCGCCATCGCCCGCAGCGCCGACGGTGCCGCCATCCCGGCGGCCGCCAACTACGGGCCGCAACCTCACCTCACCGACGCCACCACGACTGGCCGCGGCCCCACTGCCCACCGCCGCCACCCACGACCGACCGCCGCCCCGGCGGCCACCAACGACCGGCCGCGGCCTCACCACCGGTAGCACCCGCCCGAACTCCTCCGTGATCCGCTCCACCTCACCCCACGCGGCCACCCCGGTGCCGTTGACCCAGATGTCGATCCGCCCGCACTCCCGCTCCGCCGCGTCCGCGAGGGCTCGCATCGCGACCGGATCGGTCACGTCGGCGGGCACCGCGACGGCCTGCCCACCCACCCCCGGACGTCCCCCACCAGCGTCTCCAGCGCGGGCAGCCCCGGGCCGCGCACACGACCCGCGCACCCCGCGCCGCGAACTCGAGCACCGTCGCGCCCGATCCCGCTCGACGCTCACACCGAACACCGGCTTCGGCATCCGGACTCCTCCAACAGCCGACCCGGTCCCCGCACCCGCGGCGAGCACCCCCGCGACCACCGATTCTTCTCGCGGGAAATATTCTTCCGCGCGAGACGTTTACTCGGGCAGAACCCCCGAGGAGGAGGCACCCGATGCAGTTCGGAGTTTTCACCGTCAGCGACGTGACGACCGATCCCACGACCGGCGAGACGCCCGACGACACCCAGCGCGTGCGCTCGATGCTGAAGATCGCGCAGCACGCCGACGAAGCCGGCCTCGACGTCTTCGCCACCGGCGAGCACCACAACCCGCCGTTCGTGGCCTCCTCGCCCACCACGCTGCTGGGCTACCTGGCCGGCACCACGAAGAACATCGTCCTGTCCACCTCGACGACGCTGATCACCACCAACGACCCGGTGAAGATCGCCGAGGACTACGCCATGCTGCAGGTCATCTCGAACGGCCGCATGGACCTGATGATGGGCCGCGGCAACACCGGCCCGGTGTACCCGTGGTTCGGCAAGGACATCCGCCAGGGCATCCCGCTGGCGCTGGAGAACTACGCGCTGCTGCGCCGCCTCTGGGAGGAGGACGTCGTGGACTGGGAGGGCAAGTTCCGCACTCCCCTGCACGGCTTCACCGCGACCCCGCGCCCGCTCGACGGCGTGCCCCCGTTCGTGTGGCACGGCTCCATCCGCAGCCCGGAGATCGCCGAGCAGGCCGCCTACTACGGCGACGGCTTCCTGCACAACAACATCTTCTGGCCGATGTCGCACACCAAGCAGATGGTGAACTTCTACCGCCAGCGCTACGAGCACTACGGGCACGGCAAGGCCGACCAGGCGATCGTCGGGCTCGGCGGCCAGGTGTTCATGCGCAAGAACTCGCAGGACGCGTGGAACGAGTTCCGGCCGTACTTCGACAACGCGCCGGTGTACGGGCACGGCCCGTCGATGGAGGAGTTCACCGCCGCCACGCCGCTAACCGTCGGCAGCCCCCAGCAGGTCATCGAGCGGTACGCGGAGATGCGCGAGCACGTCGGCGACTACCAGCGGCAGCTGTTCCTGATCGACCACGCCGGCCTGCCGCTCAAGACCGTGCTGGAGCAGATCGACCTGCTCGCCGAGGAGGTCGTCCCGGTACTGCGCAAGGAGATGGAGGCCAAGCGCCCCGCGCACGTGCCGGCGAACCCGCCGAGCCACGCCGAGCGCGTCGCCGAGGCCAGGAAGAAGGCCGACAATGAGTGACTTCACGATCGTGGCCGTCTCCGCCGGGCTGGGCCAGCCGTCGTCCACGCGGCTGCTGGCCGACCGGCTCACCCAGGCGACCGTGGACGCTCTGCCGCCGGGGAAGACGGCGAGCGTGGAGACGGTCGAGCTGCGCGACATCGCGCACGACGTCGTCAACACGATGCTCACCGGCTTCCCCTCGGGCGGGGTGTCCGGGGTGCTGGAGAAGGTGACCGGCGCGAGCGGCCTGATCGCGGTGACGCCGATCTTCACCACGTCCTACTCGGGCCTGTTCAAGTCCTTTGTGGACATCCTCGACAAGGACTCCCTGGTGGGCAAGCCGGTGCTGCTCGGCGCGACGGGCGGCACGGCGCGGCATTCGCTCGCGCTGGAGTACGCCCTGCGCCCCCTGTTCACCTACCTGCGCACGGACACGGTGCCCACCGGCGTCTTCGCCGCGACCGACGACTGGGCGGGCGAGGCCGACAGCGTCAACCCGCTGCCCAAGCGCATCGAGCGCGCAGGCCGCGAGCTCGCGCAGAGGATCGCCGGTGGCGTGACCGAGGCCCCGGCGGACCCGTATGGCGCGGTGCCGAGCTTCGCCGACATGATGCGGGACCTGTGAGCGGGAATTCCGTGACACCGGAGGAGTTGTAGCTGCTGTGAAGAAGATCGGGTTCCTGTCGTTCGGGCACTACGGGCCGGGCACGGCCACGCCCACCGCGGCCGACGCGCTCACCCAGATGGTCGAGCTGGCCGTCGCGGCCGAGGAGCTGGGCGTGGACGGCGCGTACCTGCGCGTGCACCACTTCGCGCCGCAGTTCGCCAGTCCCTTCCCGCTGCTGTCGGCGATGGCGGCCCGCACGTCGCGCATCGAGCTGGGCACCGGCGTGATCGACATGCGGTACGAGAACCCGCTCTACATGGCGGAGGAGGCTGCGGCGGCCGACCTGATCAGCGGCGGCAGGCTGCAGCTCGGCATCAGCCGCGGCTCCCCCGAACCGGCGCTCAACGGCGCGTCGGCGTTCGGTTACGTGCCCGGCGAGGGCGAGACGGACGCCGACATGGCGCGGGAGCACGCCCGGATCTTCCGGCTCGCCATCGCCGGGGCCGGGGTGGCCGAGGCCGACCCGCGGATGACCGGCGGGCGCCGTGGTCGGCTGGTGATCGAACCGCGGTCGGAGACCCTCCCCGAGCGCATCTGGTGGGGCAGCGGCACGCGCGCGACCGCGAAGTGGACCGCCGAGCAGGGCATGAACCTGATGAGCTCGACACTGCTCACCGAGGACACCGGCGTGCCGTTCGACGAGCTGCAGGCCGAGCAGATCGCGTTGTTCCGCGAGGAGTGGGCGAAGCACGACTGGGGCCGCGAACCCCGGGTTTCGGTCAGCCGCAGCGTCATCCCGATCACCACGGACACCGACCGCTACTACTTCGGCCGCGAACGCGACAGCGAGGACCAGGTCGGCTGGCTCGACGGCGGGCTCGCCCGGTTCGGCAAGTCCTACGCGGGCGAACCGGACGTGCTGGCCAAGCAGCTCGCCGAGGACGCGGCGGTGCGGGCGGCGGACACGGTGCTCGTGACGCTGCCGAACCAGCTGGGCGTGGACTACAACGTGCACCTGCTGGAGTCGATCCTGCGTGACGTGGCCCCGGGCGCGGGCTGGCGCTGACCCGCGCCCGGAACCCGGCCGTCACGGGGTGAGCACGACCTTCTCGCAGTCGTCCTTCTTGTCGCGGAAGATCTTGAACGCCTTGGGGGCGTCGTCGAGCTTCATGCGGTGGGTGATGACGAAGCTGGGGTCGATGGTCCCCGCCTTGATGTGGTCGAGCAGCGGCTTGAGGTAGCGGTGCACGTGGGCCTGGCCGGTGCGCATGCGCAGTGACTTGTTCATGAACGCGCCCATCGGGAACTTGTCCACGAACCCGCCGTAGACGCCGATGACCGACACGACCCCGCCCGCCGCGCACGCCATGACCGCCTCGCGCAGCGCGTGCGGGCGGTCGGTCTCGGCCTTGACCGTCTGCTTCGCGCGGTCGTACGCGTGCAGGGGCGTGACGTCGACGTGCGCCTCCAGGCCCACGGAGTCGATGCAGGCGTCCGGGCCGCGTCCCGCCGTCAGCTCGTCAAGGGTGTCGAGCACCGGCTGTTCCTCGTAGTTGACGACGTCGGTCGCCCCCGCCTTCTCCTGGGCCATCCGCAGCCGGTAGTCGAACCGGTCGATGGCGATGATCCGCTCGGCGCCGAGCAGTTTCGCACTGGCGATCGCGAACTGGCCGACCGGGCCCGCGCCCCACACCGCGACCACGTCGCCGGGGCTGATGTCGCACATCTCGGCGCCCATGTAGCCGGTGGGCAGGATGTCGGAGAGGAACAGGACCTGCTCGTCGGGGATCCCGTCCTCGATCTTCAACGGCCCGAAGTCGGCGAAGGGCACGCGCACGTACTCGGCCTGGCCGCCCGCGTAGCCGCCGAGCATGTGCGAGTAACCGAAGATGCCGCACGGCGAGTGGCCCATCAGCTTCTCGGCGACGGCGGCGTTCGGGTTGGAGTTCTCGCACACCGACGTCAGCCCGCGCTCGCACGCGCGGCAGTGCCCGCAGGCGATGGGGAACGGCACGACGACGCGGTCGCCGGGGCGCAGCGTCGTCACCGAGCGCCCCACTTCGACGACCTCGCCCATGAACTCGTGGCCGAGGATGTCGCCCTTGCGCATCGTCGGGATGAACCCGTTGTACAGGTGCAGGTCCGAGCCGCAGACCGCGGTCGAGGTGACCCGCACGATCGCGTCGCGGGCGTTGAGGATCCGCGGGTCCGGCACCTCCTGGACCTTCAGCTTGGTCTTGCCCTGCCAGGTGTTGGCTCGCATGGTTTTCCCTCTCGTCAGACCGGCAGCGGCTGTGCGGGGTGCTGTGTGGCGAGGCCCCGCACGTCGGGCCCGTCGGGGCTGCCCTCCGAGCGGACCACCTCGCCGACCTCCAGCAGCTGCTTGAAGCGGCGGAGGTCGTCGCGGACCTGCTGGTCGGGCTCCTCGCCGAACAGCTTCGCCACGGCGGCGCCCACCGCGCCGCCCGGCGGGTCGTAGTCCAGGTGCACGCGGATCTCGGTGCCTCGGCCGCCCGGCGCCTGGCGGAAGTCCACGCGCCCGGAGTTGCGCACCGTGGCCTTGCCGACGGACTCCCACGCCAGGTGCTCGTCCGCGCGCTCCCTCGTGATCTCGGCGTCCCACTCGACGTCCAGCCCGGCCGGCCCCGACGCGCGCCAGTGGCTGCGGCCGTCGCCCAGCTGCCGCACCTCGGCCAGGTGCGTCATGAAGCGGGGCAGGTTCTCGAGCTTCCGCCACGCGGCGTACACCTCGCTCACCGGCCGGTTGACGGTGATCCGGGCCGCGGCGTGGACCGGGGTGCGGCCGCCGCGGCGGCCGACGGTGGTGGCGGCGGCGAGGTCGGCCAGCGTCACGCCCGCGACGGCCGCGGTGGCGATCGCGGCGCGGCGGCGGGCGTCACCGCCACGGGCGCTGCCGAGCAGGCGGCTCAGCACGGTCAGGTCGAACGCGTCCCCGGCGACCCTGGCCCACAACCACAGCGCGGTCATCCGCCGGGACTCCAGGCCCACGCCCGCGGCGAACTCGCGGGCGCCGCCCGCCCAGCGCTGCAGCGCGCGGTTCGCCGGGTTGTCCTCGGCGCCGATGAGCCGGTTGATCGCGCCCGGCGCCGTCAGCTGCGCGGCACCGAGCCCGAGGCTGAACACCCCGAGCCCGTCCACGAGCCTCCGGGGAAGTCGTTTGTTCATTTCGTCGCACCTCGCTGTCGGTGTTTCGCGAGCCGACCTGGTACCCGGTGCGGCGGCGGGAGAAACGCTCAGTCCGGCAGCAGGGGCACCGAGGGGCCCTCGTCCTGGCCCAGCAAGGTGGCGCGCGTGACCGCGACCGCGCCGAAGCGGCCGCGGATGCTGTCGACCGTGGCGTCCAGCGCGCCGGGATCGCTGCCGCCGAAGGGGAGTTCGAGCTGCACGGCGCCGTGATCGTCCAAATTGGACAGCGTGAGGCCGAGCAGGGTGAGCCCGCGGTCCTCGACCGTCGACCGCGAGGCGGCCAGCAGTTCGCGCGCGGTGGCGAGGATGACGGCGGTGTGGGTGGTCGGGTCGCGGAGCGTGTGCGAGCGGGTGGCGCGGCCGAAGTCCGCGAAACGCAGGCGCAGGGTGACCGTGCGGCACACCCGGCCGGCGGCGCGCAGGCGCCGCGCGAGGCGTTCGGCGAGCGCGGCCAGCACGGCGTCGAGCTCCTCCGGCGAGCGACGCCGCCGCCCGAGCGCGCGCTGCGCCCCCATCGAGTGGCGCCGCTGCCCCGTCCGCACCGGGCGCGGGTCGCGGTTGCAGGCCAGCGCGTGCAGGTGGCGCCCGGTCCCGCGGCCGAGCATGGACACCAGCGTCGCCTCGCCGAGCCGCGCCACCTGCCCGACCGTGGTGATGCCACGGCGGCGCAGCTTGCCCGCGGTGACGGGGCCGACGCCCCACAGCCGTTCGACGGGCAGCGGGTGGAGGAACGCCAGCTCGCCGTCGACGGGCACCACGAGCAGGCCGTCCGGTTTGGCGACTCCGCTGGCGACCTTGGCGAGGAACTTCGTGCGCGCGACGCCCACGGTGATCGGCAGCCCGACCTGCTCGGCGACGTCCTGCCGCAGCCGCGCCGCGATCCGGCTCGGGCTGCCCGCGATGCGCGCGAGACCACCCACGTCGAGGAACGCCTCGTCGATCGACAGGCCCTCGACGAGCGGCGTGGTGTGCTCGAAGACCCGGAACACCGCGCGGCTGGCCTCGGTGTACGCCGACATCCGCGGCGGCACCACGACGGCCTGCGGGCACAGCGAACGGGCGAGGCCGCCGGGCATCGCCGTGCGCACCCCGCACGCCTTGGCCTCGTAGCTCGCCGCGAGCACGACCCCGCCGCCGACGATCACCGGGCGGCCCCGCAGCGCGGGGTCGTCCCGCTGCTCGACGGAGGCGTAGAACGCGTCGAGGTCGGCGTGGAGGATCGGGCCCTCTTCTGACACGAACACATGTTCGCACGGGGGTCCGACAGTTTCGGGGTCTCCGGCCGCGGGTAACAGCTGTGGACATGGACGAGCAACGCGACGACCTCGACGAGCGCGCGGAGACCAGGGCCCACCTCCTGCCCGAGGAGGACCGGGTCGGCAGCAGCGCTCCCGAGGACCAGGCGAGGGAGATCCTGCGCGACTCCGACCGGCGCACCGAGGCGCCCGAGCCCGTCGAGCGCCGTCATCCCGAGGAAACCGCCTGAGGAGGCACCGGCATGGACAAGAAGACCGAGGACGACCAGCAGACCGGCCGGCAGACGCGGCGCCCGGACGACACCGGCTCGCAGGAGGAACGCGAGGTCCGCCGCGGCGAGCAGGGCACCTCCACTGGCGATCCCCACGACGACTTCGACCCCCAGCAGGGGTGAGCTAAACCGCCTACAGCGAGGCCAGCGCGTCGTCGAAGGAGCGGTGGACCGGGAGCTGTTCGGCGAGGCCGGTGAGGGCGAAGGCGCGGTACGCCGCGCGCGTGGGGGCGACGATGCGCAGCGCCTTGCCGTCCGCCAGCGAGCGGTAGGCGTTCACGAGGACGGCGAGCCCCGACGAGCCCAGGAAACTCACCCGTGCCAGTTCGACGACCACGACGCGCACGTCGCGGGCGAGCTGCACGGCGAGCGCGTCGGCCAGCTGCGGGGCGGTGGTCATGTCCACCTCACCCGCCACCTCCAGCACGACCTGGCCCGGGCCCGGGGACCGGATGACGAACTCGAGCGCGTCCGGTGTCCGGCGGGGCCGGGGCACGCGGTTCTCCGCTGGCTGGATCATGGCAGTTGGTCCTCCTCGCAAGCACCACACCCGCGGACGGCTGGGGGCTCAACCGCACACGGAAAGCCTATCGACACACCCGCCGCACGCACCACTCACCGGAGCCCGGCCGCCCCCCGATCCGGCGGTTTTTCCCGGTACCGGAAGGCAACCCCTGTCCGAGGTCGCCATCGCCGGGTATGGAGTGATCATGGACATCGCGATCCCACGGCCGCAGAGCCCCTTCGAGGACGACACCCCGCTGCCGGTGCCCGCCCCCGCGGAACCGGTCTACGACGACGCGGAGTTCGAGCCCACGATCGTGCGCGGCCGCGAGTGACTATGACAGCCGTCATGGCGCTCGCGGCACTTCCGTGCTGTACTGGGTTCCATGACGGCTGTCATAACCGAGCCGACCGCCCCGGCCGTGGAGCGGCTCCTCCTCGCGTGCTCGGCCACCAGCCTGAGCCGCCGGTTCTTCCTGCCCGGACGCCCCGACCCGCGTGACGTCTGGCGGCGGTACCGCCGGTACCTGCTGGCCGGCCACCGCGCCCTCGCGTGGGTGGACGGCGCGCCCGCCGGGCTGCTCAACCTCGTGCCGACGGAACCGGCCGTCGCCGAGCTGGGCCTGCTCGTCGCCGACCCGTGGCAGCGGCAGGGCGTCGGCAGCGAGCTGGCGCACTGGCTGTGGCGGTCCGGGTGCTGGGCCGGCCGCACGGTGCACGCGACGGTGCAGCCGGACAACGCCGCCGCGCGGGCGTTGCTGCACAAGCAGGGCTTCACCGCGGTCGCCTCCTTCGAGCAGTCCGAACAGGAGTACAGCCGCCTCGCCCCGGGTACCATGACAGACGTCATGGAGGTGGTGGCATGAAGACGTACTCGCCGCGTGAGCGCATGGTGTTCAGCGCCGCGCAGCTGATCCGGACCCAGGGCGTGAGCGGCACCGGCATGCGCGAGGTCGTCGCCCGCGCCGAGGCGCCCCGCGGCTCGCTGCAGCACTACTTCCCCGGTGGCAAGGAGCAGCTCGTCGACGAGGCCATCGCGTGGACGGGCACGTACGTGGCGAAGAAGGTCCGCCAGTACGCCGACCGGCTGGTGGAAAAGACCCCTGCCCGGTTGTACGAGGCGTTGGTCGCGCAGTGGCGCGACGAGTTCACCTTGGCGGGATTCGCCACCGGCTGCCCGCTCGTCGCCGCCACGGCCGACACCGTCGCCGCCAGCGAGCGGCTCCGCGCGGCCGTCAGCAAGGCCTTCCGGAACTGGCACGGCCCGCTCGCCGAGGAGCTGACGGCGATGGGGGTACCCGCCGGGCGCGCCGCCTCGCTGGCGCTGGTCATGATCAGCGCGCTGGAGGGCGCGATCGTGCTGGCGCGGGCGCACCAGGACGTCGCGCCGCTCGACACCGTCGTGAAGGAGCTGGGCCCCCTGCTGGACGGTGCCGTCGAACACGTCTGACACCCCGGGCCGAATGGAATTCGGCAGACGGTTCGTTCGTTGAACAAGGCGGACGTTCCGGAAGGGGGTGATGATCATGGCGAGACGCACCGAACGGCGGACCGAGGAACCCGACAGCGTGCGCGTCTACCTGGACGCGATCGGGTCGGTGCCGCTGCTGACGGCGACCGAGGAGGTCGAGCTCGCCAAGCGGATCGAGGCGGGGGTGTACGCGGAAGAGCTGCTCCGGCGAGCCGACGCCGGTGAGCAGGAGCTGACCTTCGACCGGCGCGACCTCGAGCGGGTCGTCCGCGACGGCGCGCGGGCCAAGGACCACATGATCACGGCCAACCTGCGGCTCGTGGTGGCCGCCGCGCGCAAGCGGCGTGAGCGCTCGATGCCGCTGCTGGACCTCGTGCAGGAGGGCAACCTCGGGCTGATCCGCGCGGTGGAGAAGTTCGACTACGCCAAGGGCTACAAGTTCTCCACGTACGCGATGTGGTGGATCCGGCAGGCGATGCAGCGCGGGATCGCCTTCGGCAGCCGCGCGATCCGCGTGCCCGAGCACGCCAGCGACCAGCTCGCGAAGCTTGAGCGGGCGGAGGCGGCGCTGCGGCGGGACCTGGACCACGACCCCACGGTGGAGGAGCTGGCGGCGGCCGCGTCGCTGCCGGAGGCCAGGGTGGTCGAGCTGAAGTCGGTGGCGAGGGTGACCACGAGCCTCGACGTGCCGATCGGCGACGGCGAGGTCGAGCTGGGTGACCTCATCGGCAGCACCGAGGACGACCCGGTGGGCGACGCGATCGCCCGCGAGGCGACCACCGTGCTGCTCGACGAGGCGCTGGAGTCCCTGCCCCCGCTGGCGAAGAAGGTCATTTCGCTGCGGTACGGGCTGGCCGACGGCAGGCAGCGCACGCTGCAGCAGGCGGCCGAGCAGGTCGGGGTGACCCGGGCGCAGGCCCGGCGCCTGGAGCAGGAAGCGCTGACGGAGCTGCGCGACCCGCAGCGGCGTGAGGCGCTGATGCCGGTGGCCGGCTGACCCCTGCGCAGTGAGCACGCCCGCGATCCCCGGGAACCTGGGGGTCGCGGGCGTTTTTTCGTCCGGCCACCGCCGCCTTTTCCGGCTAGATTCCCGGTATGGCCAAGGACGACGCGGTGGAGCTCGAGGTCGGGGACCGGACCGTGCGCCTGTCGCACCCGGACCGCGTGTACTTCCCGGCGCGCGGGGAGACGAAGCTGGACCTCGCGCGGTACTACCTCGCGGTGGGCGACGGCATCGTCCGCGCGCTGCGTGAGCGGCCGTGCATGCTGCACCGGTTCCCGTCGGGCGTCAGCGGCGACAAGGTGCACCAGAAGCGGATCCCGCACGGCGCGCCGCCGTGGCTGGAGACCGTGCGCGTGCACTTCCCCCGCTACGACCGGTACGCCGACGAGCTGTGCGTCACCGAGCTGGCGAGCGTGCTCTGGGCCGTGCAGATGTCCACTGTGGAGTTCCACCCGTGGAACTCGCGCCGGGCCGACACCGAACGGCCGGACGAGTGGCGGATCGACCTGGACCCCGGGCCGGAGGCCGACTTCGCCCGCGTGCGGCGCGTGGCGCACGTCGTGGAGGAGGTGCTGGCCGAACTCGGCGCGGTCGGCTGGCCCAAGACCTCGGGTGGGGACGGGCTGCACGTCTACGTCCGCATCGAGCCGCGCTGGGGGTTCCAGGAGGTCCGGCGCGCGGCGCTCGCGTTCGCGCGCGAGGTCGAGCGGCGCGCCCCCGACGACGTGACGACGACGTGGTGGCGCAAGGACCGCGACCCGGCGCTGGTGTTCGTGGACTACAACCAGAACACGCGCGACCACACCATCGCCTCCGCGTACTCGGTGCGCGGCGTGCCGGAGGCGACGGTGTCGACACCGATCACGTGGGACGAGATCGACGACGTCGAGCCCCGCGAATGCACCATCGCCACGGTCCCCGCCCGGTTCGCGAAGCTCGGCGACCTGCACGAGGGCATCGACGAAGCCGTGTACTCGCTGGACACCCTGCTGGACTGGGCGGACCGGGACGGGCTGGAGTAAGCGCTTTCCCAGGTTGACCTGGAGCGCGCACCAGCTCCTAGGGTCGGCGGCGTCCGCCAAGTCCCCGGTCCGCCGGGATGAAGGAGCGTCCGCGCATGATCACCCGAACCACGCTCGGCTCACCCGGCCTCACCGTCAGCGCGATGGGCCTGGGCTGCATGGGGATGAGCGAGAGCTACGGCGCCGCCGACTGGGAGGGCGGCCTCGCCACCATCGACCGGGCCCTGGAGCTGGGCATCACGTTCCTGGACACCGCCGACGCCTACGGCAGCGGGCACAACGAGGTGCTGGTGGGCCGGGCCATCCACGGCCGCCGGAACCAGGTGCAGCTGGCCACCAAGTTCGGCATCGACCGCAGCGCCGGTGACCGGGCACGCCGCATCCGCGGTTCCCGGGACTTCGTGCTGCGCTCCTGCGACGCCTCGCTGCTGCGCCTGGGCGTCGACGTGATCGACCTGTACTACGCCCACCGCCCGCCCCAGGACGTGGAGATCGAGGAAACCGTCGGGGCGATGGCCGAGCTGGTCGAGGCGGGCAAGGTCCGCCATCTGGGCCTGTCCGAGGTCGATGGCGACCTGCTGCGCCGGGCGCACGCGGTGCACCCGATCACCGCGGTGCAGAGCGAGTACTCGCTGTGGACCCGCGACGTCGAGGCGGTCGTCCCGGTGATGGCCGAGCTGGGGGTCGGGCTGGTGCCGTACTCGCCGCTGGGGCGGGGGTTCCTGACCGGCACCCTGGACCGCGCCACGCTGGGCGAGAAGGACTTCCGGCGCACCAACCCCCGCTTCGCCGGCGAGGCGGGCGCGGCCAACGAGAAGATCGCGCAGACCGTGCGCGAGGTGGCTACCCGGCTGGGGGCGACCCCGGCGCAGGTGGCGCTGGCCTGGGTGTACGCGCAGGCCGAGCGGCTCGGGGTCGCGCTGGCACCCATTCCGGGCACTCGCAGCCCCGCCCGGCTGGAGCAGAACGCGGCCGCGCTGGAGCTCACCCTGGACGCCGAGGCGCTGGCCGCGCTGGACCCGCTGAGCGACCAGGTGATGGGCGAGCGCTACCTCCCCGCGCACACCGCCGAGGTCGCCCGGAGCCAGGACACGCCTTAGCGGATCCCCTGCCCCGCGAGCCAGCCGTCGTCGGCGAGGAAGCGCTTCAGCACCTTGCCCGTCTGCGTGCGCGGCAGGTCCGCGGCGAAGAACACCTCACGCGGCTGCGCGAACCGCGCCACGCGGTGCTTGAGGTACTCGCGCACGCCGTCCTCGGTCAGCCCGGCGCGTGGATCGCTCACCACGTACGCCACCAGGCGCTGCCCGTACTCGGGGTCCGGCACCCCCACGACGGCGGCGTCGACGACCCCCGGCAGCCTGGCCAGCGCCTCCTCCACCGGGCGCGGGAACACGTTCTCCCCACCGGAGATGATCATGTCGTCGGCGCGGCCGGACACGAAGAGCCTGCCGTCGGCGTCGAGGTAGCCGCGGTCGCCGGTGTCCATCAGCCCGTGGCGCACCGGCCGTCCGCTGCCGTCGGTGTAGCCGTCGAACAGCAGGTCGTTGCCCACGTGGATCCAGCCGACCTCCCCCGGCGGCAGTGGTTCGCCGGACGGGCCGAGCACCGCCACGCGCGAGCCGAGCGGCGGGTACCCGGCCGTCGCCGGTGAGCACCGCAGGTCCTCGGGCGTCGCGATGGCCGCCGCGGACACCTCGGTGGAGCCGTAGAAGTTGTAGAGGACGTCGCCGAACTCCTCCAGGAAGCTCGTGACGAGCGCGGCGGGCAGCGCGGAACCACTGCTCACGACCACCCGCAGGCTGCTCGTGTCGTAGCGCTCCCGCACCTCGGGCGGCAGCGCGAGGATCCGCTGCAGCATCACGGGCACGACGAACATCGCCGTGCAGCGGTGCCGGGAAACCGCCCGCAGGCATTCCTCCGCGTCGAACCGCCGCTGCAGCACGACGGTCGCCCGCAGCGGCATCCCGACCTGCAGCGCCGACAATCCCCACGTGTGGAACAGCGGTGCGGCGATGAGGATCCGGTCGCTGGTCCGCAACGGGATCCGCGACAGCAACGCCACCACGGCCGACAGGCCCTTCGGTGTCGGGCGTCTGGCGCCCTTCGGCGCGCCGGTCGTGCCCGACGTGAGCACGACGAGGCGGCCCGGCTGCTCGGGCGGGTCGATTTCCACGTCGGGCGCCCGCTCGACGAGCGCGGCGATGGTGTCCGTGCCGATCCAGGCGGTCGACGCGGGCAGCCCGGCCAGCAGCGGCGTGAACTCGGGGTCGGCGACGACGATCACCGCGCCGTGCCGTTCGACGCCCTCCAGCACCTGCTGCGCGGCGAGGCCGGTGTTCAGCAGCACCGCGTCCGCGCCGAGCTTCGCGCAGGCCAGCAGGGTCAGCACCAGCTCACCGGAGTTGCGCGCCATCAGCGCGACCTTGCCCTCCGGGCCGGCGCCCATCCGCCGCAGCACCCCGGCGAAGCGGTCGGCGAACTGCGACAGCTCGGCGAAGGTCCACCGCTGGCCGTGGTCGTCGACGATCGCGACCTCCTTGGGGGCCGTGCGCGCGGCGGCGGTGTAGCCTCCCGCGAGCGTCGCACCCCACCGGCTCGCCGCCCGCAGCTGGCGCAGCACGCGGTCGGGCCGCGCCGGGCTCAGGATGCCCGCCGCGACCAGGGTGTTCGCGATCTGCAGCGCCGTCGGCGGCCGCGGGGGCGGCACCTTCTCGGGCACGTCGGCCAGGTGCCTGCCGATGCGCGCCAGGCCGTCGAGCACCCACTCCTTCAGGCTGCCTGCGCTGGTCCGGCCGCCGCCCGGCGGGCGGAAGAACAGGCACTTCACCCGGGTCCCGGAACCCTCGTCGGACAGCTGCAGCGACACCGAGCCCGCGGTGCCGCCCTCGCTGTCCAGCACGAGCTGCTCCTCCTTGCGGCTGACCAGCACCCGCAGCTCGTGCTCGACGGGCGCGCCACACAGGTTCAGGCGGATCCGGTAGCGGGCGCCACGCCCCGCCAGCGGGCCCGACCGCTCGCAGGAGCCCACCCCGCGGAAGTACCGCGGGTACAGGTCGGGTGAGCTGAGCACCCGCCACACGTCACGACGCGGGGAGTCGACGTGGCCGTCGATGCTGACGCAATCCGGCATTCGCCCGAAGCTAGGGGTGCGGATGGTCCCAGGTCAACGCGAACGCCCGTTTTTCGGGTCCCCGGCACGACCCCACCACGGTTTTTCGTGCTGCCGGTGAGTGGCGGAGCGCGCGTTTGCCCCGCACACGCGGACGCACTGCCCGATCGTTCCTCGCGGGGACCGGCTGTTTCACCGATGCCCCCGCCGCGCCGGGCGCAGGACACTCGGAGACCCCCTGTTCCCTCGACGAGGAGGTTCCATGCGTCGCGTTCTGGGCGTTCTGCTCGCGGTGTGCACGGCCGCGCTGACGTTCGCCGGTGCCGGTACCGCGCGGGCCGCCACCCACACCCCCGTCATCTTCGTCCACGGCTACACCGGAAACGCGTCGAACTGGGTGACCGCGGAGGCCTTGTTCGCCGCGGCCGGGTACAGCGGTGACGAGCTGTACGCCTACGACTACAACTGGGCGCAGTCCAACCGCACGAGCGCCGCGGGCCTGGCCGCGTACGTGAACCAGGTGCGCCAGCGGACCGGCGCGTCCAAAGTGGACATCGTGAACCACTCGATGGGCGGGCTCGTCACGGACTGGTACGTCAAGCAGC
The DNA here is from genome assembly GCF_900114035.1 of Amycolatopsis sacchari. Lineage (GTDB taxonomy): Bacteria > Actinomycetota > Actinomycetes > Mycobacteriales > Pseudonocardiaceae > Amycolatopsis_E > Amycolatopsis_E sacchari. Next base: position 268,136 of record NZ_FORP01000001.1, on the reverse strand, counting down.
TCGGGGGCACCGCGTCCGTGGCCCACGTCGCCTCGCTCGCCGGGGCGAACCACGGCACCACCTACGCCGGGGCGTGCCTGATCTACCCTTCCTGCCAGGAGATGTACCCGGGCTCGTCGTTCATCGCCACCGTCACCTCGGGCGACGAAACCCCGGGGCCGACGCGGTTCGCCACCTGGTACTCGCCGTGTGACGGCATCATCATCCCCTACACCAGCACCGCGCTGAGCGGGGCGGCCAACAACTACGTGGCCTGCCAGACCCACCTCGGGTACCTCACCGACGCGGTCGTCCTGTCCCAGGTGAGAGCCTTCCTCGCCACCTGAGTCAGCCCTCGAAGACGCGGCGCGGCGTGCCGACGAGCATCGTCTCGATCTGCTCCTCGGTGACGCCGCGCTCGCGCACGTACGGCAGCACCTCGTCGGCGATGTGCAGGTAGTGCCACTGCGGCAGCAGCGCCATGAGCTCCGGTTCGATCCAGTCGATGTAGCACGAGGCGTCCTGCGACAGCACCATGCTGCCCGCGTACCCGCGGCGGCACATCTCGACGAGGGTGTCGGCGCGGGCCTCGAACGTGGTCTCCAGGTTGATGCCGAACCGGTCCATCCCCAGCACGAACCCCGCGTCGGCCAGTTCGGCGAGGTGGTCGCAGTCGGTGGTGTCGCCGCTGTGCCCGAGCACGACCCGCCCCGGGTCGACGCCCTCCTCGTCGCACAGCACGCGTTTGACCTCCAGCCCCGTCCGCGACGACGGGTGCGTGTGCACGGTGATCGGCGTCCCGGTGCGGTGGTGCGCCTGCGCGACGGCCCGCATCACGCGCTCCACGCCGGCGGTCATGCCCTGCGCGTCGATCGCGCACTTGAGCATCCCGGCCCGCACGCCGGTGCCGGAGATGCCCTCGGTGATGTCGCGGACGAACATTTCCACCATCGGCTCGGGCCGCCCCACCGCCGGGCCGCGGTGGGTGAAGAAGTGCGGCACGCTCTCGTAGGTGTAGATCCCGGTCGCGACGACGATGTTCAGCTCCGGCACCCGCTCCGCGACCCGCTGGATGCGCGGGATGTACCGGCCCAGCCCGATCACGGTCGGGTCGACGATCGTGCGGACCCCCTGCGCGGCAAGCGCTTTCAGCTTGTCCGCGGCGTCGGCGACCCGCGTCTCCTCGTCCCCCCACTCCTCGGGGAAGTTCTGCTGCACGTCGGCGGTGAGCGTGAAGATGTGCTCGTGCATGTAGGTGCGGCCGAGGTCGGCGCTGTCGACCACGCCGCCGGCCGTGGGCACCGCCGTCACCGCAGCTCCTTCTTCAGGATCTTGCCGGTGGGGCCCTTCGGCAGCTCGCCGACGATGCGCACCTCGCGGGGGTACTTGTAGGCGGCGAGCCGTTCGCGGCAGTACGCCACGATCTCCTCCGGCGTCACCTCACCCGTCGTGCTCACGACGGCGACCACCTCCTCCCCCAGCTTCTCGTCGGGCCGCCCGATCACCGCCGCCTCGCCCACGGCCGGGTGCTCGTACAGCACCTCCTCGATCTCCCGCGGGTACACGTTGTAGCCGCCGCGGATGATCAGGTCCTTCTTGCGGTCGACGATGAAGAAGTAGCCGTCCTCGTCGGCGTAGGCGAGGTCGCCCGTGTGGAACCAGCCGCCCCGGAACGCCTCCTCGGTCGCTTCGGGCCGCTTGTAGTAGCCCTTCATCAGGTTGTGCCCGCGGATGACGATCTCCCCGACGTGGTCGGGGCCGGGCGGCAGTGGCCGGTCGAACTCGTCGACGACGCGGACCTCCACGCCCCAGATCGGCTTGCCGATCGAGAGCACCTTGCGTTCCTCGGCGCTGCGGTTGAAGGTCGCGGTGCTCGCCGTCTCCGACAGCCCGTAGCCCTCCAGGATCACGACGCCGGGGAACTTCTCCTCGAACGCGCGGATCGTCTCGCCGGGGATCGCCGCGCCCCCGGACGAACCCACCCGCAGCGACGACAGGTCGCGTCCGCCGAGGTCGGCGTGGGCGAGGGCGTGGTACATCGTCGGCACGCCGGAGAACACGGTGCAGCGGTGCCGTTCGATCGCGTCGAGCACGGCGCCGGCGTCGAACCGGGGCACCAGCACGACGGTCCCCGCGTAGCGGACGGCGACGTTGAGCACGCTGGACAGCCCGAACACGTGGAACAGCGGCAGCACGGCGACACCGATGTCGTCGTCGCGGAAGCCGAACAGCTCACCGCTGACCGTGCAGTTCATGTACAGCTGGAAGTGCGTCAGCTCGGCGCCCTTCGGCCGCCCGGTGGTGCCGCTCGTGTAGAGCAGCACCGCCGTGTCGTCGGCGTTGGTGGGCACGAGGTCGCCGGTGTCCGCGCTGGAGTACAGCTCGTCGAAGTGGTGCGTGCCCGCGGGCTGCGCGTTGCCGGGCGTGGTGACGACGTAGAGCGGAACGTCCACTTCGGACGCCGCCTTGGCGGCCTCCGGCGCGAAGGACTCGAACGTGATCAGCAGCCGGGAGTCCGAATCGGACAGGTGGTAGGTGATCTCGGCGGCCCGCAGCAACGGGTTGAGCGGCACCATGACCAGCCCGGCCTTGAGGATGCCGAAGTAGGTGAACAGGAACTGGGGCAGGTTCGGCAGGTGCACCGCGACCTTGTCCCCGCGCCGCAGCCCCAGCGCGAGCAGGCTCGCCGCCACCCGGCCCGACACCTCGTCCACCTGCGCGTAGGTGAACGACGTGTCGCCGAAGTGGCACAGCACCTTGTCCGGCGCCGCCAGTCTCGACTCCCGCAGCATCGTTGCCAGCGTGAAGCTCATGGTGTTCCTCTCTCAGACCGTCGCGGTGCTCCTCGACGTGGCGGGGGCGAACTCGACGCCCTCGTCCTCCAGCGGGCCCCAGCGCAGCAGCAGGACGTCCCGCGGGTAGTTCTGGTACAGCCGCCACGGCGCCGACTCGCCCTGCTTGGGGAGCTTGCCGAGGCTGCGCAGCACGTAACCGGACTTGAGGTCGATGAACGGCACCTCCGGCAGCGGCCCGGGCGGCGGTTTCGGGGTGCAGCGGGCGAAGCCGTGTTCATCCATGTGCTTGAGCAGGCGGCACACGTAGCGCGCGACGAGATCGGCCTTGAGCGTCCACGACGCGTTGGTGTAGCCGACCGTCATCGCGAAGTTCGGCACGCCGGAGAGCATCATGCCCTTGTACGACACCGTTTTCGCGAGGTCCACCGGGGTGCCGTCGACCGTCAGCGCGATCCCGCCCGCGGGCAGCAGGTTCAGCCCGGTCGCGGTGACGACGAGGTCCGCGGCCAGCTCCTCACCCGACTCCAGGCGGATCCCGTGCTCGGTGAACCGGTCGATGCGCGCGGTCACGACCGACGCGCGGCCGTGCCGCACCGCGCGGAACAGGTCGCCGTCCGGCACGATGCACAACCGCTGGTCCCACGGGTCGTAGGACGGCTTGAAGTGCGTGTCGACGTCGTAGCCGGGCGGCAGCTGCCGCTGCACCGCCTTGCGCAGGAAGCGCTTCACCAGCTCGGGGCGGCTGCGCGACAGCCGGAACAACAGGGCGGCGCCCAGCACGTGCTGCCAGCGGATCACCGGGTTGGCCACCCGCGCCGGCAGGACGCGGCGCAGCCGGTCCGCGAGCCGGTCGGTGCCGGGCAGGGCCAGCACGTAGCTCGGCGACCGCTGCAGCATCGTCACGTGCCCGGCGCGCTCGGCCATCGCGGGCACGAGCGTCACGGCCGTGGCCCCGCTGCCGATCACGACGACCCGTTTGCCGTCGTAGTCGAGGTCCTCGGGCCAGTGCTGGGGGTGCACGACGGTGCCGCGGAAGTCCTCGACACCGGGGAATTCCGGGGTGTAGCCCTCGTCGTAGTCGTAGTAGCCGGAGTTGGTGAACAGGAAGCCGCAGGTGAGCTCGACCGTCTCGCCGGTGTCGGAGCGCCGGGCCTCGACCGTCCAGCGCGCGTCCGCACTCGACCACTCGGCACGCACGACCTTGTGGGAGAAGCGGATCCGCCGGTCGACGCCGTACTCGCGGGCGGTGTCGCGGATGTAGTCGCGGATGGCGGGGCCGTCGGCGATCGCCTTCGCCTCGGGCCAGGGGCGGAACTCGTAGCCCAGGGTGAACATGTCCGAGTCGGACCGGATGCCGGGGTAGCGGAACAGGTCCCACGTGCCGCCCATGGCGTCCCGTGCTTCGAGGATCGTGAACGTCTTGCCCGGCGCCTCCCGCAGGAGGTGGCAGGCGGCGCCCACCCCGGAGAGCCCGGCGCCCACGATCACGACGTCGAAGTGCTCGGCTGCCATACGACTTCCCCTCGTCAGGACTCCTGCGGCCTGATCGGGAACCTACCGACGGTAGATCAGGCAGTCAACAGGGCGTCGAATCAGTCGACACACTGTCGAGCCAGCTCAGCCGCGCTAGAGTGACCGCATGTCCAGCGAGGAGGGGAACCGGACGAGCCGGGGGCGCCGGGGCGCGCGGCCGAGCGGTGACGACCGCGAGCTGGCGATCCTGGCGACGGCGGAGCGTCTCCTGGCGGAACGCCCGCTGCGCGACATCTCGATCGACGACCTGGCGCGGGGCGCCGGCATCTCCCGCCCCACGTTCTACTTCTACTTCCGTGGCAAGGAGGCGGTGCTGCTCGCGCTGCTGGACCGGGTCGTCGAGGAGGCGGACGAGGCGTCGCAGCGGGTGCTGGCGCAGCCCGCCGACGACACGGCGCAGCGCTGGCGAGGCTGCATCAACGCCTTCTACGAGACGTTCCGGGCCCACCGGGCGGTCGCGCTCGCGGTCGGCGAAGCGAGGGCGACGCTGCCGGAGGTGCGGGAGCTCTGGTCGAAGGTGATGGACCGGTGGGTCGAGAGCACCGCGGCGGCGATCGAGACCGAGCGCGAGCGCGGCGCCGCTCCCCCGGGCCGCTCCGCCCGTGACCTCGCGACCGTGCTGAACCTGATGAACGAGCGCGTGCTGCACGCGACCTTCGCCGCCGAGGAACCCACGGTCGCCGAGACCGGCGTCGTGGACGTCCTGCTGGAAGTGTGGCTCCGCGCGATCTACGCGTGATCGACGCAGCAGGGCGTCGGGTTGGGCACCTCGAACGGCGCGAACCGTCCACTGTGGATCACCGTCACCGCCAGCACCAGCTCGCCGTCCCTCCACTCGGGACGGACGTGGTCCCTCGTGTCGAGGAGGTCGTCGTCGCCGGGCACGGGGCCGCCGATGCTGACCACCCGCGTGATCGCCGTCCGCGTGAGCACGTCCGAAACCGGTAGCGTCCCGGTCAGCAGCGCGGATCCGGGGAACACCACCGCCCGGCCGCCGTTGCCCGCCTCGTGCTCGCACGCGGCCGCGGCCGCCGCCTCCGCCAGTTCGGGGCGGCCGGAGCGGCCGGTGCCGCCCGCGACTCCGGCCGTCCCGTGCTCGGCGTACCGCGTCAGCTCGTTCCACAACCCGCCGAAGCCCGGCGGCACGGCCAGCGACACCGCGACGTGCGGCTCGCCGGAGCGGATCAGGTGCGTGCAGACCACCGCCCGCTCCGGGAGGCGCAGCCGTGCGGCCACCTCGTGGGCGAGGTGGTCCGCCTCCCGGAGCGTGCGGGTGCCGGTGTCGATGCCGAAGCAGGTCACGAGGGCAGGACCCACATCGGGTTGGTGTAGAACCACAGGTCCTGCCACGGGTCGGCGTTACCGGGGGTGTCCATCGCCGGGCCGGCCGGGTCCACCGCGGCACCGCGCAACCCGACCGCGGACCGCTTGCCGTCCGTCCCGCGCAACCGCACGTACAGCGGCGCGGAGACCTTGCCGAGCGAGTAGGTGAAGCGGACCTGCCCGGTCCCCTTGCCCACCTCGAAGGACTTCACGACGCGGGTGTCCGGCGCGACGAACGTGTCGCGGTCGGCGACGGGACCCTTGACGGCGCCCTGGATCACGTCGAGCCGCGCCAGCACCGGCACGAACTGCGCCCAGTTCGGCCCGTTCGCCAGGTCGATCGTGATCACGAGGTCCACCGCGGTGCCGCGGCGCACGTGCAGCATCCCGCCCAGCGGCACGGAGTTCCGGCCGTCGCGGGCACGCAGCTGGACGTCGAGGCCGCTGAGCAGGCCGCCGTGGTCCACCCACACGCGCCCGGCGCGGATGCCGTCCATCACCGCCGCGTAGGAGAAGTCCGTGGCGCCGACGTGGGTGCGGCTGTAGTAGCCGGGCCAGAAGTCGGTGTCGCCGAGGTTGAGGTCCCCGCCGTAGACGGGGTCGTTGTGGTAGCCGTTGGCGTCGAAGTTCGTGCCGGGGCCGCGCACCGAGTTGTCGGCGTAGATGTTGTGCGAGTCAGAATTTGCCGTGATCCACCAGGGTTTGCCCTCGGCGAGCAGGCTGTCCCACAGCCCGCCGACGGTCGCGGTCATCCAGTCGAACCCGCCCCACGTGCGGTAGCTCTCCAGCGGGTAGCCGGGGAACGAGTCCGCGCCGGGGCTGTTGTCGTAGATGCCGCGGGCGCCGCCCGGGCCGTGGGGCGCGGGCAGGCCGGCGGCCTGGTGACCGGGCGCGCCTTCCATGCCCACGGCGATGTCCGGCGCCGCGTCGCGCCAGCCGCGGATCTCGTGCGGCGAGTCGATGCCCTTGCGCGCCGGGTGGTTCGCCAGGAACAGGGCGTCCTGGATCCGGCGGCGGCGCACGGCGTCGGCGAGGAAGTTGACGCCCGCGATCGCCAGCGCCTCGTTGGCGGGGCTGCTGCCGGAGGCGCCCTTCACGGAACCGTCGTAGGAGTTCTCGAACTCCTTGAGCAGCGCCACCTCGTTGCGGCCGGGGTGCACGAAGACGGTGCCGTGCTCGGCGGAGGGGATGTTCCACTCCAGCCCCTGGAACACCAGCGTGTCCGGCGTCCGCTGCCGTGCGGCGACGATGTCCGGGTTGACCTTTTCCACGCCGATCTTCGCGTGCTGCTGGCTGCCGTGGTCGGTGATCACCATCCAGCCGAGCCCGTGCGCGCTGGCGTGCCGCACCTGGTCGAGCACGCGGTACTTGGCGTCGGAGCTGTACTGCGTGTGGATGTGGTGGTCGCCGGCCAGCCACAGGTAGCCGCCACGCGGGACGCGGTTGCCCGTGGCGGCCGCGGTGCCGGCGGTCAGCACGCTGCCCGCGGCCAGTCCCGCGCCGAGCAGCCCGGCGCGGCGGAACACCGAGCGCCGGGACCGCTCGGCCGGGCTCAGCTCCTCGTCGGGGATCGACACGTCGGCGGCCGGGGTCAGCTCGTCGTCCGCGTGGTGATGGTGGTGGTGGGGATGGGAGTGGTCGTGGGTCACGCCCGGAAGCGTCGCCCCCGAGGGCGAACCCCACGTGAACGGCGGTGGTGCGCCGGGGGGCCGGGACATGTCGGGGTAGCCATGTGACCAGGTGGCTCGACGAGGCGCCGGGCGGCAGCAGGCGCGCGCCGTCGTCGACGGCAGGGACGGGCTGGGCGGCCGGGCTGAAGATCAGGTGCGCACGTCCTCGCGGACGTACGCCGCCGCGGCCAGCGCCAGTGCCAGCAGCACCGGCAGCAGGTCGTGCGGGGCGGGGGCGTGTGCGGTCAGCTCCGCCTCCAGCCGCCGCATCTCACCTCTCCCGGCGTGCCGCACCACGCGGGCGGCGACCACCGTCGCGCGCCGCGACTGGTCCACGATCCCCAGCGGCTCGTCCGCGTCGGTCACCACGCCGGAACCGTCGTGCAGGCGCACCACCACCGGCTCGCCCGGATCCCGGAACCCGCCGACGACCAGCGCGAGCGCCGCGACCGCCTGCCTGCGCGGGAGGAGACCCGGCAGCTCCTGCTCGACGTGCCGCGCCAGGTCGTACGCCAGCCGCGCGGCGGGCAGCGCGCCCGGTTCGCGCCAGCCGAGCGCGACGAGCCCGGCCAGCGCGTCGGCCAGCTCGGGAGCACCCACCGAGGCGGCCGCCTCGACGACCAGCCCGCGGGCGACGAGGTAGTGCGAGGGCACCATGCCCTCGGGCAGCGCGTCCGCGATGGCGGCGAGGACCAGCCCGGCGAACGCGGCCTGGCTCGCCGCGGGCCACGCCGTGACCTCGGCGGTGAACCTGGCGAGCGTGCCCGGCTGCCGCCGGTGCGCGTAGTCCAGGAAGTGCTCGACCGCGATGAGCCACTCGCTGTCGTCCTCGCGCCACAGCTGGTCGACCAGCTCGGCCGTCCGGTCCTCGGGGACCAGCGTGACCAGCAGCCGCGCCCACATCGCGACCAGTTCCTCGGGGTGCGGTGTGGTCTGGAGCAACTCCGCCAGCTGCCCGGGCTCGTCCGCGCCGGCGGCGAGCGCGCACAGGTCCGCGGTCCGCGCCACCTCGACTGCGACGGCCGCGTCCTCGTCGGTCATCCGATCCGCCTTCCCGTGCTCGGTGCTGCGGCGGCTCCTGCCCGGCAATATAGAGTGCAATATTGCCCGGGAAAAGTTCTGGCCCCCCGCACGAGGGGGGCGCGCCCCGTCGCGGCGCTCCCCCGTGGACGGTCCGGACGGCTCGGCGGCACGCTGCTCATGACCGGCTCCCTCGCTATGGTTGCAACGGTTGTGCGTCACTTCGTGCGAACCCGGGGTACCCCGGGCACCACCGGACACACCTCGAGATCCTGGAGCGGCACTTGACCCGGCGAGAGTTCGCGGCGGCACGGATCACCGATCCGCGGCTGCACGACGCGTACACCCGGTGCCGTGCGCTCAACGCGCGGCACGGGCGCACCTACTTCCTGGCCACCCGCCTGCTGCACCCCCGGCAACGTCCCGCGATCCACGCCCTCTACGGGTTCGCCCGCCACGCCGACGACATCGTCGACGACCCCGAGCCGGGCGCCGATGTCGCCGCCCGGCTCGACCGGGTGCGGCACGACCTGGCCGAGGGCCTGCGCACCGGCCGTTCCACGCATCCCGTGCTCGCCGCCGTCGTCGACACCACGAGGCGGTTCGGCATCGACGAGGAGCTGTACTGGGCGTTCCTGGCGTCGATGCGGATGGACCTGACCGTCACCGGCTACCCCGACCGCGCCGGGCTGCGCCGTTACGTGCACGGCTCGGCCGAGGTGATCGGCCTGCAGCTGCTGCCGGTGCTCGGCACGGTCTGCGACCCCGCCGAGGCCGCCCCGCACGCCGCCGCCCTCGGCGAAGCGTTCCAGCTGACCAACTTCCTGCGTGACGTGGCCGAGGACCTCGACCGGGGCCGCGTGTACCTCCCCGCCGACGAACTCGCCGCCTACGGCGTGGACCGCGAGCTGCTGTTCTGGTGCCGCCGCACCGGGCGGCTCGACCCGCGGGTGCGCCGCGCGCTGGCCGACCAGATCGCGTTCACGCGTGCGGTGTACCGCCGTGCCGAGCCGGGCATCGCGCTGCTCGACCCCGTGTCGCGACCGTGTGTGGCCACCGCGTACACGCTTTACGCTCGCATCCTCGACCGCATCGAGGCCGAGGACCACAACGTGTTCCGGGCCAGGGCGACGGTCGGCAACCCGGCGCGGCTCGCGCTGGCGGGCAGCGCCGCGACGCGCGCGCTGTGGGCCCGCGTTTCCGCCGGGGTGGCCGCGGGCAGTCCTGGTGCCGCTGGATGAGACGGGAAGGGCGGGAGGATGGACCACCTGCAGTACCTGCTGGTGCTGGCCGCGTGCCTGCTGGTGACGTTGCCGCTGGAACTGACGGGGTCGCGGGTGTACCGCCGCCCGGCGCGGCTGGCGAAGGCGGTCCTGCCCGCGGCCGCGGTGTTCCTGGTGTGGGACGTGCTGGCGATCGCCGGTGAGGTGTGGCACTACGACCCGCGCTTCCTGGTGGGGATCACGCTGCCGTTCGGCGTCCCGCTGGAGGAGGCCCTGTTCTTCGTCGTGATCCCGCTGTGCGGGCTGCTGACGTTCGAGACCGTGGAGCGGATGCTCGCCAGGATCCGCGCATGATGGGCTACACGCTGCCCGCGGTGCTGTCGGTGCCCGCGGTCGTCGCGGCCGAACTGCTCTGGCTGCGCACGGGGTTGTTCCGGCGGCCCGGTTACTGGATCTCGATGGCGATCGTCGTGGCGTTCCAGGTGCCGGTCGACGGCTGGCTCACGCGCCTGCCGGATCCGATCGTGGGCTACAACCCCGACGAGATGACGGGGTTGCGCTTCCCGTTCGACATCCCGGTCGAGGACTACCTGTTCGGCTTCAGCCTCGTCACCCTGACCCTGCTGTGCTGGCTGCGCGCGAAGAAAAAGGAAGAGGCGGCATGAGCGAAGCTTGCGAGCGAATCATCGGCACCATGCTCGCCGACGTCATAGCACTGCCGCGGCTTGCCGCGTCCGATCAGGAGGCGGCATGAGCGAGCTTGCCACGGCGTTCGACCGCGGGTCGCGCGCCTACGACCGGCTGGTCGGCCTCAACCCCGGCTACCACGCGCACCTCCGCCGGTCGGCGGCCGCGATCCCCGCCGGCGCCCGGCGCGTGCTCGACGCGGGCTGCGGCACGGGCGCGTCGACCGCCGCGGTCCTGGATGTCTTGCCCGGCGCGGAGGTCGTCGGTATGGACGCGTCGGCGGGGATGCTGGCCCAGGCCCGGCGGAAGCCCTGGCCGGGCCGGGTGGAGTTCGTGCACAGCCGGGTCGAGGACCTGGCCTCCTCCGGCGTGACGGGACCGTTCGACGCGATCTTCGCCGCGTACCTGATCCGGAACCTGCCGGACCCGGACACCACGCTCACCGCGATGCTGGACCTGCTGCGGCCCGGCGGGGTGCTCGTCGTGCACGACTACAGCGTCGCCGACAGTCTCCGCGCCCGGCTGACGTGGCACGCGGTGTGCTGGTCGGTGATCATCCCGCTGGGGCGGGTCGTGGGCGGTGACGCGGGGCTGTACCGCTACCTGTGGCGCAGCGTGCTCGGCTTCGACGGCGCGACCGAGTTCGCCGGACGGCTGCGGCGCACCGGCTTCACCGGCGTCCGCACCACGACCATGACCGGCTGGCAGCGCGGGATCGTGCACACGTTCCGGGCGGAAAAGGCATGAGGGACCGGAAGAGGGTGCGGTTCGCCGCGCCTGCCGGCGCTCCGCGGGTCCCCGAACCGAAGCGCGTCGCGGTCGTCGGCGGCGGGATCGCCGGGCTGACGGCGGCCACGGCGCTCGCCGAGCGCGGGGTCACCGTCGAGTTGTTCGAGCGTGAGCCGTACTGGGGCGGGCGCGTCGGCGGCTGGACCACGAAGCTGCCCGACGGCAGCACGGTCGGCATGAGCCGCGGGTTCCACGCGTTCTTCCGCCAGTACTACAACCTGCGTGCGCTGCTCGCCCGGGCGGATGTCGAACTGCGGCCGGTGACCGACTACCCGCTGCTCGACGAACACGGCCACACCGACACCTTCCGCGGCCTGCCCCGCACCCCGCCGTGGAACGCGTTCGGCTTCGCCCTGCGCAGCTCCACGTTCACGTTGTCCGGCCTGCGCAAGGTGAACATGCGGGCCGCACTGTCCCTTGTGGACGTTCGCGTGCCGGAGAGCTACGAACAGCTCGACACGGAGAACGCCGCCGACTTCCTGGCGCGGATCCGGTTCCCCGAAGCGGCGCGGCACCTGGCGTTCGACGTGTTCTCACGCAGCTTCTTCGCGTCACCGCAGCGCCTGTCGGCCGCCGAGCTGGCCGTGATGTTCCACCTGTACTTCCTGGGCTCGGCCGAGGGCCTGCTGTTCGACGTGCCGCGCGAGCCCTTCCACACGCTCTGGACCCCGGTCACCGACCGGCTCGCCGCGCTCGGCGCCCGCCTGCACCCGGCCACGCCCGTCACGGCGGTCGAGCCGGGCTTCGCCGTGCACACGGCGGACGCCTCGTACGAGGTCGACGGAGTGGTGCTGGCGCTGGAGATCCCCGCGCTGCGGGAGCTGGTCGCCGCGTCCCCGCTGGGGCCGCCGGAATGGCGTGACCAGATCGCCGCGCAGGAGACCGCGCCGCCGTTCCTGGTGCGCCGGCTGTGGCTCGACCGCCCGGTGCGCGCCGACCGCCCGCCGTTCCTCGCCACGGGCGGGCTGCCGCCGCTGGACAACATCAGCGTGCTGGACCGCTACGACGCCGACGCGGCGGCGTGGGCCGCGCGCAGCGGCGGCTCGGTGGTGGAACTGCACGCGTACGCGGCGGCGGACCGGGAAACGACCGGCAAGGAGCTGCTGGCGCGTTTGCACGCGATCTATCCGGAAACCCAGCAGGCGACGATCGTGGGCGACCGGGAGGAGTGGCGGGCCGACTGCCCGTTGTTCGCGCCCGGCACGTACTTCCGCCGCCCGGCCGTCGCCACCCCGGTGCCGGGGCTGGCACTGGCGGGCGACGGCGTGCGCGCCGACCTCCCCGTCGCGCTGATGGAACGCGCGGCGACGACGGGCTGGCTGGCGGCGAACCGGCTGCTCGCCGGCTGGGGCACGGCGGGGCACCCGCTCACGACCGTGCCCGTGCGCGGGCGGTTCGGGCCGCTCCGGGCGCTGGCCCGCCTGCGGTGAGAGAGAGGGAGACCCGGTGCAGACCTTCCTGCCGTACCCGGACTTCGCGGCGACCGCCAGGGTCCTGGACCCGCGGCGGCTGGGCAAGCAGCGGGTCGAGACGCTGCAGGTGCTGCGGGCGCTGACGGTGCCGGGCTACGGCTGGCGGCACCACCCCGCGGTCAAGATGTGGTGGGGCTACGAGGAAGCGCTGACCCGGTACGGCCTGCAGATGTGCGAGGTGTGGACCTCCTCGGGGCGCGAGGACACGTGCGCGGTGAAGCTGACGGAGGACCTGCGGCGGGCGACCGGGCTGACGCTCGTGCGCACGGAGGTTTCCTTGCTGGAGGCCGGGGAGATGCCGCCGTGGTTCGGCGACCAGGACTTCCACCGCAGCCACCAGTCGGCGCTGGTGCGCAAGGACCCGGAGCACTACGCCCGCTGGTTCCCCGACGTGCCCGACGACATCCCCTACGTCTGGCCGGCTTCCGACCGCGAGCCCCGGACGACTAGTCCCGAACCGCGGTGACGACCGCCGTCGTGTAGGGCATGGTCAGGTCGCCGCCCAGCTCGTCGATCGCGGCCCCGACCGCCTGCGTCACCTCGGCCAGTTTCTCCGGTGGCAGCCGGGTGAACATGCCGTGCGTGGGCAGCTGGTCCAGCCACTCCTCCCGCGTGTAGGTGCGTTCCCAGTCGAACAGCCACCGCTCCGGCTCGCCGAACGCGCCCGTGCTCCGCAACTCCTCCGCCGTCCTGTCCAGCCCCGGCCGGTAGACGTCCATCGCGCGCTTCGGCAGCTTCCGGACGTCGAAGGGCGAGTCCGGCACCACCCGCTCGTACACCGCGACGAACGCCTGCCGGACGGGTTCCGGCAGGTCGAACACGTGCCAGAACAGCGCCACCCGCCCGCCGGGCCGCAGGACCCGCGCGGCCTTGGCCGCTCCGGCGACGGGATCGACCCAGTGCCACGAGGTGCCCGCGACGAGCGCGTCGAACGAGCGGCCCGCGGGATCCCAGTCCTCGAACTTGGCGACCTCCACCTCGAGGCCGCGCTGCCGGGCGAAGCCGGCCATCCGCGCGTCGGGTTCGACGCCGAGCACCCGGCAGCCCGCCGCCTGGAACTGCCGGGCCTCGATGCCCGTGCCGCAGCCGACATCGAGGAACTCCCGGCCCGGGCTCGCGGCCACGACCCGTTCGACCAGTGCTTCCGGGTAAGGCTGCCGTGTCCGGTCGTAGCGTTCGGGGTCTCCTCCGAACGACTCGGCGATCTCCCGGGCTTCGTGGGGCTGCTGAGGTAAAGTGGGCATGCGCCCACCATAGTGGGCAAGCGCCCATTAGGAAAGGACGGCGATGCCGACCGGGGTCCACCTGCGCGACGTGCGCACCCAGCTGTTCGACGCCGCCGAGCGCATCCTGCTGCGGGACGGGCCGGGCGCGCTCACCAGCCGCGCGGTCACCGCCGAAGCGGACGTCGCGAAAGGCGTGCTGCACAAGCACTTCGCCGACTTCGACGGCTTCCTCGCCGAGCTCGTGCTCGACCGCGTCGACCGCATGCGGCCGCGGTTCACCGCCCTGCGTGAGGCCGCCGGGACCGGCGACGTCGCCGGGAACGTCACGGAGGCGCTGACGGAGTTGTTCGGTTCGGTGGCCGTCGCGATCATCCCGCTCATCACCTTCCGGGACGAGCTGCGGGCGCGGCTGCGCGAGCACGTTCCGACGGGTGTGCCGATCCTGAGCGAGGCGGGCACCCTGCTCGCCGCCTACCTCGCGGCCGAACGGGACCTCGGCCGTCTCGCGCCGGACGCGGACGTCCACGTGCTCGCCGGCACCCTGCTCGGCGGCACGCACCTGCTGTTCGCCGACCGGCAAGGGCCGCGGCCCGAACCCGCCGCCGTCCACAAGGCCGTGACGACGGTGCTCGCCGGGGCACGACCGTCCTAACGCGACTCCCGCAGGGCGTAGCGGCGTTCGGCGTAGGCGAGGTCGTCGCGCCACAACCGCGTCGCAGCACGGCGCATCAACGGCCGGAGCGCGGGCGCGGCCCGGCGGGCCAGCGCGAACCCCGGACGCGGCGAGGTCGCGATCGTCGCCTCCAGCACCGCCGTGCGCGGCCTGCCGTCCGGGCCCGGCCCCAGCGGGGTCGCGTGTGTTTCCACGACGCTGCCGGTGCCCTCGCCCTCGATGATCGTCATGACCACCGTGCGCGGCTCGGGGCAGGTGAACTCGGCGCGCACCGGCACGCCGAGGCCGGGCCCGACCCGGAAGGTCACGTCGACGACGAACCGGTCGTCCTCCTCGGCAGCGTCGACCGCGGGTGCCGAGCGGACGGTCAGGTGCGCGAACGAGTACGGGTGGAACCACGAGCCGTGCCAAGGGTCGAGCCGGTTGGCAACCACATCGGTCGGCTCGCACACACCGACCAGCCGCGTCACCGCCGCGACGCTGCCCGGCGCCGCCGGGCGCGCGGGAAGCACCGGCGCGGGCAGGGGTTCCTCGCCGCCGGGCCCGTCGAGCCGGGCCCACACCAGCACCCCGTCGTCGTGGCTGGGCACCGGTTCCCAGCCGTACTTGCCGTTCGCGCCGACCGGCAGCCCGTGCCACCGGCACACCACCGTGTCGCACACGACGCGCCCGTCCGCCAGCGGCGCGCCGAGGTGCGGGCACTCCCCCGGCCCGACGACCAGCTTTCCCGCGCTGTCACGCCAGGCGACCAGTTCCCGCCCCGCGATCCGCGTGCCGAACGGACGGCCGGGCCGCACGTCGCTGCTCGCGGCGAAGGCGAACCAGTTGCCCGACGGACGCGCTTCCGCACGCTTCGCGGCCGCCTCGATCACCGCGGGCGAGGCGGCTTTGAAGGTCGGCTCCTGCGCCGACCACAGCTCCCGCGGCGTCGGCTGCACCGGCCACCGGGAAGGCCACTTCCGGGGGAACCCGAGCTGCGCCACGTGCGCTCCTTTCCGCTGGTGTGCGCGTCCATCCTCCCCGGTGCGCCTGCCCCGCGCATCTCTTCGGTGGACGCGGCGCGAGCGGGACTGGGACAGTACGGGGAGGCAGGGCAGCCGCAGCGAACGAGGAGCGAAATGATCTTCATCACCGCGAAGTTCCGGATCAAGCCCGAGTACGCCGACCAGTGGCCGGAGATCTCCCGCGAGTTCACCGAGGCCACGCGCGGGGAGGTGGGCTGCCTGTGGTTCGACTGGTCGCGCAGCCTCGACGACCCCACCGAGTACGTGCTCGTCGAGGCGTTCAAGGACGACGACGCCGGTGCCGCGCACGTGCAGTCCGCCCACTTCAAGGCCGCGCAGGAGAAACTGCCGCCGCACCTGGCGGAGACGCCGCGGATCGTGAACTTCTCGGTCCCGCAGGAGGGCTGGTCGGAGCTGGGCGAGATGGCCGTCCGGTAGCCCGTCGTGGACGAGCTGTGGCGGCTGTGGCCGGGCACCGCCGGTTCGGTCAGCCCCGAGAACCCCGACGGCGCCAAGGGCGGCGGCGCCAGGGCGACGGAAGGCACCGGTGCGGAGGCTGCGCGCGAACTGGGCCGGGGCTGGAAGGTCTCGCCGTCGATCATCCTGCCGGACGGCGGTACCGCGACGCTCGCCGACCTCACCGGGCCCGGCATCGTCACGCACCTCTGGCTCACCACGGACGTCAGCAGGCTCCAGTCGCTCACCCTGCGGATGTACTGGGACGACGAGGAGTACCCCGCGGTCGACGTGCCGCTCGGCGCGTTCTTCGGCACCGCCTGGCCGGAACTCGCGCTCCTCGACTCCGAAATGATCGTCGTGGCGCCGGCGGGCGGGCTGAACAGCTACTGGCCCATGCCCTTCCACCGCCGCGCCCGGATCACGCTCGGCAACACCAGCGGGGCCGACGTACCCGTGTACCACCAGATCAGCTACCGGCTGCGGGAACTGCCGCCGGACGCCGCACACCTGCACGCCGCCTGGCGCAGCAGCGACCCGCTCGGTTCCCCCGCCGTCCACACCTTGCTCGACGGCGTCACCGGGCCCGGGCAGTACGCGGGCACGTACCTCGCGATCGCACCGCGGGTGCCCGGCTGGTGGGGCGAGGGCGAGATCAAGTTCTACCTCGACGGCGACCAGGAGTTCCCGACGATCTGCGGCACCGGCACCGAGGACTACTTCGGCGGCGCGTGGAACTTCGACCTCGGCGGCCGGTACGCGACGTACTCGACCCAGTGGCTGGGGCTGCACCAGGTGCTGCCGCCGGACGAGATCTACCAGCCGGACCAGCGTTTCGGCGCGTACCGCTGGCACGTGCGCGACCCGGTCACGTTCACCCAGGACCTGCGCGTGACGCTGCAGGCGCTCGGCTGGCAGTCCGGCGGCCGCTACCTGCCGCTGGCGAACGCCGCCGTCTCGACCACGGCGTACTGGTACGCCCAGCCTAGGTAGGACCGCTACCTAGTGGTGCGCTAGCTTGTCCGCATGGATTCCGACCGGCGGGCCCAGTGGCTGCGAGGCGTGCTCGCCCCCTGCGTGCTGGCGCTGCTGGCGCGGCGCGAGTCGTACGGCTACGAACTCGCCCGGGAGCTCGCCGCGGCCGGGCTCGGCGAGATCCCCGGCGGCACGCTCTACCCGCTGCTGCTGCGCCTGGAACGCGACCACCTGGTCGAGTCGGTGTGGCGGGAGGGGACGACCGGTCCCGCCCGCAAGTACTACCGCGCCACCACCGCGGGCAGGCGGGCCCTGCGGGAGCTCACCGCCGACTGGGAGGTCTTCTCCCGTGGCGTGGCCTCGATCCTCGGGAAGGGGCAGGCATGAGAGGGCACCACGACTGGTTCTCCGCGCTCGCCGGTGAGTTGCACCGGCGCGGAGTGCCACCGGAGACCGCGCGGGGCGTGCTCGCCGAAGCGGCGGCGCACCTGCGCGAGAGCGGCGGGCACCCGGTCCGGGTGTTCGGCTCCCCCGCCGCCTACGCGACCGCGGTCGCCGACAGCGTCGGGCGCCCGCGGCGTCCCGCCGGGGACGTCCTGCTGGAGGTCCGCGGCCTCACGAAGAGGCTCGGCCGCCGCACGGTGCTCGACGGGGTGGACCTGACCGTGCGCGCCGGTGAGATCGCGGCCGTCGTGGGTGCCAACGGCTGCGGCAAGAGCACCTTCCTGCGTGCCTGCGCGGGACTGTCGCGAGTGGACACCGGTGAGGTCAGGGTGCACGGCACCCTCGGCTACTGCCCGCAGGACGGTGGTACCGCGGACTTCCTCGTACCCGACGAGCACTTCGTCCTCGTCGGCGCCGGCCGGGGCATGGCACGCGGGGACGCGATCGGCACCGGGCGCCGGAGGGCCGCGGACCTCGACTGGGACCCGCGGGACGCCGGCCAGGCGCGCCACCTCTCCGGCGGCACGCGGCAGAAGCTGAACCTGCTGCTCGCGACCTTGGGCGAGCCGGACGTGCTGCTGCTCGACGAGCCCTACCAGGGCTTCGACCGGGGCACCTACCTCGACTTCTGGCAGCTGCTGTGGCGGTGGCGGGACGCGGGCAAGGCCGTCGTCGTCGTGACGCACCTGCTGGACCGGATCGACGACGTGGACCTGGTGCTCGACCTGACCCCGGCGCGGAGGGCGGTGGCATGACCAAGATCGGCACGGTGTGCGAGATGGCGCTGCGGGAGCTGCTGCGGCGCCGGGCGGTGCTGGTGATCCTCCTGCTGCTGCCGCTGGCGTTCTACCTCAGCAGGCGCGGGGACCACCTCGGCCAGTCCATCCGCTTCGTGTGCCTCGGCCTCGGCTGGGCGCTGAGCACGGCGGCGCTGTTCGCCGGGAACGCGAGCCGGGGTCTCGAACCGCGGCTGCGCCTGTCCGGCTACCGCGGCCGCCACCTCTGCCTCGGCAGGCTCGTCGCGCTGTGGCTGACGGGCGCGGTGCTGGCGGCCCCCTACTTCGTGCTCGTCCTGGTGGACCAGCACGACGTCCGCTACGGCTCCATCGCGCTGATCATGGCGCTCACGATCCTGGTGTCGGCGCCGTTCGGGCTGGCGCTGAGCGCCGTGCTCCCCCGTGAGCTGGAGGGCACGCTGGTGCTGCTGGCCGTGGTGGGCCTGCAGATGATGGCGGATCCGGAAAGCCCGCTCGCCAGGGTGCTGCCGTTCTGGTTCAGCCGGGAGATCGGCACCTACGCCATCGACCACGTGGGCGCGGCCTACCTCGCGCGCGGGCTGGTGCACGGGGTGCTCAGCGCGGTGGCGCTGCTGGCCGTCGTGGCCATCGCGACGAGGATCCGGCTGCGGCGGCACTCCCACGTGCGGTTCCTGTCCGCGCGTTAGCTCCGGCGGGGCTTCCCCGTGGGCAGGTTCGGCAGGTCCGCACGCAGGTCGTCGAGGTTCTCGTACACCCGGGAAGCGCCGTTGTCGCGCAGTTCCCGCTCCCCGAACCCGCCCGTGCGGACGGCGACCGACGGCAGCCCGATCCGCTCCGCCGCCTGGCAGTCCCACACCGAGTCCCCGACCACGACGGCCTCGTCGTCACCGGCTTTGCGCAGCGCGACCTCGATCAGGTTCGGCTCGGGCTTCGTCTCCGACACGTCGCCGGAACTGGTCCAGTCGTTCGCCAGCTCGCGTGCGTCGAGCAGGTCGAGGTACTTGTCGACGTGGTCGGGCTTGCCCGAGCTGGCGAGGACGACGGTGTACCCGGCGTCGCGGGCGGCTTCGAGCAGGCGGCGCGCACCCTCGATCGGGCACACCTCGTCGAGGATCGCGTCGACCTCCTTCTTCCACACGTCCCGCACGCTGTCGCCGAGGCGGTCCTCGACGTCCTGCCCGGCGACGGTGGGCACCAGCTGGTCCCCGCCCATGCCGATCGCGCGGTGGATGCGCCAGACCGGCACGGTCACGTCGAACCGCCGGAAGGCGCGGAACCACGCCAGCGCGTGGTGGTAGTTGGTGTCGACCAGGGTGCCGTCCACGTCGAGGACCAGTACACGACTCATGCGGCCAGGATTGCCCTCGGCGCCCCCGGGACAAACCCGTCAGTACGGCCGGTCCCCCGCGATCGCGACGCGCTCGGCGATCCTGGCGTGCGGTGCGTAGTCGTTGACGGCGTAGTGCTGGGTGGCGCGGTTGTCCCAGAACGCCACGGCGTTCTCGGTCCAGCGGAACCGCACCTGGAACTCCGGCACGTGCGCCTGCACGAAAAGCAGCCGCAGCAGCTCGTCGCTCTCCTCCCGCGGCAGGCCGACGATGTGCGTGGTGAAGGCCGGGTTCACGAACAGCGTGCGGCGCCCCGTTTCCGGGTGCGTGCGCACGACGGGGTGCTCGACGGGCGGGAACTCGGCCTGGCGCGCGGCGAGGAACTCCGGGTCGGAGAAGCGGACGAACCCGGGCACGAAGTCGTGCACGGCACGCAGGCCGGTGATCCGCTCCCGCACGCCGGCGGGCAGGTTGTCGTAGGCGGCGGCCATGTCGGCCCACATCGTGTCCCCGCCCTGCGGTGGCACGCGCACCAGCCGCAGCACCGAGCCGAGCGCGGGGTTGGGCCGGAAGGTCACGTCGGTGTGCCAGATGTTCTCGAACGCGGGCATCCGCGCGTCGCGGGCGAACCGCGTGACCTCGTCGGAGTTCCCCTTGGGCAGCAACGGGTTCGTCTCCAGCTCGCCCCAGTTCCTCGCGAACGCGCGCTGGTGTTCCGACGTGATGTCCTGGTCGCGGAAGAACAGCACCTTCCACTCCAGCAGCGCCCGGTTCAGCTCCGCGCGCAGCGGCGCGGTGAGCGGCCGCGCGAGGTCGACGCCCTCGATCTCGGCGCCGATGACCCGGCCGAGCGGGCGCAGCGTGAACAGGTCGTAGGGCCGGGACTCGACGCCTTCGGACAGCCGGCGCAGCACGCGCGGGCCTTCCAGGATGCCGGGATCCGGGACGCGGGCGGGACGCAGGAGGGCACGGGTGTCCACCGTCATGTCGAACTCCTCGCTCGAGAAAAGGCTTGCGGGTGAAGGGAAAGCGGCGGCGAGGTCAGTGCGGCGGCGAGCCCAGGCGACCACGGCGCCGCAGGAGAGCGGTCACGTTCGACATGGCACCGATGGTCGCCAGCCACCGCGCGCCCGGTCAACCCCGTTCACATCCCGGGACTCGTCGCCGCCCGCCCGGTGTGCTTGACTGCTCACGATCCGCAGTCGGTCCGGCGAGAAGGGAGCGCGGGTGGCGACCTGGCGCGAGCTCGTGACGTTCATTCGGCAGTCGTATCGCGTGATCCGGGACGAGCCGGAGGAGCTGCGCATCCGGCTGCGCTTCCGCAAGGACCCGGAGGACGAGGAACGCACCCAGATGGTGGTCATCGCGCGCGAGGTGCTGGACAAGCGCGAGGAGTGGGTGCAGATCGCGACGCCGTTCGCGCGCGTGGACGAGTGCGACCTGCACTCCGTGCTGGCCGAGATCGGGCACACCACCGTCGTCGGCGGCGCCGTCGTCATGGGCGAGTACCTCGTGCTGCGGCATTCGCTGCCGCTGAAGAACCTCGACATCAACGAGTTCACCGACCCGCTGGAACTGGTGACCGGCTCGGCCGAGCTGCTCGAGGAGCAGATAACAGGTCGTGACGACTACTGACGTTTCGCCCCGGAAGATCCTTTTCCCGGGTTAGGCTCCCGCCATGGAGCCTTGGGGGTTGTCGGGGCCGCAGTTCCTCGGCGTGTACGTGGGCGCGCTGCTGGTCGCGGGCGCGCTGACGGCCGCGCTGCGGTACCTGCTGGCGTGGCGGCCGGCCGCGGGCGCGCAGGCCATGCTGACCGTGGACGAGGCGGCCTTCCTGGTCGGCGGCCCGAAGCGCCTCGTCGACACGGCGGTGGCCGCGCTGGTGCACGCCGAGCGGCTGCGCGTGCAGCGGGGCGGCCGGTTGCGGGCGGTGGGCAGGCGTGCCACCGGCTCCCCGCTGCGGCAGGCCGTGTTCGACCACGTCAAGGAACGCGGCGGGAGCACGCTGCGGCAGGTCCGTTCGGTGCTGGGCACCTCCGCTCCGGTGCGGGCGGTCCAGGCGTCGCTCACCGAGCGCGGGCTGCTCGTCCCGCCCCGGGTGAGCACCCTGTTCGTGACCGCGCTGCCCCTGCTCGCCGTCGTGGCGCTGGGGGTGGCGCGGCTGGTGAACGGCATCCGGCTGCACCGGCCGGTCGGGTTCCTGGTCGTACTGGTGGTGCTGGCGGCCGTCGCCGCGGGCGTCGCGCTGCGGCCGCGGGCGCGGTGGCTGAGCCGGGCCGGTGCCCACGTGCGCTCGGCCGTGCTGGGCGCCGAACCGCGGCGGCACAGCCACATCCGGGTACCGGTGCTGGCGGGTGCGGTGGGCCTGGTCGCCGCGGGCGGGCTGGTGGCCTACCCGGACGAGGCGATCGCCCAGCAGCTGCGCGCGACCGGCTACCCGGGGTCGTCCGGGGGTGACTCCAGCGGGTCGTCGTGCAGCAGCGGGTCGTCGTGCAGCAGCGGGTCGTCGTGCAACAGCGGTTCTTCGTGCGGTGGCGGCGGGTGCGGCGGAGGCGGGTGCGGCGGCTGATGGGCGCGCTGGGTGTCGGGCTCGGCTGGCGGCCGGAGCTGGACCTGACCGTCGAACGGCTGCCGGGCGTGGATTTCGTCGAGGTGGTCGCCGAGAACGTGCGGCCGGACCGGCTGCCCGAATCGCTGGCGGTGCTGCGGGAACGCGGCACGCCGGTGCTGCCGCACGCGGTGTCGTTGTCACTCGGCGGCGCGGAACCACCGGACCCGGCGCGGGTGCGGCACCTGGCGGAGCTGGCCGAGGCGCTCGACGCGCCGCTGGTGAGCGATCACGTGTGCTTCGTCCGCGCGGGCGGGCTGGACTCCGGGCACCTGCTGCCGGTGCCCCGCACGCGGGAGGCGCTGGACGTGCTGGTGGCCAACGTCCGCGCGGTCCAGGAAGCGCTTTCCGTGCCGCTGGCGCTGGAGAACATCGCGGCGCTGCTGGAGTGGCCGGACGCGGAGCTGACGGAGGGCCAGTTCCTGGCCGAGCTGACCGGGCGGACGGGCTGCCTGCTGCTCGTCGACGTGGCGAACCTGTACGCCAACGCCCGCAACCTGGGCACCGATCCCGTGGCGCTGCTGGACGAGCTTCCGCTGGAACGCTTGGCGTACACGCACATCGCGGGGGGCGTGGAGCACGACGGCGTGTACCACGACACGCACGCCCACCCGGTGCGGCCGGAGGTGCTGGCGTTGCTCACCGAGCTGGCGGCCCGCACCGATCCGCCGGGCGTCCTGCTCGAACGCGACGACGACTTCCCCGCCGACAGCGAGCTGGCCGCCGAACTGGCGGCCATCCGCGCGGCACTGGGCACGGGATGACAACAGCCGCGGCGGGACCGGCTCGCGGCGGCGCAGGCCGCGTTGCCGCGGGCCCTGCTCACCGGGGCACCGCCACCGGAGGGCTTCGACGAGGAACGGCTGCGCGTCGAGTCCGCCGCCTTGCGGGCCAAGCGCGGCCGGGTCGTGGCGAAGCTGGCGCCGGACGAGTGCCGGCGGCTCGGAGAGCGCTTTCCGGACCTGTTCGCCGAGTACGCCCGTGCGCACCCGCGCACGGAAGGCGTTCGCGCGCGGGAGGACGCGCGCGCCTTCGTCGCGTGGGCGCGGAGGCAGGGGCACCTCCGCCGCCGCTGGTGGCGGTGACGTGGCAGCATTTTGACGACAACGTGCCGGACTGCCACTCGTGGTACACCGTCGTTCCGGGGACCCTGGCAGACATGAGGTTCCTGGCACGAATCCGCGAGTTCCTGGCGACGCAGCACGAGCTGGCGCAGCGGCAGGCGCTGCTGGACCGGCCGTGGGAGGAGGACCTGCTGCACTGGGCCTTCGACGGGCGCGAATGGCACCTGCACGGCCACCTCGCCCCGCCGCCGAACCGGCGCCGGTACAGCACCACCACCTCCGGCTGGTGCCCCGGCCTGCGCGTGGCCCGTTCCCGGGCCGACGACGTGCGGCTGCGGGAGAACAGCTGAACCTCCGTCCACTGTGGACAAAGGGTCAGCCGCGCGCCCGCACCACCATCACCGGTGCCCGCCCGTGCTGCACGAGCGCCTGGCTCGTCGAGCCGAGCAGCAGGCCCTGGAACCCGCCGCGGCCGCGGCTGCCGACCACGACGAGCCGTGCCTCGGCGCTCCACTCCAGCAGGCAGTGGCGCGGGCGGTCCTTGACCACCACGCGCTCCACCTCGACGTCCGGGTACTTCTCCTGCCAGCCGGCCAGGCTTTCGGCGAGCACGCGCGCCTGTTCCCGCTCGCTGGGCTCGACCTCGATCAGCGCGTACTCGAGCGGCGTGCCGAGCGCGTAGTCCACGTCCCGCCACGCGTGCACCGCGACCAGCGGGGCGCGCCGCCACGCCGCTTCGTCGAACGCCTGCCCGAGCGCCGCCACGCTCCCCGGGCTGCCGTCGACGCCGGCCACGACGGGACCGCCCTCGTGCTCCTCGCCGCGGACCACCACGACGGGGCAGTCGCTGCGTGCCACGACGGCGGTCGCGGTCGAACCGGCGAGCATGCCGGCGAACCCGCCGCGGCCGTGGGCGCCCAGGACGATCGAGTGCGCCCGCTTCGACACGTCGACCAGCAGCGGCACCGGCGGGACCTGCGCGCGCTCGGTGGTCACGGCGAGGCCCGGCGCCACCTTGCGCGCCTCGGCCGCGGCCTCGGCCAGCTGCGTGCGCGCGAGCTGTTCGACGGCGTCGACCGGCTCCGGCGGGACGGGCAGCCCGGCGCCGTAGTAGCCCAGCGCCGGTTCGGCCCCGGACACCAGGTGCAGCCCGAGGTTGCGGGGCGCGGCTTCCGCGGCCGCCCACCGGACGGCCCGCAGCGCCTGCGCGGAACCGTCGACACCGGCGACGATCGCGCCGTTGAGGTCAGTCATCGCTCTTCTCCCTGTTCCCGGTCACCACGTCCGGCCCCCGGCAGCGGGGCCGGGATCCACGGTAGGAACGGGAAAAACGCACCGCTGCGGAAGATCGTCCCGGACTTTGAGGACCAAGGACCCTCCTGCCCGCGCTCGCCAGGCGGGCAGACTGGATGCCGATGTCGATGGTGCCGACTGTCCGGACGGAGCGGTCATGAGCGAGATCCGGCCGCTGACGCCGAGGGAATGCGTGGAGCTGCTGGCCACCCAGCCCCTCGGCCGGCTGGCGTTCTCCGAGAACGCACTCCCCACCGTCCGGCCCGTGAACTTCTTCCTGCACGACGGGGACATCGTGGTGCGGACCAGCCGCTCGGGCTCGATCGCGAGGCTCACCAAGGAGGTCGTGGCCTTCGAGGTGGACAGCATCGACCCGGCGACGCACACGGGCTGGAGCGTGGTCGTGATCGGCAAGGTCAAACCGGTGACCGACGTGACCGACCTGGTCGCCCTGTCCGGTCCCCGGCACCGGCCGTGGGCCGACGGCGAGCGCTCGCACTTCCTGCGCATCCCCATCGATATCGTCAGCGGCCGGTTGCTGCGGCTGGCCGAACCCGGCGCCGTCACGGACGCCGCCGCCAGCTGAGGCGGCGCCGCTCCATTCGCGGACACGTCCACTCCGGACGGTCCTTTGTGTCCACTTTCACCGGGAAGGGTGGTTTTTCCCCACCCGGTCCGGACCATTCACGATCATGGCTCCACACGTTCCCGCGCCCCGCTTCCGGGCGGACGCCCTGCTGCGGCGGGCCCGGGTGGTGCACTGCCCCGGCCACGAGGCTGGGCGGGTCGCCCCCTGCCGGGTGCGCGCGCTGCTCGCCGCCCGGGGGCTCACGGCGGCCCAGCTCGCCAAGGCGACCGGCCGGCGTGAGGCCACCGTCCAGGGCTGGCTCCACGGCCGTCTGGTACCCGGGGACGAGGACACGCTCCTCGCACTGGCCCGGCTGTTCCGGGTCGACCTCCCCGCGCTCGTCGACTCCGGTGAGCCCTGCCCCGTCCAGTACGTCCGGGCGGCCTGCGCCGCACTGCACCTGCCCGCCGGCCCGGTCCTCGGGCAGCTCCGCACCCCGCAGCCGGCGCGCCCCTGAGGTGACCGACGGCGAGGCCGGAGGTGGGCTAAGCTGGACGCGCCACGGTTATAGAGCAGCGGTGGCTCGCCAG
Source organism: Amycolatopsis sacchari (assembly GCF_900114035.1). Classification (GTDB taxonomy): domain Bacteria; phylum Actinomycetota; class Actinomycetes; order Mycobacteriales; family Pseudonocardiaceae; genus Amycolatopsis_E; species Amycolatopsis_E sacchari. Next base: position 242,658 of record NZ_FORP01000001.1, on the reverse strand, counting down.
ACCGTTCCTGCCAGCGAGCCGAGGTCCCGTGAACCCTCTGTCGTGCCCCTCCGTGGTGGCACCGCACGCGTTGCTGTCCGTCAGCACGACGTGGCCCCGCACCGGTGTGTGCGCGCTCGCCGCGGACGGCGAGATCGATGTCTCCAGCGTCGCCGTGCTGTCGAGGGCGCTGGCGCTGGCCACCGCGGAGGCCCCGGCCGCACTGGTCCTCGACCTGGCCCGGGTCCGGTTCCTCTCCGCCGCCGGCGTCGACGTGGTCGCGGGGCTGTTCACCCGCGGCCGCCGGGACGGGTTCGCCGTCCGGGTCGTCGCTTCGACGCGGCTGGTCCGGCGCGTCCTCAGCCTCGTGGGACTGGACCAGGTGCTGGTCGTCCACGACACGCTGGACGCCGCGTTGAATTCCCTCAGCGTATAGGTCGTTATACGGAGCGCGGCGGAGCGACGACCCGCAGCTGCAGCATCGCCGCGAAGCGGGCCTCCGGGTCGGTGAGATCGATGCCGCCCACCTCGGCGAGGCGGCGCAGCCGGTAGCGGAAAGTGTTCGGGTGCACGTAAACCGCGGCCGAGGCGGCGATGACGTCACCGAACGCGTCCAGCCAGGCTCGCAGCGTTTCGACGAGCCTCGTGCCGTGCTCCTCGTCGTAGGCGAACAAGCGCGCCACCGGCCCCGTCGGCCGGTCACCCCGCGCGGTCACCAGGTCCCGCAGTTCCAGCAGCAGCGCCTCGACGTGCACGTCGGCCAGCCGCGCGACCCGGCGCCCGCCCGCCCGCTCCGAGCGGAGCACCCGCAGTGCGCGGTCGGCGCTCGCCCGCGCCTCGGCCAGCCCCGCCCCGTCCTGCGCGACCGGCCCGATCCCCGCGACCACGCGCACCCGCTCCCCCACCCGGTCCAGGAAGTCGGAGGCGATCCGCACCGCGCGCTGTTCGGGATCTCCCGTGCGCGCCACCGGAACCAGGCCGTACGCGACGTCGCCGACGAGCGCGGCGGCGCACCGCGGGTGCACGGCGGACAGGTGCATCGCGAGCCCGTCGCTGATCCGCTGGCGTTCCGTGGCCAGTCCCGCGTCGTGCTCGTCCTCGTCGAGCACCGCCAGTGCCAGCACGACCACGGGCTGGTCGGCCAGCCCCGGGCGGGTCAGCGCCTCGCGCGCGCCCGCCCCGCCCTCCAGCGCGGTGCTGACCAGGTCGGTCCGCAGGCGGCGTTCGACGTCGGCACCGGCCCTGATCCGCAGCATGTGCAGCGCCACCAGCCGCGCGGCGTCCCGCAGCGCCTGTTCGCGGTCCTCGCTCAGCGGTTCGCGCACGGCCGCCCAGATCGAGCCCAGCACCTCGTCCCCTGCCCGCACCGCGACCGCGACCCTGGGCAGGGACAGCCCGTCCACCGCCTGCTCGGGAAGTCCGAAGTAGACGGTCGCGTCGCTGCGGTACAGCTCGCGGAAGACCCCGCGTTCGGTGAGCATGCGGGCGAAGCGTTCGGGCACCTGGCGGCCGAGGATCGTCTCGACCCGTGACGGGTCCGCCTCGTCCTGCCTGCCGGAGAACGCCAGCACGCGGGAGCGGCGGTCCTCGATGGTGACGGGCGCGTCGATCAACGCGGCGATCGCGTTGGCCACCGCGAACAGGTCACCGGACGGGAGCCCGGCCAGCGTCTCCTGCTCGCCCTCCCCCACGTCGCCCTCGGCGAGCAGGGACCGCAGCATGGCCGCGAGCTGCGCCCACGAAGCGCCGCGGGTCAGCCCGAGCAGCGCGACGCCCGTCTCCTCGACGGCCGCGGTCACCTCGTCGGTCAGCACGACGGGCGCCCGCACCACGAGCCCCGCCGCGTCGTGCCGGGCGAGCGCGCGCAGCAGGCGCACCACTTCGTCCGACTCGCTCAGCCCCACCCCCAGCACCAGCGCGTGGTGGGGCAGCACGGGTTCTTCGAGCGGGTCGTGGATCGCGACGCCGCCGATGTCCCCGGCGACGTCGCGCTGCCCCGCGACGAGTTCCAGCAGCGTTTCGCCCAGGTCGTCGAGAACGCGGCCCAGGCTGGCTTGCGGACGCAGGTTCACGGAAACGAGCACCTCCCGAAGCTAGGAGCCGGGAGGTCAGCCTAGTTCGTCGCCGAGGACGACATCAGCCGCCGGATTCGTGCCGGCGGACGAACGTCACCAGGAAAGCCACTCCGTGGACGTGGTGACCTCGTCCAGCACCTCCGGGATCGGGTCGACCCCGATGCCCGGCGCCGTCGGCACCGGGAGGTGGCCGTCCTCGAGCACGAACGGCGGGGTGATGTCGGTGCGGTAGTACCGGCCGGAGGCCGAGGTGTCGCCGGGCAGCGTGAAGCCCGGCAGCGCGGCGAGCGCGACGTTCGCCGCGCGGCCCAGCCCGGACTCCAGCATCCCGCCGCACCACACGGGCACGTCGTGGGCGGCGCACACGTCGGCGATCCGGCGCGCTTCGAGGTACCCGCCGACACGGCCCGGCTTGATGTTGACGACGTGGCAGGCGCCCAGCTTGATCGCGTCCGCCGCCGACTTCGCCGAGGTGATCGACTCGTCGAGGCAGATCGGGGTGCGCACGGTCTTGGCCAGCTCGGCGTGCGCGAGCACGTCCTCCTCGGGCAGCGGCTGCTCGATCAGCAGCAGGCCGAACGGGTCCAGCCGCGCCAGGTGCCGGGCGTCGGCGAGGGTGTAGGCGGTGTTGGCGTCGACCTGCAGCAGCACGTCGTCACCGAACCGCTCGCGCACGGCACGCACCGGTTCGACGTCCCAGCCCGGCTCGATCTTGAGCTTGATCCGCACGTAGCCCTCGTCGAGGTAGCCGCCGACGGCGTCGAGCAGTTCACCGGTCGAGCCCATGATCCCGACCGAGACCCCGCACGGCACGCGGTCGCGCACGGCGCCCAGTTCCCGTGCCAGCGTCCGGCCCGACGCCCGCAGTTCCGCGTCGAGCACCGCCATCTCCAGTGCCGCCTTGGCCATCCGGTGCCCCTTGAAGTGGGCCAGCGCGGGCCCGACCAGGTGCGCCTCCAGCCGCTCGTGTGCCGCGAGCGCCGGCACGAGGAACCGCCGCAGCACGTCGGCCGCCGCGTCCACGTACTCCGAGGAGTAGACCGGGTCGGGCAGCGTGACGCACTCGCCCCAGCCCTCGGCGTCGCCGGTGACGGCGCGCAGCAGCAGGATGTCCCGCGTGGTCTGGGTGCCGAAGGACGTCCGGAACGGGGCCACCAGCGGCATCGCGATCCGGCGCAGTTCCAGTCCCGTCAGTTTCATCGCCCGTCCTCCCTCGTCACCACGTACCACCCCGCCCGGTCGAAACCGGCGATGCGCGCGCCACCGCCGACCAGCGTCCCGAGCGTCTCCCGCACCGCGACCCGCCAGTCCTTCGCGACGCCGGGATCGGTCACCCGCAGCTTCTCGATGTCCCGCGGCACCGCCACGAGCAGCACGTCGCCCTCCGTCGTGCCCGGTACCGGGGCGCCCTGCTCCGACCGTCCTAACGCGACAGTGGCGCCGCGGGCGCGTTCCGCCTCCGCCGACAGCGGGCCCGGCGTGCCGTCGCACGCCGCGAGCACCGCCGGCGAGTCCAGCCGCCAGTACACGAGCAGACGGTCGGTCTCGTCCTCGCCGTTGATGCCGTCGCGCATCCCGCCGTAGAAGTTGGGCAGGTACTCGGCGGCGGTGGCCCCGAGCTTGGCGAGGTTGAAGTAGGCGTTGCGGCTGACCAGCGGGTCGAAGGTCCACTCGATCCCGGTGATCCCCCGCCGCAGCGCCCACGCCCGCTGGTGCAGTTTCAGCGCGAGGCCGACGCTGCGGCCCGCCATCGCCGGGGCGACCCCGGCGATGTGGCTGTGCAGCACCTCGGCGGCCGGCGTGCCGAAGAAGCCGACGCACGCGCCGACCAGCTCCCCGTCGGCGTAGGCGCCGGCGACGTAGTTGCCCGCCTTCGTCAGCGCCCGCATCAGTTCGGTGGTGATCGGCGGGTTCTTCGGGTCCGGCCGCCAGATCCCGTCGAACAGCCGGTACACGGTGTCGAACCCGTCGAGGTCCGCGATCTCCGCGACGGTGACGCCCGCCGCGTCGGCGGCGCGGCGCGCGGCCTCGGCGGCGGGCTGGCCGGGAAGCCCGGCGTTCGCTCTGACGGTCTGCGCCACGTCAGGACACCTTCGGAGTGGCGCGCACGCCGTGGTGCACGTACCGCTCCCCGCCGGGCAGCGTGTAGAAGGTCACCGGAATCCACATCTGTCCCTCCGGTTCCCTGACCGCGTAGAGGTTTTCGGCCACCGCGACCAGCGGGTGCTCCTCGGTAGGGTCGGGCACCAGGTCGGCGAGCATGCCGGTGACCGTCGTGCGCAGCCGCGGCCCGTCGTCGCCCACGAGCACCTCCATCCGCACGCTCGCCCGCTCGTAGGTGCCGAGGTGCGGCGTGATGTCGACGTCGACGGGCTCGGCGGGCGGCTCCAGCGGCCGGGGCATTTCGACGTCCGCCAGCTCCGCGAAGATCTCGCCGTAGAGGTCCTGGTAGAGGTCGCGCGCGTTGCCGCCGTTGGTGAGCAGCGTGACCGCGAGCCCCTCGTCGGGCAGCAGCCGCAGGAACGCGGCCTGGCCGATCGTGTTGCCGTCGTGCCCGATCAGCCTGCGCCCGCCCCAGTCCAGCCGGAACCAGCCCAGCCCCCACGACTCGGCGAGCGTGTGCTTGTCCGGCAGGTCCACCTGCTTGGCCGCCATCGCCGCGGCGCTCTCCTCGCTCAGCAGGCGCGTGCCGTCGGCCGCGAGGCCGCCGGTCAGGTGCAGCCGCGCGAACGCGAGCACGTCGGCCGTCGTGGCGTTGATCAGCCCGGCGGGGCCTGCCGAGCGGGGCAGCGTCCAGACCGGTGCCTTGACCGGCTCGGTCGTGCCCGAGTGCCCGGTCGCCGTCCGGTGCAGCAGCGCCTCCTCCGGCAGGGTGCCCGTGTGCCGCAGGCCCAGCGGCGTGAACAGGCGCTCACGCAGCGCCGCGTCCCAGGTCTTCCCGGTGATCTTCTCGATCACCCGGCCCGCCAGGGAGAAGCCGGAGTTGCAGTACGACCAGGTGACGCCGAGCGGGTGGTTCTGCGCGACCTCCGCCAGCCCCGCCACGTACTTCTCCAGGCAGTCGTCGCCGCGGCCGGTGTCGGTGAACACGTCGCCGTCGATGCCGCTGGTGTGGGTCAGCAGGTGCCGCATCGTCACCTGCTTGCCCACGTCGGGGTCGGCCAGGCGCAGCTCGGGCAGCACATCGGCGATGGGGGCGTCCAGGTCGAGCAGGCCCTCGTCGACGAGCTGCATGACGACCGTGGTGGTCCAGACCTTCGAGATGGACCCGATCTGGAACACCGAGTCCGTCGTGGCCGTCACGCCGGTTTCCACGTTGAGCACCCCGGTGGCGGCCTCCACGAGCTCGTCCTCCTGCCCGGGGCGCAGGCGCAGGATGCCCAGCGCGGCGCCGGGCACGTGGTGCCGCTCGGCCAGTTCCGTGAGCCGCCGCTGCCAGTGCGCCGCGTCGGCGCGCGGGCGGCGGTGGTTCGCGTACTGCTCGACCCAGTCGACGACGCGCTCGTTGAAGTCGATCCGGTGGGAGGGCTTGCCGTTGAGGATGAACGCGTGCGGGGCGCCGGGGTAGAGCACGAGCCGCGACGGGACGCCGCGCTCCCGCAGCGCGCTGTACCACTGCTGCGCCTGCCCCACCGGGCACAGCAGGTCCGCGGCGCCGTGCACGACCAGTGTCGGCGTGCGGACCTGGTCGACCTTGGCGAACGGCGACATCTCCGCGAAGCGCCCTGGCTCCTCCCACGGCAGCGCCCCGACTTCGTACTCCAGCAGGAAATGCCCCTCGTCCGAGGTGCCCGCCATGCTCGAGAGGTCGGAGACGACGCCACCGGCGACGGCGGCCGCGAAGCGGTTGTCCCGGCTGGTGAGGTAGCACGTCATGTAGCCGCCGTAGCTGTAGCCCGCCACGGCGAGCCGCTCCGGGTCCGCGACGCCCTCCTTCACCAGCTCGTCGAGCGGCTCCAGGAAGTCCTTGGCGTCGGCCGTGCCCCACGCGGAATCCACGGCGGTGTAGAACTCCTCGCCGTAGCCGTCGCTGCCACGCGGGTTGACCAGCAGCACCGCCCAGCCGCGCGAGACCAGCTCCTGCTGGTAGGGGTGCACGTCGTCGGCGCCGCCGTGCCACGCGTTGTGCGGGCCGCCGTGGACGTCCAGCAGCAGCGGCGCGGGTCCGGTGACGGCGGGGTCCCGGATCAGCCAGCCCTGCACGACCGTGCCGTCGGAGATGCGGAACTCCCGCTCCTCCTTGGCGAACAGCTCCACTTCGGACAGTGCGTCGCCGTGTCGCGTGAGGACGGTCTCGGTGCCCGTCTCCAGGTCGAGCCGGACGATCTCGCCGTAGGAGGCCGGCGTGACGAGCACGACGACCGCCGTGCTCCCCGCGATCGACAGGCCCGCCACCGTGCGCCCCGCACCCGTGAGGAGCGGGCGCGGCGCGCCGCCGTCGACGGGCACCGAGTACAGGTGGGTGCAGCCGCGCTCACGTACGCAGAACAGCACGGCGCCGCCGTCGGCGGTCAGGCGCGGCAGCGCACCCGGGTAGCCGGGACCGCCCGGCATCACGTTGCGGTCCAAGGACCCCGCGAGGTCGGTGACCTCGCCGCCGTCGAGCGGCACCCGCAGCAGCCGCGCGTGCCCCTTCGGCCCACCGGGGTGGCCGACGACCAGCAGCGCCGTGCCGTCCGCGGTCCACGTCACCGGGCCGCCGACGCCCTCGGCGAGACCGGCCTGCTCGGGCCGGGCCGCCGGGTCGGTGACGTCGAGGACGTGCACGGGGACGCGCAGGCGCAGGTCGCGGTCGGCGCCCGTCGCGGCGGAGAAGGCGAGCTTGGTGCCGTCCGGCGACCACGCCGGGTCGCCGGCGTGCCAGTCGCCGGAGGTGACCTGGCGGCACTGCCGCGTCTCGAGGTCGAGCACGTGCAGGTGCTTGCGGATGCCGCGCAGCCAGCCCGAGCCGTCGGCGTGGTAGTCGAGGCGGTCCGCGGCCATCGGGGCGTCGTCCGGGGTGCCCTCGGTGTCCACGGGTGCGGAGAAGGCGATGGCCGACCCGTCCGGGCTCCACACCGGGGTGCCCGCACCGAGCGGCAGCGACGTGAGCTGTTCGGCCTCGCCGCCGTCCAACGGCAGCAGCCACACGTTCCCGTCCCGCAGGAACGCCACGCGCCGGCCGTCGGGCGACCAGGCGGGCGCGGTGTCGGCGCGCCCGCGCGTCAACGGCCGGGCGTCGCCGCCGTCGAGGTTCGCCCGCCAGAGCGTGTACACGTTCTCGTCGGCGTCGCGGTCGCAGGTGCGCAGCACGTACAGCACCTCGGTGCCGTCCGGGGACAGCGCCGGGTGTTCCGGCACCGCCACGGCGGTGAGGTCTTCGATGCGCAGACGTCGGGTCACCGGGTTCTCCTCGCGGGTCGCAGGTCAGGAAACGAGTTCGGGGGTGGCGGCGAAGTGGCACGCCGCCTGGTGCCGGTGCCCCGCACCGGCGGGCTCGGCCTCGCGGCAGATCCCGCGGTCGGCGAGCACGAGCGGGCCGACCGGGCAGCGCGGGTGGAACCGGCAGCCGGGCGGCGGGTGGTGCGGGTCGGCGGGCTCGACGTCGGCCACGGCGTCCGGTTCGGACAGTGCCACGGTCTCGGCGGCCGCCAGCAGCTCCCGCGTGTAGGGGTGCTGGGGGTCGGCCAGCACGTCGTCGGCGGGCCCGTACTCGACGATCCGGCCCAGGTACATCACGGCGATGAAGTCGCTGACGTAGCGCACGACGGCGAGGTTGTGGGAGATGAACAGCATCGACAGCCGCATCCGGCGCTGCAGGTCGCGGACGAGGTTGAGCACGGTGCCCTGGATGGACACGTCGAGCGCGGAGGTGATCTCGTCGGCGATCACCACCTCGGGCCGTCCGCCGAGCGCCCGCGCGAGCGCGACCCGCTGCCGCTGCCCGCCGGACAGCTGCGCGGGCAGCATCCGCGCCCGGTCGGGGTCCAGGCCCACCAGGTCCAGCAGCCTGGCCACCTCGCCGCGGCGGTCACGGGTGCCGCGCGGCAGCCCTTCGGCGATCGACGCGCCGATCGTCATCCTCGGGTCCAGCGAGGAGTACGGGTCCTGGAACACCATCCGCACGGGCCCGCGCCGCTTCAGCGGCTGCCCGTCCAGCAGCACGCGCCCGCCGGACACCGGGGTCAGCCCGACCGCGGCTCTGGCCAAAGTGGACTTCCCGGAGCCGGATTCGCCCACCAGGCCGACGATCGCGCCGTCCGGCACCGTCAGGTCCACGCCGTCCACGGCGGTCAGCCCCCGATGGCGCCCGCCGTAGCGGACGGTGACGTGCTCGAAGACCAGTGTGCTCATCGCGACTCCCCCACCCGCACGCGCGCCTGCCCGGCCGGTGCGATCTCGTCGGCGTGCCAGCACGCGACCCGCCGCCCGTGCCCGTCGGCGACCAGTGGCGGTTCCGCGCTCGTGCACCGCTCGTCGGCGAACGCGCACCGGGGCGCGAACGCGCACCCCGGTGGCAGCGCGCCGGGTTCGGCCGCGCGGCCCGGGATCACGGCCAGCGGCAGGTCCCGGTCGGTGCTCATGTCGGGCACCGCTTCCAGCAGCGCCCGCGTGTACGGGTGCCGGGCGGCGGTGCGCAGTTCGGCGGCGGGCAGGTCCTCCACGATCCGCCCGGCGTACATCACCAGCACGCGGGCGCAGACCTGCGCGACGACGGTGATGTCGTGGCTGATCAGCAGGATCGCGACGTCGTCGGCGTCGCGGACCTGGAGCAGCAGCCGCAGGACCTGCCGCTGCACCGTGACGTCGAGCGCGGTCGTCGGCTCGTCCGCGACGATCAGCGCGGGCTTGCCCATCACGCCCATGCCGATCATCGCCCGCTGCCGCATCCCGCCGGAGAACTCGTGCGGGAACTGGCGGGCGCGCCGTTCCGCCGCGGGCACGCGCACCGCACGCAGCCGGTCGACGGCGCGGGCGAACGCCTGCCGCCGCCCCATCCCCTGGTGCCGCCTGGCGACCTCGGCCAGCTGCGCACCGATGCGCTGCGTGGGGTTGAACGAGGTCATGGGGTCCTGGAACACCATCGCGAACGAGGTGCCGAGCAGCTGCCTGCCGGCGCGCTCGCCCTGGTCGAGCAGCGCGGTGCCGAGGAACTCCAGCCGGTCCGCGTGCACCCGCCCCGGTTCCTCGACCAGCTGGGCGACCGCGAGCGCCGTGAGGCTCTTGCCGGACCCCGACTCCCCCACCACGCCGACGCATTCGCCGCGGCCGAGCGTGAAGCTCACCCCGCGCACGGGCGTGACCGGCCCGGCGGGACCGGGGAAGCTGACGCGCAGGTTCTCCACCGCGAGCACGGCGTCCCCGGTCTCGGTGAGCGGTGCGGCGGCTTCCGGCTCGGGCTCGCGGGTTTTCCCGCGCTGTGGCGCTTCGTGCTGCCCGATCCCCTTGGCGATGGCCTCGCCGAACAGGTTGAAGGCCAGTCCGGCGACCACCACGGCGACCGTGGGCGCGAGCGCGGCGGCCGGGTGCACGTAAAGGCTGTTGAGGCCCTCCCCGAGCAACCGTCCCCAGTCGTAGTCCGGTGCCTGCACGCCCAGCCCGAGGAACGACAGCCCGGCGAACGCGAGCAGCGCGCCGCCCGCCGAGATCGTCGCGTTCACCACGAGCGGCTCGCCGATGTTCGGCAGCACGTGCCGCAGCAGCAGCCGGACCCGGCCGACCCCGGCGATCCGCGCGGCGGCCACGTAGTCCAGCGCGGTCACCCGTGCCACGAGGGTCTGGGTGAGCCGGGCGAACCCCGGCGCGGTGGCCAGCCCGATCGCCAGCACCCCGCCGACGGTGCCGACCCCGAAGATCACCGCGAAGAACAACGCCAGCAGCAGCCCGGCGAACGCCACCGCGATGGACACCACGCCGTGCACGAACCGGCCGACCCGCGCGCCGAACAACACCGGGGCGGTGCCCAGCACGAGGCCGACGACGACACCGAACGCGGTCGCCGCGAGCGCGAGCTCCACCGACAGGCGCGTCGCCACCAGCACGCGGTAGAACACGTCACGGCCCAGGTTGTCGGTGCCCATCCAGTGCTGCGCCGACGAACCCTGCAGGATCTGCCCGGTGTCCACGGCGGCGGCCCGTTCGCTCCACAGCAGCGGCGCCAGCACCGCCAGCACGACCAGCGCGCACAGCACCACCGCCGCGCTCGCGCCCACCGGGCTGCGCAGCACCGCGCCCCACTTCGACCTGCGCACCGCTCAGCTCTCCCTGATCGTCGAGCGCGGGTCGAGCAGCGCGAGCGCGACGTCGACCGCGAGGTTCACCAGCAGCACGCCGAGCCCGTAGACGAGCACCACGCCCTGCACCACCGGGTAGTCCTTGGCGAGGATCGACTGCACGATCGTGCTGCCCAGCCCCGGCCACGCGAACACGTTCTCCACCAGGACCGTGCCCGCCACCATCGCGCTCAGCAGCAGCCCGCCGAGGGTGAGCGTCGAGGTCAGCGCGTTGGGCAGAGCGTGGCGCAGGTACACCAGCCACGACGGCAGCCGCTTGGCCCGCGCGGTCCGGATGTAGTCGGCCCGCAGCACCGCGAGCATCTCCACCCGCACCAGCCGGGCGAGCACGGCCGCCGGCCCCGCCGCGAGGGCCAGCACCGGCAGCACGTACGACTCCGGCCCGGACCGCCCCGCGACCGGCGCCCAGCCGAGGCTGACGCCGAACACGAACACCAGTGCCACGGCGACGAGGAACTCCGGGATCGCCGCCAGCACCACGCTCGTCGTGGTGAAGGCGAGTTCGGCGTGCCGGTGCCTGCCGTTGCGCGTCAGCACCGCCACGCCCACGCCCACCGGGATCGCCACGGCCAGCGCGAGCAGGAACGCGTAGCCCGCGATCTCCAGCGTCGCGGGCAGCCGGTCCCCGATCACCTGGGACACCGGCAGGCCCGAGGTCATCGACACGCCGAACCGGCCGCTGAACAGGTCACCGAGGTAGTGCAGGTACTGCTGCCACAGCGGGTCGTCCAGGCCCAGCGCCGCGCGCCGCGCCGCCACCAGTTCCGGCGAGGCCGTGGGCCCGAGCGCCGCGCGCACCGGATCGCCGGGAATCAGGTGGATCATGCCGAACGCGGCGGTCAGCAGCACCCACACCGACACCAGCAGGCGTCCCGCGCGGCGCAGCGCGAAGCGCAGCCACGGCGAGTCGGTGGGCAGCCGGCGGACGCCGGCGCTGACGGTGGTCACGCTGGCGGCCTCCTCTCGAAGAAGTTCCTTGCTGGACTGGATGTTTCCGGTTCGGGCGCGCCGGGTGTTCGTGCGCAGGCACGGACTCGCCCGGCGCGCCCTGTCGGCGCGGACGAAGCGTCAGCCGAGCATGCGGATCGTGGCGGGCGCGACGCTGCCCTCGCTCAGGTCGAACGTGACGCCCTGGCTGAAGATCGGCCGCACGGTGTTGACGAACGGCACGACGTCCAGGCGCTGCACGACCGCCCGGTCGCCCTCGCCCCACTTGGCGCAGCCGTCCGAGCCCGCGATGTTCGACGCCTGCTGCACGACGGCGTCGTACTGCGGGTTCTGGATGTAGGCGAAGTTGTTGCCCTCGGCCCCCGCCGGGCCGGACAGGAACGGCACGAGCTGACTGGGCAGGCTCACCGACAGCGGCAGCAGCATCGCGTGCCACGTCCCCTGCCCGGCGAGGATCTGCGTGCTCTCGGTGTTGCTCATGCCCTTGACGTCGACCTGCACGCCCACCGCGCCCCACTGCTGCTGGACCAGCTCCGCGCCGGACTGCATGCCGGCGCCGACGCTCGTCGGGTAGTAGAACGTCAGTGCCAGCCGCTGGCCGTTCTTCACGCGCACCCCGTCGGGGCCGGCGACCCACCCGGCCGCGTCCAGCGCCGCCTTCGCGGCGGCGACGTCGTGGGCGGGCAGCGGGCCGATCGTGTTGCCGTTGCAGGGACCGAGACCGGGCGCGACCAGGCTGGTGGTCGGTTTGCCCGTGCCGCCGGTCAGCACCTGCCCGAGCTGGGTGAGGTCGAGCGCCTGCGTCAGCGCGCGCCGCACGTTCTCGTCGGCGCCGGGCAGGCCGGCCTTCTGGTTGAACCACAGCTCACCGAACGGCGACTCCATGTCCTTTTCGGACAGACCGGACGCCTTGAGCCGCTGCCGGTCCTGGCCCAGGATCTGCGCGGCATTGACCTCTTTGGACACCAGCAGGTTGGCGGCGGTGGTCTCGTTGGCCACCACGCGCAGCACGACGGTGTCCGGCAGCCCGCGCGTGTCGGTCTTCCAGTCGCCGGGGCCCCACGCGTAGTCCTTGCGCCGGGTGAGGGTGTAGTGGTCGCCGGACACCGCTTCGGTCAGCTTGAACAGGCCGGTGCCGTCGGCCCCCTGCTTGAGCAGGTTGCGGTCCTTCATGCCCTTGCCGCACACGATCGGCAGCGTGCCGACGTTGCGCACGAGGAACGCGTCCGGCGCGGGCGAGGTGACGCTGACCGTGCCCGCGGCGTCGTCGGCCGTGGCCTTCGCCCCGGCGGGGACGTAGATCCCCAGCAACGCGGCCGCGTTGTTCGGGTCGCCCACGAAGTTGATGTTGTCCGCGACCACGCTCGCCGTGAGCGGCGTCCCGTCGCCGCAGGTGATGCCCGGCCGCAGCGTGAACGTGGCCTTGGTGGTGTCGCCGTCCCACTTCGCCGCGAGCCCGGCGGTGGTCGCGCCCGACGCGTCGAGGTTCACCAGCGAGTCGTAGAGGAACTTGTCCGCCTGCAGCGCCGTGGACAGGGTGGTGAAGTGCGGGTCGAGGCTGCCGGGGTCGCCCGGCAGGACGAAGGTGAACGTCCTGCCGTCCACCACGGCGCCGCCGCCCGCGCTCCCCCCGCCGCACGCGGCGAGGGACAGCGCGAGCACGCCGGCCCCCGCCAGGGTCAGAGCTTTCTTCATCGTGCCTCCCGGCGGATCACTCGTCCACTGTGGACATACTCGGCGCGGCCGGTGCCGTCGTCGCCGAGGAAGACGTGGGGCTGGTGCAGCCCGTGTGGCGCCTCGCGGGTGATGAGCGTGTCGCCGTCGAGCCGGACCAGCTCGGTCCGCTCGGCCTCGCCCACCTCGGCGAGCACCCCCTTGGGCACCTGCTCGAGCCACACCCGGCCGTCGTCGTCCTGGCTCACCGTCACGTCGGCGACCTCGCAGGAGTAGGTGCCGGTGTACCGGCTCGCGTCGAACGGCGCGGGGTCGGACGGTGGTTCCGGGAACGGCGGCCGGTCGATCCCCGCCAGCGCCGGCAGCAGGTGGCCGAAGACGTCGGCGTAGAGCGAGATCGGGTCGCCGCCGTTGGTGAGCAGCGCGATCGCGACGTCGCGCTCGGGGACGACGCGCAGGAACGCGGCCTGGCCGATGGTGCCGCCGTCGTGGCCGATGATCGTGCCGCCGGGCAGGTCGTAGATCTCCCAGCCGAGCCCCCACGACGTGCCCATGAGGCCGAGCGGCGGCAGCGCGACCTGCCGTTCCTGCATCGCCTTGACGGACTCGGCGCTGAGCGCGGGGCCGCCGCCGTCGAGGTGCGCCCGCACGAACGTGAGCAGGTCGCGGGGCCGCATCGCCAGCACCGAGCCCGCGGGCCCGTTGGACCGCACGAGCGACCACATGGGCGCGGGGCGGGCTTCGCCGTCCACCTGGAGGTGCCCGACGGCGGCCCGGTGCAGGATCGCCTCATCGGCGCTGGTCGCCGCGTGCGTCAGCCCGAGCGGGGTGAACAGGTGGTCGCGCAGGCAGGTGTCGTAGGGCTTGCCCCGCAGGACCTCGATGATGCGGCCCAGCACGCAGTAGGCCGCGTTGTTGTAGGAGAACATCTCGCCCGGCGGGAACAGCTGGTCGACGCCGTCGAGGGTGGCGACGTACTTCTCGACGCAGTCGTCCCCCTTGCCGGTGTCGGTGAACAGGTCGCCCTCGAAGCCCGAGGTGTGGCACATCAGCTGCCGCACCGTGATCGTCGCCGCCGCGGTCTCGTCGCCGAGGCGGAAGTCCGGCAGGTAGCCGCGCACGGGCACGTCGAGTTCGAGCGCTCCCTCGTCGACGAGCTGCATCGCGAGGGTGGCGGTCCAGACCTTGGTGATGGACCCGATCTGGAACACCGAATCGGGGGTGGCCTCGACGCCGGTGGCGGTGTTCAGCACCCCGCCGGCGGCGTCGAGGACCTCGCCGCCGACGGAGACCGCGATGGCCGCGCCGGGCACCCCGTGGTCGGCCAGTAGCCGGGGAAACCGGTCCGCCAGCCACTGCTTGGTCTCGTCCAGGTTCGCCATCGGGCGACCGTAGCCCCACGATCGGACGAACCGCTTCGTCCGCCCGCACAAGCACCCGGGCCCATTTCGGTAGCGGAGGACGAAAGCCCGCGCAGCCGTCAGAGGGCGACGAGGACGGTCTTGGTCTGGGTGTAGGCGTCCAGGACCTCGAGACCGCCTTCCCGGCCGATACCGGACTGCTTGTACCCGCCGAAGGGAAGGTTGCCCGTGCTCATCTCGCCCCAGGTGTTGATCCAGACCGTGCCCGCCTCCAGGCGCGCGGCCACCTGGTGGGCGGTGCTGAGGCTGGTGGTCCACACCGAGGCGGCGAGGCCGTAGTCGGTGTCGTTGGCCTGCGCGACGGCGTCGTCGACGTCGGTGAAGGTGCTGATGGTCGCAACCGGGCCGAAGATCTCCTCCCGCACCACGCGCATGTCGGACGTGGTGTCGTCCAGGAGGGTCGGGGCGACGAAGTAGCCGCGGTCGCCGTGGCGGGTGCCGCCGGTGACGACCCGGGCCCCTTCGGCGACGGCGAGGTCGAGGTAGGAGCTGACGCGGTCGAACTGGGTCTTGGTGGACAGCGGGCCGACGACGGTGCCGGGCGTCAGGGGGTCGCCCGGGACGAACGGCGGGGCGGCCATGGTCTCGGTGAGCAGGGCGAGGAACTCCTCGCGGACGCTGTCCTGGACGAAGATGCGGGTGGTGGCGACGCAGGCCTGCCCGGCGTTGCCGTGGAAGCCGGCGGCGACCCCGCGGGCGGCCTGCCGCAGGTCGGCATCGGCGAACACGACGGCGGGTGATTTGCCGCCGAGTTCGAGCGTGACCTGCTTGAGGGTCCGCGACGCCAGCTCCTGGACGTGCTTGCCGGTCGCGGTGGACCCGGTGAAGGCGATCTTGGCGACGTCCGGGTGCGCGACGAGCGCCTCACCCGCCTCGGCGCCGAGGCCGGTGACGACGTTGACCACCCCGGCGGGCAGGTCGGTGGTCTCCAGCAGCTCCGCCAGGCGGAGGGTGCTCAGCGACCCGGTCTCGGCGGGCTTGAGGACCACGGTGTTCCCGGCGGCCAGCGCGGGCGCGAGCTTGCTGGGCAGCTGCCCCATCGGCCCGTTCCAGCCCCAGATGACGCCGACCACGCCCAGGGGTTCCTTGCGCGTGTAGCCCAGCCGGTCGCCCGTGGTGGGGACGTGCGTGCCGAAGATCTTCGTCGGCCAGCCCGCGAAGTAGCGGAACGCCTCGCTCGCCTCGGCGAGCATCGTGTCGGTCACCAGGCGCGGCGCGCCCATGTTGACCGAGTCGATGGTGGCCAGCTCCTCGGCGTGCGCCTCGATCACGTCGGCGATCTGGTTCAGGATCCGGCCCCGCCGGTCCGGGGTCATGTCCGCCCATTCCGGGTCGGCGAACGCGCGCCGCGCGGCCCGCACGGCCGCGTCGACGTCCGCCGCGCCACCGCGGGGCACGCTCGCCAGGGGCTCTTCGGTGGCCGGGTCGACGTTCGGCAGCGTCTGCCCCGACGCCGCCGGCACCCACTGCCCGCCGATCGACATCAGCCGGTCTCCCCCGCGCACGAACTCCGGCACGTCGCGATGGGTCCGCAGCATCTCAGTCATGGTGGTCCCTCTCGTCCTGGTACGGCTCCCTAAGTGGATAGCCTGTTCAGATAGTAGTGAACAGGCTATCCACTTAGCAAGTCCACCCGTGCCAGGGCGTGGTGGAGGACATTTTCGCCGCTACCCGTGCCGGCGCAGGCCGTCGAACAGGACGCGCACCATCGAGCCGCGAGAGGCCGGGATCCGGCCGGCGGCCACGACCGCGTCCAGCACCTCACCGAGCGCGACGTCGTCGCGGACTTCACCGCTGCGCTGCGCGGCCTGGAAGAGCGGTTCGGCGGCGGCGATCACGCGCGCCCGGTGCTCGCTCAGCACCCGGCTCTCCCCCGGGGAATCGGCCAGCAGCAGGGTGGCCAGCGGGCCCTTGCGCGCACCGGCCGCGTGGAAGTAGTCGAGCCAGGCGAAGAACGCTTCGCCTGGCGTCTCCCCTTCGGCGTTCTCGGCAGCGGAGCAGATCTCGTCGATCTGGGTGCGGTACAGCTCCTCGATCAGCTCGAGCCTGCCGGGGAAGTTGCGGTACAGGGTCGCCATGCCCACCCCGGCCCGCCGGGAGATCTCGGCCATGGACGGCAGATCACCGGAGCCGGCCAGCGCCTCCCTGGCGACCGCGAGGATCTTCGCGCGGTTCCGCTCGGCATCGGCGCGCTTGACGGCAGCCGTGTCCCGGGTCATGGCCACACCCTTCCGGTGATCGTCGTCCTGCTCTCCCCAGGGTAGCGGACAGGCTGTTCACTTCGGCGTGCTGCGCTTTGGGGCAGACCTGGGGCGATGAGCGGCCCCGGCGACCGGATCCGGCCCCCGGCGCCGGCGGAACCGTGCTCGGCTTGGTCGCGGGAAGCCGTCCTCCGTCCTCCTCCAGGAGTCCGTTCATGCGCGTTCTGTTCGTCGTCACACCGGGCATCGGTCACCTGTTCCCCACGGTGCCGCTGGCCTGGGCACTGCGGATCACGGGACACGAGGTGCTCGTGGCCACCACCGGAGCGGCGGCGCGGGCCGCGGCCGAGGCGGGGCTGCCGGTGGCGGACGTCTTCCCCGGCCGGGACTTCGCCGCGCTGATGAGCGAGCGGTTCCGCAGCGACCCGGAACTCGTCAAGCTGATCACGCGGGAGAACACCGACCTGGCCGCGGTCGTGCCGATGCTGGCGGACATGTCCACGCGACTCACCGACGGGACCACGAGCACCGTCGAGCAGTGGCGGCCGGACGTCATCGTGCAGAGCGCCACGGAGGCGGCCGCGTTCGCCGCCGCGGGCAGGTTCGGCATCCCCCTCGTGCGACACGGGTTCGGCTTCCTGCGCGCCGCCGGGATGGGGAAGCTGATCGTCTCGCACATGACGGAGGTGATGCGGCGGCTCGACGTCACGGCCGTGCCGGAGTACCAGGCCGCCATCGACGTCGCGCCGCCCAGCCTCGTCCCGGCGGTCGAGGGCTGGAGCATGCGCTACGTGCCGTACAACCGGGGCGCGGTGCTGACGGACGACCTGGTGCGGACCGGTCCCGCCACCGGCCGCCCCCGGGTCGCCGTCACGCTCGGCACCGTCGCCACGGGCCTGACCGGGCTCGGTCCGGTCGCGCGGCTGCTTTCGGTGGCCGACCAGGTGGACGCCGAGTTCGTCGTCGCACTCGGGGACGCCGACACCAGCGGCCTCGGCCCCGTGCCCGACAACGTGCGGCTGGCCGGGTGGATACCGCTCGACGCGCTGCTGCGCACCAGCACCGCCCTCGTGCACCACGGCGGCGCCGGGACGACACTGGGGGCCCTCGTCGCCGGTGTCCCCCAGCTGGTGCTCCCCAGCGGGTCCGACCGGTACCTCAACGCCGCCGCCGTGCGGGACGGCGGGGCGGGCTTGTCCGCTGCCGAGGGGGACCTGGACGCCGAACTCCTCACGCGGCTGAGCGAGGACGGCGACCTCCGTCGCCGTGCGCAGGAGGTGCGGGCGGAGATCGCCGCGCTGCCGTCGCCGGTCGAGATCGCCGAGCGGGTGATCGATCTCGTGCGGTGACCCCCGGGCACGGTTTCCGTGACCGGGGGCCGGGTTCCGCCGTCAGTGGTTGATCTTGAACCAGGGCTGGGCCCAGCCGAGGTAGGTCTGGCCCCACTTCTGCTTGATCTCGGCGATGGTCGTCTGCGTGTAGGTCCCGGCGCCGTGGATGTCGTTGGACAGGAACTGCCCGTTGCCGATGGAGATCATCGTGTGGCCGGCGCCGCCGTTGCTGAAGTAGGCGAGGCCGCCGGCGGGCACCTCGGTGTCGCCGGGGTGCTTGTACGAGGCCGGGATCTGCGTCCAGTGGATGTACGCGGTGTTGGAGCCGCTCGCGCTCCAGCCGTAGTTCTGCGCGTTGATGCGGTCGCACCAGCCGTCGTAGGAGGAGTCGTAGTCGGTGTGGACGCGGGACTTCGCCTTGGCCACCGCCTGCGCGCAGGTGTTCGGGTTGCCCAGGCCCGATCCCGAGCACGTCTGCGTGGTGCCCGAGCAGTCGGGTGCCACGCGGCCGTCGGAGCCGGTGTAGACGTAGGCGTCGCTGATGTAGCCGCCGCTGGCGGGCACGTGGTCCCAGATGTCGGTGGTGCCGTACTTGCCGCTGACCGTGTCGCCGTTGGTCTGGCAGTCGATCGTCACCGACTTGCCCTCGGCGATGGTGCCCACCGCGCCCGCGCTGGTGCTGGGCGACGAGCGCACGGTCAGCGGGGCGCCGGAGTCGGTGTGGACGGTGCCGGTGGCGGCCATGGCGGGCGCGGTGCCCAGCAGGACGGCGGTCGCGGCGATGCCGACCGCGCCCGCGACGCGTCGCAGGATCTTCATGGGGTCCTCCCTGATGTCTCCTCGGCTGTGCGGTCAGCGTGACGGGCCGGGATACAAGGGACGTACAAACGCGGGTGCTGGTCCGGTTGGGTGACGGTGTCACGACGCTGCGCGAGCGGCGATTTCCCCGGTGTCCGGCAGAGGGGAGAGTCCGATGAGCACGGCGACAGCGGTGACGGGGCGCGGGTTCCTGGCGGCGTTGCGGGCGCCGCACCTGCAGCAGTGGCTGCGGCGGAAGGTGGTGGCGGTGTGGCTCAACGCCCTGATCGTCCTCACCGCGGCGGCCGCCGTGGTGGTGGCCGGGTTCCTGGCGCACCGCAGCTGGCCGCGGACCGCGGAGTGGGGGCCGGGCGCGCTCAAGCTGTTCGTGCTGTGGTGCCTGTCGTTCCTGCCGGGCTGGTTGTACGTGCGGTTCCTGTACGTGCGGGCGCAGGCGGTGTGGCGGGAGTACGTGCTGACGTTGCACCGGCTGGGCTGGGACCGGCCGGAGCACCTGCCGGAGCCCGCCGAGAACTCGTCGTACCACGTGGCGTGGGCGGCGGGGCCACACCCGCGGGACGAGATCTACCGCGAGAAGTTCGAGGCCTACTACGGGCGGCTGCGCAGCGGGCGGTCCGCGGACGAGCCGGTGGTGAGCGCGGAGTCGCTGTTCCCGGTCTTCCTGCTCACCACGGTCCTGGCGGCCGGCTGGTCCGCGGTGTTGTGGGACACGGGTTTCCTCACCTCGCCGGGGCTGGTGTGGGACGTGCTGAAGTACGGGTTCATCGGGGCCTACGCGTTCGTGACGGGCATGCTGGTGCGGCGGTTCTTCCAGACGGACCTGCGGCCGAGCGCGTACACGTCGGCGGTGCAGCGGATCGTGCTGGTGCTGCTGGTCGTGGCCGTGGTGCACCAGGTGGTGCGCGGGATGGGGGCGTCCGCGGTGTCGGCGGAGCTGGCGCTGGCGTTCGTGATCGGGTTCTTCCCGCTGGCGGGGCTGCAGCTGATCCAGCGCGTGACGGCGAAGGTGTTCGGCACGGTGATGCAGCCGCTGAAGCCGCAGTACCCGCTGGACCAGCTGGACGGGCTGAGCCTGTGGTACGAGGCGCGGTTGCTGGAGGAGGGTGTCGAGGACATGCAGAACCTGACGAGCATGAACCTGGTCGACGTCATCCTGCACACGAAGGTGCCGCCGGGGCGGGTGATCGACTGGCTGGACCAGGCGTTCCTGCTGATGCACCTCGACGCGGCGGAGCGCGAGGACCTCAAGCAGGCGCAGCGCGCACAAGCCGTCCGGCACGATTCGGAGCCGCTGGCCGGGCCCGCGGCGCGGATCGCGTTGCGGCGCTTCGGTATCCGCACCGCGACGGACCTGCTGAAGGTCTTCTCCCGGGACGGCGCTTTCACCGTGCCCGAGCGCACCGACTGCCTGCCCCTGCCCGAGTGCCAGCTGCGGATGCTCGTCGGGGTGCTCGCCCAGGAGGCGAAGCTGAGCGTCATCTGGAACTGGCAGCGCAACGACACCCGCGCGTACTGATCACCGCCGCCGCAGCAACCCCCGGAGCCGGTCGATCACCCCCCGCCGCGGTTCGGGCCCGGCGTAGGCGCGCTCCTCGCGGTGGGGTTGGCGGGTCTGGTCCGGGTGGGGCATCGGTGGTTGCTCCGAACGGGGGTCGGAGTGGTGGGGCGGGGTGTCTGGGGCGCCCGCCGGTGGGGCGGGGTGCTGCTGGGTGGTTCCTGCGGCGCCCGCCGGTGGGGCGGGGTGCTGCTGGGTGGGTTGGGGGTTCGCCGGGGCTTCGGGGTGCTCGCGGGTCGCGTGGGCCTCGGATTGTGCGGTCGGCTGGTTCGGATGCTGCTGCGGGTTCGCCGTCTCGGCAGGGGTGGGGTGGCCTGCTGAGTGCGCCCGGGCGGGGTCCGGGGCGTGCTCAGCCGTAGCGGGGTGTTCCCAAGCGGCCTGAGAGCCCGGCGCTCCCGCGGCCTGGCCTGCGGGTTCCCGAGTCACCGCCACCTCGGCGGGCGCGGCGGGCTGGTGCTGCGGGCTCACCGGTTCCGCAGCCTGGCCGCCTGACTGCCGCTGAGCGGCCTCGGTCCTGGAGGGGGCGCCGGATGGCTCCCAACCCGGCTGAGGAGCCGCCACAGGCTGGCCGACCGACTGTGGCTGAGTCGCCTCCGGCTGCTGCCAGCCCGACTCAGGAGCCGCCGAAACCTGGCCACCTGACTCTGGCTGCGTCGCCTCCGGACCCGCCCCGGAGGGGGCACCAAACGGCTCCCAACCCGCCTCAGGAGCCACAACCTGGCCGCCCGACTCTGCCCGAGAGGCCTCCATCTCGGCCCCCGAGGAAGCGCCGAACGGCTCCCAACCCGCCTCAGGAGCCACAACCTGGCCACCTGACTCTGCCCGAGAGGCCTCCGGCCCCACCTCCGAGGTCGCGCCAAACGGCTCCCAGCCCCCTTCAGACGCCGCAGCCTGGTCACCTGACTGCTCCCGGGGTGCCTCCGCCCCGGAGGGCGCCCCATGATCCACACCCGCAGCGGCCTGCTCCTCGGCCGCGGGGCTGGACGACTCCCACTCGGCCGTCTTGTCGAAGAGCTCCGCGGGCTGCTCCCCCGCCGTCTCGAAGTCGTACGGGGCGGTGGGCTGAGTCCGCCCGTTTCCGCTACCCGCAGCATGCCTCCCCGGGTCACGATCCCATTCACCGTCGCGAGAACCGGAGGCTGCCGGAAGCGACTGGCCGCTGTCACCGGTCCACGGGCTGAGCCCCTGGGGCGCGGACGGTGCTTCCACCGGGAAATCGTCGTCATCTTCGAGGAGGCGGTGGCGGCCCGGGCGATCGGTCACCGGCGTCTCGGCGCGGGTGTCGACGGCGGTCGCGGGCAGCACCTGACCGGCGAACACACCTTCCGCCGGGGTGGTGCTGCCTTCCGGCACCGCGTCCTCGCGCAGCAACTCGACGCGGGCGTGGTGCTGCACGTGGGGCACCGTGAACTGCGGATCGTCCTCGGCCCACGCCCGGGCCGCCCCCACGCTCGCCGTTTCGCGCTCGGGTTCCTTCCGGCTCGGCGGGACGGAGCCCGGCCAGTCCGACTCCTGTCGCGCCGCCGGGACCTCGACCTCCGGCTCCCCCAATCCGGAACCCGTCCAGCCGCCCCACGAGGCCGCGCCGCCCGAAAGCGGGTGTGGCTCGCCCGGCTCGGTCTGTTCGGGGCGGTAGCCTCCATCCTGCGGTGAACCCCAGCCCGGCGACTCCGCAACCGAACCCCAGGCATCCTCCTCATGCGAGTCCGGCACCGCAGCGCCTGGCCGCTCCCACTCAGGCACCCCACCGCCAGGGACCGCGCTCCCCCAGCTCACGGGCTCCGGCCGGGCCTCCGCACCCGGGAGCGCAGAACCGCCCACCGGCTCGGGCCGCGCCTCCATCCCCGGCGCCGCAGCACCCGCCGCTCCGGCACTCCCCAAAGCACCCGGCGTCCCGATAGCACCCGGCGCCCCGGCCGCCCCCACGGCCCCAGGCCCACCCGGAGCGCCGGCCATCCCCCCGAGCGCGGGCAGCACGGGCGGCGTCGGCGTCATGTCGGTGAACGGGACGGGCGGCTGATTCACCTCCGGGTAGCGCTCCAGGGGGTTGTCCGGCTCCCGGGGAGCAAGCAGCCGCAGCAGTCCCAGCAGGCCGGCGAGTCCCACGAGTGCCACCAGGCCCCACGCGCCGCCGTCCAGACCCCAACCCGCCATACCGGCCGTCACCGCCCCTCGTTCGCCCGGAGCCCCTCCCCGGGTCCCCCAGAGGCGTACCCAGCCCGATCCGACAGCGACGCCCGCCGCCGTTCAACCACTGGATCGAGTGACCCCGGTCGAGCTAGGTGAGCGCCGTCGCCCCCTTGCCGAGCACCACGATCCCGCCGGGGCTGACGTGGTAGTGCTGCCGGTCCCGCTCGAGGTCCACCCCGATGTGCGCGCCCGGCGGCACGACGACGTTCTTGTCCAGGATCGCCCGCCGCACGACCGCCCCCGAGCCGACGCGCACGCCGTCCAGCAGCACCGAACCCTGCACCACCGCCCCGTTTTCCACCACGACGTCCGGCGACAGCACCGACTCGACCACCTGCGCGCCCGAGATGATGCAGCCGTTGCTCACGATGGACTGGTTGGCCGTCCCGCCCTCGACGAACTTCGCCGCGGCGCGCTGCGCCGGGTGCGCCAGGATGGGCCACTTCCGGTTGTAGAGGTTGAAGATCGGGTGCGTCGAGATCAGGTCGCAGTGCGCCTCGAAGTAGTTGTCGATCGTGCCGACGTCGCGCCAGTACCCGTGGTCACGCTCCGTCTCACCCGGCACCTCGTTGGTGCTGAAGTCGTACACGGCCGCGTCCCCCTGCGCCACGAACGCCGGGATGATGTCGCGCCCCATGTCGTGCTTGGACTCCGGGTTCCCCGCGTCCGCCTTGAGCGCGTCGATGAGCGCCTGCGTGGTGAACACGTAGTTGCCCATGGACACGTACGTCTCGTCCGGCGAGTCCGGCAGGCCCGGCGGATCGGCCGGCTTCTCCAGGAACGCGTCGATGTGCGTGCCGTCGGTCGTGTCGATGACGCCGAACGCGCTCGCCTCCTGCCGCCGCACCCGGATGCCCGCGACCGTCACGCCCGCGCCGGACTTGAGGTGGGCGTCGAGCATCTGCCGCGGGTCCATCCGGTAGATGTTGTCCGCGCCGAAGACCGCGATGTAGGCCGGGCACTCGTCGTAGACCAGGTTGAGGCTCTGGTGGATGGCGTCCGCGCTGCCCTGGAACCAGTGCGGCCCCAGCCGCTGCTGCGCGGGTACCGGCGTGACGTACTCCCCGGTCAGCGACGACAGCCGCCACGTGGTGCTGATGTGCCGGTCGAGCGAGTGCGACTTGTACTGCGTCAGCACGCAGATCCGCCGCACCCCGCCGTGCACGAGGTTCGACAGCACGAAGTCGATGAGCCGGTGCACCCCGCCGAACGGGACGGCCGGCTTGGCGCGGTCCGCCGTGAGCGGCATCAGCCGCTTGCCCTCCCCGCCGGCGAGGACGATGCCCAGCACGTCTGACACGTCGTTCACGAAGACCTCCCGCTCGCTTGGTAGATCCCGACCGTCCGGGCGGCGATGGCAGCCCAGCCGAACTCCTCGACGGCCCGGCGCCTGCCCGCGGCACCCATCTCGGCGGCCCGCTCCCGGTCGCCGACGAGCTCGTTGAGCCGGGCGGCGAGGCCGGCTTCGTAGCCGGCGGCGTCCTCCTCGGCGTAGTGCACGAGCAGGCCGGTCACGCCGTCTTCGACGACTTCCGGGATGCCGCCGACGTCGCTGGCGACGACCGCCGTGCCGCACGCCATCGCCTCCAGGTTCACGATGCCCAGCGGCTCGTATACCGACGGGCACGCGAACACCGCGGCGTACGTGAGCAGCTCCACGAGTTGTTCGCGGGGCAGCATTTCCGGGATCCAGAACACGCCGTCACGCCTTGCCTGCAGGTCTGCGACGAGGCCGCGGAACTCCGCGTCCAGCTCAGGGGTGTCGGCACCGCCGGCGCACAGCACCACCTGCACCCCCGGCTCCAGGGCGGCGGCCGCGCGGACGAGGTGCGGCACGCCCTTCTGCCGCGTGATCCGGCCGACGAACAACACGTACGGCCGCGCGGGGTCGATTCCGTGTGCCCGCAAGGCATCCGTACCGGAAACGGGTTGGTAGAGCTTGGTGTCGATGCCGTTGTGCACGACGTGCACGCGTTCCGGTGGCACCGCCGGATAGGTGGCCAGCACGTCGCGCCGCATTCCTTCGCTCACCGCGATGATGGCGTCGGCGCTTTCGAACGCGGTGCGCTCGATCCACAGCGAAACCCGGTACCCGCCACCGAGTTGCTCGGCTTTCCACGGCCGCAGCGGTTCCAGCGAATGCGCGGTGAGCACGTGCGGGATGCCGTGGGCGAGCTTGGCGAGGTGCCCGGCGAGGTTGGCGTACCACGTGTGGCTGTGCGCGAGGTCGTGCCCGGCGAGCGCGTCGGCCATCGACACCGCGATGTCCATGGTCGCGAACGCGGGCTGGGCGTAGCCGTGGGGATCGCGGTGCCCGTGCGCGCCTTCGCGGTCGGCTCCCCAGCAGTGGACGTCGAGATCGACGAGGTTCCGCAGTTCGCGGGCGAGGAACTCGACGTGGACGCCGGCTCCGCCGTAGACGTCGGGCGGGAACTCGCGGGTGAGCAGACCGACTCTCATGCACCGACCCTACGGCCAGAAGCGGGTCGGGCGCAGTGCGTTGTCCGGGCGAATGTGAACCGGACAACCCGCAGGTGTACGCCGGGTTTCCGGCGGCCGCCGCCGGGGTGGGCGGCGGGTTGCCGGAAAGCGCTTCACGCCGGGCCTCCCCGTCACCGGGAAGGCCCGGCGCGGGCGTCACCAGGCGCGGCCCACGGTGTAGGAACTCGTCCAGATGGTCTGCAGCTTGACCACGTCACCGGATTCGGGCGCCGCCCACATCCGGTTGCCGCCGGCGAAGATGCCGACGTGGTACACGCGCCCGCCGTTGCTGAAGAAGATCAGGTCGCCGGGGCGCGCGTCGGCCTGTGCCACGCCGCGGGCCGCGGAGCGCTGCTGGCTCGCCGTGCGCGGCAGGCTGATCCCGGCCTGCCGGTAGGCGTACTGCGCGAGCCCGGAGCAGTCGAAGCTGTCCGGCCCGGAGCCGCCGGCCGCGTACGGTTTGCCCGCCTGCGCGGCGGCGGCGCTCACCACGCGGTCGCCCGTCGTGGGTTCGGCCGCGGTGGCGGCGGGGGCCAGCAGGCCGGCGGTCGCGACGGTGCTCAGCGCCGTCGCGGCCGCCAGCGTCCGCAATCGAGTGGGCACGATGTGGTCCTCCTCGGGAAATCTATTCGAACTCCTCGTCTCGAATGGGCCCCCGGCTATTCCGGGAGCCGCCGCCCGATTTCCCGGGGCGCGGATCACAAAACAATAAATACTCCTTCCGGTGATTCATCTCACCGGCGGGAGAAAGGCGTCAGACCTGGCCGAGCCGCTCGTCGCCCTCGGGCAGCGGGGTGAGCGTGCGCACCTCCAGCGGCCGCGCCAGCAGCCCCTTGAGCACGCCGCCCAGCTCGGCCAGCGCGGGGGCCTTGCCGTGCGTGGCCAGCGCCTCCGCGGACGCCCACTTCTCGACCATCACGAACGTCGAGGGCGAGCGCGGGTCGCGGTGCAGCGCGTAGAGCAGACAGCCCGGCTCGGTGTGCACGGCCCGCACGGCCTTGCGGAACGCCTGCTCGACCTCGTCCTCCTTGCCCGGGCTCGCCTCGGCGGTGGCCACCACCACGACGGGGTTCTCGCTGGTCATCTCACTCCTCGCGTCGGTTCGAGCTGTCCCGCCGATCATCGCACCCGTCACTCGATCGTGTGGTCTGGCCGCCGGCGGCGTCCCGATCGCGGGTTCCGCCCCTCCAACCCTGCGGGCAGGTCACCACAGCGGCGCCACGCTCGGTGCGCCTGTCCTTCCGGGTAGCCGGCCCGGTCGCGTCAGCCCCCCGAGCGACCGGACCGGCCCACCCGCGCACGAGCCGGGAGCCGGGCTCGCGCCCCGGTAGGGTCGCGGACCATGCGCATCCTGATCTCCGCCGACATGGAGGGCGCCACGGGCGTCACGTGGACCGACGACGTGATCCCGGGCACCGAGCAGTGGCAGCGCTTCCGGCGGTTGTTCACCGGGGACGTCAACGCCGCGATCGCGGGGCTGCACGAGGGCGGCGCGAGCGACGTGCTGGTCAACGAGGCGCACTCGTCCCAGCGCAACCTGCTGCTGGAGGACCTCGACCCGCGCGCCCGCATGCTCACCGGCCGCCACAAGCCGCTGTCGATGATGCAGGGCATCGACTCCGGCGTGGACGGCGTGGTGTTCCTCGGCTACCACGCCGGTGCCGGCGGTGACGGGGTTTTGTCCCACACGTACCTGGAAAACCAGATCACCGGAGTCTGGCTCGACGGCGTGCCGGCCAGCGAGGGGCGGCTCAACGCGGCGCTGGCGGCCGAGTACGGCGTGCCCGTGCTGATGGTCACCGGCGACGACAAGACGTGCGACGACGCCCGCGACTACGCGCCCGAGGCGATCGGTGTCGCGGTGAAGGAGTGCGTGAGCCGCTACGCCGCGATCTGCACCCCGCCGCAGCGGACGGCCACCGCGCTGAAGGTCGCCGCCGAGCGCGCGATGTCCAGGGCGGGCCGTGGTGACGCGCGGCGGCACCCGCACCGCATCGAGGTGGAGTTCGACGCGAGCCACCTCGCGCAGGCCGCCGCCGTGGTGCCCACGGTGGAGCAGACCGGGGTGCGTAGGGTCGGCTTCGAGGCAGCGGACATGACCGAGGCGATGAAGGCGTTCAAGGTGGTCACGGCGATCGCCGCGGGCGCGGTACAGGGGATCTATGGCTGACGTGGTGGAGTTGTGCGCCCAGCTGGTGCGGTTCGACACGACGAACCGGGGGCACGGGGACTCGGAGGGCGAGCGCGAGGCGGCGGAGTTCGTCGCGGGGGTGCTGTCGGAGGCGGGCATCGAGCCGAAGATCCTGGAGTCCGCGCCACGGCGGGCGAACGTGCTGGCGCGCGTGCCGGGCACCGACCCCGCGTTGCCGCCGCTGCTGATCCAGGGCCACCTCGACGTGGTGCCCGCGGACCCGGTGGACTGGTCGGTGCACCCGTTCTCCGGCGAGGTCCGCGACGGTTTCCTGTGGGGCCGCGGCACGGTGGACATGAAGGACTTCTGCGCCATGGTGCTGTCGCTGCTCTCCGACGGGCTGCGCCCGCGGCGGGAGCTGGTGCTGGCGTTCGTGGCCGACGAGGAGGACCGCGGCGAGTGGGGCGCGCACTGGCTCGCCGCCGAGCACCGCGAGTTCTTCGACGGCTGCGCCGCCGCCATCAGCGAAACCGGCGGCTACACCTACCACGCGCCGGCGGCGGACGGGCGGACCGTGCGGCTGTACCCGGTGGGCACCGCCGAACGCGGGACCGCGCACATGCGGGTGACCGCCCGTGGCCGCGCCGGGCACGGTTCACGCCGCAACGACGACAACGCCGTCGTGCACCTGGTCGACGCGCTGCACCGGATCGCCGCACACCGCTGGCCCGTGCACCTCACCCCGACCGTCGAGGCGTTCCTGCGGCGGGCCGGCGAGGCGCTCGGCGTCTCGGTCGATCTGTCCGATGTGGACGGTACGCTCGCCAGGCTGGGCCCGGCCGCGGCGCTGGTGGAGAACGCGGTCCGCAACAGCTGCACGCCCACGATGCTCGACGCCGGGTACAAGGTGAACGTGATCCCGAGCGTGGCGCAGGCGCAGCTGGACACGCGGGTGCTGCCGGGCAGCGAGGAGGACCTGTTCGCGACGATCGACAGCCTGCTCGGGCCGCACGTCGAGCGTGAGTTCGTGGCACACCAGCCGCCGGTGCAGGCGCCGGTGGACTCGCCGTGGTTCGAGGCGATGGCGGCGGCGCTGCGGGCGGAGGACCCGGAGGCCGTCGTGGTGCCGTTCTGCATGGGCGGCGGCACGGACGCGAAGGCGTTCAGCCCGCTGGGGATCAACTGCTACGGCTTCGCGCCGCTGTGGGTGCCGGAGGGCTACCCGTACAACGCGATGGCGCACGGCGTCGACGAACGGGTGCCCGTCGAGGGCCTCCGGTTCGGTAAGCGCGTGCTGGGGCACCTACTTTCGTCGGTGTGACCGGCCTGTCCTGTTTCGGCCAGGTTTCGCCGGAATCCTTGACGCACCAGGGGTTGCCGCGCTGAGCTTCGGCTCATGGTCCGAACCAGCGCAGTGTTCGTGGCGTGTGCCGCCCTCGTGGCGGGGCTGGCCGCCGTGCCCTCGGCGGCGGCCGCCCCCGCGATCGCGAGCTTCTCCTCCTCCTTCGAGCCCGGCGACCCGCAGCCCGCCGTCGACACGGCCGAGCGCGCGTCGGGGGTCAACGGCGCCAACGGTTCCGTCGTCCCCGGCGACGTCAGGGGCAAGATCACCCAGGTCACCGCCAGCGACGAGAACACCGGCGGCAACGAGGTCGCGGTCAACCTCGTCGACGCGAACCCCGACACCAAGTGGCTGGCGTGGGAACCCACCGGCTGGGTGCGGTTCCAGTTCTCCGAGCCGGTCTCGATCACGCACTACGCGCTCACCGCGGGCAACGACGCCCCCGAGCGCGACCCGAAGGACTGGACGCTGCAGGGCTCCGCCGACGGCCAGACCTGGACGACGATCGACCAGCAGTCCGGGCAGAGCCTCGGGGAACGCCTGGAGACCCACACCTACCAGCTCGGCGGTCCGGTCACCTACCAGTACTTCCGGCTGGAGGTCACCGCGAACAACGGCGGCCCGATCCTGCAGCTGTCGGAACTGCTGCTGGCCAACGACGAACCGGCCCCGCCGCCGCTGCCGCACATGCGCAGCTACCCCGACGGCGGCCCGGCGAGCGGGTACAGCAACAAGCCGCGCGCGGGCTACACGGGGCTGCACGCCTTCCACTACACCGGCACGCAGACCAGCGAGGGCCGCGGCTACTCGTACAACACGATGTTCGACGTGCACATCCCGGTGCGCCCGGACACCGAGCTGTCGTACAAGATCTTCCCCGAGTTCACCGGGGCGGACCTGAAGTACCCGAGCACGAACGTCGCCGTCGACCTCGCGTTCACCGACGGCACGTACCTCAGCGACCTCGGCGCCACCGACCAGTACGGGTTCACGCTGTCCCCGCAGGGCCAGGGCGCCGGGAAAGCGCTCTACACCAACCAGTGGAACCTGATTCGCGCCCAGCTGGGCAAGGTCGCGCGCGGTAAGACGGTCGACCGGATCATCCTCGGCTACGACAACGCGAACGGCCCGGCGAGCTTCAACGGCTGGGTCGACGACGTGCAGATCGCGCCCGTGCCGCAGCGTCCGGCCGCGCGGCTGTCGGACAACGTGCTCACCACCCGCGGCACCAACGCGAACGGCAACTTCTCGCGGGGCAACAACTTCCCCGCCACCGCGCTGCCGCACGGGTTCAACTTCTGGACCCCGGTGACCGACGCGGGGGCCGACAACTGGCTCTACCGCTACCACGAGTCCAACAACGACCAGAACCTGCCGACGCTGCAGGCGTTCGGGCTCAGCCACGAGCCGAGCCCGTGGATGGGCGACCGCCAGACGTTCCAGGTCATGCCCTCGGCGACGGCCGGGGTGCCGGACGGCAACCGCACGGCGCGGGCGCTGCCGTTCAAGCACGAGAACGAAACCGCGCGCCCGTACTACTACGGCGTGCGGTTCGAGAACGGCATCCGCGGGGAGATCGCGCCCACCGACCACGCGGCGATGTTCCGGTTCACCTTCCCCGACGGGAACGCGAACCTCGTCTTCGACAACATCCGCAACGAGGGCGGGCTCACGCTCGACCCCGCGACGAGCTCGCTGTCCGGCTACTCCGACGTGAACGCCGGTTCCGCCGGTGCCACCCGGATGTACGTGTACGCCACGTTCGACCAGGCGCCCACCACCGGCGCGATGCTGCCGGGCGACGGCCGGGACAACGTGCGCGGCTACCTCAAGTTCGCCTCGAAGACCGTCACGATGCGGATCGCGACCTCGCTGATCAGCCTCGACCAGGCGAAGCGGAACCTGGCGCTGGAGATCGCCCCGCGGGCGTCGTTCGAGTCGGTGAAGGACGCCGCACAGGCGGCGTGGGACCGGCAGCTCGGCGTGATCGAGGTCGAGGGCGCCAGCCAGGACCAGCTGACCACGCTGTACTCCAACCTCTACCGGCTGTTCCTCTACCCGAACTCGGGCTTCGAGAACACCGGCACCGCGCGGCAGCCGAAGTACCAGTACCAGAGCCCCGTCAGTGCCGGGGTGAAGGACGGCACGATGTACGTCAACAACGGGTTCTGGGACACCTACCGGACCACGTGGTCGGCGTACGACCTGCTCTCGCCGGACATGGCGGGCAAGATGATCGACGGGTTCGTGCAGCAGTACCGGGACGGCGGCTGGATCTCCCGCTGGTCCTCCCCCGGCTACGCCGACCTGATGACCGGCACCAGCTCCGACGTCGCCTTCGCCGACGCCTACCTCAAGGGCATCGACAACT
The DNA here is from genome assembly GCF_900114035.1 of Amycolatopsis sacchari. Lineage (GTDB taxonomy): Bacteria > Actinomycetota > Actinomycetes > Mycobacteriales > Pseudonocardiaceae > Amycolatopsis_E > Amycolatopsis_E sacchari. Next base: position 211,867 of record NZ_FORP01000001.1, on the reverse strand, counting down.
TCGACGTCCGGTCGGCCTACGACGCGGCGGTCAAGAACGCCACCGTGCTCCCGCCGAACGACGCCGTCGGCCGCAAGGGGCTGGACACCTCGATCTTCCTCGGCTACACCCCCACCACCACGGGCGAGGGCATGTCGTGGGCGCTCGAGGGCTACATCAACGACTTCGGCATCGCGAACATGTCGAAGAAGCTCTACGACCAGGCGCGGCCGAACGACCCGCGCAAGCAGGAGTACCTGGACAACTACACCTACTTCCTCAACCGCGCCCAGAACTACGTGACGATGTTCGACCCGAGCGTCGGCTTCTTCCAGGGCCGCAACCCGGACGGCAGCTTCCGGCTGCCGGCGGGCCAGTACGACCCGCGCAACTGGGGCGGCGACTACACCGAGACCGACGGCTGGGGCATGGCGTTCACCGTGCCGCAGGACGGGCAGGGCCTGGCGAACCTCTACGGCGGCAAGCAGGGCCTGGCGAACAAGCTCGACCAGTTCTTCGCCACGCCCGAAACCGCGACCTTCCGTGGTTCGTACACCGGCATCATCCACGAGATGCGCGAAGCGCGGGACGTGCGGATGGGCCAGTACGGGCATTCGAACCAGCCCTCGCACCACATCCTCTACATGTACGACTACGCCGGTCAGCCGTTCAAGACGCAGGCGAAGGTGCGGGAAGCGCTTTCACGCCTCTACGTCGGCAGCGAGCTGGGCCAGGGGTACCCGGGTGACGAGGACAACGGCGAGATGTCGGCCTGGTACATCTTCAGCGCCCTGGGCTTCTACCCGCTGCAGATGGGCAGCCCGAACTACGCGGTCGGCTCCCCGTTGTTCACCAAGGCCACGCTCCACCTGCCCGGCCGCGACCTGGTGATCAACGCGCCGAAGAACAACGCGAAGAACGTCTACGTGCAGGGCCTGCGGGTCAACGGCAGGCCGTGGACCTCGACGTCGCTGCCCGCGGACCTGATCTCCCACGGCGGCACGCTCGACTTCGACATGGGCCCGAACCCGTCGAAGTGGGGCACCGGCCCCGGCGACGCCCCGGCGTCGATCACCAAGGGCGACCAGGTGCCGCAGCCGCTCGCCGACGTGACCGGCCCCGGCAAGGGCACCGGCTCGGACGCCGCGTTGTTCGACAACACGTCGAAGACCGAGGCGCAGGCCACGACCGTGACCTACCAGCTGGCCGCGCCGGGGAACCCGGTGTCGTCGTACACGCTGACCTCGGGCAAGCAGGCGGGGGCCGACCCGGCCGCCTGGGTGCTCAGCGGCTCGAACGACGGACAGCACTGGACGACGCTCGACAGCCGCAGCGGCCAGTCGTTCCAGTGGCGCGACCAGACGCGGCCGTTCCAGGTGGCGCACCCGGGCAGCTACACGAGCTACCGGCTGCAGTTCACCGGCCAGGTGACCCTCGCGGAGGTGGAGCTGCTGGGCAAGGCGCGCTGAACGAGCGCGGACCCGGTCACCGGCGGGCCGCCCTCCCCTGGGCCGCGACCAGCGGGAGGCTGACCAGCCAGGTGTCCGGGTCCTCGCTCTTCCGCCGCCACTGCTCGTACCCACCGCGGCCGTGCACCTGGATCGGGTGGCCGCCGCGGATCAGCTGATCGATGGAGAGCCGCAGCCATTCCAGCCCGGACGAGCCGCCGGGGACGATGGGCGCCTCGACGACCGCGGAGACGTCCTCCAGCCCGCGCGCCCGGAACAGGGCGGGCAACTTCCGCCCCCACTTCGCCGTGAACCCGGCGGTCTCCATCGCGGCCAGCGCCGCCAGCACGACCTCGCGGTGCAGCCCGTCGCCCATGCCGTGGAAGGGAAACTCCTCGGCCTCCTCCACCAGCAGCCAGCCGCCCGGCCGCAGCGCCGCGACGAGCGCATCGAGGACCCGATCGCGCTCCGGGAGGTGGCCGAGCACCAGACGGGCGTGCACCAGGTCGAACTCCCCTTCGGGCGGCCGCTCCGAGCGGAGGTCCAGCTGCCGGACCTCCACGTTGTCCAGGCCCTCCCCGGTGAAGAACGACGTGTCGAGGTCGGCCGCGAGCACCCGGCCCGCCGGGCCGACGCGGTCACTCAGCCAGCGGGTCACCGACCCCGCTCCGGTACCCACCTCCAGGCAGTGCCAGCCGGCGCCCACCCCGAGCCGCTCCAGCCTGCCGACCGTCCCGGGGTCGTAGCTCTCCTCGAGCGCGCGGAGCCGCCGGGGGACGTCCGCCACGTGCCTTCCGTTGAAGATGTACTCGTTCCCGAGTTCGGTGGACATGGGCTTCCTCTCCGTGGTTTCCTCCAGGTTTCGATCTTTCTCCCGCCGGACGCGCCGCCTGGCCGTGCCGGGGCACCACGACCCGATAGGACGGGTCAGATACCTCGCCGGGCAACCGGAGCGGGTTACGGTAGGGCCGTGATCGCCGACCGGTTCTTTTCGTCCTTCGAAGAGGGGGATCCCGTTCCGCTCGCCGGGGAGATCGGGGCCGGGCCCGCGGAGTCGCCCACCGCGAAGGCGGGTGTGGGGTTCACCGGGCTGCGGGCGCTGCGGTACGACCGGCCTGGCCGGGTGCGGCTGTTCGACGTGGACGTCCCGGCTGGTGAGCACACCGGGCTGTCCTATGTGGTCTTCCCCGAGCGGGGCACCTCCGTGGCGCTGGATGTGGAGCTGGACGACGGCAGCACCCTGACGGACGTGCTCGACCCGAAGGCGCTCTACCCGGACCAGTGGAACCTCGTCCGCCGCCCGCTGCCACCGGGGCGGGTGCGGGCGATCGTGCTCGCGGGCGGGGACGACGCGGGCTGGCTCGACGACGTCCGCATCAGCGACCGGCCGCCGCGGCGGCGGGACCCGGTGGACTGGGTGCGCACCACCCGCGGCACCCATTCCAGCTCGGAGTTCTCGCGCGGCAACACGTTCCCGGCCACCGCGGTGCCCCACGGCTTCAACTTCTGGACCCCGGTCACCGACGCGTCGTCCACGACCTGGCTGTACGAGTACCACCGCCGCAACGACGCCACGAACCGCCCTCGCCTGGCGGGTTTCGCGCTCAGCCACCAGCCCAGCCCCTGGATGGGTGACCGGCACACCTTCCACGTCATCCCCGAAGGCGATCTCGCGTTCACGCACGAGCACGAGACCGGCCGGCCGCACCACTACGGCGTGCGGTTCGACAGCGGGCTCACCGTCGACCTCGCGCCGGCCGACCACGCCGCGGTGTTCCGCTTCACCTTCCCCGGCGAGGCGAAGATCCGGTTCGCCTGCAAGCGCGGTGGGATCCGCGTGGACCCGAAACGCGGCACGGTCACCGGCTACACGTGGGTACGCAGCCGCCTGTCCGTGGGCGCGCGCCGGATGTTCGTGCACGGCGCATTCGACCGGCCGGGCCGCCGCGACGGCAAGGCGCTCGCGTTCGGCACCGCCACCGTCCAGCTGCGCATCGCGACGTCGCTGATCAGCGCGAAGCAGGCCCGGCGCAACCTCGACGCCGAGATCCCGGCCGGTACGACGTTCGAGCAGGTGCGGGAGGACGCGCGGCAGGCGTGGCAGGACCTGCTCGGGCGGATCGAGCTGGACGGCGCGACCGAGGACCAGCTGACCACCTTCTACTCGGGCCTCTACCGGCTGTTCCTCTACCCCAACTCCGCCCACGAGGAGACCCCGCGCGGCCGGCGGCACGCGAGCCCCGTCGTGCGTCGCTGGTGGCCCAGCACCCGCCGCCGCACCGGCGCGAAGGTCGTCGACGGGCCGATGTCGGTCAACAACGGCTTCTGGGACACCTACCGCACCTGCTGGCCCGCGTATGCGCTGCTCACGCCACGCAAGTGCGGTGAGCTGATCGAGGGTTTCGTGCAGCAGTACCGCGAAGGCGGCTGGATCGCGCGCTGGTCCTCCCCCGGCTACGCCGACCTCATGACGGGCACCAGCTCCGACGTCGCCTTCGCCGACGCCTACCTCAAGGGCGTGCGGAACTTCGACGTCGAAGCCGCCTACGACGCGGCGCTCAGGAACGCCACCGTCGCCCCGCCGCGCCGGGGCGTCGGCCGCAAGGGCCTGCACGAGTCGATCTTCCTGGGTTTCACGCCGCTCAGCACCCACGAGGGCCTGTCCTGGGCACTGGAGGCGTGCATCAACGACTTCGGCATCGCCAACCTGGCGGCCGCGCTGGGACGCGCCGACGACGCGGCCTACTTCCGGCAGCGCGCCCTGCACTACGTCCACCACTTCGACCCGCGGACCGGGTTCTTCCAGGGCCGCCACCGCGACGGCGCGTGGCGCTGGTCCCCGCAGGACTACGACCCGGCGCGCTGGGGCTTCGACTACACCGAGACCAACGGCTGGAACACGGCGTTCTCGGTCCCGCACGACGGGCAGGGACTGGCGAACCTGCACGGCGGCCGCGCCGCACTGGAGTCCAAATTGGACGCTTTCTTCGCGACGCCCGAGACGGGGCGCAACCCCGGCTCCTACGGCGGGATCATCCACGAGATGACCGAGGCGCGCGACGTGCGGCTGGGCCAGTACGGCCATTCGAACCAGCCGTCACACCACATCCCCTGGATGTACGCGTACGCGGGTGCGGCGGCGAAGGGCCAGGCGGTCGTCCGCGAGGTGCTGACCCGCTGCTACCTCGGCAGCGAGATCGGGCAGGGCTACCCCGGCGACGAGGACAACGGCGAGATGTCCGCCTGGTACGTCTTCGCCTCCCTCGGCCTGTACCCGCTCGCCGTGGGCAGCCCCGGCTACGTCCTGGGCGCGCCGCTGTTCCGGCGCGCGGAAATCGCACTGGAGAACGGAAAGCACGTGGTGATCACGACGTCCGGCAGCGGGCCGTACGTACGCCGCCTGCGGGTCGACGGCGAGCCGCACGAGCAGGCGTGGCTGTCGCACGACCGGCTCGTCACGGGCGCGACGCTGGAGTTCGAGCTGGCCGCGGAACCGTCCGAGTGGGGCACCCCGCCCCCGTCGCTCACCGAAGGCGACGCCCCGCCGCGCCCGCTGGCCGACCTGCCCGGCCGCTCGACGCATCCCACGCTGTCCGACGACACGAGCCGCACCCAGCTCACGTTCACCTCGCCACCGGCGATCGAGTTCACAGTGGACGGTCCACCACGGCCCGTGGAGCTGTACACGCTCACCTCGGGCGCGCACGGCTCCCCCACCGCGTGGGTGCTGGAGGGCAGCGAGGACGGGCAGACGTGGCAGGTGCTCGACGAGCGTGCGGGCGAGACGTTCCGCTGGCGCCGCCAGACGCGGCCGTTCGCGCTCACGGCATCGGCCGCCTTCCCGCGCTACCGGTTGCGGATCACGGCGTTCTCCGGGCGGCGGTTGTCGCTGGCCCAGTGGGAACTGCTGGCCGGGGAGCGCTGATGGACACCCTGCGGATGACCGCCGAACGGCTGCGTGACCGGCTCGTGGCCGCCGACCCGGGGCTGCTGCGGCTGCACCGCGCGGGCCTCGCGGTGGGCGGCATCGTGTTCGCGATCGCCGTGCTGGGCCTCGCGGGCCGCCCCATCCCGACGATCATGGTGGCGGCGATCGGCGCGATGCAGTCGGCCTTCACCGTCAACGACAAGGAACCGCGCGCGCAGGCCGTGACGCTCGTGCTCGCGTTCTGCTCGGGCGCGCTGTCGCTGACCGTCGCCGCGTTCGGGATCACCAGGCCGCCGTTGGACAGCGTGCTGTTCATCCTGCTGATCTTCCTGGCGGTCTACGCGCAGCGGTTCGCGCCGCGCGGCCCCGCGCTGGGCGCGCTCGCGTTCTTCATGTTCTTCTTCTCGATGTTCCTGCAGATCCACCTCACGCAGCTGCCGCAGTACCTCCTGGCGCTGGCCGTCGGGCTCACCGGCAACGCCGTGATGCGGTTCCTGGTGCTCCGGCGCAACCCCGGACGGGAGCTGACGCGGGTGCGCAGGGCGTTCCGGGCCCGGCTCGGCAGGCACGCGGCCGCCGCGGCGGCCTACCTCGCGAGCGGCGGCACCGAGCGCCGCCGCAACCAGCTGCGCCGCGCGGACTCCCGGCTGCACGAGTCGGTCCTGATGATCGAGGACGCCATCAACGAGGTGATGGACCCGCCCGCGTCGGAACTGCTGCGGCGCCGGGCCATCGAGATCGAGATCGCCGCGCAGTGGCTGTCGCTCGTGGTGCGCCGCACCAGCACCGAGAAGCTGCCCGACGAGGTGCGGGACGAGCTGGTCGGCAGCCTGCTGCGGTTCGAGCACCTCATCGAGCACGACCCCCGCGAGCTGCCGGTGATCAGCGACACCGACGAGTTCAGCAGGATGCTCGTCACCGGCAGCCGCCTGCGGGACAAACCCGAGCCCGGCGACGAGCTGCGGCGCGCCATCGCCGAGCTCGCGCTCGCCGACGTCAACGCGCAGCGCATCGCCGAGCACGACTACTCCGCCGAAGCCGAGCTGCCCGAGCCCGATGAGCCGGAGCCCAAGCGCTTCTTCGCCTTCGACAACCAGGCGCGCGCGGCGCTGCAGGCCATGATCGGCGGGGGTCTGGCCGTGCTCGGCGGCGAACTGGTGTCGCACCAGCGGTGGTACTGGGCGGTGCTGACGGTGTTCGTCGTGTTCCTCAACACCTCGACCACGGGCGCCACGTTCGTCAAGGGCTTCCGGCGGGTCGTCGGCACGCTCGTCGGGATCTTCGGCGGGATGCTGCTGGCGCTGCTCGTCACCGGCAACCTCGCGCTCACCGTCGTGCTGATCCTGGTGTGCGTGTTCTGCCTGGTCTACACGGCGCGCGTGTCGCAGCTGGTGATGTCGTTCTTCATCACCTGCATGCTCGGCCTGCTCTACAGCATGCTCGGCACGTTCACCATCGACGTGCTGTGGCTGCGGGTGGCGGAGACCACGGTGGGCGCCGCCGCCGGGATCATCGCGGCGGTCGTGGTGCTGCCCGTGCGCACCAGGACGGTGCTGCGCTCGGACCTGGAGGCGGTGCTGGGCGACGTGCACGAGTTCCTCGACGGGGTCGAGGCGCTGCTGTCCGGCCGGGAGAACATCAACGTCATCGAGCTGTCGCGGGAGCTGGACCGGTCGATCGAACAGGTCCGCACGACGGTCGAACCGCTCACCCACCCGATGAGCCTGTCCAGCCGCCGCGACTTCGGCGCGAGCGTGCTGTCCGCGCTCGACCGGATCTCCTTCCGGGCGCGCCACATCGCGGCCCGCGCCGAGCCCGGTCTGCTCGCCGGGGACGACCGGCTCACCGGGCTCGCCGACCGGATCAGCCACAACCTCGACGTGCTGACCGAGTCGGTGCGGGGCTGCACGCAGGACAAGCTCGACCGGGACCCTGAGACGGCGGTCACGCGGGAGTCCGACGACCGGCACGTGCGGTCCGTGCTGACCAGCCTGAGCCGCCTTGACGAGGGGATCATCGCGCTGGGGCGGGTGTTCGGCGTCCCGGCAGCGGAATCGGTCAAGCCGGATGTGGGGCGACGCACCCGGTCGGCGGGACCGGAGGCCGATAGAGTTCGCACTACAAGCCAAGAGAACGTCCGCAGGAGTACGCAATGACCCAAGCCCCCGTCAACGTCACCGTCACCGGCGCCGCCGGCCAGATCGGCTACGCGCTGCTGTTCCGCATCGCGTCCGGTCAGCTGCTCGGCGCGGACACGCCGGTGAAGCTGCGGCTGCTGGAGATCCCGCAGGCGGTCAAGGCGGCCGAGGGCACCGCGATGGAACTCGAAGACGGCGCTTTCCCGCTGCTCGCGGGCACCGACATCTTCGACGACCCGAAGCAGGCGTTCGAGGGCGCCAACGTGGCGCTGCTCGTCGGCGCCCGCCCCCGCACGAAGGGCATGGAGCGCGGCGACCTGCTGGAGGCCAACGGCGGCATCTTCAAGCCGCAGGGCGAGGCGATCAACGCCGGCGCGGCCGACGACATCAAGGTGCTCGTCGTCGGCAACCCGGCCAACACCAACGCGCTGATCGCGCAGTCCAACGCCCCCGACGTGCCCGCCGAGCGGTTCACCGCCATGACGCGCCTCGACCACAACCGGGCGCTGGCCCAGCTGGCGAAGAAGCTCGGCGTGTCCGTGGCCGACATCAAGAAGATGACGATCTGGGGCAACCACTCCGCCACCCAGTACCCGGACCTGTTCCACGCGGAGGTCGGCGGGAAGACCGCGGCCGAGGCCGTGAACGACCAGAAGTGGCTGGAGGAGGACTTCATCCCGACGGTCGCCAAGCGCGGCGCGGCGATCATCGAGGCCCGTGGCGCGTCGTCGGCGGCGTCGGCCGCTTCGGCCGCGATCGACCACGTGTACACCTGGGTCAACGGCACCGCCGAGGGCGACTGGACCTCGATGGCCGTCCCGTCGGACGGCTCGTACGGCGTGCCGGAGGGGCTCATCTCGTCGTTCCCGGTGACCACCCGTGACGGGAAGTGGGAGATCGTGCAGGGCCTGGAGATCGACGAGTTCTCGCGCGGCAAGATCGACGCTTCGGTGGCCGAGCTGGCCGAGGAGCGGGAGGCTGTGCGGAAGCTCGGGTTGGTTGGCTGAGTTCTGCTTTCGGTGTTCGGCTCGACGCCCCGGCCTGGCGGCCGGGGCGTCGTTGCGTTCGGGGGTGGGTTGGGGCCCTTCGCTTTTGAGGGTTTTACGCGCGGAGGGGGCGCGTCAAGAGCGCCTTCGGCGTCGCTTCGCGATGGCTTCGCCACTCTTGGCCCGCCCCCGGCCGCGCGCAAAGCGGGCTGGGGGCGAAGGGGCGGGAGGGGTGTAAGGGCCTGGGGCCGTTGGGCGCTGGCGCGCCCTCGGCCCTGGGGTGCGGGGGTGGGGGTGGGTGCTGGGGCGTTCGCCAGCACCCGGCGGGGGCCTTCCGGCTGGAACTCCCGCGCAAACCCCGCCACGTCAGCACCGGGGCGTCCCCGGCTCCCGCCGCGGCGGGGCCAACCCCCGCTTACACTCCCGTCAGACCCCGGCGTTTCAGCAGTGGCGTGATCTCCGGGTCCCGGCCGCGGAACGTGCGGAACGCGGCCATCGAGTCCGTGCTCCCGCCCTTGCTCAGCAGCTCCTTCCGGAAGTGGTCCCCGTTCGCCCTGGTCAGGCCGCCGTTTTCGCGGAACCATTCGACCGTGTCGGCGTCCAGGACCTCGCTCCAGATGTAGGAGTAGTAGCCCGCCGAATAACCGCCGCTGAAGATGTGGGCGAAGTACGTGCTCTGGTACCTCGGCGGCACCACGGGCAGCGCCACCCCGGCCTTCTCCAGCGCCGCCGCCTCGAAGCCCGCCACGTCCCGCACGTCGTCGTCCGGGGAGATGGTGTGCCACGCCTGGTCCAGCAGCGCCGCCGCCAGGTACTCCGTCGTCGAGTAGCCCTGGCCGTACTGGGCCGCCTCCTGCAGGCGCTCCACCAGCCGCTGCGGCAGCGGCTCCCCCGTCTCGTGGTGCTTCGCGTAGTTCGCCAGCACCTCCGGCCACAGCATCCACATCTCGTTGACCTGCGACGGGTACTCCACGAAGTCCCGCGGCACGTTCGTGCCCGAGAACGTCGGGTACCGCACGTCCGACAGCAGCGCGTGCAGGGCGTGCCCGAACTCGTGGAACGCCGTCACCACCTCGTCGAACGTCAGCAGCGTCGGCTCACCCTGCGGCGGGCGCGCGATGTTCAAGTTGTTCACCACGACCGGCCGCTCCCCCAGCAGGCCCGACTGGTCGACGAACGTGTTCATCCACGCGCCACCGCGCTTGGAGTCCCGCGTGTAGTAGTCACCCAGGAACAGCCCCAGCGGCGCACCGTCCGCGTCGAACACCTCGAACACCCGCACGTCGGGGTGGTACGCCGGCAGGTCGTGCCGCTCCGTGAAGCTCAGCCCGTACAGCTTGTTCGCCGCGAAGAACACGCCGTCCCGCACCACGCGGTCCAGCTCGAAGTACGGCCGCAGCGTGGCGTCGTCGACGTCGTACCGCGCCTTGCGCACCCGCTCGCCGTAGAACGCCCAGTCCCACGGCTCCAGCGTCGCGCCCGGCACGTCCTGCTCCAGGTACCGCTGCAGCTCCTCGGCGTCCCGCTTCGCGTTCGCCACCGCGGCCGGGGCGAGGCGCTCCAGCAGGCCGATCGCCGCCTCCGCCGTCCCCGCGGTCTCGTCCGAGATCACGTACGCCGCGTGGTGCGGGTGGCCCAGCAACGCCGCCCGCTCCGCCCGCAACGCGGCGATGCGCGTCAGCACCTCGCTGTTGTCGTTGTCGTTGCCCCGCTTGCCGCGCGAAACCGAGGCGCGGAACAAGCGCTCCCGCACCGCGCGGTTCTCCAGCGACGCCAGCAGCGGCTGCGACGTCGGCAGGTTCAGCGTCAGCAGGAACTTCCCCGTCAGCCCGCGCGAGTTCGCCGCCTCGCGGGCCGCGGCCACCGCGTCCGCCGACAACCCGGCCAGCTCCCGCTCGTCGTCCACCACGACGGCGAGATCATTGGTGTCCCGCAACAGGTTCTCCTGGAAGCGGGTGCTCAAAGTGGACAGTTCCGCGTTGAGCTCGCGCAGCCGCTCCTGGTCGCCCTCCGGCAGCCCGGCGCCGGCCCGCTGGAAGTCGGTGTGCACGCGCTCCAGCAGCCACGACGACTCCGCGTCCAGGCCCAGCGACTCCCGCCGCTCGTACAGCTCCCGCACCCGCCCGTACAACCGCGGGTCGAGGTGGATGGCGTCGGAGTGCGCGGCGAGCTTCGGCGCGACCTCGGCCTGCAGGTCCTGCAGCACCGGGTTCGTGTCCGAGGAGGTGAGGTTGAAGAACACCGACGCCACCCGCGACAGCAGCCGCCCCGACTTCTCCAGCGCGACGATCGTGTTGTCGAACGTCGGCGGCTCCGGGTTCGCGGCGATGGCCTCGACCTCGGCGGCGTGCTCGGCCAGCCCGGCCTCGAACGCGGGCGCGTAGTGCTCGTCGGCGATCCGGTCGAACGGCGGCAGCCCGTAGGGCAGCTCGCTCGGGCTCGCGAACGGGTTGTCCGGAGAGAGCTGAGAGTTCACTGACGGCCCCTTCGTCCTGTGGAACCTCCGACCTCCGCGTCGGAGGATGCCTTCTTCCTACCCCGCTTCGGCGGCGGGGGCACGATCCCGGCGAAGTCCGTGCCGTGGTCGTTGACCCGCAGCACGAACGGCCGCGTCTCGGTGTAGCGCACGACGGAGATCGACGCCGGGTCGACCACGATCCGCTGGAACGCGTCCAGGTGCTGGCCCAGCGCGTCGGCGAGGATCGCCTTGAGCACGTCGCCGTGGCTGCACAGCAGCCAGACCGCGTGGTCGCCGTGCTCGGCGCTGATCCGGGCGTCGTGCTCGCGCACCGCCGCCACGGCCCTGGCCTGCATGCTCGCCAGGCCCTCGCCGCCGGGGAAGACCGCCGCGGACGGGTGCGCCTGCACCACCCGCCAGAGCGGTTCCTTGACGAGCGTCTTCAGCTCGCGCCCCGTCCACTCGCCGTAGTCCACTTCGGACAGCCGGGGCTCGACGGTGCGGTCGAGCCCCCGCTCGGCGAGCAGCGGGGCGACGGTCTGCTTGCAGCGCAGCATCGGCGACACGACGGCCTCGGCCAGCGGCACGCCGGCCAGCCTGCCGGGCAGTGCGTCGGCCTGGCCGCGGCCGGTGTCGTCGAGCCCCACCTTGGGGGTGCGCCCGGCCAGCACGCCCGAACCGTTGGCGGTCGAGCGGCCGTGCCGCAGGAGGATCACGGTAGCCACGGCCGCCACACTACGTCAGAAGTCCGGACCGGCCTTCGGGTCCAGCGTGCCCACGGCGATCAGCACGAACAGCGCGATGCCCAGCGCCACCCGGTAGATCACGAACGGGACGTAGCTGCGTGTCTTGATGAACCGCATCAGCCACGAGATCACCAGGTAGCCCACGCCGAACGAGACGAGCGTCGCGAGGATCGTCGGCCCCCACTCGGGGCCGCTGCCCTCGCCGATCTTGCTGACCTCGTAGAAGCCCGAGCCGAGCACGGCGGGCACGGCGAGCAGGAACGAGTACTCGGTCGCCTCGGCACGCGTGTAGCCGAGCAGCAGACCGCCCGTGACGGTGCCGCCGGAGCGCGACACGCCCGGCACCAGCGCGAGCGCCTGCGCGATGCCGAAGGTGAGGCCGTGCCGCACGGTGAGGTGGTCCAGCGTGCGGTACTGGCGGCCCACCCGGTCGGCGATCGCGAGGATGATGCCGAACACGATCAGCACCGTCGCGGTGATCCGCAGGTCGCGGAACGTCGAGTGGATGGAGTCCTGGAACAGCAGGCCCAGCACGACGATCGGGATCGAGCCGACGATCACCAGCCAGCCCATCCGCGCGTCCGGGTCTTGCCGCCACTCGCTGCGGAAGATCGACAGGAACCAGGCGCGGATGATCCGGCCGATCTTGCGGCCGAAGTAGAGGATCACCGCCAGCTCGGTGCCGATCTGGATCACCGCGGTGAACGCGGCGCCGGGGTCCTCCCAGCCGGCCAGCGCGGCGGTGATGCGCAGGTGCGCGCTGGAGGAGATGGGGAGGAACTCGGTCAGGCCCTGCACGAGGCCGAGGATGATCGCTTCGATCCAGCCCATGGTCACCGGGCCTTTGTCGGGTTGAGTCTGATTTGCACGGTGCCGAAGGGTATCGGCAGCGTTGATCACCGGACCGTCGGGCTTGAGTCCGTGCAGGGCAGTTACTCTCTGTGGCATGGAGAAGCGACAGCTGGGCCGGTCGGGACTGCGCGTCTCCCGGATGGCGCTCGGCACGATGAGCTGGGGCGGGGAGACCGACGCCGACGAGGCGGCGAGCCAGCTGGTCGCGTTCGTGGACGCCGGCGGCACGCTCGTCGACACGGCGGACATCTACGCCGAGGGCGAGTGCGAGCGGATCCTGGGCGGGCTGCTGGCGGACCTGGTGCCCCGCGAGGACGTCGTGATCGCCACGAAGGCCGTCGCCCGGCGCACGGACGGCCCGTTCGGCGGCGGCGCCTCCCGCGGCGCCCTGCTGTCGGCGCTCGACGGTTCGCTGCGCAGGCTCGGCGTGGACCACATCGACCTGTGGCAGCTGCACGCGTGGGACGACACCGTCCCGCTGGCCGAGACGCTCTCCGCCCTCGACTACGCCGTGACGTCGGGCAAGGTCCGCTACGTCGGCGTCTCCAACTACTCCGGCTGGCAGCTGGCCACGGCCGCGGCGAGCAGCACGCTGCCGCTGGTGTCGGTGCAGGCCGAGTACTCGCTGGTCGAACGCGGGGTCGAGCGGGAGGTCGTGCCCGCCGCGCTGCACCACGGGGTCGGGCTGCTGCCGTGGGCGCCGCTGGGCCGGGGCGTGCTGACCGGCAAGTACCGCACGGGCACCCCGGCGGACTCGCGCGGCGCCTCCCCCACGTACGCGGGGTACGTCGAGCAGCACCGCACCGACCGCGCGGCCCGCATCGTGGAGGCGGTGTCCACCGCGGCGGACGGCCTCGGCACGTCGCCGCTGGCGGTCGCGCTCGCGTGGGTCCGGGACCGGCCCGGAGTGGTCGCGCCGGTGGTCGGGGCGCGGGACACGGGGCAGCTCACGGGCTCGCTCGCGGCGGAGGAGATCGTGCTCCCGAACGCCATCAAAGCCGCGCTGGACGACGTCAGCGCGATCGAGTTCGGTTACCCGGAGCGGTGGCCGAGGTGACAAGCAGGTGACACAGACGTGACGTGGCGGGCATTGTGGAGGATGCTGGGGCGCAACGTCGGAAGGTCCGGAGGTCGGGTGCGGAGGTCCGCCGTGGTGGCAATGCCGGTCGCGTGCGCGCTGCTCGTGGCGGGCTGCTCCTCGGACACCGGCAAGGGCGACGACGAGCTGCAGATCGTGAACAACCCGGTCGCGGCGACGGCCGCCGTTTCCCCCGCCCCCGCTGTGACGCCCGCCGGCACGGTGCTGGCGTCGCCGGCGGTGACGGCGATGGCGGCGGACGCGGCGTCCCGGACGCTGGCCGTGGCGGTGGACCAGCCGCCCGCGGTGCTGCTGTACCGGCTCGATGAGCAGGGCGCGCAGCCCGTGCGGGTCGCGGTGCCGGGTGCTGTCGAGCAGCTGAGCTTCGGCGCCGGGCAGGTGCTGGCCAGCATCCCCGGGCGCGGGACCGTGGCGAGCGTCCCGGTGGGCGGTGGCCAGGCCGGTGAGCTGGGCGTGCCGGGCCAGCCCGCGGACGCCGTCGCGGCGGGCGCGGACACGCTGGTGGCGGTGCGGGACCGCAAGGCCGTCGAGGTGTACCAGGGCGGGAAGCTCGTGAAGACGATCACGGGCGGGCTGTACAGCGCCGACGAGGTGGTGCACTCGGGGGACCACACGGTGGTGCTGGACCGGCTGCGCACGGCGGTGTTCACGGTCGACGTGCCGGGCGGTGCGATCGGTGAGGGCCTGCGGGCGGGCGACGGCGCGACCAACGCCGTGGCCGATTCGTACGGCCGGGTCCTGGTGACGGACACGCGGGCGGGGGCGCTCCTCGCGTTCTCGATGGATCCGCTGTTGTTGCGCCAGATGTACCCGGTGCCCGGCGGCGTGTACGGCATCGCGTACGACGCCCAGCGTTCGATGGCGTGGGTGACGCTCACGGAGCGCAACGAGGTGGTGGGCTTCGACGTGCGGGGTGGGGAGCCCGTGGAGAAGTACCGGTTCCCGACGGTGCGCCAGCCGAACTCGGTAACGGTCGACGCCCGGACCGGCAAGGTCTACGTCGGCTCGGCAACGGGAGAAGGGGTCCAGGTGATCCAGCCATGACAACCTCGTCCGAGGCGGTGGTCGACGGAGACTGGGAGTACCGGCGGCTGCAGCTGCCACCGGGCGTCTCCCGGCGTGCGGCCGCCACGCAACTGTCCATCCACGCGGAGTTCGCGGGCTGGGAACTGTCCACGGTCCGCCTGTACTCCGACGGCACCCGCAGGGTCTGGCTCCGCAGGAAGCGCCGCCCGGCGGACGTGAACTACCTGGCCTCGTAACAGCCGCAGGCACGGGATGACCACCCACAAACGGTCACCCAGCAACGCGAACGCGAGCGGCCACACCGCCCACACACCGCCACCCGGCGACGCGAAGCGAGCGGCCACACCGCCCACACCCACCCCCGCCCCGATCCCCAGCCGCACTTACGGCCGATCCGGCGGGTCAAGAGTGGGCGAAGCCCATCCCGAAGGGACGCCGCAGGCGCTCTTGACGCGACGGATCGGCCGTGAACACTCAAAGATCGGGGCGGGGGTGGGGCCGCGCAGCAGGCGCGCCAGCGCCGGTGGACCCCCGCCACTCACACGCCCAGCGGCGAACAGGACGAAAAGATCAAAAGAACGCCTCGCCGGCGGGCAGGCTCCGGATGATCACCCAACTCTAGGCAGCGGCTTTGCCCCTCACGCCGCCCGGAAGAACCGGTCCAGCACCCGTGTCCCGAACTTCAGCGCCTCGACCGGCACCCGCTCGTCCACGCCGTGGAACAGGGCCGAGAAGTCCAGGTCCGCGGGCAGCTTCAGGGGTGCGAACCCGAAGTTCCGGATGCCCAGTGACTGGAAGGACTTGGCGTCCGTGCCCGCCGACAGCATGTACGGCAGGGTTCGCGCGCCCGGGTCTTCTGCCAGTACCGAGGCCGTCATGGCATCGACGATCGCACCGTCGAAGGTCGTTTCCACCGGCGGGAGTTCCATCCACTCCTTTTCGATGTCCGGGCCCAGGATCTCGTCCAGCTCCCGGTTGAACGCCTCCAGCCTGCCGGGCAGGATGCGGCAGTCCACCGCCGCCTCGGCGACCGACGGGATCACGTTCGACTTGTAGCCCGCCGTCAGCATCGTCGGGTTCGCCGTGTCCCGCAGCGTCGCGCCGACCATCCGCGAGATGTTGCCCAGCTTCGCGACCGCGCCCTCGATGTCGTCCTCCGGGAAGTCCCACCCGGTGATCTCGGTGACGCCCGCGAGGAACTCCTTCACGGAGTCCGTCAGCACCAGCGGGAAGCGGTGGTTACCCAGCCGCGCCACGGCCTCCGAGAGTTTCGTGACGGCGTTGTCCCGGTGGATCATCGAGCCGTGCCCGGCCGTGCCGCGCGCCCGCAGCTTCATCCACCGGATGCCCTTTTCGGCGGTCTCGATGAGGTACGCCCGCACGTCGTCCTTCAGCGTGACCGAGAACCCGCCGACCTCGCTGATCGCCTCCGTCACGCCCTCGAACAGCTCCGGCCGGTGCTCCACCAGCCACTGCGCGCCGAACTTCCCGCCGGCCTCCTCGTCGGCCAGGAACGCGAACACGATGTCGCGCGGCGGGACGATGCCCTCGCGCTTGTAGTACCGCGCCACGGCCAGCGTCATGCCGACCATGTCCTTCATGTCGACCGCACCCCGGCCCCACACGTAGCCGTCCTGCACCGCACCCGAGAACGGGTGCACCGACCACTCGGCGGGATCGGCGGGCACCACGTCGAGGTGCCCGTGCACCAGCAGGGCGCCACGTGAACGGTCCGCGCCCGGCAGGCGGGTGATCACGTTGTGCCGGTTCTTGCCACCCGACTCGACGTATTCGATCTCGTAGCCGACCTCGGTGAGCTTCTCGGCGACGAACTCCGCGGCCGCCCGCTCCCCCACCAGCGTCGCGGGATCACCGGTGTTCGTGGTGTCGATGCGGATCAGGTCGCTGGTCAGCGTGACGGCCTCGTCGGCCGCGATCTCGATCTGGCTCACCCCGCATTCCTATCATCCGACGACGAGGCGCGTGACCCCGTAGGCGAGCGCGGCCACCGCGGCGGCTGCCGGGAACGTCAGCACCCAGCCCAGCACGATGTCCCGCGCCACACCCCAGCGCACCGCCGACAACCGGCGCGTCGCGCCCACGCCCATCACCGCCGACGTGATCACGTGCGTCGTCGAAACCGGGGCGTGGAACGCGAACGCCGTCAGGTACAGCACGGACGAGCCGACCGCCTCCGCGACGAAACCGTGCGGCGGGTCGAGCGGGAAGACGCGGCGGCCGAGCGTCCGCATGATCCGCAGGCCACCCGAGTACGTGCCCAGCCCCAGCGAGACCGCGCACAGCAGCGTCACCCACAGCGGCACCGTGTACAGGCTCTGCTGCCCGCTCGCGACGAGCGCCAGCACGATGATGCCCATGCCCTTCTGCGCGTCCTGCAGCCCGTGCCCGAGCGCGAGGCTCGCCGCCGACAGGATCTGCAGACGGCGGAACACGTGCCCCACCTTGTGCGGGTTGCGCCGCCGCAGCAGCCACAGCGCCGCCACCATGCCGAGGTAACCGAAGACGAGGCCGACCAGCGGCGAGAGCACCATCGGGATCAGCACCTTCTCCAGCACCCCGCCCCAGTGCACGGTGCCCGCCGACGCGAGCGCCGCGCCGACGAGCCCGCCCACGAGCGCGTGCGAGGACGACGAGGGCAGCCCGAAGTACCAGGTGATCAGGTTCCACGCGACGGCGCCGACGAGCGCGGAGAACACCACGCTCAGCGCGGCCGAGCCCTGCGGCGGGTCGATCAGTCCTTTCGCGACGGTCACCGCGATCCCGGTGCTCAGCAGCGCGCCGAGCAGGTTCATCACACCCGCCAGGATCAGCGCGCCCCGCAGCGACAGCGCCTTGGTCGACACCGCGCTCGCGATCGCGTTGGACGCGTCGTGGAAGCCGTTGGTGTAGTCGAAGAAGACGGTCAGCAGGATCACGAGGACCAGACCGAGCGTGGTCCCGTCCACTAGGACTCCTTGACCGCGATGGTCTGCACCACGTCCGCGACGTGCTCGAAGGCGTCGGCCGCCGACTCGAGCCGGTCGATGACCTCCTTGGTCTTCATCACCGTCAGCGGGTCGGCGCCGTCGGTGTTGAACAGGTGCGCGAGCAGCCGCCGGTACACGCCGTCGGCCTGGTCCTCGATGGCGTTGATCTCCTCCCAGAACGCGCTCAGCTCGGTGACCTTGCGCATCCCGGGCATGGCCTCGGCGGTGAGCGTGGCGGCCCGCCCGAGCAGCTCGACGAGCGCCTCCACGCCCGGCGGGAACTGCTCGATCCGGTACAGCACCGCCAGGTCGGCCGCCTCGTCCATGTCGTCGAGCACGTCATCGATGCGGGAGGCCAGCAGCTGGATGTCCTGCCGGTCGAACGGGGTGATGAACGAGGTGTTGAGCTGGAGCATGATCTCCTGGGTCGCGTCGTCGCCCAGGTGCTCGGTGTCGTGCATGAGCTGGGCGACCTTCTCCCGTTCCGCCATGGGCACGGAGATCAGCTCGGTCAGCAGGCCCGCTCCCGTCACCAGGTTGCCCGCGGCGGTGGTGAGCAGGTCGAAGAAGCGGGTGTCGCGCGGGGTCAGGCGCACGAAGGTCCTCTCACGGTCGGCTGCCGACGCCCGTCCTGAGTTCGTGGAGCCGCCCGCGCGGGCCGTCCGGGGCGAGCGGAGGCGTGTCCAGCCCCGCACCCTCGCGCAGCCCGCCCAGGAACTCCCCGATGGCGTCGGTGGCACTGTAACCCGGTGACCAGCCCAGTTCCGCGCGTGCCCGGCCCGTGTCCATGACCGGCAGGCGGAGTACGGTTTCGAACAGCCCCGGACTCGCCGGCACGGCGTGCAGCCGCCAGGCCGCCGCGAGCGGCCCGCGCAGCGCCCAGCCCGGCAGCTTCACCTTCCGCGCGCCCAGCAGCTCCGCCAGGACGTCGGCGTCGAGCACGGGTTCGGCGGCGACGTTGAACGCCCCGCGCACGTCCTTCACCGCGGCGAGCCGGTACGCCTGCCCCACGTCGGCCGAGTGCAGCGCCTGCATCCGCAGCCCCGGCACGTCGGGGATGACGGGCAGCAGCCCGGCCCGGCCGAGGAAGTTGGGCACGAGCGGCCCGGCGAACAGCCGCCGCTGCTGCGAGGCCGACTCCCGCTTGAAGATGAAGCCCGGCCGCATCCGCACCACGCGCGTGTCGGGGTGGCGCGGCTCGAACCCGTCGAGGTAGCGCTCCAGGTAGGCCTTTTCGCGTGGGTAGGCCGCTTCCGGCCAGCCGTGCGTCGGCCAGCTCTCGTCGACGCGCGTGTCCTGCGGCCCCGGGGAGTAGGCACCCACGGACGAGGCGTACACGAGCGCCGGCACCCGTTCCCGGCCCACCGCCTCGAACATCTTGATGCTGCCGAGCACGTTCGCCGTCCAGGTGCTCACGGGGTCGTGCGTCGGCTGGAACAGCCATGCGAGGTGGATCACGACGTCCGCGCCCCGCACGAGGTAGCCGAGGTCGTCCTTGGCGACGTCGGCCAGCGCCCACTCCGTCTTCGACGCCGTCCACCCCGGCTGGCGGCGCACGATGCCGACGATGGAGGACACCGCCGGATCGGCGCTGAGCGCCTCCACGACGCTGGTGCCCACGTTGCCACTCGCTCCGGTCACCACGACTCGCATGCGCGGCGGGTACCCGGGCCCCAGGGGTTCAACCGGCGTTTGGGGTTCCCCGGGCTGGGGCATCTCGGCCGCATGAGCAAACCTCCCCAGCAACAGCGGCCACCGGGGACCACGGCGGAGATGGATCCCCAGCCGCGGGACACGATGAGCGACTACACCGGCCGCGACCTGCTCAAGGACAAGCGCGCACTGGTCACCGGCGGTGACTCGGGCATCGGCCGCGCCGTCGCGATCGCCTTCGCCAAGGAGGGCGCCGACGTGGCGATCGCGTACCTGGAGGAGCACGAGGACGCCGAGCGCACCGCGGAACTCGTGCGCGCGGAAGGACGGCAGTGCCTGCTGCTGCCGGGCGACCTGGCCGACGGCGAGCGGTGCCGCGCGATCGTCCGCGACACGGTGCGGGCCTTCGGCGGGCTCGACGTGCTGGTGAACAACATCGCCACGCAGCGGGAGCTGGACTCGCCGGAGGAGCTGACCGAGGAGCAGTGGCTGCACACGTTCGACGTGAACATCCACAGCTACTTCCGCGTCACGCGGGCCGCGCTGCCGCACCTGGGCGAAGGCGGCGCGATCGTCAACAGCGCGTCGGTGAACGGCCTGCGCGGCAACAAGAAGCTGATCGACTACTCCGCGACGAAGGGCGCGATCATCGCGTGGACGTACTCGATGGCGCAGGCGCTGGCCGAGCGCGGCATCCGGATCAACTGCGTCGCGCCGGGTCCGGTGTGGACACCGCTGATCCCGGCCACGATGTCGCCGGACCACGTGGAATCCTTCGGCGAGAACGTCCCGATGAAGCGGATGGCCCATCCGGACGAGCTGGCGCCGTCGTACGTGTTCCTCGCCGCGAACCGGCTTTCTTCCTACTACACGGGTGAAGTGCTCGCCGCCCTCGGTGGCGAGACGATGCCCGGCTGAGCACAGGAGGCGACCATGGCACAGGAGAAGTCCGAACAGCAGGAACGGCTCGAGCTGGAGCCGGAACCGCAGACGCTGGAGGACCCGGAGAGCTGGCAGGCGGAGGACCCGGACTACGCGAGGGAACCCGACTCGGAGGCCTCCGGCGGCCAGTTCGCGGCGCCGGACCGCAGCAACGAACTCGTGGACACGGAGAAGACCGCGATCGCCGAGGACGGCGGCACCCAGCACCCCGCGACGGGCGCCGAGGAGCAGGCGATGCACGTGGAGGACGGCGGCGTTTGACGGCCGCCGCACCCGGGCACCCCTACGGGGAGTTACCGAAACGAGTGGAGGTGCTCCCGACATGCCGGGACGAGAAGCACTGCCCAGCACTTTGAAACGCTCGCCCAAGAAGGCGCAGGAGACGTGGGTGAAGACCCACGACTCCGCGGTCGAGACCTACGGTGAGGGCCGCCGCGCGCACCAGACCGCCTTCGCGGCGCTGAAGCACTCCTTCGAGAAGGTCGGCGACCACTGGGAGGAGAAGGAGGGCGGCAAGAAGGGCCCCTCCGACAAGCAGGCCGCCCGCGGCGCCAACCGCAAGCCGACGAAGACCGCCGGCGGCGTGGACGCCTCGGCGAGCAAGGAACACCTGTACGACCTGGCGAAGAAGCTCGACATCAAGGGCCGGTCGTCGATGAACAAGGCGGAGCTGGTGAAGGCGCTGCAGCGCGCGAACACCAAGGAAACCGCCAAGGCGCGCAAGAAGAAGTAGCGCGGTATCAGGACGGCGGCAGGGGCGGCTTTCCCTCGCGGTCGACCACCTGCCGCGCCCGTGCGGGCACCCGCCAGTCCAGGCGGGTGCCCGCACTGCGTTCGAGCCTGGCCAGCACCTGCCGCGCGGCGGCGTAGGCGGCTTCCTGCTCGGCCGGGGTCGCGCCGCGGTGCGCCAGTTCCAGCAGTTTCACCGCCTGCGCGAGCAGTCCCCGCTCCTCCGCCGTGAACCGCGACGCGCGCAGTTTCTCCGCCGCCTCCCGCGCGGCGGTCCACGCCTGTTCGGCCCGCGCGGTGGCGTCGACGAACTCCCGCGCCATCGGCTCCGGCGGGTACTCCTCGGTCCGCAGGGCCATGGCCTCGCTGAAGGCCTCGATGAACCGGGCCGTCGCGGGCACCGCCGGGTCGGCGAGCGCGGGCAGCCGCAGCACCTCCAGCGGGTCCGACTCGTAGCCGGCGTACTCCCCCGCCAGCCGCCGGTACCGCTCCCCCGCCTGCTCCCAGCGCAGCCGCAGCGACCGCGAAGCCGGCGCGGGCGCGGGACTCGCGGACGTGCGCCACCGCCGCTGCAGCGCCACACGCGAGTAGACGGAGATCAGCAGCCACAGCATCACGATGAGCAGCGGCTCGAAACCCTGCAGCGAATCCATGGCGCTCCTCCGGTGCGCTCCGCGAACCCGGTCCCCAGCCTGTCTCCCATGGTGCGCCCGCCGGTGTGTGTCCCGTGTTGCCGCCGCGACAGCACGTCGGAAAGCACCGGGCCGAATGGCCCTACCGGCGCCCGGGTGGCGGGGTGATCGTGAGGGCGCAATCCCCCACCCGTCCGAAAGGCCGCCGCCGATGTTCGACCCGTCCGGCCTGGAGGTCCTCGACCGGGCCGAGTGCCTCGCGTTGCTCGCCACGGCGGACGTCGGGCGGGTCGTGTTCACCAGCCGCGGGCTCCCGGCCGTGCAGCCCGTGCGGTTCTGCTACGGGCAGGACGCCGTGTGGTTCCCCGCCGAGGTGCACACCGACCTGTTCGGCGCCGCGCAGGACGGGGTGGTCGCGTTCGAGGTGGACGCCATCGAACCCCGGCTCGACGCGGGCTGGTGGATCACGGTGCTCGGCCGGGCCGTCGCCGTGTCCGAGCACGAGGTGCCGTGGTGGCCGGAGCTGGCCTCCGGGTCCCCCGCGGGGCAGTTGCGCTGCGTGCGCGTACCCGTCGAAGTCGTTTCCGGGCGGCGGGTGAAGCGGTAGTCTTCGGGGCCTCGCCTCCGGCAGGGGAGCCCCAGTGATCGAAAGCAGCGCGCGGGCGTTGTTGGACGCGGTGGTCGGGATAGCGGCGGACCTGAGCCTGCCCGACGTGCTGCGTCGTGTCGTCGAATCCGCGTGCGGGCTCGTCGGCGCCGAGTACGGCGTGCTGGCCGAGCTGCTGCCCGGGCGGCGCCTGGGCAGGGTCGTCGAAGCGGGCGAACCACGCGAGTACCGCACCCCCGCGGACCTGCCGTCCGGGCCAGGGACGCTCTCGGTGCCGCTGCGCACCCGTGACGGCCTGTTCGGCAGGCTGTACCTGGCCAGGCGGGACGGCGGGTTCACCGAGCAGGACCGCGGCGAGGTCGTCGCACTGGCCGCCGCGGGGAGCATCGCGATCGAGAACGCGGTCCTCTACGAGCAGACCCTGCGCCGTGAACGCTGGCGCGAGGCGTCCCAGCAGGTCACGGCGGCGCTGCTCGCCGGTGAGGACGGCGGCACGACCCTGCACACGATCGCCGACCGCGCCCGGGTCGTGGCCGGCGCGCCGGTGGGTGCGGTGGCGCTGCCCAGCGAAACCGAGCCGGACACGCTGGTGTTCGAGGTGCTCGCCTCGCCGTACCCGGGGTACGAGCGGCTCGTCGGTGCCCGCGTCCCCTACGACGGCACGGCGTCCGGGCGCGCGTTCCTCCGCGGCGAACCGGTCGTGATCAGCTCCTACGGCGGGTACGCGGCGATCCAGCAGGCCAACAGCGGGCTCCGGGCACCGGACACCTTCGCCGACCTCGATTCGGCGGTGGCGGTGCCGCTGAAGGCGGGCTCGCAGAAGCTCGGGGTGCTGCTCGTGGTGCGTTTCCGCGACGAGGAGCCGTTCACCGACGCCGAGGTCGGCCTGGTGCGGGACTTCGCCGCGCACGCCGCGCTGGCCGTGGAGTTCGCGCGGGCCGAGGAGGACCGGCGGCGGCTCGTGGTGTTCGAGGAACGCGACCGCATCGCCCGCGACCTGCACGACCTGGTGATCCAGCGGTTGTTCGCGATCGGGCTCGGGCTGGAGGGGCTCAGCCGGCTGACGAAGCAGCCCGAGCTCGCCGAGCGCGTGACCGGGTTCGTCCGGGACCTCGACCGCACGATCCGGGACGTGCGCAACAGCATCTTCTCCCTGCAGGAGCCCGCGGAGGCGCACGGCGGGGTGCGTTCGGACCTGCTGCGGATGGCGCAGGACAGCACGGCGATGCTCGGCTTCGAGCCCCGGGTGAGCTTCGACGGCCCGCTCGACGCCGCGGTCACCGGGCCGCTGCGCGCCGACCTGCTGGCGACCGTGCGGGAGGCGCTGTCCAACGTGGCCCGCCACGCCGGGGCGAACTCCGTGGCCGTCGAAGTGGTGGTGGAGCGCGGGAACCGGGAGCTGTCGCTCACGGTGCTCGACGACGGGGTCGGGTGCACGGGCAGCTCGCCGCACGGCCAGGGCCTGGCGAACCTCCGGAAGCGCGCCGCCCGCTGGCACGGCACGCTGACGGTGGGGCCGCGGCCGGAGGGCGGGACGAAGCTGGTGTGGACGGCGCGGCCGGGCAGGCGGGAGGAGCCATGACGATCTCGGTGTTCCTGCTCGACGACCACGAGGTGGTGCGGGCGGGGTTGCGGACGCTGCTGGACACGGAGCCGGATCTCGGTGTGATCGGCGAAGCGGGTACGGCGGCCGAGGCGATGGCCCGCATCCCGGCGCTGCGGCCGGACGTCGCGATCCTGGACGTGCGCCTGCCCGACGGCGAGGGCGTGTCGGTGTGCCGGGACATCCGCACCCTGGTCGACCCGCCGCCGGCGTGCCTGATGCTCACGTCCTACTCCGATGACGAGGCCCTGTTCGGCGCCGTTCTGGCTGGCGCGGCGGGGTACCTGCTCAAACAGGTGTCGGGGACCAACATCGTCGAGGCCGTCCGCACCGTCGCCGCGGGTGGCTCGCTGCTCGACCCGGAGCTGAAGGCCGCGGTGGCGCAGCGGATGCGGGGCGAGGCCGAGGCCGATCCGCAATACGAGCTGCTGAGCCCGCAGGAGCGGCGCGTGCTGGAGCTGATCGCGGCGGGGCTGACCAACCGGCAGATCGCCGAGCGGCTGTTCCTCGCCGAGAAGACGGTCAAGAACTACGTGTCCTCGCTGCTGCACAAGCTGGGCTTCGAACGGCGCACCGAGGCCGCGGTGTACCTCGCGAGGCGCAACCGGCGGCGCTGATCTCCCGGCAGGATGGCGGGGTGGACGATCTCGAGATCCGCCTCGCGCGGGACGGCGAACTGGGCACGGTGGCGGGGCTGCGGTGGCGGTGGGTGGCCGAACAGGGTGATCCGGGGCCGCTGGACCGGGCGGAGTTCGTGACCCGGTTCGTGGCGTGGGCGCGGGAGCACTCCGCCTCGCACCGGTGTTACGTGGTGCTGCGGGCGGGCCGGGTGCTCGGCATGGCGTGGCTGGCGCTGCTGCCCCGCGTGCCCACGCCGCGTGCGCTGGACCGGCGTTCCGGGGACGTGCAGTGCGTGTACGTGGTGCCGGAGGAACGCGACAACGGCGTCGGCGGGCGGTTGCTCGACGTCGTGCTCGGTGAAGCGCGGGCGCTCGGGTTGGAGCGGGTCACCGTGCACTCCAGCGAACGCGCCGTGCCCGCCTACCTCCGCCACGGCTTCGCTCCCTCGCCACGGCTGCTGCAGACCCGCCCGGGCTGACGCAACCCGCGCCGCAGGTTCCCATCGGGAACCGGATGGCTGCTCGGCTCGCGCTCAGCCGAGGCCCACCTCCGTCCACTCCCCACGGCCGTTGCTGACCCCGCACCCCCGCGCCGCAGGTTCTGGCCGGGAACCGGATTCGATTCGGGCGACGGAGGTATCCCGGAGTGACTGCCCCGGCGAGGAGGAGGCACATGTACCGTGCGGGAGGCACAGTGACCGGCGAGCGTGACGCGCAGCCCGGCGTTTCGCGGGTCCGCCGGCTCGGCACCCACCTGCCACCGGTGGCCAGGGCACCCGGCGAGGCGCGGGCGTTCGTGGCCGACGCGCTGCGGTCGTGGCACGTGCCGGAGGACAAGGCGTGCGACATCGTGCTCGCCGCGTCGGAACTGGTGACCAACGCCTTCGAGCACGGCAGCGGCGGCATCGCGCTGCGGATGCGCTTCACCGGCGACTGCCTGCTGCTCGAGGTGCGCGACTCCGACCCCGGCGACCCGGTGCTCCACCGGCCCGGCCCCCGCTCGGTGCGGGGCCGCGGGCTCGCGTTGATCCAGGCGCTCAGCAGCGCGTGGGGCCACCGCCGCGGCGGTGACGGCAAGTGGGTCTGGGCCGAGTTCCAGCTGGCCTGAACCCCCGGCCGGACTATTTTCGCCGTTCGAGCGGCGCCGGTGAAATCAGGGTGTTAATATGAGAAACGCCCGCTCCCGGTGACCCCCAGGCCGGTTGAGCGGGCTCCTTTTTACCCGGCGGACCCTCAGTCCGCGTCGTCCTCCGCCCAGTGGCACAGCAGCAGGCACACGTCGTCGTCGTGCTCGGCGGAGCCCAGCATCTCGTCGAGGATCCGGTCCCCCGCCTCGTCGGTCGGGTCGCCGGCCGCCGACGCGAACACGTCCGCCAGCCGCTCCATCCCGGTGTCGATCGACTGCGCCCGCCGCTCCACCAGGCCGTCGGTGTACATCAGCACCGTCTCGCCCGGCTTGAGGCCCGCCTCGTACTCCTGGATGCCGAACGTGAACGGCACCCCCATCAGCGGCGCGTTCGGCTCGTCGAGCGCCCGCACGCGGCCGTCGGTGCCCGCGACGAACACCGGCAGGTGCCCGGCGTTCGCCCAGCGGATGCGCCCGGTGGACAGTTCCAGGTCGATCACGACCGCCGTGGCCAGCAGCGAACTGTGCCAGCCCCGCAGCAGGCCGTGCGTCAGCCGCAGCGTCTCCGCGGGGCCGTGGCCCTCCGTGGCGTAGGCCCGCAGGACATTCTGCAGCTTTCCCATGATCACCGCGGCTTCGAGCCCGTGCCCGGTGACGTCGCCGACGGTCAGCACGA
The DNA here is from genome assembly GCF_900114035.1 of Amycolatopsis sacchari. Classification (GTDB taxonomy): domain Bacteria; phylum Actinomycetota; class Actinomycetes; order Mycobacteriales; family Pseudonocardiaceae; genus Amycolatopsis_E; species Amycolatopsis_E sacchari. Next base: position 185,632 of record NZ_FORP01000001.1, on the reverse strand, counting down.
TCGTGCCGTCGGGCCGGGTGAACGCGTCGAACCAGTCACCGCCGACGTTGACGCCACGCGCGGCGGGCAGGTACCGGGCACACAACCGCAGGTCGGGCGGGGTGTCCAGGGTCGGCAGCATGGCCAGCTGCAGCCGCTCGGCCAGCTCCCGCTCGCGTTCGTACTCCCCCGCGTTGCGCAGGCCCACCGCCGACCGGGCCGCGACGGCGCTGACGAACGGGATGTCGTCCTCGCCGAACCCGGGCTCGTCCCGGCACAGCTCCAGCACCCCGAGCAGGTTCGGGCCCACCGACAACGGCGCCAGCATGCGCTTCTCGTCAGTCACCGGACGGCGGGTCGCGACCACGCGGCGAACCTCGGGGTCGGGCTCGCCCGGATCGGGTTCGCGGTGCAGGCGGCGGTCGTCGTCGAGGATCCACACCGCCGCCGACGTGGCGACGCCCTCCCGCTGGACCAGCTGCACCAGCGCCTCGGCGACCTCACGGCCACGCAGCGACGCCGACACGGTGCGGCTCACCTCGTCGAGGAACGCCGACCGCTGGCGCTGGCGCTCTACCTCCGCGTGCAGCGCGAGCAGCCCCGCGTTCGTCTGCTCCAGCTCGGTGCGGTGCATCTGGAGCTCCTGCTGCTGGCGTTCGATGATCTCCCGCAGCTCACGCACGAGGTTCTCGGGGCAGTCGGCCATCAGCCACCTCCCCCGGTGACGGCGACCACGCACGCGTCGTCCCGGCCGCGGCCGTGCTGCCCCAGGATCCAGCCCGCGACGATCGCCGGGTCGTGGCGCAGCAGTCCCGGCCAGTCGTCGGCGCTCCACCGGTCGGACACCCCGTCAGTCTGCAACACCAGCCAGCTGCGCGGGGACCACGAATCGGTGGAATCGGCCGCCCGGTTCGTTCCGGCGACACCGACTATGCCGGGCCGCGACAGCAGCCGCTGCACGGGCGCGCCCGGTTCGGGATACCGGCGGGTCGCGATGTTGCCGATCCCGGCGAACCGCAGCCGTCCCGAGGCGGGCGCCACGGAAGCGACCGCCACGGTCGCACCCCGGGTGCGTGCCAGAGATTGCTGCATCGCGTCCAGGATACGGGCGGGGCCCAGCGAGGCGTGTGCCGCGACGGTCTCGATCGCGGCACCACTCGCCTTCGCCGCGGCCTCGCCGTGCCCGAGGCCGTCGCTCAGCGCGACCGCGACCGAGGCCCCGCTCGGCACCGCCGTCCACATGTCCCCGCAGGCCGTTTCGCCCGCCGCGGTCAGCCGGGCCGCCCCCACGCGCACCCCGGACAGCGGCTCACCGTTCCGCCACCGCGCGAGGACCGCCGTGCCGCGCCCCGGCAGGGAGTAGGCGTCGAAGAAGTCGGCGGCACGGCGGATCGAGCCCAGCCCGGCACCCATCGTGCCGGTCGTGGAGTAGCCGTCGCGCATGCTCGTCTCCATCCGCGCGACGCCCGGGCCCTTGTCGACGGCGAGGAGGTCGAGCTGACCGGGGCCCGGCACGACGCTGAACACCCCGCGCCCGGCGTGCTTGGTCAGGTTCGTCGCCAGCTCGGTGGCGGCGAGCGCGACCCGGTGCACCTGCGCCATCGGCAGCCCCTGCTGCTGGGCCACCGCCGCCGCCAGCCTGCGTGCCCTGCCGACGTGGCCGTCCTCGCTGACGACGAGGTCCGTGCGGATCACGGCTTCCTGCGCGCGGTGATGGACAGCTCGATGCGGGTGCCCTTGCCGGGTGCGGAGTCGATGCTGAACCGGTCCGCGAGCCTGCGCGCCCCGCCCAGCCCCAGGCCCAGCCCGGAACCGGTGGTGTAGCCGTCGGTCAGTGCGAGGTCGATGTCGGGGATGCCGGGCCCGGAGTCGACGAACGTGAGCCGCACGGTGCCGCTGAGCGCGTTTTCCTCCACCACGATCTCGGCCCGGCCCCCGCCCCCGTACACCAGTGTGTTGCGCGCCAGCTCGCTCGCGGCGGTGACCAGCTTCGTCTGCTGCACCAGGCTGAAACCGGCGGACACCGCGGCCTCGCGAGCGGCCTGGCGGACGTGCACGATGTCGGTTTCGCTGGTGATCGCCACGCTGGTCGTGGCCGGTGCTCCGCTCACCGGCGGGCCGATCCGTCACTCAGCAGTTCGAGCGCTTCCTCCACCGACAGGGCGGTCTCCAGCCCGGACAGCACGAGACCCAGCTCCACCAGGGTGATCGCCACCGCCGGCCGCATGCCCACCACGACGGTCTTCGCCGCCAGCAGCGACGTCGCGGCCGCGATGTCGTGCAGGGTCCGCGCCAGGAACGAGTCGACCACGTCCAGCACGGAGATGTCGATGAGCACCCCGCGCGCCTGCTGGGCCACGACCTGCTCGGTGATCTGCTGCTGCAGCTCGTCGACCGAGTAGTCCAGCAGCTCGTCCTGGATCGACACCAGCAGGACGCCGTCCAGTTTGACGATGGGGACCCCGGGCATCAGAGCACGCCGGTTCCGGTGCTGGTGACGGTCAGGCCCAGCCGCGACAGCGCGTACTTGAAGGCGTCGGCGAGCCGGGCGCGCGTGGCCACCTCGTCCAGGTCGATGCCCAGCTGCACCATGGTGTTGGCGATCTGCGGGCGGATGCCGCTGATCACGCACTCGGCACCCATCAGCCGCGCCGCCAGCGCGGTCTTGAGCAGGTGCTGGGCGACCATCGTGTCCACCGTCGGTACGCCGGTGATGTCCAGGATCGCGACCTTCGCCTGCTGGTCGAGGATGGCCTGCAGCAGGCTTTCCGTCGCGGTCTGGCTGCGCATGCTGTCGAGCGTGCCGATCAGCGGGATCGCCAGCACACCGTCCCACAGCTTGATCACCGGCGTGGACAGCTCGGCCAGCTGCTCGCGCTGGCTGGCGATGGTGTCGCGGCCCGCGCTCAGCGCCGCGTCGAGCAGGATCAGCCCCAGCGTGTCGACGGCGCCGGACAGCAGCACCGCACCGGGCGCGACGAGTTCCCCGGGCACGTCCTCCTCGGCCCACAGCCGCAGCAACGGCTCCTTGAGGCTCGACATCTGGGCGGCGGTCTGCGAGACGAGCGACGAGTCGTGCACCTGCTGGACGGCCAGCGCCTCCAGCAGCGTGCGGATGCCGGCGAAGCCCTCCGCGGCCGGGTTGTTCACCTCGCCGGCCGCGACCGCGCGGCGCACCCCGTCGAGCACCTCGGCGCCGTCCAGCGCGGCCTGCTCGCGGTCCAGGCCCACGGTCTGGAAGAACGGGGCACCGGACCACTCGGCGACGATCGTCTCCCTGCGCCGGTCGAGGAAGTCACTGACAATGGTGGGGGTTTCCGGTCCCGAGGTGGTCGTCATCGCTCCTCATAGCTTCGCGCACTGCGAACCGGGGGCGGTCCGCCGAGAATGGGTTTGCCTGGCGGCAAAGCTAGGACACCTGGCGCCCGACGACAAACCGGGGGCCGGGCCGGAGAGAAAGGCACCACACGTGGGAAGGGACGAGGTCATCCACACCAGCGCACCCGTCAAGGCAGAACACTCCGGCGACGTCGGCCGGATCAAGCTCTTCGGAGAGATAGACCACACCGCCGTCGAGCAGCTCGACCGCGCGGTCACGGACCTGCTCGGCAAGGGCGTCGCCCGGCTCGTGGTCGACTTCGAGGACCTCTCGTTCTTCGACTCCGCCTGCATCAGCGCGCTGGTGCGCGCGCGGGCGCTCGCCGAGGAGCAGGACAGCGAGATCACGCTGGCGAACGTCAACCGCTACGCCCGGCGGATCCTCGACCTCACCGGGCTGTCCTCGGCGTTCACGATCGAGCCCAAGGACGAGGACGACGAGGAGCTCTGAGTTGAGCGGAACCGGCTCAACTTTGGGAACAAAACCCGGCTCAACTTCGTAGTAAGGGGTGACGGCCCGAGGGGCGGGCCGGAGAAGTTCCCAGGAGGTGAGCGTCATGGCGCTGCCTGCCATGCGATCCCGCGAAACCCTGAGCCGGTGGGACCCGTTCCGCGAGTTCGGTGACCTGAACCGCTGGTTCGACACGCTGGCCGGGCGGCTCGACGAGGCGCCCCGGCCGTGGTCCCCGAGCGCCGACGTGAGCGAGACGGACACGCAGTACGTGTTCGAGGTCGAGCTGCCCGGGGTCAAGCGCGAGGACATCACGGTCGACCTGACCGGCAACCGGCTCGCGATCACGGGCGAGCTGAAGGAGCAGGAGCGGGAGGGCGTGTTCCGCCGCCGGACGCGGCGCACGGGCCGGTTCTCCTACCGCGTGCTGCTGCCGCGTGGCGTCGACGGTGACGCGATCGAGGCTTCGCTCGAGGACGGCGTGCTGACCGTGCGCGTGCCCAAGAGCGACCCGGAGCGGCCCCGCCGCATCGAGATCACCGCGAAGTAAAGCCGGATTCCCGCCGGGCCCTGGACCACGTCCGGGGCCCGGCTTTTCCGCGTCAGGGCGAGACCTCCCGGAACGGGCACAGCTGCTCGCGGGACACGGCCAGCTCGACGCGGTCTTCGTGCAGTGCCCGCACCTGCGCCCACTCCACGAACAGCGAATGCCGGCCCAGCCAGCGGAACAGGGCCGGCAGCGGCCACGGCCCCGCCATCGACCCCCGCAGGTAGCCCAGCCGGTCACCGAGACCGGCCTTGCCGCACTCCAGCCCCACCAGCTCGAACCGCGGCGCGTCCTGGCCCCGCTGCGTGAACACGAGGTCGTGCACGTGGCCGACGCTCGTGCCGTCCCGGTCCAGCACCCGGCGGCCGATCAGCTCCGCCCCCTTCACCGCCTGCTCCCGGGGATCCGCTCGACGACGTGCCTTCGCGTCCACTGCCGGAACCGATCGGCGGGCAGCTCGTCCGCGCGGACCCGCAGCCGCACCTCGCGGCGGTCGAACCGGCAGACCAGGTCCATCGGGATCCGCACCGGGTAGGGGTCGTCACGCGGCCGGAGCCGCCGTCCCACCGCCGCCCACCACGTGCCGATCCGGTCCCCGATGCGCGGCCCGAGCGCCGTCGGCCCGCACAGCAGCGCCGTCACCACCGGCGGGTCGTCCTCGGACAGCTCCAGGTCGTCCACCTTGCCCAGCTCGACGCCGTCGCGGTCGAAGATCTGCCGGTCCCACAGCAGGTCGTTCGCGGTCACGACGTCCATCCCGCCTCCTCACTGCCCCGCCTTCGTCGCGATCAGCAACGGCAGCGCCGCGACCGACACGACCACCATCACCAGCAACGCGAGCATCGCGAGCGCGTTCTGCCAGCGCTTGTTCACGTACCGGCCCAGGTACTCGCGGTCGTTGGCGACCACGAGCAGCGGCAGGTACGTCAGCGGGATCGCCGCGCCGCCCAGCACCACGGACACGATCGTCACGGTGATCGGGTCGATCGTGGTGAGCACGAACGCCGTCGCCGCGATCACCGAAGCCAGGCACACCAGGTGGAAACGCGGCGCGTCGACTGGGCGGTGCCGCTTGCCCCACGACCAGCCGAAGTACTGCCCGAAGCTGTAGCCGATCGACAACGCGGACTCGGCGGCGGCCGCGAACGTGCACGCGAAGAACCCGACGAACGTCAGCAGCAGCCCGGCGACGCCGAGCGCCTGCGCGATGGGCAGCGTGACCTGCCCGAGGTGGTGCACGTCCACCGAATCCGGCCGCAGCACCGGCACCATCGCCGCCATGATCGCCAGGCTGAGCACCGCGCCGAGCGGGAAGCCGACGAGCGTGTTGACCCTGGCGCGGCGCATGTCCCGCACGGTCCACTTCTCCTCACGGCCACCGGAGGCGAAGAACACCACCTGGTAGGGCACGACGCACGCGCCGATCAGCGAGATCCCGTAGAACAGCCAGGTCGGCAGCGGCTCCCCGGCGGGCACGGACGGGGAGAACACCTCTTCGGCGAACTGGTGCCAGTCCGCGGGCAGCAGCGCGAGCGCGGCCGCGAACACCAGCAGGCACAGCCCGAGCAGCCCGAACACGGTCTCCAGCACCGAGAAGGGCAGGCGCCAGATCGCCAGCCACACCGCGAGCCCCACGACCGGCACCCAGATCAGGTAGTGCACGCCGCTGACCAGCTGCAGCACCAGCGCCACGCCGCCGATCTCGGCGGCCAGCGTGAGCAGGGCGAGCAGCGCGCTCGCCACGAGGTTGACGAGCGCGAACCGCACCCCGAGCCGCTCCCGCACGACGTCGAACACCGCCCGCTGCGCCACCGCGGCGACCCGGCCCGCCATCTCGCCGTAGAGCACCATGATCAGCGTGCCGAGCACGACGGCCCACGCGAGCGTCATCCCGAACCGCGCGCCGGTGACGCCGCTGGTGACGATGTTGCCGATGTCGACGAACCCGCCGATGGCGGTCATCACGCCCAGCGCGACCTTGAGCAAGCCCTTCACGCCGACACCTCGGACAGCTGCTCCAGGTCGCCGAGCGGCTGCTCCAGCCGGGCGAGCGCGGCACGCTGCGCGCCGGAGTCGCCGGAGCGGACCGCGATCCGCAGGTCGGTGAGCACGGCCGTGGCCGCGCGCACCGGCCCGTCCATCCGCAGCCGCAGGCGGTCGGACTCCGCGTCCGGCGGCTGCCTGCTTTCGATCGTGGTCTGCACCGAGACGGCGTCGCGCTCGGCGTCGGTGACAACGGTGTCGGTCACCGTGGGCAGCATCCGGCCGCCGAGGTCCAGTTCGACGGCGTGCCGGGCGGTGACGAGCAGCCCCGTCAGCGCCTTGGCGGTCTGCGCGACCTTGTCCCGGTACTCGGCGGCGGTCACCGTGGGTCCCGCGCACGCCGTGAGCGCGGCGAGCAGCAGCAGGGCCGTCAGCACCCGGCCCGCCCTGGTCATTTCCGGTCGTCCTCACCGCCGGCACCGTGCCGCAGGAGCACGAACCCGAGCGCGGCCAGCAGCGCACCGAACACCACCCAGGCGATCAGGATGTCCAGCCCGTCGGTCTGCAGCATCGGCGTCCTCCGGAACCGGAGTTACCCCGTCCGGGTCCCGCCGAAACTGCGTGGAGTGACCGGACTACTGCGAACGGGGACGGCTGACGGCCTCGGGGCGGCGGCGTGGGGTGGCCGGGGCGGCGAAGCCGTACCCGAACCGCAGCACGGCCTGCGGGCAGGCCTGCCCGCCCAGCAGCTCCCGCAGCTCGCGCCGGGTCGCGCCGATCTCGACCGGCTGCGACAGGAACGACGCGCTGACCCCCGCCGTCGTGCCGGTCAGCAGCACCCGCTGCAGCGCCTGGCCCGTGCGCAGCTGCGCGAGCGGCGTGTCGGTGAAGGAGCTGAGCACCGCGACCAGCGGCTCGCTCTCGTACGGGCGTTCCGGCCGGTCCTCCGCACCTGGGTAGGAGCGCAGGGTCAGCAGCGCGCCCGGCGCCTGGCGCGGCCCGCCGGCCGACGGCGGCACCCCGTCGTCGCGGTGCCCGCCCTCGGCCGTCCAGCGCCGCAGCTCCTCCTGGAACGCCGGGTCCTCGCTCTGCAGGTGCTCGGCGTGCCGCAGCAGGCCGGCGAGCCGGTCCAGCTCGGCGGGCCGCTCCAGCAGCGCGAGCGAGGCGCCTTCGAGGCTCGCCGCGCGCACGAGCGAGTGCCGGATCCACCGCGGGACCGGCCGGTCGGCGAAGGGGCGCCGGTTGCTGCGGCGGAACGTGATCGCCCTGGCGAACGCGCGGTCCTCGGGGGTCACCGGGCACTGCCCCTGCAGCCACACCGTGGCGAGGTGCGCGGGCCGGGCACGGTCGGGCAGCAGGTGCACGGCGCTGGCGCGGCCCGCGGCACGCAGCGCGAGCTGGATGTTGAGGATCGCGGCACCACAGGACAGCCGGGCCTCGCGGCCGTCCGGGTCGACCACGGTGAGCACGCGCGCGGGGTCGAGGTGGACGTCGATCCGGTCGTCGCCGAGCTCGAACCGCCACGGCTGCGTGTTGTGCGGCGACGGCGCGCGGACGGCCGACTCGAGTGCGGTCAGGACCAGGTTCGCCGCCCTGGTGTGCGTCGCTGTCATGGCAGCTCTCCCAGAGGTGATTTCCGGTGCCCAGCGTCTCTTCCGCGCGCCGACGTGCGGCAGAGGCGGGCGTCCTGAACCCGGAGGGTCTTTCGGCCCTTCGCCCGGCCGCTGCCCGGGTGCACCTGCTGGTTTTCGATCACCCCGGGTGCGAAGGTGGCTTCATGGCGACGGAAGGCCCCGCCCGGCCCACGCTGCGCGGCACGCTGTCGCAGCTGCGGCTGCGCGAGCTGCTCGTCGAGGTGCAGGACCGCATCGAGCGGCTGATCGCCGCGCGCGACCAGATGGACGGCCTGCTGGAGGCCGTGCTCGCCATCGCGGGCGGCCTCGAACTCGACGCGACCCTGCGCCGGATCGTGCGGGCGGCGACCGAGCTGGTCGACTGCAGGCACGGCGCGCTGGGCGTGCTCAACGCGGACGGAGTCGGGCTCGCGCAGTTCATCCACGAGGGCGTCGACGCGCGGACCAGGGACAAGATCGGGCACCTGCCCAAGGGGCACGGGCTGCTGGGGCTGCTCATCGAGCGGCCGGAACCGCTGCGGCTGGCCGACCTCGCCGAGCACGACGCGTCGGCGGGCTTCCCGGCCGAGCACCCGCCGATGCGCACGTTCCTCGGCGTGCCGGTCCTGGTGCGGGACAAGGTGTTCGGCAACCTCTACCTCACGGAGAAGGCCGACGGGCAGCCCTTCACCGAGGACGACGAGGTCGTCGTGCAGGCACTCGCCGCCGCCGCGGGCATCGCCGTGGAGAACGCGCGCCTGTACGAGGAGACCCGCCTGCGCCAGCGCTGGCAGGAGGCGACGAGCGAGATCAGGGCGCAGCTGCTCGCCGCCGCCGATCCGGCCGCGGTCCTGCGCCTGGTCGCCGAGCGCGCCCGCACCCTGACCGGCGCCGACCACACCTTCCTCGCCCGCCCCGACGACCCCGAGCTGCCTCCCGAGGAGGTCACCACGCTCGTCGTCACCGTCTCCGCCGGGCCGGACGCGGAAGAGCTCATCGGCCGCCGCATCCCGGTGGCCGCCTCGACGTGCGGGGACTCCTTCCGGGACGCGATGCCGCGGCAGGAACCGAAACTGCGCTACGACGTGGGCGCCGGGCTGCCCGCCGAGTTCGGGCCGGTGCTGGTGCTGCCGCTGCGCGCGTCGGCGGAAACCGTGTCCGGGGTGCTGGTCGCGGTGCGGACCGCCGGTGGTGAGCCGTTCGACGCGACCCAGCTGCCGCTGGCGGCCTCCTACGCGGACCAGGCCGCGCTCGCCCTCCAGCTCGCCGACGACCAGCGCCGCCTCTACGAACTCGAAGTCCTCGCCGACCGCGACCGCATCGCCCGCGACCTCCACGACCACGTCATCCAGCGCCTGTTCGCCCACGGCCTCGCCCTCCAGAGCACCCGCCTGCGCACCCGCTCCCCCGAGATCCAGCGCAGGCTGAGTGAGCTCATCGACGAGGTGCAGAGCGTCATCGCGGAGATCCGCACGGCCATCTTCGACCTGCACGGCGGCGCGGACGGCAGCGCGCGCCTGCGGCGGCGGCTGCACGAGATCATCGCGGAGGTCACCGGGGACACGCCGCTGCAGACGAGCGTGCGGGTGTCCGGCCCGCTCGGCGTGGTGTCGCCGCGGCTGGCCGAGGACGCCGAAGCGGTGGTGCGGGAGGCGCTGGACAACACGGTGCGGCACGCGGGCGCGACCGCCGTGGCGGTCACGGTGGAGGTCGGCGACGAGCTGTCCATCGAGGTCACGGACAACGGGCGCGGCCCGGGCGGCCAGGTGCACGGCGGGTTGCGGAACCTGGCCGAGCGCGCGCGGCGTGCCGGCGGGCGCTCCGTGCTCGACGCGCCGGAGGACGGCGGCGCCCGCCTGGTGTGGTCGGCTCCCCTCGCGTGAGCCGCTCAGGGCGCGTGGCCGTTGTCCTCGGGCAGCCCGAAGCCGGCGACGAGTTCGGGGCGGATGCGGATGACGTAGCCGGGTTCGCCGTCCGCCCACGGATCCGCGAGGTGGCGGTAGCGGTCGGCGCCGTCGGCGCGGCGGGCGACACCCGTGACGATGACGCTCCAGCCGATCCGGTCGTCGCCGGAGACCGAGTCCGCCTCGTACGCCACGACGGTGTCCAGCGCGGACAGCAGCGCCGTGCGGTCGTGGCTGCGGATCACCACCTCGCCGTCGTCCTCCACGAGGTGGTGGACGGGCCGGATGGCGGGCAATGCCTGGTGGGTGAACACGATGCGGCCGACACCCACGCTGGCGAGCCGCCGCAGCGACTCCTCACGCGACAGCTCCCGCAGCCGGCCGTTCATGCGTCACTTCCGGCCCGCGGTCCGTTCCTCGACACGGGCGTCATGGTCCCGCGTGGTGGACGGGCCGGAAAAGAGCACAAAGTCCCCGTGCGATCACGGCTAGCCTGGGAGAAATCCCCGGCGCGGGAAGGGTGAGGACCATGATCAAGGTGTTCCTGGTCGACGACCACGAGGTGGTCCGGCGCGGTGTGGCGGACCTCCTGGAGGCCGACCCGGAGCTGACCGTGATCGGCGAGGCCCCCACCGCCGCGCAGGCGCTGGCGCGGATCCCGGCGCTGCGCCCCGACATCGCGGTGCTCGACGTGCGGCTGCCCGACGGCAACGGCATCGAGCTGTGCCGTGACCTGCGGTCCCGGCTGCCGGAGCTGAACGTGCTGATGCTGACCTCCTACACCGACGAGGAGGCCATGCTCAACGCGATCCTCGCCGGGGCGGGCGGGTACGTGATCAAGGACATCCAGGGGCTGCAGCTCGTTTCCGCGGTGCGCGAGGTCGGCTCGGGGCGGTCGCTGCTGGACAACAGGGCCGCCGCGACGCTCATGGCGAAACTGCGTTCGGACGCCACGGACTCCGGGTCGCTGGCGGGGCTCAGCGACCGCGAGCGGACGCTGCTGGAGCTGATCGGCGAGGGCCTGACGAACCGGCAGATCGCCGAGCGGATGTTCCTGGCCGAGAAGACCGTGAAGAACTACGTGTCCCGCCTGCTGACCAAGCTCGGCCTCGAACGCCGCACCCAGGCGGCGGTGCTGGCGACGAAGCTGCGCGACCGCAGGCACGCCAGGGGGCCAGGGCGCTGACGTTCCACAGTGGAGTCGTTCAAGATCCTTTGTGGACGGCGGAAAACGCCCCCTTGAACGAGGGACTTTCGGCCCTACGCCCGCCGCCGGAGCGGAGGAAGGGTGGGGGGCGACGAAAGAGGAGCGTCATGGCACGACCAGCGAAGTGGACCGTGGAAATCGCGCTCGACGAAAGCGGGGACACCACCCGTGCCCAGGTCCGGCTGGCCGCCGCGGGCGGCACGACGTACCACGGGATCGGCCTCGTCCACGGCGGCCCGCGCGGGGTGCACCTGCCCGCGATCGCCGCGGAACTGGCGCTGGCGCGGGCTTTCAGCGATCTGACGGAGGAGCTGCTGGAGGCCGTGGCGTCCGACATCGAAGCGGACGCGCGCGGCCCGCTCGCCGTCCTGCAGGGGCGGGCCTGACCCCGGTGTCACCGCAGCCCGGCGCGGGGGATCCGGCGGAGGGGTACGGCCGGGGTTTCACAAGCCCCGCTTCGGCGGCGCCTGACCGCCGTTCGCCGGGACAACCACGCGCGTGCCCGGCCACCCCAGGGCTGCATCACCGCCCGCCAGCGGGGCGAAACCACGCACTAACGGCCCACCGCGCCTCACCGGCGCGTGAGTGCCGCCAGGCCCGGCGACAGCCGGACCGGCACGGGGCTGGGCGCCCGCAGGCGCCGGGCGTCGCGGGGCAGCCAGCGCAGGTCGCGTTCCAGGCGGTCCCTCGCGTGGTCCAGGCCGTGCCTGCCGCGCACCCGGCGGCCGCCCCGCATCGCCTGCGTCAGGACCGCCCGGCACTTGCCCGGCGGCGGGTCGCCGCGCCGCGCGAGGACGTCGTCCTCCCCCGACGCGCAGCGGTACGCCTGCTTGGCGCCCGGCAGCGTGTCGTCGTCCGCGACGGGTCTGCCGTCGTACTCGACGAGGCGGTAGGCGGTCACCGCCCTCGCCTCCGGGACGGCGAGGTTCCGGCCCACCCCGTAACCGTCGATCGGTGCGTCGGCGCCGGTCAGCCGTTCCAGCTCGTACTCGTCGAGCCCGCCGCTGACGAGAATCCGCGACCGCACGAACCCCGCTTCGTCGAGGGTTTCGCGGGCCTTCCTCGCCGCTTCCAGCGGGTCGCCGGACGACAGCCGCACGCCGATGTGGTCGTCCGGCAGGTCGAGCTCGGTGGCGACGTCCACCGCCGCGTGCACCCCGTCGACCACGTCGCCCTTGTCGACGAGAAACACCGGCCGCGCCGGGAAATCCTGGGCGTAGGCGCGGAAAGCGGCCCGCTCGTCCCCGAAGGCGCCGAGGTAGGCGGCCGTCATCGTGGCGACAGCGGGCAGGCCCAGCACCCGGGCGGCGCCGACGTGGCTCGTGCCGGCGAACCCCGCCACCGCGCACGCCCTGGCCACCGCCGTCGCGGTGGCGAGCCCCGGCGCCCGGTGGCCGGCGAAGTCGAACAGGTCCGCGCCGCCCGCCGCGAGCCGGTACCGCGCCGCCTCGGTGGCGACCGTGCAGCCGAACGTCACGAGGCCGAGCAGCGCCGTGCCCACCAGCTGCGCCTCCGGCAGCGGGGCCGTGACCTCCAGCAGCGGTTCCGGCGCGAACACCACGCAACCCTCCGGCGGCGCCCACACGTCCCCGGTGAACCGCAGGTCCGCGAGCGCCGCGACGTCGGCGTCCCGCAGTTCCGCGGCCTGCCGCAGGTACGCCAGCTCGGCGCGCTCGAACCGGAAGCCTTCGAGGAACAGCAGCACGTCGTCGAGCCCGGCGCTGACGACGAACCCCCGGTCCGGCGGCAGGCGCCGCGGGAACAGGCTGAACGTCGCGGTGCCGGTCATCCCGCGGCGCAGGTGGCTCGCGGCCGTCCGGACCGCGTGCAGATCGGCGTGGCCGCCCGTCACTGGCAGCCGCCCGGGACCCGGCCCATGCACCCCACCGTACGCCCGCAGGGACTTTCGGCAGCACGTCCGGTTACGTCCAGCCCTGTCGCGGGCACTCCCCGGCCAGGCAGTCTCGATCACCTCAGCGCGGTGCGAGGGAGCGAACCGATGGTGGTGGACGACCGGACGACGGCGGGCGGTCAGCTCGCGGGACGGCTGCGGGACCTGCGGGCCGACCGGCCCGTCGTGCTGGGCCTGCCCCGCGGCGGGGTCGTCGTCGCCGACCCGATCGCCACCGCGCTGGCCGCCCCGCTCGACGTCGTGCTGGTCAGCAAGGTCGCCGACCCCGCCGACCCGGAGTTCGCACTGGGCGCGGTCGGCGAAGGCGCGGTCGTGGTCGGCGGGTGCATCGCCCCCGGGCTGCTCGGCTCCGCGCTGCAGGCGGTGGCCGAGCGGGCGCGCCGGTACCGCGCGGTGCGGCGGGCGGTGCCCGTCGCGGGCCGCACGGTCGTGCTCGCCGACGACGGGATCGCCACCGGCGCCACGGTGCTCGCCGCCCTCCGGGTGCTCACCGCCCGCCGCGCCGGCCGCGTCGTCGTCGCGGTGCCGGTCGCGGCGCGCGCCGCGCTGAAAGCGCTGTCCCCGTTCGCCGACCGGGTGGAATGCCTGCTCGCGCCGCCCCGCCTCGGCGCCGTCAGCCGCTGGTACGCCGACTTCCGCGAGGTGACCGACGACGAGGTGCTCTGGCTGCTCGCCGCCCACGCCGAGGTGCCCGCATGAACTGGCCCGTCATCCGCAAGTCCGAGGCCGTGCGCGCGGCCGCGAACCTCCGCGACTACGCGCGGACGGTCGCGGGGTTCAGCTGGGAGGCCGAACTGCTGGCCCTGTCCGCACTGCCGGGCAGCGGCGCGCTGAACATCGCGCACGAGGCCGTGGACCGCTACGCCACCGGCCCGCGCTGGAACCACCCGGCGCTGCGCTGGCTCGACCGCTACGACACCGTCCGCGAGTACACCTTCGCCGAGCTTTCGGAGCTCAGCAACCGGTTCGCCGACCTGCTCGGCCGGCTGGACGTGCCGCGGGGCGAGCGCGTCTACACGCTGCTCGGCCGCACCCCCGAGCTGTACGTGGCGGTGTTCGGCGCCCTCAAGGCGGGCTGCGTGCTGTCCCCGCTGTTCACCGCCTACGGCCCCGAACCGCTGCGGGACCGGCTGTCCCTCGGCGAGGCGGGGGTGCTCGTCACGACCCCGGAGCTGTACCGCGGCAAGATCGCCGCGATCCGCGACTCGGTGCCGTCGCTGCGGCGGGTGCTGGTGACCGGCGAGACGCCCGTTCCCGGCGCGCTCGCGCTCGGCCCCGCGCTCGAGAAGTCCTCGCCGCACTACGAGATCGAGCCGGGCGAGCCCGGCGACCCCGCGTTCCTGCACTTCACCAGCGGCACCACCGGCCCCGCCAAGGGCGTGCTGCAGGCCCACGAAGCGGTGCTGGCCCAGTACGTCAGCGCCCGCTACGCGCTCGACCTGCACCCCTCGGACCTCCTGTGGTGCAGCGCCGACCCGGGTGGCGTGACCGGGCTGACCTACGCCGTGGTCGCCCCGCTGACCGCCGGGGTCACGACGCTGAGCGTCGAGGGCGGGTTCGACGCCGGCCGGTGGCTGTCCGTGTTGTCCGGGCAGCGCGTGACCGTCTGGTACACCGAGCCCGCCGCGCTGCGCACCCTGATGCGCCGCGGCGCGGAACCACCCGCCGAGCACGACCTGTCCGCGCTGCGGTTCGTGGCCAGCACCGGTGAACCGCTGCCGCCGGAAACCGTGGTGTGGGGCCAGGACGCGCTCGGCTGCGCGGTGCACGACACGTGGTGGCAGACCGAAACCGGCGCGATCACCATCGCGAACTTCGCGGGCGAGGACGTCCGCCCCGGCTCGATGGGCCGCGCGCTGCCGGGCATCACGGCCGGGCTCGTCGAGCGCGGCGAGGACGGCAAGGTCCGCGAGCTGACGGCCGGCGAGCACCAGGCGGGGGAACTGGCGCTGCGCCGGAGCTGGCCGTCGATGTTCCGCGGCTACTGGCGGGATCCCGGCCGCTACGACGAGTCCTTTTCGGACGGCTGGTACCTCACCGGCGACCTCGCCCGGCGCGACGACGACGGCTACTACTCCTACGTCGGCCGCACCGACGAGGTGATCTCCGCGCGCGGCTACCGGGTGGGGCCGTTCGAGGTGGAGAGCGTGCTCGTGTCGCACCCCGCGGTGCGCGAAGCCGGGGTGATCGGGGTCCCGGACCCCGTCGACGGCGAACGGGTCAAGGCGTTCGTCACGCTGCACGCGGGCTACGAGCCGGACGAGGAGCTGCGGCTGGAGCTGCTCGCGTTCGGCCGCCGCGCGCTCGGCGCGCTCGCGCCGGCGGAACTGGTCTTCGAGGATTCCCTGCCGCGTACCCGCACCGGCAAGGTGCTGCGCCGGGTCCTCAAAGCGGGAGAAGGAGTGGAGGACGGCTGATGACCGACGGAAGCCCTCGCGCCCAGGAGCGCCTGGACCTGCTGCGCGGGATGATCCGCGCGCGGCGACTCGAGGAGCGCCGGACCGGGCAGCCGGTCATCGGCGACGAAGCGGTGGTGGCCGGGATCGCCGCGGGCATCGGCCCCGACGACAGCGTGGTCGAGGGCGGCGGAATCCCGCTGGCGCTGGGCCTCGCCGCCGCGACGGCCGCCGCGCCGCGGCCCCGGGTCACGGTGTACCGGCTCGGTGAGCGCCCGGTGCCCGCCGGGGAACTGCGGCAGGCGCTGCGGGTCGCCGCCCGCCGCGGGCTGGCGGTCCTGTTCTGCCGCGAGATCAACCTCCACCCGCTCGGCGGGCCGCCGTCGGAAGCCGCTTTCGCCGCGGCACACGGCATCGCGGCGTGGTCGGTGGACGGCATGGACGCGCTCGCGGTGGCCGAGTCCGTCGAGGAGGCCGTGGAGGGGATCAGGTGCGGCGAGGGACCGCACCTGCTGGAGCTGAGCACGTGCCGGTTCCGCGGCCGCGGCAAGGTCACGCGCTGGCGGGAGTTCGACCCGGTCCGGCTGCTCGCCGACCGCATGCGTGACGAGGACGGGCTGGGCGAGGACGAGCTGGCGAAGCTGGAGTCCGAAGTGGATGCCGAGCTGGCCGGGGAGCCGGTGACCGCGGGCTGACGGGTGGAAAACGGCCACCCGCGCGCCGACCACGGCCCGGCCTACGCTGGGTCATGACCGAACTGCGGGAGGTGGACCGGTACGCGGAGCTCCGTGACCAGCGGCTCGCGGCCCGGCTCGCGGCCGAGGACAGCGCCGAAGCCGCCGGGCTGGACCCGTTCGAGCGCCTCACCTGTCGCACCCACCGGCACTGGCTGCACCAGTGCATCGGCTCCGCGGCGCACGTGGTGGTCGTGACCGGGCACCGCTGGTGCCGCGGCTGCGAGCGCCCGGCGGCCGTCGTGGTGGACGAGTTCGCGGGCGCCGTGCGCCTGTTCTGCCCCTCATGCGGCCGTTTCCCCGACTCCCCCGCCAACCGGCAGGTGGTGCGTGCCTGCTTGCGCAGCCTCGCCGCGGCACGGGGAGGCTGACGCTCAGCCGACGCGGAGCTCGGCCGCCAGCGCCAGTGCCTGGGTCGTGCCCAGCTCCTCGCACAGGGCGAGCGCCTTGCGGCGGGAGTCGCCCGCCGCGGTGGGGTTCCCGGTGACGACGTAGAGCGTGGTCAGCTCCGCGAGCGTGCGGGCGCGCTGCCAGCGCAGCGGCACCCCGGTGAACGCGGTGAGCGCCAGCTCCAGGCACACCCCGGCGAGCGCGAGCTGCCCCACCTCGCGGCGGGCCCTGCCCTCGTTGAGCGCGGCGAACGCCTCCTCGATCGGGAACCCGCCCTGCCGGAACAGCGCCCGCGCCTCGCGGAGGGTCCTTGCCGCCGGCGCCCACTGCCCCGCCTCGCTCAGGTCGAGGCCGAGGTTGAGCAGCGTCGTCGCCCGGAAGAACCGGCGTGCCTCGGGGTTGGCCCGCGCGTAGTGCGCCTCCACGTCCGCGAGCACGGCCCGGTGCACGGCCAGCGCCTCGTCCGCGCGGCCCTGCGCGCGCAGGATGGAGCCGAGCACGTTGCGGATCGTGCCCTGCCCCAGCCAGAAATCGAGGTCCTCGGCCAGCGCGACGGCGCGTTCCGCGTGGTCCAGCGCCTCGGCCGGCTGTCCCAGCCGCAACCGGACCGCGGCGAGGTAGCCCAGCGCCCACGCCTGCTCCCGCCGGTCCCCGGTCTCGACGGCGATGCCCAGCGCCTCCCGGTGCAGCGCGAGGCCGCCTTCGTTGTCCGCCAGGCAGAAGTACCGCGCCCAGCCCAGCGAGTTCAGCATCGCCGCCTCGCCCGACCGGTCGCCCAGCGCCCGCGCCGCCGCGAGGCCCAGCGCGAAGATCTCGTGCCACGGCCGCTCCTGCGTGCGCCCGTCGGAGTACCAGTGCACGGCCCGCGCCAGTTCGAGCACCTCGCGGTGGCGCCCCGTCTGCGCCGCGGCGCGCTGGGCGGCCAGCCAGTTCGACGCCTCCGTGTCCAGCCACTCCGCCGCCTCGCGCCGCGACGCGAACGGTTCGGCGGTGAGCCGGTCGGGGTAGAACAGGCGGGCGGCGGCGGTCGCCGTGCCCAGCAGATGGCGCAGCGTGGCCTCGGAGAGCGCCTCGCGGTCGTGCGGCTTCTCCTCGGCTTCGAGCCGCTCGCGGGCGAAGATCCGGATCAGGTCGTGGAACCGGTAGCGCCCCGGCGCGGCGGCGGCGAGCACGAGGTTGGCGTCGACCAGTTCGTCGAGGTGCTCGCCGACCTCGGCCACCGGCAGTCCCGCGGCGATCGCCGCGAGGTCGGCGGCGAAGTCGGCGCCGGGGATCGCCGCGAGGCGCCGGAACACCAGCCGCGCGGCCGGGGACAGCCGCCGGTAGGACATCTCGAACGCCGAGCGCACCTGCAGGTCCCCCGCCGACAGGGAACTCAGGCGGGTGCTCGCGTCCCGCAGCTGCCCGACGAGGTAGGCGATCGACCACTGCGGGCGCGTCGCGAGCCTCGTGCCCGCGATGCGCACCGCGAGCGGCAGGTTTCCGCACAGCGCCACGAGTTCCGCGGCGGCCTCCGGTTCGGCGGCGACGCGCTCCGGCCCGGCGATACCCGCCAGCAGCGCGGTCGCGTCGGCGTCGGCGAGCGGTTCGAGCCACACCCAGCGCGCCGCCTCGAGCCCGGCGAGGGCGCGGCGGCACGTGATCAGCGTGAGGCACCCGGGGCTCGCCGCGAGCAGCGGGCGCACCTGCGCCTCGTCGGCGGCGTTGTCGAGCAGCACCAGGACCCGGCGCCCGGCCAGCAGCGAGCGGAACAGGTGCTGCTGCTCCACGCCGGCGGCCGGGATCTGCTGGGGCGGCACGCCCAGCGCGCGCAGGAGCTGTTCGAGTGCCTCGCGGGAGCTGAGCGGCTGGTCGGCGAGCCCGCGCAGGTCGAGCGCGAAGCACCCGTCGGGGAACCGGTCGCGCAACGCGTGGGCGGCGGCCACGGCGAGGGTGGTCTTGCCGACGCCGGGGTGGCCGATGATCGACAGCACCACGCCGCTGGGCGAGTCGGCCAGCGCGTCCTCCCGCAGCCGGGCGAGTTCGGCTTCGCGGCCACGCAGGTCGGGCACAGGGGGCGGCAGCTCGCCGACGACGGGTGCCGCCGGGGCGCGGGGGCTGCGGCGGCGCCCGTCGCGGGCGGTGGCGAGGAAGCGGGCGCGGTCGGCGCCGGTGAGGCGCAGCGCGTCGGCGAGCGCGTCGGCCGAACGGCGTTGCGCCGCCTGGGCGCGGCCGCGTTCCAGGTCCCGCAGCGCGCGTTCGCTCATGCCGGAGGCCTTGGCCAGTTCCGCCTGGGTCAGCCCGGCGGCGCGGCGGTGGCGCAGCAGCAGGCGCCCGAACGCCGGGGTGGCGTCCGGGCCCGTGCCGGGATCTTGTGCGTCGTTCACCACCGCCCATTCAACCGGCAGAATTGCCGGCGGTCGAAACCTGCCGGTGGTTCCGCCTCCTCCGCGCGCGGGGGACGGTGTTTGCTGGAGGTCATGTCTTCGCGTATAGCGTGGGCCGAGGGCGGCAACCGTCCGCGGCTGCACTCCGTCCCGCCCCGGCGCCCGGCCGTCCGGGTCGCCGTCGTGGCGGCCGATCCGTTCGTCCGCACCGGGATACTGGCCGAGCTGCGGGACAAGCCCGGGGTGCAGGTGGTCGACGCGCGCGAGGACGGCGGGGCCGAGGTGGTGCTCGCGGTCGCCGAGGCGGGCCGTGAACTGGGCGAACTGCTGACGACGACGCCGAACGCGCGGCTGGTGCTCGTCGCGGAGGACACGCGGCCGGCGGAGCTGTGGACGGCGGTGGAGCACGGCCTCGTCGTGCTGGTGCCGCGCGCGGAGGCCACGACGGCCCGGCTGCTGCAGGCGATCGCCGACGCCCACGCCGGGCGCGGTGACGTGCCGCCCGAGCAGCTGGGGCCGTTGCTGCGCGGGCTGTCCCGGCTGCACCACGACGTGCTGGCGCCGCGCGACCTGACGCTGAGCGGGCTGTCCCGCCGGGAGGCCGACGTGCTGCGGCTGCTCGCGGAGGGCATGGACACGGCGGAGATCGCGGCGGAGATGACCTACTCCGAGCGGACCGTGAAGAACATCCTGCACAGCCTCCTGTCGCGGCTCGGGTTGCGCAACCGCACGCACGCGGTGGCCTACGCCCTGCGGGAGGGCATGATCTGACGGGTTCCTCACTCCCGTAGCTCCCGCGGCATCAGGCTGAGCGCGTCGGGCACCTCGCGCATCCGGTCGTCGAACACCATGGCGCGCCGGGCGGCGGAGTCGTAGGCGCTCCAGCCGGCGTCGCCGTCGCGCGCGAAACGCACGAACGCGTCGTGCATCGCGGCCGCCAGGTGCGGCGGTGCGTCCGGCCCCAGCAACCGGGCCACGCCGGGGGCCTGGAGGTGGTCGAAGAAGAACGGGAGGTCGGTGCAGTGGGCGGCACCGAGCCCGGGGGCCTGCCACCCGAACTGGTAGGCGTAGACCGGGATCCCGGCCGCGGCGGCCACCTCGGCGAGATCGCGGGCGGGCGTGCGGAAGGTGCGGTCG
This sequence comes from Amycolatopsis sacchari, assembly GCF_900114035.1. GTDB lineage: Bacteria > Actinomycetota > Actinomycetes > Mycobacteriales > Pseudonocardiaceae > Amycolatopsis_E > Amycolatopsis_E sacchari. Next base: position 165,635 of record NZ_FORP01000001.1, on the reverse strand, counting down.
GTCAGCGCCTGGGCGAGCGCGTGGCCCGGGTTGCCCGTCCGCAGCGCGCGGAGGTAGTGGCGCAGATCCCGGGGTGTGAGCCCGAGGTTGGCGAAACCTTCCTCGCACGCTTCGGTCGACGGGGCGGGTGTCACCTCGCCGAGCATGAAGTTCCACTCCTCGGCGGTCACGCCGATCAGGAGTGCGTCGAGCGCGCCCGGCACGGCGAGCGCTTCGCCCGGCGCCGTCGTGACGACCTCGCCGTCGTGGGTGGGCTGCCAGCGGAAGGCGGGTTTTCCGGTGCGGCGGGCCCGGTCGTCGACGGCGGCCGGAGGCGCCTGTACTTCCTCGGGCAGCCACGCGGTTTCCAGCTCCAGCCGCCGCTCCAAGGGCACGCGCGCGAGCGCGGCCCGCGTGGGCGGAACGCCAAGCTGCGCGGCGAACTCGGTGGAGAGCGCTCGCATCCGGTCCAGTGACGCGAGCAGCGGGGTCCCGGCGCTCATCACGGCCAGCCGGTGGAACAGGCCGCGTGCGGCGGGCACACCGGAGAGGGCGAGCGCCGCCGTCGCGCCTGACGACTGCCCGGCCACCGTGACGCGGTCCGGGTCACCGCCGAACGCCTCGATGTTGTCGCGGACCCACCGCAGTGCCGCGGTGAGGTCGAGCAGCGCGCGGTTCGCGACGCCGTCGTCGAGGATCATGAACCCCTCCGCGGCGAGGCGGTAGTTGGGGACGACGAGCACGACCCCGTCCCGCGCGAAGGTCTCGCCCGTGTACCACGGGCTGGCGTTGCTGCCGGTGAAGAACCCGCCGCCGTGCAGCCACACCACGACGGGAACGCGTGCACCCCGGTCCGCGGGCGCGTACACGTTGAGGTTCAGCGGGTTGCCGCCCACCACGACGGGGTCGGGGAACAGTTCCTGGGCTACCGGCGCGTGAGGCGCCGAAGCACCTGGGGCCGTGGCCGGGAAAACGCCGTCCCACGGCGCGGGCGCGCGGGGTGGGTCGAATCCGGCGCCGGGGTCCTGCGCGTACGGGATGCCCAGGAAGACCGCGGCTCCATCGAGTAGGCGTCCTTCGACGAGGCCGGACGCGGTGCGCACGATCATCGGCGGGCGCTCCGGTTCCCCTCGAGGAAGAGCGCGATCACGGCGGTGGCGACGCTCAGCGCGGCGAGGGCGAGCAGGGCGGCGCGGTACCCGTGCACGACCGCCGCGGGATCGTTCGCCGCGCCGGGCCCGGTGACGGTCGAGGCGAGCGTGACCAGTGCGGCGATGCCGAGCGCTCCCCCGAGCTGGCGGCACATGTTCAGCAGGCCCGAAGCGACCCCGGCGTGGCGTGGATCGACGCCCGTGGTGGCCGCGACGATCCCCGGCATCATCGTCAGGCTCGTCCCGGCGCCGACGACCAGGGTGGGGGCGAGCACGTGGGTGACGTAGGCCGGGTGCGCGGGCAGCCCCGAGAGCCACCACAGCCCGGCGGCGGCGACCAGCGCCCCGCCCACCACGAGCGGGCGCGGGCCGAGCGCGGGGATCAGCCGCTGGGAGACGAGGACGCCGAGACTGATCACGGCCAGCATCGGCAGCAGGGACAGTCCCGCCCGCAGCGCCGTTTCGCCCAGCACCTGCTGGAAGTACAGCGAGAGGAAGAACAACGGCGTGGTGACCACGGCGCCGATGCACACGGTCAGGGCGTTGCCGATCCGGACGTTGCGCCGGGCGAACACCGCAGACGGGATCAACGGTGCGGCGGCCCGGCGCTCGATCACCGCGAACACGGCCAGCAGCACGACCCCGGCCACCAGTGCGGCGAGCACCTGGGCCGCCCCCCCAGCCGTGGTCGGGCGCCACCGAGATCCCGTAGACGATGGCGGCGACGGCGAGGGTGACCGTGACGGCACCCGGGACGTCGATGCGGGCGCGCTCCCGCGCGAGCGGGGTGGCCAGCAGTGAGGCGCGTGTCGCGACGAGCAGGCACGCGCCGATGGGGACGTTGACGAGCAGCACCCAGCGCCAGCTCAGCGCGGCGGTGAGGACCCCGCCGAGCACGATGCCGGCGGCCCCGGCGCTCGCGGCCGCGACGCCCCACCAGGTCAGGGCGCGGGTCCGGGCGCCGGGGTCGGTGTGGCTGGCGGTAATCAGGCTCAGGCTCGACGGCCCGAGCGCCGCGGCGCCCGCCCCTTGCACGAGACGTGCCACGAGCAGCATCGCACCGTCCGAGGCGAGACCGCCGAGCAGGCTCGCCGCGGTGAACACGACCAGCCCGGCCACGAAGACCCGGCGGCGGCCCAGCAGGTCACCGGCGCGCGACGCGAGCAGCAGCAGACCGCCGAAGGTGATCAGGTAGCCGTTGACGACCCACTGCTGCCCGGCGGGCGACAGGCCGAGACCCGCCTTCATCGCGGGGAGCGCCACGTTCACGATGCTCGAATCGAGCACCACCATGAACTGCGCCAGGCACGCGATGACGGCGACGCCTCTCAGGCTCACCCCCGGTTTGACGAGCTGCTGAGCCGGTTGCGTTACGGAGGACATCGCCCCCACCCTTCTGACCGCAAGTTGACGGATAGCCTGTCCGTCAACCACGGTAGCCAATGCCGGACAGGCTGTCCACCATTGGGTCCGAGAAGCCGGATAGACTGTCCACCAACTCAGGACCTCCTGCGGACAGGACTTCGCGTGACCACGGACAGGCCGACGTTCCCCACCAGGCGGGCCGCCGCAAAGCGGAACCGGGACAAGATCCTCGACGCCGCCCGCGCCGCCTTCGCCGAACCCGGCGTGGAGGTGTCCATGGCGGAGATCGCGCGCCGCGCCGGCGTCGGCATGGCCACCCTCTACCGCAACTTCCCGGGCCGCCGGGAACTGCTCGAAGCCCTCTACGCCGGCGAGGTCGACGCCCTCTGCGAGGCCGCCCGCGCCGACGACGGACAGCCGCCGGGCGAGGCGCTCCTCGCCTGGCTGCACCGGCTCTTCGCCTTCCTGCCCGGCAAACGCCTCATCGTGGCCGAGTTGCTCGAACTCAGCGTGGACGACAGCCCCGTCGTCGACGGCAGCAGGGCCCGGGCGCTCGCCGCGGGCCGGCCGCTGCTGACCGCGGCCCAGGACGCCGCCGAGATCCGCGCGGACCTCACCCTGGAGCAGATCTTCGACCTGGTCGCCGCGATCGCCAAGATCTCCAGCGATCCCCGCTACCTCGAGCCGATGCTGCGGACCATGCTCGACGGCCTGCGCACGCCGGCGGCCGCCCAGCTGGACTGAACCACTGACAGAAAGGTCCAGACAATCCGACTTTCGTCGGTTGACGGTCCCCGAAACCCTTGCCTAGCCTCGGAATCTCCCCGCAATTCAAGGAGGTATTCCGGTGCTCTCCCGCCGCGCCTTCCTGGGCCTGTCCGCCGCCACCGCCGTCACCGCGGGTACCGCGCCCCTCTGGCCCGGCTTCCCCCAGGCCGCCGCCACCCCGGCCACCTTCGCACTCGACCTGGTCAACTCCTCGGGCTCCGGCACCGTCTACGCCTACGTCACCGGCTTCGCGCCGGACAACCGCCTCGTGCTGCTGGCCGCGGACGGGTCGCCCTACTACCCGTCGTCCCCCTCGTCCACGCTCACCCCGCTGCCCGTCGACTGCGCGATCCCCGTGGGCTCGGGGCGCCGCGTCACCGTGCCCCGCATGTACGGCGCCCGCATCTACGTCGTCACCGGCTCGAAGCTGGACTTCTTCCTCAACCCCGGTCCCGCGCTGGTGCACCCCAGCTTCCTGAACACCTCCGACCCCAACTACGGCCGGAACTGGTCCTTCGCCGAGTTCACGTTCAACGACGTGCAGCTGTTCGCCAACATCAGCTACGTCGACTTCGTGGGCCTGCCGCTGGGCATCGCGCTGACGTCCTCCGCCGGCACCCAGTCGGTGCAGGGCCTGCCGGCCGGTTCCGTGGACGCGGTCGCAAGCGCGCTCAGCGGGCAGGGCGGCGCCTGGCCGCAGCTGATCCAGAACGGCCCCGACGGCCGCCCGCTGCGCGTGCTTTCCGCGCACCACAAGGCGAGCCAGTTCGCCGGGTACCTCGACGGCTACATCGACCAGGTGTGGCAGAAGTACTCGAGCCAGACGCTGACGGTCGACCCGCAGAACGGCACCGGGCCCTTCACCGGGCGCGTGACGAACGGCGTGCTCACCTTCAACAACGGCGAGACGTTCAGCAAACCGAGCACCGCCGACGTGTGGAGCTGCGACAGCGGCCCGTTCGCCATCGCCGCGGGCGCGAGCAACGCGCGCAAGGCGATCATCCCCCGCCTCGCCGCCGCGCTGAACCGCACCACGCTCCTGGCCAACCCGAACCAGCCCACCGGCGAGAACCCCGCGCAGTTCTACCAGAACGCGCAGACCAACCACTACGCCCGCGTCGTGCACAGCAGGCTGCCCGGCAACCGCGGCTACGCCTTCCCGTACGACGACGTCACCCCGGGCCCGGACTTCAGCGGCTCGGTGTTCGCCGGCGACCCGCAGGTCCTCACGGTCACGGTGCGCGCTACGCACGCGTGATACTGGCGGGATGACGATCCGCGTACTGGCGTTCGACATCTTCGGCACGACGGTGGACTGGTACACCGGCGTGTCCCGGCAGGCGGCGGAGGTCTTCGGCGAGCTGGGTGTCCGGCTCGACCCGGGGGCCTTCGCCCTGGAGTGGCGGGACAAGTACCTGCCCTCCATGGCCCGCGTGCAGCACGGCGAGCGCGAGTGGGCGTACTTGGACACGCTGCACCGCGAGTCGCTCGACGAGCTGCTCGCCGAACACGGCGTGGACCTCGACGAGGCCGCCCGGCAGCGGCTCGTGCACGCCTGGCACCGGTTGCCCGCGTGGGACGACGTGCCCGACGGCCTGCAGCGGCTGCGGAAGTCCTACACCGTCGCGGCGCTGTCGAACGGCGGGTTCGCGTTGATGACCAACCTGGTCAAGGCCGCGAACCTGCCGTTCGACTGCATCCTCTCGGCCGAGCTGGCCCGCACCTACAAGCCCGACGCCCGCGTGTACCGCACGGCGGCGAGCCTGCTCGACGTCGACCCCGGCGAGGTCCTGATGGTCGCCGCGCACGGCTGGGACCTCGCCGGGGCGGCCGCCGCCGGGCTGCGGACGGCGTTCGTCGAACGTCCTCGTGAGAAGGGCCCGGACCGGGAGGCCGACAAGGACGTCGACGCCGAGTTCTCGGTGCACGACTTCGGCGAACTCGCCGAAAGGCTCGGCGTATAGGTCGTTATACGAGCATTCCGCCTCGCACGACCCGGCGCGGGCCCGCCCACAGCACGGACGGGTCCGTGAACGGGTCGCCGTCGAGCACGAGCAGGTCGGCGGCACAGCCGACCGCGATCCGGCCGAGGTCGGGGCGCCGCAGCAGCGCCGCGTTGACCGACGTGGCGGACCGCAGCACCGCGAGCGGCCCCTCGACCTCGGTCTGCAGCCGCAACCCGTTGAGCTGCTCGTCCTCCAGCACACCCATCAGGTCCGAGCCGAACCCGATCGGCACGCCCGCCGCGCGCGCCAGTTCGACCGCGTGCTTGCCGGATTCCAGCACCTCGCGGTTCTTCTCCCGCGACACCGCGGGCATGCCGAGCTCCTCGCCACGGCGGTCCATCGCGTCGTAGGCGGCGAGTGTCGGCACCAGGAACGCACCGGAAGTCGCCATGAGGGACGCGGTTTCGGCGTCGAGCAGGTTGCCGTGTTCGATCGAGCGCACGCCGTTCTCCACCGCGTGCCGGATCGCCTCGGGCGAGTACGCGTGTGCCGCCACGTAGCTCCCGCGGCGCGCCGCCTCCTCCGTCACCGCCCGGATCTCGTCGGGCGAGTACTGCGGCACGCGGATCGGGTCGGTCAGCGAAACCACGCCACCCGACGCCATGATCTTGATGGCGTGCGCCCCGCGCCGGAACCGGTCGCGCACCGCGTGCCGCAGCGCGTCGACGCCGTCCACCACCTCGTTCATGAACTCGTGGCAGCCGCAGAAGTCGCTGTCCGTGCCCCGCGGGTCGCCGTGCCCGCCGGTCTGGCTCAGCGCCGGGCCGGTGTAGAGGTACCGCGGCCCGCTGATCAGGCCTTCCGCCAGTGCACGGGGAATGCCGGGGTCGCCACCGGCGACGTCGCGGACGGTGGTGAACCCGCGTGAAAGCGCTTTCCGCAGCCGGTCGGCGCCGGAGTAGGCGAGGTAGCTGGGCGTCGCCGACTCGATCTCCAGCAGGTCCAGCGAGATGCCGTAGGCGTGGAAGTGCGCGTCGATCAGGCCCGGCACGACCGTGCCGCCCCGCGCGTCGAGCACCTCGTCCGCCTCGAACTCACCGCCGAGCTGGACGATCCGCCCGTCCTCGACGTGCACCGGACCGTCGAGCAGCTCCTCGGACTCGCCGTCGAACACCGCCCCGTTGACCACCGACAGCCTCATGACGCGCTCCGCAGCCGCTGTGTGCCCACCTCGTCGACGGCGAAGGTCTCCGGATCGACGGCCACCCCGTACTCACGGGCCGCGGCTTCCGGCGACACGAACCCGTTGCGGACGTCGCGGGCCACGCGCTCGGGCTCGCGTTCGAACGGGTTGCCGTAGCCGCCACCGCCGCCGGTGTCGTTGACCAGCACCTCGCCCGCGTCGAGGCGGTTGTAGCTGCCGCCCTGGACCACCTCGCGGTCGGTGCCGGGGTTGAGCACGATGCGGTTGTTCTCCCCCGGCTTGCCGCCCGCGATGGGCCACGGCTTGGTCTTCGTCTTGTACACCAGGCAGATCCCGGTCGAGGGCGCGGTGAACCGGTACACGCGGCTCACGCCGACGCCACCTCGGTGCCTGCCCGCGCCGCCCGTGTCGGGCCGGTAGCCGTAGGACTCGATGAACATCGGCGACTTCGTTTCCAGCACTTCGACGGGGTTGTTGCGGCAGCCGGGTTCCGACAGGTGCATGATCCCGTCCTCGCCGTCGCCGCCGGCGTGCGCGCCGAAGCCGACGGCTTCGTTCGTCGCCTCCAGCCAGGATTCGCCGGTGCGCGGGTTGACGCCCAGGCCCATCATCGAGCAGACGTCACCGCCCGAGCACGCGGGCACCTGGTCCGGCATGCCCTGGGCAAGCGCTTTCAGCACCACCTCCCCGGCGAGCAGCCCGGTCCACAGCGTGAACGTCGGCATCGGCGGGACGGCGTGCATCACCGAACCCGGCTCGGTGACCACGCGCAGCGGCCGGAAGTTGCCTGCCACGACCGAGGTGTCCGGGGTGGTGAGCGACTTGAACACCAGGCTGCACAAGGCTTCCGTCTGCCCGAGCGGCAGGTTGATGGGCCCGCGCACGCCGTGCTCGCTGCCGGTCCAGTCGATCACCAGCTCCTCGTCGGTGACGGTGACCGTGACGCGCAGCTTGATCATGCGGTCGAGGTCCACGCCGTCGGAGTCGACGTAGTCCTCGGCGGTCCAGGTGCCCTTGGGCAGCTTCGCCAGCGCCAGCCGGGCCAGCCGCTCGCCGTGGTCGTTGATCGCGTCCATCGCGGCCACGAGGGTGTCCGTGCCGTACTTCGCCGCGATCTCCTGCGTGCGCCGCACCCCCGTGACACACGCGGAAACCTGCGCCTGCAGGTCGCCGATCGTGCGCTCGGGCATCCGGCTGTTGAACCGGATGATGTTGAACACGTCGTCGTTCTGCACGCCCTCGGCGTAGAGCCGGGTGGCGGGGAAGAACAGGCCCTCCTGGTACATGTCCGTGGAGTCCAGGACGTAGCCGGGGTCCTTCTGCTTCAGGTCGAGCACGTGGATGCGGCACGAGGCGAACCCGATGAGCCTGCCCTCGGCGTGGACCGGCGCGAACACCAGCGGGTCGAGCGTGTGCGCGGACGACCAGTACGGGTAGTTCAGCACGAACACGTCGCCCGGCCGCATCGCGTCGGCGCCCAGGAACTTCACCGCCTCCTTGATGCCGTGGTCGTTGCCGCGCGTGAAGATCGCGATGCCCGGCGCGTCCGCGACCACGTCCCCATTGGCGTCGTGGATGCCGATGCCGTAGTCGTGGATCTCGTAGACCACGGTGTTGTAGGCGGTGCGGCACAGGTTCCGCGCCATCTCCTCGGCCGACGCCAGGAGCCCGTGCCGGATGATCTCGGTGGTGATCTGGTCGCTCATCGTTCCCCTACGGTGATCACGAGTTCGCCGTGAGGACCGACCCGCAGGCGGTCCCCGGCGTGGATGACGGTGGTGGCGGTGTGCTCGGCGATCACGGCGGGGCCGTCGAACTCGTCGCCCGCCAGCAGGTTTTCGCGCGTGTACAGCGCGTACGGCACGGCGGGCTGCTCCTCCGACACGAACACCGGGCGGCTGCTCTCGGCCGCCACCGAGCCGGACGTCCGCGACGGCAGCAGGGGCAGCGTCGGCTTGTCCACCGAGCCCGTCGCCCGCAGGCGCAGCGTCGTGACCTCCACCGGGTCGGTCATGGTGTGCCCGTACTGCCGCTCGTGCAGCCGGGCGAACTCACTCTCCACTTCGGACAGACTCGTGAAGGTGACCGTCACCGAGTGCTCCTGCCCGGCGTAGCGCACGTCGAGGCTGCGGCTCAGCGTGGCCTCGAAACCCTCGGAGGCGAGCAGTTCCCGCGCCTCGGCCTCCATCCCGGCGTAGGCCGCCTCGACCTGCTCGGCGTCCAGTTCGCCCAGCGGCGCGACGAGCGTGCGCGCGAAGTCGTGCTGCACGTCGGCCATGAGCATGCCGAACGCGGAGAACGCGCCCTGCCCCGGCGGCACGACGACGGTGGGGATGCCCAGCTCGGCCGCCACGTCGACGGCGACGAGCCCGCCGCCACCGCCGAACGACAGCAACGCGAAGTCCTTCGGGTCCCTGCCGACCTCGACGGTGATCGCCCGGACCGCGCCCATGATCTTGGTGCTGGAGATCCGCACGATGCCGCGGGCGAGCGCGGGCACGCTCATCCCGAGCGGTTCCGCGACCGAGGAGAGCGCCTTCTCCGCCAGCACCCGGTCCAGCACGAGCTTGCCGCCCAGCGGGGCGTCCGTGCCCAGGTACCCGATCGCCAGCGCCGCGTCGGTGAACGTCGGCTGCGTGCCGCCCCGCCCGTAGGACGCCGGGCCGGGTGCCGCGCCCGCGCTCTGCGGGCCGACCTGCAGCGCCCCGGCCTCGTCGAGGTGGGCGATCGAGCCGCCGCCCGCGCCGATGGTGTGGATGTACAGCGACGGGGTGTTGATCGGCAGGCCCTCGAACTCCGCGCCCTGGTACAGCACCGGCTCGCCGTCGAGGATCAGCGACGCGTCGAGGCTCGTGCCGCCCATGTCGATCGTGATCAGGTTCGGCTCGCCGATCAGCCCGGCGAACGCCGCCGCGCCGATCACGCCCCCGGCCGGGCCGGACAGGATCAGGCTCACCGGCTGCTCCCGCGCGGTGCCGACGGTCATCGCGCCGCCGCCCGAGCGGGTCATCAGGAACCGGCCGGTGAACCCGCGCCCGGTCAGCTCGCCTTCGAGGTCGTGCAGGTACTGCCGCACGATCGGCTTGACGTAGGCGTCCAGCACGGCCGTGCTGGTGCGCTCGTACTCGCGGTACTCCCGCGACAGCTCGTGCGACAGGGTCACCGCCACGCCGGGTGCGAGCTCGGCGAGCACCTCGCGCATCCGCAGCTCGTGCTCCGGGTTGGCGTAGGCGTGCAGGAACGCGACGGCCACGGACTCGTAGCCGCGCTCGGCGATGACCCGCGCGACGCGCCGGGCGTCCTCGACGTCGAACGGGGTGTGCACGCTGCCGTCGAACAGGCTGCGCTCGGTCACCTCGAACGTGTCGTAGCGCTCCAGCAGCGCCTCGGGCTTGCGGTAGGTGATGTCGTAGTTGGTGCGCCGGTCGGTGCGGCCGAGCAGGTAGACGTCGCGGAAGCCGCGGGTGCCGACCACCGCGGTGCGGGCACCGGTGCGGGTCAGCAGCGCGTTGAGGCCGAGCGTCGTGCCGTGGGTGAACATCGCGATCTCGCCGACGTCCGCGCTCGCCACGCCGAACGCGTCGAGCACTCCGGTGGTGGGCGAGGCGGGCGTCGTCGCGACCTTGTCGAACCGCAGCTCGCCCGTGGCGGGCAGCAGCTCGACGACGTCGGTGAAGGTGCCCCCGACGTCGATCGCCAGCCGGCTGGTGTTGGTCATGCGGCGCAGTATCGGGGTTTCGGCGAGAGCACGGCTGGATGACGGAGCACAGGTCCCGCGGCCGGGGCTGTGCTGCTAGCACATCGGCCTCCGGGTGCGCACAGTCAGCATTCCCCCACCTCGACCACTGGAGAAAGGCGGAGGAGGAGCTGCAATGAAGACCTCGCTTCGACTCACGGCTCTGGCGGGAGCGGCGGCACTTGCGGTGTCGCTGTCCGCGTGCAGCCGGCCCAGCACCGACGCCGCGACGGCCACCTCGGCGGCCCCCGCGGACAAGACACTGTCCATCGGCTTCTTCGGCTTCGCGAAGGCCAACTCCTTCGCCCAGGCGACGTGGGCCGGCATCCAGGAGTACGCGGCGGCGCACAACGCGAACGCCACCTTCCTGGACTCGAACTTCGACGGGCCCACCCAGGTCAACCAGCTGCAGGACGCGGTGACGTCCAAGCGGTACGACGTGGTGATCGTGCAGGCCAACGACGGCACCGCGATCGTCAACGCCGTCAAGCAGGCCGTCGCCGCCGGCATCACGGTGGTCATCGAGTTCACCCCGGTCGGCGGCGACTACTCGACCACGCAGCCGCAGGTCCCCGGCACGATCAGCATCGTGGACGCGCCGGTCCTCAACGGGCAGGGGCTGGCCACGCTCGGTCTCGGCGCGTGCAAGGAGGCCGGGTCGACGCCCTGCAAGGTGGCCTACCTGGAGGGCTTCGCGAACTACCCGCTCGACACCGCCCGCACCAACGCGACGGTGGACGCGCTCAAGGCCGGTGGCGCGGACGTCGTCGCCAGCGTCGTCGGCGGCTACACGCAGGACTCCGGGCGCGCGGCGTTCCAGAACGTGCTGCAGGCCCACCCCGACGTCAACGTCGTGATCGGCTCCTCGCAGGCGATCGAGGGCGCGGCGCCGCTGGCGGCGGGGCGCAACATCAAGTTCGTCGGCAACGGCGGTTCCACGCAGGCGTTCCAGGCCGTGCAGAGCGGCACCTGGTACGGCGTGTACGTCATCCCGGAGAAGGCCGAAGGCGCGAAGGCGGCGGAGCTGGGCCTGGCGAAGGCACGCGGGCAGCAGGTGCCGGTCGCGACCGACGCCCGCACGCTGACCCCGTACCAGGCGCTCGGCACCAAGCACACGCTGCAGGGCCAGACCGCCGACTACTCGGACTGACGATGCGCGCACCCGCCATCTCCGTCCGCGGAGCCGGGAAGAGCTACAGCGGGGTCTCCGTCCTGCGCGGTGTCGACCTCGACATCGCGCCGGGCGAGGTGCACTGCCTCGTCGGCGAGAACGGCGCCGGCAAGAGCACGCTGCTCAAGATCCTCGGCGGCGCGATCAGGGCCGACGAGGGCACCGTCTCCTTCGACGGCAAGCCCGCGGCACTGCACACCCCGCGCGATTCGATCCGGCACGGCGTCAGCCTCATCTCCCAGGAGGGGGCGCTCGTGCCGGCGCGGACCGTGCTGGAGAACGTGTTCCTGGGCCGCTGGGCGAACCGCGCCGGGTTCGCGCGGCGGCGCGACGACCGCCGCGCGTTCGACGAACTGCTGGCGGTCACCGGGTTCGACGTGGACCCGCAGGCCCGCGTCGCCGACCTGTCCATCGGCACGCAGCAGCAGGTGGAGATCCTGCGGTCGCTGGCCCGCGGTGCCCGCGTGCTGGCGATGGACGAGCCGACGGCGGTGCTGACCGAGCACGAGAAGGAGAACCTGCTCGGGCTCATCCGCAGGCTCGCCGCCGACGGCCGGACGATCATCCTGGTGTCGCACTTCCTCGACGAGGTGCTCAGCGTCGCCGACCGGATCACCGTGCTGCGGGACGGGAACCTCGTGCTCTCCGACGACGCCGCCAACCACACGCCCGCCACCCTGGTGCGGCACATGGTCGGGCGGGAGCTGGAGGTGCTGCACGCGGACCCGCCGCCGCTGCCCCCGGACGCGCCGGTGCGCCTGGCGGCACGCGGGCTGCGGCGCGGGCTGGTGGACGGCATCGACCTGACCGTGCGCGCCGGGGAGATCCTCGGCATCGCGGGGCTGGTCGGCAGCGGCCGCAGCGAAACGCTGCGGCTGTTGTTCGGCGCCGACCGGGCCACCGCGGGTGTCGTGGAGGTGGACGGGAAAGCGCTGTCCCGGCTGACCCCGCGCCGCGCGATGGCGGCCGGGATCGCGCTGGTGCCGGAGTCCCGCAAGGAACAGGGCCTGGTGATGGCCCGCTCGGTGCGGGAGAACGTCGCGCTCGCCTCGCTCGGCGCGCGCCGGCTGGGCCCGTTCGTCCGCACCCGCGGCGAGCGGACCGCGGTCGGCGAGGCGTCGCGCTCGGTCGACATCCGCGCGGCGAAGCCGGATGCCGCGATCGAGACGCTGTCGGGCGGCAACCAGCAGAAGGCGTTGTTCGCGAAGTGGCTGCTGCGGCGCCCGCGGGTGCTGCTGATCGACGAGCCGACCCGCGGGGTGGACGTCGCGGCGAAGACGCAGATCCACCGGCTGATCGTCGAGCTCGCCGCCGAGGGCATGGCGGTCGTCGTCGTGTCGTCGGAGATCGAGGAGGTGCTCGGCCTCGCCCACCGGGTGCTCGTGCTGCGGCACGGCCGCGTGGCTGGCGAGTTCAGCCGGGGCGCACCGCGCGAGGACGTGCTCGCCGCGGCGTTCGGACAGGAAGGGGAACAGTCGTGACTGTGGACACCGCGCCGGAGACGGCGAGCGCCGCACCGGCCGGCAGGGCGCTGCGGCGGGGCGGGCGGATGCGCGACTACGGGATCCTGGTCGCGCTGCTCGCGATCGTGGTCGCGCTGTCGCTGAGCACCAGCACGTTCCTGAGCACGTCGAACCTGGTCAACCTGCTCGACCAGTGCTCGGTCGTCGGGCTGCTCGCGGCGGGCGCCACCGTGTGCATCATGAGCGGCGTCTTCGACCTCACCGCGAGCGCGTCGCTGGCGCTGTCGGCGATCGTCGGCGTGCAGGTCGGCCGGAGTTTCGGCGTGTTCACCGGGTTCGCCGCGGCGATCGCCGCCGGCGCGCTGCTCGGGCTGGTCACCGGCACGATCGTGGTGCGCAGCGGGGTCAACTCGTTCATCGCGACGCTGGCGACGAGCATCATCTACCGCGGCCTCGCGGTAGTGGTCACCGCGGGCTCGATCGTCTACCCGCTGGCCACCCAGCAGGAGGACTTCGGGATGCTGACGTGGCCCTCGCTGTTCGGGCTGACGTCGGCGACGGTGGTGTTCGTCGTCGTGGTCGCCGCGATCGGGGTGCTCATCTCCTCGACCACGTTCGGCCGCCGCGTCTACGCGGTGGGCGGCAACGCCGAGGCGGCGCGGCTGTCCGGTATCCGGGTCGGCCAGATCCAGGTCGCGGCGTACGTCGTGAGCGGCGTCTGCTCGGCCCTGGCCGGGCTGATCCTGGCCTCCCGCGCCGGTTCGGCGCAGTCGAGCATGGCGACCGGGATGGAGCTGTCCGCGATCGCCGCGGCGGTCATCGGTGGCACCAGCATCCTCGGCGGCGAGGGCGCGATCTGGCGCGGGGTCGTCGGTGCGCTGCTGCTCACCCTCATCGGCAACGGGTTCAACCTGCTGGGCTGGGACACCATCTACCAGCAGGTCGTGCAGGGCTGCCTCATCCTGCTCGCCGTGGCCGTTGATCGCTACCTGCGGAAAAAGAGCAGGTAGGACAGGTAGATTGCGGCAATGGCGGTCAGGATCGGGGTGAGTCTCGGTCCTGGACGGTCGAGTGCGGTGACCGTCCAGGACGGCACTGTGCTGGGGCAGCTGGCCGGGAGCGACCCGGCCAAGCTGCTCGCCGAGGTCGCCCGCACCGGGTCCACGGGGCTGGTGATCGACGTGAGCAGGCTGCTGGCCGACCACGTGCTGCACCGGCACGAGGAGCTCTCCCCCGTGGCGATGATCCGCGTGCTGCCCCGCGCGGCGACGGACCCGGCGCTCGGGCGGCATCCCGACGACGTCGTCGAGCGCCTGGTCACCCGCCGCTACACCGTGCCCGGCGGGCATGACCTGTTCGGCCGTGAGCTGCGGCCGATCGACCGCGGCGCGCTGCGCGCGGTCTGCCAGGAGATCCAGGACAGCCCGGCGCGCGACATCGCCGTCGTCGCGTCGGGCTCCCCCGCCCAGCCCCGCCACGAGCGGGAGGTCGCCGACGCGCTCCAGGCCGCGATGCCCGACGCGCGGATCTCGGTGGCCTACGAGTTCGGCGGCCAGGGGCTCGCCGCCCGGGAAGCGACCGTCGTGCTCAACGCGGCCCTGTCCGGCGCGGGTGGCCGGATCCTCGACGCGTGCGAGCGAGGTGCCCGTGGAACCCCGTTCCAGATCGCCCGCGGCGACGGTGGCTGGGTGAGCCCGTCGCGGTTCCGGACGCTGCCCGTGCTCGGCATCGGCGCGGCCGACGCGCTGCAGCTGCAGGGCGCGGCGAGCCTCGCGGGCGCGGAGGACTGCCGGGTGCTGCTCGACCGCGTGCCCGAGCCGATGGTCGGGGACGTCCGCAACGGGCTGGCCGCGGTGCGCCCGCAGACCGTCGCCGAGCTGGGCACGGTCCTCGTCGTGCCGACGGCGGCGCTCACCAGGGCGGGGGCGTCCCGCGCGAGCGACATCGCGCTGGTGAAGGCCGAGCGCCCCGCCGACGAGCTGACGTGCGTGGGCGCCGCGGTGAGCAGGCCGATGGCGTGGCTGGACGAGATCGCGTTCATCGAGTCCACCGCCGAGCTGGAGGGCATCCGCCGCGACGCGCACGCCCGCGCGACCGCGATCGCCACCGCCAACGGGGCCACCCCGGGCAGCGCGGACGTGGTGGAGATGTCGACCGTGGCCGTGCCCTACAGCCCGTCGGGCACCGTCCGGGTGCGGGTCAGGGTCGCGGGGGTGGCCGAGGAGCCGGGAGCATGACCACGCGTTACGTCGGCGCCGCCACGACGATCACCGCGGACGACGTCACGGCGCTCTACGAAGGCGCCAAGTTCTACTCCCCCGCCGTCGCGCCCGAGAAGACCACGCTGCAGTCGTGGACGGCGGACCTGCTGGAGCGCAACGGTCCCGTCACGCTGGTGCGGCCGGACTCGATCGCTCCCGAGACCCGCTGCGCGGCCATCTGCGTGATCGGCTCCGGCGCGGCGCTAGCGGACCTGCCGCCCTCGGGCGACGAGTTCGCGCTCGCCGTGCGCGAGCTGGAACGGCTCACCCGGCGCCGGTTCGAGGCGGTGTACCCGCTCGCGGCGGCCACGGTGAGCGCGCTGGCCCCGCTGGCCGCGGCCTCGCAGCTGGACGTGCCGCTGATCGACGCCGACGGCATGGGCCGCACGTTCGCCCTGATCCACCACACGGCCATGCACCTGGCGGGGCTGTCCCCGACGCCGCTGGTGATCCGCGGCGCGACCGGGGAGAACGTCGCGATCACCGTGCCGGACGCGGCCCGCGCCGACACCCTCCTGCGGTCCAATGTGGACGTCGTCGGCGGCTGGGCGGCGCTGGCCGCCTACCCCACGACGGCGGGCGAGCTGCGCCGGGCCGCGCTCACCGGCACCGTGTCCCGCCTGGTCAACGTCGGCCGCCTGCTGCTGGAGTCCGGCGACCCCGACGTGCTGGTGGCGCGCCTGGCCGCCGTCACCGGCTGCCGCCGGATCGGCCGCGGCCGGATCGTGGAGCTGGAGCACCTGAGCAGGCCCACCGACGTGACGATCCCGGCGCACCCGTCGACGGTGGTGGTCGACGAGCTGGGCGGGCAGGGCAGGCAGCTGCGGCTGGAGCTGCGCAGCGAGGTGGTCGCGGTGTTCGCCGACGGCGCGCTCGCCGCCGCGGCGCCCGACCTGATCTGCCTCGTCGACGTGCTGCACGGCGAGCTGTCCAGTCTGGACAGCCTGGAGCCCGGTGACCTGGTGGACGTGCTCGTCATGCCCGCCGACGCGGTCTGGTACTCCCCCGAGGGGCTGGCGATGGTCGGGCCGGCCTCGCACGGCATCCCGCTGACCCATCCGAGGCGCCGATGAGCGGCAAGGCACCACTGGCTCCCCTCGTCCTCGCCGAGCTGCTGCGGGTCGACCCGCTCGCGCGCGCGGCGGCCGTCCACCTGCCCGATCCGGCCCGCGCCGTGCACGAGGTGGTGCTGGCCCAGACCTTCGACCGGCTGCACCGCGCCGCGCCGCACTCGCTGGTGGTGCTGCACGACGACGCCGCGACCGGCGGCTGGGCGCTGGCGGCCGCGCTGCACGCGGGCTGGGAGCGCAACGTCTCCGCGGTCGTCGTCCCGAAGACGGCGATGAGCGCGTCCAGCGCCGTGCTCGCCGACCGGCTGGGGATCGCCCTGCTCGCGACTGAGGACGACCCGGTGGACGTCGCGCTCGCGCTGGCGGGCCAGGTCTCCGCTCCGCAGGCGGCCCGCGCGCAGCGGGTGGCGGTGTGCGCGGAACGGCTCGCCGGGCAGTCGAGCATCCGCGGGGTGCTGGGGGTGCTCAACAGCGAGCTGGCGCCCGTGCCGGTGGCGCTGCTGATCGGTGGCGCACTCGCCGCCGGGCGCGCCGCGGGTGCGGAGGAGCGGGCGGACGCCACGGCCGTGCGGGTCGAGATCAACGCCGCCGGTCACCCGTGGGCGGAGCTGGTGGCGTCGGTGCCCGCGAAGAGCGCGGGCGCGGCGGGGCACGTCGAATCGCTGCTGCGCCTGGCGCGGCTGCCGCTGCTGGCGGTGTGGGCGCAGACCCGGATGAACAGCTCCGCGCAGGCCGCGCAGGAGCAGGCCGCGTTCGGGCTGCTGCGGCGGCTGGCCACCGAACCACCCGCGTCGGTGACCCCGGCCGCCGACGTGGCCGTGCCGTCCTGGACCGGCGAGCTGGGCTGGCGCGTCGAGGGGCGCAACCGCGCGGTGTGGCTGTCGCCGCTGCACGGCGGCACACCGGCGGAGGAGCTGACGCAGCTGGTCAGGGCGGCGTGGCAGCGGCACCGGCCGGACTGGCCGCTGATCGCCGACTCCGACGGCTGGCTGTCGTGGCAGAACTCCCCCGAGGACGCCGAGGACGACACGGCCGCCCTGCGCCGCGCGCTCGGCACGATGACCCGCACCGCGGCGAGCCACGGCCTCGTGCTCGGCGTCGGCGGGGCGCATCCCGGTGTTCCCGGGCTGATGCGGTCGGTCACCGAAGCGCGGCTGGCCGCCCACGTGGCCGGGGACGGCGGCCCGGGTTCGGTCCAGTGGTTCGACCAGGTGGGTGCCAGGGCGGCGCTGGCGTGGCTCCCGCGCGGGCAGATCGCGGAGGTCGCCGACCTCTGCCTGGCCGACCTGATGGGCGCCCGCGACCGCGAGGCGCTGGTGGACACCGTGCTGGCCGTGCTCGACTGCGGTGGTTCGCTCAGCCAGGCGTCGGCCCGGCTGGGGGTGCACCGCAACACCGTGCTGTCCCGCGTGGCGAGGGCGAAGGAACTGGGCCTGGTGTTCGACGATCCCGCCCGCAGGCTTGCCCTGCACGTGTTGTGCTACTCGCTGGCGTCACTCTGGGTACCCGGCCGGGTTTGAACGCGGTTCCCCCTGCACGAGGGGGCTTTTCCCCGGCGGTATGCTGCACAGCGCGCAGGTCTCTCGAAGGGGATTCGGACAGTCGGCGGCGATGTCAAGTTACACAGAGGAATGATCCGAAACGTGAAGTTGACTCACAGTTGCTGTCACGATTAACCTGCGCAGGCGCTGGAGACGCCACCGGGCCGACCCGGCGCCACATGTCAACTGGGTGCGGGGGCCCTGGCCAGTTACAACGAGTGCGGGAAGGCCCTCAGGAGCCTTGAAGAAGAACTTCGGACCACGCAAGGGACGTGCTTCGATCCGGACGAGGGTGTTGTCGATCGCCTTCGTGCCCAGCATCGCGCTGCTGGTGGCCGGCGTCGCACTCGCAGGATATCTGCTGTACTCCGCGATCTCGGCGCGGTCGTTCATCACGAAGGTGCACGACTCGTCGCCGATCGCCGTGCAGTTCTTCGCCGCGGTCCAGCAGGAGCGCCAGCTCACGCTGACCGAGCTGGCGACGAACGGGTCCGTGCGGCCCCAGCTGGAGCAGGTCAGGGCGAAGACGGACAGCACCGGCGCCGGGCAGGGCCAGAACCTGGCCGGCCTCTACGACCAGGCACCGCCGCGCGTCCAGGCGAGCATCAACCAGACCGCCGCGAACCTCGCGCAGCTGCCCGAGTTCCGCGCGAAGGTGGACGCGGGCCAGGTCTCCCTGCTCGACGCCTACACCTTCTACAACCGGATCCTCGACACCTACACCGACGGCCTGCTCGGCGTCGCCGAGGGGACGCCGGACGCGAAGACCGCGTACCTGCGGGCCACCGCGATGCCGCTGTTCGTGGCGGCCGACCAGATGGCGCGCAGCGTCGCGCTCGCCTCGGGCGGGATCGCCAACGGCGGTCTGTCCGACGACGAGTTCAACGCCTTCATCGCGACCGTCGGCGCCTACCACGCCGGCTTCGACAACGCGGTGCCCGAGATGATCCCGTCGGTCGCGCAGCAGTACAACGCGCTGAAGGCGAGCCCCGCCTGGTCGACCGTGACGGCCGTCGAGGCCTCGATCATCGGCGGCAACCACCGGACCCTGCCCGCCGGCATCACGCCGCAGCAGTGGCAGGCGGCCACCACCCAGGTCGCCGGCGCGCTGATGAACCTCTACATCCAGCAGAGCACCAACGCCACCAACGTCGAGATCGACACCGGTAACCGGGACCTGGTCACGGCGATCGCGGCCGGTGCGGCGGCGATCATCCTCGCGCTCATCGTCACGGTCATCGCGTGGCGCCTGTCGACCAGGCTCGTCCGCCGCCTCCACCGGCTGCGCGAGGAGACGCTGGAGATGGCCGACACCCGGCTGCCGGAGC
This sequence comes from Amycolatopsis sacchari, assembly GCF_900114035.1. GTDB lineage: Bacteria > Actinomycetota > Actinomycetes > Mycobacteriales > Pseudonocardiaceae > Amycolatopsis_E > Amycolatopsis_E sacchari. The sequence continues at coordinate 146,652 of NZ_FORP01000001.1, read as the reverse complement.
TCGTCGGCCGGGTCCGCAACGGCGAGGACGTCGACCTCGACACCGAGATGTCGCTGCTCGACCACGGCGAGGACGAGATCGGGCAGGTCGCCGACGCGTTCAACAAGGCGCAGCAGACCGCCGTCGCCGCCGCCGTGGACGAGGCCAAGACCCGCGAGGGCACCAGCAAGGTGTTCCTCAACATCGCGCACCGCAGCCAGGTGCTCGTGCACCGGCAGCTCAAGGCGCTGGACGAGGCCGAGCGCAAGCAGGAGGACCCCGACCAGCTGGACCTGCTGTTCAAGCTGGACCACCTGTCCACCCGCGCCCGCCGCAACGCCGAGAACCTGATCATCCTCGGCGGCGAGCGGCCGGGCCGCCAGTGGCGCAACCCGGTCGCGCTGGCCGACCTGATCCGCGGCGCCACCGCCGAGACCGAGGACTACGCCCGCGTCAACGTGGGCAAGATGCCCGCGGTCGCGGTCAACGGGCCGGTGGTCGCCGACCTGATCCACCTGCTGGCGGAGCTGATCGACAACGCCACGTCGTTCTCGCCGCCGCAGTCGCGCGTCGAGGTGTGGGGTGACGTCGTCGGCCGCGGCGTGGTGCTGGAGATCGAGGACCAGGGCCTCGGCATGGAGGCCGAGCAGATCGACGAGCTGAACTCGATGCTCGCCGACCCGCCGGACTTCAGCATGATGGCGCTGTCGGCCGAGCCCCGGCTCGGCCTGTTCGTGGTGGCGCGGCTGGCGTCGCGGCACGGCATCGCGGTGACGCTGCGGCCCTCGGCCTACGGCGGCACGCGCGCGATCGTGCTGGTCCGTTCCGAGCTGCTCACGCCGGTGCAGCTGGCCGACGAGCCCGAGCCGTCCGCCGTGTCCGCCCCGGTGCCCCCGCAGGCGCAGGCGGCGAACCACCCGAGCCTGCCGGTGCGCCGCCCGCAGGCGGTGCCCTCGGCCGAGGAGACCGCGCGGCACAACGGCACGCTGGGCGCGCCCGCCGCGGAGAGCACCCAGCGGGTGGACCTGTTCCGCCCGGCGCGGGAGCAGCAGCCCCCGGCACAGCCGCAGCGCGAGCCGCAGCACCAGGCCCGCCAGCCCCAGCACCAGGCCCGTTCGCCGCAGCCGAGCAGGCCGTCCCAGGACACCAGGACGTCCCGTGACACCCGGTCCTCGCAGCCGCCGGGCCCGCTGTCACCGGACCGTCCCCAGCTGCCCCGCCGCCGGCGCCAGCAGAACCTGGCTCCGCAGTTGCGCACCGACGAGGTGACCTACGAGGAACCCACGTCGTACGAGCCGAGGGAGGACCCCGACCAGGCTCGCAGCAGGCTCGCCTCGTTCCAGCAGGGGACGCGGCGGGCCCGCAGCACCGACCCAGCCGCCACCGATTTCTTTGGAGAGCACAGATGATGGCCAATCCGGGCTTGAACGAACTGGACTGGTTGCTCGACGATCTGCTCCAGCAGGTCGCCGGAGCCGACCGGGCCGTGGTGCTGTCCGCTGACGGGTTGCTCATCGGCCGGTCGTCCAACCTGACCGAGGAGGACGGGGAGCACCTCTCCGCCGTCGCCTCGGCGTTCCAGAGCCTCGCCAAGGGCACCGGCAGGCACTTCGGCGGTGGCCAGGTGCGGCAGACCGTGGTGGAGATGGACCACGCGTTCCTCTTCGTGACCGCGGCGGGGTACGGGGCCTGCCTGGCCCTGCTCACCAGCGAGGAGGCCGACATGGGCCTCGTCGCCTACGCGATGAACATGATGGTCAAGCGCGTCGGGGCGGTGCTCAGCTCCGCTCCGCGCGTGGAACACGCCGGTGGCCCGGCGTGAACCGAGAGCCTGACACGACGCCATGACAGCCGAGGAAGAGGCGTGGTTCGATGACGCCGCCGGACCGCTGGTCCGGCCCTACACGGTCACCGGCGGCCGGACCCGGACCGACACGATCGGGCTGGATCTGCTGACGCTCGTGGTCGCGGTGACCTCGATCATGGACGCGGCGCACCTGCCGCAGGAGTACGCCCGCGTCGTGCGCCTGTGCCAGCAGCCGATGTCGGTGGCCGAGGTCGCCGCGTACCTCGAGCTGCCGCTGCCGGTCGTGAAGGTGCTGCTGGCGGACCTGATCGAGCAGAACCACGTGATCTTCCGCAGCGCGACCCCGATGACGGCGGCCCCCGACGAACGCATCCTCCAGGCGGTGCTCGATGGCATCCGCAGACTCTGATAGGGCGGCAAGCACAGTGGACTCCCCCGTTCGAGGACAGCTCTCGAACCCCGGCGCCCGGCCGGGCGTCCCGCAGTACCGGCGCAACCTCAACGCGCTCACCCTGAAGCTGCTCATCGCAGGCGGTTTCGGCGTCGGCAAGACGACGATGGTGGGCTCGGTCAGCGAGGTGCCGCCGCTGCGCACCGAGGAGGCGCTCACCGCGGCCTCGGCCACGGTCGACGACCTGACCGGGGTCGAGCGCAAGACGACCACCACGGTCGCGCTCGACTTCGGCCGCATCACGATCAACCCCGAGCTGATCCTGTACCTGTTCGGCACCCCGGGGCAGGACCGGTTCTGGTTCATGTGGGACGAGCTGGCCATCGGCGCGCTGGGCGCGGTGGTGCTGGCCGACACCCGCCGCCTGGAAAGCTGTTTCCCGGCGGTGGACTTCTTCGAGCGGCGGCAGATCCCGTTCGTCGTGGGCGTCAACTGCTTCGACGACGCGTACCGCTACGGCACCGAAGAGGTCCGGGACGCCCTCGAACTCGACGAGAGCGTCCCGGTCCTCCTCTGCGACGCGCGGGACAAGGAGTCGACCAAGCAGGTGCTCGTCACGTTGATCGAGCACGTCATGGCCACCCAGCGCAATCTCGCGGGTACCTTGCCGCGGTTGTCCTAGCCGCCGATCCCGTAGCGGCTCATCGCCGTCTCCGGGGTGATGTTGCGGTCGGCGACGTCGGCGCGGACGTCGTCGGCGGAGCGTTCCACCGGGTCGCCGTAGCCGCCGCCACCGCCGGTCGCACAGCGGATCACGTCGCCCTTGCGGATGGTCGCGCCGTTGACCTTCAGCATCCGGCGCTCGTCCGGCCGCCCGGGGTTGATCACGACCTCGGGCCCGACCGCGTCCTCACCGCCGAACAGGCCCCACGCCGGCTGCCGCGACCGCTCGAACCACAGCGACAGCGAGCAGTCGGTCTGGGCCTCGTACTCCCGGACCACGCCGTTGCCGCCGCGCCACCTGCCCGCGCCACCCGAGTCGGGGCGGATGCGGTACTCGGTGATGCGGAACGGGTACCGCGTCTCCAGCACCTCGATGGGGATGTCCTTCAGTGAACCGTTGACGTTGTTGATGAGAGCGCTTTCCCCGTCGGACCCCGACCACGCGCCCCAGCCGCCGACGGTGGCCTCCAGGCTGACGAACTCCCTGCCGTAGCGGGGGTCCGTGCCCGAGGTCAGCACGATCATCGAGTCGCCGTGGCTGGCTCCCGCGACCCGGTCGGGCATCGCGGGCGCCAGCGCGCGGGCCACCATGTCGATCAGCAGGCCGAGGTGCGAGAAGTACCACTGGCACGCCGCGGGCGCGGTCGCCCCGAGCACGGAACCCTCGCGCACCTGCGTGGTCATCGTGCGGAACGAGCCGCCGTTGCCCGGCAGGTCGGGGCTCACCAGCAGCTTGTAGCCCACGCGCAACGCCGAAACCGCTTGGGCCACACCACAGTTGACCGGGCCGGTGGTCTGGTCCGCGGACTCGGTGACGTCGAAGTCGATCGTGTCGCCGGCGACGGTGACCTTGAGCCGGATCGGGATCGGCGCGTCCAGGTCGACGCCGTCGTTGTCCAGCACGCCTTCCGCCGCGTACACGCCGTCCGGGATGGCCGCGATCGTCTCGCGCTCCAGCAGCTCGGTCTGGCGGAAGATCTCGTCCCGCGCCGCCTCCAGCGTGTCCAGCCCGAACCGCTCGACGATCTCCTGCAGCCGCTTCTCCCCCATCGTGATGCACGCGATCATGGCGTGCATGTCCCCGGTGGTCGGGTAGGGGAACCGGACGTTGCGCGCGATGGTGTCCATCAGCGCGGCCTCGTCCTTGCCGCCCGAGACGAGCTTCTGCGGGCCGAGCCGCAGGCCCTCCTGGAAGATCGACACGGAGTCCATCGACCCGCCGGGGTCCTTGGACCCGACGTCGATCCAGTGCGCCCGCGAAGCCGTGAACCCGACGAGCGTGTCGCCGACGAACACCGGCCCGAAGATCGTCACGTCGTTGAGGTGGGTGCCGCCGAGGTAGCTGTCGTTGAGGATCCAGACGTCGCCCGGCTGCCACACGTCGCGGCCGAACTGCTCCTCGGTCGCGCGGGTGCAGGTCTCCAGGTTGCCGAGGAAGATCGGCAGGCCCGCGGACTGCCCCAGCACCTGGTGGTCGGCGTCGAGCAGCGCGACGACGCAGTCGCCGCATTCGTAGATGATGGGCGTGTAGGCCGAGCGGATGAGGGTCGCGTTCATGTCGTCGGCGGCCGAGGTCAGCGCGTTGCGGATGATCTCGACCGTGACCGGGTCGACGGTCGTGGCTGCGGTCACTGGCTCTCCTTGCTGCGGATGATGAGCGAACCGATCTCGTCGACGGAGACCGAGTACTGCGGCGGGACGACGGTGGTCGCGGTGTCCTCGACGATGACGCCGGGGCCGTCGAACGTGTGGCCGGTGAGCAGGTCGTCGCGGCGCACCACGATCGCGTCGCACGGCCGGCCGCCGAACACGACCTGCCGGACCTCGTGCGGGAACTCCGGGGACTCCGCGTGCGGCCACTTCTGCGGCTCGGGGCGGCCCAGGTCGCCGAACGCGGCGGTGCGCACGGTGACGAACTCGATGGGGGCGCCCAGGTTCGCGTGCCCGTACCGGCTGTGGTGCATCTCGGCGAACCGCTCGGCCATGACCTTCAGGAAGTCCGGAGTGGACGGTTCGGCCGCGTCGGCGATGGGCACCGTCAGCGTGTATTCCTGTGCCTCGTAACGGATGTCGACCGAGTGCGCGACCGAACGCTGCCCGTCGGGCACGCCCTCCTCGCCCAGCGTCGCCAGCGCCTGCTCCTCCAAGCGCGTGAGCACCGCGGTGAGGTCGGCACCGTCGAGGTCGGCGTCGAGGAAGAAGTACGGCTCGGTGAAGTCCTTGCGGATGCGGGTCTGCAGCATGCCCCAGGCGGAGAACGCGCCGGGGAAGCGCGGCACGATCGTCTCGGCGATGCCCAGTTCGCGGGCGAGGAACACCGCGTGCATGGGGCCCGCGCCGCCGAACGCGACGAGGCTGGAGTCCCGCGGCTCGATGCCCCGCGACACCGTGATGGTGCGGATCGCCTGCGCCATCTTGGAGTTCGCCACGTCGCAGATGCCCTCGGCCATCGCGACCGCGTCGAGCCCGAAGGTCTCGCCGAGCTCGCCGACGGCTTTTCGGGCGCCGGCCGTGTCGAGCGTCATCTGCCCGCCCGCGAAACCCTCGGGGTCGATGCGGCCGAGCACGAGGTTGGCGTCGGTCACGGTCGGCTCGGTGCCACCGCGGCCGTAGCAGACCGGCCCCGGCCGGGCGCCCGCCGAGCGCGGCCCGACCCGCAGCCCGCCGGCCTCGACCCAGGCGACGGACCCGCCGCCGGCGCCGACGGTGTGGATGTTGACGACGCTCATCAGCATCGGCAGGCCTTCGAGCTGGGCCTCGGCGGAGGTGTCGGGCTCGCCGTCCACGATGAGCGAGACGTCGAACGAGGTGCCGCCCATGTCGACGCCGATGAGGTTCGGCCTGCCGCTGACGCGGGAGAGCTCGGCACACGCGATCGCGCCGCCGACCGGGCCGGACAGCAGGGTCTGCAGCGGCCGGGCTCGTGCCGAGTCGGCGGTGAGGATGCCGCCGGAGGACTGCATGACGTGCAGCGGGACGGCCAGTCCGCCTTCGCGCAGACGGACTTCGAGGTTGCTGAGGTAGCGGCGGACGATGGGGCCGGTGTAGCTCTCGACGACCGCCGACGAGGTGCGCTCGTACTCGCGCCACTCCTTGGCCGCCTCGTGCGACAGCGAGACGGTGAAGTCCTCGCCCAGCTCCTCCAGCAGGATCTCGCGGGCGCGCAGTTCGTGGGCGGGGTTGGCGTAGCTGAACAGGAACGCGACGGCGATGGCGCCGTGGCCGCGTTCCTTCGCCGTGGCCGCCGCGGTGCGCACGGCGTCCTCGTCCAGCGGGGTCAGCTCGCTGCCGTCGGGCGCGATGCGGCCGCCGATGCCGAGCACGTCGCGCCGGGGCACGAGCGGTTCGGGCTTGCGGTAGTGCAGGTCGTAGAGCCGGGTCCGGGGACCGCGGGCGATGTGGTAGGTGTCCTCGACCCCGGCGGTGCCGAGCAGCAGCACCGGCACGCCGCGGCGTTCGAGGAACGCGTTGAGGCCCTGGGTGGTGCCGTGCACCAGGAACCCGATGTCCCCGGGCGTTTCGACGACGGAACCGAGCCCGGCGAGCACCCCTTCGCTCAGGTCGTCCGGGGTGGTCGAGGCCTTGGTCGCCGCGAACACCCCGGCCTCGTCGTCGTAGGTGACCACATCGGTGAAGGTGCCACCGATGTCCATCGACACGCGGTACCGCGCCATGACGAACTCCAATCCAGCAGACGTGCCTGGAAAGCTAGAAGTCCGCACGGCGGCGGCGGTGTGCTCACCGCACCCGTGAGCGCCCGCTCACTATGCGCGGCGCACGAGCGGGGGCGGGAGGAGCCGGGAGGTGGGTGGGGGCGGGAAGCCGGGCGTGTCTTGGGGTTCGGGTGGGGTGCGGCCGGGAGGGGGTGGGTACCGCGGGTGGCGGCGCCCCAGCAGCGGGGTCACCGCCACCCGCCACTCCTGGCGCCGCGTGAGCACCAGCGCCGCCGCCCGCGCCGCCCCGCCGGCTGCCATCGCCCCACCAGCGCCGCCGCATCAGTGCCGCGCGTCACCACCCGAGGCGCCCCCAGCGCCGCCGCGCCGAGGCGCCACTCGCCTCCCCGCCGCGGCTACCACCCGAGGCGCCATCCGGCGCCCGCCGCTCCTAGCGCCACCGCTCAGGCCGCCGCACCGGCGCCCCCCAAGGCGCCACCCCACCGCGCCACCCACCGCACCGAGGCGTCACTCCGCCACCACCCGAGGTGCCCCCAGCGCCACCCCACCGCGCCACCGCGCGGCCCGGCCTCAACGGGCCCAGATGCCCCGCACGTGCCGGATGTGGCGGTCCATCAGCGCCTCCGCCCCATCGGCGTCGCCCGCGGCGATGAGGTCCAGCAGCTGCGCGTGTTCGGCCGCGGAGGGCACCAGCTCCCCGCGGTCCGCCAGCGAGCGCAGGCCGTAGATCCGCGAGCGGGCGCGCAGCGAACGGACCGTCTCCACCAGGTGCGGGTTCCCGCCCTGCGCGAGCAGCCGCAGGTGGAACTCCATGTCCGCCTTGATGTGCGTGATCAGGTCACCCGCGGCTGCGGCGTCCGCGATCGCCGCCGCGACCGGGCGCAGCTCGTCCAGCACCGCGCGGTCCACCCCGGCCTCGGTGATCCGCCGGACGGTCGGCACCTCGATCAGCGCGCGCAGCTCACTCAGGTCGTCGAGGTCCTTTTCGGACAGTTCGGTGACGCGGAACCCCTTGTTCCGCACGGTATCGATGAGCCCTTCCTTCGCCAGGTCGAGCATCGCCTCGCGGACGGGCGTCGCCGAGACCCCGAACTGCGCCGCGAGGCTGGGCGCGGAGTACACGACACCGGGCCGCAGCTCACCGGAGATGACGGCCGCCCGCAGGGTCTGGATGATCTCGTCCCGCAGGTTGCCGCGGGCGCCGAACGAGGGCAGCACGGGCTCGTGGTCAGCCGTCATTCCCCCTCCTCGTACTCGGCCGCGGCGACCACCAGATCCTCCCACGCCATGCCGACGCTCTTGAACAGACGGGGCGCCTCGGGAGACACCGCAGCCTCGCCCCGCACGACCGCCGCCAGGCCGACCAGTTCCGCCGGATCGCAGGCCCCTGCCGCCACCGCCTGCACGACGTCCCCGGCCTCCCGCAGCGCCGTCGCCACCGACTCCACGACGACCGTCGAGCGGCGCACGGTCTCGTCGTCCACCTCGCGGACGTCCGGCTCGTGCGAACCGACCGCGACCACCGTCGCGTGCGGCCGGAGCAGTGCCCCGTCGAACAGCGGCTCACGCGCGGTCGTGCAACACGCGACGAGATCCGCGTCCCGCACGTCGTCCGCCGTGCCGACCCGCCCGCCGACCTCCGCCGCGAAACGCCCGGCACGCCCCGGGTCCCGGCCCACGATCACGACGTCCACCACGGGCCGCACCACCCGCAGCGCCGCCACGTGGCTACGCGCCTGCGGACCGGTGCCGAACACGAGCAGCCGCGCCGGGCCGGGCGCGGCGAGCGCGTCGACGGCCACCGCCGACACGGCCGCCGTCCGGACGTTCGTGAGCGCCACCCCGTCCAGCACGGCCAGCGGCGCCAGGGTTTCGCCGTCCAGCAGCAGGTACTGCCCCTGGATCCGGGCGAGGCCGCGGGCGGGGTTGCGCGGCGCCACGCTCGCCACCTTCACGCCCGTGTACCGGCCCCACTCGGCCGGCATGAGCAGCAGCTGCCCGTGGCGCACCGGCACGACCGACCGCGGCGGCCCCGCGTCCGGGTCGAGCCCCGCGCGCAGGGCCTCCCGCAGCGCGCCGATCGCCGCGGCCTCCCCGATCACAGCTGGAACCCCGCCGGGAACGGGTCGTCGGGGTCGAGGAAGTACTGCGCGGTGCCGGTCAGCCACGCCCGCCCGGTGATGGTCGGGACGACCGCGGGCACGCCGGCGACCTCGGTCTCCTCCACCAGCCGCCCGATGAACTGCGTGCCGATGAACGACTCGTTGCGGAAGTCGGTGTGCAGGGGCAGTTCCCCGCGTGCGTGAAGCTGCGCCATTCGCGCGCTGGTGCCCGTGCCGCACGGCGACCGGTCGAACCAGCCGGGGTGGATGGCCATGGCGTGCCGCGAGTGGCGCGCGTCCGAACCGGGGGCGGCGAGGTAGACGTGGTGGCAGCCGGTGATCTCCGGGTTCGCCGGGTGCACCGGCAGGTCGTGCTCGTCGATCGCGGCCATGATCGCCAGCCCCGCGTCGAGCAGCCGCTGCTTCTCCGCCCGGTCGAAGGGCAGGCCGAGTTCCGCCAGTTCGACGATCGCGTAGAAGTTCCCGCCGAACGCGAGGTCGTAGCGCACCTGCCCGAGCCCGGGCACCTCGACCTTCCGGTCCAGCCCGACGGAGAACGACGGCACGTTCCGGATGGTCACCGACCGGGCGGCCCCGCCCTCGACCGCGACCTCCGCGACGACGAGCCCGGCCGGGGTGTCCAGCCGCACGGTCGTGACGGGCTCGGTCACCTCGACCATGCCGGTCTCGACCAGCACGGTCGCCACGCCGATCGTGCCGTGCCCGCACATCGGCAGGCAGCCGGAGACCTCGATGAACAGCACACCCCAGTCGGCGTCGTCCCGCGTGGGCGGCTGCAGGATCGCGCCGCTCATGGCCGAGTGCCCGCGCGGTTCGTACATCAGCAGCTGCCGCAGGTGGTCGAGGTTTTCGATGAAGTACCGCCGCCGGTCGAACATGGTCGCGCCCGGCACCACGCCGACGCCGCCCGTGATGACGCGCGTCGGCATGCCCTCGGTGTGCGAATCGACCGCGTGGAAGACGCGCTGGGTCCGCATGGTCAGCGCAGCCCTTCCGCGAGCGCCTTCTCGGTCGCCTCGCGCACGAGCTTCTCGTGCTCCGGCGTGAGCGGCACGCGCGGGTGGCGGCACGGCCCGCCGTAGCGGCCCGCGATGTCCATGCTCAGCTTGATCGCCTGCACGAACTCGGTGCGGGAATCCCAGCGCAGCAACGGGTGCAGCTGCCGGTAGAGCGGCACGGCCCGGTCCAGCTCGCCCGCGCTCGCGGCGCGCCACAGCTCCACGCACGCCTTCGGCAGGGCGTTCGGGTAGCCCGAAACCCAGCCGGGCGCGCCCGCGACCGCCAGCTCCAGCGACACGTCGTCGGCGCCGCACAGGACATCCAGGCCCGGCGCCAGCTCGGCGATCCGGTACGGGCGGCGGACGTCGCCCGAGAACTCCTTGACCCCGACGATGAGGCCTTCCGCGTGCAGCTCGGCGAGCAGTTCGGGGACGAGGTCGACCTTGGTGTCGATGGGGTTGTTGTAGGCGACGATCGGCAGGCCCGCCTTCGCGACCTCGCGGTAGTGGGCGATGACGGCCCGTTCGTCCGCGCGGTAGGCGTTGGGCGGCAACAACATCACCGCCGGGCAGCCCGCCTCGCCCGCCTGCTCGGCCCACCTGCGTGCTTCGGCGGCGCCGTACGCGGCGACGCCGGGCATCACCGTGAAGCCTTCAGGCGCGGCCGCCACCGCCGTCGTGACGACGCGGGCGCGTTCCTCCGGCGTGAGCGTCTGGTACTCCCCCAGCGAGCCGTTCGGCGTCACGCCGTCGCAGCCCTCGGCGGCGAGCCACGCCACGTGCTCGGCGAAACGGTCGTAGTCGACCTCCAGGTTTTCGGTCAGCGGCAGTGCGGTTGCCACGAGAACGCCGTGCCACGCGGTCATGAGCCCTCCAGGGTTGGGGTGGGGTGGGTTTCCGACAGGGTCCCGAGCGGGACCGGATTGGCGATCGGCCTCGCGGCCATCGCGAGCAGGTCCTGTGCCGTGTGCGCCCGGCCGCGCTCGGCGGCGACGAGGCACGAGGTGGCGAAGCCGCACACGCGGCCCTGGCACATCCCCATGCCGGGCCGGGCGAGGAGCTTCACCGAACGGGCGTCCGTCGCACCGAGGTCCACAATGGACTCTCGTACGCGGCCGACGGTCACCTCCTCGCACCGGCACAGCTGGGTGTCCTCGCTCAGCCAGGTGCGCCAGCCCGGCCGCACGGGGTGGGTTTCGTGCAGCAGGCGGGCGAACGCCCTGGCCTGACGGCGTTTCCGCAACAGCCGGGCCACCCTCGCGTCGTCCGGGACAGCGCCGACCGTGGCGAACGCCGCGTGCAGCCCGGCCAGTTCACCCTCCACAAGGGACAGTGGCGCGCCGCCGACCCCGCACACCTCCCCCGCCAGGTACACCCCGGGCACGCTCGCGCGCTGCTGGTCGTCGGCGTTCGCGACGAGGCTGCCGTCGACGTCGAGCCGGGTTTCGCAACCCAGCTGCAGTGGGATTTCCAGCTGCGGGGTGAACCCGTACCCGACGGCGATCGCGTCGCACTCGACCTCACGGGTGCCGACGATGTTCCAGTCCGCGTCGAGGGAGGCGATCGTCGCTCCCTGCACGCTGCCGGTGCCGTGCGCGGCGACGACGGTCGTGCGGATGCGGTACGGGATGCGGTGTTTCAGCAACGTGCGGACGTATCCGGCGCCTTCCGCCAGCTTCCCCAGCGGCGGGCGCCGCGCGAAGCCCGCGGGCGAACCGGCCTCGCACACCGCGACGACGTGTGCCCCGGCTTCGGCGAGCCCCGCGGCCACGGGCAGCAGGAACGGCCCGGTCCCGGCGACGACGACGCGACGCCCGGCGGTCACGCCCTGCCCCTTGAGCAGCGCCTGCGCGCCACCGGCCGTGAACACGCCCGGCAACGTCCAGCCGGGGAACGGCAGCTGCCGGTCGTACGCGCCGGTCGCGACGATGAGCGTGCGGGCGTGAACCTCGCCTTCGTTGGTGTGCAAGGTGAAGCCGGGTTCGACGTGCCAGACCTGCCGCCCGCCCAGGAACTCCGGCGCGGCGGCGCGGAGCCGTTGCAGCTCCCGCCAGTGGTGGTGCCCGGCGCCGGTGTCGCCGTCGCGGTGGCGCCAGTACTGGCCGCCCACCCGCTGCCCGGCGTCGAGCAGCACGACCCGCGCACCGGCCTGGGACGCGGCGACGGCGGCGGCGAGCCCGGCGGGGCCCGCGCCGAGGACGGCGATGTCAGCAGGCGAGGTCGACACGTCCGGCTCCTTCCTGCGGCTCGATCCGGTCACCTTCGCGGGGTTCGGTGAGGCAGGCCCGCTGGTTGGGGCGTCCGTTGACCACGACGAGGCAGTCGAAGCAGACGCCGATGCCGCAGAAGATCCCGCGCGGCTCGCCGCCGCGCCGCGTCGTGCGCCAGGACCGGCGGCCCGCCGCGATCAGCGCCGCGCCGACGCTCTGGCCGTCCTCGGCCTCGATTTCCTCGCCCTGGAAGGAAAACCTCACGCCGCCTCCTCCTCGAATCGCTCCGGCCGGAACGGGTGCAGGTCCAGCTCCGGCTTCTCCCCGGAGACGACCTGTGCGATCAGCCGTCCCGTCGCGGCGGACAGGCCGATCCCCGCGCCCTCGTGCCCGCACGCGTGCACCAGCCCGGGCACCCGCGGATCGGGGCCGATCACCGGCAGGTGGTCGGGGCAGTACGGGCGGAACCCGAGGTAGCTGCGCAAGAGGCCCACGTCGGCGAGGAACGGGAACACGCCGATCGCCTGCGCGGCGAGCTTCCGCACGACGGGCAGCGAAAACGTTCGGTCGAAGCCCACGCGCTCGCGGCTCGCCCCGATCAGCACCGTGCCCGCCTGCGTGCCCTCGACGACGACGGAGGTCTCCAGGCCCTCGTCCCCGCTCGCGACGTTCGCCACGTAGTCGGCGGTGTAGACCTTGTGCCGCACCACCACCGGCAGCGGTTCGGTCACCAGCACGAACCCCCGGCGCGGCAACACCGGCACGGGCGCGCCCGCCAGCGTCGCGACCTCGCCGCCCCACGTGCCGGCGGCGTTGATCACCCACTGCGCGGGCAGGAAACCGGCGCTGGTCTCGACCCCGGTCAGCGCGCCGCCACTGTCGCGGCGGAAGCCGAGGACTTCGGTGCCGGTGAGCACGGTGGCGTCCCGCAACAGCCGCGCGGCGGCGAGCATCGGCTGCACCTGCATGTCCTGCGGGTAGAAGACGCCGCTCGTCACCTCCCGCGTCAGGTTCGGCTCCAGCTCGAACAACTCCGCGGGCGTCACGTCCCGGGCGTCGACCCCGCTGTCGCGCTGGGCGGCGGCGAGCTTCGCCAGCCCGGCGGCGGCTTCGGGCGACTGGGCCACCACGACGCCGCCCTTCGGCTGCAGTTCGAGCGCTTCGGCGCCGAAGCGCTCGCCGAGCTCCCGCCACAGCCGGACCGACAGCAGCGCGAGGTCGAGCTCGGGCCCGGGTTCCTTGTCGGAGACCAGGACGTTGCCCTCACCGCCGCTGGTCGTGCCCCCCGCGACGGTGCCCCGGTCGACGACCGTGACCCGCAGCCCCGCCCGCGCGCAGAAGTGCGCACAGGCCGCCCCGACCATGCCCGCACCCACCACGACGACATCCATGCTCAGTAGTATGTCACATTGCACAAGCCCGTCTGGCAGGCTGAAGGCGTGACGCTAGCCCTGCTGGATTCCGCGAGCCTGTACTTCCGGTCGTTCTACGCGCTGCCGGAGTCGATGACGGCGCCCGACGGGACGCCGGTGAACGCGGTGCGCGGGTTCGCCGACACGCTCGCGCGGATCCTCACCGACCGGCGGCCCTCGCGGCTGGTGGCGTGCCTCGATGCGGACTGGCGGCCGCAGTTCCGGGTGGACCTGCTGCCGAGCTACAAGGCGCACCGGGTCGCCGACGAGGCCGCGAACGCCGAGGAGGTGCCGGACACGCTGACGCCGCAGGTGCCGATCATCCTGGACCTGCTGGCGGCGGTCGGGCTCGCGACGGCCGAGGCGCCCGGCTACGAAGCGGACGACGTGATCGGCGCGCTCACGGCGCGGGAGAAGAGCGACCCGGTCGAGGTGATCACCGGGGACCGGGACCTGTTCCAGCTGGTCCGCACCACGCCGACGCCGGCGTCGGTGATCTACGTGGGGAAGGGCTGGGCGAAGGCGGAGGTGCTGGGCCCGGCGGAGGTGGCGGAGCGCTACGGCGTGCCGGTGGACGGCGCGGGCCCGGCGTACGCGGCGATGGCCGCCCTGCGCGGCGACCCGTCGGACGGCCTGCCCGGCGTGGCGGGCATCGGCGAGAAGACGGCGGCGAAGCTGATCACGCAGTTCGGTTCGGTGCAGGAGCTGCTGGCCGCGGCGAAGTCCGGGAACAAGGACCTGCCGCTGAAGATGCGCCTGAAACTCACCGCGGCGGAGGACTACCTGACGGTCGCGCCGACGGTCGTGGAGGTGGCGGTGAACTCCCCGGTGACCCTCTCGGGCTCCGACGCCGTGCCACCCGCGGTGCGGGACCCGGAGCGCCTGGAGGAACTCACGAACCGCTGGAACCTGGGCGGTTCGGTGAAGCGCCTGGTGGCCGCCCTGGACGCGGTTCGGTAGGGGTTTCGGCGCCGGGCGGCGGAGCGGAGCACCGCGCCGTCACGACGGAGAGCGCGGCGGAGAGGGGCGCCACACCTTCACGGTGGCGAGTGGGTAGGCGGGGGCCGGGATCCGGGGCCGAGAGCTTGAACCGCCGCGGCCACCCTCGGGCTACCCTCGGGCTGTAGCCCTCCAGACGCCCCGGCAGCGCCTTCGAAATCCGGGCCCGGCCACCGCCCGGAACTCCAACCGCCCGCCCCCTCCCGACGGCAACCCCGCAACCCTCCCCCCTCAACCCCCTGACGACTGGGCCGCGTGCTGGGCGCGGATCGCGCGGCGGAGGGCCTTCGTCACCGGGGTGATGGGGGCCGACAGCGCCTCCAGCCGGTCGCGGTACTGGCGGCGGTCCCGGCCCGGCACCACGACCCGCAGCTGCCCCGCCGCCGCGAGGGCCGTCAGCGCCGCGACCTCACCGTCCACACGGGACGGTGCCTGGCTCCCCCGCACCGCGCGGCGCACCAGCTCCGCCTGCCGCTTCGCGCGCGGCCGGTCCCTCAGCGTGATCCGCGTGTAGGGCACCACACCAAGGACCCGCGCCCGCTCCACCGAGATCACCCGCGCCGCCGCGAGCTCGTCCCGCACCGCACCGAAGATCTCCTTGCGCCCCCGGCTGATCCACCGGCCCCACGACTTCGGCGCGGACTCCGCGATCTGACCCCACACCGCCGCCAGCACGGGATCCCGCGGCGGCGCCCCGGTCGCCTCGGGCTTGCCGTCCGCGTCCCGCAACCGTCCACTCAGGACGAGTTCCGCGAGCGCCGCCGCGCGCAGCAGGTGGCCGAGGTCCTCCCTGGCGGTCAGCCGGTGCTTCTCCGGGTGGAACGCCAGCAGGAACATCCTCGCCGGCAGGCTCTCAGGCGGATTCATCCTCGTCTCCTTCGGACTTGCGCGGCCGCCCCCTCGGCCGCATCCGGCCGACGTCCCTGGGCAGCCGCCCGGCTTCGGCGAGCGCCCGGCGCAGCAGGAACTCGATCTGCGCGTTCGTGCTGCGCAGCTCGTCGGCCGCCCACTTCGCGAGCGCGTCGTGGACGGCCGGGTCCAGCCGCAGCAGGATCTTCTTGCGCTCGGCCACGACTACGAATACAGCGTCCCGGTGTTGACGACCGGCTGCGCGTCCCGGTCCCCGACCAGCACCACCATCAGGTTGCTCACCATCGCCGCCTTCCGCTCCTCGTCGAGGTCCACCACGTCGTGCCGCGCCAGCCGGTCCAGCGCCAGCTCGACCATGCCCACGGCACCCTCGACGATCCGCTGCCGCGCCGCCACGATCGCCCCCGCCTGCTGCCGCCGCAACATCGCCTGCGCGATCTCCGGCGCGTACGCCAGGTGCGTGATCCGCGATTCGATCACCTGCACCCCGGCCGAGGCGACCCGGGCGCCGATCTCCTCGCTGAGCTTCTCCGTGATCTCGTCGGCGTTGTCCCGCAACGAAAGCCCGGGCTCGTCGTGGGTGTCGTACGGGTAGGCGTTCGCGATGTGCCGCACCGCCGTCTCCGTCTGGATGGCCACGAACTCGACGAAGTCGTCCACTTCGAACAGTGCCTGCGCGGTGTCCCGCACCTGCCACACCACGACGGCCGCGATCTCGATCGGGTTGCCGTCCGCGTCGTTCACCTTCGCCACGTCGGTCTCGTGGTTGCGGATCCGCGTCGACACCCGCCGCCGCACGGCGAACGGGTTCACCCACTGGAAGCCGTCCTCCCGCACCGTGCCCGTGTACCGCCCCAGCAGCTGCACGACCCGCGCCTCCCCCGGCGCGACCGGCGTCAGCCCCCGCAGCAGCACCGCACCCACCACCGCGACCAAGGCACCCAGCGCAGCGAGCGCGGGCACCGTGACGGCCAGCGCCACCCCGCCCAGCACGAGCACCACCGCGACCACCAGCACCACCAGCCCCGGTACCGCCTTCGCCCGCCGCTCCCGCACCCGCGGCGCGGGCATGTCCACCGCCGTCTCGGTCATGTCTTCCCCTCGATCCGGTCTTGCGCTCCCAGCCGGGAACTATCATAGTGATATCACATTTTTCGCGCTGAGGGGAGCCGGGATGACCGGAAGACGACTCGAGATCGACGGGATCTCCAAGACCTACGGGACCACCACCGCGTTGCGCGGCCTGACGTTCGACGTCCGCGCCGGTGAGCTGTTCGGTTTCGTCGGCAGCAACGGCGCCGGCAAGACCACGGCCATGCGCATCGTGCTGGGCGTGCTGGCGGCCGACAGCGGTGCGGTGCGCTGGGACGGGGCGCCGATCACGCTCGAAACCCGCCGCCGCATCGGCTACATGCCGGAGGAACGCGGGCTCTACCCGCGGATGAAGGTCGGCGAGCAGCTGACCTACCTGGCCCGGCTGCACGGCCTGAACGCCGCCGCGGCCCGCCGCGCCGCGCAGGAGTGGACGGAACGGCTCGGCGTCGCCGCCCGGCGCGACGACGAGGTGCAGAAGCTCAGCCTCGGCAACCAGCAGCGCGTGCAGCTCGCCGCCGCGCTCGTGCACGACCCGGAGATCCTGGTGCTGGACGAGCCGTTCTCCGGGCTCGACCCCGTCGCGGTGGACGTGATGAGCGACGTGCTGCGGGAGAAGGCGGCGCAGGGCGTGCCCGTGGTGTTCTCCAGCCACCAGCTCGACCTCGTGCAGCGGCTGTGCGACCGCGTCGGCATCATCCGCGACGGCGCGCTCGTCGCGTGCGGCGGTGTCGACGAGCTGCGGGCGGGCGGCGCCGTCCGGCTCGTCGTCGACGCGCCACAGGCGCCGCCGGACTGGGCCGACGTCCTGCCCGGGGTGCGGGCGCTGGCCCGCGAGGGTACCCGGACCGAACTGGAACTCGCCGACGGCGCCGACGACCAGGCGGTGCTGCGGGCGGCGCTGGCGACCGGGCCGGTGCACGAGTTCGCCCGGCGGCGGCCGTCGCTGACCGAGTTGTTCCGCAGTGCCGTCACCGAGGAGGCCGCCCGATGAACCACGGGACGTGGGGCGCGATCGGGCTCGTCGCGCACCGGGAGATCACCACGCGCCTGCGCTCGAAGGCGTACCTGATCAGCACTGCGGCGCTCATCCTCGTGCTGGTCGCGTTCACCGTGGTGCTCAAGCTGATCGGCGGCACGACGTCGGACCACACGATCGGCTACACCGCGCCCAACGCGTCGCTCGCCGCGCCACTGCAGGTGAGCGCGCAGGCGATCGGGCAGCATGTCACCACCCGGCCGGTCGACGAGGCCCAGGGCCGCGAGGCGGTGCGCGACGGCTCGCTCGACGCGCTGCTGGTCGGCGACGGCACTCGCGTGCGGGTCGTCGTGCAGGAGGACCTGAACTCCGACCTGCGCACCGCGCTCAACGTGCTGGCGAGCCGGCTCGCGCTCGACCAGCAGATCACGCGGCTGGGCGGCGACCCCGCGCAGGTGAACGCGGCGGTGGCGAGCGCGTCGGTGGACGTGGAACCGCTGAGCCCGCCCCGGCAGTACGACCCCCAGCAGCTCGTCCTGGGCATCATCGCGGGCGTCCTGGTCTACGTGTCGCTGATGATCAACGGGCAGCTCGTGGCGCAGGGTGTGGTCGAGGAGAAGACCAGCCGCGTCGTGGAACTGCTGCTCGCCACGATCCGGCCATGGCAGCTGATGGCAGGCAAGGTGCTGGGCATCGGCGCGGTCGGCCTGCTGCAGGTGCTCGCGATCGCCGCCGCGGGCCTGGCCGCGGGGCTCGCGACCGGGGTGCTGACGCTCGCCGTGTCCGCGGCGGCGGGCACGGTCGTGTGGCTGGTCGTGTGGTACCTGCTGGGTTTCCTGATGTACTCCATCGTGTTCGCGGGGCTCGGCGCGCTCGTGTCACGGCAGGAGGAGGTCGGCGGGGCGGTGACCCCGGCACTGCTGTTCGTCGTCGCCGGGTACGTCGTCGGCGTCTCGGTGCTGCCTGCCGACCCCGGCAACCGGCTGGTGGAGATCCTGTCCGTGCTGCCGTTCTTCGCCCCCACGCTCATGCCGATGCGCCTGGGCCTCGGCGGCGTGCCGGTCTGGGAGGCCGCGCTGTCGGTGCTGCTCGTCGCGGCGCTGATCCCGGTGCTGGTGTGGTTCGCGGGCCGGATCTACCGCAACGCCGTGCTCCGCACCGGGGCGAAGGTGCGGTTGCGCGAGGCGCTTCAGAACTGAGTGCCGCAGAACGGGACGCTGCCGGTGGCGAACAACGCGTTCGCCACCGGCAGCGCCTCCGGGCGCAGCACCTCGATCCGGCCCGTCTCGGCGAGCAGGCGTGGCGCGCGGTCGCCGAGGTAGAGCATCGCCAGTTCCGTGAGGCCGAGCCGCAGGTCCGGCGCGTCCTCGACGCGCTCCACCCCGCCGGGCGAGATCCGGTAGCGGCCCGAGTTCTCCGGCAGGACCGGGTCGGTGACCTCCAGCACGACCGGGTCGGCGTCGCCGTACGTCCGGGCGGCCAGCGCGGCGGGCACGTCCACCAGCCGCAGCCACCCGCTGTCCTCCAGGCCCACGACCTCGCACGCGCGGGGGTCGGTCAGCAGCAGGCCGATCGGCTCGTCCAGCGGCCGCATGGGTGCCCGCACCTCGGCCACCAGGTCGACGCTGAGCAGGTACCGCCACAGCCCGGTGAGCGCCCCGGTCCCGGTCGCGTGCAGCTCGCCCACCACCAGCGCCGCACCGGCCTCGGGCTGCTCGAACGTCCGCCGCTCCTCGGGGCGGTAGAGCACGAAACCGTCGTCCCCGCCCGGGCCGGTGTGCACCGCGACGTGGTGGCGGTCGACCAGCCTGCGGTGCGCCCACTGCCACCACACGCCGGGCCGGTCGATCATGCCCGTGCGGTACGGCGCGATCCGCTCGTACAGCCCGGGCAGCAGCTCGTGCGCCTCGTCCGGCTCCAGCAGCCGCACCCGCCCGCCGGACGGCGCGTCGTCACGGAACCTCGCTCGTCCTTTGTGGACACGCAGGGTCTTGCCGCGCGTCGCGACGCCGTAGCCGAACCGGCCGTAGATCGTCGCCTCGCTGGCGTGCAGGTAGGCGAAGACCTCTTCACGCCGCAGGCAGTCGCGCAGCTGCTCCCGCATCAACGCGGTCAGCACCCCGCGCCGGGTGTGGTCGGCGCGCACGGCGACCCCGTCCACGGCGGCCGCGGGCGGCGTCTTCCCGCCCGGTACGGCGAGCCGCGTGCCGAACGAGCCCGCCGTGCCGATCAGCCGCTCCCCCGCGAACGCGCCGAACTTGCGGTCGGCGGGAAAACCCGCGGCGCGCCGCTCCCAGTCCTCGTCGGTGGGACGGGGCGCGTGCAGGGCCCGGCCGAGCACCTCGAAGGCGGCGCGCTGCTCGCCGTGCACCAGCGGACGGATCGTGAAGTCGGTCATGACCCCGATCCTGCCCGTGCCGGCGGGGCACGCCCACCGAATTTCTCACCTGGGCTGGGAGACCTGGTACGTCCCGTCGAGCCCCTGCACGGTCAGCGTCACGTTCTTGCGGACCCCGCCGACGACCACCTCGCAGTCGAACGAGATGCCCGCCTGCACGAACTGCCCGGAAGGACACCGCACTTCGCCCACATCGGCCAGCCCGTAGGACTGGGTGAGCACCTGCCGCACGCCGTCCTCCAGCGCCCGCGCGTCGAACACGCGGGGCGCCGGGGACAGCGTGCTGCTCGACGGCATCCCGCCGCCGGTGGTGCCGCCCAGCGAGGTCGGCGCGGGCGGCGCGTCACCTCCCCCGCCGCATCCGGCGAGCGGCAGCACGCTCGCGGCGAGGCAGGCGCAGAGGCGGGCACGCCGAGACACCGCGGTTCCCCCTGGCAGCTGTCGGTCCGATGTGGTCAGAAGTGTGTACCACACCAGGCCGACGGGCGGGTGGCGAACAGGCGGTCCGCGCGGGCCACCGCGTCCGGGTCCGCGGCCTGGACGCGGCCGGCCGTCACGAGCGCCGACGCCGGCCACGCCCCGAGGTAGAGCATCGCCAGCGCGTCCACGCCGAGCCGCAGCTCCGCGGGGGCTTCCGTGCGGGACACACCGTCCTGGCCGACCCGGTACCGCCCGCTGTTGTCCTCCAGCAGCGTGTCGGCGACCTCCAGCACGACCGGCTCGCCCTCGTACTCGCGCGCGGCCAGCGCCGCCGGCACGTCCACCAGCCGCAGCCACAGGTCATCCGTCACCGCGGTGGTCTTGACCACGCGGTAGTCGGTGCACAGCAACGCGGTCGGCTCGTCCACCGGGCGCCCCTCGGCCCGGATCACGTCCACGAGGTCCACCGAGAGCAGGTACCGCCACAGGCCCGCGAACGCCTCGTCGTTCGCCGCGTGCAGGCCGATCACGTCCAGCACGGCCGGTTCCCGCCAGCTCTTGCGCTGCACGGAGTACACCGCGAAGCCGTCCACCCCGTCGGGTCCGGAGTGGACGATCGTCACCGGCGGCTTGTCCTCCTCGCGCATGTGCCGTTCGAAGGCGGGCCACCAGTACGGCGGGCGGGTCATCGCGCCGGGCCGCGGGTGGGGCAGGCCGGCGTAGATCTCCGGCAGCCGTTCGAGCGCGGCCTTCAGCCCGAGCGTCTCGATCTCCCCGCCCGCGGGGACCTCCGGCCGCAGCGTGACCCGCCGTGGATCGATCTCGTGGTCGTGGGCGAGCGTCGAGACGCCGTAGCCGAAGCGGCCGTAGATGGGGCCTTCGCTCGCGTACAGGGCGGCCAGCGGCACGCCCCGCTCGGCGAAGTCGGCGAGCTGGGTGCGCATCAGCTGACTGAGCACGCCGCGGCGGGTGCGGTCGGCCCGCACGCCGACGCCCGTCACAGCGGCCACGGGAAGGCGCTTCCCGCCCGGCACGGTCAGCTCGGCGTCGAACGAGCGCGCGGTGCCGATCAGTTCGCTGTCGAACGCGCCGAGGGTTCGCCCCGGCTGGTACATCCGCCCGACGTAGGTCCAGTCCTCGTCCTTGAGCGGCGGCACGTGCAGTGCCGCCCGGAACAACTCGCTCGCGGTCCGGGTCTCGTCGGGTCGCAGAGCACGTACGGTGTAGTCACTCACCCCGCCGATACTCGCCGAGAAACCCCGGCGCGGCCACCTCTTTACCGCGGGTGCCCGACCTGGTAGTTGCCGTTCCCGTCCTGCACCGTCACGGTCACCTGCCGCTGCCGCCCGCCGATCGTGGCGGTGCACGTGAAGGTGGTGCCCGCCTTGACCTCCTGGTCCGGCGGGCAGCTCACGGCGGTCGCGGTGTCGCCGTACGTGGCGAGCATCTGCTTGACCCCGTTCTGCACGGCGGTCTGGTCCAGCACCTTCGTGATGAAGAACCCGGGCTGCCAGAACCCGGTGATCCCCACCACGGCGAGGACGACGACCACGACGCCGGTGATGATCCACAGCAGCTTCCCGCTGCCGCCGCCCTTCTTGACCGGGGCGCCGAACCCGCTCGGGGTGCCGTAGTCGTACTGCCCCTGCGGCGGCTGCTGCTGCCCGTAGTAGGGCTGCTGCGGGTACTGCGGCTGCTGGGGGTAGGCGGGCTGTTGCGGGTACTGGCCCTGCTGCGGATACGCGGGCGGGTACTGGCCCTGTTGCGGGTACGCGGGCTGCGCCGGGAACCCGCCGGTCTGCGGATAACCCGGCTGCTGGGGATAACCGGGCTGGCCCTGCGCGGGAAACCCGCCGGACCCCGGCGCCTGGCCGCCCCACTGCTGCGGGTCGTTGCCGCCGTACGGCGTGCTCATCGGAACTCCCTCCGCGCGTCTCGCTCTGCGCGATCCAACCACACCGCGTCACGGCCCGAAACCGCTACTCGGCCCCCGCCGCCACCACGCCGCGCCGCAGCGCCTTGACCGCCTTCGCCGCCGCCGCGCCCACCTGGTCCTCGCGGCCCAGCACGGTGCGGATCTGGTCGAGCAGGTCGATCACCTGCCGGGACCACCGCACGAAGTCGCCCGCGGACAGCTCCTGCCCGTTGGCCTCCGCCGTCGTGAGCACCTGCTCCAGCGACTCGCCCCGCGCCCACCGGTACACCGGCCACGCGAACCCGGCGTCGGGCTCCCGGGTGCGGTCCAGCCGGTGGCGGCGCTCGTCCTCGGCCAGCTCCGTCCACAGCCGCACCGTGTCCTGCCACGCCCGCGGCACCGCCCCGGACGGCAGGCGCGGCTCACCGGCCGAATCACGGCGGGCCTCGAACACCAGCGTCGACACGATCGCCGCCAGCTCGGCCGGGCTGAGGCCCCGCCACACGCCGTGCCGGATGCACTCGGCCGCCAGCAGGTCGGATTCGCTGTACAGCCGGGCGAGCCGCTCGCCGTGCTCGGTCACCCTGTTCTCGCCCTTGCCGAGGTAGCCGCGCTCGTCGAGCAGGTCCCGGATCCGGTCGAACGCCCGCGCCAGCGAGTGCGTCGTGGCCGCGACGCGGCGCTCCAGCTGCTGGGTCTCGGCCTCCAGCCGCTGGTACCGCTCGACCCAGCGCAGGTTCGCCTCGCGCTCGGCCAGCCCGTGGCACGGGTGCGCGCGCAGCTCGCGGCGCAGCATCGTCAGCTCGGCGTCGTCCTGGGCACCCGCCCGCCGCCGCTGCCTGCCCGGCAGGGAGATCCCGGCGTTGCGCAGGCTCGACGCGATGTCGCGGCGCGTCTTGGGCGAGCGCAGCTCGACGTGCTTGGGCAGCTTGATGTGCCCGAGCGGCTCCACGGGCGACGGGAAGTCCGCGAGCGACAGTGGTCCGGACCAGCGGTCCTCGGTGACGACGACCGGCCGCGGTTCGCGGATCGGGTCGAGCCCGGGGTCGACGACGACCGCGAGCCCGGCGCGCCGCCCGGCGGGCACGGCGATCACGTCGCCCTTGCGCAACCGCTCCAGCGACTCCGCCGTGCTCGCCCGCCGGGCGGCGCTGTTCTGCTTCGCCAGCGCCTTCTCCCGGTCGGAGATCTTCTTGCGCAGCTCCACGTAGGACAGCATCTCGTCGAAGTCGCCGGTGATCGCCTCGCGGTAGCCCGCCAGCGCCTCCCGGTTCTTCTCGATGCGCCGCGACAGGCCGACCACCGACCGGTCCGCCTGGAACTGCGCGAACGACTGCTCCAGCAGCTCGCGCGCCTCCTGCCCGCCGAGCTGGCGGACCAGGTTGATCGCCATGTTGTAGCCGGGCCGGAAGGATGAGCGCAGCGGGTACGTGCGGGTCGACGCGAGCCCGGCGACCTGCTTGGGGTCCACCCCCGGCTGCCACACGACGACCGCGTGCCCCTCGACGTCGATCCCCCGGCGCCCGGCGCGGCCGGTGAGCTGCGTGTACTCCCCCGGCGTGAGGTCGACGTGCGCCTCGCCGTTGTACTTGACCAGCCGCTCCAGCACGACCGTGCGGGCGGGCATGTTGATGCCCAGCGCCAGCGTCTCGGTCGCGAACACGACCTTCACCAGGCCGCGGACGAACAGGTCCTCGACGGTCTCCTTGAACGCGGGCAGCAGCCCCGCGTGGTGGCTCGCGATCCCGCTCTCCAGCGCCTCGCGCCACTCCCAGTACCCCAGCACACCGAGGTCGCCCTCGGGCAGGTCGCCGGTGTGCTCGGCGATGATCCGCCGGACCTCCGCGCGCTCCTCCGGCGAGTTGAGCTGCAGGCCCGCACGCGTGCACTGCGCGACGGCCGCGTCACAGCCCGCCCGGGAGAAGATGAACACGATCGCGGGCAGCAGGCCCGCCGCGTCGAGTCGCGTGAGGATGTCCACACGGGACGGTGGGCGGAAACGCGGACCCCGGAACTGCTGCCGTCCGCGGTTTCGCGGCCCGCGGAACCCGGCGGGCGCGTGCATCCGCCCGACCTCCTCGACCCGCCGCAGCAGACCGGGGTTCATCCGCAGTTCGCCGTCGTCCGCGAACAGGTCGAGCAACCGGTTCCCCACCATCATGTGCTGCCACAGCGGCACCGGGCGGTGCTCGTCCACGACGACCGTGGTGTCGCCCCGCACCTCGACGAGCCACTCGCCGAACTCCTCGGCGTTGCTCACCGTCGCGGACAGGCCCACCACGCGCACGTACTCGGGCAGGTGCAGGATCACCTCCTCCCACACCGCGCCGCGGAACCGGTCGGCCAGGTAGTGGATCTCGTCCATCACCACGTAGCCGAGGTCGGTCAGCGCCGAGGAGCCCGCGTAGAGCATGTTGCGCAGCACCTCGGTGGTCATCACGACGATCTGCGCGCTGCCGTTGATCGCGGTGTCACCGGTGAGCAGGCCGACGGCGTCGTTGCCGTAGCGGTCGACGAGGTCGTTGTACTTCTGGTTCGACAGCGCCTTGATCGGCGTCGTGTAGAAGCACTTGCGGCCCTCGGCGAGCGCGAGGTGCACGGCGAACTCGCCGACGACGGTCTTGCCCGCGCCGGTCGGCGCGCACACGAGCACGCCGTGGCCGTCTTCCAGCGCCTCGCAGCCGCGGACCTGGAAGTCGTCGAACTCGAACGACGCCTCCGCCGCGAAACGGGTCAGCTGGGGGTGTTTCCCACGGCGCCGCGAAGCCTGGTAGGCCTCGGCCGGGGACGGAGAAGGGCTAGCGGCCACCTCGCCAGGGTGTCACACCCGCGCCTGACCTCGCATGCGGGAGGCCGGGAGATCACGCGACGACGGTGAGCGCGCCGGGCACGCAGCGCACGGTGACCGGCCCGGCGGGCAGCGGTTCGCCGTCGACGACCAGTGGCAGGGCCGTCCCCCCGATCCCCTCGATCCGGACCTCCCTCGCCCGCAGGGTCCGCACGGCGGGGTGCCGCAGGTGCGCCCCGGCCCGCAGCTTCGGCAGCAGGCGCACCAGGTTGGCCCGGCTCGCCCGGCCCACCAGCGTCACGTCGAACAACCCGTCGTCGGGGCGCGCGGAGGGGCAGATCGGGATACCGCCGCCGTAGTAGGCCGTGTTGCCGACGGCGACCAGCGTGGCGTCCAGCTCGAACCGTTCGTGCTCGGTGCGGACCGCCACGGGGTGGCTGCGGAAGCGGGCCAGCTCGGCGAGCACCGCCACGTCGTAGCGGCGCGGGCCGCGGGGCCACCGCAGGGCGTGCGCCCGCCGCGCGACCGCCGCGTCGAAGCCCGCGCACAGCACCGTCGCGAACCAGGCGTCCCCGGCGGAGCCCAGGTCCAGGCGCCGCCGACGGCCCTCACGCAGGGCCGTGAGCAGCACTTCGAGCGCCCCGAGGGGGTCGAGTGGCAGGTCCAGCGCCCGCGCGAGGTCGTTGCCGTTGCCCGCGGGCAGCAGCCCCAATGGCACGCCGTGGGCTGCGCAGTACCGCACCGCGTGGTGCACCGCGCCGTCGCCACCGAGCACGACGAGCAGGTCCAGCCCGCTCGCCGGCCCGGTCCCGACGTGCAGCTCGTCCACGACCGGCCGCAACCGGGCCGCGACGGTGTCCGCGACCCGCGCCGCCGCGCCGGAACCCGAGCCGGGGTGGACGACCAGCCCGGCCCGCACCTACGTCACGTCGTCGGTGCTGCCGTGCCCGGCCTTCTCGGCCGGTTCCTCGTCGATCTTCGTCGGCGTGTAGTCGAACGGCGCCGGCTGGTCGTCCGGCACGTTCGCCCACTCCGACTCGCTCGCGGCCCGCTCCTTGCGGCGGTCGTGCACGCGGGCGATCTGGATCGCGATCTCGTTGAGCACCGTGAGCGCCCCGGCCAGCCCCAGCATGGAGAACGGGTCCGAACCCGGCGTGGCGAACGCGGCGAACACGAACAGCAGGAAGATGATCCCGCGGCGCCACTTCTTCAGCTGCGGGTACTTGAGCACCCCGACGAAGTTGAGCATCACGATCAGCAGCGGCAGCTCGAAGCTGACGCCGAAGATCACCAGCAGCGACAGCACGAACGAGATGTACTTGTCCGCCGTGAGACCGGTGACGAAGAAGTCGCTGCCGAAGCCCATCAGCAGCGCGAGCGCGTGCGGGATGAGCAGGTACGCCAGCACCGCGCCCGCGACGAACAGGGCGCTCGCGAACCCGACGAACGTCAGCGCGTACTTGCGCTCCTTCGAGTACAGCCCCGGCGCGATGAACGCCCACAGCTGGTACAGCCACAGCGGCGAGGTGAGCACCGCACCGGCGGCGACGCCCACCTTCAGCTGGATCATCAGCGCCTCGAACGGCACCGTCTGCAGCAGGTAGCAACCCTGCGCCCCGTTGAGCCTGCGGTCAGCGGGGATGGCGCAGTACGGCTCGTTCACGATGTGCCCGAGCGACGGGATCGGGCCCAGGTGGGTGTTGAACCAGATGAACCCGAAGATCCCGCCCGCCACGACGGCGAGCAGGGCGTAACCGAGCCGCCTGCGGAACTCGTAGATGTGCTCGATCAGGGTCATCGTGCCGTCGGGGTTGTGCCGACGGCTGCGCTTGCGCCGCCGGTCCCGACGGCTGGAGGAGGCGGCGTCCGCCACTGGAGGGTTCCCGTCCGGTCAGCTGGCGTGCTTCTGCTGCTCTTGCTGCTTCTTCAGCTCGTCGAGCTGGCGCTGCAGCTCCGCGACCTGCTGGTCGGCCGCCGCGGGCTGCGCCGTGGCGGCGGGCAGCTCCTTCTTCTCCGGCTCGGCGGCGGGCTCGCCCGCCAGGTCCTTCGTCTCCGCCTTGAAGATCTTCATGGACTTGCCGATGGAGCGGGCGGCGTCGGGAAGCCGCTTGGCACCGAACAGCAGAACCACGATCAGCACCAAAATGATCAAGTGCCACGGCTGCAACCCGTTCAGCATGAGTGGCCTCCTTCTCGTCTCTTGCCCAATGCTACTGGTTGTCCGAAGTGCGCCGACGCTGCTCGAGCGCGATCCGCAACCCGGCCGAGCGCGCCCGGAGCAGCCCGGTGCGCTCGCCTGTACTCGTCACGACCATGCTCATCGCCGAACGGAACCGGCGCAAGCCCCTGAGCACAGCAATCAGCAGGACGGCCAGCAGGACCAGGCCGGCGGCGGCGAGCACGATGCTCGGCAGGTACGACACGCGGTCACCCTACTGGCCCAAGGTTGACGGAAGGTGACGAGCCCGGGCCAGCGCGTCGGCGGCCCGTCGACGAACCGA
Organism: Amycolatopsis sacchari; assembly: GCF_900114035.1. Classification (GTDB taxonomy): domain Bacteria; phylum Actinomycetota; class Actinomycetes; order Mycobacteriales; family Pseudonocardiaceae; genus Amycolatopsis_E; species Amycolatopsis_E sacchari. Next base: position 119,373 of record NZ_FORP01000001.1, on the reverse strand, counting down.
GCCGGCCAGCGTGGCGGGGCTCTCCACCCGCGCGTCACCGCCGAGGCTGAGCACCAGCCGCACCATCCACGACTCGTCGCCGTAGCGCATCCGGACCCGCAGCCGCCCGCCCGGCAGCTCGGCCAGCTCCTCGCACGGGTAGTACTCGGCCACCCACCGCGCGTCCGGGTCCAGCACCAGCTCGGCGACCTCCTGCCCGGGCCGCGGCGCGAACACGCCGTCGGTGAGGTCGGTGGGCCGGGCGGTCGGCGGCGGCGCGGCGGGCTCGTCGAGCACCTGGACGTCGTCGATGCGGTCGAGCCGGAACAGCCGCACGCCCTCGGCGCGGCGGCACCAGGCCTCCAGGTACCCGACGGCCTGCACGATCAGCAGCCGCATCGGGTCGACGGTGCGCTCGGTGATCTCGTCCCGCGAGGCGGTGTAGTAGCGGATGCGCAGCGCCCGGCCGGCCTGCAGCGCCCGCTGCACGACGCCGCGGGTGTGCGCGGTGCGCTCGCCCTCGCGCAGGGCGAGCCCGACGACCACGCCGGAGGGCTGGGCCTGCCCGGCGGCGGCCTCGATCTTGGCGATGGCGCGGCGGACGGCGTCGGTGTCGAGCAGGCCGGGGGTCTCGGCGAGCGCCCGCAGCGCGACGAGCAGCGCGGTCGCCTCCCCGCCGGTCAGCCGCAGCGGCCGGTTCATCCCGGCGTCGAAGGTGACGGTGACGGTGTCGCCGGCGAAGGACAGGTCGATCAGGTCACCGGGCCCGTAGCCGGGCAGCCCGCACATCCACAGCAGCTCCAGGTCGCGGCGCAGCTGCTTCGGCGTGACCCCGAAGTCCCTGGCGGCGTCGTCGATCCGGATGCCCGGCCGCGCCAGCAGGTACGGCACCAGCGCGAGCAGGCGCGGCATCCGGTCGGTCGCAGCGCTCACGAGTCCTCCCCCGCGACGGCACGAAGGCGTTCGTGCACGGCCTTGGCCAGCACGTCCGGTTCGAGCACGAGGACGTCGGGCCCGTGCCCGGCGATCCAGTCCGCCGCGCTCTCCGGGTAGTACAGCTCCAGCTCGGCCAGGTCGCCCTCGACCCCGGCGACGGTGAGCCGCCCGGTCAGCTTCGCGCGCCGCCGCACCCCGGCCGCCCGGCGGTCGGCGATCCACAGCTTCGCCGTGGCGACCGGCGAGGACTCCTTGCCCGTGCTGCTGCCCGCGACGAACTCCAGCAGGTTCACGTCCTCGGGCCGGTCCACCTCGCCGGGCGCGCCCGCGGGCCGCACCTCGCCGACGATGCGGGACAGCCGGAAGCAGCGCGGGGCGCCGCGGTCGCGGTCGTGCCCCACGACGTACCAGCGGGCGCGCCACGACACCACACCCCACGGTTCGAGGGTGCGGGTGAGCCGTTCCGCGGAGCCGGAGCGGCGGTAGCCGAACCGCACCGGCTGCCGGTTCTGCACGGCGGCCAGCAGCGGGGAGAACGCGGGCTCGGCGCGCACGCGGGACTCGACGACCGGCGGCGCCGTGTGGTCGACCTCGACCCCGGCGGCGCGGAGTTTGACGAGCGCGCCCTGCGCCTGCCCGGTCAGCTCGGGGGAATCCCACAGCCGCACGGCGAGCCCCACGGCGGCGGCCTCGTCGGGCGCGAGCTCGATCTCGCCCAGCTCGTAGTCGCGCCGGGCGATGCGGTAGCCGTCGGCGCCGTCGAACACCGAGTTGCGCCCGGTCTCCAGCGGGATCCCCAGCTCGCGCAGCTCGGTCTTGTCACGCTCGAACATCCGGGAGAACGCCTCGTCGCTGGCGGCGTCGGCGTACCCGGGCACGATCCCGCGGATCCGCTCGGCAGTCAGGTACTGCCGGGTGGACAGCAGGGCGAGCACCAGGTTGACCAAGCGCTCGGCGCGGGCGGTGGACACGCGAACACAGTAGCTCGGATCCGCGAACCCCTCCCGGAGGTCCCGCTATTACACGCCGTAAATTTCGAACCCATGACCGAACGAGTGCTTCTGATTACCGGAGCGTCACGGGGCCTGGGCGCGGCGACGGCCCGCCGCGCGGCGGGGGCGGGCTGGCGCGTGGTGCTGGTGGCCCGCTCGCGGGAGAGCCTGGCGCCGCTGGTCGCCGAGCTGGGCGAGGACCGCGCGCTGGCCGTGGCGGCGGATGTGGCCGAGTGGAGCCAGATCTCGGCCGCGGTGGCGGCGGCCGAGGACCGCTTCGGGCGGCTGGACGCGGCGTTCGCCAACGCCGGGCAGATGGTGCCGGTGTCGTTCTTCGGCAACGGGGGCACGGACCCCGAGCAGTGGCGCGACATGGTGCTGACGAACGTCTACGGCGCGGCGATCACGGCCCGCGCGGCGCTGCCCGCACTCGCCCGCACCCGCGGCCACCTCGTCCTGACCGGTTCCGTGGCGGGACGGCACGTCCGCCGCGCGAACCTGTACTCGGCGACGAAGTGGGCCGTCACGGGTCTCGCGGGCTCGATCCGCGAGGAGGCGGTCGGCACGGGCGTGCGGGTCACCCTCCTCCAGCCAGGCATCGTCGAAACGGACCTGATCTACGAGGAGATGCGCCGCAAGCCCATGCTTGACCCCGACGACGTCGCCCGCGCCGTCTGCTACGCCCTCGACCAGCCCCCTGCGGTGGACGTGAACGAGATCGTCCTGCGACCCACCGGTCAGGAGCTGTAGAGGATCTTCTCCCCCGCCGTCACCTCGAACGGGAGGTGGTTGCCCGGCGGGGGCAGGGGGCACGTGGCGAACTGGATGAACGCGCACGGCAGGTTCACCGCGCGGTTGAAGTCCAGCACCACCCGCCCCTGCTCGTCCGGCGCCGCGACGGCCAGGCTGCGGTTCGCCGCGTACGTCGTCACGCCGCTCGTCCCGTCCGTGAACAGCACCGAGAACCCGTTGCCGCCCTTGCCGTTGAACGCCGTCAGCCGGTGCGTCGCGCCGTCGTGCTCGAAGCGCAGCACCCCGGGCGAGGTGTAAACGTGCGACAGGCCCTCGACGACCGCGCCGACCGTCACCGGGCGCGGCTCGTCGAAGGGCTCGAACACACCCTCCACCACCCACGCCGGATCGGGCTCGTATGCGGGCACGCCCCGGAACGCCGCCCGCGCCGGGCTCGCCGGGTCGTGCACGCGGACCACGTACCCGCCCCGGCGGGCGACCTCGATCTTGCGCTCCCCGGCGTCGATCAGGTGCCCCGGCCCGCTGTTGACCAGCTCGAACCGCTCGGTGCCCGCCACCGCCAGCTCCTCGCCGGGCGAGACGGTGACGACGGCCGCGCCGTCCTCCTCGTGCCACTGCCCCGGCACCCCGTCGAACCGCTGGGGACTGTCCGTCAGCCAGTGCAATCCGGTGATGGACAGCCACCCGTGCGGCTCGGCGAGCACGCTTTCCCGGTCCCGGTGCCACTCGCGCCACGCGGCGGCGAACCGGTCCACCTCGACCGTCGTCACAGCGAGCTGATCAGCCGGTCGACGCGCTCGTCCACGGCGCGGAACGGGTCCTTGCACAGCACGGTGCGCTGCGCCTGGTCGTTGAGCTTGAGGTGCACCCAGTCGACCGTGAAGTCGCGGCCCGCGGCCTGCGCGGCGGCGATGAAGTCGCCCCGCAGCTTGGCCCGCGTGGTCTGCGGCGGGGTGTCCTTCGCGAGCTCGATCTCCCCGTCGTCGGTGATGCGCCGCACCAGGCCCTTGCGCTGGAGCAGGTCGAACAGGCCGCGACCACGCCGGATGTCGTGGTAGGCCAGGTCGAGCTGCGCCACCCGCGGGCTGGACAGGTCCAGGTCGTGCTTGGCCCGGTACCGCTCCACCAGCCGGTGCTTGATCGCCCAGTCGATCTCGGTGTCGATCTTGGAGAAGTCCTGCTGCTCGACGGCGTCCAGCGCCCGGCCCCACAGCTCGATCACGCGCCGCGCGACCGGCCCGGAGTCGTTGGCCTGCACGTGCTGCACGGCCCTGCCGTAGTACTCGCGCTGGATGTCCAGCGCCGAGGCCTCCCGGCCGCCCGCCAGCCGCACCGGGCGCCGCCCGGTCAGGTCGTGGCTGATCTCCCGGATCGCGCGGATCGGGTTGTCCAGCGTGAAGTCCCGGAACTGCACGCCCTGCTCGATCATCTCCAGCACCAGGTGCGCGGTGCCGATCTTGAGCAGGGTCGTCGGCTCGGCCATGTTCGAGTCGCCCACGATGACGTGCAGGCGCCGGTAGCGCTCGGCGTCGGCGTGCGGCTCGTCACGGGTGTTGATGATGGGCCGCGACCGGGTGGTGGCGCTGGAGACGCCCTCCCAGATGTGCTCGGCGCGCTGCGACAGGCAGTACACCGCGCCACGCGGGGTCTGCAGGACCTTCCCGGCCCCGCAGATCAGCTGCCGGGTCACGAGAAAGGGCAGCAGCACGTCCGCGATCCGCGAGAACTCGCCGGCACGCGTCACCAGGTAGTTCTCGTGGCAGCCGTAGGAGTTGCCCGCGGAGTCGGTGTTGTTCTTGAACAGGAAGATGTCGCCGCCGATGCCCTCGTCGGCCAGCCGCCGCTCGGCGTCCACGAGCAGGTCCTCGAGGATGCGCTCCCCGGCCTTGTCGTGGGTGACCAGCTGCACCAGGTCGTCGCACTCGGCCGTCGCGTACTCGGGGTGCGAGCCCACGTCCAGGTAGAGCCGGGAGCCGTTGGACAGGAACACGTTGGACGAGCGCCCCCAGGAGACGACCCGCCGGAACAGGTACCGGGCGACCTCGTCCGGCGAGAGCCGGCGCTGGCCGTGGAAGGTGCACGTGACCCCGAACTCGGTCTCGATGCCAAAAATCCGCCGCTGCATCTCTCAATGCTAGGCGCTTTCGGCCCAGTCGCGGAGCGCCGTTCGGGCGGCGACACACCCGGAACCGGAAAATTCCCTACCGCGGCCCGGGTTTTCCCGCGCAACGGGACGCCGGCCCCGGTGCCCCCGGAGCCGGCGTCCCGCCCGTGGTCTCGCGTCAGCCCGCGGTTTCCCCGTTCTGCGACTGCTCGCCACCCTCGGCGGGCTCGTCACCGTCCGCGGCGGGCTCGGGCTCCGGCAGCAGCGCGTCGAGCGCGGCACCGGTGATGCGGCGGAACGCGCGGCGCGGCCGGTTGCGGTCCAGCACGGCGACCTCGAGCTTGACCGGCTCGCTCTCGCCGTTGTTCGGGGAGGTCGAGCGCAGCGTGCGCACCGCCATCGGCAGCGCCTGCTCCAGCTCGGCGTCCTCCTCGAAGCCCTCCTTGAGCTTGGTGACGATGGGCTCGGTCTGCCCGCCCATCACCACGAACTGCGGCTCGTCGAAGATCGACCCGTCGTAGGTCAGCCGGAACAGCTGGTCCTCCGCCGACGTGGCGCCGACCTCCGCGACGCAGATCTCCACCTCGTACGGCTTGAGCTGCTCGGTGAAGATGCTGCCCAGCGTGGCCGCGTACGCGTTGGCCAGCGCCCGTGCGCTGACGTCCCGCCGGTCGTACTGGTAGCCCTTGAGGTCGGCGTGCCGGATGCCCGCGACCCGCAGGTTCTCGAACTCGCTGTACCGGCCGACCGCCGCGAAGCCGATGCGGTCGTAGATCTCGGAGAACTTGTGCAGCGTCGTCGACGGGTTCTCGGCGACGAACAGCACACCGTTGCGGTACTTGAGCACGACGACACTGCGCCCGCGCGCGATGCCCTTGCGGGCGAGCTCCGAGCGCTCGCGCATCAACTGCTCGGGAGAGGCGTACAGCGGCATCGTCACGGTGACGGCTCCAAAGTGCTCTGGTCGGAAAGGGGGTTCGGGGGTGGGGCGCCGCTCAGCTGCGGCCCGAGGCGGCCTGCTCGCGGCGGCCCTCGACGACCGCCTCCGCGACGGCCGCGGCCTGGTCGGCGGGCAGGTGCTCGGCACCGCGCTCCGCGGTGACCGTGATGACCGTCGGGAAGATCCGGCGCACCAGGTCGGGGCCGCCGGTGGCCGTGTCGTCGTCCGCCGCGTCGTAGAGCGCCTCGACCGCCGTGCGCACGGCGGCCTCCTCCGAGGCCTCGGGGTCGTAGAGCTTCTTCAGCGCCGACTTCGCGAACAGCGAGCCGGAGCCGATCGCGTGGTAGCCCGCCCGCTCCTCGTACCGGCCGCCCGCCACGTCGTAGGACACGATCCGGCCGGCGCGCTTGGGGTCGTCGGCCTCGATGTCGTAGCCGACGAACAGCGGCAGCACCGCCAGGCCCGCCATCGCCGCGTCCAGGTTGCCCTTGACCATCGTGGCGAGCTTGTTCGTCTTGCCGTCCAGCGACAGCGGGACGCCCTCGATCTTCTCGTAGTGCGCCAGCTCGACGGCGTAGAGCCGGATCATCTCGATCGCGAGCCCCGCGGTACCCGCGATCCCGACCGCCGAGTACTCGTCGGTCACGGCGATCTTGTCCATGTCGCGCGACGCGATCAGGTTGCCCGACGTCGCCCGCCGGTCACCCGCGATCAGCACGCCACCGGAGAACGCCACCGCGACGATCGTGGTGCCGTGCGGCGCGTCCACCTCGTGCGCAGCCGCCCCCGGCGCCTGCCGGTGCCACGGCAGCAGGTCAGGCGCCTGCGACTTGAGGAACTCGGCGAACGACGAGGTCGTGGTCGAGAAATAGGCTGCGGGCAGCGAGGAGCCCGAGGTGTTGTCCATGCGTGCTCGTGATTCCCATCAACGTAGGTCAGTGGGGCAAACGGGTGCGGTGAGCCTAGTGGCCCGGGCGGGAGCGGTTACTCGCCGCCCTTCTGCACGTAGGCGCGCACGAAGTCCTCGGCGTTCTCCTCGAGCACGTCGTCGATCTCGTCCAGGATCGTGTCGACGTCCTCGCCGAGCTTCTCCCGGCGCTCCTGGCCTGCCGGGGCACCGCCCTCGAGTTCCTCGTCGGAGTCGCCGCCGCCGTGCTTTTCGATCTTTTCCTGAGCCATCTCGCCTCCCGGTGAGCTGTTGGTTCCAGACTACCCAGTGGGAACGACAATCGGGGGATGCGCCAGGACACGGCTTGGCACCCGTCAGTCGCTGCCGGTGAGCGCCTCGACCAGTTCCTCCGCCGTCGCCGACGCCTCCAGCAGCGCTCCGACGTGCGCTTTCGTCCCGCGCAGCGGTTCCAGGGTGGGGATCCGCACGAGCGACTCCCTGCCCACGTCGAAGATCACCGAATCCCACGAGGCGGCCGCGATGGAGCTCGCGTACTTCTCCAGCGTGCGCCCGCGGAAGTAGGCGCGGGTGTCCTCCGGCGGGTTCGTGATCGCGTGCCGGACCTCCTCCTCGGTGACCAGCCGCTTCATCGAGCCGCGCGTCACGAGGCGGTTGTACAGGCCCTTGTCCAGCCGCACGTCGGAGTACTGCAGGTCGACCAGGTGCAGCCGCGGGGCGCCCCAGTTCAGCTGGTCGCGCTGGCGGTAGCCCTCCAGCAGGCGCAGCTTGGCCGGCCAGTCGAGCCGGTCGGCGCACTCCTGCGGGTCGCGGGCCAGCGCGTCCAGCACCTCGCCCCAGACCCGCAGGACCTCCTTGGACTGCTCGTCACCGCCCTCGCGCTCCAGGTGCGCCGCGGCCAGCTCGTGGTAGGCGAACTGGATCTCCAGCCCGGTGTACTTCTTGCCGCCGGCCAGCCCGACCTTCGTCTTCAGCGTCGGGTCGTGGCTGATCTGGTGCACCGCGCGGACCGGCTCGTCGAGCTTGAGGTCGTCGAACCGCTGCCCGGCCTCGATCATGTCCAGCACGAGTGCGGTGGTGCCGACCTTGAGGAACGTGGAGTACTCGGCCAGGTTCGCGTCCCCGATGATGACGTGCAGCCTGCGGTACTTGTCCGCGTCGGCGTGCGGCTCGTCGCGCGTGTTGATGATGCCGCGCTTGAGCGTGGTCTCCAGGCCGACCTCGACCTCGATGTAGTCCGAGCGCTGCGACAGCTGGAACCCGGCCTCTTCGCCCTGCGGGCCGATGCCGACGCGGCCGGAGCCGGTGACCACCTGGCGCGAGGCGAAGAACGGGGTGAGCCCCGCGATGACCGACGTGAACGGCGTCGACCGGTTCATCAGGTAGTTCTCGTGGGTGCCGTAGCTGGCGCCCTTGCCGTCGACGTTGTTCTTGTACAGCTGCAGCGGCGGCTGGCCCGGCACGGTCGCGGCCTTGCGCGCCGCCTCCTCCATGACCCGCTCGCCCGCCTTGTCCCAGATCACCGCGTCGCGCGCGTTCGTGACCTCGGGCGCGGAGTACTCGGGGTGCGCGTGGTCGACGTAGAGCCGGGCGCCGTTGGTGAGGATGACGTTGGCCGCGCCGAGGTCCTCGACGTCGGGGTCGTGACCGGGCCCGCCCGGTCCGGCGAGGTCGAAGCCGCGGGCGTCGCGCAGCGGGGACTCGACCTCGTAGTCCCATCTCGCGCGCCGCGCCCGGGGGATGTCGGCCGCCGCCGCGTACGCCAGCACCACCTGTGTGGAGGTGAGCACCGGGTTCGCGGTCGCGTCGCCCGGCACCGCGATGCCGTACTCGACCTCGGTTCCCATGATCCGCCGCATGTGCCAAGCCTACGGGTCCCGGCGACGGCGGGTGAGCGGCCTCCTGGTTGCGGGGTGGTAAACCACTCGCCCGTCGTAGAGTCCGGGCCTGTGCGGGAAGAACTGGTCGCGGTCTACGACGAGCGGGGCGGGGTCGCGAGCAGCGCGACGAGGGCGGAGATGCGGGCGCGCGGGCTGTGGCACGCGGCGGGCGAGGTGCTGGTGCGCTCGGGCGACGGCGGAAGCGTCTACGTGCACCGCCGCTCACCGGACAAGGACGTGTTCGGCGGGCTGTGGGACTGCTGGGCGGGCGGTGTCGTCGCGGCCGGGGAGACGCCGCGAGAATGCGCTTTCCGGGAGCTGGCCGAGGAACTGGGGGTGCGGGACGTCCCGCTGACGCCGCTGTTCACGCACGTCTTCGAGCAGCCGCCCCACCGCTGCCACAACTTCTGCTTCGAAGTCCTCTGGGACGGCCCGGTCACGCACCAGCCCGAGGAGATCGTCGACGGCCACTGGCTGCCGCTGGCGGAACTGCGGAAATGGGCGCAGGACCCGGAAAGCCCGCTGATCCCCGACGGGCGGCGGGGAATCCTGGAGTGGTTCCGCCGGTACTACCCCTGAGCGGAGGGCAGCTTGCCCGCCGCCAGCGGCGCCAGGCCCTTCACGGCCTCCGACGCCTTGGCGGTCGTCGCCGCCTTGACCTGCAGGCCCGACAACACGTGCCCGCTGGCGAGCAGCACCGTGCAGGTGCCGCTCGCGCACCAGCCCCGCACCGCCTGCGCACCGGCGGGCAGCGCCACGGTCAGCTTCTGCCCGTCGCACTGCACCCGGGACAGCACATCGGTCGCCAGCTCGTCGAGGTACCCCGTGACCTGCTGCGTCAACGTCGCGCCGCTGGCGTAGGTCCAGCTGGCACCACGGGGATCGCCCGCGGGCACCGCGTCGAAGCACGCGCCGTTCTCGGCGCGCTCCGCCGCCGCGTGCACGCCCTCCTGCGCCAGGTCCTCCTTGGTCAGCACGGCCGCCGCGACGTCGCCGGCGATCGCCTGGCGTGCGCTGCTCGACGCGGCCGCCGCGGGGTCCGCGGACACGCTCGGCGCGGGCGAGGACGGCGACGTGGTCGTGGTGACCGCGTTCCCTGGCCTGTCGTAGTAGGTCTCGAGGTCGTTGGGGCGGTCGGCGCAACCGGTCAGGCCGGTCAGCAGCACCGCGCTCAGGACCACTACCCGTCCGTGACGCACCGTGTCGTTCCCCTTCGAATCCGTCGCTGGGGCGCCGAGAGTAGCGGAAGTGTTCAGCGCCAATGCAAAGAGGATCTCCGTCCCCAGTACTCCCCCGGCTGCTCGGCGAGCGTAGCGAGTGCCCGCAGTTCCCCTTCGGCCAGACTCAGTTCCGCCGCCGCGAGGTTCGATGCCAGCTGCGCGGTGCTGGCGGGCCCGACGAGCACGACGTCGGCCCACGGCCGGGCCAGCACCGCGGCGACGGCCACCGCGTCGGGCCCCACGCCGTACCGGGCGGCGATCCGCGCCAGCACCGGCGGCGGCGCCACGACCAGCCTGCCGTTGGCGAGGGTTTCCTTGACCAGCACCAGGTTCCCGGCCGCGTGCGCCTCCGCCAGCGCGCGGCCCGCCGACGGTTCCAGCACGTTCCAGGTGGACTGCACCGCGGTGAAGATCGGCCTGCCCGCGATCTCCAGGTCGAAGGCGCGGCGGATCACCTCGCCCTGCCGCGGTCCCGAGGTGGAGAAGCCGACGCGGACGCCGTCGTCGCCGAGCGCGGACAACGCCCGCTGGAGCGCCTCGTCGGTGAACAGCGGGCTGTCCAGGGTCAGCGAGTGCACCTGGTACAGGTTGATCGCGGACCCCAGCAGTGAGCGGCTTTCCGACCACTGGCGGGAGAAGCTGCTCGCCGAGTGCTCCTTCACCTCGTGCATCGCCGCGTCCATCCGCCAGGCACCGACGTAGGTGTAGCCCCACTTGCTGGAGATGGTCAGGTCACCGGGGTCGCGGCGGCCGAGCCAGCTCGCCAGGAACTCCTCCGCGCGGCCGTAGGACCGCGCGACGTCGATCCAGCGGATGCCGGCCTGGTAGGCGGCGTCGAGCACGGCGTGCGTGGCGCGCCGCATCGTCTCGACGTCCCGTTCGGCGGGCAGTTCCTCGGCCCTGCCCAGGTTGATGTACGCGGGCCGGCCCAGTGCGGCCAAGCCGAGTCCGATACGCAGGGCCCTGCCCCTTCCTCCCGGTCTGCACCAGCGCGGGCATAAGCGGTTTCTATGCCTCGCCGTGTAGGTGGTTATACACCGTCGGCGCGCTGCCGGAGGATTTCCAACCACTGCTGGGACGACAGCGCCTGGCGGTGGAGCTTCTCCAGCCGCGCCGCGGGCGCCCGGACGTAGCCCTTGCCGAACACCGGCGCGATCTGCCGGAGGCTCGCGCCCTGCTCCCGCGCGGCGAGCAGGGCCCAGTCCGACGCGTCGGCGCACGCGGCGGAGGCGCGCCGCAGCTCGCCGAGGACGGTGATCAGCTCGTCGGCGCTGACCTGGCCGTCCGCGACGGCCTCGGCGGTCTCCTCCAGCCACGCCAGTACGTCGGCGGCCGTGACGGGCGCGTGCGGACGGGAGGGTTCGGTCATGCGCCGAAGTATAGGGCGTTATACACCTCAGGGGCGAGCGGAGGGACAACCCTTCCTGACGCCGGACGTCTTCCCGGGTGTGGCGGGGAAGATCTTGCGGGCGGTGGCGGGCGCCGTGGGCGTGACGCTGGTGCTCGCGCCCGTGCACGTGACGGCGGTGCTGGGGTTCCCGTTCGCGTCGGAGCGGTACGACTCCAGCGGACAGGGCGGGCCGTTCCGCAGCTGCACGGCGGATTCCGTGTCCTGCGCGGGCCCGCACGTCCCGGTGATGGCCGGGTGCGTGCTCGTCGTCCTCGGCGGGCTGCTGCTCGCGGCGTGGGCCGGACGGCGAGCGGCACGGCGCTGACACGACGGAGGCCGCCGATCCGGCTGGATCGGCGGCCTCCGCTGACCTCGCGGCCCTACAGGTACTGGCCGGTGTTGGTCGCCGTGTCGATGACGCGCCCCGAGTCCTGGTTCTTGCCGGTGACGAGCGTGCGGATGTAGACGATCCGCTCGCCCTTCTTGCCGGAGATCCGGGCCCAGTCGTCCGGGTTCGTCGTGTTGGGCAGGTCCTCGTTCTCCGCGAACTCGTCCACGATCGCGTCGAGCAGGTGCTGCACCCGCAGCCCGGGCTGCTTGGTCTCGAGCACCGACTTGATCGCCGACTTCTTCGCCCGGTCCACGATGTTCTGGATCATCGCGCCCGAGTTGAAGTCGCGGAAGTACAGGATCTCCTTGTCGCCGTTGGCGTAGGTGACCTCGAGGAAGCGGTTCTCGTCCGTCTCCTCGTACATCCGCTCGACCGTGTGCTGGATCATCGCGTCGATCGTGGCCTGCGCGTCCCCGCCGAACTCGGCGAGGTCGTCGGCGTGGATCGGCAGCCCCGGCGTCAGGTACTTGGAGAAGATGTCCTTCGCACCCTCGGCGTCCGGCCGCTCGATCTTGATCTTCACGTCCAGCCGGCCCGGCCGCAGGATCGCCGGGTCGATCATGTCCTCGCGGTTGGAGGCGCCGATGACGATGACGTTCTCCAGCCCCTCCACACCGTCGATCTCGGCGAGCAGCTGCGGCACGATCGTGGTCTCCACGTCGGAGGACACGCCGCTGCCGCGGGTGCGGAAGATCGACTCCATCTCGTCGAAGAAGACGATCACGGGGGTGCCGTTGGACGCCTTCTCCCTGGCCCGCTGGAAGATCAGGCGGATGCTCCGCTCGGTCTCGCCGACGAACTTGTTCAGCAGCTCCGGGCCCTTGATGTTGAGGAAGTACGACTTGGCCTCCGCGGCCCCGCCGTCACCCCGCGCCTCGGCGACCTTCTTGGCCAGCGAGTTGGCCACCGCCTTGGCGATCAGGGTCTTGCCGCACCCGGGCGGGCCGTAGAGCAGGACGCCCTTGGGCGGCCGCAGCTCGTACTCCCGGTACAGGTCGGCGTGCAGGAACGGCAGCTCGACCGCGTCGCGGATCTGCTCGATCTGCCTGCCGAGGCCACCGATGTCCTCGTAGCGGACGTCCGGGACCTCCTCCAGCACGAGGTCCTCGACCTCGGCCTTCGGCACCCGCTCGTAGGCGTAGCCCGCCTTCGAGTCCACCAGCAGCGAGTCGCCCGGCTTGAGCGCCTGCGCGGCCAGCGGATCGGACAGCCACACCACCCGCTCCTCGTCCGCGTGGCCGACGACGAGTGCCCGGGAGGCACCGTTCTCGACCTCGGGGGCGAGGACCTCGCGGAGCGCGCACACCTCACCGGTACGCTCGAAGTCGCCGCCTTCGACCACCGTGAGCGCCTCGTTGAGCCGCAGCGCCTGGCCGCGCTGGAGCGAGTCGACCTCCACCGCCGGGGACACGGACACCCGCATCTTCCGGCCCGCGGTGAACACGTCGACCGTGCCGTCCTCGTAGGCCTCGACGAACACGCCGTACCCGCTGGGCGGCTGGGCGAGGCGGTCCACCTCCTCACGCAGGGCGAGCAGCTGGCCGCGTGCCTCGCGCAAGGTCTCGACCAGTTTGCTGTTCCGCTCCGTCAGCTGGGCGACACGCTCCGACGCTTCGGCGAGGCGCTGCTCCAGCACGCGGTTCTGGCGGGGGGAATCGGTCAGTTTGCGGCGCAGCAGCGCGACTTCCTCCTCGAGGAAACGCATCTGCCGCGCGTAGTCGTCCGGCGTCGTTCCAGCTCCAGTCGTCTGTGAAGGGTCGGCTTCTCCATGCCGACCTCCGGGAAGGTCGTGTTGCATGTCGGCACCTCCTCGGAGTGCTTTTCATCCACGGTACCGGCGATCACCGACATGAAAAGGCCTATCCGCATCACAGGATCGGCGCGTCGCACCGGATACACGAACCCACTGACCGCGCAAGCGCCCGTCACGGTGCCCGTCGCGGTCCTTCGCGAACTACTCTCCGTGAAGCCAGGACGCCATCGGGCGGCCGACCGGGCTGTCGACGATTCACCCATGTCACGACCACCCCACCAAGGCTTTACAGGACGTTCATCTGCGGTGTTCCCTGCCGGAAGACCTTCAAACCGGGGCCCGGCCCGCTTCTCCTCCCCCGGGGAGGAGCGATTTCCCTCGGTGAGCGGTCTCCGGATCGGGCGAACCGGATTCCCTCCCCCGGTGGTGGACCACGCCTCCGCCGCGCGGCGCCCGGCGGGCCGCCCCGCGGGCGGCGCTACGATCCTCGCGGCCGGGCGGATCCCGCCCGCGGCCGAACCGGACCGGGCCCTCGCGCGTCAAAACCAGCGTCGGACCGCGAACAGACGGAGTGCGAGGACATGACCCAGCCGCCACCACCGTGGCCGCCCGCCGGGTCCGGCAGCCTGGAAGGACCCACGGCCGAACCACCCAAGCGGCGCAAGGGCTTGCTCGCCGGGCTCGCCGGCGCGGTCGTGCTCGTCGCGGGCGGCGTCGTCGCGCTGGTCCTGCTCACCGGCTCCGGCGACGGCGGCAGCTCCCCGGACACGGCTCGTCCGGCGCCCCGCTCCGGGCCCGCCGCCCTCGCGCAGGCCGCCGTCGACGCGCTCAACGCCCGCAGTGCCGCCCAGTACGGGACGCTGGTCTGCACCGCCCCCGGGCAGCCGGAGCTGGACAGCCTGCAACGGCAGTGGACCGACGCCGCCGAGCTGCGCGGCGCCGTGTCCGGCGCGCCCGAGCTCACCGGCACCACGGCCACCGTCGAGGTCACAGTGACCTACAACGGCCGCACGCAGAGCTCGAAGATCCCGATGAAGCAGCAGGGGCAGGACTGGTGCATCGATGAGTCCTGACCCCGCGGGCCACGCGGCCCGCACGACCCGAGGGGGAACCCGATGACCTATCCGCCGCAGCAGCCCGGCCAGTGGGGCCAGCAGGACCCGTACGGCCAGCAGGGCCAGTGGGGTCAGCAGGGCCAGCCCGGCGGGGCGTACCCGCAGAGCGGTCCGCAGCAGCAGCCCGGCTACGGGCAGCAGGGGTACGGCCAGCCCGGCTACGGCGACCAGCCGGGCTACGGGAGCTACCCGCAGCAGGCGTTCCCCACGCCGCAGTACTCGCAGTACCCGGGCTACAGCCAGTTCCCCGACGGCGGCGACGAGCCGCCGAAGAAGAAGACCGGCCTGATCGTCGGCATCATCGCGGCCGTCGTCGTGGTGGTCGGCGGTGGCGCGGCCGCGTTGTTCCTGCTCACCGGCAACGACGACAAGGGCGGGACGGCCGCGCCCGCGCCCAGCTCGTCCGCCGCGCCGCCGTCGAAGTCGAAGGCGCCGAGCAGCACCAAGGCACCCAGCTCGTCGGCGGGCGGCGGCACCCCCGCCGCGGGCGGCAAGGCCACCCCCGAGGAGACGGCCGAGGCGATCACCCAGGCCTACGACCACGCCGACCGGCAGGCGCTGCAGGACACGGTGTGCCTCAGCACGGGTCAGCAGGCACCCCAGACGCTCCCCCAGAACATCACGGTCACCGTCCGCGGGGCCGTCGAGAAGAGCGGCAACCGCGCGCTCGTGCCCGTCACCGCGCAGGGCCCCGGCGGTACCAACGACTTCGAGCTGATCCTCCAGCGCGAAGGCGGCGTGTGGTGCTACGCCGGGGAGAACGACAACTGACGCTCAGCCCCGGCTCGGCCGCCGCTGCGGCCGGGGCGGGGTGACGCCGTCGGCGAGGCGGCGCGTGGTGAGCAGGAACGCGGTGTGGGCGACCATCCGGTGCTCCGGCCGCACGGCCAGGCCCACCACGTGCCAAGGGCGCACCAGCGTCTCCCACGACTCCGGCTCGGTCCAGCCCTGCTGCTCGCGCAGCGCCTCGGTGACGGTCGACAGCTGCGTCACCGTCGCCACGTAGACCACGAGCACGCCGCCGGGCACGAGGTTCGCGTGCACCGTCGGCAGCACCTCCCACGGCGCCAGCATGTCGAGCACGACGCGGTCCACCTCGCCGGTGTGCGTGGCCAGGTCCGCCACGCGCAGGTCCCAGTTGTCCGGACGGCCGCCGAAGAAGCGCTCGACGTTGCGCACCGCGTGCTCGGCGTGGTCCTCACGCACCTCGTAGGAGGTCACGCTGCCCTGCGGGCCGACGGCCCGCAGCAGCGAGCACGTCAGCGCGCCCGACCCGGCACCGGCCTCCAGCACCCTGGCGCCGGGGAAGATGTCGCCCCACATGACGATCTGCGCGGCGTCCTTCGGGTAGATCACCTGCGCGCCGCGCGGCATCGACAGCACGTAGTCCGCCAGCAGCGGGCGCAGCGCCAGGTACGAGGTGCCGCCGGCGGAGGCGATCACCGAGCCCTCGGGCTTGCCGATGAGGTCGTCGTGCCGCAGCGCGCCGCGGTGGGTGTGGTACTCCTCCCCCTCCGCGAGCACCAGCGTGTAGTGCCGTCCCTTGGGATCGGTCAACCGCACGCGGTCACCAGGACGGAACGGCCCGCTCACCGACACTCAAACCTCCACGATCGTCGCCAACGCAGCGACCGATCTTCGCAGATCACGCGGGCGGCGGTTCAGCGGGGACGGCGCGCGAGCGCGGCCCGCAGGTCCTCCCTGCGCAGCACGCCGGCGGGCCTGCCCTCCTCGTCGACGACGAGGAACTGCCATGCCGCGGTCTCGCGGACGCGCTCGGCGATCTCCTCCCCCGGCTCGGAGGACAGCAGCACCGTCTCGGCGCGGATCGGCTCGGCCGCCAGCTCGGCTGGCGCCTGCGGCGACGTCTCGGCCAGGCGCTGCGCGTCGTTCTCGTCGAGCAGCCCCGCCGCGACCCCGTCGGCCCGCACCAGGACCACCCCGCGGCCGGCGGAGGCGGCGAGCGCGTCGGACACCGGGCTCTCCGCGGGCAGCTGCAGCACCGGGCGCACGAGGTCGGCGATCGCGAGCCCCTCGGGCCAGCTGCGGTTCTGCTCGGCCGCCAGCTCGCTCCCGGCACCCATCGCGACGAACCACGCGGTGACCACGCACACGCCGAGCCGCAGCCAGCGGTCGTCGCTGCCCGCCGCCATGCCGAACACCGCCCACAGCAGCAGCGCGGCCGCGACGAGGCCGCCGCCCACGACGGCCGCCTTCGTGCCGCGCGCCCGCGTGCCGGTCAGCGCCCACACCCCGGCGCGCAGCATCCGGCCGCCGTCCAGCGGCAGCCCGGGCAGCAGGTTGAACACGCCGACGGCGAGGTTGGCGACGGCGCACTCGGCGACGAGCAGCCACGCGGGGGTGTCCGGGGGCACGGCGAGCAGCAGCAGCCCGCACACCACGGCCAGCAGCACGGACACGACCGGCCCCGCCGCCGCGACCAGGCCCTCCTGGCCCGGTCTGCGCGGGGTGCGGGCCACTTCGGACAGTCCACCGAGGAGGAACAGCCGCAGCCGCCGCACCGGGATGCCCATCCGCAGCGCGACGACGCAGTGCCCCAGCTCGTGCGCCAGCACCGACAGCCCGAGCAGCAGCGCGAACGCCGCGGCGAGCACCCACGACGTCGTGGTGCTCGCGGCCGGCAGCAGGCGCCCGACCATCGGGGCGTAGAGGACCACGACGACGAGCGAGCCGATCCACCAGGACGGCGCGAGCAGCACCGGCACGTCCTGGACGCGGAACAGCAGCAGCCCGCCGTCGGCGACGGTGAGGAACCGGCGCGCCCGGCTCCGCGGGTGCTCGCTGGTCAGGGACATGGCCCCAGCCTAAGGCCACTGGTGTGGGAGTTCCGTGACGGCGCCCGCGCGGCGCGCGCCCAGCGTGGCCCGCCAGGAACTGTCGGTGGTCTGCCTTAGGGTGCAGGGCATGGCAGAGATCGCGACCGAGCCGTCCGGGCCCGAGGCGGCGACGGCGACCGCCGTGCGCCGGCCCGCGCTGTCGCCTTCGCGCGCCAGTGACTTCAAGCAGTGCCCGCTGCTGTACCGGTTCCGCGCCGTCGACCGGCTGCCGGAGCTGCCGACGAAGGCGCAGCTGCGCGGCACGCTGGTGCACTCGGTGCTGGAGCGGCTGTTCGCGCTGCCGCAGCCCGACCGGCTGCCGGAGCGCGCGAAGGAGCTGCTGGCCCCGGCGTGGGAGGAGCTGTCGGGCGAGCGGCCGGAGTGGGCGGAGCTGTTCGCCGGACAGGAGCCCGGCCAGGTCGCCGACTGGCTCGGCGGGGCGGAGAAGCTGCTGGACAGCTACTTCGCGCTGGAGGACCCGCGGCGGCTGCAGCCCGAGGCGTGCGAGCTGCACGTGGAGATCGAGCTGGACTCCGGGGTGCGCCTGCGGGGCTACGTCGACCGGCTGGACGTGGCGCCCACCGGGGAGATCCGGGTGGTGGACTACAAGACCGGCGCCGCGCCGCGCGAGATCGGCGAGGCGAAGGCCATGTTCCAGATGAAGTTCTACGCGGTGGTGCTGTGGCGGCTGCGGGGCGTCGTGCCGCGGCAGCTCAAGCTCATGTACCTCACCGACGGGCAGTCGCTGGCGTACACGCCGGACGAGGCGGAGCTGCGGCGTTTCGAGCGCACGCTGGAGGCCATCTGGCAGGCGATCCTGCGCGCGGGCAAGACGGGTGACTTCCGGCCGAACCCGGGCAGGCTGTGCGACTGGTGCGCGCACCAGTCGCTGTGCCCCTCCTTCGGCGGCACGCCGCCGGAGTACCCGGGCTGGCCGGAGCCGGACCCGGGTGTCGAAACACTGCTGGACCGGGCGGACTGAGGATGACCGGAGAAAACGCTTTCTACCTGCCGCGCGGCGAAGGCCGCTACCAGCCCACCCGGCACACGGCCGGGCCTTGGACGGAGGGCGCGCAGCACTTCGGGCCGCCCTCGGCGTTGCTGGTGCGGGCGCTGGAGGCGGTCCCGCTCGAGCGCGCGAGCAGGCTGGCGCGGGTCACCGTGGAGATCCTGGGCCCGGCGCCGCTGACGGCGCTGACGGTGCGCGCCCGCGTCGAGCGGCCGGGGCGGTCGGTCGAGCTGCTGGTCGCGGAGCTGGCCTCGGGCACCCGCACGGTGGCGCGGGCCTCGGCGTGGCGCGTCGCCACCTCGGACACCGCGGAGATCGCGAACCTGCCGTCGGGCGACTGGCCCAAGCCGGAGGACTGCCCGGAGGCGCGCTGGCCGGAGGGCTGGCTGCCCGGCTTCCTGGAGGCGGTGGAGTGGCGGTCGGTGTCGGGCGGCCTCGCGCAGCCGGGTCCGGCCTCGGTGTGGGGGCGGCAGCGGGTCGCCCTGGTCGACGGCGAGGAGCCGACACCGCTGCAGCGGCTGTTCGCGGTCGCCGACTGCGGCAACGGCGCGTCGAACTTCCTCGACGCCCGCACGTGGTGGTTCATCAACAGCGAGCTGACGGTCCACCTGCACCGGCTGCCGCGGGGCGAGTGGATCGGCCTGGACGCGGCCACGTCGGTGGGCCCGGACGGGATCGGCACGGCGACGAGTACGCTGCGCGATTCCGAGGGCCCGGTGGCCACCGGAGCGCAGGCGCTGCTGGTGCGGCCGCGCTGAACGACACGGGGAAGGTCCGCACCTCCCCCGACGGCGGCCGGAGATCCACTAACCTGACCCGGCAGGGACGATCCTCCTAGGAGCGCGCGAGTGCAGATCACCTCGGTGGTCAACCAGAAGGGCGGCGTCGGCAAGACCGCGCTGAGCGTGGGTGCCGCGGCGGCGCTCGCCGAACGCGGGCGCCGGGTGCTGCTCATCGACCTCGACCCGCAGGGTCACGCCACGACGGAGATGCTGGGGCTGCCCGAAGCCCCGCCCGAGGCGCCGAGCCTGGCCAAGGCGCTGACGAAGGTGTGGAAGGGCCCGGTCGAGGAGCTGATCGTGCCCCACCCGCGCAGCAACCTCGGGCCGGGTGGCGCCTTCGACGTCATCCCGACGTCGCCGGGCATGTTCGACCTGATCCGCAGGCTCGACAACTTCCGGGTGCCGGGGTGGCAGCTGGCGCGGGTCATCCAGTTCGCCAACTACGACCACGTGCTCATCGACTGCCCGCCGGCGCTCGACGTGCTCACCAACAACGCGCTGGCCGCCACCCACGGCATCCTGGTGCCCGTCCAGCCCGACCGCACGAGCATCCGCGCGCTGCGGCTGCTCAACGACCAGCTCCACTACGTGCAGCAGTCGGTCCAGCGTGACCCGATCCCGTACTTCGGGGTGGTGCCGGGCCTGTACCGGCGCCCGATGTCGACGTACGCGGCGGCGGCGCTGGCCGAGCTGGAGAACTTCGGCTACCCGCTGCTGGCGCACGTGCCGCTGGGCGTGGTGATGAACGAGGCCGCCGCGCACGGCGTGCCGGTCACCACGTTCGCGCCGGAGACCACGCAGGCGGTCGCGTTCCGGCAGATCGCCGAGGTGCTCGACCAGCACCTGGCGCGGCAGCCCGCGCCGGCGCCGGTGCCGATCGCGGACGAGTTCGTCTTCGAGGACTTCATCACGTCGGTCGCGCAGACCCGCAACGAGAACGACAACGGCGCCCGCAAGAAGCTCTACGACCTGCTGCCGAAGAAACCCCGCGGCTGAGCCGCTCGCCGGGTGGGTGAGCCGCACCCAGGCGGGGCGCCGGTCCGGCGGTTACGTTCGAAGGCATGGACAACGAGCTCGGTGAGTTCCTCCGCGCCCGCCGCGACCTGGTCACCCCGGCACAGGCGGGGCTGCCCGAGGACGGCGAGCGCCGGGTGCCGGGGCTGCGCCGCGAGGAGGTCGCGCTCCTCGCGGGAGTGAGCACCGACTACTACATCCGGCTCGAACAGGGCCGGGAACGGCACCCGTCCGACCAGGTGCTCGACGCCGTGGCCCGCGCGCTGCGGCTCGACGAGGACGCCGCGGCGCACCTGTTCCGGCTCGCGATGCCCGCGCCGCACACGGTGGCGAGGGCGGCTTCGGCCACAGTGGACCCGGAGCTGCGTTCGCTGATGGAGCACTTCATCCATGCACCCGCGACCGTGCTCGGGCCCGCGCTGGACGTCCTGGCCGCCAACTCGCTGTCCACCGCCCTCTACTCCGGTTTCTCGCGGCACGACAACCTGGCCCGCATGGTGTTCCTCGACCCCGTGGCCGTGGAGTTCTACGTGGACTGGGAAACGACGGCGCGGGCCACGGTCGCGAGCCTGCGAGCCGGCTCCGGGGCGTTCCCGGACGACCCGCGGGTGCCCGAAGTGGTGGGTGAGCTGACCGTCCGCAGCCCGGCCTTCGCGGACCTGTGGGCACGGCACGAAGTGCGGCCGCGCAAGGCCGAGCACAAGCGGTTCCGGCACCCCCGCGTCGGCGAGCTGGTGCTGCGGTCCCAGGCGCTGGCGGTGACCGGCGCGCCCGGGCAGCAGCTGTTCGTCTACAGCGCCGAACCGGGCAGCCCGAGCGCGGACGGGCTCACCTTGCTCGGCCGGCTCGCCGGAGAGTCCAGACACAACGAAATCCCTACTGTCAAAGGAAATTCATGAAGACGTGGTTCATCACCGGGGCCTCGAAGGGCTTCGGTCGCGAGTGGACGATCGCGGCGCTGGAGCGCGGCGACCGGGTCGCGGCGACGGCACGCACCGTCTCGGCGCTCGACGACCTGCGTGAGCGGTTCGGCGGCGCGCTGCTGCCGCTGCAGCTGGACGTGAACGACCGCGAAGCGGACTTCGCCGCGGTGCGGCAGGCGGCCGACCACTTCGGACGGCTGGACGTCGTGGTCAACAACGCGGGCTACGGCCAGTTCGGCATGATCGAGGAGCTGTCCGAGGAGGAGGCCCGCGCGCAGTTCGAGACCAACGTGTTCGGCGCGCTGTGGGTCACGCAGGCGGCGCTGCCGATCCTGCGGGCGCAGGGTTCCGGGCACCTCCTGCAGGTCTCGTCGATCGGCGGGATCTCGGCGTTCGCCAACATCGGCATCTACAACGCCTCGAAGTGGGCGCTGGAGGGGTTCAGCCAGGCGCTCGCCCGCGAGGTGGACCACTTCGGCATCAAGGTGACGCTCATCGAGCCGGGTGGCTTCTCCACCGACTGGGGCGGCCCGTCCGCGAAGAGGGCCACGCCGCTGCCGGACTACGAACCGGTGCGTGAGCGTGCCGCCGAGCAGCGCCGCAGCCGCGTCTGGAACCCCGGCGACCCGAAGGCGACGGGCAAGGCCGTGCTGGCGCTGGTGGACGCGGAGAACCCGCCGCTGCGCGTGTTCTTCGGCGACGGTCCGCTGGCCATCGCCACCGCCGACTACGAGTCTCGCCTCGCCGAGTGGCGGGAGTGGGAGAAGCTGTCGATCGAGGCGCACGGCTGAGGTCCGGACGCAGAAGGCTGCCGCCCGGAGCCGGGCGGCAGCCTTCTCGTGTGTTTCACCAGATCAGAGGCGGCAGGAGCGGATGTCCGAGGCGAGCACGGCCTTCGCGCCGATCTCCGCCAGCTCGTCCATGATCTGGTTGACCTCCTTGCGCGGCACCATCGCGCGCACGGCCACCCAGTCCTCGTCGGCCAGCGGCGCCACGGTCGGCGACTCCAGCCCCGGCGTGATCGCGACCGCGCGCTCCAGCAGCGTGCGGGGGCAGTCGTAGTCGAGCATCATGTACTGCTGCGCGAAGACGACACCCTGCAGCCGCGCCGCGAGCTGGGCCTTCGGCTTGGTCTTCTCGGCACCGCCACGCTGCACGAGCACCGCCTCGGAGACGCAGATCGGGTCGCCGAAGGCCACCAGGTTGTGCTGCCGCAGCGAGCGGCCGGTCTCCACGACGTCGGCGATCGCGTCCGCGACCCCGAGCTGCACGGAGATCTCCACGGCCCCGTCGAGCCGGATGACCTCCGCCTCGACCCCGTGCCCGGCCAGGTCGCCGCGCACCAGGTTGGGGAACGACGTGGCGACGCGCTTGCCCGCCAGGTCCGCGGGCTTCCAGTCCTGCCCGGCGGGGGCGGCGTAGCGGAACGTCGAGGCGCCGAAGCCCAGTGCCAGGATCTCCTCGACCTGCGCCCCGGAGTCGATCGCCAGGTCGCGCCCGGTGATGCCGAGGTCGAGCTCCCCGCTGCCCACGTAGATCGGGATGTCCTTGGGGCGCAGGAAGAAGAACTCGACCTCATTGGCGGAGTCGAGCACGGTCAGGTCGCGGTCATGTCGGCGGCGGTAGCCCGCCTCGCCGAGCATCTCCGACGCCGGCTCCGCCAGCGCGCCCTTGTTCGGCACCGCAACCCGCAGCATGCCCTGCCCCTTCCTCACAAGTAGCGGTAGACGTCCTCGGTGCTCAGCCCGCGGCCGAGCATCAGCACCTGCACCCGGTACAGCAGCTGGGAGATCTCCTCCGCCAGGCGCTCGTCCGATTCGTGCTCCGCCGCGATCCAGACCTCACCGGCCTCTTCGAGCACCTTCTTGCCCTGCGCGTGCACTCCCGCGTCCAGCGCGGCGACGGTGCCCGAGTCCTCGGGCCGGGTCCGCGCCCGCTCGGTCAGCTCCGCGAACAGCTCATCGAAGGTCTTCACGGTCTGTAGATCCTTCCATCCGGACCCCGGCCCGGCCGAGCCGCCCCGCTCCCTCCGGACAGGGATCACACCGCACGGTGAATCGCGCGCAGCCCCGCGGCGTCGAGGCCGACGAGCGAATCGCGGAACACGCGGCGCTCGCCGGGCTCGACCCGCACGTCGTGGGGCACCACGAGCACGACGCAGCCCGCCGCGGACGCCGACTCGGCCCCGGGCGGCGAGTCCTCCACCGCGACGCACCGCGCCGGGTCGACACCGAGCAGCCGTGCGGCACGCAGGTACGGCTCGGGGTGGGGCTTGTTGAGCCCGCCCACCTCGTCGCCGCAGACCGTGACGTCGAAGAACTCGCGGCCGATCGTGTTGAGCGCCAGCTCGGTCAGTGAGCGCTCGGTGGAGGTCACCAGCGCCGACGGCAGGCCCTCGGCGCGGACGGCGGTAAGCGCTTCCCGCGCGCCGGGGCGCCACGGCAGCTGGTCGTCGAACAGCCGGGCGGTGCGGTCGCGGATCCAGACGCCGGCCTCGGCGATCCGCTCCGGGGTGGGCTCGTGCCCGGTGACCTGGAGCAGGTAGGCGGACGTGGCGTCCATGTTGGAGCCGACGAGGGTGAGGCGCTGCTCCTCGCTGAGCGTGCCGCCGAGCCATTCCGCCGCCTCGTACAGCGCGACGTCCCAGAGCTTCTCCGAGTCGACCAGCGTGCCGTCCATGTCCCACAGGACGCCGGCCAGACCGTCCACACCGGACGGTTCAGACATGTGTCTCCTTAGGTGTTGAAGTACTTGGCCTCGGGGTGGTGGCAGACGATGGCGTCGGTGGATTGTTCGGGGTGGAGCTGGAACTCCTCGGACAGCTTGACGCCGATGCGCTCGGGTTCGAGCAGGTCGATGATCTTGGTGCGGTCTTCGAGGTCGGGGCAGGCGCCGTAGCCGAGGGAGAAGCGGGCGCCGCGGTAGCCGAGTTTGAAGTATTCCTCGATCGCGGTGGGGTCCTCGTCGGCGACGGTGGTGCCGGAGGCGAAGTGGAGCTCCTGGCGGATGCGGCGGTGCCAGTACTCGGCGAGCGCTTCGGTGAGCTGGACGGACAGGCCGTGGACCTCGAGGTAGTCGCGGTAGGCGTTGGCGGTGAACAGCTCGTTGGCGTAGTCGGCGATCGGCTGGCCCATGGTGACCAGCGACAGCGGCAGCACGTCCACTTCCCCGGCGGCCAGCGCCTGCTCGCGGGGCCGGTAGAAGTCGGCCAGGCAGAGGAAGCGGTCTCGTTGCTGGCGGGGGAAGGTGAACCGGCACCGCTCCGGGGCGTCCGGGCGGGGCTCGGTGAGCACCACGAGGTCGTTGCCGTCGGCGACGGCGGGGAAGTAGCCGTAGACGACGGCGGCGTGGGCGAGGATCCCGTCGGTGGCCAGCCGCTCCAGCCAGTACCGCAACCGCGGCCGCCCCTCGGTCTCGACGAGCTCCTCGTAGGTGGGGCCCTGGCCGCCCTTGGCGCCGCGCAGCCCCCACTGCCCGAGGAACGTGGCGCGTTCGTCCAGGTAGCCGGTGTAGTCCGCGACCGGGATGCCCTTCACGACGCGGGTGTCCCAGAACGGCGGGGTGGGCAGCGGCACATCGGTGGCCACGTCCGACCGCGAAGGCACCTCCACGGGTTCGGCGGCGGCTTTGCGGGCCTCGGCGATCCGCAGCGATCGTTCCCGGCGGGCTTTGCGCTCGGCGCGCTTGGCTTCGGCTTCGGGGTCCACGGCGGGGGCCTCGCCGCGGCGCACGGCCATGATGCGGTCCATCAGCCGCAGCCCTTCGAAGGCGTCCCGGGCGTAGTGGACCTGGCCGTGGTAGAGCTCGGTGAGGTCGTTCTCCACGTAGGTGCGGGTCAGGGCGGCACCGCCGAGCAGGACGGGCCATTTGTCGGCGACCCCGCGGGAGTTCATCTCCTCGAGGTTCTCCTTCATGATCACCGTGGACTTCACCAGCAGCCCGGACATGCCGATCGCGTCGGCGCGTTGCTCCTCGGCGGCGTCGAGGATGGTGGTGATGGGCTGCTTGATGCCGAGGTTGACCACGTCGTAGCCGTTGTTGGACAGGATGATGTCCACCAGGTTCTTCCCGATATCGTGCACATCCCCCTTGACGGTAGCCAGCACGATCCGCCCCTTGCCCCCGGAGTCGTCCTTCTCCATATGCGGCTCCAGATACGCCACCGCGGCCTTCATCACCTCGGCCGACTGCAACACGAACGGCAGCTGCATCTGCCCCGACCCGAACAACTCCCCCACCGTCTTCATCCCCGACAACAACACGTCGTTGATGATCTCCAACGGCGGCTTGCTGCCCATCGCCTCATCGAGGTCCTGTTCCAGGCCGGTGCGTTCGCCGTCCACGATCCGCCGCTCCAGCCGTTCGAACAGCGGCAGCGCGGCCAGCTCCTGCGCCCGCGACTCCCGCGACGAAGCCGCCGACACCCCCTCGAACAACTCCATCAACCGCTGCAGCGGGTCATAGCCCTCGCGGCGCCGGTCATACACCAAATCCAGCGCCACCTCCCGCTGCTCCACGGGGATCCGCGCCATCGGCAGAATCTTCGACGCGTGCACGATCGCCGTCGTCAACCCCGCCTGCACACACTCATGCAAAAACACCGAGTTCAGCACCTGGCGGGCGGCGGCGTTGAGCCCGAACGACACATTCGACACCCCCAGCGTCGTCTGCACCTCCGGATAACGCCGCTTCAACTCCCGGATCGCCTCGATCGTCTCCAGCGCGTCCCGCCGCACCTCCTCCTGCCCGGTCGAGATGGGGAAGGTCAGGCAGTCGACGATGATGTCCTCACGCCGCATCCCCCAGTTCCCGGTCAAATCCTCGATCAGACGGCTCGCCACGGCGACCTTCCGCTCGGCGGTGCGGGCCTGGCCCTCCTCGTCGATGCACAACGCCACCACCGCCGCGCCGTGCTCCCGAACCAGGCGCATCATGCGCTCGAACCGCGACCCCGGCCCCGCGCCGTCCTCGTAGTTCACCGAGTTGATCGCACACCGGCCACCCAGGCGCTCCAGCCCGGCCTGGATCACCGCGGGTTCGGTGGAGTCCAGCATGATCGGCAGCGTCGACGCGGTCGCCAACCGGCCCGCCAGCTCCGCCATGTCCACCGCGCCGTCGCGGCCCACGTAGTCCACGCACAGGTCGAGCATGTGGGCGCCGTCGCGGGTCTGCTCCCGGGCGATCTCCACACAGTCCTCGTAGCGGCCCTCGAGCATGGCCTCGCGGAACTTCTTCGACCCGTTGGCGTTCGTCCGCTCCCCGATCACCAGCACCGACGCGTCCTGCGCGAACGGCACCGCCTGATACAGCGACGACACACCGGGCTCCGGCCGCGGACGGCGCCGCGCCCGCTCCAGCTCGGCCACCGCCTCGGCCAGCTGCCGGATGTGCTCCCCGGTCGTGCCGCAACAGCCGCCGACCAGGCCGGCCCCGAACTCGGTCACGAACCCCGACAACGCCTCCGCCAGCCCTTCCGGCGACAGCGGGTACACCGCGCCGTTCGGGCCCAGCTCCGGCAACCCCGCGTTCGGCATCACCGACAACGGCACCCGCGCCGACTTCGACAACGTCCGCAGGTGCTCGCTCATCTCCGCCGGACCCGTCGCGCAGTTCAACCCGATCACATCCACACCCAGCGGCTCCAACGCCGCCAGCGCCGCACCCACCTCGGTGCCCAGCAGCATCGTGCCGGTGGTCTCCACCGTGATCGACGCGATCACCGGCACCCGCCGACCCACCGCCTCCATCGCCCGCCGGGCGGCCACGATCGACGCCTTCGTCTGCAGGATGTCCTGCGTGGTCTCGATGATCACCGCGTCGACGCCACCCTCGAGCAGGCCGCGGACCTCCTCGAGATAGGCGTCCCGCAACTGCGCGTACGGCGCGTGGCCCAGCGTCGGCAGCTTCGTGCCCGGACCGACGGAGCCCAGCACGAACCGCTGCCCGAACTCGTCCGCCGTCTCCCGCGCCAGCCGGGCACCCGCCTCGGCCAGCTCGAAAATCCGGTCGGCGATCCCGTACTCCGCCAGGTTCGCCCAGTTCGCCCCGAAGGTGTTCGTTTCGACCGCTTCGGCACCCGCCTCCAGATACCCCCGGTGGATACCCCGCACCACGTCCGGTCGGGTCACGTTCAGGATCTCGTTGCACCCCTCCAGACCCGCGAAATCGTCGAGGGAGAGGTCATGGGCCTGCAGAGCGGTACCCATCGCGCCGTCGGCCACGACGACACGGGCGGACAGGGCATCGAGCAGTGGCGACGACAGTCGGTCCGGCATGTCGTCCAGGCTACGGTCTCCGGGTCCGCGCGTGGGTCGTAGGCTGGTCGAGTGAGTGACCCAGCCGACGCCTTCCCGCAGCCCGGTCCGCCGCCCGGCGACCCCGCCGAAGCTACGCGACCTGTCATGATCTTGGCCTTTGAAGGCTGGAATGACGCAGGTGACGCGGCCAGCACGGCGATCGAGCACCTGCAGCTGAGCTGGGACGCCAAGCCGCTGGCCGAGGTGAACCCGGACGACTACTACGACTTCCAGGTGAGCCGCCCGACCGTCCGCATGGTGGACGGGGTGACCCGCCGCGTCGAATGGCCCACCACCCGGCTGTCCGTCTGCCGCCCGCCCGGCTACGACCGCGACGTCATCCTCGTGCAGGGGCCGGAGCCGAACATGCGCTGGCGCAAGTTCTGCGAGGAGCTGCTGGAGCACATCATGCAGCTCGACGTCGCCACCGTGGTGACGCTCGGCGCCCTGCTCGCCGACACCGCGCACACGCGCCCGGTCCCGGTCAGCGGCACCGCCTACGACGCGGAGGCCGCCGAGCGGTTCGGCCTGGAGCGCAGCCGCTACCAGGGCCCGACCGGGATCACCGGCATCCTGCAGGACTTCTGCGTCCAGGCCGGTATCCCGGCGATCTCGATCTGGGCCGCGGTCCCGCACTACGTGTCGCACCCGCCGTCACCGAAGGCCAGCCTCGCCCTGCTGCACAAGCTGGAGGACGTGCTGGACGTGGAGGTCCCCCTCGGCGCGCTGCCCGAGCAGGCCGAGGAGTGGGAGCGCACGGTGTCGGAGATGGCCGAGGAGGACGAGGAGATCTCCGAGTACGTCCGCACGCTGGAGGAACGCGGCGACGCCGAGGTGGAGCTGTCGCTCGACGAGTCCAGCGGCGAGAAGATCGCGGCGGAGTTCGAGCGCTACCTGCGGCGGCGCCGCCCCGGCCAGGAGGGCCCGGGCACCGCCGGCAACCGGTGAGGCGGGCCGCCCTCTACGTCGGCGGGCTGCTCGGTCCCTTCGGGGCCGGGGTCGTGTCGTCGATGCTGCCCGAGCTCGCCCGGACGTTCGACGTGTCCCAGAGCAGCGCCGCGACGTCGCTGACCGCGTACCTGCTGCCGTTCGCCCTGGTGATGCTGGTGTCCGGCACCCTGGGCGAGCGCTGGGGGCCGATGCGCACGATCCGCGTCGCGTACGCGGGGTACGTCGTCGTCGCCCTGCTGGCCGCGCTCGCGCCGTGGTTCTGGCTGTTCCAGGTCTCGCGCGGGCTGCAGGGGGTGGCGAACGCGTTCACCACCCCGCTGCTGCTCACCAAGCTCGCGTCGGTCACGCCGAAGGAGCGCCTCGGCCGGACGCTCGGCCTCTACGGCGCGGTGCAGTCGATCGGGCAGACGTCGGCGCCGCTGATCGGCGGGCTGGCCGCGGAAAGCTCGTGGCGCTGGGCGTTCGTCGGGATCGCGGCCGTGGCCGCCGTCCTGACGGCGAGCCCGCTCCCGCCCGACGAGCGGGCCGCCGAGCAGGCGCCGCGGCTGCGTGACGCGTGGCGCCCGGTCGTCGTCTGGTCGGGCGTGGTGATCTTCGTGGCGTGGGCGTGCCTGGCGGGGCTGCCGTTCCTCGTCGCGTTCCGGGTGGACGACGCGTTCGCGCTCGGGCCCGGGGCACGCGGGCTGGTGCTCACCGCGTTCGGGCTCGCCGGGATCGTCACCGCACGCCTGGTCGGGTCGGTGGCGGATCGGTTCGGGCCGCGCCTGGCGGTGTGCGCCGGGCTGCTGCTCGGCGCCGTGGCCGTGGCCTCGATCGGGCTCGTGGCCGCGTTGCCGTTGGTGGTGCTCGCGTGGGCCGTCGGTGGGTTGTGCGGGCAGCTGGTGCTGGTAGGCGTGAACGCGCTCGTGCTCGGCGGCGAGGCGAACGGCCGCGGCGGGGCGATCTCGGTGGTCACCGCCCTGCGGTTCCTCGGGATGTCGGCTTCCCCGGCGGCGTTCACCGACCTCTACCGGCACAGCGCGGTCTGGGGGTTCCTGCTGCCCGGCGTGTTACTGGCGGCCACCGCTCCCCTGCTGGCTCACAGGATCTTCCGCAGCGGCACGGGGCCGCGGGCCCGCTTGCGCCACTCGCGCGGGTAGCCGAGGGAGACCTCCTCGAAGCGGATGCCGTCCGCGGACGTCGTGCGCGGGATGTGCAAGTGCCCGAACACCGCGACCTCCGCGCGGTAGCGCACGTGCCAGTCCTCGGTACGGGTCGTGCCGCACCACAGGGCGAACTCGGGCCAGTACAGCGGGGCCGTCGGGTGCCGGTGCAACGGCCAGTGCGACACCAGCACCGTGCCGTGGTCCTCGGGGATCGCGGCGAGCCGCTCCTCGGTCTGCTTGACGCGCCGCTCGCACCACTCCTGCCTGCTCGGGTACGGGTCGGGGTGCAGGAAGTACTCGTCGGTGCACACGACGCCGGCCTCACGGGCCTGGTCGAGCGCCTCGGCGAGCGAGACGTCCTCGGCCTGCGGGGTGCGCCAGCTGTAGTCGTAGAGCAGGAACAGCGGCACGACCGTCAGCGGCCGCGGCCCGTGCTCCCACACCGGGTACTCGTCCTCGGGGGTCAGCACGCCGAGTTCGCGGCAGCGGTCGACGAGGTAGTGGTAGCGCGCCTCGCCCCGCAGCTGCACCTCGTCCTGGGGCGTGGTCCACAGGTCGTGGTTGCCGGGCGCCCACACGACCTTCGCGAACCGTTCCCGCAGCGTGGCGAGCGTGTCCACGATCGCGCCGGTCTTCTCGGCGACGTCGCCCGCCACGAGCAGCCAGTCGTCGGGGGATTCGCCGCGGACCCGGTCGAGGATCGGCTCGTTGCCGCGGTGGGTCACGTGGAGGTCGCTGGTGGCGTAGAGGCTCGGCACTCCTCAACCGTAGCCACCCGTCGCCGCAGCCCGAGCAACGCGATGATCCCGGCGGCCACGTACAGGGCCGCCTGGGCGTCGAGCAGGTGCGTCAGCCCGACGTGGTCCGCGAGCGCCCCGGCGACGAGGATGCCCAGCACCTGGCACGCGGCCATCAACGCGAAGAAGGTGCTCGACACGCGGCCGAGCCGGTCCGCGCCCACTTCCCGTTGCAGCACCGACATCTGCCCCGAACCGATGGCCACCCCGGGCGCGCCCACGACGGCGAACAACCCGGCGTAGACGGCCAGCACGGTGGTCACCGCGGGCCCGTTCCAGATCGCCAGCGAGATCACGCCCAGCACCACGCAGCCCCAGCCGAGCAGGTGGCCGGGCCCGGTCCGGCGCGCGACGGTCGCGATCGCGACGCCCGCCGCGAAACCGCCGACCGCCTGCACCCCGCGCAGCAGCCCCACTTCGGCCTCACCGCCGCCGAGCGGGCCGGTCACGAAGACGACGAACAACACGAGGAACATGCCCTGCGCCACGGACATCAGCAGTGTGGTCACCGCGGTCACGCGCAGCGCTGGGCTGCGCAGCGCCGCGAAGCGGGCGGGACGGGCCTCGACGGCGGGCCGGGCCAGGACCGCGAACCGCGGCAGCAGCAGGACTCCCGCGAGCAGCAGCAGGACCAGGTACCCGGCGACGACCCAGCCCAGCCCAGCGAAGCCGAGCACCGCCCCGCCCGCCGCACTGCCACCGAGCCGGGCGACGCTGCTGTTCATGCCCATCAGCCCGTTCGCAGCGGTCACGTGCTCCGGGCCGACGAGCGCGGGCACGAGCGCGTTGCGGGTCGGCTCGAACAGCGAAGCGAGCGCGGACTGCGCGGCCATCACGACGTAGACCAGCGCACCGTCGCCGGACAACAGCGGCAGCGACACCACTGCCTGCGCGAAGCACACCGCGACCAGCAGGACCCGCCGGTCGAAGCGGTCGGCGGCGAACCCGGACAGCGGGCTGAGCAGCACCATCGGCACCACCCCGGCGACCATCGTCAGCGCCGTCGAGGCCGCGGACCCGGTCGCCTGGTAGACGAACACGGGCAGCGCGACCTGCAGCATCCACTCCGCCGTCTCGGCGAACAACCCGGCCACCCACAGCCGTGCGAACGCGGGGTTCCTGAGCGGCCCGCTCATGCGCTCGGTCTCCCGTCCGCCTCGATGCGCAAGAAGGCCCGCCAGCTCGCGTGCACGACCTTCGCGTCCTCGGGCGCTTCCGTGCGGATCGGCGCCACGTAAGGCCGGACCAGCGCGTCGATCTTCGTGTTCAGGGCGTCCAGTTCCTCGGCGGTGAGCCGCAACGCGTAGCTGTTCAGGGCGGCCGCCTGCTGCCACTCCGGGTCGAGGTCGTCCATCGTGTCCATGAAGCGCTGGGTCAGCTCGTCGTCCTGCCGCAGCCACGTGGCCTCGACCGCCTTGCGCTCCGGGGTGGGCGCTTCCCGGACGTCCAGCCCGACGGGGATGGCGCGCCACGGCCGTTCCCTGCCGTCGGTGGCCTCGACCCGCTCCACCAGCCCCCACTGCGCGAGCTGACGCAGGTGCCAGCTGCAGTTCGAGGCCGTCGAGTCCACCGCCGCCGCGCATTCGGTCGCCGTGCGAGGGCCGACCGAGAGCAGGTAGTTCAGCAGCGCCGAGCGCAACGGGTGCGCGAGCGCGCGCATCAGCTCGGCGTCCCGGATGCGCCTCCGCGGCGGCAGTTCGGTCATCGACTTCCCCATCCTGAAAGAACTCTTTCGAAAGTATCCCTTCAGAGTTTCCGCCGTCAAGCGGGCGGAAAAGCGGTTGCGCGGGGTCGTACCGTGGACACGTCATGAAGAACTGACCTGCCGCCCTCCCCGCGTCCGAGGCTTCGCCCGGCGGGGTCCGCTCCTGCTTTCCGGGCCGGTGATGTCTTCATGCGTGCAGTCGATCTCGTCTTCTCCTACCGCGACCGCGTCGTCTTCGACGGGCTTGCGCTCACCGTCTCCCCCGGGCAGCGGCTCGGGGTCGTCGGCGAGAACGGCGCGGGCAAGTCCACCCTCCTGCGCCTGCTCGCCGGGCTCGAAGAGCCGTTGGCGGGACACGTCGAGCGCGGGCCCGACGTGGGTTTCCTGGTGCAGGAGCTGCCTTTTCCCGGCAGCGCGACCGTGGCCGACGTGCTGGACGACGCGCTCGCGGAGATCCGGGCCGCCGCCGCGCGGCTCGACGTCCTCGCCGGCCGGATGGCCGAGGACGAGGCCGCGCTCGCCGAGTACGGGCAGCTGCTGGACTGGGCGCAGGCCCACGATCTGTGGGACGCCGACCGGCGCGCGGACCTGGTGTGCTCGGGGCTGGGCCTGGACGGCGTGGCGCGGACGCGGCGCCTCGACACGCTGTCCGGCGGTCAGCGGTCCCGGCTCGCGCTCGCGGCGTTGCTGGTCCGGCAGCCGGAAACGCTCCTGCTCGACGAGCCGACCAACCACCTCGACGACGCGGGGATGGAGTTCCTGGAGCGGCACCTGTCGGGGTTGAGCGGTGCCGTGGTGCTGTCCTCACACGATCGCGTGTTCCTCGACGCGGTGTGCACGAGCATCCTCGACCTCGACCCGGCGCTCGGCGGGCCCGCGCGCTACGGCGGTGCGTACTCGGACTACCTGGTGCAGAAACGTGCGGAGCGGGCGCGGTGGGAGCAGCGCTACGCCGAGGAGCAGGAGGAGCTCAGGCGCCTGCGGGAGTCGGTCGCCGTCACCGCGCGGAGCGTGGCACACGACCGGGCGCCGCGGGACAACGCGAAGATGCTCTACGACTTCAAGGGCGGCCGCGTGCAGAAGCAGATCTCGCGGCGCGTCCGGAACGCGCAGCAGCGCCTCGACGACCTGACGCGGGACCAGGTGCGCAAGCCACCCGCTCCCCTGCGTTTCGCGGGGACGCTCACCGGGCGGGCGGCCGGGGACGAGCCCGTGCTGTCGCTGCGGGACGTGCGGGTGCCGGGACGCCTCACGCTGGAACGCCTGGAGGTGACCGCTTCCGCGCGGCTGCTGGTGCTCGGGGGCAACGGCGCGGGCAAGTCCACCCTGCTCACGGTGCTCGCGGGCAGGCTCGCGCCGAGCGAGGGCGTGGTGCACCGTCGGCGCGGGGCGCGGGTGGGCCTGCTGGAACAGGACGTGCGGCTCCCCGATCCCACGCGGACCGCGCGGCGGATCTACGAGGAGGCGGCGGGAGCGGAGGCGCCGCCGCTGTCCGAGCTGGGCCTGCTGCAGCCGAAGGATCTGGACCGTCCGGCGGGGGCGCTGTCGGTGGGTCAGCGGCGGCGCCTGGCGCTGGCGGTGCTGATCGCGTGCCCGCCGGACGTCCTGCTCCTCGACGAGCCGACGAACCACCTGTCGCTCACACTCGCCGAGGAGCTGTTCGATGCGCTGGGCACCGCGCCGGGCGCGGTGGTCCTGGCCTCACACGACCGCTGGCTGCGGCGCGAATGGCAGGGTGCGTGCCTCCGACTCGCGGACGGGCGGGCGGTGTAGTGGCGGCGGGGTGGCGGGGTCGCCGACCGGCGGCGGTTTCGCCGACCGGCGGCGTTTCGCCGACCGGCGGCGGTTTCGCCGACCGGGGCGGGACGGCCACCTCGGGGCAGCCGCGGAGGGCTCGCCCCGGGCAGCGTGTGCCGGGGTCGCGGTCTCCGCTGACGGGGGCGGCGGCCGTCCCCCTGCGCCCGCGGACGGACGCGCGCCAGGAGCGGTGGCTGGGTTCGGGTGTGGGCGGCCTGTGGCGGCGCGCCGGGGCCGGTTGGGCGGCGGCGCGCGACGGCATCCTTCAGCCACCCGCGGACGGACACGGGCGGCGGCTGCGTTGCAGGGTCGCCGCCCCGCCCTTCGGTGCGCCGTGCAGCGCGGGCGGCCGCGGCAGCCACGTTCTGGGCCCCGCCACAAACCCCGCCAAGCGGCAACCCGCCGCCGCGCGACGACCTACAAAACCACCCCGAGCAGGGCGTCCACCGCTGTGCGGACCAGGGCCGGCGCCTCGGCGTCCGTGCCCGCGCGGCGCAGCGCCTCGTCCGCCCACGCGTCCACCGCCGCGAGCGCCCGGGGCGTGTCCAGGTCGTCGGCGAGGTGGTCGCGCAGCCTGGCCACGGTGTCCGACGCCGCCGGGCCCGCGGGCAGCGAAACCGCCTCGCGCCAGCGGGCGAGACGGGCCTCCGCCTCGGCCAGCAGGTCCGGCGTCCACGCGCGGTCCTCGCGGTAGTGCCCGGCGAACAGCGCCAGCCGGATCGCCGCCGGGTCCACGCCGTCGGCCCGCAGGCGCGACACGAACACCAGGTTGCCGCGCGACTTCGACATCTTCTCGCCGTCGAGACCGATCATCCCGGCGTGCACGTAATGGCGCGCGAACGGGTGTGTGCCCGCGACGGCCTCCGCGTGCGCGGCGCTGTACTCGTGGTGCGGGAAGATCAGGTCCGAGCCGCCGCCCTGCACGTCGAAGCCCATGCCGAGCCGGTTCGTCGCGATGGCGCTGCACTCGATGTGCCAGCCGGGCCGTCCCGCGCCCAGCTCCGACTCCCACGACGGCTCGCCGGGCCGCGCGCAGCGCCACAGCAGCGCGTCCAGCGGGTGCCGCTTGCCCGGGCGGTCCGGGTCGCCGCCCCGCTCGGCGAAGAACTTCGCCATCGTCGGCTCGTCGTAGTTCGACTCGTAGCCGAACCGCCCCGTCGCCTGGTGGTCGAAGTAGACGTCCGGGTACTCGGCGTCGTCCGCGCGGTAGGCCGCACCGTCGGCCAGCAGCTTCGCGATCACCTCGACGATCTCCGGGATCGCCTCCACCGCCCCGACGAACTCCCGCGGCGGCACCACGCGCAGCGCCTCCATGTCCTCGCGGAACAACGCGGTCTCCCGCAGCCCCAGCACGATCCAGTCGTCCTGGTCGCGTTCCGCGCGCTCCAGCAGCGGCTCGTCGATGTCGGTGACGTTCTGCACGTAGAACACGTCGTGCCCGTTGTCCCGCCACAGCCGGTTGACCAGGTCGAACGCCAGGTACGTGGCCGCGTGCCCGAGGTGCGTCGCGTCGTAGGGGGTGATGCCGCAGACGTACATCCGCGCCGTCTGTCCCGGCGCCGTCGGGCGTACCTGCCCGGTGGAGGTGTCGAACAGCCGCAGGGGACGCGGCGTGCCCGGGACGCGCGGAACGGGAACCGATGACCAAGTCTGCATACCCCCACCCTAAGCGGCGTTTCGCCGCGACGTCCCGGACGGTGGGACGCGGGCTTCAGCGCGTGGTCAGGGCGCGCAGCTGGTCGAGGGTGCCGAAGAACGTGTCCTGGTTGCCGGGCAGCGGCCCGGTCACGCCGGACTGCCAGAACTTCGCCGTCCAGCCGGCGGGCTGCTCCCCGATCTCCGTGTTGTACCGCGCGAGCCACAGCACGTGGTCAGCCGCGAACGCGGAACTGTTGCCCGTGCACGCCTTCCACCAGCTGGTCGTGGTGTAGATGATCGGCGTGTGGCCGGTGAGCTGCCGCAGCGTCGCGCTGAAGTCGGCGATCCACGCCACCATCGCCTGCGGCGTGAGGTTGTAGCAGTGCGCGGCCCCCTGCGTGTCCTCCATGTCCAGCGTCGGCGGCAGCGTCATGCCGTCGGTGAACCACTTGCCGTCGTGGTCGTGCAGGTACCGCGCCTGCTCCGCGCCGGAGGTCGAGTCCGGCCGGGCGTAGTGGTACGCGCCGCGGATGATGCCCGCCGCCTTGAGGCCGCGGAACTGGTCGAGGAAGTTGGGGTTGACGTAGCCGACGCCCGCGGTGTCCTTGATGAACGCGAAGGCGGCCCCGTTCGCCTTGGCGGCGTTGAAGTCCGGCACGCCCTGCGAGGCGCTGATGTCGAAGCCCGCCAGCGTGGCCTGCTGGGCCGCCTGCGCCGTCGCCACCGGCACCAGGCTCGCCGTCACGGCCATCGCGACCAGTGCCGCCACCCGTTCCCGAAACCGAAGCACGTTCGAAACGCTAGATCAACTTCGCGCGCTCAGCCGCCCGGCACGGGCAAACCGACCGTTCGAGTGATCAACTCGGGAACGACGCCGTCCACATCGCCGCGAGCCCGTCGGTCAGGTCCGCCGGCGAGGGCGCGCCGTCCGGGTCCAGCAGCCACTGCACGGAAAGCCCGTCGCACACGGCGATCACGAAGCTCGCCACGGCCTGGCACCGGGGGTCGGCCGGGTCCGTGCCGTCGCCGAGGGACTCCGCCACGAGCGCCGCGACCCTCCGCCGGCACCGGCGGTACTGCTCGGCGAACTGCTCCCGCAGCGACACCGTGCGCTCCGCCTGCGCGAGCGCCTCCACATAGGACAGCAGCAGGTCCCGTGTCGTGGGCAGGCTGTCGAGCATCGCCGTCCACGCGCGGCGCCCGCGTTCGACGGGCGTGGCGGCGGGGTCGGCCATCGCGATCTGCGCGAGTTTGTCCGTCCACTCCTCGAAAACCTCGCCGATCGCGGCGTTGAGCAACCCCGCCTTCGAGCCGAAGTGGTAGCCGATGGAGTGCAGGTTCGTGCCGGACGCCGCGACGAGGTCGCGTGCCGTGATGTGCGCGTACCCCTTCTCCTCCAGCAGGCGCCGCGCGGCGGCGAGCAGCTGTTCCCGGTGACCCACTCCCCGAGCCTACCCCTGGACACCGCGTTTATACGCGCGTATAAAAAGGGCGTCCGGCACCGCAGCCGAGGAGGTCCCTCCCGTGACGACCACCCTGTCCCGCACGACCGCGCTCCCGCCGGGCCCGAAGCTGCCCGCGCTGGTGCAGACGGTGCTGTTCGGCAACTTCCGGCACCGGCTGCTGCCGCTCTGGCACCGCCGCTACGGCGACGTGTTCACCGTCCGGCTCTACGCCAACCGCGAGGCCGTCCAGCTCGCCGACCTCGACCACATCAAGGCGGTGTTCAGCGGCTCGGCCAAGACTTTCCACGCGGGCGAGGGCAACGCGATCCTCAAGCCGATCATGGGCGAGCACTCCGTGCTGCTCACCGACGAGGACGTGCACCTGCGCGCCCGCAAGCTGCTGATGCCCGCCTTCCACGGCTCCGCGCTGCGCGGGTACCGGGACATGATCACCGAGCTGGCCGAGCGGGAGGCCGCCGGGTGGCCCGCCGGCCGGGTGTTCCGCTCGCACGAACGGATGCAGGCGCTCACCCTGGAGATCATCCTGCGGGTCGTGTTCGGGGTCGGCGAAGGCCCGCGGCTGGACGAGCTGCGGCGCCTGCTGACCGAGCTGGTCGACATCGGCGTGCTCGACCTGTTCGGTTTCCAGAACGAGAAACTGCGGAACTTCGGCCCGTTCCGGCGGTCCCGCGAGCGGCAGGAGCGGGTCGACGAGCTGCTGTACGCCGAGATCGCCGAGCGCCGCACCGCGCCCGACCTCGAGGAGCGCGGCGACGTGCTGTCCCGGCTGCTGACCGTGCCCGCCGAGGACGACCGGCTGTCCGACGCCGAGCTGCGCGACCAGCTGATCACGCTCCTGCTCGCCGGGCACGAGACCACCGCGACGGCGCTGGCGTGGTCGTTCCACGAGCTGGCCCGCGATCCGGCCCGGCTGCGCCGCGCCACCGAGGCCGCCGGCTCCGGCGACGACAAGTACCTCGAAGCGGTGGTCAAGGAGGCGATGCGCCTGCACCCGGTGATCTCCGAGGTCGCCCGCAGGCTCACCGAGGACGTCGAGATCGGCGGCTACCGGATCCCCGCCGGGTACACGGTGATGCCGTCGATCGCCCTCGTGCACGCTGACGGGGCGCACCACCCCGCGCCGGACGAGTTCCGGCCGGAGCGGTTCCTCGACGGCGGTCCGGCGAGCGGCACGTGGTTCCCGTTCGGCGGCGGCGTCCGCCGTTGCCTTGGCGCGGGTTTTTCCTTGCTGGAAGCCACGATCGTGCTGCGGGCCGTGCTGTCCCGCTGGCACCTCACGCTTGACCGCGCCCGCGCTGAGGGCTCGCGGGCGCGGCACATCACGATGGTGCCCGCGCGGGGTGCCCGTATTTCGGTCACCCCGCGCTGAATCAGCGTCTCCGCGTGCGCAGGTAGTCGCCGACCACGGCGGCGCCCAGGCCGTCGAGGTCCGGCGCCACCACCCGGCCACCGGAGCGGCGGGCGAGCAGGTCGACGAACGCCTCCAGCCGGGGGTCGTCGCCGAGCCGGAACACCGTCAGCGACGCGCCCAGCTTCGCCAGGCGGTCCACTTCGGACACCGTGCGGTACAGCGTCTGCGGCTGGGGCGGGTAGTCGAACACGGCCTCCCCGTCCGGCTCCAGGTGCGCGGTCGGCTCGCCGTCGGTGACCATCAGCACCACCGGCTGCGCGTCGGGGTGCCTGCGCAGGTGCCGTCCGGCCAGCAGCAGCGCGTGGTGGGCGTTGGTGCCCTGCTCCCACGCGCCCTCCAGGCCGACCAGCTCCGCCAGCTCCACCGCCGCGGCGTACCGGCCGAAGGTGATCAGCTGCAGCGCGTCGTTGCGGAAGCGCGTCGAGATCAGCTGGTGCAGCGCGAGCGCGGTGCGCTTCATGGGCAGCCACCGGCCCTCCTGCACCATCGACCAGGACGTGTCCACGAGCAGCGCCACCGCCGCCCGTGACCGGTGCTCGGTCTCCACGACCTCCACATCGGACACGTCCAGCCGGACGCGACCGCCACCGACGGAAGCCGTCCGCAGCACCGCGTTGCGCACCGTCCGCGAGGTGTCCCACGGCTGCATGTCGCCGAACTGCCACGGCCTGCTCGCGCCCGTCGGCTCGCCCGCCGCACCCGCGGACTCCTGCTCGCGCTGCCCGGTCTTGCCGCGCAGCGCGTTCACGACGTCCGCCAGCGCCGTCTCCCCCAGGCGCCGCAAAGCCTTGGGAGACAAGCGAAGCGACCCGTCCGGCGCCCGCTCGAACAGGCCCTGGCGGCGCAGTTCCCGCTCCAGCTCGGACAGCCGGCGCGCGTCCACCCCGGCGTCGGGGCCCAGCTGGCGCTCCAGCGCCTCCAGGTCGATGTCCTCGAGCCGCGCACCCGGGTAGGACTGCGCGAGCTGCTCGGCCAGCGCGTCCAGCTCCGCGAGGTCCTGCATCGCCTGGGCGCCCTCGCCCATGCCGAGCGGGTTGCGGCCGCGGAACCGGGCCGAGGACGTCCAGTCCTCCCCCGGCCGCAGCGCCCGCAGCTGAGCGTCCAATTGGGACAGTTGCTGCGCGATGCGGGGATCGCCGAACGCCTGCTGCGCGAGGCTCATCAGCTCGTTGCGCTGCTCCTCGCTCATCGAGTTCATCATCCGCTGCGCGGCGGCGGCGCGTTCGGCGAGCGCGTCGATCAGCTCGTCCACGTTCTGCGGGTTCTCCGGGAAGAACTCGCCGTGCTGCCGCATGAACTCCTCGAACCGCTCGTCCACGTCAGGCGAGTGCCGCGCGTGCGCGTCGAGCAGTTCGTTGAGGTCGGACAGCATCTGGTTGACGCGCTCGACGTCCTCCTGGCTGGTGTTCCGCAACGCCTCCTTCATGCCCTGGAACCGGGATTCGAGCATCTCCCGGCCCAGCAGGTCCTGGATCTTCTCGTAGTTCTCGCGGCCCTGCTCGGAACGCCACTGGTAGTCGGTCAGCTCGCGGACCGCGGCGGCGGTGCCGGGCGGCAGCGCGTCCAGCTCGGCCTCCGCCAGCCGCGCGTCGTCCGACGGGTCGGGGAACAACGCGCGCCGCTCGGCGTCCAGCGCCTCGTTGAGCAGGCGCTGGACCTCCTGGAGCGTGCCGTCGAGGTTGTTGCGGCGCTGGATCTGCGAGCGCCGCTGCCACACCCGCCGGGTCAGCTCGTCCAGGCCCGCGGTGTTGCGCGTACCGCGCCGGAGCAGCTCCTCCAGCGCGGAACGCGGGGACGAGCCGCCCATGACGTCCTGGCCGATCTCGTCCAGCGCGTCCCGCAGGTCGATCGGCGGGGCGAGCGGGTCCGGCCCGTCGTGCCACGGGCCGTACGAGTAGCTCTCAGGGGTGGTCACGGCCCGTACACCGTCGTCGCGTCGTCGGAGTCCTTGGCCAGTTGCCGGGCCAGGTACAGCGACTCCAGCGCCAGCTCGACGGCCGAGGCGATGCGGCCCGGCGGGTCTTCCGCCGACACGCCCGCCCGCTGCGCGACCTCGTGCAGCACCGGCAGCTCGGGCAGCGCGGACAGCACGTCCGCACCGGGCACCTTCTCGCCCGTCGCGACCAGGTGGCCGTTCGCGACCGCCTCGACCAGCGGGCGCAGGTTCAGCCCGCCGAAGCGCTCACGGGCCGTCTCGGCGACGGCGCGGCGCAGCAGGTGCACGAGGTGCTCGGTCTCGCGGCCCTCCTCGCCGGGCTCGAACTCGACCTTGCCGCGCAGCACGGCGGGCACCGCGTCGAGGTCCACCGGGCGCGCCACGGCGGGCTGCTCGCCGGTGAGCGCGGAGCGGCGCAGCGCGGCCGCCGCGACCGTCTCCGCCGCCGCCACGGCGAACCGCGCGGACACGCCGGAGCGCTGGTCGATCACGGTCGATTCGCGGAGGTTCCGGACGAACCGGGCGATGACCTCCAGCAGCGGCTCACCGACCTCGGCGACGAGGTTGGCCTCCTGGCGCACCACGTCCACCTCGGCGGAGAGCTCCAGCGGGTAGTGCGTGCGGATCTCGGCGCCGAAGCGGTCCTTGAGCGGGGTGATGATGCGGCCGCGGTTGGTGTAGTCCTCGGGGTTCGCGGTGGCCACGAGCAGCACGTCCAGCGGCAGGCGCAGCGTGTAGCCGCGGACCTGGATGTCGCGCTCCTCCATCACGTTGAGCAGGGCGACCTGGATGCGCTCGGCGAGGTCGGGCAGCTCGTTGATGGCCACGATGCCGCGGTGCGCCCTCGGCACCAGTCCGAAGTGGATGGTCTCGGGGTCGCCGAGGCTGCGGCCCTCGGCCACCTTCACCGGGTCGACGTCGCCGATGAGGTCACCGACGCTCGTGTCCGGCGTGGCCAGCTTCTCGGTGTAGCGCTGGTCGCGGTGCAGCCAGGTGACGGGCAGGTCGTCGCCCAGCTCGGCGGCACGGCGGATCGAGGCGGGTGTGATCGGGTCCAGCGGGTGCTCGGCCAGCTCGCTGCCCTCGATGACCGGGGTCCACTCGTCGAGCAGGCCGGCGAGCGTGCGCAGCAGGCGGGTCTTGCCCTGGCCGCGTTCGCCGAGCAGCACGACGTCGTGCCCGGCCAGCAGGGCGCGCTCGAACTGCGGGAGCACGGTGCGCTCGAACCCGACGATGCCCGGCCACGGGTTCCGGCCCTCGCGGAGCGCGGCGAGCAGGTTGTCGTGGATTTCCTGTTTGATCCCGCGCGGCCGGTGACCGGCCGCGCGCAGCTCCCCCGCTGTCCGGGGAAGGTGTTCGGGTACGGGGTTCACCCCTACGAAGCTAACCCTGCCGGGCCGGATCGTCGATGTGGAGCAGCTCCAGCACGCGGAGCCGGTATTCTGGATCGCCGTGTGCTGTCCTTCCGCGACCCTGACCGTGTGGACCTCCGCGTGGCTGTCCGGCGCCGCCGCATCCGACGACGTGCTCGACGCCCTGCTCGCGTGGGGCGAGGCGCACGAGGTCGTCGCGGCCGACGCGGAGTCCGCGGTGGGTCTCGACCTGCCGCCGGCCGGTGACTTCCCCGCCACCCCGGTGCAGTTGCTGGCCGCGCTGCGCTCGCGGGGCGCCACCGACGCCCGGCTGGTGCTCCCCGTGCCGGGCGACGTGCGCGGGCTCGGCGGAGGCGGCCCGTTCACCGAGGCCGCGCTGCGGGCGGGCGAGGCGGTGCTGTTCCCGTCGCTGGGGTTCGGCCTGGTGCCGCAGCCGATCGCCGAGGGGCTCGTGCGCTGGTCGGTGTACAAAGTGGACAGTGGTGCGCCGGAGTACGTCGGGCTGGCGGAGGCGGAACACGGCCTGACCGACGCGATCCGCGACTCGGCGGGCGCGCTGCAGGCGCTCGACGTGGCGAAGGACCGGCCGGGCGTGCGGGCGGAGCTGTCGGCGTGGCTGCGGGCCCGGCCCCGGCCGGAGTGGCCGGCGGGCACCCCGGGCCGCGCGCTGCGGGTGCTGCAGCGCGCGGAGGAGGTGGGGGCGATCCTGGCGGTCGCGGAGATCGACGAGCCGGGCGGCGCCCTGTCCGCCTCGGCGGCGA
Source organism: Amycolatopsis sacchari (assembly GCF_900114035.1). Classification (GTDB taxonomy): domain Bacteria; phylum Actinomycetota; class Actinomycetes; order Mycobacteriales; family Pseudonocardiaceae; genus Amycolatopsis_E; species Amycolatopsis_E sacchari. Next base: position 77,172 of record NZ_FORP01000001.1, on the reverse strand, counting down.
CGCTGCGCGCGGACGCGCTGCGGCCACTGGGCAACGCCGTCCGCCGGGCCCGCTACGCCGCGGTGAACGAAGCGGTGCGGCAGTTCAGCGAGCAGGCGGACCGGTCCCAGTAAGCGCTTCCGCGCGGGGCGGACACCCGGACAGCGATCACCCGGCAGGGCCGCCGCCGGGCCCGCCACCTCGGCGGCGAACGGGGGCGAACCGCCAGCTCAAGCGGGCAGGCTGAGCGGCCCAGTAAGGGCGGTCCCGCGGCAGGCGGCTGGCCAGCGCGCCGCCCCGCAGCCACACTGCGATCACCCGGCAGGGCCGCCGCCGGGCCCACCACCTCGGCGGCGAACGGGGGCGAACCGCCAGCTGAAGCGGGCAGGCTGAGCGGTCCCAGTAGGGGCGGTCCCGCGGAGGCGGCTGGCCAGTGGCCGCGCTACCGCGAAGGCCGCCTCACGGGTTCACAGCACGCCACCGCGCAGGGGGCGCCGTTGACGGTGCAGCCCGCCGCCGGGAAGTCCGACAGCTTGCGCACCGGGGCGTCCGACAGGTGCTCGCGCACCAGCTCCACCACCAGCTCCGCGAACCGCGGGTCCGCGTTGGGGGTGGCGGCGCGGGCGAACCCCATGCCGTGCTCCGCGGCGCGTTCGGCGGCCTCGTTGTCCAGGTCCCAGATCACCTCGAGGTGGTCCGACACGAACCCCACCGGGCACACCACGACGCCCTCGACCCCGCGCTCGTGCAGCGCGTCGATGTGGTCGACGATGTCCGGCTCCAGCCACGGCACCTGCGGCGGCCCCGACCGCGACTGCCACACCACGTCGTACTCCGCGACGCCCGCCTCCGCCGCGACCAGGCGCGCCGCCTCGTGGATCTGCCGCGAGTACCGGCGCCCGCCCTCCTCCGGCGGCCCGGCGGCCTTGTCGGCGCTCTCCGGCACCGAGTGCGCGGTGAACACGACCCGCGCGCCCGGCACCTCCGCCAGCGCCGCCCGCAGCCCGTCGGCGAACGCGGCGACGAACAGCGGGTGGTCGAAGAACTGGCGCAGCTTCGTCAGCTCCGGCGCGGCCTCGCCGACGGCGGCGCGGGCGCGCTCGATGTCCTCGTCGTACTGCCGGCACGCCGAGTAGCCGCCGTACGCACTGGTCGGGAACACCAGCGCCCGCCGCACCCCGTCGGCCTTCATGCGCTCGACGGTGTCCTCCACCATCGGGTGCCAGTTGCGGTTGCCGAAGTACACGGGCAGGTCGACGCCCTGCGCCGCCAGCTCCTTCTCCACCGCCGCGATCGCCTCGCGGTTGAGCCGGTTGATCGGCGAGACCCCGCCGAAGTGCTGGTAGTGCTCGGCGACCTCGGCCAGCCGCTCCGGCGGCACGCCCCGGCCGCGCGTCACGTTCTCCAGGAACGGCATGACCTCGTCCGGCCCCTCCGGCCCGCCGAAGGACAGCCACAGCAGCGCGTCGTAACTCACGGCCACCATCCTGCCGCTATGACGCGCCCCACGCTGATCCGCCCCTAAATGCCCAGTGCGTGCACTCCCCCGTCGACCCACACCATGGAACCCGTGGTCGCCGGGAGCCAGTCCGACAGCAGCGCGCAGATGCTCTTCGCGACCGGCGTGGCGTCCTCGGCGTTCCAGCCCAGCGGCGCGCGGTCGCCCCAGCCGCCCTCCAGCTCGCTGAAACCCGGGATCGACTTGGCCGCCATCGTCTTGAGCGGGCCCGCCGACACCAGGTTCACCCGGATGCCCTTCGGCCCCAGGTCACGCGCCAGGTACCGGTTCACCGACTCCAGCGCCGCCTTCGCCACGCCCATCCAGTTGTAGGCGGGCCAGGCGACGCGCGCGTCGAAGTCCAGTCCGACGATCGACGAGCCCTCGCCCAGCAGCGGCAGGCACGCCATCGCGAGCGACTTGAACGAGTACGCCGACACCTCGACGGCGACCGACACGTCCTCCTTCGGCGCGTCCAGGAACGGCGACCCCAGGCACGTCTGCGGCGCGAACGCGATCGCGTGCAGCACCCCGTCGAGGCCGTCCACGTGCTCGCGCACGCGGTCGGCGAGGGTGTCCAGGTGCTCGCTGTTCTGCACGTCCAGCTCGATCACGGGCGCCGGCTCGGGCAGCCGCTTCGCGATGCGCTCCACGAGCGACATCCGGCCGAAGCCGGTCAGCACGACCTTCGCGCCCTGCTCCTGCGCCACCTTGGCGGCGTGGAACGCGATGGAGGCGTCGGTGATGACACCGGTGATCAGCAGCCGCTTACCTTCGAGCAGTCCGGGCAAAACCAGTCCTTTCTACGGGGAAAACCTTCTAGTGGCCCATGCCGAGGCCGCCGTCGACGGGCAGCACCGCACCGTTGACGTAACCGGCTTCCTCGGAGGCCAGGAAGCGCACGGCGGCGGCGATCTCGGCGGGGTCGGCGTAGCGGCCCGCCGGGACCTGCGACAGCACCGCGGTGCGCTGCTCCTCGGTGAGCGCGTCGGTCATGTCGGTGGCGACGTAGCCGGGCGCCACGACGTTCGCGGTGATGTTGCGCGAACCCAGCTCGCGGGCGAGCGACCGGGCGAGGCCGACGAGGCCGGCCTTGCTCGCCGCGTAGTTGACCTGCCCGGCGTTGCCGGTCAGCCCGACCACCGACGAGATGAAGATGAACCGGCCCCACTTGCCGCGCAGCATGCCGCGCGACGCGCGCTTGGCGACGCGGTAGGCGCCGGTGAGGTTCGCGTCGACGACGCTGGTGAACTGCTCCTCGGTCATGCGCAGGAGCAACGTGTCCTGGGTGATGCCCGCGTTGGACACCAGCACCTCGACGGGACCCTGGTGCTCCTCGACCTGCTTGAACGCCTCGTCGACCTGCTCGCTGTCGGTGACGTCGGCCCGCACGCCGAACAGCCCCTCCGGCGCGCCGGACCCGCGGTGCGTGACGGCCACCTTGTGCCCCTGCCCGGCCAGGTCACGGGCGATCGCCAGCCCGATGCCCCGGTTGCCGCCGGTGACCAGTACCGACCGTCCCACGTGCCACTCCTCGTGCGTCGTCTCCGATGTGCCCGGCTGAGGTTATCCGCAGCCCAGGGGCCGCCGGGCACCCGCCACCGCTACCCCGCGGTAGCCCGCGCGGGAGGTATAACCGGGATCACAGACGGAAGGGAAGTGATGGTGCCCTGGGAACTCAGGCCGGAGTCGTCCGTGCTCCTGGTGATCGACATGCAGAACGACTTCGTGCGCGAGGGCTTCCCGATGGAGGTCCCGATGGCCCGCAGCCGCCTCCCCGCGATCCGCACGCTCGTGCACGCCTGCCGCGCCACGGGGGTGCCCATCGTGTACACGAGGCACGTCCTGTACGACTCCTTCGACGTGTCGCCGCTGGAAACCGCGTACCAGCCGAAGCTGCGTGAGGTGGGCATGCGGGACGGGACGTACGGCGCGGAGATCGTCGACGAGCTCAAGCCCGAACCCGGCGAGGTCGTGATCCGCAAGCACCGCTACGACGCCTTCCACGGCACGGAACTGGACACCGTCCTCGGCACGCTGCGCGGGCCGCGCGGGGTGGACACGCTGATCGTGACCGGCACGGTCACCGAGGTGTGCTGCGAGTCCACCGCGCGCAGCGCCTTCATGCGCGACTACCAGGTCGCCTTCGTCTCCGACGCCACCGGCGCCCTGTCGGACGCCGCGCAGGAGGCGACGCTGCGCACGATCGGCTCGTTCTTCGGGCGGGTGCTGGACACCTCACAGGTCCTGGCGGCACTGCGATGACCGAGCCGGTCGCGCGGCTGCGGGTGCGCTGAGGGCGCGGGTCCCGAAGCTGGTTCAGGCCTCCACGACGCCCGGCCGCCCGTCCTCGACGACGTAGCTCGCGCGCGTCGTCACGGGCGCGCCGGGCTTCGTCACGTACGGCACCACGCGGAAGTCGCTGCGCCACCGCTGCCGGTCGACGTTCACGCGCACGTACCCGCGCTGGCTGTTGAAGAACTTCAGGTGCGGGTTGGCGGCCAGGAACGCCTTGCCGTCGTCGTTCAGGTCGGCGCCGTCGCCGCCGCTGGTGATCGACGTGCCGACGAACTCGCTGCCCACCGTCGCCGAGTCCGGGTCGGCGTAGTCGCGCTTGAGGTCCCACGCGTAGTTCTGGTGCCGGTCGCCGGTGATCACCACGAGGTTGCGCACACCCCGGTCCTGCGCGGCGGCCAGCACCCGGTTGCGGTCGGCGACGTAGCCGTCCCACGGGTCGAGCCAGACGTTGACGTCCGGGCCGGGGTCGCGGTCGGTCTGCCCCATCGGCGCCTGGTTGCCGAGCACCTGCCACCGCGCCCGCGACGACGAAAACCCGTCGACGAGCCACTTCCGTTGCGCCGCACCGAGAATCGTGCGGTCGTCCTCGAAGCGCTCGGTGCACGTGGAGGACGTGCCGTCGCCGCAGGGCTGGTCGTCGCGGTACTGGCGCGTGTCGAGGATGGTGAAATCGGCGAGCCTGCCGTACGGCAGCCGCCGGTACAGCCGCACGTTCGGCCCCGCGGGCATCTGCGTGTGGCGGTAGGGCAGGTGCTCGTAGTTGGCCTGGAACGCCTGCGCCCGCCGCTGCCGGAAGACGGCCGGGTCCTGGTCGGGCTCGGTGTCCTCCTGCGAGATGTCCCCGGCCCAGTTGTTCTCGACCTCGTGGTCGTCGATCGTGTGGATCCAGGGGAACCGGGCGTGTGCCCGCTGCAGCGGCGCCTCGGCCTTGTAGAGCGCGTACTGCAGCCGGTAGCGGGCGAGGTCGGCGGCCTCGGTGGTGAACTTGTCCTCGACGGTGACCCCGCGCTTGTTGCTGCCGACGCCGGATTCGTACAGGTAGTCGCCCAGGTGCACGACGAGGTCGAGGTCCTCGGCGGCCATGTGCTCGTAGGCGGTGTAGTACCCGTCCTGCCAGGCCTGGCAGGAGGCGAACGCGAAGTTCAGCTCCCGCGGGTTCGCCCACGGCACGGGCGTCGTGCGGGTGCGGCCGACCATGGAGATCTCGCCGCCGGTGCGGAAGCGGTAGAAGTACTCGCGGTCGGGTGCCAGGCCGGAGATCTCCGGGTGCACGGAGTGCCCGAGCTCGGGCGTGGCGATCGCGCTGCCGCGGCGGACGACAGCGCGGAACCGCTCGTCCAGGGACACCTCGTACTCGACGCGGACGGGCTTGGCCGGCATGCCGCCCTTCCCGTCGGCGGCGAAGGGGTCGGGGGCGAGCCGCGTCCACAGCACGACGCCGTCGGCGGTCGGGTCGCCCGAGGCCACGCCGAGCGTGAACGGGTTCGCGCCGCGGACCGGGTTGGCGTAGGCGCTCGCGGCGTTCCAGGCTCCGGTGCCGAGCAGCACCGCGGCGGCACCGGCGCCGCCGTAACCGAGGAAACGGCGCCGGTTGAGGGGCGCGACCATGCGGGATCCTCCTGTGGTGGGATGGACGGGCTCCCGGCATGCTCGGGCGCGGAAATGTCCGGTTCGCCGCCACCGGCCGAACCACGGGTGAAGGGAAAACGATCTTCAGGATGTTCCGGGTGCTCTTCTACCAGCCGGAGATTCCGCCCAACACGGGCAACGCGATCCGCCTGTCCGCGAACACCGGCGCGGAGCTGCACCTGGTCGAGCCGCTCGGGTTCGCCTTCGAGGACAAGCACCTGCGGCGGGCCGGGCTGGACTACCACGACCTCGCGCACGTGCGGGTGCACCCGGACCTGGACGCCGCGTGGGAGGCGCTGCTGCCCGCGAACGTGTACGCCTTCAGCGCCCGCGCCGAGCACCGGTACACCGACGTCGCCTACCAGCCGGGCGACGTGCTGCTGTTCGGCCCGGAGTCGGTGGGCCTGCCCGACGAGGTGCAGCACGCCCCGCAGGTCACGAAGCGCGTGCGGCTGCCCATGCGCCCCGGCTCGCGCTCGCTGAACCTCGCCAACACCGCTTCCATCGCTCTGTACGAGGCGTGGCGCCAGCACGACTTCAGCGGCGGCGCGTGAGGCTCAGGGCAGCCGCTGTCCCAGGAACAGCGCGCTGCCCGCCGCGACGATGAGCGCCAGCGTGCCCAGTACGACCCAGGGGCGGCTGGCGTCGGCCTCCTTGAGCTCGTAGCCGATCTGCTCGCCGAGGTCCTGGTAGACCTCCTTGAGCTGCTCGGCCGAGCCCGCCTGGTAGAAGTCCCCGCCGGACAGGCGCGCGACCTCCTGCAGCGAGCCGTCGTCGACGTCCACCGGGACCTCGCGGCCGTCGATCGTGACGGTGCCGTGGTTGGTGCCGAAGGAGATCGTGGAGATCGGCACCTGCTCCTTCTTCGCCTCCTCGGCGGCGGTGAACGCGCCGCGCGGGGCGTAGAGGTCCTCGGGCACGGTCTGCTTGCCGTCGCTCATCAGCACGATCCGCGCGGGCGGCGGCCCCTCGGCCCCGCCGACGACGGCGGAAAACCCTTGCACCGCCTGCAAAGCGGCGAAGATCCCCTCGCCGGTCGCGGTGGACTGGGCGAGCTTGAGGTTGTCGATCGCCGCCACGACGCTCTGCCGCTGCGTCGTCGGCGCCACGAGCACCGTCGCGGTGCCCGCGAACGACACCAGCCCCAGGTTGATGCCCGGCGTGAGCCCCTGCGCGAACTGCGTCGCCGCGTCCTGCGCCGCCTTGATGCGCGTCGGCTTGACGTCGGTGGCCTCCATGGACAGCGAGACGTCCACCACCAGCATCACGGTCGCCCGGTTGCGCGGCACCTTCTGCTCCGCGGTGGGACCGGCGAGCGCGACCGTGAGCAGGATCAGCGACACGATCAGCAGCACCGCGGGCACGTGCCGGGGCCAGCCCTGCGCCTTCGGCGCGACCCGTTCCAGCAGCGCCAGGTTCGAGAACCGCATCGTGCGCTTGCGCCGCGCCCGCTGCGCGAGCACGTAGCCCACGGCGACCGCCGCGACCACGATCAGCAGCAGGAACCACCACGGGGCGCTGAACCCGGTGAAACTCACGCCGCGCCTCCCGACCACCGCCGCTTGCGGGCGACGACGAAGCGGACGGTGTCGGCGATCCAGTCCGAGTCGGTGCGCAGGGTCAGCTGCGCGGTCCCGGCCTGCCGCAGCGCCCGCGCCACCTGGTCGCGGTGCGCCTGCGCGGCGGCGGCGAACTCGCGGCGCAGCAACGCCGACGCATGCACCTCGCGCTGCCGCCCGGTTTCCGGGTCGGCGAGCACGATCGTGCCGACCTCGGGCAGGTCCACGTCACGGGGGTCGAGCACCTCGACGGCGATCAGGTCGTGCCGCGCGGCCAGCGCGCGCAGCGGCCGCTGCCATTCGGTGCCGCCGAGGAAGTCCGACACGACCACGACGAGCCCGCGCCGCCGCGGCGGACGGCGCAGTTGTTCGAGGATCGCCGAGAGATCACCGCGCGTGCCCTCGCCGGCGCGGGGCAGCTCGGCGATCTTGCGCAGCAGCCCGCGGGTGTGCGCCCGGCCGCCGCGCGCGGGCACGCGCACTGTTTCGGCGCCGTTGGACAGCACCGCGCCGAGCCGGTTGCCGCCGCCCCCGGTCAGGTGCGCGATGGCGGCGACGGCGCACAGCGCCAGGTCCCGCTTCTCGCACAACGCGGTGCCGAAGTCGAGGCTCGCGGACAGGTCCACGGCCACCCACGTCTCCAGCTCGCGGTCGGCCACCGTCTCGCGGATGTGCGGCGTCGTCGTGCGCGCCGTGACGGCCCAGTCCATGCGGCGCACGTCGTCACCGGGCTGGTACGGCCGCGCCTCCCCCGGCTCCGAACCGGGCCCCGGCACGAGGCCGAGGTGGTTGCCCTGCAGCAGCCCGTCGAGCCGGTGCCGCACGTCCAGCTCCAGCGTGCGCAGCCCGGCCTCCAGCCGGTCCCCGCGCAGCACGGGCGGCGCCCACGCGGGCCGCTTTCCCCTGTCCTCGCCAGCCACTAAGTTCTCCCGGCAGCTTTTGTCGTGGCCGTCAGCTCGCACCGCCGCGGGTTCTGAGGCGGCTTCTCGCGAGGACAGCTCGAACGTGGTGAATTGGCATTCATGAGTTCGAGATCCCGGAGTGAGGGGCCGCCTCAGGTTCCGCTACCCGCACCGCTACGCAAGCCAATCCCACCATTTCCTAGTAACCCGCGGCTCCCATGTGGGCGGGCTGGCCGCCGGGACCGGCCTGAGGACGGGCCGAAACCTGCGGCAGCGGCACGGTCTGCAGCACGCGGTTGACGATGTGGTCCAGCGGCACCGCGTCGGCGAGCGCGTCGTAGGACAGCACGAGCCGGTGGCGCAGCACGTCGGGCACGACGTCGACCACGTCCTGCGGCAGCACGTAGTCACGGCCGCGGACAAGCGCGAGCGCCCGCGCGGCGGCGATGATGCCGAGGCTCGCGCGGGGCGAGGCGCCGTAGGACACCCAGCCCGCGACGTCGGTCAGGCCGTGCTCGGCCGGGGTGCGGGTGGTGAGCACGAGCCGCACGACGTAGTCGACCAGCGCGTGGTGCACGAACACCTGCGACGCGACGCCCTGCAGCCGCACGAGTTCCGCAGGGCTGAGCACCTGCTGCGGCTCCGGCGGGGTCACCCCCATCCGGTAGATGATCTCGCGCTCCTCCTCCGCCGACGGGTAGTCGACGACGATCTTGAACAGGAACCGGTCGCGCTGCGCCTCCGGCAGCGGGTACACGCCCTCGTTCTCGATCGGGTTCTGCGTGGCGAGCACCAGGAACGGGTCGGGCATCGGGAACGTCTTGCCGCCGATCGACACGTGCCGCTCGGCCATCACCTCGAGCATCGCCGACTGCACCTTCGCCGGGGCGCGGTTGATCTCGTCGGCCAGCACGAAGTTCGCCACCACCGGGCCGAGCTCGACGTCGAAGCGCTCGCTGCCCTGCCGGTAGATGCGGGTACCGAGGATGTCGGCCGGCACGAGGTCCGGGGTGAACTGCACGCGCGAGAAGGTGCCGCCGACCACGCGCGCGAACGTCTCGACCGCGAGGGTCTTCGCGACGCCGGGCACGCCTTCCAGCAGCAGGTGCCCCTTGGCCAGCAGGCCCACCAGCAACCGCTCGACCAGCCGGTCCTGCCCGACGATCACGCGCTTGACCTCGAACACGGTGCGTTCCAGCAACTGGCCGTCGGTGGCCGGAGTCGCGGCCTGCTGCCCGTTCGTGCCCTCGGCGTAGCCGGGCTCGGTCACGGTTCCCTCCTCGCTTGCGTTCGCCTCTCCCGTGCGACCGTATCGGTAGTACACCCCGGCGGTGGTGTGAGGGCTGTGAGCTTCACGAATGCCGTAGTCGATCTTCCGGCGTGTCGATGTCCGCGGCCTCCCCGGCGTGCTCCGGGACCCCGGTGACGTCGAGCGCCCCGAGCGCCGACCGCAGCGGTGCTCCGGCGGGTTCGGCGGGCAGCACCGCGCGCAGCCGGGCGGTCCGCCACACCCCGAGCAGCCACTGGCGGCGTCCGCCCGCGTCGACGACCACGGCCCCGTCGTGCGTGCCGAGCGCGGCGACAAGCCGGTCCACTGTGGACGGCGTCACCGCGGCGAGGTCCCCCGCCAGCACGGCGACGAGGTCCGGCCGCTCCAGCACGGCCAGCCCGGCCGCGAGCGCGGCCAGCGGCCCGCCGCCGGGCGGCTCCTCCCGGGTCCAGCGCACCCCGGGGATCCCGCCGCGTTCGGGCCCGACCACGACGACCGGGTCGGCTCCGGCGAGTGCGTCGACCGCGTGTCGCAGCAAGGGTTTCCCGCCGACCGGCAGCATCGGCTTGTCCACTCCGGACAGCCGCCGCGCGGCACCGCCGGCGAGCACGATCCCGGCGAGCGTGCTCACAGCAGGCTCAGCACGGCGTCGGCGAACGCCTCCGGCGCCTCCTGCGGCGCGTTGTGCCCGATCCCCGGCAGCAGGCGGTGTTCGTAGGCGCCGGTGAAGTGCTCGCGCTCCTGCGGGTCCAGCGGCCCGCCGACGCCGTCGGCCCCGCTTTCCAGGACCACCGTGGGCACGGGGATCGGCGGTCGCGCGGCGATGAGGTCCTCCAGCTCCTGGTACCGCGGATCCCCCTCGGCGAGGCCGTAACGGTGCCGGTAGGAGTGGATCACCACGTCCACGAAGTCGGGGTTGTGCAGGCTGGGCGCGCTGGCGGGGAACGCCCCGGACGCGCCCGCCCACGTGGGCGACCACGTGCGCCACAGCAGTTCGCACAGCTCCTCGCGGTTGCACTCCAGCCCCCGGCGCCCGCGCTCGGAGTGGAAGTAGTACTGGTACCAGAAAGTGCGCTCCACGTCCGGTGGGGCGGGCTCGCCGGAAGCCGCGATGTCCTGGACGTTGTAGCCGTCCACGGTCACCAGCCCCCGCGCGCGGCCGGGCCGCAGCGCGGCGACGAGGCACGCGGCCCTGCCACCCCAGTCGTAACCGGCCAGCACCGCGTCGTCCAGCCCCAGGGCGTCCAGGAAGTCGAGCAGGTCCTGGGCGAGCGCGGCCTGCTGACCGGACCGCGGCGTGGTGGCGTCCCGGAACCGCGTCGGGCCGAAGCCCCGCAGGTACGGCGCCAGGACGAAGGCGCCGCGGTCGGCGAGGACGGCTGCCGCGTCGTCGAACGCGCGGACGTCGTACGGGAAGCCGTGCAGCAGCACCACCGGCACACCCCCGGGCTCGCCGGTGTACTCGTACGCCACGTCCAGCACAGGCGTGCGCACGCTGCCGGTGGAGGAGAAGGTCATGCGCCGATCATGGCACGCGCGACCGCGCCGCTCAGCCCACCAGGCGCGTCGCGTACGGCAGGATGTCGCCGTACCGCACGGGCGCGACACGCACCGCCAGCCCGGACTGCGGCGCCTCGATCATCATCCCGTTGCCGAGGTACAGCGCGACGTGGTGGATGCCGCTGCGGCCCCAGAACAACAGGTCCCCGCGCCGCATCTGCGACAGCGGCACCTTGCGGCCCGCGTCGTACTGGTAGCCGCTGTAGTGCGGCAGCGACACCACGCCCGCGTAGGCGTAGATCATCAGGCCGGAGCAGTCGAACCCGATCTTGCGGTAGTCGCCGTAGGCGTCGGCCACCCCGCCGTCGCGGATGCCGCGCGTCGGGCCGCTCGCGTTGCCGCCGCCCCACGCGTACGGCACCCCGAGCTGGGACATCGCGCGCGCGATGGCGCGTTCGACAGCCGACGACGCCGAACCCGACACGGGCCGCGAGCTGCCGCCACCGCCACTCCCGCCGCTGCCCTTGCTCGCGGCGAGCGCGGCCTGCCGCGCCTGTTCCTCCTCCTCGCGCTGCTTCTGCGCGAGCCAGTCCTGGTACCGCTGGCGCTGCCCCTGCAGCCCCGCGACACGCTGCTGCGCGGCGTAGAGCTGCTCCTCGACACTGTTCCTGCTCGCCTCGAGGCTCGCGGCCTGCGCCGCCTGGTTCTGCTGCGCCCGCACGGCCGCGGCCTGCGCGGCGTCGGCGGCCTGCCTGGCCTGCTCGGCCTCCGCCTGCTTCTGCCGCGCCCGCTCCAGCGCGGCGCGCGCCGCGGCGTCCTTGTTGGACTTGTCGGTCTGCGCCTGCTCCATCAGCTCCAGCGCGTTGAGCTGGCTCCCGCTGACCGAGGACAGCAGCTGCGCGCGGGCGAGCAGGTCCTGCGGGCTGCTCGACCCGAGGTAGGCGGAGATGGAGCCGATCGTGCTGCCCTGCTGGTAGCTGCCCGCGATGAAGCCGTCGAGCTGCTGCCGGGCCGTCTCGATCTGGGCCGCGGCGGCGTCGGACTCGCGGCGGGCAGCGTCGGCGTCGGCCTGCGCCTGGTCGGCCGCGTCCTGCGCGGTCTGCTGGTCGACCAGCGCCTTGTTGGCCTCCTCCATCTTCAGCTCGACCTGGGCCTGCAGGTCCGACAGCCGGGACTCGGCCTCGGCGAGCTGGTTGGTGAGCTGGCCGACCTCGCCCGCCTTCGCGTTGGCCTCGGCCTGGCCCGCCTTGATCTCGGAGTCGCTCGGGTTGGGCGGCGGGGGCGGCACGGCCACGGCGGTACCCGCCACGCCGAACGCGACGGCCAGCGCCAGCGTCGTCGCGGCCGTCCACCGGGACACCCGCGCGGCCAGGATCGCGCGCACCCGCCACCTCCGTCTCGCCGGTTCAACTCCGCACACTTGTGTCACAGATGTATCAGAAATCCCACGAGACACTTCACCCGCACGTGCAACAATTCCCCGCTTGGGGGACCCTTTTCAGCCGATCCGGCGTCCCACCGAGGAGATCCGGCAGGAAAGGGGTACGGCGATGACCGGCTTGCGGCGCGGACTTCCGTGGCTCGCCTCGGCGGGGCTGGTGGTGACCGTGCTCGGCACGTTCCTGCCGTGGTTCCACTCCGGAGGTGTCCAGCGCCACAGCTACCAGACGGCCGACGCGATCGCGCGCCTCGTGCTGGTGGACAGCGCTTTCCTGCGCACCGCGCTGCGCCTCTGGCTCGGCGTGCCGCTGCTGGCGGCGGTGTGCCTCGGCCTGTTCGCGCTGGGTTTCGCGCGCACGGCCGCAACACTGACGGCCCTGCTCGCGATATCCGTGGGAACCGTCGCACTGCTCGCCACCGTCCGAAGTGGTGGGACGGACGGGCTGATCGGCATCACGCCGACCGGTCCCGTCACCACACTGGCCGGCGCGGGCGTCGCGCTGGCCGGTGCGCTCGGCACGTTCGCGGTCCGTGCCCGGCGCAGCCACCCACCCGTGACAGCGAGAACTGGGGGACACCCGTGACCACACCCGGCCAGCCCGGCTGGCAGCAACCACAGCAGCCGCAGCAGCCAGGCTGGCAGCCGTACCCGCAGCAGCCCGGCTACCCCCAGCAGGCCTATCCCCCGCCGGGTTACGGCCAGCAGCCGGGCTACGGCCAGCTGCCGGGGTACGGCGAACAGCCCCAGCCGCCGCGCAAGGGCCGCCGCTGGCTGATCGTCGGGCTGGTGGCCGCGCTGGTCGTCCTCGCGGGCGGCGGCACGACCTGGTACCTGCTGGCGCAGCAGGGTTCCGGCGCGGCGAGCCCGACCGAGGCCGCGCTGAAGCTGACCAGCTCGCTCGGCAGCGGTGACCTCGTCGGCGTGCTCGACAGCCTCGCCCCGGCCGAGGCCGCGCTGTTCACGGACCCGGTGAAGGACGCGACGAGCGAGCTCAAGCGCCTGCAGGTGCTCGACGGGAACGCCGATCCCAACGCGCTGTCCGGCGTCGGAGTCCAGACGCAGAACCTGACGTTCGACGAGGCGGGCGCGCAGCGGGTCAACGACCACGTCACGATCACCAAGCTGACCGGTGGCACGCTCACGATCACCAGCGACTTCGGCAAGCTGCCGCTGGCGAAGCAGTTCCTCGACGCCCTGCCCGGCACGCCGGACGCCGGGCCGCACACCGAGACCATCGACATCGCCAAGGAGGTCCGCGAAAGCGGCGAGCCGGTGCGGATCGCGACGGTCCAGGTGGACGGCGAGTGGTACCCGAGCCTGCTGTACACGATCGCCGACTACGCGTTGCGGGAAGCCGGCCAGCAGTGGCCTGCGACGTCCATCCCGGCGAAGGGCGCCGCCTCCGCGAACGACGCGGTGAAGGAGCTGGTGCAGGCCGCGCTGGACGCCGATGTCCAGCGCGTCATCGAGCTGCTGCCGCCGGACGAGATGGGCGTGCTGCACGACGCCGGCCCCGCGATCCTCGCGGCCGCCGAGGGCGAGACCGAGCCCACCGGCGCCCAGCTGCTCGACCTGCGGACGCAGACCTCCCCCGTCACCGGCGGCACCCGCGCGACCGTGACGTCGCTGAAGCTGCGGGACCCGTCCGGCGAGGAGTACAGCGTCACGAAGGACGGCGACTGCTACGAGGTCAGCGGTGAGGGCCGCACGCAGAAGATGTGCGCCGACGACCTCGCCGAGCAGATCGAGAGCGAGGCCGGTTCGCTGCCCTCCGACGTGCGGGAGGTCCTGCGCCACCTCAGCGGCGGCATCCTCAAGCAGGGCATCGGCGTCGTGACCACCGAGGTGAACGGGAAGCACTACGTCAGCCCGCTGCGCACGCTCACCGAGCAGGGCATGACCGTGCTGCGCAGCCTGGAGCCCGGCGACTTCACGAAGCTGCTGAAGCTGGCCCAGTAACGCTCACAGCACCACCTTCTCGTCGGTGACGACCGTGCGCACGGAGTCGAGGTCGATGAACTTGCCCTCGTCCGGGTGCACCCGCTCGCGGTAGTTCGCCGACGAGAAGAACGCGTCGTGGTCGGCCCAGCTGTCGAACCAGATCTCGGTGACGCCGTCGTACGCCGGGCTGGGGTAGCCCGGCGCGGGCACCGGATGGGAAACGGTGTAGCGCCGGACGTACTGCCGCGTCTCGGGGATGGAGGTGAACAGCGGGGCGTGGTGCTCCCGGTGGTACGCGACGAACTCCTCGGGGGTCATCCCCGGGACGCGGTTGACCAGGTACACGAACTTGATCATCGGCTTCCCCTTCTCGTGGTGCCTGTGCTGACCTGGCTACGCTAAAAGTTGACATCCATGTCAAAGGCAAGCCCGGGTGACGGAGGGCACAGGGGACGCGATGCGGATCGGTGAGTTGTCGAGGCGGACCGGCGTGAGCCAGCGGTCGCTGCGCTACTACGAGCAGCAGGGCCTGCTGGCCAGCGTGCGGGCGCCCAGCGGGCAGCGGCACTACGACGAGGAGCACGTCCGGCGCGTCGAGCTCATCCAGGCGTTCCTGTCCGCCGGGCTGCCCAGCCAGACCATCGCCGAGATGGCCCCTTGCATGGCGGAACCCAGCAGGCCCAGGGCCGAGTTCGCGCTGGCGGCCATGGAACGTGAACGGGAACGGCTCTCGCACGCGATCGCCAGCCTCACCGCCGCCCGCGACGCGCTGGACGAGCTGATGGACGCCAACCGGAAGTACCTCGCGGAGCACGGCTGAAGTCACAGCGTGGCGGGGGCGTGTCGGCCTTGCCAGCAAAAAAGGACAAGCGTACTGTTTGGCTCGTAGCAAGCCTGCACGTCCCCGCGTATGCGGACGCCGCACGCGTGCGCGAGACTCGCTCAAAAGACCCGACTGACGACCGGGACGTCGCCACGGCACCACCCAGGCGGCGCCCCAGCCACTGGAGACAGACGTGACCGCACCAGCCAGCAAGGACAGCTTCGGCGCCCGGGACACCCTGCAGGTCGGCGACGCCTCGTACGAGGTGTTCCGCCTGGACAAGGTGCAGGGCTCCGAGCGGTTGCCCTACAGCCTCAAGATCCTGCTCGAGAACCTGCTGCGCACCGAGGACGGCGCGAACATCACCGCCGAGCACATCCGCGCGCTCGGCGGCTGGGACGCCACCGCGGACCCCTCCATCGAAATCCAGTTCACGCCCGCGCGCGTGGTGATGCAGGACTTCACCGGCGTGCCGTGCGTGGTGGACCTGGCGACGATGCGCGAGGCGGTCACCGACCTCGGCGGCGACCCCGACAAGGTGAACCCGCTGGCGCCCGCCGAGCTGGTCATCGACCACTCGGTGATCATCGACGTGTTCGGCCGCGCCGACGCCTTCGAGCGCAACGTCGAGATCGAGTACGAGCGCAACCGCGAGCGCTACCAGTTCCTGCGCTGGGGCCAGAACGCGTTCGAGGAGTTCAAGGTCGTCCCGCCGGGCACCGGCATCGTGCACCAGGTCAACATCGAGTACCTGGCGCGCACGGTGATGTCGCGCAACGGCCAGGCGTACCCGGACACCGTCGTCGGCACCGACTCGCACACCACGATGGTCAACGGCCTCGGCGTGCTGGGCTGGGGCGTCGGCGGTATCGAGGCCGAGGCCGCGATGCTCGGCCAGCCGGTGTCGATGCTCATCCCGCGCGTCGTCGGCTTCAAGCTGACCGGGGAGATCCCGGCCGGCGTGACGGCCACCGACGTCGTGCTGACGATCACCCAGATGCTGCGCAAGCACGGCGTGGTCGGCAAGTTCGTCGAGTTCTACGGCGAGAGCGTCGGCGCGGTGCCGCTGGCCAACCGCGCCACGATCGGCAACATGAGCCCCGAGTTCGGCTCGACCGCGGCGATCTTCCCGATCGACGAGGAGACGCTGCGCTACCTGAAGCTGACCGGCCGCTCCCCCGAGCAGCTGGCGCTGGTCGAGGCCTACGCCAAGGAGCAGGGCCTGTGGCACGACCCGTCGCACGAGGCCACCTACTCCGAGTACCTGGAGCTGGACCTGTCGACGGTCGTGCCGTCGATCGCCGGCCCGAAGCGCCCGCAGGACCGCATCGAGCTGTCGAAGGCCAAGGAGAGCTTCCGCACCTCGCTCGCCGACTACGTGCCCGCGGAGGTCACCGGCAGCGCCGAGCGCAAGCCGGGCGTGCCGCAGCAGGAGCAGCCGCAGGGCGTGCTGTCCGGTGTGGACGAATCCTCGTCGGAGTCCTTCCCCGCCAGTGACGCGCCCGCGTACGCGGCTTCCGCGAACGGTGGCGACGAGCCGCAGCAGCCGCACGGCCACGCCGAAGGCCGCCCGTCGAAGCTCGTGACCGTGAAGTCGGCGGAGCGCGGCGAGTTCCAGCTCGACCACGGTCACGTCGTGATCGCCTCGATCACCTCGTGCACCAACACCTCGAACCCGTCGGTCATGCTGGGTGCCGCGCTGCTGGCCCGCAACGCGGTGAACAAGGGCCTGTCGGTCAAGCCGTGGGTCAAGACGTCGATGGCGCCGGGCTCGCAGGTCGTCACCGACTACTACGAGAAGGCCGGGCTCTGGCCGTACCTGGAGAAGCTGGGCTACCACCTGGTCGGCTACGGCTGCACCACGTGCATCGGCAACTCCGGCCCGCTGCCCGAGGAGATCTCGGCCGCGGTGCAGGAGAACGACCTGAGCGTCGTGTCGGTGCTGTCGGGCAACCGGAACTTCGAGGGCCGGATCAACCCCGACGTCAAGATGAACTACCTGGCCTCGCCGCCGCTGGTGATCGCCTACGCGCTGGCCGGCACGATGGACTTCGACTTCGAAACCCAGCCGCTGGGCCAGGACGAGCAGGGCAACGACGTGTTCCTGCGCGACATCTGGCCGTCGCCGCAGGAGATCCAGCAGACCATCGACTCGGCGATCACGCAGGAGATGTTCGCCAAGGACTACGCCGACGTGTTCGACGGCGGCGAGCGGTGGAAGTCCCTGCCCACCCCGGAGGGCAAGACCTTCGCGTGGGACGCGGAGTCCACCTACGTCCGCAAGCCCCCGTACTTCGAGGGCATGCAGGCCGAGCCGTCGCCGGTCGAGGACATCGCCGACGCGCGGGTGCTGGCGCTGCTGGGCGACTCGGTGACCACCGACCACATCTCGCCGGCGGGCGCGATCAAGGAGGACTCCCCGGCCGGGAAGTACCTCAAGGAACACGGCATCGAGCGCAAGGACTTCAACTCCTACGGTTCGCGGCGCGGCAACCACGAGGTGATGATCCGCGGCACGTTCGCCAACATCCGGCTGCGCAACCTGCTGCTGGACGGCGTGCAGGGCGGGTACACCCGCGACTTCACGCAGGAGGGCGGCCCGCAGGCGTTCATCTACGACGCGGCGCAGAACTACGCGCAGGCCGGCATCCCGCTGGTCGTGCTGGGCGGCAAGGAGTACGGCTCGGGCTCGTCGCGCGACTGGGCGGCCAAGGGCACCCGGCTGCTGGGCGTGCGCGCGGTGATCGCGGAGTCGTTCGAGCGCATCCACCGGTCGAACCTGATCGGCATGGGCGTCATCCCGCTGCAGTTCCCGGAGGGCGAGTCGGCGGCGTCGCTGGGCCTGGACGGCACGGAGACGTTCGACATCGCGGGCATCACCAAGCTCAACGAGGGCGAGACCCCGCGGACGGTGCACGTCACCGCGAGGAAACTGGCGGACGACGGCACTGAGTCTTCCAAGGTGGAGTTCGACGCGGTCGTCCGCATCGACACCCCCGGTGAGGCGGACTACTACCGCAACGGCGGCATCCTGCAGTACGTGCTGCGCAAGATGACGCGCGCCTGATCTCCTCGGGCGGAAGCGCCGCGGGCCCTGGTGGCCCGCGGCGCTTTTCTTTTGCCACCCGCCGGTGTCGAATCGGGGCGCGCCCCGTTCGTCTAGGAGGGCAGGAGGTGGTACCGCATGAAGTACCTGATGTTGTTCTGCGAGACCGAACAGTGGGAGAAGGACTGGGAGGCGATGGACGAGGCCGAGCGCGAGGCCGCCGGGGCGCGGGTGATGGCGTGGCTGGCGGAGCACTCGGACCGGATCACGCACCGGGCCAAGCTCGCCGAACCGGACACCGCGACCTCGATCCGCCTCGGCGGGGGTGAGCCCGTGGTCACGGACGGCCCGTTCGTCGAGGGCAAGGAGGTCGTCAGCGGGTACGTCGAGGTCGACGTGCCCGACCTCGACGAGGCGCTGCGGATGGCCCGCGGCTGGCCGGGCTGCCCGCTCGTCGAGATCCGGCCGATCGCCTTCTGAGACCGGTGCCGGACGCGGAGGACACGCTGGCCCGCGTGGTGCGCGACCACGCGGGCCGGCTCGCGGCCGCGCTCGTCGAGCTGCTGGGCGACTTCGCCGCCGCCGAGGACGTCGTGGCCGACGCGGTGCTCACCGCGCTCGAACGCTGGCCCGCGGAGGGCATCCCGGACCGGCCGGACGCCTGGCTGTTCACCGTCGCCCGGCGCCGGGGCCTGGACGTGCTGCGCCGCCAGGCCCGGCTGCGCGACAAGCTCGCGCTGCTGGCCGATCCCGGGCCGCCGGACCCGGCGGAGAAGCTGCGGCTGCTGTTCACGTGCTGCCACCCGGCGCTCGCGCCGCAGGCCCGGGTCGCGCTGACGCTCAAGACCGTCTGCGGGCTGACCACGGCCCAGCTCGCGCGGGCGTTCCTGGTGCCGGAGCCGACGATGGCGCAGCGGATCACGCGGGCGAAACGCAAGATCACCGCGGCCGGGATCCCCTACCGCCTGCCGGCGGACGACGAGCTGGGCGAGCGGCTCGACGGGGTGCTGCGGGTGATCTACCTGCTGTGCAACGAGGGGTACCTCGGCACCACGCAACCGCACTCCCGCGACCTTACCGCCGACGCCGAGTGGCTGGCGGCTTCGCTGGCGGACCTGATGCCCCGTGAGGCGGAGGTGCTGGGCCTGCTCGCCCTCATCCGGCTGCACCGGGCGCGAGTGGCCGGGCGGTTCGACGCGGACGGCGGTCTGTTGCTGCTGCGGGACCAGGACCGCAGCCGCTGGGACCGCGAGGCGATCGACTCGGCGATCCGGCTGCTCACGCGCGCCGGACGGCTACGGCGGCCCGGCCAGTACCAGCTCCAGGCGGCGATCGTGGCGTGCCACGCGGAGGCCGCCCGCTGGGAGGACACGGACTGGCCCCAGATCGTGCTGTTGTACGAGCTGCTGCTGCGCTACGCGCCCTCCCCCGTGACCCGGCTGCACCGCGCGATCGCCTTGCGGTACACGAAGGGTGTGGCTGCCGCACTGTCCGAAGTGGACGCGATCCCGGATCTGGACCGCTACCACCTCTTCCACGCCACGCGCGCCGAGCTGCTGCGGGAACTCGGCCGCCACGAGGAGGCCCGTGACGCCAATCTTCGCGCCCTCGCGCTGACGGCCAACCCGGCGGAGCAGGACGTGCTCACCCAGCGACTGCGCTGGTGAGCGGGGAGGAGCCCGGCGAGGGGGCCGTCAGCTCTGCCGCGCCGGCGGGTTGGCGACGATCCTGCGGGGCCGGAGCACGATCGTGAACCGCTCGTCGCCGAGGACCCTCGGTTCCCTGCCGTACGCCTCCGTGAAGCGCTTGAGATCCGCGAAGTCGGTGTCGGCGACCAGCTCGGCCTCGGCGCGGACTTCCAGTGTGCGGAAGGGGTTGGCCGGGTCCATCAGGAAGAAGGTGCACGACGGGTTCGCCCGCAGGTTCTTGATCTTCTGCCGGTCGGCGGTGGAGGAGAGCTTGAGCAGCCCGTCGCGGTCGACGAGGTACCAGGCCGCGGTCGACTGCGGGCGGCCGTGCCGGTCGATCGTGGTCAGCACCGCGGTGCCCGGAGCCGTCAGCAGGTCGTGATGGCTGGCAGGGACGATGTCCAGAATTCCACGACCGGTGTCCGCCATGTGTCCTCTCCTCCGCGCAACGCCGATGATCATTTGAATCTTCACGCGACTATAGCCCTGTCACGTGAATCTTCAAGTCACGCTCCCCCGCCCCTATGCTTGACCGCATGACCGGCGACCGAAGCACCGGGGCGACGGTCCCGCGCTGGCTCGACGACGAGCAGCTCGCCACGTGGCGGATGCTGATGAGCTTCGTCGCCCGCCTGCCGACCGCCCTGGAGTGCCAGCTGCAGCAGGACTCGCAGCTGCGCTTCCTGGAGTACTACGTCCTGGCGGTGCTGGCCGAGCAGCCGGAACGCCGGATGCGGATGAGCAGGCTCGCGGTGCGCACGCACTCCGAGCTGTCCCGCCTGTCCCACCTCATGGCCCGGCTGCAGGCACGTGGTTTCGTGGACCGGGAACCGGATCCGCGCGACGGGCGGTTCACGCTCGCCATCCTCACCGACGCCGGTTTCGCCCAGCTGGCCGGCGCGGCTCCCGGCCATGTCGCCCGCGTGCGGGAGCTCGTCATCGACGCGCTCCAGCCGGAGGAGCTGTCGGCGCTGGCCGGGATTCTCAGCAAGCTGCACGCGCGCCTGATGCCGGACCACCGCGACGCGGCGGACCACGGCTGACGGGAAGCGCCGGGCCGCGCCCGCAGTCGCCGGCGCTGCCGCAGCCACTCCACCACGGCTCCTCGCCGGCCGGCACCACCGCGCGGAACTTCGGCAGGGACCAGCGACTGCGCTGGTGAGACGGCGAAGCGCCCTCCCACCGGGAAGGTGGAAGGGCGCTTCTGGGGGATTGGACTTCAGCGCACCACGGCGCCCGTCTTCGGGTCGAGCTGCACCGCGGGAGCGCGGTGGCCGAAGAAGTCGAGCATGTTCCACAGCCCGCCGGCGCGGGTGTCGAACGACGTGCCGCCGACGCGGCCGGTGAACCAGTTGTCCTCGATGAACTGCAGCACCGACGTCTGGTCGGTCCGCGTGTGGTCGACGAAGTTCGTCTTCGCGAACGGCGAGACCACCAGCAGCGGCAGGCGCGGGCCGTAGCCGCAGCGGTCGGCGTAGCCGCCCAGCTCCGTCTTCTTGCCCGTGCACACCGCCGAATCGTTCGACGCGTCGTGCGAGCCGTTCACGACCTTGCCGTCCACGTGGTCGTACCAGCCGTCCGAGTCGTCGTAGGCGAGCACGATCGCCGTCGACGCCCAGTCCTTCGAGTGCTGGATCTTGTTGATCTCGCTGACCACGAACTGCTGCTCGTCGAGCGGGTCGGAGTAGCCGGCGTGCCCGTCCTGGTACTCCGGCGCCTTGAGGAAGCTCACCGCGGGCGTGTTCCCGGCGGCCAGCGCGGCGTCGAAGTCGGTCAGGTCGTACTGGTGGTTGGCCTGGTCGGTCTGGCCGATCGCGGCCACCGAGCTCGGCGGCAGGTGCTTCTCGTTCGCCGTCGACTTGTAGTACTGGAACGGCTCGTGGTGCGGGCTGTAGTCCACCGCCGAGATGCCGCCGACGTTCTGGTGCGACGCGCCGCAGACCGCGTAGCCGTTCTGGGTCCCGGTCGGCCGGAAGCCGCCCTGGAACCAGCCCCACGTGACGTGCCGGTCGTTGAGCAGGTCACCGATGTTGCGGCCCTGCATGACGCCCAGGTTGTCGCTCGCGGTGTGGTTCTTGTCGGAGCAGTCGTCGTAGGCCGGGTCCGGGTCGTTGATGACCGTGCCGACGCCGTTGCGGTCGGGCGAGGCCACCACGTAGGAGTCGCTGACCGGCTTGTGCGTCACCGGGTCGACGGCCTGGATCCCGTGCGTCTGCCCCGAAATCAGGTTGATCGCGCCGGGCGTGGAGGGGCCGAACACCGTGTTGAACGAGTTGTCGCTCATCGCGTAGTGCTGGGCGTAGTTCCACATGCCGGTGACGGTGTTGCCGTCGTAGTAGTCCATCACCAGGCCCGGCTCGCCGAACAGGATCGGCTGCCCGGTGCACTTGTCCGTCTCGGTGTTCTCGACGAACTTGTCCATCTTGCCGCCGTCGAACGCCTTCTGCTCCGCACCGTAGTTGTGGTTCTGGTCGCAGGTGAGCGCCTGGCTCGGGGACAGCCGCTTGGGGTTGTAGGCGTTCGGGTTGTCGGTGAGCAGCTTCTTGTCGAGCCCGTCGACCTTCGGCGTGTTCTTCGCTGCGGTGAACGGCGTGCCGTCGGTGTTGGCCGCGTTCGGGTAGGTGCCGAAGTAGTGGTCGAACGAGATGTTCTCACCGAAGATCACCACGACGTGCTTGATGGGCGTCGCGGTGGGCAGCCAGTCGGCGTGCTGCGCCTGCAGCGGCTGCGCGTCGGCGCCGCCGACCGCGGTCGTGACGGCGACGGCCACACCGGCCGCCGTCAGCACGGCTCCGGCGCCGAGCAGCGTCCGCTTGCGGCGCCACCGGCCGAAAGCTCTGTCCACAGTGTCCTCCTGGAGTGGTGGGAGCGGGTTTTCCCCGGTCAGGCCAGCAAGGCCCGGCCGAAGAAGTCTTCTGGCCCGGCGACGCCGGGGAGCGCGAAGAAGTAGCCGCCGCCGAACGGGGAGATGTAGTCGGTCAGCGGTTCGTCGATCAGTCGCGTTTGGACGGCCTCGAACTGGCGCGCGATGTCCTGCTGGTAGCAGGTGAAGATCAGGCCCATGTCGAGGTTGCCGTTGGTGTCGATACCCCGGTCGTAGTTGCACGACCGGCGCAGGATCCGGCTGGCGTCGGTGTCCGCGGTGCGCGGGTTGGCGAGCCGGATGTGGCTGGTCAGCGGGATGACGGTCCCGGTGGGGTCCTCGGCGTACCGCGGTTCGTCGGTTTCGCGGGCACCGTCGAGCGGGGCACCGCTGTCGCGGCGGCGGCCGAACATGTTCTCCTGCTCGGACAGCGAAACCCGGTCCCAGAACTCGACGAGCATGCGGATCAGGCGGATCACCTGGTAGCTGCCGCCCGCCGTCCACGCGGGCTCGCCGGCGCCCGCCCAGACCAGCCGGTCCAGCTCCCCGTCAGTGGGGTTGGCGATGCCGTCCTTGAAGCCCATCAGGTTGCGGGGCGTGCCCTCGGGGCGCGGCGGGGAGCTGAACCCGTTGATGCGCCAGCGGAGTTGCATCACTCCCCTGGTCGCGCGGGCGAGGTCACGCAGCGCGTGCACCACGGTGTCGGCGTCGCTCGCCGCGAGTGCCAGGCTGAGGTCGCCGTGGCACTGGGTCTCGTCGAGCGCGTCGTTGGGGAACATCTTCATCGGCGTGAGCTTCGCGGGTTTGCGGTCGCCTAAGCCGTAGCGCTCGTCGAACAGCGAAGCGCCGACGCCGAGGGTCACGGTGAGGTCCCCCGCCGGCACGGTCGGGCCGAGCACGCCGGAGTCGGCGGGCGGGGCGGTGATGCCGACGGCGGTCGGCGAGCCGCCGCTCGTCAGGAACCTGGCGCGGTCGGTGATCGCGCGGAACAGGTCGGTGAGCTCGGCGCGGTTCTCGGCGATGACGTCGAACGCGGCCACGATCGACTGCGGCGCCGGTGGGCGCAGGATCCCGGCCTGGTGCGTGCCGTGGAACGACCACGTCGTCGGGGAGGCCGTCGCGGTGCCCGTGCCCACCGCGGCGGCGGTGGCTCCGGCGCCGAGCACGGCGCCCCGCAGGAAGGTGCGGCGGTTCGGGGTCACGGGACCCGCCTCGGTTCGGTGATGGCGGCGATCGGGGCGAGCCGCTCGACGAGCCCGCTCACCGCGCCGTCGATCTTCTCGCGCTGCTCGCGGGACAGCTGCGTGACGGGCGTCCAGGTGCCGTCGGGCCGCTGCGCGGTGTGGAGCGCACGGTCGGTGCGGTCGAGCCAGGTGTCCACATCGGACATCGGCATGCGCGGGGCCAGCACCGGGCGCAGGACCGTCAGCACCTCGCGGGTGCCGTCGAGGTTGGCCAGCGCCGTGGCGAGCGTGGTCCCGCTGCCGTAGTCGGTGCGGCCGGTGAGTTCGAACTGCAGGGTGTTCTCCAGGATCTCGTGGGCGCGCAGGCCCAGGTCGTTCGGGTCGACCTGCAGGGTGGGCAGGTCGGTGCGCAGCTGGTGCACGTCGGCGTCGAGCTGGTCGGCGACGGGGGCCAGCGCGGCGAGGTCCTCGTTGTGCCACAGGCCGTTTTCGAGGCGGTGGAAGCCGGTGAAGCCCTCGTCGGCGGTGCCGCCGGGCAGGCCGTCGGCCGTGCCGTTGATGGCGCCGTCGGAGTCGCCGAAGGCGTCGTACGCGGCGCCCAGGCGTTCGTAGGTGAGGTGCGCGGTGAGCCAGGCGGCCTCGCTGCCCGCGCGGTCGCCGCGGTGCACGGCGTCGCGGAGGGCGTCGGCCTGCCCGGCCAGCGTGTCGAGGCCCGTCGCGACGTAGGCCTGGTAGTCGCGCAGGGGGCCGAGCAGGTCGTTGCGGCTGACCGGCACGACGGCCGGTCCGGAGCGGTCGTCACCGCCCGTGATGGTGACGCTGGGGCCGGTGATCGGGTCGGTCTCCTCGGGCGTGCACCGGAAGGCGTAGACGCCGTTGCCGAGCGTGACCTGCAGCGTCCTGGTGGTGCCGGGGCCGAGGCCTTCGACCTCGCCGTAGACGGTACCGGTGGTCGGGTCGACGAGGTCGGCCTCGGCGGTGACGGAGCCGGTGTTGTGCACCTGGAAGGACTGCACCCCGGGGCGCGGATCGGTCCAGCCCTGTCCGCAGGAGGAGCGGGAAACGGTGATCACCGGGTCGCCCGGGGCCGCGGCGGGCGTGCCCTGCCAGGCCAGGAAGACCACTCCCCCGACGACGACCACTACCCCCGCGAGCACCACGCCCACAAGCCAGCGCGACACCGTGCTCCTATCGCTCGAACGGCTGACAACTGCGAGCGGAGCGTAAGCGCCGGAAGTGAATTTCAGCCGTCCGCGAGGGGGTCCCGCGAGAGGTTCAGCGGATGTTCACCCGGGGTTTCTCGCATTACCGTCCAAATCGGATATACGCGACGTCCCGGGGTGGCGGGGAATGGCCGCGCTGCGGGGAGCAACCGTGCCCGCCCGGCGGGGTCGGGCGCCGAAGGGTACGACGCAGCTCGGCCACACGCGCCACCATCGGAACCAGTGGCGGGCACCGGCGGGAAGCGACCCCAGCAACCCCCCGACTCGCCCACACGCCACCCCCGAAAACACCGGTGCCCCGGCCACACGGGCCGGGGCACCGGAACAACAACCTCAGCGCCGTTCGAGGATGAACAGCGGCAGCTCGCGCCCCGCGACGGACCGCTCCATCGCGTACCCGGGCCAGAACTCCAGCACCTCCCGCCAGAGGGACTCGTACCGCTCGCCCGTCACCTCGGTCGCCAGCACCGGCACGCGCTGCCTGCGGACCTCGACCGTCGCCTTCGGTTCGGCACGCAGGTTCCGCGCCCACTGCGGGTCGTCCGGTTTGCCCCAGTTCGAGGCGATCAGCACGTACCGGTCCCCGTACGGGAAGTAGAGCAGGTTCACGCTGCGCTCCAGCCCGCTCTTGCGGCCGATGGTGGTCAGCCGCATCGACGGCAGGCTCGCCAGCCCGAGCAGCGACACGCGCCCGCCGGTCAGCCGGTACAGCCGCTTGTCGAGCGGAGGCACGACCTTCGCCGCGCGCATGAACCACGGCTGGGACGCGAGCCAGAGTGCGATACGAGGTAACGGGTTCACCGGGCTATTCGATCACCCCTCACGAACCGCCCTGGACAGGGACACCCCGAAGCGGCGTTCCGCGTCGGTCCACCAGCGTTCCACCGCGAAGCCGCTCTCCGCCAGCTCGGCCGCGACACCACCGGCCCGGAACTTCGCCGAGATCTCCGTGCGGATGTACTCGCCCTCGGCGAAGTGCACCGTCATCCCCGCGCCGGGGATGTGCACGGTCGTCTCCTCCGTGGCCCGCAGCCGCATCTCGATCCACTCGCGCTCGGCGTCCCAGTACGCCTCGTGCGCGAACCCGCCCGGGTCGAAGTCGGCGCCGAGCAGGTCGTTCACCACGCGCAGCATGTTCCGGTTGAACTCGGCGGTCACCCCGGCCGCGTCGTCGTAGGCGCGCACCAGCGTCTCCGGGTCCTTGACGAGGTCGGTGCCCAGCAGCAGCCACTCCCCCTCGGCCAGCACGGCCCGGACCGAGCGGAGGAACTTGATCCGCTCGGCGGGCAGGAAGTTGCCGATCGTGCCGCCGAGGAACGCGACGAGCCGCGGCGGCTCACCGGGCAGCAGGCCGAGGTCCTCGGTGAAGTCGCCGACGACGCCGTGCACCTCCAGACCGGGGTAGTCGGCCCGGATCGCGGCCACCGCCTCGTCGAGCGCCGAGGCCGACACGTCCAGCGGCACGAACGTGCGCAGCGTGCCGTGGGCACGCAGGCCGTCGAGCAGCAGGCGGGTCTTCTCGCTCGACCCGGACCCCAGCTCGACGAGCGTGCTGGCGCCGGTGACGCGGGCGATCTCACCCGCCTCGCGGGCCAGCGTCTCGCGTTCGGCCCGCGTCGGGTAGTACTCCGGCAGCCTGGTGATGTCCTCGAACAACGCGCTGCCGCGGGCGTCGTAGAACCACTTGGCGGGCAACCACTTCTGCGCCGCCGAGAATCCGGACCGGACGTCGGTGCGCAGGGCTTCCGCGCGGTCGCTCATGACAGGGCACTCCGATCAGCGTCGAGGGGGATGAGGTCGGCCGCGCCGGCGCGCGCGACGACGGCGTGGCCTTCGGGCACCGGTGTCCAGTCCGGGCCGGGATCGGTCGGTTCGGAGGCGACCACCACCGCCCCGTCGCGCACCCGGTACGACAGCGCGTGGGTCCAGGCGGTGGCCACCAGGGTCTCGCCGTCGGTGAGCAGCAGGTTGAGCCGCGAACCGGGCGCGGCCCGTTCGGTGCGCAGGACGAGGTCGGTGACGGCCTGCACCGGGTGCTCCCCCGCCCGCAGCCGCTCCCGCAGCAGCGCCCACAGCACGGCGGAATCCGTGGGCGCCTCCAGCGTGAGCAGGTCGGCGACCGGCAGCTTGCCCGCCAGCGCGGTGAGCGAGCCGGGCCAGCCGGTGACCCGCCCGTTGTGGCTGAACGCCCACGGCCCGTCGACGAAGGGCGCGCACGCGCCCTCCGCCAGCGGCATCCCGACCGTGCCGTTGCGCACCGCCGCCACGAACGCGCCCGAGCGCACCGACCCGGCGAGCACGGGCGCGTCGTCGTCCGTCCAAATCGGACTCGCCCGCCGGTACCGCACCGGCGTGCCGCCGCTGTACCACGCGAAGCCGAAGCCGTCGGCGTTCACCGTGCCGCCGCCCCGCATGTCCGCGGGCGCGTAAGACTGGTGCAGCAGCGAATGCGGCGCGCCGAACACCAGCTCGGCAGGCGAGACCGGCGGTCCGAGGTACGCGAGGTGCCTACACACCCTCGGCGTCCCTCGCGCAGCGGAACCCGGAGAAGATCTGCCGCCGGATCGGGTAGTCCCAGTTGCGGAACGTGCCGCGGATCGCCGCCGCGTCCGTGCCGAACGAGCCGCCCCGCAGCACCTTGTACTCCGGTCCGAAGAAGACCTCCGAGTACTCGCGGTACGGGAACGCGGCGAACCCCGGGTACCCCGCGAAGTCGCTGCTCGTCCACTCCCAGACGTCGCCGATCAGCTGGTGCACCCCGAGCGCCGAGGCTCCCGCCGGGTACGCACCCGCCGCCGCCGGGCTCAGGTGGACCTGGCCGAGGTTGGCGTGCTCCGGCTTCGGGTCCTCGTTGCCCCACGGGTACCGCCGCGACTGCCCGGTCGCCGGGTCCCAGCGGGCGGCCTTCTCCCACTCGGCTTCGGTGGGCAGCCGCTTGCCCGCCCACCTCGCGTACGCCTCGGCCTCGTAGAACGACACGTGCACCACCGGCTGGTCGGCGGGCACGGGCTCGTGGACGCCGAACCTCGTGCGCCACCACCCGCCGGGCTCCCGCCGCCAGAACCGGGGCGCCGTGATGTCGTGCGCGGTGCGGTACTCCCAGCCCGCGTCGCTCCACCACCGGCGCTGGTCGTAGCCACCGGCGTCGAGGAACTCGAAGTACTGCCCGTTGGTGACCGGCGTGGTGTCGATGAAGAACGCGGGCACGTCGACCTCGTGCGCGGGCCGCTCGTTGTCCAGCGCCCACGGTTCGACGCTCGTGCCCATCAGGAACGGCCCGCCGGGCACCAGCACCTCTTCGGGCAGCGAGCCCGTGCGGCGGCCCGGCGCGGCCGGCGCGTGCAGCACGGGCTCGCCCCGGCGGAGCTGGTGGGTGGCCAGCATCGTCTCGTCGTGCTGCTGCTCGTGCTGGGTGATCATGCCGAACGCGAACGCCGCCTCGGTGAGCCTGCGCCCGCTCAGCGGCGCCTTTTCCAGCACCTCGAACGCCTTCGCCCGCACCTCGCCCACGTACTGGCGCGCCTCGGCGGGCCCGAGCAGCGGCAGCGAGGGCCGGTCCGCGCGGGGGTGCTGGAAGGCGTCGTACAGGTCGTCGATGTCGGGCCGCAGCGGCTCGCGGCCGCCGACGTCCCGCACCAGCCAGAGCTCTTCCTGGCTGCCGATGTGCGCGAGGTCCCACACCAGCGGGGACATCAGCTTCGAGTGCTGGCGCACCAGGTCCTCGTCGTCCACCGCGTCGGTCAGCGCGGTGCTCCGCTCCCGCGCGCGGGTGAGCGCCAGCGCCGCGTGGTCACGCAGCTGCTCGGCGCTGCGTTCCTCGAACCCGCTCGGGGCCTCGGTCAGGATCTCGGTCACGTCGGTCATCCCCTTCCGGCGTGCACCAGCCGCTGCACGCCGTCGCTGATCTCGTGGATCTTTCCGGGCGGCAGCCCCGTGGCCGGCAGGTGCGCACAGCCCAGGTCCGCCACTTTCCGCGCCACCGCGGCGATCTCGCGGTCACGCAGCCCGTCGCGCGCGGCGCGCTCCCACGCGTCGGGGACGGGTTCGCACAGCGCCAGTACCTCGTCCACAGTGGAGGGACGGGCGAGCAGTGCGGTCAGCAGTGCCACCGGGTGCAGCCAGCGGTCGCCCGGCTGCGCGTCCAGGTAGCGCACCTCCAGGTAGCCGTGCGGGCGCACCGGGGTGAACATCGTCGTGAGGTGGTAGTCGAGGTCGTCCGTCGTCGGCGGGGCGAGCAGCCCCGCGGCGCCCCGCCCGGCCACCCAGTCGGCGAAGGTGAGCCCGTCCGGCGCGTCCCACGGCCCGTCCTGCCGCCGCACCAGCAACAACGGGGTGTCCATCATGCGCCGGGCCCACGTCGCGGGCGGATCGTCCGACGGCGGCGTGGCGAACGTGCGGGCGTGCTCGGTGTCGAGCACCGCCTGCCAGCGCGCCGACGCCAGGCCGGTGTCCCGGCCCGCGTGCCGCGGCGAGTTGGCGAACAGGGCCAGCAGCGGCGGGCCGAGCGCGTGCACGGCCGCCCAGCGGGCGGGCAGTTCGTCGCTTTCCCCGCTGTCGACGCAGATCTGCAGCCCGGCGGTGCTGCACATCATGGTGATGCCGCCCGGCCCCAGCGGGGCGAACCGGCGCTCCATGGTGGCGTAGCGCGGAGTGGTGAGCAGCCGGGCCGGCGGGCGGAACGGGTCGATCCCCGTTTCGCCGAGGGCGAACCCGGCGCGGGCGAGCAGATCGGTCAGGTAGGTGAGATCGGCGGAGACGACGCGGTCGAGGTCCCGCAGCGATTCCTGCGGGAGCGCGGAGATCTCCACCTGGCCGCCCGGTTCGAGGGTGAGCGGCGAACCGGCGGGCAGCGGCAGCGCGGGGCTGCCGGGGACGAGCGTGCTGGGCGCGTGCGCGCCGAGCGCACGGGCGAGATCGGGGGCCTGCAGTGGTTTCCGGGGATCGTCGGCGTAGTGGACGGTGTACTCCAGCTCGACCCCCAGCAGTCTCGGAGGGCCGTGCTTGAAGCACACCGACGCGACGTAGGCTTCGCCGGCGGCACGATCGGAGACGACCTTCGCGGCCACTCCGTTCGCACCTCCGGCGGGCCCCGGGACGTGGCGAACCGTGGTCATGTCACACCTGCTTCGTCAGGAGGATCACTCGGGTTCGGACGCTACACGCGCGGTACGACAATTTCAGGCGCCGCGAGACGGACACAGTACGTACGTACGGATTGCGTAAGAACTACCGCGCGTGACACGATCAGCGAATGCCACGGGTGAGCCAGGATCATCTCGACGCGCGCCGGCGCCAGATCCTCGACGGTTCCCGCGTGTGCTTCGCCAGGTACGGCTACGAGGGTGCCACGGTGCGGCGGCTGGAGGAAGCCACCGGCCTGTCCCGCGGCGCGATCTTCCACCACTTCCGCGACAAAGAGTCCTTGTTCCTCGCCCTCGCGGAGGAGGACGCCGCGCGGATGGCCGACGTCGTCGCCGCCCAGGGTCTGGTGCAGGTGATGCGGGACCTGCTCGGCGGCGGTGAGCACCCGGCGGACTGGCTCGGCACGCGGCTGGAGGTGTCGCGCCGGCTGCGCACCGACCCGGAGTTCCGCGCCCGCTGGGCGGAACGCTCGCGGCAGCTCACCGACGCGACGCGGCAGCGCCTGCTGCGCCAGCGCGAAGCGGGCAACCTCCGCGACGACGTGGACGTCGACGTGCTCACGTCGTACCTGGAGCTGGTGCTGGAGGGGCTCGTGTCGCACCTGGCGATGGGCCTGCCCGCCGACGACCTGGGCCCCGTGCTCGACCTCGTCGAAGAAAGCGTGCGCCGGCACCGCGTTCGTGCTTCGCTGGAGCCATGAACCTGCTCGACGCTCATGGGGAAGCGCTGCGGACGTTCGACCGGACGGTGCACCAGGTTCGCGAAGACCAGTGGGACGCGCCCACCCCGTGCACGGAGTGGACTGTGCGGGACCTGGTCAACCACCTGGTCTCCGAGCAGCTCTGGGTGCCGCACCTGCTGGCGGGACAGACGCTGGACGAGGTCGGCGACCGCTACGACGGGGACGTGCTCGGCGCGGATCCGGTCGGGGCGTGGGAGAAGTCCTCGGCCGCCGCGCGGGAGGCGTGGACCGAGCCCGGCGCGACGGACCGCCTCGTGCACCTGTCCTACGGCGAGGCGGACGCGACCGACTACGGCTGGCAGATGACGCTCGACCTGGCCGTGCACGCGTGGGACCTGGCGCGCGGGATCGCTGCGGCACAACCGATCCCGGAGGACGTGGCGGAGGCGCTGCTGACCACGATGGGCCCGCAGCTGGAGTCCTGGCAGGGCACCGGGATCTTCGCCGAAGCGGTGCCCGTGCCCGGCAGCGCGCCCGCCGCCGAACGGCTGCTCGGGCTCACCGGGCGCGACCCGCGGGGCTGACCTTCCCGCGAGGGACGCCCCGGCTGACCGGATCGCCCGGTATCATGGACGGCACCTCAGCGGCCATGACAAGGAGTGAGCGCTACCCGTGCGCGACGCGCAGTCACCTGGTGACAGTACCCAGCCGGGTGACGAACCCGGCTCCCCCGACTCCCATCCCGCCCGCCGAGCGGCAGGGGCGCGCTGATGGACGTGCTCTTCTCCGTGCTGGGCGTGCTGTTCTTCGTCCTGCTGACCATCGGCACCGGACTGGCCGTGGCGGCCGAGTTCTCGCTGACGGCGCTCGAGCGCAGCACCGTGGAGGCCGACGTCCGGCAGACCGGTGACCGCCGGTCCCAGATCGTCCGCAAGGCCCACGCCCACCTGTCCTACCAGCTGTCCGGCGCGCAGGTCGCGATCACGCTGACCACGCTGGTCACCGGTTACCTCGCCGAACCGCTCATCGGGCGGCTCGTGCGGCCCGCGCTGACGGCGCTGGGCCTGTCCGAGGGCGCCGCCGAGGGCGCGTCGCTCGTCGCAGCCCTGCTGCTGGCCACGTCGCTGTCGATGATCCTCGGCGAGATGGTGCCGAAGAACCTCGCGGTGGCGCGGCCGTTGCAGACCGCGCGGGCCGTGATGGGCTACCACTCGCGCTTCTCCGCGCTCTTCCGCTGGCTCATCACGCTGATGAACAACAGCGCGAACTGGGTGGTGCGCAAGTTCGGCGTCGAGCCGCAGGAGGAGCTGCGCTCCGCGCGCTCGCCGCAGGAGCTGGGCTCGATCGTGCGCACCAGCGCGGAAAGCGGCACGCTGGAGCCCTCGACCGCGGAGCTGCTCGACAAGTCCCTGCGCTTCGGCGGCCGCACCGCCGACGAGCTGATGACCCCGCGCGTGCAGGTCGAGTCGCTGACGGTGGACGACACGATCAACGACCTCGTCGCGCTCTCCCGCGAGACCGGGCACTCCCGTTTTCCCGTCTACCGCGAGGATCTCGACGACGTCCAGGGCGCGGTGCACGTCAAGCAGGCCTTCACCGTGCCGGCCAGGGAACGCGGCAGCGTCCGCATCGGCACGGTGATGCGGCCGGTGCCGACCGTGCCGGAGTCGCTGCCCGGTGACGCGCTGCTGTCGAGGCTGCGGGACTCGCGCTTCCAGATCGCGATGGTCGTCGACGAGTACGGCGGCACGGCGGGCCTGGTGACGCTGGAGGACGTCGTCGAGGAGATCATCGGCGACGTCCGCGACGAGCACGACCAGGGTGAGGCGCCCGCGTCGCAGCGGCTGGACCCCGACACCTGGCTGGTGTCGGGGCAGCTGCGGGCCGACGAGGTCAGCGAGCTGACCGGGTTCCGCATGCCCGAGGGCGACTACGAGACCATCGCCGGGCTGGTGCTGGAGCGGCTGGGCCGCATCCCGGCGGCGGGCGACGGCGTCGAGGTCGACGGCTGGCGGCTCACCGTGCTGACGATGGACCGGCACCGGATCGCGGAGCTGAGCGTGCACCGGCTGGAGGCGCCGGCCCCGGCGGAGGAGGAGCAGCCGCGATGAACGACTGGCTCGCCATCGTCCTCGTCGTGGTGCTGCTGCTGACCAACGCGTTCTTCGTCGGCGCGGAGTTCACCCTGATCTCCTCGCGCCGCGACCGGCTGGAAGCGCTGCTGGAACAGGGCAAGACGCGCGCGAAGATCGTGATCAACGCCAGCAGGCACGTCTCGCTCATGCTCGCGGGCGCGCAGCTGGGCATCACGATCTGCTCGCTGCTGCTGGGCCGCCTCGGCGAGCCCGCCGTCGCGCACCGGCTCGGCGCGTTCTTCGAGCTGGTGCACATGCCCGAGGTGCTGGTGCACGCGATCTCGTTCGCGATCGCGCTGGCGTTCATCACCATCCTGCACGTGCTGATCGGCGAGATGGTGCCGAAGAACCTGGCGATCGCCGACCCCGAGCGCCTGGCGCTGTGGCTGGTGCCCGTGCACGTGGGGTGGGTGAAGCTCGCGCGGCCGTTCATCTGGCTGCTGAACTTCCTCGCGAACTCGCTGCTGCGCGTGGTCAAGGTGGAGCCGAAGGACGAGCTGGAAACCGCTTACACCTCGGCGGAGCTGGCCGAGCTCCTCAGCGAGTCGCGGCGGGAGGGGCTGCTGGAGCAGTCGGAGCACGAGCGGCTGAGCCAGACGCTGTCGTCGGTGCGCAAGACCGTGGCCGACGTCCTGGTGCCGCTGAACGAGCTGAAGACGCTGTCCCCCGCGCCGACGGTCGGGGAGGTCGAGCGGGCGGTGTCGGAGACCGGCTTCTCGCGGTACCCGCTCTGCTCGGCGGCCGGGGAGCTGATCGGGTACCTGCACGTGAAGGACGTGCTGGACCAGATCGGCGACGCACCCGCGACCACGATCGCCGCGGACCGGATCCGCGCGTTCACCGACCTGCCCTCGGGCACCCGCCTCGACGAGGCGTTGTCGGCCATGCGGGCGGAGGGTTCGCACCTGGCGCGCGTGCTCGACACGGCCGGACGGCCGGTGGGCGTCGTCGCGCTGGAGGACCTCGTCGAGGAGTACGTCGGCACGGTCCGCGACGGCACGCACGTGGCGGCGTGACCATGCGCGTGCTGGCGCCGGAGGAGTGGGGCGAGCGCGAGCGGGCACACGCCGAGCGCATGCGGCGCTGGACGCGGCCCCGGCAGGAACGGCGGTCCCGCGGGGAGAAGCACCCCGTGCTGGACTTCCTGTTCGAGTACTACTCGTACCGGCCGGGGCACCTGGAGCGCTGGCACCCCGGTGCCGGTGTCGTGCTGGCCGGTGGCGAGCGGTTCCTGGAGCGGCCCGGCTACGTCCGCGTCGAGGGCGGCGTGGCGCTCGACCTGGCCGCCTTCACGGAGAAGAAGGCGCAGACGACGCGGTATTTCCTTGCCCTGCTGGAAAAGACGGCGAGCCGCGCGCCCCGGCTGAGCTGTTTCGGGCTGCACGAGTGGGCCATGGTGTACCGGCAGAGCCCCGAGCAGGTGCGGCACAACCAGCTGCCGCTACGGCTGGGTGGCGCGGGTACGGACGCCGTCGTGGACTCGCTCGACATCCGGTGCGGGCACTACGACGCGTTCCGCTTCTTCACCGCGCCCGCCCGGCCTCGGAACGCGCTGCAGCCGACGAGGGAGACCCAACCCGAGCTGGAACAGCCGGGCTGCCTCCACGCGAACATGGATTTGTACAAGGTTTGTTACAAGCTGGATCCGTTTGTCCCGTCGGAACTGCTCGCCGACTGCTTCGAACTCGCCGTGGAGATCCGCGAACTGGACATGCGGGCGAGTCCGTATGATCTTTCCGCGCTCGGGTACGAGCCCGTGCGCATCGAAACCCCGTCCGGGCGCGCCGAATACGCCCGGCTGCAGGGCGGGTTCGCCCGCCGTGCGGCCCCGCTGCGCAACAGGCTGATAGCGCAGTGCCACTACTTACTTTCGCTTCACAAGTGATTCCTTGATCTTTTGTGTGGTGACGGTAAGTTTTTTCGCCCTCACGGGCGCATCACGTTTTCCTAACGCTCTACCCCTGTTAGGGTGAACGCGTTTGCCGACTATGCACGCAGAGTTGAAGGGACTACCCGATGGGGCGTCACAGCCGGGACGACGATCCCGCTCCTCGCCTCCCTGAGCGACCGCAGGAGCCGCGGCGGCCGGCGGGCGGACCGGGCAACGCCGCGCATCCGAGGCAGCCGCAGTACGGCCGGGCACCGATGCGGCCTGGACAGCCGGCGCTGAACCGCCCGCAGCGCCCCCTTCCTCCCGTCGACGAGCGCACGCGCACGATCCCCGCGGTGACCGACGAAGGTGATTTTCCCTTGCCTGGAGGGCGTTCCGAGGCCAACCGCACGACGGTCGGCCTCCGCCGCCCCGCCCCCGAGCCTGCCGACGAGCCCGATGGCTTCAATGCCTTCGGTGAGCCCGGCCGCGCCACGCGCAGCGGGAACTTCCCTGCGGTAGGCGGCACTCCTAGTGAAGGCAGGGCCACCCGCAGCGGCAGCTTTCCGCCGGTCGGCGGTTCCCCCACGGACCGTCGCGCCACGCGCAGCGGCGGTTTCCCGGCGGTGGACGGCGCCCCCGGCGAAGGCAGGGGCGCTCGTAGCGGGAACTTCCCGGCAGTAGATGGCACCGGAGGCCGCGGGACGCGCGGCGGGAACTACCCCGCGGTCGGCGGCTCCGCCGCGGAGGGCCGCGCCACGCGGAGCGGCAGTCACCCCACGGAAGGCCGCGCCACGCGCAGCGGTGGCTACCCGGCCGAGGGCCACGCCACCCGCAGTGGGAACTTCCCCGCCATCGGCGGCTCCCGCACCGAAGGCCAGGCCACCCGCAGTGGGAACTTCCCCGCCATCGGCGACGCCCCCGCCGAAGGCCGCGCCACCCGCAGCGGCAACTTCCCCGCCATCGGCAGCACCCCCACCGAAGGCCAGACCACCCGCAGTGGCAACTTCCCCGCCGTCGGCAGCACCCCCACCGAAGGCCAGGCCACCCGCAGCGGGAACTTCCCCGCCATCGGCGGCTCCCGCACCGAGGGTCGCTCGACGCGCAGCGGCAGCTTCCGCGCCGCGGGCGAAGGCCGCGCCACGCGCAGCGGCAACTACCCCGCCGTCGGCGGCACCCCCACCGAAGGCCGCGCCACGCGAAGCGGCAACCACCCCGCCGTCTCCGAAGGCCGCTCCACCTCCACGGGCGGCTTCCGCACCCGCGAGGGTCGCGCCACCTCGACCGGCAGCCACCGCCCCGTCCGCGCCACCGACACCGGCGAGAACCGCACCACGACGACCGGCAGCCACCGCGCCGTGTCCGAGGGCCGCTCCACCACCACGGGCAGCCACCGCGTCGTCTCCGAGGGCCGGTCAACCGCCACGGGCGGCCACCGCGTCGTCTCCGAGGGCCGCAGCAGCGCTACCGGCACGCACCGCGCCATGGGCAAGGTCGCCGGGCGCCGCAAGGTCGCGAAGTGGCCGATCGTCGCCGGGGTGTTCGTCGTGCTGCTCGTCGTCGGGCTGCTGGGCTGGAGCTGGGCCAACAACACCGTCAACAGCCGCGCCGAGGCCCAGGCCAACGCCTGCACCGAGGGCGACTCGACGATGTCCGTCGTGGTCACGCCGACCGCGCAGAAACCCGTCGAGGCCGCCGCGAACCGGTGGAACCAGGCCAACACCGTCGTGCACGCCCACTGCGTCCACATCGAGGTGCGGGCGATCCCGTCCCAGCAGGTCCTCGACGCGCTGACCGGCAAGGCCGACCTCGCGGCCATCGGCGGCCTGCCCGCCGCCTGGGTGCCCGAGAACTCCTACTGGGTCGACCAGCTGCAGACCACCAAACCCGGCATGGTCGGCTCCCCCGCCGAGTCGGTCGCCAACGCCCCCTCCGCCGACTACCCGTTCCTCGGGCTGGCCGGTGCCACGGTGGACGAGGTGCAGGCCCGCGCGGCCCAGGTCTTCCGCGACTACCTGCGGGAACCCGCCCAGCAGGCCGACTTCAAGGCGGCCGGGCTCACCAGCGGCTGAGCCTGGAAAAGAAACAGGCCCGGACACCAAGCTGGTGTCCGGGCCTCCCCACTCTGTCCATGCCGTGAAGGCGCCTGAGAGGTTCACCCGTTGCGTTGGGCCGGGCTTGCACCGTCGGCGGAGTTCCGGGTTGTGGCCGGGACCCACTTTCCAGAGGCGTCTCGTCCGCGCGGTCCGGGGGCCTGAGAGGTTCCGGGGAGGAGTTGCTCCTTCGGCGCCGGGCCCGGGTGGGGGCTCGGTCTCTCCCGCGCGGCTTCGGCGACTGCGGGCTTCACACTACCCGCAGGTAATTTCAGCCCGTACGGCGGGCGTTGCGCCGCTGGCTCAGCTCGTCCGGCACGACGGCTTCGACGTGCCCGCCGTCGGCGCGCTCGGCCGGGAACTCGTGGATCGTGCCGCTGATCTCCTGCATCGGGACCTTCACGGCGATGCCGAACACGCCCTGCCCGCCCTGCAGCAGATCGACGATCTCCTCCGGCGAGGTGCACTCGTACACGGTGGTGCCGTCCGACACCAGCGTCACCTTCGCCAGGTCGGCGACCCCGCGGGCCCGCAGGTGGTCCACCGCGACCCTGATGTTCTGCAGCGAGACGCCCGTGTCCAGTAAACGCTTCACGATCTTGAGCGCCAGGATGTCCTTGAAGGAGTACAGGCGCTGGGAACCCGAGCCGTGCGCGGTGCGGATGCTCGGGGCGACGAGCTTCGTGCGGGCCCAGTAGTCGAGCTGCCGGTAGGTGATCCCGGCGATCTGGCAGGCCGCGGGCCCCCGGTAACCGACCAGCTCATCCGGCAGGGACGAATCAGGGAACAGCTCACCCTGCTCTCCGTCGACCGCCTTGATCGGCCTCTCGTCGACCACGCATGCCTCCCCTCGCCCGGCCGGGCGGCCGGTCGAAACAAGCACCGGGGTCCCGGGAGCGGAACCCCTGCCGGCGAACCGCGGCGTGCACCCCGGTCCGGGGGGAATTGCACCTTGGCGATTTACCGCCTTAGACGGTAAGCGTGGTGGCCCCACTGGTCAACGCGACGCGCGGCGGCCCCGACCAGTTATTCAGCCGTCATCCGGATCAGCTGTCCGCGGCGGGACGGGGGCTCAGGTGTCGGCCCCGCGGAAGTCCTCGGGTGAGACGGAGTCGAGGAACTCGCGGAACTTCTCGACCTCGTCCTCCTGCTCGTCGGGGATGATCAGGCCGGCCTCTTCGAGCACCGAGTCCACGGCGTGGATCGGCACCCCGACCCGCAGCGCGAGCGCGACCGAGTCGCTGGGGCGCGCGGAAACGCGCACGTTGCCGTCGAACACCAGCTCCGCGAAGAAGGTGCCCTCGCGCAGATCGGTGATCACGACGTGCTCCAGCTCCCGCCCGAGCGCGCCGATGACCTCCTTGAGGAGATCGTGCGTCAGCGGCCTCGCCGGCCGCACGCCCTGCTGTTCGAGCGCGATGGCCGTGGCCTCCACGGATCCGATCCAGATCGGGAGGTAGCGCTCGCCCTCCGTCTCCCGCAGCAGCAAGATCGGCTGATTCGCGGGCAGCTCGACCCGCACGCCGACGACGCGCATCTCGCTCATCGGACTTCGCCTCCCTCTCCTGTGCGCGGGCTGCAGCGCCCTGCGGCCGTGCCCGCGCCGACATCCTCGACGCTACCCGCCCGGTGGACGCTGTGCTCGCTAGTTCGCATGTGCCTCAAGCACGTTCGGTGTCCGGCAACCCACAACCAACGGTACGGCATCCGGGGCGATAGGAAGAGTCATGAAACTGTGTCATTACCGACCGGGACAGGGCACGGGGCCGCACTCAGCCGCCCGTGACACCGCGGATGCCCGCTTTGACCAGAAGCGTGTGCAGGGTCACGGACAGCGCCGCCAGCTCGCGCACCATCTCGTCGGCGCGGGCCTTCGCGTCGGCGTCGCGGTGCCGGTACACGGGCGTGACGATCTGCTCCAGCAGGCCGACCTCCCGGTCGGCCGAGGCGCGGAACGCCCGCAGGTGCCGCGGCTCGATGCCGAACTCGGTCATCGCCCGCACGGTGCGCGCGACGAGCACCGAGTCCGGGTCGTAGAAGCCGGCGGGCCCCGGCCGGACGAGCCCGTACTGCTCCAGCTCGGCCAGCGTGCCCGCGTCGACACCCGCCTGCTCGAGCAGCTCCTCGCGGGTCAGCCGGACCTCGCGCCCCGGCGCGAAGTCCTCGGCCGAGGGCAGCGCGTCCCCGGCCGGCGAGGACAGCGAGACGAGCTTGCGGGGCAGCCGGACCGGAGTGACCTCGGGCCCGGCCGCACCGCTGTCGGCGGCGTCCAGCTGCTCCTTGATGACCTTCAGCGGCAGGTAGTGGTCCCGCTGGGCGGACAGCACGAACCGCAGGCGCTCGACGTCCGCCGGGGCGAACTGCCGGTAGCCCGAAGGCGTGCGCCCGGGCCGCACCAGCCCCTCCGACTCGAGGAACCGGATCTTGGAGATGGTGACGTCGGGGAAGTCCGAGCGCAGCTGCGCCAGTACGGCCCCGATGCTCAGCCCCTCGCGCTGTGGCCGCCCGGCAGCCGTCACCGTGCCCCCTGGCCCCCGTGCCCCGGGCCGGTCAGGAAGACCAGGCGGAACTTGCCGATCTGCACCTCGTCCCCGCCGGCGAGGACGGCCTGGTCGACCGGTTCGCGGTTGACGTAGGTGCCGTTGAGGCTGCCCACGTCGATCACCACGAACTCGCCGCCCTCACGCCGGAACTCGGCGTGCCGGCGGGAGACCGTGACGTCGTCGAGGAAGATGTCGCTGTCGGGGTGCCGTCCCGCGCTGGTGGTGTCGCGGTCCAGCAGGAACCGCGAGCCCGCGTTGGGACCCCGCTTGACGACCAGCAGTGCCGAGCCCGCCGGCAGCGCGTCGACGCCGGCGACCGAAGGCTCGGGCGCCGGCGGCTCGTGGCCCTCCGCGTCCGCCAGGAAATCGGCCCGGAAGACCGAGGTCCGCTCCGGAGACTGCTCCGGGGGAACGCCGGGTCCGTCGTTCGTGCTCACCTGAGCTCTCCTCACCACTGAAGTGTTACCGGAAGAACGTGTGCTGCCAACGTACCGTGTCTGATCGGTCGCAGGCGCTGGGGCTCCCCCAAGTCCCGGGCGTTATCCGGCGGTCAGCGCCTGGTAGGCGTCGGCGTCGAGCAGGCCTTCGACGGTGGCCGGATCGGCGACCTTGAGCTCGATGAGCCAGCCCTCGCCGTAGGGGTCGCTGTTGATCAGCTCGGGGGACTCGACAACGGCGTCGTTGACGGCCGCGACCTCCCCGTCGAGCGGCGCGTACAGCTCCGAGACGCTCTTGGTGGACTCCACCTCGCCGAACACGTCGCCCGCGCTGACCTGCTTGCCCACCTCGGGCAGCTCGACGAACACCACGTCGCCGAGCTGGTCCTGCGCGAACTCGGTGATCCCCACCCGGACCGAGTCACCGGCGGCGCTGGCCACCCACTCGTGCTCCTCGGTGTAGCGCAACTCTTCTGGAGCGGACAACTGCGGTCCCCTTTCG
This sequence comes from Amycolatopsis sacchari, assembly GCF_900114035.1. Lineage (GTDB taxonomy): Bacteria > Actinomycetota > Actinomycetes > Mycobacteriales > Pseudonocardiaceae > Amycolatopsis_E > Amycolatopsis_E sacchari. The sequence continues at coordinate 36,924 of NZ_FORP01000001.1, read as the reverse complement.
TGCCTTCACTGCGCGGATCTCGCGCGAAGTCTTACATCACGGGTGTGCGGGCGGCACCCCGGACCGCCGAGATCGTCTGGATCACGTACAGCGCCCCCGACCACAGGTAGAGCACGCAGCCCCAGGCGGTGAACGCGTAGGCGAACGGGCGGGCGACGGCGGCCACGGCGGAGCCCCCCTGCGTGAGCAGCAGGAGGGGGAAGGCGTACATCAGCACGAAGGTCGCGGCCTTGCCGGCGTAGGTGACGTCGGGCGGCAGGAACCCGTGGCGGCGCAGGACGACCAGGCAGACGCCCACGACCAGTTCCCGCAGCACGAGCGGCGCGACGACCCACCAGGGCACGATGCCGCGGACCAGGAAGGCGACCAGCGTGGCGGCGATGTAGAGCCGGTCGGCGGCGGGATCGAGCAACTGCCCGAGGCGGCTCATCTGGTTCAGCCAGCGGGCGAGCTTGCCGTCGAGCCAGTCGGTGAGGGCGCTGAACACCAGCAGCGCCAGGGCCCAGCCGTCCTCCCGGGGGCCGAGCAGCAGCCACAGGAAGACGGGGACGCCGGCCAGGCGCAGGAGGGAGAGGAGGTTGGGGATGTTGAGCGCCTGGCGCAGCAGGGAGGGGGTGGCGGTCGGGGTTGCGGGCGCTTCAGCGCCGGAGGCGGCGGGGGCGGCGGGGGTTCCGGTGCCCGAGGCGGGCGGCGATCCGGCCGGGGGTTCGGCGGCAGAGGCGGCGCGGGTTGGGCTGCCGGAAGCGGCTGGGGGTTCGGCGGATGCGAGGGCCGTTCCGCCGGAGGCCGTGGGGGCCTTGCCACCGGGAGCGGCCGGGGGTTCGGCGGAGGCGGGAGCCGTTCCGCCGGAGGCGGCGGCCGTTCCGCCGCCGGGCGTGGGCGGCGCGGTGGCGGCCGCGGGAAGCGCCATCTCGCCTGGGGTCGCGCCGTCCCGGGAGGCCTCCCCGCGAGACGCGTCGATGCGAGAGGCGGCCGGGATGCCGGTCCGGGACCGTTCCGGGGCGGCGCCGTTCGTGGCGGCCGTGGGGGCCTCGCCGGTGGAGGCGGGGGTCGGGCCGTCCGCAAGAGGGTGCTCCGCGGGACGGCTTTCCGGGCTGGGGTCGCTCACCAGGTCACCCTATCCGGCAGACAGGACGATCCGATGCCCGGCGGGCCGCGCCGCCGGGCCTACCGGGCAGGTCCTCACGTGCCTGGCGGCAGGCGTGCCGGGGCAGGTCCGCGGACGCCCCGCCGGGCCAACTCCGTTGGGAACCGCCGGTGCCAAAACGGGCGGCGCCGCCGGGTCGATCGGATCAGTTACTCCGGTGCCTGGCGGCAGACCAGCCCACGGCAACTCCTCCAATGCCTCGCGGGGTGCGCCGAGTAAGCACCTCCGGTACCCGCGGCAGGCCTGCCGGGGCGGGTCCTCCGACCGCCGCCGGGGCCTGCCGAATCAGCTTCTCCAGCACCGGCCAAGCCCTGCCGGGGGCAGGTCCTGTACTCGCGGCAGGCCTGCCTGGGCAGGTCATCCGACCGGCGCTGGGCCCTACCGAATCAGCTCCTCCGCGACCGGCCGAGCCCTGCCGGGGGCAGGTCCTGTACTCGCGGCAGGCCTGCCGGGGCGGGTCCTCCGACCGCCGTCGGTCCCTGCCGAATCAGCCCCTCCGGGACCGGCCGAGCCCTGCCGGGCCAGCTCCACCGGCATCCACCGGCACCTGCCGGACCGCACCGCCACCCCAGCCGGGGTCAGCTGGCGCGGTGGTAGCTCCAGCCTCGGCGGCGCAGGTCCGCGCCGGTGAGGGCGAGGGGGCGGCCCCGGTTGTCCCTGCCGACCCAGCGGGGGTTTCCGGTGCCGGGCTCCAGCACGTACGGGCGCCCCTGGCTCCACACCACCGTGCAAGGCGTGGTCGGCGGTTCGTCGGTGGACTCTGTCTCGCTGTCTGAAGCTGTGTCGGTGCTCATCGCTCTCAGTGCTCGGATCTCTCGGGGGGAGGGCGCCTGCGGGGACAGGCACATCCAGAACGTCGCCCGCGAGCGCCGTGATGTTAGCCACCCGGGGTGGATTCACCCGCTCCGGTGGTCAAAAAGAACGCTGCGTGACCGTCTACTGTGGAGGGTCGTGCGGGCGGCGGGCGTCCGGCTCCCGGTCCGGGTAGCCTTCCGCTGCCGAAGATCAGGAGGAGGCCGGGATGGGTGCTTCGAGCCGCTGGTTCGCCGCGGCCGCCCTGCTGCTGCTCACCGCGGGCTGCGCCGCGGGCGGCGACGAGCCGGCGGGCCAGGTCGCCACGCCGAAGCCGATCCCCGCGCCCGCCACCAGCACTCCCCCGCCCACCGCCGGAAGCGCCGCGCCCGAGACCACGGGCAGCGCCCCGCCCGAAGCCCAGCCGAACGCCGAAGCCCAGCCGAGCGCCGAAGCGCAGCCGAAAGCCGAAGCCGACGGGGCGTGTGGCGCCGTCACCGCCGCGAGCGGCCTGCGGCTGCAGGTGCTGCCGGACTCCACCGTGCCCTGCGCCGAGGCGACCGACCTGGTCCGCCGCTTCCAGGAACAGCTCGCGGGCAAGCAGCCCGCGGGTTCGAACCAGCCCGCGAGCGCCACCGTCGACGGCTGGCTGTGCGTCTCCGGCCCGCCCGCCGCGCAGGGTGGCACCACCTGCAGCAAGCAGGACAAGACCGTGTTCGCCGGTGTGGCGAGCGAGTAGCCCTTCCCACTCCCCTTCAAGGAAACTCCCCGTGTCCGGAAAGTTTGTGCTTCGCTCGACCGGATCTGTCGCGGTGTGCCTGTTCACGCTCAGTGCGTGTGGCGGCCAGGAAGCCCCGCCTGCCCCGCCCTCCGGCGGCGGCGAGGCCCAGGCCGTGCTCGCCAGTCCGCCGGCCGAGGACGTCCAGTGCGGCACCGTCCCGTCGGCCGACGGCACGCAGGCGAAGGTGATCATCCGCGAGGGTGCCGTCGAGTGCGCCGAGGCCGTCACGCTCCTGACGCAGTACTTCGCGCGCGTGACCCCGGCCGCCGCGGCCAGCCCCGACGGCGCGGGGCCGATCGCGATCGAGCCGTGGACCTGCGGCAGCGAGCCGGGCTCGGTCGTCACCGCCACCTGCTCGACCGAGGACGGTCGCGAGGTGGCCGCCGAGCCCGCCCGCTGACCGCCGCTCAGCCCTTCAGGCCGGGGAAGTCCTCCTCGCGGAACTCGCCGTCCGGGCGGCCGTCGCCCCGCTTCTCCTCCTGGCCGCGCAGCTCGACGCGGCGGATCTTGCCCGAGATCGTCTTCGGCAGGTCGGTGAACTCCAGCCGCCGGATCCGCTTGTACGGCGCGAGGTGCTCGCGGCAGAACGCGAGGATGCTCTCCGCCGTCGCCGCGTCCGGGGCGTGGCCCGCGGCGAGCACGACGTACGCCTTCGGCACGGCGAGCCGGATCGGGTCCGGCGCCGGCACGACGGCGGCTTCGGCGACCGCCTCGTGCTCCAGCAGCACGCTTTCCAGCTCGAAGGGCGAGATCCGGTAGTCCGACGCCTTGAACACGTCGTCGGTGCGGCCGACGTAGGTGATGTAGCCGTCCTCGTCGACCGAACCCACGTCGCCGGTGTGGTAGAAGCCGTTCGCGAACGCCTTCTGCGTGCGCTCCTCGTCGTCGGCGTACCCGGTCATCAGGCCCACGGGACGCTTCGCGAGGTCGAGGCAGATCTCGCCCTCCCGCGCCCGCTCCCCCGTCACCGGGTCGACGAGCGCGACCGCGAACCCGGGCAGCGGGCGGCCCATCGAGCCCGCCTTGACCGGCTGACCGGGGGTGTTGGCGACCTGGACGCTGCTCTCGGTCTGCCCGAAGCCGTCCCGGATGGTCACGCCCCACGCCTTCGACACCTGCTCGATGACCTCGGGGTTGAGCGGCTCCCCCGCGCCGACCACCTTGCGCGGCGGGGTCTTCAGCGCGGTGAGGTCGGCCTGGATGAGCATGCGCCACACGGTCGGCGGGGCGCAGAAGCTGGTCACGCCGCAGCGGTCCATCTGCGCCATCAGCGCGCTCGCGTCGAACCGCTGGTAGTTGTAGATGAACACCGTGGCCTCGGCGTTCCAGGGCGCGAAGACGTTGCTCCACGCGTGCTTCGCCCAGCCCGGCGACGAGATGTTGAGGTGCACGTCGCCCGGCTCGAGCCCGATCCAGTACATCGTGGACAGGTGCCCCACCGGGTACGAGACGTGCGTGTGCTGCACGAGCTTGGGCTTCGCGGTCGTGCCCGACGTGAAGTACAGCAGCAGCGGGTCGGTGGCGGCCGTGACGCCGTCGGCCTCGAACTCGGCGGGCGCGGCGTACGCGTCGGCGAAGGACAGCCAGCCCTGCGCGGGCTCCCCCACCGCGATGCGGGTGTAGTCGCCGCTCACGTCGGCGAACTTCGGCACGTCCGCCGAGCGCACCACGACGTGCTTCGCCGCGCCGCGGTCCACGCGGTCACGCAGGTCGTCCGGCCCGAGCAGGGTGGAGGCCGGGATGATCACCGCACCCAGCTTGATCGCCGCGAGGATGGTCTCCCACAGCTCGACCTGGTTGCCCAGCATGAGGATCAGCCGGTCCCCCCGGCGCACGCCGTGCCCGCGGAGCCAGTTCGCCACGCGGTTGGACCGCTCCGCCAGCTCGGGGAACGTCCAGCGGCCCTCCGAGCCGTCCTCCTCGACGATCCACAGCGCGTACCGCTGGGCGTTGGCCTCGTCGCGGGCGATGACGTCGAACCAGTCGAGCGCCCAGTTGAACTCGCTCAGCTCGGGCCAGGTGAACTCGCGGTACGCGGTGTCGTAGTCCTCGCGGTGCGCCAGGAGGTAGTCCCGTGCCTGCCGGAAAGCGTCGCTGCTCACCCTATTCTCCCTTGAACTCCGGCTTCCGCCGCTCCATGAACGCCTGCACCGCCTCACCCAGGTCCTTGCTGGGCAGGAAGGCGGCGTTCCACGCCGAGACGTACCGTAACCCGTCTTCGACCCGTTGCCGCGTGTTGATCGCGAGCACGTCCTTGACGCCCTGCACGACCAGCGGCGGGTTGGCGGCGATCTCCCCGGCCAGCTCGCGCGCGGCGGCGAGCACGGCCTCCTGATCGGCGTACACGTCGTTGACCAGGCCGATCTTCTCGGCACGCGCGGCGTCGATGTCCTTGCCGGTCAACGCCAGCTCACGCAGGTGGCCCTCGCCGATAATCCCGGCGAGCCGCTGCAGGCTGCCCAGGTCGGCGACGATCGCGACCTTGGTCTCGCGCACGCTGAACTTCGCGTCCGCGCTGGCCAGGCGCACGTCGGCGGCGGAGATGACGTCCACGCCGCCGCCGATGCACCAGCCCGCGACCGCGGCGACGATGGGGGTGCGGCATTCGGCGACCGCGGTGACCGAGTCCTGCAGCTTCCTGATCTCCTTCAGGAACTCCGTGCGCGGGCCGGCGAGGCTGTCCCCGGACAGCAGCGGCGCCCAGCTGCCCATCATCGCGGGCAGGTCGAGCCCGTAGGAGAAGTTGCGCCCGCTGCCGGTCAGCACGATCGCCCGGACCTGCGGGTCCTCGTCGAGCGCGCGGAACACCAGCGGCAGCTCGCGCCAGAAGTCGGGGCCCATCGCGTTGCCTTTGGAGGGTCCCAGGAGGGTCACCTCGGCCACGGCGCCGGAGCGGTCGACGCGGAGCGACACGAGGTCGGCGAAGTTACTCATAGGTAGAGAGTGCCACGCGGAGCGTGTCGATGAGGGGTGGTGGTCGGGAGAGGGGCTGGCCATCTTGGCGCATCCTCGTGGTTTCCTGGGGACATGACCCCGCACCAGCTGGAGCTCGCCGGGTCCTTCACCTTCGAAGGGCACCGGCTGGCCTACACCGAGTACGGCCAGGGCGACCGCGTGGTCGTGCTGACGCACGGGATCATGTTCACCCGCCGCATGCACGCCCCGCTCGCCCGCAGGCTCGCCGCCGAAGGGTTCCGCACGATCACGCTCGACCTGCTGGGGCACGGCGAGTCCGACCGGCCGACCGAGTCGTGGCGGTACTCGATGCCCGCGTTCGGGTTGCAGGTGCTCGCGTTGCTGGACCACCTGGAGATCGACCGCGCGGTGGTCGGCGGGACGTCGCTGGGGGCGAACGTCGCGCTGGAGGTCGGCGTGGTGGCGCCGGAGCGGACGCGCGGGCTGGTGGTGGAGATGCCGGTGCTGGACAACGCGATCGTCGCGGGGCTGCTGACGTTCGCGCCGCTGCTGTTCGCCGCGCGGTTCCTGCCGTTCACCGTCGCCGGGGTGGCCGGGCTGGCCGGACTGGTGCCGCACGGCAGCCAGTGGGTCGACGTCGTGACCGACACGCTCGAGCAGCGTCCGGCGTCGATGGCCGCGTTGCTGCACGGTGTCCTCTTCGGACGGATCGCGCCGCCGAAAGCGGTGCGGCGCACCATTTCCCCGCCCGCGCTCGTGATCGGCCACCAGCGCGATCCGATCCACCCCTTCGGTGACGCGGACACGCTCGCCGCCGACCTGCCGGACGCGGAGTTCGCACAGGCCCGCAGCCCGGTGGAGCTGCGCTTCGACCCGGACCGGCTGACCGAGGTGATCGTGGACTTCGTGCGGCGCCGCTACGAACCCTGAAGCCCCGCAACGGGTCCGATCACGGTCACCGCGGGCGGGCGCACCCCGGCGGCCTTCGCGTCGGCCGCAACGGAGTCCAAAGTGGACCTCGTGATGCGCTGGGTGGGCATGGTGCCGTCCTGGATGATCGCGACGGGCGTGTCGCCGGGCCGCCCCGCGGCGAGCAGCGCGTCGGCGAACCGGTCGAGCTTGTCCACGCCCATCATGAGCACGATCGTGCCGCGCAGCCTGCCGAGCGCGTCCCAGTCGGTCAGCGACGTCTCGTGGCCCGGCGGGACGTGCCCGGACACCACGACGACCTCGTGCGCGACTCCGCGGTGGGTGACGGGCACCCCGGCGACGGCGGGCACGGAGAAGGCGCTGGTGATCCCGGGGACGACGGTGACGGGGACCCCCGCCTCGGCGCACGCGAGCAGCTCCTCGAAGCCCCGGCCGAACAGGTAGGGGTCGCCCCCCTTGAGGCGCACCACGAACTTGCCCGCCTTGGCGTGCTCGACCAGCGTCTGGTTGATGAAGTCCTGGCTGGCCGCGCGGCCGTACGGGATCTTGGCCGCGTCGACGATCTCCACGTCGGGGCGCAGCTCGTCGAGCAGCTCGCGGGGGCCGAGCCGGTCGGTCACCACCACGTCGGCGCGCGCCAGCAGGCGCCGCCCCTTGACGGTGATCAGCTCGGGGTCGCCGGGGCCGCCGCCGACGAGCGCCACCCCGGGCAGCTCGCCGTCCTGGCGCGGCACGGAGTCGGCGATCACGCCGCTGTGCAGGGCCTCGACGATGTTGTCGCGGACGGCCGCCGACCGCAGCGGCTGGCCGCCGGAGAGCACGCCGACGACCAGGCCCTCGTGGCGGCCCGAGGCGGCGGTGACGGCGGTGCCCTCGGCGCCGTTGTCGGCCCGCACGCAGAAGATGCGGCGCCGCTCGGCCTCGGCGCAGACGGCGGCGTTGACCTCGGGGTCGTCGGTGCAGGCCAGCGCGTACCAGGCGCCGTCGAGGTCGCCGTCGGCGTAGCGGCGGCGGTGCCAGACCACCTCGCCCGCGTCGGCCATCGCCCCCACCGCCGCGGTGGTGGAGGGCGAGACGACCTCGACGGCGGCTCCCGCCCCGATCAGCCGGGGCAGGCGGCGCTGGGCGACGGTGCCGCCGCCCACCAGGACGACGCGCCGCCCGGTGAGGTCGAGGCCGACGAGGTAGTGGTCTTCGGACATGGCCACCATCATGACGGCACCGCCGCCGGACCACGAGGTCAGGCCGGGCGAGTGTGAGCAACTCCGTACTGGCTCCGGCACTTCGGGACCGCTGTCACCGGGTGCTGTAGGGCAGCAGTGCCATCTCCCTGGCGGTCTTGATCGCCGTCGCGACCTGGCGCTGCTGCTGCGGCGTCAGTCCCGTGACGCGCCGGGAGCGGATCTTCCCCCGGTCGGAGATGAACTTCCGCAGCAGCTCGGTGTCCTTCCAGTCCACTTCGGACAGGCCGGCGGCGTGCAGCAGGTTCCGCTTCCGCTTGAGCGGGCGTGGCGTGCGCATGCTCACCAGCTCGCCTTCGACACGCCCGGCAGCTCACCGCGGTGCGCCATCTCCCGCAGCCGCACCCGGGACAGCCCGAACTTGCGGAAGTAGCCGCGCGGCCGGCCGTCGGCGGCGTCGCGGTTGCGCAGCCGCACCGGGCTGGCGTCCCGCGGCAGCGCCTGCAGCGCCGACACCGCCGCGGCCCGCTCCTCCGGGGTGGACCGCGGCGAGCGGATCGTCTCCTTCAGCTCCGCCCGCCGCTCCGCGTACCGCGCGACCACGACGCGCCGCTGCGCGTCCTTCGCGATCTTCGATTGCTTCGCCATCAGCGCTCTTCCCGGAACTCGACGTGCTGCCGGGCGACCGGGTCGTACTTGCGGATGACCATCCGGTCGGGGTCGTTGCGCCGGTTCTTGCGGGTCACGTAGGTGTAGCCGGTGCCCGCGGTGGACCGCAGCTTGATGACGGGGCGGACGTCGTTCTTCGCCATTACAGCTTCACTCCCTTGGCCTTCAGTTCCGCGACAACGGCTTCGATGCCGCGCTTGTCGATCGTCTTGATGCCCTGCGCGGACACGCGCAGCCGCACCCAGCGGTTCTCGCCCGGCAGCCAGTACCGCCGGTTCTGCAGGTTCGGCTCCCAGCGGCGCGAGGTGCGCCGGTGCGAGTGCGACACCTGCTTGCCGTAACCGGGCCTGCTGCCGGTGACCTGGCAGACCTTGCTCATCCCACACCCCTAGTTGGCATCGGTTTTCATTTTCATCTAACGTACACGGGCGTGGAAACCTTCCCGATGCGCACCCCCGTGACCTTGATCGCCGGACTGGACCCGGCCGCCAACGCGCGGCTGGCCGACCAGCTCCACCGCCCCGGCACCGCGCTGGTGCACCACAACCTGCGGGAGATCACCTCGGGCGTGGTGCGCAGGCGCCTGCGCCTCGGCCACCGCGACGAGACGGTCACGCTGGAACTGGCGCACGGCTGCGTGTCCTGCACGCTGCGCGAGGACCTGCTGCCGCTGCTGCGGCGCCTCGCCGGGATGCCGGAGGTGGACCGGATCGTGGTCCGGCTCGACGAGTCCATGGAGCCGGAGCCGGTGTGCTGGGCCATCGAGAACGTGCTGGTCGGCGACCGCACGGTGAGCGAGTTCGTCGAGATCGAGGCCGTCTGCGCCACCGTGGACCGGGCGAGCTGGCTCGACGACGCCACCGGCGACGACACGCTCGCCGAGCGCGGCCGGCAGGCCAGCCCCGAGGACGAGCGCACGGTCGCGCAGGTCGCGTTGTCCCAGGTCGAGTTCGCCGACGTGCTCGTGCTGTCCGGCACGCCGGCCGACACGTGGCAGGCGATGCGCACCGCCGCTGTGCTCGACCGCGTCGCCCCGGCGGCGCTGCGCGTCGAGCTGGGCGAACCGCTGCCCGCCGTGCCGCCGGACGCGCGCCGCGGCGAGGTCACCGACATGCACGGCCCGTTGCTGCGCGGCGAGCCTCCCCTGCACCCCGACTGCGGCATCGCGGTCCTGCTGTTCACCGCGCGGCGCCCGTTCCACCCCGCCCGCCTGCACGAGGCGATCGACGTCCTGCTCGACGGCGTGGTGCGCACGCGGGGACGCGCGTGGGTGGCCAGCCAGCCCGAGCGGGCGCTGTGGATCGAGTCCGCGGGCGGTGGGCTTGGGGTCGGGGACGCCGGGCCGTGGCTCGCCGCCACGGAAGGACCCGCGTGGGAGGACGTGTCGCCGGAACGCCGCGCGCTCGCCTCACTGCGCTGGGACCCCGAGTTCGGCGACCGCGCGCAGGAACTCGTCGTCGTCACCGACCGCGCCACGCCCGAGGAGGTGTCGGGCGCACTGCGCGGCGCGCTGCTCACCGACGAAGAACTGGCGGCCGGGCCGGACGCCTGGCACGCCTACCCCGACCCGTTCGGGTCGTGGGCCGAAGTCAACGCAGGAGAGGAAGTCTCGTGAAACCCGGCATCCACCCCGACTACCACCCCGTGGTGTTCAAGGACACCGCCACCGGGGACGCGTTCCTCACGCGGTCCACCGTCACGTCCGACAAGACGATCGAGTGGTCCGACGGCGGCACCTACCCGCTCGTGCTGGTGGACATCAGCTCGTCCTCGCACCCGTTCTGGACCGGCTCGCGGCGGGTCGTGGACACCGCGGGGCAGGTCGAGAAGTTCCACCGCCGCTACGGACGACGAGGAGGGCGTGCCTGATGGCCGTGCCCAAGCGCAAGACGTCGCGCAGCAACACCCGCACCCGCCGCTCGCAGTGGAAGGCCGCCGCACCGGACCTGGTGCCGATCGTGGTGAACGGCGAGCGCAAACTCGTGCCGCGCAGGCTGGTCAGCCACTTCCACCGCTCGGCGCGGTGACACCGGACTGCTCGCGGGCGCCGAGCCGGCCCTGGAGCTGGTCGAAGGCGACCGCGAGCAGGATCAGCACGCCGATCGCGATCCGCAGGTAGAAGGAGTTGATCCCGAGCAGGTTGCCGCCGTTGTTCAGGGTGGAGGTGATCAGCGCGCCCGCCGCCGCACCCAGCGCGCTGCCCTTCGCGCCGAACAGGCTGGCACCGCCGATGACACACGCGGCGATCGCGTCCAGCTCGTTGCCCTCGCCCATCGTCGGCACCCCGGCGTTGAGCCGGGACGCGAGCAGCACCCCGCCCAGCCCCGCGAGCAGCCCGGACAGCGCGTACACGGTGACCAGGACCCGCGCGACCGGGACGCCCGCCAGCCGCGCGGACTCCGCGTTGGAGCCGACGGCGTAGACGCAGCGGCCGAACACCGTGCGGCGCAACAGGAACCCCGCGAGCGCCACCGCCACGACCGCGATGATCAGCAGGTTCGGCACGCCCCACACGGTGCCGTTGGCGATCGCCGCGAAGGAGTCCGGCAGCGGCTGGATCGTGTTCGCGTCGGTGATCACCAGCACCAGCCCGCGGGCCGCGCCCATCATGCCGAGGGTGACGATGAACGGCGGCAGCTTCGCGAACGCCACGAGCACGCCGTTGACGACACCGACGAGCGCGCCCGCGGCGACGGCGAGCAGCACCGCGAGCGGCACTCCGAACCCGGCCACCAGCAGCTGCGCGGCCACCGCGCCGGTGAGCCCGACGACCGAGCCGACCGACAGGTCGATGCCCTTGGTCAGGATCACCAGCAGCTGGCCGATCGGGATGACCGCGAACACCGCCCACTGCCGGGCGAGGTTCTCCATGTTGCCCAGCGTCAGGAAGTTCGGGCTCGCCAGCGCGAGCGCGCCGAACAGGACCACGAGCACGACGAGCCCGCCGCCCTCGCGGCCGACCGCCTCGCGCCAGCCCAGCACGCGGGTGCCGGAGTCCACTTCGGACTCCCGGACGACGAGGTCACGCAGCCCCATTCGCCCTCCCGGTGCTCGCCAGTGTCAGCAGTCCCTCTTCGCTCGCCTCCGCCGCCGGCACGTCGCCGACGACGCGGCCGCGGCGCAGCACCACGATCCGGTCGACGAGGCCGAGCAGCTCCGGCAGGTACGACGACACGACGACGATCGCGAACCCGCGTGCCGCGAGGTCCCCGATCAGCGTGTACAGCTCGGCCTTCGCGCCGATGTCCACGCCCTTGGTCGGCTCGTCGAACAGCAGCACCCGCACGTCGGTGACGAGCCAGCGGGCCAGCAGCACCTTCTGCTGGTTGCCGCCGGACAGGGTGGAGACGGGTTCGTCGTAGGAGGCGGCACGCAGGCGCAGGCCGTCGAGCACTTCGTCGACCCGCTGGGCCTCGCGCCGCCGCGACAGCAGGCCACGCGACGCGATCGAGGTCAGGCTCGCGATCGAGACGTTGTCGCGGATGCTCAGTTCCGGCAGCAGCCCCAGTTCCTTGCGGTCCTCCGACAGCAGCCCGATCCCCGCTTTGACGGCTTCACGCGGGCGCCCGGGCGGCACCGGTTCGCCGTCGACTTCGACCGTGCCCGCCTCGGGCTGGTCCGCGCCGAAGATCGCCCGCAGCAGCTCGGTGCGCCCGGCCCCGAGCAGTCCCGCGATGCCGACGATCTCCCCCGCCCACACATCGAGGTCCACGGCGTGGGGGCTGCCCGGCGGCCGCAGCCCGCGGACCCGCAGCAACGGGGTGTCGGTCTCGCCGCGGTCCGTCGAGGACGGGTACAGCTCCTCGACCGTCCGGCCCACCATCGCCGAGATCAGCGTGTCCTCACTGAAGTCGGCCATCGCGCCCGTGCGCGTGACCGTGCCGTCGCGCAGCACGGTCACGCGGTCGCCGATCTCAAACATCTCCTCGAGCCGGTGGCTGACGTAGAGCACAGCCACGCCTTCGTCCCGCAACGCGGCGATCCGCCCCAGCAGCGCTTCGGCTTCCGCGCCGGACAACGCCGTGGTCGGCTCGTCGAAGATGATCACCCGCGGGTCGTCGCCGAGGACCTTCGCGATCTCGACCAGCTGCCGAGTGGCGGCGGGCAGGGCCGCGACCGGAGTGGCGGGGTCGAGATCCAGGTCGACGCGGGCGAGTTTGCGGCGCGCCTGTTCACGCAGCGCCCGCCGGTCGACGACACCGGCGCGGGCGGGAAACCGGCCCATGAGGAGGTTCTCGGCGACGGACAGATCCAGCAGCAGGCTCAGTTCCTGGTACACCGCCCCGATTCCGGCGGCCCGCGCGGCGGCGGGGGTGAGCGTCACCGGCATCGGCCGGCCGTCCACGAGGTACTCCCCCGCGTCCCGCCGCAGCGCGCCCGTGAGGACGCGGATGAGCGTGGACTTGCCGGCGCCGTTCTCCCCGGCGAGGCAGTGCACCTCGCCGGCCCGCAGCTCCAGCGACACGCCGTCGAGCGCGACCACGCCGCGGAAAGCCTTGCGCAGCCCCGAAAGCCGGATGACGGGCTCGCTCATTGGCTCGCCTGCGCGGTCGGCGGGTTGAGCAGGTCCTTGACGGCGGGGTCGTTCATGTTGCCCTGGTCGGCCAGCACCGCACCGGGGTCGAGGCTCAACGGCACCTTCGCGCCGGTGCTCGCGGCGATCGCCTCGACGACGCCCTGGTAGCCGAAGAAGTACGGGTTCTGCACGACGAGCGTGTCGATCGAGCCGTCGGCCAGCGCGGCGTTCTCCTGCGGGTCCGAGTCGAACGCCACCACCGGCAGCGTGGCGGCGCGGCCGGTGTCCTTGATGGCCCGCGCGACGCCGTTTCCGGACATGTTGTTCGCCGCGAAGATCCCGACGAGGTCGGGCACCGCGCCCAGCGCGTCGTTCGTCTGGTTGGCGGCGGTGTTGATGTCGTTGTTGTTGAAGCGTTCCTGCCACACGGTCAGCTGCGGGCAGCTCGCCGCGAGCCCTTGCCGGAACCCCTTCGCGCGGTCGCCGAGAGCCTGCACGCCCGCGACGGCGTTCTCCAGCAGCACCCGCCCGCTCGTCTTGCCCTGCGCGGTGACGAGCTGGCACAGCCGCTGCCCGGCCTGCTCCCCCGCACGCAGGTTGTTCGTCCCGATGAACGCCTCGTTCTGCGTGGACACCGTCCCGTCGACCGTGACGACCTTGATGCCGGACTGCCGGGCCCGGTCGATCACCTTGTTCAGCGCGCTTTCGGAGTTCGCGGCGAGCACGATCGCGTCCACACCACGGGAAATCGAGTTCTCCACCAGCCGCACCTGGTCGCTCACGTCGGTCTCGGACGTGGGCCCGAAACGGCCGACGTCGACGCCGAGGTCCTCCCCCGCGCGCTGGGCCCCGGCGAACATGCTCTGCCAGAAGGAGGAGTCGGTCGCCTTGACGATCACGTCGATCCGCAGCCCCGACGCCTTACCCGGCCCAGCGTTGCCCTGCGCGCCGCCCCCGCCGAGCGCCTTGCCGACGACGAGGCCGATCACCAGCGCCAGCACGACTCCGGCGGCCAGCAACGGGGTCGAGAACAGGATCCGGTTCCGGGCCATCGCCTCCGCCTCCCAGCGCCTCGTCGCGCGTCGTCGCCTCGAACGGGCCGTGGCCGGAAACTAGCACCGGGAAGGAGCAGGATCAAGTAAACGATTTCCCAGGACGGTAGAGCGTGCCGAGGAATTCCAGCAGCAGGCGCTCCCGCAACGCGGGCGGCGCTGCCGCGAGCAGGGCGTTGACCTCCGCCATCCGAGCGGGCAGCGCGCCGCTTCCGCCGAGCCCCGCCGCCGAAAGCAACCCGGCGAACTGTTCACCGGTGAGCGTGCCGGGGTCCAGCGCCGCGATGAACGCCGCCACGTCCGGATCGACGCGCACTGGCCCGGCCGCGCGGGCGGCGGCGACGGATTCCGCGAGCGCGGTGAGAATTTCGTTCTCCGTGCCGTGGTTGGCGGCCGTGACCGTGAGGTGCAGGTTGAGGGGCGACGACTCGTGCGCGAACTGCGGCTGCACGTACCAGCCGCGCTCCCGCATCTCGTCGGCCACGGTGAACAGGTCGAACTCCTCGCTGTCCGCGGCGAGCGCGAGCAGCGTCGAGTCCGGTTCGCCCAGCACGCGCAGCCCGTCGACCGCCGCGACGCCCTCGCGGATCCGCCGCACCGCGGCCAGCGTCCGCTCGGCCAGCCGGAGGTAACCCTCGTCGCCGATCTGCCGCACCACGGCCCACGCCGCCGCGAGCGGACCGCCCGAGCGCGTGGACTGCAAGGTGGTGTTGAGCATCGTGTAGCCCGGCCAGCGCGCGCTCGCGAAGTAGTGCCCGCGCCGCAGGTCCGCGTCGCGGTGCAGCAGCACCGAAACACCCTTGGGGCAGTAGGCGTACTTGTGCAGGTCCACCGAAACGCTGGTGACCCCTTCGACGGCGAACCCGAACTCCGGCACCGGCACGCCCAGCCGCCGGAAGTACGGCAGCACCCAGCCGCCGATGCACGCGTCCACGTGCATCCGCACCCCGCGTGCGGCCGCCGCGGCCGCGATCTCCGCGACGGGGTCGAGCACGCCGTGGGCGTAGGACGGGGCGCTCGCCACGACCAGCACCGTCGAGTCGTCGATGGCGGCGGCCATCGCGGCCGGGTCGGCGCGGAACGTCACCGGGTCGACCGGCACGACGACCGGCCGCACGCCGAACAGGTGCGCGGCCTTGTGGAACGCCGCGTGCGCCGTCGACGGCAGGACCATGTTCGGCTCCGGCGCGTCGCCACGGGCCGCGAGGACGGCCAGCAGGCACGACTCCGTGCCACCCGAGGTCACCGAACCGACCCCACCGCCCAGCAGGTCCGCCGCCGTCGCGACGAGGTCGTTCTCCAGGCGCAGCAGGCTCGGGAACGCCGTCGGGTCGAGCGCGTTGGCCGACGACGCGAGCGCGTGCGCCGACGCCGCCAGCTCGTCGAGCCCGGCCAGCCCGCTGTCGTAGACGTAGGCGAGCGTGTGGCCGCCGTGCGTGGGCAGGTCCCCGGCGCGCAGCGCCCGCAGCTCGGCGAGGACGTCCGTCATGCCGAGGGCTCCAGCACCCGGCGCCGCAGCAGCGGGATCGCCAGCACCACGAGCACGCCGGGCAGCAGCGTGAACCCGAGCAGGATCGCGATCACGGCGCTGTGCGGCTGCGCGGCGGAAGCGTCCACACTGGACACATACCCGCCCGCGGTGAGCAGCAACCCGAACAACCCCGGCCCGAGCGCGAGCCCGAGGGTCTCCGACGCCGTCCACACGCCCGCCGCGACCCCGGCCCGCGTGGCGCCGGTGCGTTCCTCCTCGGCGCTGATCAGGTCCGGCAGGATCGCCAGCGGGAACACCTGGATGCCCGCGTACCCGACGCCCGCGAGCGCCACGAACACCATCGCCACGCCGAGCGGCAGCACGAGCGAGAAGCACAGGCCCAGCATCGCCACGCCGAACGCGAGCGAGGCGAACCGGAAGCCCCACAGCTTGCCCCAGCGCGCGCCGATGCGCGGCCACAGCGGCATCGTGAGCAGCGCCGGCCCGACGAAACCGACGAACAGCAGCGGCTGCAGCCCGGCGTCGCCGAACACGTGCCGCGCCGCGTAGTTCACGCCCGCCAGCAGCGTCGCCACGCCCAGCGCCTGGACGAAGTAGACGCCCAGCAGCCAGCGGAAAGCGCTCCACTCGCGCATCGTCGTCAGCAGGTCGCGCCACCCCGCGGTCGGCGGCCGCCGCTGCCCCACCGGGGCGTCCCGCGTCCCGAGGAACACGCCGATCGTGCCGACCAGGATGACCAGCCCGATCGCCAGCCCCATCACGCGGTAGCCCGCCACCCCGCCGATGCCCTCGGTGATCGCGGGGGCGACGCCGCCGGAGATCAGGATCGCGACCGCGAGGAACCCGATGCGCCAGCTCGTCAGCCGCGTGCGTTCGTCGTAGGAGCCGGTGAGCTCGGCGGGCAGCGCGTTGTAGGGCACCTGGAAGATGCCGAACGCGGTGGCGCACAGCAGGAACGCGACCACCACGTAGGCCGCGTCCGCGGCGGTGCCGCCCAGCCCGGGGTGCGCGAAGATCACCGCGAACAGGATCGCCACCCCGATGCCGCCGAACAGCAGGAACCGCCGCCTGCTGCCGTGCCGGGCGAGGTCGGCGTCCGACAGCCGCCCGGCGAACGGGTTGAACACGACGTCCCACGCCTTGGGCACCAGCACGATGACGCCCGCGACCGCACCGGGCACCGCCATGGTGTCGGTCAGGTACGGGAGCAGGAGCAGGCCGGGCACGGTGCCGAAGGCGCCCGTGGTGAACGAGCCGAGGGAGTAACCGAACCTCGTCGATGCCGGGAGCGCGGCCATGACCCTCCTTCGCGCGCGGGAACCGCGACGAATCGTGTCATCGTCGCCGGGCAGGGCCGTGACCGGGGCCACCCCTACCGCAAGATCGGCGCGACCCGCCGCAGCGTTTCGGCGTTCCCGCGGAGCAGCAGGGTCGTGACCACCGTGTCCTCCCAGCGCGCCAGCTCCTCGCGGATCTTCTCCGGCGGGCCGATCAGCGACGTGTCCTCCACGAGGCTGGTCGGGATCGCCGCCGCCGCTTCGGCCTTCCGGCCCGCGAGGTAGAGGTCCTGCACCTCGTCGGCGACGTCGGCGTACCCGAGGCGCGCGAACACGTCGTGGTGGAAGTTCACCTCCTTCGCGCCCATGCCGCCGATGTAGAGCGCGAGCGACGGTTTCATGAACCCGGCCGCGGTCTCGACGTCGTCGTGCACGATCACCGGGACCGACGCGGCGACCTCGAAGTCCGCCATCGTGTGCCGCGCGCCGGGGCGGGCGAAGCCCTCCTCCAGCGCCGCCCGGTAGAACCCGTCGGCCTTGGGCGAGAAGAACAACGGCAGCCAGCCGTCGGCGATCTCGGCGGCGAGCGCCACGTTCTTCGGCCCTTCGGCGGCCAGGTGGATCGGGATCTCCGCACGCAGCGGGTGCACAGTGGACTTGAGCGGTTTGCCCAGGCCGGTGCCGCCGGGCAGCGGCAGCGGGTAGAACGGTCCGTCCGAGGTGACGGGCTCCTTGCGCGCGATCACCTGCCGCACGATGTCGAGGTACTCGCGCGTGCGGGCGAGCGGTTTGGGATAGGGCTGCCCGTACCAGCCCTCGACGACCTGCGGCCCCGACACGCCGAGCCCCAGCACGAACCGCCCGCCCGACAGGTGGTCCAGCGTCAGCGCGCTCATCCCGACGGCGGCCGGGGTGCGCGCGGACATCTGCACGATGTTGGTGCCGAGCTTGATCCGGCTCGTCGCGGCGCCCCACCACGCGAGCGGGGTGAAGGCGTCGGAGCCGTACGCCTCGGCCGTCCACACCGAATCGAAGCCGAGTTCCTCGGCGGTCGTGATCGCTTCGAGCGCGCCCTCCGGCGGGCCGGACTGCCAGTAGCCGATGTGGTAGCCGAGCTTCACAGAGCCTCCCGGGGTGAGTAGTGCTTCGGATCATCGCGCCACCGCGTCGCCTGGTTCTCCTCCGGCACCTCGGCGCACGTGCGGGTCCAGTACTCGCGAAACGCCTCCCACGAGAGCGCGTGACAGCGCTTTCCGCGCGCGTCCACCCCTTTGATCGAGTCGTGGTAGCCGCGGGCGGTCTCCGGCGCGCCCGGCTCCACCGATCGGGTACAGCGAACGCAACAACCGCTGCCACCGCTCCTCGAAGAACCGGGAGCGCTCGGCCACGCCCGCGCCCAGCGCGGGGTGCATGTTCCGCATCGACCCCGCCCACAACACCATGAGCAGGGCCGCCAGTCGCCGGAGCAGCGCCAGGTCAGGCTTTCGGGTCCGGGTGGCTGCGGTGCCATGACCAGCACGCTACGATTGACAACACCCGTAGTCAATTGAGGGGACGCGATGACCCGGACCTGGGCGGGCACGACGCTGGCGGACCGCCGGGCCGCGCGGCGGGAGCGGCTGCTGGCCGCCGCGCTCGACCTCCTGGGCACGGGCGGCAGCTCAGCGGTCAGCGTACGGGCGGTGTGCCGCGGGGCGAAGCTCACCGAGCGGTACTTCTACGAGAGCTTCGCCGACCGCGAGGAGCTGGTGACCGCCGTCTACGAACAGGTCGCCGCCGAACTGCGGCAGGCGCTGGTGGACGCCGTGCCCGACCGCGGCGCCGACCCGGCGGTGCGGGCGGAAGCCGCCGTGACCGCGTTCGTCGAGCTGGTCGTCGACGACCCCCGCAAGGGCCGGGTGCTGCTGCTCGCGCCCGTCACCGAACCGGCGCTGTCCGCCCGTGGCGTGGCGCTGCTGCCCGCGTTCGCCGCGCTGGTCCGCGAGCAGCTGCCCCCGCGCCTGCCCGCCGACGAGCGGGAGATGACCGCGCTCGGCCTCGTCGGCGCGCTCGCGAACCTGTTCACCGCCTACCTCGCCGGCACGCTGGCGGTCTCCCGCGAGCGGCTGATCGCGCACTGCGTCCACCTCCTCGCCCGCGCCTAGCGTTCCGCCGCCAGCTGGAGCGCGATGTCGATGATCATGTCCTCCTGGCCGCCCACGTACTTGTTCTCCCCCACCCGGTAGAGGATTTCGTGCGCAGGCACGCCGTAGCGTTCCGCCGCGCGCTCCGCGTGCAGCAGGAAACTCGAATACACGCCCGCGTAGCCCTGCACGATCGACGCGCGGTCCATCACCGGCAGCCGCGTGATGTAGGGCTTCACCACGTTTTCCGCGGTGTCCATGAGCACGTCCTTGTCCACGCCGGTCCGGACCCCGAGCCGCTCGAACACCGCCGCGAGCACCTCGGTCGGCGAGTTGCCCGCCCCGGCGCCGAGCGCCACCAGCGAGCCGTCGATCTGCCGCGCGCCCGCCCGGTGGGCGAGCACGGAGTTGGCCACGCCGAAGCTGAGGTTCTGGTGCCCGTGGTAGCCGACCTGCGCGTCGTCGCCGAACTCGGCCACCAGCGCGGCGACGCGCTCGGCGGCGTCTTCGAGGATCAGCGCACCAGCGGAGTCCACGATGTACACGCACTGGCAGCCGGCGTCGACCATGATCCGCCCCTGCTTCGCCAAGGCGTCCGGAGTGGACATGTGGGACAGCATCAGGAAACCGACGGTCTCCAGCCCGAGTTTCCGCGCCTCCGTGAAGTGCTGGATGGACACGTCCGCCTCGGTGCAGTGCGTGGCGATGCGCACCGCGCCCGCGCCGAGGTCCGCCGCCGCCTTGAGGTCGGTGACCGTGCCCAGCCCGGGCAGCAGCAGGACGGCGATCTTCGCGCGCTTGGCCTCCGCCACGGCGGTCGCGATCAGCTTCCGCTCGTCCACGAGCGAAAACCCGTAGTTGAACGTGGAGCCGCCGAGCCCGTCGCCGTGGGTGACCTCGATCAGCGAGACCCCGGCGCCGTCGAGCGCCCGCACGGTGTCGCGCACGTTGTCCTCGGTGAACTGGTGCGCCATCGCGTGGCTGCCGTCGCGCAGCGTCGTGTCGACGATCCGCACCTCCCGCCCGCCGTCCGCCCAGTTCACGCCGCCACCTTCCGTTGTGCCAGCAGCTCGCCGACGCGCGCGGCGGCGGCCGTCATGATGTCCAGGTTCCCGGCGTACGGCGGCAGGTAGTCGCCGTTGCCCGCAACCTCCAGGAACACCGCCACGCGTGCGCGGCCCTGCCAGCCCGGCCGCGGGTCGTCGAACTGGGGCGGCGCCTTGAGCGTGTAACCCGGGACGTACTCCTGCACGGTGGTGACCATCCGCTCGACGGACGCGGTGATCGCGTCGCGGTCGGCGTCCGGGCCGATCGCGCAGAACACCGTGTCGCGCATGATCATCGGCGGCTCGACGGGGTTGATGATGATGATCGCCTTGCCGCGTTCCGCACCGCCGACCTGCTCGATCCCGCGCGCGGTGGTCTCGGTGAACTCGTCGATGTTCGCACGCGTGCCGGGGCCCGCCGAGCGCGACGAGACCGACGCGACGATTTCGGCGTAGGGCACCGGCGTCACGCGGGAAACCGCGTGCACGATCGGGATCGTGGCCTGCCCACCACAGGTGATCAGGTTGAAGTTCGGGGTGTCCAGCTGCTCCGGGGAGGTCACCGCCGGGCACGTGTACGGCCCGACCGCCGCGGGCGTCAGGTCGATCGCCTGGATGCCCGCCTCGGCGTAGCGCGGCGCGTTGGCCAGGTGCGCCTTCGCCGACGTCGCCTCGAACACGAGCTCCGGCAGTTCCGCCCGTGACAGCAGCCAGTCCACGCCCTCGGCCGAGGTCTCCAGGCCGAGGGCGGCAGCGCGCGCCAGCCCGTCGGACGCCGGATCGACCCCGACCATGTACCGCACGTCGACGAACTCGCTGCGCCGCAGCTTGGCGAGCAGGTCGGTGCCGATGTTGCCAGGACCGACGATCGCCGCGATCGCTTTCCTCATGGGCCTTACCCTCCGCCGCCGGGCCGGGCACACTCAACGCATGTGTGCCGCTGAGCGGGACGACCCGGGAGGGGTCACCGCCGCCCGCCTGACCGCCCTGCTCTGCGCGTTCGCCCCGGGCGACGAGTGCCTCGGCGCCTCCGAGCTCGCCCGTCGCACGGGGTTGCCGAAGTCCTCGGTGCACCGGCTGCTCGGGCACCTCGTCACGCACGGGTTGCTCGAACGGGACGGCGGCGCTGTCCGGTTGGGCCTGAAGTTGTTCGAGATCGGGCAGCTGGCCGTGCGGGGGCGCGGACTGGTCGACGCGGCGCGCCCCTACCTCGCCGACCTCCGCGAAGCCACGCGCAACACCGTGCACCTGGCCGTGCTGGAGGGGACCGAGGTGGTGTACCTCGACATCGTGCGCGGCCCCGACGCGCCGGCACTGCCATCGCGGATCGGTGGCCGGTTCCCCGCGCACGCGACCGCCGTCGGAAAGGCGATCCTCGCGCACTCTCCCGGTTCGCAGCTGGAGGCGGTAATCTCTGCGGGCCTGCCCCGGGTCGGGCCGCGGACCCTCACCGCGCCCGGGCTGCTGCGCAGGCAGCTGACCAGGGTGTGTGAGGAGGGCGTCGCGTACGACAGAGAGGAATCGGGGGCCGGTGTCGTCTGCGTCGCGAGCCCGGTGCTGGACGGTTCGGGGCGCGCTCGCGCGGCCGTCTCGATCTCGGGCTGGAGCAACCGGGTGCGCGCCGAACGGGTCGCTCCAGCCGTGCGAACCACTGCCCTTACGCTGTCCCGCACACTCCCTTAACAGCCAGTGCACGCGTCGTCCGCCACCATGCGGAACGATCCGAACGCTGGACAAGGCCCGCGCCAGGCGAAACGGAGGACACCCGTGATCGGCCAGACCACTCAGGTGGACGACCTGCGGCTCGTCGCGCTGCCCAGTGCCGTCAACTGCGCCGAGATGTTCGTGCGCTTCGCGCTCGCCGAGTGGTCGCTGCGGTCGCTGATCCCGGAGGCCACCCGGATCATGCGGCACCTCGTCTCCGCCTCGGTCCAGCAGAGCGGGTCCGGCACGCCGAAGTTCATCACCGTGCGGCTGCGCCTGCACGGCGACGCGCTCGTGCTCGAACTCGACGACGACCTGCACGGTGAACCGCCCGAGCTGCCCGGCGCGCAGATCAACGCGGTGACGCTGCCCGGCTCGCGGCGCAACATGTGGTCGGAACTGCCGCTGCCGACGGGCATGTCCGCGGCCGCCGTCCCGCTCCCCCAGCGCGCGCCGAGCCGCGCCGCACAGCCCGCCCCGGTGGAGTACCCGCCGGAGCAGCCAAGGGTGGACGCGGATTCCCAGATCCTGCAACGGGTTCTGTACGGTCTCAACCGCACCAACGGCCGCGGCTGAAGGCCAGGGAGGCGGGCGGCGTTGCCCAGCCGTATCCCGCTGAAGCCCACCGTGCTGGTGCTTACCGCGTCCCAGAACGGCCAGAGGTGCGTGAGCACGCGAAGTTAGCGCCCCGCTTCCTCGTGCAGCCGGAGGAGGTCGCCGACCGGCTCGGCCGGTCCGAGCGGTTCGACCGGCACGGTCGCGACGTGGGCGTGCGGCGTGGGATCGCCGAACGGCCGGAATCGTTCCGCGGGAAGCCGGTAGGCGAACTACCTGACCGTCCGCACGGCGTCCAGCCAGTGGTATCCGATGGCGTGCACGCGGTCGCCCCCGCCCGCGCCGATGATCCGTTCCCGTCCGGTGTCCGTGGTGGACGGCGTGGACCAGGCATCGCCCGCGGGCCCTGCCGCGGTAACGACCGCCGCGCTACGCCAGCCCGCGGATGGCGCGGGCAGGCGGGCGGTGACCGTCGATCGCGGCGACCATTTCCAGGACGCGGCGGGTCTGGCGCACCTCGTGCACACGGAAGACGGCCGCCCCGTCGCGGGCGGCGAGTGCGGTGGCCGCGAGCGTTCCGTCGAGCCGCTCCGTCAGCTCCACCCCGAGCGTCTCGCCGACGAAGTCCTTGTTGGACAGTGCCATCAGGACGGGCCAGCCGGTCTCGGCGAGCGTGGCGGCGTGCCGCAGCAACGCGAGGCTGTGCCAGGTGTTCTTGCCGAAGTCGTGCGTGGGGTCGATGAGGACGCCCCGCCGCGGCACCCCGAGCGCGACGACCTCCTCGGCCCGCCGGGTCGTCTCCTCCACCACCTCGCGCACCAGATCGTCGTAGTGCACGCGGAACGGGCGCGTCCGCGGCGCGGCGCCGCCGGTGTGCGAGCAGACGTAGCCCGCGCCGAACTCGGCGGCCACCTCCGCGAGTTCCGGGTCGGCACCGGCCCACGTGTCGTTGAGCAGGTCCGCGCCGGCCTCGCACGCGGGGCGCCCCACCTCGTGCCGCCACGTGTCCACGCTGATCACGAGGTCCGGGTGCCGCCGCCGCACCTCGGCGACGAACGGCACCACGCGGCGGATCTCCTCGGCCACGTCCACTTCCTGCCCGGGCCCCGCCTTCACGCCACCGATGTCAACGATGTCGGCGCCTTCCGCGACCACCCGGTCCACTGTGGCGAGTGCGCGCTCGTCCTCGAAGCTCGCGCCGCGGTCGTAGAAGGAATCGGGGGTGCGGTTGACGATCGCCATGACCAGGGCGCGGTCGCGGACCAGCGGCCTGCCGCGGAACTCGAGTTCGACCAGGGGCACGCCTCCATCATGCCCTGGCGGGTCCGTGCCGCGAGAACGGTGGTCATGCCCTAAGTTGCTTCCCAGGAGACCCGAAGGGGGTGCGTGCGGATGGCCACGAGGCACAGCCAGGCCGGACCTGCCGAGAGCTCCAGCAGGGAACGGCTGCTCCAGGCGGCGCTCACCGTGCTCGTCGAGCAGGGGGTCGCGGGGCTGACCGTCCGTGGCCTCGCCGGCGCGGCGGGCAGTTCGACCATCGGGGTCTACACGCGGTTCGGTGGCCGCACGGGTGTGCTCGACGCCTTGTACGAGCGCACTTTCGAACTGCTGCACGAGGAACTCGCCGCACTGCCCCCGGTTTCCGGTGATCCGCTGCCCGACGTCCTCGCCTTCGCCCGCACCTACCGGGAGTTCGCGCTGGAGAGCCCGGCGCGGTACGCGTTCATGTTCGAGCGCGCCGTGCCCGGCTACGACCCGGACCCGGACCTGCGGATGCTGGCGCAGCGCAACACCTACGACCTGCTCGCCGAGCGCGTCCGCCCCGCGGCCGGTCCCGGGCTGGACGAGGACAGCGCCGGCTACCTCGTGTGGACGGCGATGCACGGGCTGGTCAGCCTGGAGCTGACGCACCGCGCCCGCACCCCGCCGCCGGGCTGGTTCCTCAGCCCCGAGGACGATTCCTACGCGCGCATCTTCCAGGACGGCATCACGACGGTGCTCGCGGGTGTCGCCACGCGCCAGAAGCCGGACAACGGCCTCTTCGGCCGCTGAGACAGCGCTTTCAGCCCGCCGGGCGGCGCCGCTGGGCGAGCAGGCCGCTCAACGGCTCCCACCTCCGCGCACCACGCAACCGCTCCCACCTCGGCGCACCACTCAACCGCCCCCACCTCGACGCGCCGCTCAACGGCCCCCACCTCCGCGCCGCTCAACGGCCCCCACCTCCGCTCCGCTCAACGCGAGCGGCCGCCACCCCTCCGCCATCGGCCACCGCCCCCGGAAAGCGCTTCCCCGCGAAACCCCGCACACGACAACGGCCCCCGGCTCCCGAAGGAGCCAGGGGCCGCTGCCGCTAGGTGCCTAGTGCTCACGCACCGCCGGAGAGCTTCTCGCGCAGAGCGGCGAGCTGCTCGTCCGAGGCGAGGGTGCCACCGCTCGACCGCGAACCGGAGTCCGAAGCCGACGAGCTGTAGCTCTGCTCGCCCCCGTCGACACCGGTGGCGGCGTCCGCAGCGGCGGCGGCGTCGGCCTCGGCGGCCTTCGCGACCTGGCGCATGTGCGCCTCGTAGCGGGCCTGCGCCTCGGCGTACTGGCGCTCCCACTCCTCACGCTGCTTCTCGTAGCCTTCCTGCCACTCCTGCGTGTCGGGGTCGAAGCCCTCGGGGTAGATGTAGTTGCCCTGCTCGTCGTACTCGGCGGCCATGCCGTACTGGGTCGGGTCGAACTCGGTGTCCGGCGTGACACCCTCGTTCGCCTGCTTCAGCGACAGCGAGATGCGGCGACGCTCGAGGTCGATGTCGATGACCTTGACCATGACCTCGCTGCCGACCTGCACGACCTGCTCCGGGATCTCCACGTGGCGCTCGGCCAGCTCGGAGATGTGCACCAGGCCCTCGATGCCCTCCTCGACGCGGACGAACGCGCCGAACGGGACGAGCTTGGTGACCTTGCCCGGCACGATCTGGCCGATCGCGTGGGTGCGGGCGAACTGGCGCCACGGGTCTTCCTGGGTCGCCTTCAGCGACAGGGACACGCGCTCGCGGTCCATGTCGACGTCCAGCACCTCGACGGTGACCTCCTGGCCGACCTCGACGACCTCGGACGGGTGGTCGATGTGCTTCCAGGACAGCTCCGAGACGTGCACCAGGCCGTCGACGCCGCCGAGGTCCACGAACGCACCGAAGTTGACGATCGAGGAGACGACGCCCTTGCGGACCTGGCCCTTGGCGAGGTTGTTGAGGAACTCGCTGCGGACCTCGGACTGGGTCTGCTCGAGGTAGGCCCGGCGGGACAGCACCACGTTGTTGCGGTTCTTGTCCAGCTCGATGATCTTGGCCTCGAGTTCGCGGCCGACGTAGGGCTGCAGGTCGCGCACGCGGCGCATCTCGACGAGCGAGGCGGGCAGGAAGCCGCGGAGACCGATGTCGAGGATGAGGCCACCCTTGACGACCTCGATGACGGTGCCCTTGACGGGCTCGTCCTTCTCCTTGAGCTCCTCGATCGTGCCCCAGGCGCGCTCGTACTGGGCGCGCTTCTTGGACAGGATCAGGCGGCCTTCCTTGTCCTCCTTCTGCAGGACCAGAGCCTCGACCTCGTCACCGACGCTGACGACCTCGCCGGGGTCGACATCGTGTTTGATCGACAGCTCACGCGAGGGGATCACACCCTCGGTCTTGTACCCGATGTCGAGCAGCACCTCGTCGCGATCGACCTTGACGATCGTGCCCTCGACGATGTCGCCATCGTTGAAGTACTTGATCGTCTTGTCGATCGCCGCGAGGAAGTCTTCCTCCGACCCGATGTCGTTGACCGCGACCTGCTGGGTCTGCGGGCCGGTCGTCGGGACGGTGGTGGTGTCGGTGGTCATTAGGTGGGTTGCTCCGGTAACGGCTTGGAATTAGTAGGAGGTGTGCAGTTAGCTGTCGCACAGTGAGCGGACGACGGCGAACTCCACGGTTTTCGTCCCTGCGAACGGGCGCGAAGCTCCACCGCCGACGGTGCGCGACCCGGACCCCGGCTCGAGCTGTGCCGGGAGGAAGGTAGCGCGAACCCACTGCGCTGGAGATATCGTACGCGGCCGTCGGTATGCGGCACAAACAGGGTCGCCTTGCCCGCGCGGGGAACCCGCTGGGCGAGAATCGGACCGTGACCGCACAGGACAGGCACGACTCCGCAGAACACCGGCTGGGCACCGTCGGCGTCGCCGCACGCCCGGTGGGCGCGCGGGAGGCCACCGCGGCCAATCTGGCCTGGTGGGACGCCGATGCCGACGACTACCAGGCCGAACACGGCGCGTTCCTCGGGGACGCCGATTTCGTGTGGTGCCCCGAAGGTCTGCGCGAAGCCGACGCCGCCCTGCTGGGCGACGTGCGTGGCAGGCGCGTCGTGGAGATCGGCTGCGGTCAGGCCGCGTGCGCCCGGTGGCTCGCCGCTTCCGGCGCGCACCCGGTGGCACTGGACCTCTCCGGTGGGATGCTTCGTCATGCAAAACAGGCCAACGCGCGCACCGGGATCGATATTCCCCTCCTCCAGGCGAGCGCCGAGGAGCTGCCGCTGGCGACCGGGAGCATGGACGCGGCGTGCTCGGCGTTCGGGGCGCTGCCGTTCGTCGCCTCGCCCCGGACGGTGTTCGCCGAGCTGCACCGGGTGCTGCGGCCCGGCAGCCCGTGGGTCTTCTCGGTGACCCACCCGATGCGCTGGATCTTCCCCGACGACCCCGGCCCGAACGGGCTCACCGCGACCCAGCCCTACTTCGACCGCACGCCGTACGTGGAGGTCGACGCCGAGGGCCGCGCCACCTACGTCGAGTACCACCGGACGCTCGGCGACTGGGTGCGTGCGCTGACGAGCGCCGGTTTCGTGCTGGAGGACCTCGTCGAACCGGAGTGGCCGGAGGGCCACTCCCGCGTGTGGGGGCAGTGGAGTCCCTTGCGCGGCAAGCTCTTCCCCGGCACGGCGATCTTCGTGACGCGCCGGGCGGACCGGTGATCGCCGGCCGCCTGATCACCGCGCAGCGGGCGCGGTTCGCCGCCGTCGACCCGGCGCTGCCCGCGCCACCGGGTCCGCCGGAGGGCGAGCTGCTGACCGCGGCGACCGCGGACGGCGAGCAGGTCGCCGCGGCACTGCAGACGAAGTCGCACCCGCCGGGGGCGCTGGACCTGCTGTGGTCGGCGCAGCGGGTGTGGCAGCTGTTCCCGTACCCCGGCGAGACCGGCGGCGAGGGCGTGGACGTGCTGCTGCGCGCGTGGCGGCACCGGATGGACGCCGAGTCGCCCGGCCCGGATTCCGCGTGCGCGGTGACGTGGCCGAGCCGCGACGCGCCGGCGATCAGCGCCTTCCTGCGGCACGGCATGGTGCCCGCGTCCGTGCTCGCGATCCGCACCCGTCCGCCGGAGCCCGCGCCGGTGCCGGACGAGGTGACGGTGCGCCTGGCCGGGCCCGAGGACTTCGAGGAGGTCCTCGACCTGACGACGGTGACCTTCGACTACACCGCGCTGGTGACGGCCCGGAGCCGCCCCGAGGCCGGTGAGCTGATGACGCCCCAGCTGCGGCGCAACCTCGCCGCGGGCGCGCCGGTCTGGCTCGCCGAGGTCGCGGGGATCGCGACGGCGGTCGCGGACTGCGGGTGGATCGACTCCGCGCCCGGGACGTGGGCGGCGGAGCTGCTGCCCCACGGGCGCTGGGGCTATGTCAACAACGTCGCGACGCGGCCCGATGCTCGAGGCCACGGCATCGGGCGCGCGCTGATGTCGGTGGTGCACCGGGAGTTCGCGCGCCGCGGCGCCGTCGGCACCTACCTCTACTACAACCCCACCAACCCGCTGTCCTCGGTGTTCTGGCCGCAGCAGGGTTACCGTCCACTGTGGACGTTCTGGGAGGTTCAGCCCGCGTCGGCGTTGCGCTGACCACATCCTGGGTACCCCGCGTTGCGGGCCGCCGTCGTCCGCCGTAGCGTTTGAACTGACCAGTCAGTCTAAACAAGGGGGACGCTCGTGCAGGTGTGCGCCGAGCAGGTCACCGTCGCCGGGCCGCACGGGACCGTGCTGCCGCCGACGTCGCTGACCGTCGAGGAGGGTGGGCTGGAGTTCGTGCACGGCGAGCCGGGCACGGGCGTCACCGCCTTCGGCCTGGCGCTGACCGGGCGGCTGAAGCCGACCACCGGGCTCGTGACCGTGGACGGCAAGCCCGACGCCGCGCGGCTGCGCCGGGTCACCGCCGTCGTGGACGCACCCGGTGTGAGCGAGCCGGAGGACGCGCTGCCCCTGCGCGTCGTCGTCGGCGAGGAGCTCGCGCTGGGCGGACGGCCTGCCGGCAAGCAGGACGTCACGCGCTGGCTCGCCGAGCACGACGCCGCGGGCCTCGCCGACGCCCGGTTCGAGAACCTCGAGCCCGCCGTCCGGACCCGGCTGCTGACCGAACTGGCCGCCGCGCGGAAGGACGTCCGGCTGCTCGTGCTCGACACCCCCGACCGGCACACCAGCGACGTCGACAGCTGGGCGGCCACCGCGCGGGCGCACGCCGAGCGCGGGCTCGCCGTCGTCGTGCTGACCGCCACCACTCCCCTGGCCGCACTGCCCGCCACCCCGATCCGGATCGGAGCACCCTCGTGACCAGCTTCCGCATCGCGGCGAACGAACTGCGCCGGCTGACCGCGGGCAAGCTGCCGAAGCTCGCCGTGGCCGCCCTCGTGCTCGTGCCGCTGCTGTACGCGTCGTTCTACCTCTACGCGAACTACGACCCCTACGGCCGCCTGAGCAAACTGCCCGCCGCGATCGTCAACGAGGACACCGGGGCGCAGGACCGCAACGTGGGCCGCGAGGTCACCGGCGAGGTGGTCAAGTCCGGCACGTTCGGCTGGCACGAGGCGTCGGCCGGCGAAGCCCAGCAGGGCGTGCGCGACGGCAAGTACTCCTTCGCCATCACGATCCCCAAGGACTTCTCCAGCGCGCTGCTGTCGTCGGGCAACTTCACGCCCGAGCAGGCGACCATCAGGCTGACCACCAACGACGCCAACAACTACCTCTCGCACACCATCGCCAACCAGGTCGCCGAACAGATCCGCACGACGATCGCGGAGAAGGTCGGCGCGGAGGCGGCGAACCGGTTCCTCATCGGCTTCTCCACGATCTACGGCAAGACCCAGGAGGCCGCTAACGGCGCCACACAACTGGCGGACGGCGCGAACCGGCTGCGCGACGGGCAACAGCAGCTCGCCGACGGCGCCTCGCAGCTCGCCACAGGCAGCACGCAGCTGTCCGCGGGGCTCAACACGCTCCGCAGCAGCACGGCGTCACTGCCGGACAAGACGCGGCAGCTCGCGGACGGCGCCGCCCAGGTGTCGGCCGGCAACGCGCAGGTCGCCGCGGTCGGGCAGACGCTGGCGAGCGGTTCGTCGGACCTGCAGCAGCAGCTGAACGACGCCGACAACCAGGTGGCGCAGCGGCTGCGAGCCACCGGCGTGCCGGAGGCGCAGGTGCAGCAGGTGCTGTCGGTGCTGCGCGACCTGCGCTCCCCCGTCGACCAGGCGAACGCCAAGGTGCAGAACGCGGCGAGCCAGCTGAACCGGCTCGCGGACGGCTCGCGCCAGGTCGCCGCCGGTGCCGCCGCACTCGCCGACGCGACACCCCAGCTCACGAGCGGCATCGGGCAGGCCGCCGACGGGGCGAACGCGCTGTCCTCCGGCGCGGCGAAGCTGAACGACGGCGAGAAGACCGCGCTCGACGGCACGAACCAGCTGGCGACGGGCGCAGGCCAGTTGCGGGACGGCCTGAACGAGGGGCTCAAGCAGATCCCCAACCCCAACGACCCCACGCGCACCGCGACGGCCGACACGATCGCCGACCCGGTGACGGTGGACTCGGCCGGTGTCGCGTCCGCGGGCACCTACGGCGCCGGGCTCGCCCCGTTCTTCATCTCGCTGGCGACGTGGATCGGCGCGTTCGTGTTGTTCCTGTTGCTGCGCCCGCTGTCGGCCCGCGCACTCGCCGCCGGGGTGTCGCCGCTGCGGGTCGCGATCGGCGGCTGGCTCGCCTCCGCGGTGCTGGGCATCGCGCAGGTGCTGGTGTTGTTCGGGGCGGTTACGTGGCTGGTCGGCATCCACGTCGCGCACCCGCTGGGCGCCATCGGGTTCGCGGTACTCGCGTCGCTGACGTTCACCGCCATCGTGCACGCGCTCAACGCGATGTTCGGGGCGGTGGGCAAGTTCCTCGGCCTGGTGCTGCTGGTGCTGCAGCTGGTCAGCGCCGGGGGCACGTTCCCGTGGCAGACCCTGCCCGACGCGCTGTACCCGCTGCACCTCGTGCTGCCGATGGGGTACGTGGTCGACGGGCTGCGGCACCTGCTCTACACCGGCGCGTCGCTGGAGAGCCTGCTGGACATCGGCGTGCTGTGCGGGTGGCTGGTGGCCGCGGTGATGGTGTCCACGCTGGCCGCGCGGAAGCAGCGCGTGTGGACGGTGTCGAAGCTGCACCCGGAGCTGAGCCTGTGACGACGACGAAACAACGCCTGTTCGAGGCGACGCTGAAGCTCGCGAGCGACCGCGGGCTGGCCGAGCTGACGGTCGACGACATCGCCGCCGAGGCCGGCGTCGCCAAGGGCACGGTGTACTACAACTTCGGCAGCAAGGACGGGCTCATCGACGCACTCCTGCGTTACGGCGTGGGGCTGCTCGCCGAGCGGCTGCGCGAGCACGCGGACGAGCCCGACCCGGTCGCGGGGCTGGAAGCGCTCGTGGACACGGGTTTGGCGTTCATCGCCGAGTACCGCGGGTTCTCGCAGATCCTGGTGAGCGAGATGTGGCGGACGCCGGGCCGCTGGCACGAGACGTTGCGGCCGTTGCGGGAAGAGGTCGTCTCGATCGTGAAGGACCAGCTGCAGCGTGTCGCGGACGTGGGCAGGCTGCCGGAGGGGGTGCAGGTGTCCACGGCCGCGGCGGGCCTGTTCGGCACGCTGCTGGTCGTCGCACTGGACTGGCAGGTGTTCCAGCCCACCCGCACCCGCGCCGACGTCCGGGATTCGGTGCTGCTCCTGCTGCGGGGCCTGGCCCGCTGACGGCTCGGCAAGGGCGGCGCGCGGTGGGGCGGCTGCGGCCGCCGTCCCCGCGTGGTTTTCAGTGCACAGGGGGCGCTGCCGCACGGGCGGGCTCGCTGACGGCTGCTCCTGCTGCGGGACCTGGCCCGTCTCGAGGTGGCAGATCGAGCGGGCGCCGCCGCACGGACGAGCCCGCGAGGTCGGCTACGGCCCGGACCACGCCGAAGTTCCAGCGGCGCGTGCCGCCGCACTACGGCTGCTCCGGTTGCGGGGCCGTCACCCGCCGACGGCTCGGCGGTTGCCGTCCCCGCCCGGGTTTTCAGTGCACCAGTAGGCGCTGCCGCACGGGCGGGCTCGGTGACGGCTGCTCCGTGCGAGGCCCTGGCCCGCCGACCACTCATCCCACCAGCGGGCCGCCCTGGCCCACGTCGTGCAGCGACGCCGGGCGCTGCCGCACGGGCGTGGCCGCGCGGCAGGCTACGGCTCGAAAAGCGCTGAAGTTCCTACAGCGGGCACCGCCGCACTACGGCTGCTCCTCCTGCGGGGCCTGGCCCGCTGACCACTCATCCCACCAGCGGGCGGGCCTGGCCCGTCTCGATGTGGCAGATCAAGCGGGCGCTGCCGCACGGACGAGCCCCCGAGGTCGGCTACGGCCCGGACCGCGCCCAACTTCCAGCGGCCCGCCGCCACGACAACTGCTCCGGTTGCGCGACCTGGCCCGCCGAGGGCTCAGTGCACCAGCGGGCGGGACTGGCCGACCTGGTGCAGCGACGCGGGGCGCCCCTCCACCGCACGGGACACCGCCTCCAGGACGGCGCCGCTCAGCTCCGTGTGCGACAGCGGGCGGTTGCCCGGCAGCCCCGACAGCGAGCCGGCCAGCACGAGCTGCGTGGGATGCGCGGCGAGCAGCGGCTCCGGCGCCTCCGGGCCGCCCACGGCGCGGACCTCGACGACCGGCGCCGCGGGCGCGAGCAGCCGTTCACACGCGCCCAGCACCGCACGCCGGTACTGCTCGTGCACCCACGCCACCAGCAGGTCCGCCGGACCGCCGAGGGCCGACTCGGCCTTCGCGGCCAGCTCGCGCGGGCGGTCCCAGTGCGCCTCCACCCATCGCGCGCGCCCGGGCTCGCGCCGCTGGGTCGGCACGTGGCCGCGCGGCCGCAGTGCCTTGAGGGCGGCGACGCCCATCCGGTTCTCGGGCACCGACAGCGGCTGGTAGCGACGGCTCGGCAGCACCACCTGCCAGCCGTCCCGGACCAGCGCCTCCGCCACCTCCGACAGCATGCCGGTACCCGCCAGGATGAGCGCTCGCCTGCCCGTCATGGCCCCACGCTAACCCGTGCTTAGCCCATTCGCAGGACTCCGATCGGGGCCTTTCATGCTGGTAACACGCCTTTCACGTCACCCCCAGTCCTTGCTTCCGTCGAACTCGTGACGCTCCGTGAGACTGAACCAGTTGCCCGAGTCATCGCGGAAAACCGCCTCGACCCCGTACGGGCGTTCGGCCGGTTCCTGCAGGAAGGTCACGCCCCGGTCGACGAGCTCCTCGTACGTCTTGCGGCAGTCGTCCGTGGCCCACACCCCCGAGCCCATCGCGCCCTTGGCGATCAGTTCCCGCACGACCTTCTCCGTCTCCGGGTCGTGCTGCGGCGGGCCGGGGCGCATCAGCACGACCTCGACGTCCGGCTGGTCCGGCGGGCCGACGGTGAGCCAGCGGAAATCGCCGACCCGCATGTCCTGGCGCACCTCGAAACCGAGCTTCTCGGTGTAGAACGCCTTCGCGGAATCCTGGTCCAGCACGTAGAGGTTCGCGTGCGACAACCTTCGGATCATGGTTCGCTCCCCTGTTCTTTCCGGTGGTGCGGCAACGCTAACCGGAACCGGGGGACGGACGCTTATCCGAAAGTGCTGGGCTTGGTCCACATCATCAGGTAGCACCCCGGGATCGCCGGCGGGCCGTGTTCGGCGCGGTACTGCGTGGGGGTGCGGCCGGTCAGCTCCGTGAACCGGCGGCTGAACGTGCCCAGGCTGGTGAACCCGACGGCGACGCAGACCTCGGTGACCGTGAGGTTCGCCGAGCGCAGCAGGTCCTGCGCGCGCTCGATCCGCCTGCGCGTCAGGTACGCCTTGGGCGTCTCGCCGTAGGCCGCGGCGAAGCACCGGATGAAGTGCGAGCGCGACCAGCCCGC
Organism: Amycolatopsis sacchari; assembly: GCF_900114035.1. Taxonomy (GTDB): domain Bacteria; phylum Actinomycetota; class Actinomycetes; order Mycobacteriales; family Pseudonocardiaceae; genus Amycolatopsis_E; species Amycolatopsis_E sacchari. The sequence goes on along the minus strand of NZ_FORP01000001.1, from coordinate 3,527 downwards.
GACGGCCGCCAGCCGCGCCACGTCCAGCGGCTCGGCGTAGTGGGCGTCCATCCAGTCCTTGGCCCGCCGCAGGTGGGCCACCGCGGGCGGGGCCATGGTCACTCTCCTCGAAGGACGCGGGGCGGCGGCCGGCACCGCCGCCACCCCGCTGGTCTCAGTGCGCCGCGTCGTTCCAGGACCGGCCGAAGCCGACCGACACCTCCAGCGGCACCGCCAGCTCGTACGCGGCACCCATCTGCTCGCGCACCAGCTGCTCCACCGCCGCGTGCTCGCCGTCGGCGACCTCCAGCACGAGCTCGTCGTGCACCTGCAGCAGCAGCCGGCTGCGCAGGTCCGACTCCTTCAGCGCCCGCTGCACGTTGAGCATCGCGACCTTGATAATGTCCGCCGCGCTGCCCTGGATCGGCGCGTTAAGCGCCATCCGCTCCGCCATCTCGCGGCGCTGCCGGTTGTCGCTGTTGAGGTCGGGCAGGTAGCGGCGGCGGCCGAAGATCGTCTCGGTGTAGCCGACCTTGCCCGCCTCCACGACGATGTTGCGCAGGTAGTCCCGCACGCCGCCGAAGCGCTCGAAGTAGTCGTCCATCAGCCCGCGCGCCTCCTCGGTGGAGATGCGCAGCTGGTTCGACAGCCCGTACGCCGACAGCCCGTACGCCAGGCCGTAGTTCATCGCCTTGATCTTGGCGCGCTGGGCGCCGGTGACCTCCGACGGCTCGCACGCGAACACCCGCGCCGCGGTGGCGGCGTGGAAGTCGAAGCCCGACTGGAACGCCTCGATCAGCGCCGCGTCCTCGGACAGGTGCGCCATGATCCGCATCTCGATCTGGCTGTAGTCCGCGGTCATCAGCTCGGCGTAGCCCGAGCCGACGACGAACGCGTCACGGATGCGGCGCCCCTCCTCCGTGCGGATCGGGATGTTCTGCAGGTTCGGGTCCACAGAGGACAGCCGTCCGGTGGCGGCGATCGTCTGGTGCAGCGTGGTGTGGATGCGCCCGTCGTCGGCGACCGACTTGATCAGCCCCTCGACCGTGACCCGCAGGCGGGTGGCGTCGCGGTGCTCGAGCAGGTGCTGCAGGAACGGGTGCTCGGTCTTTTCGAACAACGTCTGCAGCGCGTCGGCGTCGGTGGTGTAGCCGGTCTTGGTGCGCTTGGTCTTCGGCATCTGCAGCTCGTCGAACAGCACGACCTGCAGCTGCTTCGGCGAGCCGAGGTTGATCTGCTTGCCGATCACCGCGAACGCGTCGGCCTCGGCCTGGCGGACGCGGCTCGCGTAGTGCGACTCCAGCTCGGTCAGCTGGTCGAGGTCGACGGCGATGCCCGCGGCCTCCAGCTCGGTGATGACCTCCAGCAGCGGCAGCTCGATCTCGGCCAGCAGCTTCGAGCCGCCGATCTTGCCCAGCTCCGCCAGCAGCGCGTCGGCCAGCTCCGCGACCGCGCGGGCGCGGACCAGCTCCGCCTGCACGACCTTGCCCTCGCCGTCGTCGGAGTCCAGCAGCGACAGCTGCCCGTCACCGTCGCCCTCCTCCGAGCGCAGCTCGCGCTGGAGGTAGCGCAGCACGAGGTCGTCGAGCTCGAACGAGCGCTGGCCGGGGCGCACGAGGTACGCGGCCAGCTCGGTGTCCAGGTGCAGGCCGGCGAAGCTCCAGCCGCGGGCGAGCACGGCGTGCAGCGGGACCTTGAGCGAATGCCCCACCTTGAGCATCGCCGGGTCGGCGAGCCACGCCGCGAGCGCCTTCTCGTCCGACTCGTCCAAAGTGGACAGATCGACGTACGCGCCCTGCCCGTCCGGCGCGGCGAGCGCGAGGGACCGCGCGTCGGCGTTCACCGATGCGCCGGTGGTGCGGAAGGACACGCCCACCGGTTTGCCCGGCTCGACGTGCTCGGCGAGCCACGCGTCGAGCCCGCCGGTCGGCACCGCCGCCCCGGTGACCTGGAAACCCTCGTCGGCCTCCGGCTCCGCGCTCTGCAGCGTCGCGAACAGCCTGTCCCGCAGCACGCGGAACTCCAGCTCGTCGAACAGCCGGTGCACCGCGTCGCGGTCCCACGGCTGCAGCGCGAGCTGCTCCGGGGTGGTGTCCAGCGGCACGTCCCGCACCAGCTCGGTGAGCTGCCGGTTGAGCATCACGGCGTCGAGGTGGGCGCGCAGCGCGTCCCCGACCTTGCCCTTCACCTCGTCGACGCGGTCGATGAGGGTGTTGAGCGAGCCGAACTGCTGGATCCACTTCGTCGCCGTCTTCTCGCCGACGCCGGGGATGCCGGGCAGGTTGTCCGACGGGTCGCCCCGTAGCGCCGCGAAGTCCGGGTACTGCTCCGGCGTCAGGCCGTACTTGTCGCTGACGCCGGCCGGGTCGTACCGCACCAGGTCGGACACGCCCTTGCGCGGGTACAGCACCGTCACGTACTCGTTGACCAGCTGCAGCGCGTCCCGGTCACCGGTGCAGATGAGCACCTCGTAGTTCTCGGCGACGGCCTGCGTGGTGAGCGTGGCGATGATGTCGTCCGCCTCGAAGCCCTCCTTCGCCAGCACCGGGATGCCCAGCACCCCGAGCACCTCCTTGACGAGGTCGACCTGCCCCTTGAAGTCGTCCGGCGTCGCGGAGCGGCCCGCCTTGTACTCGGCGTAGGTCTCCGAGCGGAACGTCTGCCGCGACACGTCGAACGCGACCGCGAGGTGGGTCGGCTGCTCGTCGCGCAGCAGGTTGATGAGCATGGAGGTGAACCCGAAGACCGCGTTCGTGACCTGCCCCGTCGACGTGCGGAACCGGTCGGCGGGCACGGCGAAGAAGGCCCGGTAGGCCATCGAGTGGCCGTCGATCAGCAGCAGGCGCGGCCGGTCGGCCTGTGCCAGTGTCGCTGTGGCGTTCGCTACGGATTGGTTCTGACTGGGGCTCACGGGAGCGAGTCTAGGGTGAGGGTCTGACAGTCTCGATTGAGGAGCCGTGCGTGACCGAACACCTGTCGGAGGACTACCGCGAGCGGATCGCGGGCCTCGACCCCAGCCAGCAGCTCAACGACAAGCTCGGGATCAGCTTCGTCGAGGTGGGCCCTGAGCGCGTGGTCGCGACGATGCCGGTCGACGGGAACCGCCAGCCGTACGGGCTGCTGCACGGCGGGGCGAACGCGGCGCTCGCGGAGGCGCTGGGCAGCACGGTCGCCGCGCTCAACGCGGGCACCGACAAGATGACGGTGGGCTTCGAGCTGTCCTGCACGCACCACCGCGGCGTGACCGACGGGATCGTCACCGGCACCGCCGTGCCGCTGCACGTCGGGCGCACCACGATCACCACGGAGATCGTCCTGACCGACGAAGCCGGGCGGCGCACCTGCACCGCCCGGCTGAGCTGCATCGTCAGGGACTACCCGAAGGAGTGACCGCCTCGGGGTCACGCGACCCCGAGGTAGGCCTCCTTGATGCTGGCGTCGGCGAGCAGTTCGCGGCCGGTGCCGGCGCGGGTGATGCGGCCGGTCTCCAGCACGTACGCCCGGTGCGCCCGCGACAGCGCCTGCTGCGCGTTCTGCTCCACCAGCAA